>CANGEV010000007.1 GCA_947452995.1 Chitinophagales bacterium
GCAGAAGATATCCCGAGTCCCTTACTGGCATCCGACTTAAAACTGAATCTCTATCGCGAAGTTGAAATAACGGGCTATCTCGTCGCCTACAAAACAACCTATACACAGCAGGGAGATAAAATGTGTTTTGGAACCTTTATTGATCTGCAAGGACATTGGCTCGATACCGTTCATTTCCCTGCAGCTACGAAAGCTTTTCCGTTCCGTGGCCCCGGTGTCTATCACCTAAAAGGTAGGGTAGAAGAGGAGTTCGATTTCTTTTATTTGAATGTGGCTTCTATGCGGCGTTTGAATAGTAAGAATATAGGGTGATGGAAGAAATAAAGTGTGAATTGTGTACATTTAAAGTTAATTTATAGCTTTACTTTTGTTTTAATATTGAAAAGCTATAACTTTACAAAATGAACAAGCGATCTATTCAGTTACAACAGCTAAATCAGAAAATGTTGCGCATGGCCGTCTTGCAAAAAGTTGCTATGCCTACACATGGCTGGGTGAAGGCTATACGAGGTGCGATAGGTATGTCGTTGCAACAATTGGGGAATCGTCTTGCTATTTCAAAACAAGCGGTCCTTGATTTAGAAAATCGGGAGCAGGCGGGAACGGTTACCATTAAGGCATTAAGGGAAGTTGCTCAAGCAATGGATATGCAATTGGTGTATGGCTTTATACCGAAAGAGGGTTCTCTCGAAGCATTAGTAGAACGAAGAGCGACAGAACTAGCCACTGAAATTGTGATGCGTACTGCAACTACTATGCAACTTGAGAATCAAGCGAACTCAAAAAAAAGAATCGCTAAGGCAATAAAGGAGCGTGCACATACGTTATTACATTTAAAGCCTAAAACACTATGGGATTAATAGAGGCAAGTGGTGACGCCTTCGGGCAAACACCTTTGGATCAAGATGAACGTGAAGGATTATTGCTAACAAGTATCACTACTTATGCTGAATTGGATGAGTTTGAACAACATAATATTGAACATGCAATGCAATGGCTTATTGGACGGGCTTTCAAGGCCGAGCTTGTTTTTAGCGAAGCATTTGTTCGATTAGTGCATAAGCAAATGTTTGGTGAAGTATGGGCTTGGGCAGGAGAATTTAGAAAAAGTAATAAGAACTTCGGCGTCGATAAATGGGAAATCGTAACAGAACTTCGAAAACTATTTGACGATGCTAACTTCTGGTACTCGAATGCTGTTTATCCTTCTGATGAATTGGCTATACGATTTAAGCATCGAATTGTACAGATTCATTGTTTCCCCAATGGAAACGGACGCCACAGCCGATTGATGGCAGATATTATTGCAGAGAAACTCTTTAAACAGCCGGTATTCACTTGGGGAAGAAAACAACCGATTGCAGAACAGACGATCAGAGACTCTTACCTAAAAGCAATGCAGCTTGCTGATTCAGGCGACTTTAGTGCCTTATTAAAATTTGCAAGGTCTTGATTTTGTTGTCAGTAATCCTTATTGACAAAATAAGGTAAAAATTGCTGGCGATTGCCCTCGCTTTCTAATTTCCACTTATTTGTATATTTTTGATAAATGTCCAAGATTGTTGTTACGGGTGGATGCGGCTATATAGGCAGTCATACGATTGTCGACTTGATTCAAAACGGCTTCGATGTCGTTTGTCTCGATAATTTGGTGCGCGGAAAACGTTCGCAATTGGATTGTATTAGAGCAATAACAGGTGTCGAGATTCCTTTTTATGAAGTGGATATGTGTGATAGAGCGGCGCTTTCATCCGCCTTTGAAGCAATAGGTTCTGTTGTAGGGGTTATTCATTTTGCCGCTTTAAAATCTGTGCCGGAGTCGGTGGAAAAACCGGAATGGTACATGCAAAATAATATGCTCGCGCTACAGAACTTGGTGGAAACCATGCTTGCGAAACAGATTCACCATTTAGTGTTTTCTTCCTCATGCGCCGTATATGGCAATCCTGCTGTTTTGCCTGTTACTGAAGAGTGTCCATTTTCAGCACCCACCTCTCCTTACGCTGCCTCCAAACAAGCGGGTGAATTATTTTTGAAGCAAGTAATCACACAAAATGCGGCATTCCATTGCTCTATCCTCCGTTATTTTAACCCTATTGGCGCACATCCAAGTGGACTAATAGGCGAAAATCCAGATAGCGCTACCACCAATCTCTTACCACTCATTCTGAAAGTGGCTATGGGAGAACAGCCTTGTCTTTTTGTTAATGGCGATGATTACGAGACCCCCGATGGAACAGCTATTCGTGATTATGTGCACGTCTGCGATGTTGCCCACGCACATGTTTTAGCCTATAAAGCATTATTAGATTCATCCAAGAAAACGCTTCAAATTTACAATCTGGGTAGTGAAAAAGGATACTCCGTTTTGGAAATGATTCACGCATTCGAAGCGGTGAATGGGGTAAAAATTCCGTATCAAGTGTCGAAGCGAAGAGCGGGTGATCCGGCTGCGATTTATGCCGATGCAAGTAAGGCGAAAAAGGACCTTAATTGGTTGCCTTTGAATGGCTTAATCGAAATGCTCGGAACCGCTTGGCAATGGGCGAAAAAGTGATAATAAGTCTCTCCTAAACATTAATCTGTTTTTTTTGTTTTATTGGTCGATATTGTTTTGAAATATTGACAAAAATCAGCATTTTTATAGGTACTATACAGCCACCATCGAATTGAATAATTTTTTACGATATAGTTTGACGCTAATGCTACTTTTCTGCTTTGGAAAGGTTTCAGCTACACATATTGTAGGAGGCGATTTGACTTATGTTTATAATGGTGGAACAAGTTATACATTTACCTTAACCCTTTATAGAGACTGTCAAAATTCTACCACCACCTTTCCTAACCCTTCAGGTGGCGGTGGTGGTGGCGGTGCAACGACCCCAAAGCTCTATGTGTATTATACTTCAGGCTTTGCACCTGCTACCCTTGGAACTGCTTATGGATCGGCATTAAATCTTGCGTTTGCACCAGGGTATAATACAACAGGTACTACCGTTAGCCCGTATTATTACTCCCCGTGCCTTACATTTCCTTCCGGGATATGTGTCAAGAAAGCGGTATATACCGCTACAACAAACTTGCCTGCAACGCCAGGAGGTTACACAATTTTATATCAAAATTGCTGCCGTAACTCAAGCGTAAATTTTAGTATCAATACTTCGCAAGACGGTGCAACTTATCTATGCGAAGTGCCAGGGTCTCCTAATCAGGCGAATAGTAGTCCGGTTTTTACCACCTTGCCTCCGATTGCAATTTGTCAAAACTCTCCATTCTCATTTCCATGTGGTGCTACAGACCCGAATGGAGATCAATTGGTTTATAGTCTGAATACACCATTCAATGGTACCATGACACCTCCAACTGGATTTGCTGGTTTGACGTGGAACGGAGGCTATTCATTAAGTAATTTTGTCGGTGGCTCGCCTGCCTTGGCTATCGATCCTAATACAGGCGTATTAACCTGTTATCCTCCTAATGCTGGAACTTTCTGTGTTGGAATTAAAGTGGAGGAATATCGAAACGGCGTTTATATAGGTTGTATTTATCGAGATATTCAATTCAATATCAATCCCTGCGTAACGGTAGTTTCAGCTGCAGTTGCCAATACTGCAGGCTTTAATTATGTGCTTGCTTGTGGAAGTAAATCAGTAACCTTTACAAATAACTCGACTCCAATAAATGGGTCATTGACCACCTTTTGGTGGGACTTCGGTGATCCAACAACCACAGCAGACACTTCACGACTTCAAACGCCTACCTACACTTATTCTGATACCGGAACCTATACCGTTCAATATATCATGAATCCTGGTCAAATAGGGTCATGCTCCGATACTGTTTACAAAACAGTTAAGGTATATGATAAGCCGTTTGTAAAGTTTGGTTATAGCACTAATAAAGTTTGTTCTAATATAAATTTTCGCGACTCCTCCATTGTCAAGCAAAACCCAAGTACGGCAACATTCAAATGGTCCTTTGGTGACGGAACCTATTCTACATCACAAAATCCAAGTCATATTTATTCAGCTACCGGAAATTATAGTGTGAAATTAGTTGTCACGCAATCATCCGGCTGTAAGGATTCGCTTACAAAAGTGCTGTCAATTATAGGGCCATATCCAACCGCAACAATAAATGTCGTTACGCCGAATTGTAAATCTAAAGTGATAACGTTTACTTCCGCAAGCGCCTATTCCTATTGGTGGAACTTCGGCAATTTGAGTTCCTTGGGAGATACTTCGTTGCTTGGCAATCCAAGCTATACCTATCCTGATACGGGTGCTTATACCGTAACGTTAAAAATCAATCAGACATTAGCCGCCGCTTGTCGAAGCACAGCTACTGTCGTTGTTAAAACCTATCCTCCATTTAATGCGGGCTTAAAAATTTTCCCGAATCCGACTTGCGTTAATACTCCTGTGTCCTTTACCGACACTTCGAAAGGTGCATTAATGCCTAATTACTGGAGCCTAAATTTTGGTGATGGCTCTCCATTGCAAACATCGTATAGCGCTCCATTCACAGCTTCCCATCCTTATGCTTCCATAGGAACATATCCTGTGAAGTTCTTGATAAAAAATAGCGCTGGTTGTAGAGATAGTATTCAAACAAATATCAATATTCAAGCACCTCCCGTTGCAGCAATTAGTGTCCCTCCGTTGATATGTAATTCGATGCTCATCGCTCCGGCTTCTGTAAATACAGCTTACTCCTATGCCTGGGATTTCGGACAGCAAAATTCAAGTACAGATACATCCTCCTTAATGAGCCCTGCTTATACCTATTCAGATACAGGCTTACATCAAATACGGCTTATCCTTAACCCTACCATCGGAGGCACTTGTACGGATACTGCCTATGCTTCGGTAAAAGTGTATGCGCCCTTAATAGCCGACTTTGTACAAAATCCATCTATCGCTTGTATTGGCAACTCTACCCAGTTTAATAATTTATCCTCGGGCATTGTTTCTCCTACCTCATACCAATGGACTTTCTCGGATGGATTTAGTTCGACAGCTTTGAATCCAATTCACGCCTTCAGTGCAATTGATACGTATCAAGTGAAGTTGTTGACGCAATATGCAACAATAGGTTGTTCGGATAGTATGCAAAAGGATGTAATCATTTATCCGATCGCTAACGCAATAATTTCTACAGCACCTTTACAGTGTAACTCACTCGCAGTAAATTATATGACCCCTTCTGTTGCGGGCTCTTATAATTGGAATTTTGGGGATCCTAATACAAGTAATGATACGTCATCAAATCAAATTGCAAGCTATATCTATGCAGATACAGGAACATATACAGTACGTCAAATTCTCAACATAGGAATGGCAGGTACCTGCTCCGATACTGTCTATAAAACGATTCGCGTATATGGACCCATAAAATCCTATTTTAAATATGTGCCGCATATTGTTTGCCCGAATTATCCTATTCAATTTATTGATTCTTCGTATGGTCGTTCGAAACCAACGCTTCGTAAGTGGGATTTCGGTGATGGAACTGCTCCTGTCTTTGGCACAAACGTGAATCATGCCTATGTCACTCCAGGTGCTTATACTGTGATGCTCGTTGTTTTCAATGCGCAAGGCTGCTCGGATACGAGTGTTCAGATAGTCAATGTTATCAGTCCGCTTCCTCCGAATTTTGCTATCAACGCACCAACTTTGAGCTGTCGTAATTCAGTTGCCTTTTCATCCAATTTTTCAGCACCTACTTACTTATGGAACTTCGGCGAGCCTAGCTCTCCTTTCAATTCTAGTAGCTTTTCAAATCCTACCCACGCTTATGTTAACCCAGGATATTATTCGGTTACTTTGGTTGCCTATCCAGGCACAGGCTGTGCTGATACTGCAGTCCATGTGGTGAATGTTCAATTTGGCTTGCAAGCAGGCTTTGATACAGTAGGTGTATGTGTCTATGATTCTGCAATTGTTCAGCAACAAACGATCCCTGGCCCTGGAAGCCTAATTCAAGCAATGTGGTATTGGGGCGATGGCGATAGTACATCCTCCACGAATAATTATGTAAAGCATTTGTACACGAATGCAGGTACCTATTCCATTAATATGGTGGTTACGAACTCATGGGGTTGTCAAGATTCTATTCAAATTCCAATTAATATTTATCCGCGTCCGATTATCAATATCAGCGCTGCTACGTCTGTCTGTAACCTCGATACAATAAATCTTTCGGCACATGGTGGAGGGGTTTATCAATGGACCCCGAACTATGCTATCGATAGTTTAAACAGTGCGACACCTCGAGTAACGCCAGATAAAACAACCACCTATCATGTAAAAGTCACCTCAGTAGTTGGATGTATAGACACGGCCAGTGTTGTCATTACCAATGTCAACCCTCCTTCACGTGGTATTGTACTTGATTCAGCAATTTGTTATGGCGATAGTGCTATTTTACGTGGCGGACTTGCTAGTAACAAGTATACGTGGTTGCCTAACTATAATTTGTCCTCTACTAAAGTGGCTAATCCATGGGCCTTCCCGCTAGTGGCAACCACCTATACGGTACATGTTGCTGACGGAGCTTGTGTACATGATGATACCTTCAAGTTGAATGTTGTTAAACTCGCTAATCCAAATGCTGGTCAAGATATTACAATTTGTAAAGGGGCAAACGCAACCTTGCAAGGTACAGGTGGGGTGTTCTATACTTGGTCGCCCAATACAAATATGTCTTTTTCGAATACTGCCAATCCTGTTGTTTATCCCGATTTGACGACCACCTATACACTAACGGTAATTGATACTTTTAGTTGCCTTAAGCCAATTTCAGATCAAGTGATCGTGCATGTAGAAAATTTTAATTGGGCCTATGCAGGTGCTGACACCTCTGGCGTAAAAGGTATTCCTATTGAGCTTCATGCCGAAGGAGGGATAACATATTCATGGCAACCAATCTATGGATTAGATAATCCCAATAGCCAAAATCCAAGTGCGACATTGGATAAGGATATGACCTACGTTGTGACAGTGACTTCTGTAAATGGATGTATTGATCATGATACTTTGCACGTTATAATTTTCCCTGAGATTACGGCTTACGTTCCAAATGCCTTTACTCCGAATGGAGATGGTGTGGATGATGTCTTTATTCCAATTTATGCAGGTGTGACAGGTCTTATGGAGTTCTCCGTTTATGATCGATGGGGCAATAAAGTTTTTACAACCACCGATCGAAATGAAGGTTGGGACGGTACCTACAAAGGGCAACAGTCAGAAATTGGGGCCTATGTTTGGATGATGCGTGTACGCGACCTTACAGGCGCAGAATGGCTAAAAAAAGGTGATGTAACCTTAATTCGTTAAGAGTTGGCCTTGATTTTATTTCTGTTTTTTTAGTTGGAATGTTCTATTTTTGTAGCCTAAATTTTAGGTTATGTCGTTTACTAAAGAACAAGTGTTGCATGCGTTAAGTCATGTAGATGATCCAGATTTACGTAAGGATATTGTTACATTGAATATGGTGCAGGATGTAGTGATTGAAGGCGATAAAATCGCTTTCACGGTTGAATTGACCACTCCAGCTTGTCCGATGAAAGATATGATTCGCACTGCATGTTTGAATGCGATCAAGATGATGGTGAGCAAAGAAGCTATTGTTGATATTAATATGTCGAGTCGTGTTACGTCGCAACGTAAAGATGATCAGGCTGTACTGCCAAAAGTTAAAAATATAATTGCCGTTGTCAGCGGAAAAGGAGGAGTAGGTAAGTCGACAGTTTCAACGAATTTAGCATTAGGATTGGGTAAAATGGGTGCGAAGGTAGGGTTGCTAGATGCTGATATTTACGGACCTTCATTACCGCTTATGATGGGACTAACTACACGCAAGCCAAATATGGTGAGTGTGGATGGAAAGCATAAAATTGAGCCTATAGAACATATGGGTATTAAGAGTGTTTCGATTGGTTTGTTGATTGATGAAACGCAAGCAGTTGTTTGGAGAGGACCAATGGTATCTTCTGCCATTCGACAGTTGATTACCGACGTTCATTGGGGAGAATTGGATTATCTGATTATTGATATGCCTCCAGGTACTGGTGATGTTCACCTAACACTTGTTCAATTGGTGCCTATTACGGGTGCTGTAGTGGTTACTACGCCACAGGATGTCGCTTTAGCTGATGCACGTAAAGCTGTGAGTATGTTTAGTATGGGACAGATAAAAGTTCCTGTGCTTGGTGTTGTGGAGAATATGAGTTGGTTTACACCGAAGGAGTTGCCGAATAATAAGTATTATATCTTTGGCGAAAATGGAGGACAACGTTTAGCTAATGAATGCGGGTTACCATTATTAGCACAATTGCCTTTGGTACAAGGTATTCGTCAAGGAGGAGATGAAGGTCATCCTGCTGTTTTACAAGCTGATGAATTGATCTCTGCTCCGTTTGATAACTTGGCCGCAACAGTAGCCCAGCAAGTCGCTATTCGTAATGCGAACATGGAACCGACTAAAATTGTCAACGTCGTACATTAATTGTCGATAAATTGGGGAAATGTTGATTATTGGGCTATAAATAGCCCGTAATATTGTTCATTTTTGTAGGGATAAATTCTGACGAAATGAATAAACAACAATTGGTAGAAAGTATTCGTACCAAAAAGAATTTCTTGTGTGTAGGTTTAGATACCGACTTGTCAAAAATTCCATCGCATCTTTTAAAAGAAGAGGATCCTCTTTTTGCATTTAATAAAGCAATAATTGACGCAACTAGAAACTATTGTGTTAGCTATAAACCCAATCTTGCATTTTATGAGGCACAAGGATTGGTAGGTTGGAATGCATTGATCAAGACCGTAAATTATATTGGGGATTCCCATTTTATCATTTTAGATGCAAAACGCGGTGATATAGGTAATACAGCCGAACAATACGCTAAAACTTTTTTTGAATCAATGCCAGGTGATTCAGTTACGATCGCGCCTTATATGGGCGAAGATGCAATTACTCCATTTTTGAAATACGAAAACAAAACTGCAATCGTATTGGCCTTAACATCTAACCCAGGTGCTGCGGATTTTCAGTTGATTGAATCGAATGGTACAGCACTCTACGAAGTAGTATTACAAAAAACGGCTTCGTTAGGTAATACAGATAATATTATGTTCGTGGTAGGTGCAACGCGACCAGAATATTTTACCAAAGTTCGAGCAATAGTTCCGGATCATTTCTTGTTAGTACCAGGTGTCGGAGCACAAGGCGGTTCATTGGAAGAAGTTTATAAATTTGGTGCAAATACTGAAGTCGGTTTGATCGTAAATGTCAGCCGTCAAATTTTATATGCGTCCAACGGCCAAGATTTCGCAGAAAAAGCAGCAGTAGTTGCGAAGGATTATGCGTATCAAATGAATAAATTGATGGAACATGCGTAAAAAAATTGTTGCCGCGAATTGGAAGATGAACCTGAATTTAGCAAGTGCTTCCGCCTTGTTAGAGGCTCTTTCATCGATGGAAAATAGTTCTTGTGATGTGGTGGTTTGTCCGTCCTTCCCATTTTTGCCTTTGGCTCAATCCAAACTTTCTGCGCAACTCAAATTAGGAGCGCAAAATGTACATCATGTTGCGGAGGGCGCTTTCACAGGTGAAGTAAATACTCAAATGTTAAAAGATTTTGGTGTGAGCTATTGTATCGTAGGGCATAGTGAACGAAGAGAGTATTCTGGTGAAACAGACTCGCTTATCGCGGAAAAAGTAAAAGCCTTGCTTCAATCAAAAATTCAAGCAATCTATTGTTGTGGTGAGAAATTAGAAGTAAGACAGAACAATTCGCATCTCGATTACGTAGAAAATCAAATACGTACTTGCTTTTCTATGTTTGATGCCGCTCAAGTTCAAAATATTGTGATTGCTTACGAGCCTGTATGGGCTATAGGAACAGGCATGACCGCTACTCCGCAACAAACAGAAGAAATGCACCTACATATTCGAAATGTTTGGGCTGATCTTTTTGGTAAAAACTCAGCTGAATCTTTGTCAATTTTGTACGGAGGAAGTTGTAAGGCGGATAATGCTGCTACAATTTTTGCAATGCCTAATGTTGATGGAGGTTTGATTGGAGGGGCTTCGCTTAAAATAGATGAGTTTAAAGTAATTGTAAACGCTTGTAAATAAATTTGAATGCGTCAAATTCTGGTTTTTATTTTTGTATTACTTGTTGGATTTCCAAGATTGTCGAACGCACAGGAAATTGTCTTTGATACAAAAGATCCTGCTGCTTTTCTTAAGCAATTAGAAAAAGAAATCAAGGCAACACAAGTAGAAGTCTATAAGGACTTTTACAAGGATTTAGAAAGAGCTTATGAAAAGGACGCCTTAGTTACGGCCACTGATTTATCAGCCATGGCGAACGGATGTAATCGTTTCACTACAGCAAAGCTTAGATTTAATCCATTTCAAATTCAGTTTTTGCAATACTATCTTCTTGCTAAGCAAAATAAAGTAGATCCGGCTTTTATACAGGCTTGGGATGATGTTTTGGGTGAAGTAATAACGCATATGAAGAAAGGCTTGACAAAAGACTTGCTTAACTATTATAAGTTTACGCAAGCGATGTTTAGTAAAGGAGCCTTTATGGATTCTGGCGCAAAGCTTTGGAAGGGTACAGGAGAATCACTAGAGCTATTGTATGATAAGGAACCTATTGTTAAATTAAATAATGGATCCTTGATTATTCAAGCTACGGGTGATACTTCAATCATTTCGAATACAAGTGGAACATGGTATGTGTTTGCGGAAAAATTTGTAGGGGATCATGGTATGATGGATTGGCGCAAAGCTGGCTTGGATTCATTAAGTGTATATTGTAAATTCAATAAATATGTAGTAGAAGTTAATAAAGCGGAGTTCCGTGTAGATACTGTACTCTTTCATAATGCTCAGTTTTTGAAAAAGGATCTTGTTGGAAGTCTAACTGACAAAGTATTATCTAAGGCGGTTGGTACAAAAAATGCTAACTTTCCTCGTTTTGATTGTAGAGAAAAATTTGACTTTGAAGAGTTTTCACCTGGGGTAAAATTACGTGCTGGCTATACACAGCAAGGTGCTCGCGTCGTTGGAGTAGGTTCGAAAGACGAACCGGCTAGCTTGATTTTCTATAATGGGCAAAAGAAAAAGGTCGCTGCCGCAAGTGCTGCAAATTTTGTGATTAAAAAGGGAACAGAAATTACCGCGTCGAGCGCTGTGGTGAAATTGTATATGCATGACGATTCCATTTATCATCCCGGAGCTGGTTTTAAATTCAATATACCGGATAGAATAATACGTTTAGATCGCGGTGGATTGGGTGTAAACAAAGTGAAATTCTATGATTCTTACCATAAATTAGAAATCGGCTCGGAGGTATTGTTGTGGAAAATCGATAGTACTCAAATGTATTTTTCTAATGTAACGGGTAGTGGAAAAACGGCCAGCAATTTTCAATCGCAAGATTTTTTTGAACCAGGAGAATTAGAAAAATATACTAACGTAGCAGACTTTAATCCAATCGCCGTTTTAAGCCTTTATTGTGAAAGAAATAAAGTGACTGGTATGGATGCGGAAGATTTAGCACATGCTTGTAATAAGAACTATACTGAAGAAACAATTAAGGGTACCTTGTATTCTATGATGGAAGATGGTTTTGTCTTCTACGATGAAAATCATCATTGGGTTGAAATGATGCCTAAAACTACTTTATATGTGAAAGCTTATCGAAAGATCAGTGATTATGATAAGATTAGTTTTAATTCCTTACAACCCAATGGTGCGAACGGTGTCTTGGACATGAACAAGAATACCATCAATATAAACGGTGTCGATAAAATTGTTGTTTCTGATTCCAATGATGTTATTTTCTTTCCGAACGAAAGTGACCTTCAATTAGCCAAAGGACGAGATATTAAATTTAGCGGCTTATTACATGGCGCAAGAGCGGATATCTTGGCGAAGGACTTTCAGTTCGATTACGAAAAATTTAGAGTGCATATTAAAGATGGTGATTCGTTACTGATTCATGTACCGATAATGAGTAAAGATGGATTTAATACACCACAGTTAAAACCTGTTAAGACCTTTATCTGTAAAATTAATGGCGACTTTATAATAGACGCTCCAAAGAATAAATCGAGTCGCGTACGTCTATGGAAGTACCCAACATTAAAGACAACTGAACCTAGTTTTACATTCTATGAAAGTCCGAAAATTCATAATAATGCCTATAAGCGTGATGTGTTTTATTTTAAGTTGGACACGTTTACCCTTGATAGTTTACTAAGTTTTGATATCAATGGGATTCGTTTCCCGGGAATATTTAATTCTGGAGGAATTATGCCAGAGATGAAGCAGACGCTTACCTTACAAAAAGATCTTTCGCTTGGCTTTCATGGTAAAACGGCTCCGGAAGGTATGTCAGTTTATAATGGAAAAGGAACCTTCATTGGGGAGTATGATCTTTCTAATAATGGATTGTACGGAGATGGTACCATTTCCTATATTTCAAGCAAAGCACAGGCTAAAGGAATTCTCTTTATGCCGGATTCATTAAATGCTCGAGCTTATCAATTTGACCAAGTTGCAACTGCAGGCACCGTTGAATTTCCAGAAGTACATAATCAATCTACCTTCATACATTGGGAGCCTAAGAATGACCGTCTGCTAGCTTCAATGGATACAAGTCAGTTTAAGGTGTTCGGTAATTTTGCTAAGTCAACGGGCACCTTAACGATCACTCCCAAGTGCATGTTTGGAAATGGTTTGTTAGACTGGAAAGAAGGAACGCTTCAATCTTCTCTAATGAAATATGGCAAAATGAGCGTAAGTGCGGATACGGCTAATCTTGTGATTCGTGAATTAGATCAGATTCATAGCGCGTATGAAGCAAAAGATTTGAATGCAAAAATTGATTTTGAAAAAAGGGTAGGCGACTTCGTGATGAATACACCTGGATTGCCAACTGACTTTGTTACACATCAGTTCAGTACCACGATGGATCGATTCCATTGGGATATGAATCAACAAGCTGTGGACTTTCAAAATAAAACGAATAAGGATACCGCTTGGATGATTTCTAAAAATCCTGCACAGAACGGTTTGCGTTTCCCTGTGGTTACCGCTCAATATCAATTGGGACGTAATTTGATTCAAGCAAAAGGCGTATCAGGTATTCATCTCGGAGATGCGTATGTAATGCCTGATAGTGGATATGTTTATATAGAGCCAAAAGCTGCTATTCGCCCTTTGAAGAATGCAAAGATTAATTGTGATACCATTAATAACTATCACAAGATTTACGAAGCAAACGTTCAAGTTATTAGCAAGGATCAATACCTCGCTACAAATGCTAAGTATGACTTCAATAGTAAAGTAACTGGTAAACAAGTATTGCAGGTCGATTCACTCTTTATGCGTGAAACCGCTGGTAAATGGAGTTCGTATGGTTTTGCAAATATTAAAGCGGATCAGAATTTTGCATTGAACAAGAAGATGACCTTCAAAGGGTATTTCAAATTTGATGCACAACAAAAAGATCCTTCCTTAGATGGGTTTGCGCGTTTAAAATTAAATACGACTACGATACGTACAGATTGGTTTTCACTTAACTCAGTTATACGTGCCGATTCTGGAAACTTTAATGTGTATCAACCACGTAATGAATTGGGCTCTCCGTTGTATTTTGGTATTATGCGTGGCGCCTTCGACACATTAGGTTTGTATCCAAGTATTTTTGCGGCAGCAGCGAATCCATTAGATAAGGTTGTTTTTCGCCCACAAGGCTTTTTACAATATAATCCTGCTTCCAATGAAATTGTGTACGGCAGTAGCGCTAAGTTAAATGAACAAACGCGTCGTGGTGATTATTTGAAATTTAATGATGCGAATAATCGACTTTATGGTGAAGGTAAATTCGACTTCGGATTAAATCTCGGAGCGCCAATTGATTTAGTTACGGTGGGTAATGTCACCGCAGATTTAAATAAGAATTCGCAAATTTATAATTTGTGCTTAGGCTTAAAATTAGATCTTCCAAAGGAGATGATGGATGTAATGATTAAGGATTGGGTCGATCTAACCGCAGATAAAAATGACGTGGATTATAAAGCGCCATGGATCGGAAATGCCCTTGCAGAATTACTTACAGATCGCGAATTGAAGAAAGCTTTGAAAAATGTAGAGGAAGATGCAGAAAATGCAAAACTCGAATTGCCGCGTGACTTCCCATATACTTTCTTTTTGACGAATGTAAAAATGGGTTATGATCCCTATTCTAACTCGTTGAAAGGTGTTGGGAATGTTGGTGTCACAACGGTTGGCGGTCAGTATTTTGGTAAACAAATCTATGCGTATATCGAAATTGATTTGAAAAAATCAGGCGACAATTTCACGATTTTATTCGAAACAAGTGAGGCTGATTGGTATTACTTTGCTTACGCGAATCACGTATTGCAAGTGCTTTCATCTAACGAAGCCTTTACAACGCCTATTCCGAAAATAACGCCAGAAAAACGTACGATTAAGGATCCTGCAGTTCCAACGCGTTACTATATCTATCAACAATCTCCAGAAGTTAAGAAACGTCAATTTAAAGAACACTTGCGTAATTATCGTTATCAATAAGCTCTATGTATAAGTCAATCATTCGTCCGATATTATTTCGATTCCCTGCTGAAAAAGCGCACCATTTAACCTTTGCAGGATTAAACCTGTTGAGTGCTTTACCATTGGTGAAACGTATGATGAAAGCGCGTGTCCCTAAGGTAAAGTCGACCAACCTATTCGGAATTGAATTTCCTAATCCAATTGGACTGGCAGCCGGCTTAGATAAGAATGCTTTATTGATTGATTCTTGGGAAATGTTCGGATTTGGATTTATCGAACTTGGCACGATTACACCGCTCGCACAAGATGGTAATCCGCAACCACGGTTGTTTCGTATTCCGCAAGACAAAGCCTTGATTAATCGGATGGGTTTTAATAATGATGGGATGTTGGTGATTGCAGAACGATTGAAAAATAGAACGTCTAAAATTATTGTTGGTGGAAATATTGGTAAAAATAAAATTACGCCAAATGAAGACGCCGCTTCTGATTATGTGAAATGCTTTGAGACGTTATATCCTTACGTTGATTATTTCGTGTGCAATGTTTCTTCTCCTAATACTCCTGGTTTACGTGCCTTGCAGGAGAAAGGGCCTTTATTAGAATTACTGAATGTGGTTCAAGCTGCAAATTCGAAAAAAGAAAAACCTAAACCGATTTTATTAAAAATTGCGCCCGATTTAACCGCCGAAGCAATACTTGAAATCGTTGATATTTTGCATGAATCAAAATTGGATGGAGTAATTGCTACTAATACAACTATCGACCGAACTGCGTTAACATGTGGTGCTGAAAGAATTGATCAAATTGGTGCAGGAGGATTAAGTGGTGCTCCGTTAACAAATAAGGCTACAGAAGTAGTTCGTTTACTTCGCCAACATACAAGTTTACCAATCATCGCTTCGGGAGGTATTATGACTGCCGACGATGCTATGGCGAAGTTTGATGCAGGTGCCAATCTCGTGCAGCTCTATACTGGTTTTATTTATGAAGGTCCCGCGCTGGTTCAACAAATTTTGAAGCGTCTGCCAAAATGATACTGAAACTCTACAGTTTACTTATTCATGTGTATGGGTTATTAATCCGTCTCGCCGCTGTGCGTTCCAAACAAGCTAAGCTTTGGGTAAAAGGTAGGGCTGATTGGAGAAATCACTATGCACGTCAATTGCAAAATTGTCAGCAACCTATTTGGATACATTGTGCTTCTCTTGGAGAATTCGAACAGGGTCGGCCGTTAATTGAAAAGTTGCGCTCCAGCTATCCTGACAAACCAATTGTATTAACGTTTTTCTCTCCTTCAGGTTTTGAAGTGCGTAAAGAATATGACAAAGTGGATCATGTTCTTTACTTGCCACTAGATACGGAGCAGAATGCAATTGATTTTGTCGAACTGCTCAATCCTCGTTTAGTTTTATTTGTGAAGTATGAATTTTGGTTTAATTATCTCAATGTACTGCATAAGAAGGCAATTCCTGTTGTTTATTTTTCTACTATATTTCGAGTTAATCATTTTCTGTTCAAGTGGCCAGGTAAATCTTTTTTGCCTTTATTAAAGTCATGTCAAAAGATATTTGTTCAAGACGAAGATTCATTAGAGCGTTTACAGCAGTTTCAATTCACAAATGTTTCATTAGCCTTTGACACGCGTTTTGATAGGGTTTGGAATACTGCACAATCAGCAAATGAGGATAGTATTATCAAGGAATTTACTTGCAAAAGAAAGTTGTTAATGTTAGGGAGTTCTTGGGCACTTGATATTGAAGCACTGGCATATTTACTTCCTGATTTCGATTTCAAAAATTGGTGTATTGCGATTGCCCCACACCATATAGATACCGCTAGTTTGGATGAATTAACATGCCAACTTGTGGATGTCGAACAAAAACAATTTTATACTGATTTTAATGCCGAAGTAAAATCTGATGTTTTAATTATTAATACCATGGGGAAGTTGTCGGCCCTCTACAAAATGGCTGACGTCGTTTTCGTAGGTGGTGGTTTTGGCAAAGCGGTTCACAATGTATTAGAGCCCGCAGTATTTGCAAAACCGATTATTTGTGGACCACAAATTCATAAGTTTAAAGAGGTACTTGATCTTGCCTCAGCAAATGGAGTTTCAGTTTTAAATCAAGTTGAAGATTTAAAAGCTACTTGGACAAAAATTGAAAGAGATACTACTCTTCGCGATTCAATGGGTAAAACTAACTTCGAATATGTAAAAAGTCGTCTAGGGGGTGCAGATACAATTTTTAACTATTTGCATACCTTCTTATAAGATAAACTTCTAACTGTTCTAGCGTTTTGTGGTTTTGTTCCCATTCAGCACGTTTATAATTATTATGTAAATGTTGAAGTGCTGCATCAAGATTTGCGCAATGGTTTAAATTAACGATTGCTTGATTGAATTTAGCAGCGTCTCCGCCAAATAATTGGGCAATAAACAAAAAGCGATCGTTTGTTCCGATAGCCGATTTTAAATCGTTGATAGGTTTTAACGTAAGTTGTTCTCCTAAATTGCTTGGCTTATTATTGTATTGGTCGTTGATTGAATTTGTAGTTGTTGTATTAGAACTAGAACTCGCTGTTATTGCATGTTGAGTTTCTGTTGGTGCAATTGTGCTTGTTACGATAGGCGCTGCTTCTTTGGTTCCATTTTCAATTGGGGCTGCCGACACAATTGAAAATGGTACAACTTCAGGAACTTCTTCAATGATAGGTGCTATAACATCGGATTCCACATTAGGGACTTCAATTGGAAGGGGAGAGGCTGTTTCAGCTATTGGGGCTTCTTGCGCGGGTGCAATTATTTCTTCAACTGTAGATGTTTTTTCTTCAATAGGAGTTTGTATGACTTCTAAGTCGACTTCATCTTCTTCACTAGCCAATTGTATGGAATCAGTTATGCGCGTCATTTCTTTGGCTAATTCATCTCTCATGACTTTAATTGCGTGCCATTGTTCTAATTGTCGGGCTTCTAAAATTTCTAATTTAGCCTCTAATTGTTTTAAAAAAATGATTTGCTCTAGCATACTTACAAAACTAAGATAAAGCCGTAAATTGCACTTCTATAAAATCAAAAAGTTTTAGAAGTTATACCACACAAATATGTTTATTGAACCTCAAATACCACACGAACAAACAGGTTGGATTGAAGTAATCTGCGGAAGTATGTTTTCCGGCAAAACCGAAGAATTAATCCGCCGTTTAAAGCGAGTTAAAATTGCTAATCAGCCTGTCCAAATTTTTAAGCCCAAATTAGACACCCGCTATCATTCCGAGGATATTGTTTCGCATGATGATAATGCCATAAATTCACTACCGATTGCGCATTCTACTGAAATTCTTGAATTAGCCAAGGGGTATAAAGTGGTAGGGGTGGATGAAGCGCAGTTTTTTGACGAGCATTTGCCGGATGTGTGTGATCAATTGGCGCAGCAAGGTATTCGTGTTATTATCGCAGGTTTGGATATGGATTATACAGGCAAACCATTCGGGATTATGCCTACTTTGTTGGCTAAGGCAGAATATGTGACTAAAGTTCATGCAATATGTATGCGTTGTGGAAGTATTGCTAATTATAGTCATCGTATCGTTGGAGATGATTCTCCGATTTTATTGGGTTCTCAAAAGCAATATGAGCCCTTATGTCGTTCTTGTTTTGGCGCAATGCCTGAACATTAATTTTGTAAATTTTAAAAAGATTTCTATCTTTGCGTCCCGAAACAAAACCAACCTTGGTTTCGGGTATCTGGTGGGGTAGCTCAGTTGGTTAGAGCACAGGATTCATAACCCTGAGGTCACGAGTTCAACTCTCGTTCCCACTACAAAAAAAGCCTCGGTCATTCGACTGAGGCTTTTCACTTTGTTAATGGATTAGTTAGGTTCTAGATTCATGCCCGTCAGTTGACTGGAACGTTTCAACGCTCGTTCCCGATAAAACCTTTTTAAGAAAGAAACCCCTTCCAGCGTTCCAATTGCGCTTTCTTCAATACACGCGGGAATTTTATCTGTGCTCCTACACGACCCTCCTTCTCCAAAAATTCATTAAATCGCTGCACAGGCACTAGCTCTATGAAAACGTCTTTCAAGGCTGAGGTTCGCTCTGTCGCGTAGTCGTCGTTTATTTCGCAAATTTTTTCGTCAAGTATTCTTTTGATTTTCGATCTATCCAATTCATTTATCACTGCCTCATCCACTCCCAAATACCAGCGATGCGCAAAATGATCACCGTGTTCTTCCGAACAAACCGTGAATTCGTTGATGATCAAATTCATCTCGTTACTTACTTGCTCCAATCCCGTTACCATATTCTCTACACTCAAATGCTCGCCCGTTACACTTAAAAAGTGTTTGGTCCGCCCCGTAATCACAATCTCAGCTTCTTCAACATTGGTGAAACGAACGGTATCGCCAATCAAATAACGCCATGTACCAGCGCACGTAGAAATGACAATCGCATAGTCTATCCCTTCTTTCACTTGATCAATCAAATACGAGTAAGCATTCGGCAGGATATTTCCGTCTTCGTCAAAGTTATTCTCATTGAACGGAACGAATTCGTAAAATATTTCATTGTTCAATACCAAGTTCATCGCCTTTTGATGAGGCTTTGTCTGGTAGGCAAAAAAGCCTTCAGAAGCCAAATAACATTCCATGGTGTGAACATGTTTGCCAAACAATTTGGCAAAAGCCTTTTCATATGGCGCAAAAGCAACCCCACTGTAAATGTAAAAATCTAAGTTAGGCCACACATCATGAATGGTTTTGACGCCATTGTGTTCGATGATTTTTTCCATTAGTAATTGCATCCAAGCAGGTACACCAACTACACAACCGATATCCCATTTATGGGCATTCTCTACGATTTGATCTAGTTTTTCTTCCCAATTGCGTTGATCAGAAATCTTTTTGCCTGGTTTGTAATAACGTTCAAACCAAAAAGGACGATGCTTTGCATTGATGCCACTTAAATCGCCTTCGTAATAAGTGTGCTTGAAGGTAAGTTTTGTGCTACCGCCTAACAATAATGCACCCTTCCAGAAGGTATCCGGATTTAATGGATAATTCGACATGCAGGCTATCTGACGGAGTTGCGTCTTTTTGATACTGCGCAGCATGTCTTTGGTTATCGGGATGCGCTTGCTAGCGCTCTCACTAGTACCACTGCTTAAAGCAAAATATTTCACCTTTCCCGGCCAACAAATATCTTCCCCACCTTCTAAATTTTTATACCACCACTGCTTAAATAGACTATTATAATCATGAATGGGTACATTCGCTCTAAACGCAGTGAGCGCACCATTTCGTTGCTTTAGAATTTCTTCGAAATGATAATGCTTTCCGAATTCAGTATCAGCAGCTTTTTTGAGTAATGTTCGCAACTGCTTTCTTTGCTTTGCAATAGCGCTCGTTCGCCTGCCCGTGTTAAAACGGGTGCTCAGTTGTAGTGCATTCTTAATAATGTTCCCAACAAGCTTCATTTAATCCTTAGTTTATTTAGTCAATTACAAAGGTTCCCCACTTCTCTTTTTCTTCATCTGACCATACCATCGGGAAGAAACATCTTTTTTGATAGCTAGGGTGAAGATATTTTTGCCAATCGCTCATACCAGTGCTAGCTGTTTTATGTCCAGCCGCCATAAGATAAGTTTCTGCTGTCATTAAATGACTCAATGGCCATTTAATATTGAATAAATAATCCAATTTACGTAATGCGTGTTTCAATGCTTCCGGTAACTCCTTATCCTTCAACTGCGCATAAAGGTTATGTCCTTTCAAACGCTCACCATCTTTGATTAATGAGTCTAAATATTTTTCTTCGAAGAATTTCAACATTAGACTTCTTTCGCCAGTCTTATGATTTTTGCCCGCATCTTGCCAGTAAACGTATTTTAGTTTGGTAGCTACATCGGCATCATTAGGTACATTTGGTTTCATTTCTGGTCGAATTAGATTGTCTAATTCGGTGCAGTAAAGCTCAATATATCGGAAAGAAACGGCTTGAAAGCCACTTGCCGGAGCTAATGCAAGGCGAAATTCATTGTATTGGTGATAATCCATGCCGCGTGACATTACCGCAAAAGAATTATCTAGGATGGCCGCATAGCGATTAATGCGCTCTACTTTTTCAGTTATGTCATGTAAAGTAGCGGCTCTGCCAGATTCGGTATCAACAACCTGCTTAAGTTCGTGTGAAATTAAACCAAGTAACAACTCGCTAATTTGGTGGTATACGATGAAAATATATTCGTCAGGATAGTCTGTTTTCGGACGTTGTAACGACATAAGCGTCTCTAACTGAATATAATCCCAGTAGGTGAGGGGTTTGCTGTGATAAAGTCCTTTTAAAAATGTGCTTGGATCGTGTTGAAGCGCCTTATATTTTGCTTCAATTAGGCTTATAATATCTTGCATGTCTGACAATTCAGATTTAAAGATACGTAATTAAGATATTTTTAAGGATAAAATTTGAAGAATATCGGTGCATTTGACGCAATACACGTTTCAAACGATGAGCTAGCATATCTTCAAAAATTAGTTCTTTAATTATGCTAGAGCAACTTATGAAATTGGCTTCACTACAACGAATTTACTTTACGGCAGTAATACTTATTTCATGCCCTTCGATTATGTCAAATAATTTCGAAAAGTTATTGTATTTGAATCCTAAAACGAGATAATCAAATTCATTATAAATAGCAAATGGCGTATGGTCGACTGTTCGTTGCCCTGGGTAACTAGAAATTTTGTTGATATTGACAGTTCCGCCAAAAGACACTAAAATTGCTTCGTCTTTAAAAGTACTTTCTACATGCGCTCGCTGAATATTTGTAATCGCATTGCCAGCATCATCCGTATAATATACCTGACCTCGAACCAGCCCTTGCTTCTTAAATACCGTTAGAAACTCTTTTTGCTTGAGTGTATACTCCGGATAGGCAATGCTTTCCCAGTTATTGGCAGAATGGAGGGTGTTTAAAAATGTATGTAAATCCAAGTGCCAGTCCATATTCCAACGGTCATTGATCTTTTTAGCCTTATAAGCTCTACCTTGGAAAATGGCAGCAAAAATTCCGTTGTCCGGACCAATAAAATAGTGTTGTGCGAATTCGATAAAAACAAGCGGATTCGCGCTTACAGAATAAATGTCTCCTGCAAAAAAGTGCAAGGAACCAGGAGGTAATGTTGTAAAAAGATTTTCTAGAATGTATTTTCCTTCTAATGGCTTACCAGGTTTTATGGAATGACTAAAGTCAATAATGTTACTTTTGCTGAAATGTCGCGCAATTAATGAACGTAAAAGCCCCACTGAAATATTACGTAAACCGAAGTCTGTTGTTAAGCTAATAAATTGTGGTTGCAAAAGTGCCAAGCTAGTAGTAGATTTATAACAGCAAATTTACGTTGTAATTTGTATTTACTTTTAAATATTTCCCATTGAACGAAACGATTATCCACTTAGAAGGTATTAACCCTGTAGACTTTTATGGAATTAACAATGCAAAATTGGAGATTCTGAAGCGAAGTTACCCCGAAGTTAAAATAAGTGCTCGCGGGAGTGCTATCAAACTTTTAGGAAATAAAAAAGATAGAGAGGATCTTGAAGAAAAAATAAAGCAAATAATTCAACTACTTGAACGATTTGGTAAAGTAAGTGACACTACTGTTGAAAATCTTTGTAATACAGGCGAAGAAGTGGTTGGTAATTTTGGAATGGTTGAAATGAATGAAGATGTGATTGTCTATGGTGCGAATGGTCATGTAGTAAAAAGCAGAACCGAAAATCAACGAAAACTTGTTAGCGCTGCTGAAAAAAATGATATTGTTTTTGCAATTGGACCAGCGGGTACAGGGAAAACTTATACGGCCGTTGCACTAGCAGTTAGAGCACTCAAAAACAAGTTAGTAAAAAAGATTATTCTTACTCGTCCGGCTGTGGAAGCTGGAGAAAACTTAGGGTTTCTTCCTGGGGATTTGAAAGAAAAAATTGATCCGTATTTACGTCCCTTATATGATGCGTTGGAAGATATGATTCCAATGGATAAACTGCAATTTTACATGACGAATCGTGTGATCGAGGTAGCGCCATTAGCATTCATGCGCGGTCGTACACTCGATAATGCGTTTATTATTTTAGATGAAGCACAAAACACTACAGAACTGCAATTGAAAATGTTGCTCACACGTATAGGGCCGAATGCAAAGTTGATTATTACAGGTGATTTGACGCAAATTGATTTACCAAAATATCAACGCAGTGGTCTATTTAAAGCATTAGATTTGTTGAATAATATTCAAGGTATTTCAATCATTCGTTTGAATGAATCTGATGTAGTTCGTCATCGCTTGGTGAAAATGATTATCCAAGCCTACGACAAAGATCCTTCGAAAAAGACTGAAAACACTAATTCCGAAACCCCTAAAAATGAAAATAATGAAAAATAAGTATTTACTAATTGCACTTTTGGGGCTCTGTTTGACAGTGTCTTGTCAAAAGTTTTCACTAAATCCACAAAAGCAACCTTGGAGTTCGGAGTGGTTGGTGCCTGTTCTGAAAACGAGTTTCTCTCTAGAAAATTTAAAGTCATTACAGAATTCAACAGTGAGCTTTCAACTAGCACCAGTGTCTATTGGTATTCCTTCTATCGGTGTTCCTATCACCGTCCCCCCTTTCACTATTAATCACATAGGACCATTTGCTCAACCTGTGGCAGACTGGCTTCACAAAGCTAACCTTGACTCACTGCGACTAACTGTCAAGATGCAAAATATGTTTCCAATCATTATTGATTCTTCCACACTTGTAGTTTTTCGCAATGATCCAGACACTAACAATGCGGCTAATATATTGTATTCTTCAGTAATTGGTCGTGACGTCCTTCCTAATGAAACATTTACGCTAAACGTTGATGTTTTTAACAAGTCAATTGAAGATACCTTGTATCTCTACCTTGATAATTTTACTTCACCTGGCGGATCGAATATTACCTTCAATCCACAGCCAAGTGTGATTACATCGACCATTAAAGTGATTGATGTTGCTTCAATGGAAATAAAGACGAATCACGGTTTTAAATTTGTTGATACAGTTCCTACCTCTTTTTTGTTAGGGCAGGGCTTAAATACAGGTTCTGGTCAGTCTTTGAATTTGAAAGGCTTGGATTCCATTGCAACTGGATTAGTGCATGCATTTGTTGATAATGGGATGTCTTTAAATATTGATTTGCAGGTATATGTTTTAGACGTGAATCAAGTTAAAATAGATTCTTTTTTTACAAATAGAGCAACTATCCTAGGCGGGAATAACAATGTTAGCACGGGCGATCCTACTCACATTGAAACGACTGATAACCTGATTAATTTGGACAAAACAAAGCTTGGACACTTAACGCAAGGGTCTTATTACTTATTTGATTTTGGAATGAATTCAAATGGCTATCCTGGAACCTTTGTTAAAATGAATCGTAATGCTAAAGTGGCTTTACAATTAGTTGGGGATATTAAAATTCAAAAACATTAAACAGTAGCTATGAATAATCAATTTTTAAAATGGATATTGCTTGGGATGAGTTTGCTAGGGTTTAATGCCAATGCACAAATCAATTGGGCAGAAATGCATAATTCCGGGGCGGGGTTATCTGGATCGCGTTACTTACCATCCTCTTTGGGTGAAAGCTTTAATAAATTTGAAATCCAATTGTTTCGCCCATATGTAAATTTTAATAATACCACCTTTACGATGAACGACTTTCTAAGTCTGACAGGTAAGAGTGTTTTGGGGAATGCAGAAGTGACAGAGTTGTTGAATAAATTAAAGGAATCTAACCGGATTTATGGTTCATTGGAAGTATCTCCATTTAATGTTGGTATTAATTTTCGTCGCAGAAAACATAAGGATTTGCCACCGATTTTTTCTTTAGGATTCTCGTCTAGACAGGTTACTCAATTCAATGTTTCCTTCAATAATGATTTATTTGGGATGCTATTGCAAGGTAATAAGCCATATGCAGGCAAATACATTAGTTTGACACCAGCGATTCAGTTTTTAAATTATTCGGAATATGCGCTTTCCGGAGCCGCTAGTTTCAAAATCCCTACCACGAAATGGACAATCCGTCCTGCAGTGCGTTTACGTAGACTGAATGGAGTCGCGAGTATTAATTTGAATGAAAATGCAATTAGTCTATATACATCACCTGACGGAAGACAGATTAAATTTGGGTTCAATTATGATGCGCAAGTTTGTTTGCCTATTGACACCGGAATTCTCAATCAAGCAATCAATGGCTTCGGAGATACAAGTTCCACTGGAGGATTAAATATTACGTCACAACAGGTTTTTCGTTCTGTTTTACAACGTTCAGGTAAGGGATTGGGCTATGATTTTGGATTGAAAATTGCTCACGGAGGGAATTTTTCTTTAGATGTAGGAGTCATCGACTTAGGGAAGATTAACTTTGAAAAAGGTTCATTTGTGGTTTCTAATCATAACGCAATCGTTTATGAAGGGTATAATGCTTCGACAACTAACGCTGGGCAAAATAGTTGGGTAGGGCAGTTGGATAGTTTTAAAAAGATGTTGTTACCTACAGTTGAATATAAGCCGTACAGCGTGGCTTTAGGTGGTAAATTGATTGCGCAAGTAAGTTACAAGTTTGGTGAATCAAAACGGAAAGAGGTGGTTTATTATAAACATAATTTTGCCTTAGCAACTTTATATGGCTTTAAATCCAATTACCTGATTTCTTCAAAAAGTACGACCCTATCAGGTGCTTATATGTTTAATTTGAAAAATATTTGGCAAGTGGGTGCAAATGTATTGTATAATAGTAATGATCGTTTGAAATACGGCTTTTTTACCTCATTGCAATTTTCTAAGTTTAAAATTGGTATTAATTCTAATGATGTTTTGCCACTTGTTTCTGGGGCTATGGGGCAAGGCTTCGATATAGGTTTATACACAGCCTTAAGTTTCTAACTTTTAAACTTTTGTGGTTCAAATTGCGTATCTCGTAGTAATTTTGTTCAAAATAAAACCAGTTCTAACAATGAAATCATTTTTAACCTATGTTGTGGTAGCGGCAGCTTTTTGTACCGTTGCTTCATGTAATCAAGGTCCTGCCCCTGTTGTTGGCGCAGAATTTGACAAAAAAGTTGACAGCACTAAACAAGCACTTATTAAAAATGCAGAAGCTGAAATCGCTAAAAAGTGCGAAGAACGTATGCATTCTGAAGTAATGGCTAAAGCGGATTCTATCGTTAATGCTGGTAAGGCTGAAAAAACTGAAGAATAATTTATCACTCTCTAATACAATATCAAATGAAAAAAATAGCTGTTTTAATAATTGGCGCTTCAATCGCCCTTGCTTCTTGTGGAGGTAATGCGGGTATGGACGAAGCTGCAATGCAACATAAAATCGATTCAACTGCGAAAGAATTAGCAAAGTCTGATATCGAACGTTTGCAAAAATCTTGTGATGACGCTGTAATGCAAGCTGCTCAAGACTCTGCAAAAGAAATCATGGCCGCTTCTAAGCATACTACCAAAAAGGTAACGACTAAGAAAACAACCAAGCATGAAGAGCCGGTTAAGGAAACTAAAACAAAGGCTGATCCTAAAAAGGATAAAATGAGTGGTACACATAATACCAACGTTGAAGACAAAAAATCAAAAATGAATGGTGAAGAAACGAAGTCAAACGTTGAAGTAAAGAAAAGTAAGATGAATAAAATGAAGGCTGCTGAAAATAAGTAATACTTCGTTTCTTCTTAACACTAAAAAAGCCCGAATAGTTAACTATTCGGGCTTTTTGTTGGAATCAATTGGATTATTTCTTAGTCCAAGTTCCTGTGATATTATCGGTAACAATTGGAGTGCTTGTTTCGTCAGTTACTTTGTAAGAAACAGTAATAGCAGAACCACTGATTGTTCCATTTCCTTCTACATAGAAACCGTCATTATCAGGTGATTGACGAGCAAAGGTAATTGTAGAACCTTCAATGGTAGCGTTAACTGTGTTTTGGAATGAATTCCACACGTTTGAAATATATACCTTGTCAACACTGTTTGAATTAGTAGTGATATTCAAAGTATACGTAGAAGCGCCAGAAGCAGAACCATTTTCAACAGCAGAGTAACCTGATGCATTGATGAATTTATCACGCATTGCTGTTTCGCAATTTGTGCCTTCATAACCTGTTGCACAAGAACATGTACCGCTTAAGCAAGTACCGCCATTTTGACAAACTACATCTTTACAAGGATCCTTAACGCATGAGTTAAGATAGAACATAGCTGCTGTTGCAAACACTGCAACAAACATGAGGTGGATTGATTTGAATTTTTTCATGTTGATTATTGGTTTAGTGATTATTGAATTTGTTTAACAAACTGACGTAATTGATCAGGCGTATTAAGATTGTTGTTTTTGCCGAAGTTTGCTTCGAAACTTGGATACAAACTATCTAAGCTATTGATCAGTTTTGTGGCTTGTTCCTTATCCTTAGCTAAAATACATGTTTTAGTTAATTGATCAGCATAATAAACAAAGCGCCAGTATAAATCAGAACCTAAGCGGTTGATTTCTTCTGAATCTAATTTAAAGTAAAAATCAAATTGTCTTACAGCCTGATCCATATAGAAGTCACACAACTTACGAGCCTTTTCTTTTTCACCTGCACCATAATAAATGCTAACAGCATGGTATGTATCGTAAGCATAGGTTACAGATCCAAGCGGAAGTTCTTCAAACATTTTATCCAAGACTTGTGTCGCTTCTTTCTTTTTACCTTCATTGACCAATTGCTCCGCTAAACGCATCATTGAAATTTGTGCACTGTGTACCAAATAAAGTGCGGTTGTTTCATCGATATTTACTTTTCCTTTAGCAGCCTTAATGCCTCCAAAATAGAAGTCGTTCATCACATTTTTATACATCAAGCTAGTATTGATATAGCCCGGTGCATAGTCAGGGATGATATTGGTTGTCTGCTTCACTTGGAAAGGTGTTAAACGCATACATTCTCCTTCAACTTGCATATATTTCTCTAAACCTAAATGGTAGCCTCCTCCATAACGAGCATCTGTTGCGAAGTTGGCAATAAAGTAAATAGGACGTTTCCAGTTGTTCTTCGCGATGATATCTAACGTAATCAAATCACTCTTGATTAATGTAGTTTTGTTCAATTCCCACTTCAATTCAGTTGGAAATTGCATCGTATCATTCAAAGGTTTGATTCCTTGATTTAAACAGGCTTCTTTACTAATAGGAAGCATTAGTTTTTTAGTAGGTAAATAAGGACGTAATTGATGATCACCTGCCCAGTCTAGTTTTGTGCCTGGGGTATTATCATTATAAATGAAATTGAGAATATTGTTCAGGTCGTAATACTTCTCTGCATCAATATTCGCAGCAGCAATACCATATTTAGCAGCATCGATATAAGGTAATTGATCACGCGTATCATGTTCGTATTTATCAATTGTAGCGTACATATCTACTGCATCAGCTTTATTGTTCTTATGATGTAATTGGTCAATATACCAATCCACACTTAATAAACTTAGGTTTATGATACGGATATCCGGACGAATACCTTCAACCTCTTGTGCATACCATAATGGATAAGTATCATTATCTCCTTCTGTAAATAGAATTGCATTCGGAGCACATGAATTTAAATAGTTTTTAGCAACGTCCAAGGCCACGGTTCTATTTGAACGATTATGATCATCCCAGCCTTGTTTACCCATAACGGTAGGAACTGCTAAGAAGCAAATGGCAGTTACACCAATAGCTAAAATTGCATTATCCATTTTCAATCGCTTGCGCAAGAAATCTACAATTGCCACAACACCTAAACCAATCCATATACAGAATGCATAGAATGATCCTGCGTAGGAATAGTCACGCTCACGTGGTTGCATTGGCGGTTGATTCAAATAGAGTACAATTGCCAAACCTGTCATAAAGAACAATAAGAACACTATAATACCGTTGTTTTTGTCCTTTTTGAATTGAAATAATAAGCCAACAATACCTAGCAACAGCGGCAATAAGAAGAATTTATTAGTGCCTTTATTGTTCTTATATGGCTCTGCAGCAATTTCTGCAGAATCGTATCCCAAACGTGCCTTATCCAAGAATGGAATACCAGAAATCCAAGAACCATCACGATGGTTATTATCATGACCTTGAATATCGTTTTGGCGACCAGCAAAGTTCCACATGAAATAGCGGAAGTACATATGATTTACTTGATAGCCAAAGAAGAATTTCAAATTATCTCCATAAGTTGGCGTTTCACCTTCTTGTAATTGCAACCAATCTTTATAGTAATTTGTAAAGCGGGATTCTTGATAGTCCCATATACGAGGGAAAAGAATCTCTGCACTCTCAGAACTGAAAACAGGGTTAATTTGATAACCTGCTGTATCATAACGGTGCTTACGTTCATTATATCCATATTTTACGCCACCTTGATCATAACGTTCTGGGCGATCTGTAAAATAATGACCAAATAGATGAGGAACATCGCCATATTGATCACGATTTAAATAAGAAACTAAACTATATGGATTATCAGGATTGTTCATGTCAATTGGAGGGTCAGACAAAGAACGAATAGGAACCATCAACACGGATGAATATCCAATGATGATAAAAGTAATAGCTAAAAGTGCAGTGTGATAAATTTGTTTCGGAGAACGATGTGTAAAGAATAATCCAATACCCAAGCCAATTGACAACATCAATAAGAAAAGTATTGATCCTGTGTTTTTAGCCATGCCCATTCCATTCACGAACATTCGATCGAAGAATGCTGCAATACCAGGCAATTGCTGAATAATACCGAACTGTACGAATGCTAACAATAAGCCACCTATTAAGAAAGCGATTATTTGGCCACGAAGGGTAGGTACATAACGTTTGTTATAATAAACAACGGCAATGGCAGGAATCGTCAACAAATTCAATAAGTGAACTCCGGTAGATAAACCCATTAAAAATGCAATAAGTACTATCCAACGGTCTGCATTTTTGGTGCTTGCAACTTCATCCCACTTAATTATCGCCCAGAAAACAATGGCTGTAAAGAATAATGACATCGCATAAACCTCACCTTCCACTGCTGAAAACCAAATACTGTCTGCGAAACAAGCTGCCATCGCACCAACAACCCCCGCTCCAATACTTGCCCAAAGTCCTGTTGAAGTAAGCTCACCTTTTTTGTCTTGCATCAATTTCTTCGCAAGAGCGGTAATAGTCCAAAACAAGAACATCATCGCAGCGCCTGTTGATAGAGCAGAAGAGAAGTTAACGCATTTTGCTACAACAGCAGGATTCGAAGTAAATAAGGTGAAAAAGCGACCAATCATCAAGAATAAAGGAGCTCCCGGAGGATGCGCTACCTGAAGTTTGAAGGCCCCTGAAATAAATTCACCGCAATCCCAAAAGCTCACAGTTGATTCCATGGTCATGGCATAAACTGTAGTAGCTAGTATGCCCACTAAAATCCCAAAAATGTTGTTTAAACGTTGGTAAGTCATCTCTATGTTAATGATTAATTTTTAAATCTAGTCGTGTATAAAACGTATGAGTTTCAAAAATAAAAAAAATATGCTGTAGATTTTTGAAAAAATACTAAAATTCACTACTTTTGCGTTATCAAAATTTGTCCGATGGTGTAACTGGCAACACGTCTGATTTTGGTTCAGAAGAGTCTAGGTTCGAAACCTAGTCGGACAACACAAAAACCCTTCCAAACGGAAGGGTTTTTTGTTTTCAAAAAAGGCTTTCGTATCTTTCAACTCTATGCGCCCAACATTTACAGTTCTAATTTTACTTTTTTTGCTTTGCGCCTGCCAGTCTGCTGCAACTATTGAAAAACCGAAGGATTGTCTAAGTGAAGTAGAAATGAGTGCTTTGTTGAAGGATTTACACCTTGCGCAAGCACGTATTATGTTGCTAAATCCTATAGGGGATAGCCTAAAACGTAGCTATCAACGTGAATATGCTAAAGTCTTTGCCATTCATCACACGAATACCATAGTCTTTAAAAACTCGTTGCAGTATTATTGTAATGATCCTGAGAAGTTTGACCAAGTGTACAATAATATAATTGTGGAATTGAATCAACTAGAACTGAAAAACGACTGAGTAAATGCAGAAGATGAATATTCCTTACGGAGCCTTAGATAGCATTGAATTGCTCGCGAAGCAAATCGTAGAAGGGTTCTTAATTGGATTGCATAAAAGCCCGTTTCATGGCTTTAGTGTTGAATTCGCGGAACATCGTTTGTATAATGTAGGTGAATCAATTAAACATATTGATTGGAAAGTTTATGGACGAACCGATAAAATGTTTGTTAAGAAATATGAGGAAGAAACAAATTTACGTTGTCAAGTAATCCTCGACATTTCAGGCTCAATGTATTTTCCAAAAGAGGAACAGCAAGCAAACAAACTTCAGATAGCTTGCTTAGCAAGTGCTTGTATTCAGTATTTGGTAAAAAAACAACGCGATGCGTTCGGACTATGTACTTTTGCAGAGGATATTGAAAAGTATTTTCCCGCTAAGACTTCTGCCAATCAACAGTCGATCATGGCCAATGAATTAGAGACTCTTTATAGTTCTTCGCATGTGATGCGGAGTTCTAATTTGTCTAAGGTCCTGGAGCAAATGGCTGAAGTCGTTCATCAACGTAGTATGATTATTATTGTCTCTGATTTTATAGAAAGCGCCGATGAAGCACAAAGAGATCAGCTCATGCGTGCTGTGCAGCACTTGCGTTTTAAAAAGCACGAGGTGGTTTTCGTCGATATTTTTGATAGTCACTTAGAAAGTAACCTTGATTTAGAAAATCGCCCCTATCAATTGATTGATATGGAAACTGGCGCTAAGATGAAATTACATCCGGCAGAGATTCGCGAACAATATCAAAATGCTTTAAGAAAATATAAGGAACGATTTGTTGAAATTGCTCGTCAAAATAAAATGGATATTGTTCCCGTTGATATTCGAGCACCATTCACACAATCCTTTTTACCATATTTCTGGCAACGTGTAAGAAAATAGCTCCATGAAAAGATATATAACTATTGTCAATCGCCATTATCCTCCGAATATTAATATCACGGGCGAAAATGCACGCGACCTAGCAAAATATTTGATAGAAAAACATAATATAGAGGTAGATGTAGTACATATTGATCGTGAATATGAAGGTGGGGGAGGAAAGAAAGTTCCAATTGGTAACACATTGGCCATTAAAACAATTTATTCAGGCAATGCTCCGGTATTACGCCATTTAAGTAGTTTTTATGATGGCTTTATGCTCATTCGTGCTGCATTGAAAAAGGGAAGAGGTCCGATAATTGTCATGACGAGCCCTCCTTTATTACCTATGTGGGCAGCATGGATGATCGGATCTAAACGAGAGTGGATTTTATGGTCGATGGATTTCTTTCCGGAAGGATTTGCGGCCAGCAATCAAATGAATTCAAAGGGCTGGTTTTATAAATGGTGCATTAAAAAGACCTATTCAAAATCACCAAATAAATTAATTGCACTCGGACCAGGACAGGCAAGTTATGCAGAAGAAAAATATGGTGTCGCCTTAGATAAAGTGCTTTTACCTTGCGGTGTTTTCGCAGAACAAAATCTTTCGCAATCAGCTCCTGAATGGAAAACTGAAGATCGTATTTATTTTGGCTATTGTGGGAATGTAAGTCAGGCTCACTCTGAACAATATTTAATTGATTTTATTGATTCAATCGATGCAGATAAACACCGACTAGTGCTTGCCTTATATGGCACCAAAGCAGAATATGTCCGAGCACATGCCATCGGAAAACCGGGAGTGATTGTCGTTAAAAATGTTCCTCGAAATCAATTGAGTTATATAGATGTGCATTTAGTAAGTTTAGTTAAATCGTGGACGCATGTTGCCGTACCAAGTAAAGCAGTAAGTAGCGTTTGTTCTGGTTCCCCCATTGCGTTCTGTGGCGATCAATCTTCCGACAATTGGCAATTATTAAAGGAGGCCGCTTGGCACATTCCTTTAGAGGATGGAAGAAAAGAGGCTATTCAAAAGCTTTTGCAAAATATCAATATGGAGGAAGTGCAACAAAAAAAAACGGCCGCCTTAAAGAAAGCAGCCGATTTACAAAAGTTGATTATTGATTCTTACGATACAATTGCCACATGGGCTAAGGCTTAAAATTGCGCGTTGAGCTTAATTTTTTTACCATCACGTAAAACTTCTATTTTGGCCTGATCACCTTTTTTTAAATGTGCTAACGCAGCCATGTATTCATAGATATCTTTAGTTTTGTCGCTATTTATTTTGGTGATAATATCTCCAGTTTGAATTCCTGCAGTAGCCCCTACCTTGCCCTCGCTAACGCCATCTACCTTTACACCTTCTCCACTATATACATAGTCAGGCATTATACCTAATGTAACTTTAAATTTAGGAGTCTCTTTGTTGTCCTCGTTTTTGGTTGCAGTAAAAGTTAAAGGAGAACAAACATCTAAACTATCAATTACCTTCATCGTATAGGCAATGATATTCGCCTCACCTTTAAAATTGATTTTTTCAGCATCGTCACTTGGCTTATGATAATCACTGTGTGTACCACTAAATAAGAAAAGAACGGGATGGTTCTTAAGATAAAAAGAAGTATGATCGCTTGGCCCAACACCTGACTCAGATAGTTTTACTGTAAATGAGTCTGATTTGATATTATTTAATACGCGCTTGAATGTAGGAGAAGTTCCAACGCCACTCAATGAGAGACCTCCATCTTTTTGCATACGACCAACCATATCTAGATTGATCATGTAATTAATCTTCGGACTCACTCCGTTGAAAAATGAGAATTCTCCAAGATGCTCAGCTGCATATTTTGATCCGTAGAGGCCCAATTCTTCGCCACTGAAATGAAGAATCAAATAGTTATACTTCATTTTGTGCAGTGCTGTTTTTGCACAAAGCTCGTTTGCAATTTCAATCACAGCGGCAGTTCCACTCGCATTATCATCTGCGCCATTATGAATCTGTTTATCTGTTCCTGCATAAAGCGAGCTGCCATATTCTCCATAGCCAAGATGATCATAATGTGCTCCTATTACTACCGTATATTCAGCACCATTATCAATATAGGCTGCTACATTATAGGCGGGTTGATCATTGACTAAATTATGTTTGGCAATAGTATCGTGCGGGTTGGCTTTTACAGAAAAGTTAAAGCGTTGAATACTTGCAGTTACACAGGGCAAATTCTTTTCGTAATAATCTAATAAATAGTTACGTGCAAGCTCTTCTCCACGGCTGCCTGTTTGACGACCTTCCAAGGCATCTGACGCAAGAAAGTTGATATGCTTTTTTAGTCGGTTTACAACAGTACTATCTTGTGCGCTAGCAAGTGTAAAACCCAATGACAAGATAAAAAGTATAAGAAGGATCTTTTTCATTAGTTTTTGTTTTTATAGTCGCCGCGCTTCCATGCTTCAAAAAACTGTGACCAAGCAATAGGATTGAAAATGTTTTGTGGGGGTGTTTGCCCACGATAGTAATAAGTAGAAGCTTGGCTACGTAAAACTAGGGATGAAGCCTCTCTGCCATCGACAGGGACACTCATTTTCATTTCCGGCGTTGACATGCGGGCAAGATTTTTCTTGGCACGCTCCATATCGTCATTTGGAAGTTTTAAATTGAGCACTGCTTGTTTAAGTTCCTCAGGACGAGGGTATGGATGAATGACCGTTGCAGCAAGATACACAGTATCGGTAGACATGAGCTGTACCATATTGTATTTGTCAGCGCTTAAATTAACTGGAATTTGAAATGTCTTTTTCTTGAATCCTATATAGCTAAACACAATGGAATCGCCTTCTGCTGCAGCAAAGGAGAAAAATCCAAGTGCGTTAGTATAGGTGCCTTGATGCTTTGTTTTGTCGTAAATGACAGCATAAGGTAAAGGTTGTAGGCTGTCGCTTGTTAACACAAGGCCACTAAATTGAACGACATTAGTTAAGGTATTGCTATCAGTTTGTGCTTGCGCCAAAATACGTATTGGCAAGAGGAGTAATAACAGAACGACAATTTGCTTCATGTAGTAAAGATAATATCTAATGGGTAATACAAATAAAAAAATCAATTCTCCCTTAAACAAAAAATCCTCCGAATATTCGGAGGATTTTTTGTTTATAAAAGATAAGTGCAATTAGTTGGCTTTAACTTCATTCACTAATTCTTGCAATACTTTTTTAGCATCGCCAAACAACATACGCGTTTTGTTGCTATAGAAAAGGTCGTTGTCGATACCAGCATAACCTTTATTCATACTACGTTTGTTAACGATAACAGTTTTTGCTTTTTCAACTTCTAAAATTGGCATACCAAAAATAGGAGAGGCAGGGTTCGTTTTCGCAGCAGGGTTAACAACGTCGTTTGCACCAAGGATTAAAACAACATCCGTAGTTGCGAATTCATCATTAGCGGCATCCATTTCCAAGAGCTTATCGTAAGATACGTCAGCTTCGGCAAGCAATACGTTCATGTGTCCAGGCATTCGACCTGCAACTGGATGAATTGCATATTTAACTTCCACACCTTTTTCAGTCAATTGTTTTTCTAATTCATGACAAATATGTTGTGCTTGTGCAACTGCTAAGCCATAGCCAGGAACAATGATTACTTTTTGCGCATAGCTCATATTGATTGCAGAGTCAGAAACACCGATTTCCTTAATTGTGCCACCGTTTTCGCCTGTAATGGCTGTGGCAGCATTCCCTCCACCAAATGATCCAATGATTACATTCAGTAATGAACGATTCATTGCATTACACATCAAGATAGTAAGAAGCGTACCCGCCGCACCTACTAAAATACCGCCTGTTAACATTACCTGGTTGTGATAAAGAAAACCGCCGAAAGCAGCTGCCACACCGGTAAAAGAATTCAATAATGAAATTACTACAGGCATATCAGCACCACCAATTGGCATTACAAATGAAACGCCATATATACAAGCTATGATAAATAATACATACATCATTGTAATTGCTTGAGCACCTGAAATACTCATTACATAATAAGCCATTCCCATTACAGCTGCCATAAATAGCATGTTGAAATAAGATTGACCTTTAAATGAATAGTCACCTAGGTTGCCATTCAATTTCAAAAAGGCAATAACAGAACCCGCAAATGAAATAGATCCAATTATAAGACCTACAAGGATGGTTAGAGAATGACCTGTCATCAAGCTAGCTGTTCCGCTATGATGCGCTAGGTGTGTAAATTCAATCATGCCGATCAAGCCAGCACAAATACCGCCCATACCATTAAAGATGGAAACCATTTGTGGCATAGCAGTCATTTGAACCTTTTTTGCAGAAATAGTTCCAAGGACTGTTCCAATAACCATTCCTCCGAAAATCCAAATAAGATTCCCTAGGTGCTTTGTTTCTCCATTTTCACCATTGAATTCATACAAAAAGATGGTGCCAAAAATTGCAATCGCCATTCCGACTGCAGCGACAAGGTTACCTTTACGAGCTGTTTCAGCTTTAGCCAACATTTTAAGTCCGATAATGAATCCAAGACTACCAATGAGGTAACAAATATTAAGAAGAGCGTAATTACTCATAAGATTTTGATTTAAGAATTATTTTTTCTTTTTAAACATTTCTAACATACGGTCTGTAACCACAAAGCCACCAACCACGTTTAAGGTACCGAATACCACAGCTAAAAATCCTAGAATCATTATTAGTATATCATCAGAAGCAGCTTGCCCCATCACGATGATAGATCCAATAATTACCACTCCGTGGATTGCATTAGCACCACTCATTAGTGGAGTATGAAGGATGGTAGGTACTTTTTCGATAACTTCAATACCCACGAAAATGCTCAAAACGATGATATAAATCATTCGCAAATGAGCGGCATCAGTTAATAAAGATTGAATGTATTCCATATTCTAATTGCTTAATTTTTTTTAGTTGTTTGCAGCTTCTTTCACGCGATCATTTGTTATTTGGCCGCCATGGGTAACGCAAGTTCCTTTAACCAAATCATCTTCCCAATTAAGATTAGTATTACCTTCCTTGTCGATGATTAATTTCAAGAAATTGATTAAGTTCTTTCCGTATAATTTAGAAGCATCTAAGGATGTTTCACCCGCCAAGTTAGATTGACCAATGATTTTAACACCATTAATTACCACTGTTTCATTGTTTTTGGTGAAGTCAGTATTACCACCTGTTGAAGCAGCCAAATCAACGATTACCGAACCTGGTTTCATTGATTCTACCGTTGCTTTTTCAACAAGGATAGGTGCTTTACGACCAGGGATCTGAGCTGTTGTAATAATGATATCTGCTTTTGATGCATGTTCATGAATCTTAGCCTTCTGACGATCTTGATACTCTTTGCTTTGTTCCACTGCATATCCACCCGCTTTCGATGCATCTGCAGCCCCTTCCACTTCGATGAATTTAGCACCTAATGATTGACACTCCTCTTTAACAGCAGGACGAGTATCGAATACCTCAACTTGAGCGCCTAAACGCTTTGCTGTTGCAATAGCTTGTAATCCCGCCACACCTGCACCAAGAATCAAAACCTTCGCTGGGGTGATGGTTCCTGCAGCAGTCATTAGCATTGGAAATAGACGGCTATAGTTTGTCGCAGCTAATACAACCGCTTTATAACCGGCTAGGTTAGCTTGTGAAGACAATACGTCCATCGCTTGACCACGAGTAGTACGAGGTAGCATGTCCATACTGAATAAGGTCAAGCCTTTTTCTGCAACCGATTTCATTTTTGCGCCATTGAACAAAGGCAAATATTGCCCAAATAAAATGGTGTTATTAGCAATGGCCGCTATTTCAGCATCCTCTAGGCCGTGAATGCCTAACAGGATGTCTGATTTAAGAACTTCAGCTCTAGCACAAATACTTGCACCCACATTGCTGTATTCAGTGTCTGAAGAAAAAGCGCCATTTCCGGCACCCGTTTCTACCTTAACACTTACGTTCATTTTGATTAATGTAGCTACACCTTCTGGTAGCATCGATACACGGTTTTCGCCGTTGTTTTCTTTAAGAATTCCTATGGTCATTTCAAGGTTGACTTTAATTGACTAAAGTGCAAATCTAAAATTTTATGTCCACAAAGTCAAAGAGACAAGCTATTTAATTCTTTATTAAATTATAGATTGAACTTAGCCTTCAAAGTTTGTCGGTTTACCGAAAATGAGGGAAGCGAAAATATTTTTAAAAATTTTGAAAAAAAGTTTGGAAAGTGTGAAAGACTTCCTATCTTTGCACCCGCAAACGTTGCCGCGTTGGTCAATCGGCTAAGACGCCTCCCTTTCACGGAGGAATGACGGGTTCGACTCCCGTACGTGGTACCAACAAAAAGGGGAGTATAGCTCAGCTGGTTCAGAGCATCTGCCTTACAAGCAGAGGGTCCTTGGTTCGAATCCATGTGCTCCCACATAAAGCCCTATCATAGCAATATGATAGGGCTTTTGTTTTTTATATAATTCTTGCAAAGCTTTTTACTGAAGCACACTTTTTTCCAAGAATAGGTTGTATTTTTATCAACTATTCTTGTCTTATGAAAAAAATATTCTTACTTCTTTTTGTCGCGACTATAAGCTTCGCATCCTGTCAAAGAAACACTTTAACGAGCTTACAAGATCCTTTGGATGCACATTGCGATTCAACACTCAAAGCCGGTGATAATTTTTGGCTCTTTGCTAATAATGCGTGGTTCAATGCCAACCCAATTCCATCCTCTGAGAAAAGTAATGGAATCTTTCGTACCATTCAGGATACCATCAATTCTCAGATATTGCAAATATGTCAACGTGCTGGCGCTGAGAATAATCCTCAGGGTAGTTTAAAACAAAAAATAGGTGACTTCTATTATTCAGGAATGGATACAAATTCAATAGATAAAAATGGATTAAACGCCATCCATTCTGAGTTGAATGTAATTCACAATGTAAAAACAAAAGATGATTTGCAAGGTCTTTTCGCGCATTTACATCAGCTAGGTGTCGGAGTTGGATTTTATTATGGAGTAGGACGCGATGATAAAATTGCTTCTAAATATGCGGTTTGGTTAGTGCAAGGTGGTTTAGGATTACCTGATCGCGATTATTATTTTATGCCAGATGCGAAGTCGGAAAATATTCGTAAAGAATATAAATTATTCATCGCTCAATTATTGGCGTTGTCTGGAACTTCGGATGCAACCGCAATGGCGGATCAAATTTTTGCGTTGGAAAAGGATCTTGCCTCTGGCTCACGTAAGTTAGAAGACCTTCGTGATCCTTATGCGAATTACAATAAAATGAGTATCGATCAAGCTAATCAGCTTTCCTCTAACTTTAGCTGGAAACAATTCTCCAATAAAATTGGACTCTCTAATTTGGATACCCTTATTGTTGGTCAACCTGAATTTGTTAGAAATTTTAATAATACCTATAATAAGTATCCGCTTAATGTATGGCAAGCCTATTGTCAATTTCATTTAATAAATGAACTTGCGGATTATCTTCCGAAATCTTTCGAGCAAGCTAACTTCCATTTCTTTGGAGAGGTATTTAGTGGAATTAAAGAACAAAAACCTCGTTGGAAACGCGTGGTAGAAACGACTGATGGAATGTTAGGCGAATTAATAGGACAAGTTTATGTTAAAGAATATTTACCTGCTGGCGCTAAAGAAAAAATAACAGAAATCGGGAAGGCTGTCGCAGCGGTTTATGCGGATCATATTAAAGCACTCGATTGGATGAGCGATAGCACTAAAACAAAAGCACTCTACAAACTCAATCACATCACCATGAAAATGGGATATCCTGACAAATGGAAAGATATGAGCTCCGTAAGAATTGTCCGTAATTCGTATGTCTCAAATGTGATCGCTTGCAAGCGCTGGGAAGTACAATACAATTTACAAAAGTTTGGCAAGCCTGTTGATCGTACGGAATGGAATATGACACCACAAACGTATAATGCGTATTATGACCCTACCAATAATGAAATCGTAATACCTGCATGTAATATTATCGTACCTGGTTTAGAAGGTCGTATGCCAGATGATGCAGTGTTATATGGAATCATCGGAGGTAGTACCATCGGACATGAGATTACACACGGTTTTGATGATCAGGGAAGTCAGTATGATGCAGAAGGGAATTTACGTAACTGGTGGAGCGTGGAAGACAAAGCGAAGTTTGATGTTAAAACGAAAATGATTGTTGCACAATTTAATAATTACAAAGTATTAGATTCAATTGCCATCAATGGAGAAGCAACGCAAGGCGAAAATATCGCCGACTTAGGTGGTGTTGTTATGGGCTATGAGGCTTTTAAGAAAACTGCACAAGGACGTGGCACGGAAAAAATTGGTGGCTTTACGCCTGATCAACGTTACTTCCTGAGCTATGCATATTCTTGGATGGTACATATGCGTCCTGAATCATTAGCTCGTAATATTAAAACTGATGTGCATTCTCCAGCTGAATTCCGCGTTAATGGACCAGTAAGTAATAATGAGAATTTCTATAAAGCTTTTAATATAGTTCCTGGTCAGGCAATGTATCGTCCTGATTCATTACGCGTTAAGATTTGGTAATTGTTTTTAGACCCTACTTTGTTATGAAAAAAATATTCTTGATTGTCGCATTTTTATCAATGTTTTCAGTTCAGCTTCTTGCTCAAACAGAGGGCGGAGGATGCTCTACACGAATTTCTCCTTCGCAAGAAAAGTGGTTGAAACAGTGGGTCAAGCAACATGGATCAACGTATAAAAACGTTAAGTCGGGGATTCTTTATATGCCCATTAAGGCACATGTCGTCGGGAGAGATAATGGCACAGGCTATTATTCTTTAGCAACCTTACTGCAAGTGATTTGTGAATTGAATACCCGCTATCAACCCGTTGGTTTTTATTTCTATTTGGATCCTGTTATTGACTACGTTGATAATACTCTTTTTTATCAAGATGGTTCTTCGCAAGATGCCTATAATTCAATGGCTGCAAACAATGTAGCGGATGAAATCAATATGTATTTTGTTCAAGCATCTCCAGGATTGTGTGGCTACTATGCACCATGGTTGGATTGCGTTTGTATCATAGGAGGGTGTGGGCAGCCTGGAGGCACTACAATAACACACGAATTGGGTCATTTCTTTAGCCTCCCGCACACCTTTAATGGATGGGAAGGCGGTAATACCCCTGGTCCTGGTCAACTGGAATTAGTAAATGGTTCCAATTGTTCAACTGCTGGGGATTATTTTTGTGATACCCCTGCTGATTTTTTATCCTATCGTTGGAATTGTCCTTATGTAGGTACGCAAACAGATCCTACCGGGACGCCCTATAATCCCGATCCAACTTTTTATATGTCGTATGCATCGGATATATGTACCAATCGATTTAGTAATCTGCAAATAGGTGCGATGCAAGCGAATGCAAATACGCGAACTACGATGATTAACCAAGGTACGCCAAATATGAACGTGGTATCGCAATTACCTTTGAATTGTCATCCTGCCAATTTTGATTTTAATTTGAATCCAACTAATACCGTTTTACACTGGACTAAGCCAACTAATGCAATGTATTCGTTGGTGCAAGTAGCAGCTTATGGAGGTGCAATTATTAAGGAAATTATCACAGCAGATACCTTGTTAGTTTTAAATAACCTCAATAGTAGTTCGCCTTATCAATGGCGCGTACGTGGATTTAATGTTGGATATACGTGCGATAATGCAACTACATTTTCTAATTGGAATATCTTTTCTACAGGCGAGCAATCAACTTCAATAAATAATCTTTCTTCCACACGAAAGGTTTATTCTTATAAAAATGCCAATACAGCAATAGGGATCGCATACTATTCCGAAGTAAAGGCAGAGCAAGTCTCAGTGAGAATATTAAATATTCAAGGCGTTACGATATTACAACAAAGTATTACTATTGGCTTGAATATCCTGGAAGGACTTAATGCATTACCTGCAGGAACTTATTTTGCATTAGTGTATGAGAACGGATTCAATTTTGCTCAAATTAAAATTGTGAAATAATAAAACGAGTTTGTGAATGATTTCATCTGAAGAAAAAACAATGGAAATGCCTAGTAAAATGAAGTGGGGTAGTGTGGCTGGATTTTTCTATGTTCTAGCATCCTATATCATGTATTTTATTTTGAGAGATGCGCGATGTGTTATGCTGCCTTTTACGTTGCTGCCTTATGCAATACCCCTTTCTATAGGCTTTCTGACAGCTTGGCTTACGTTAAAGGTCAAAGAAACGCTTAGTTTCAGAGATGCTCTTTCTATTATTTTTAGTGTGATGATTTGGGCGCTTGTTTTTTACAGTGTTTATGAATGGACTTTATTCAATAAAATTGACGTGCATTTATATGAATCCTACAAAAGTCTCACTATAAAGTTTTATGAAGGAATATTGCAAGGCGAACAATTAGATATGATGCGAAATAATATTATGAGTATTAATACTGTAACCATTGCAGATACTTTGCAAAGCTTTGTTTTCAGTGTTATTAAAGCATTTTTCGCATCAGTTGTTTTAGCCCTTCCGTTTCTTTATTTTGGAAAGGCTAAAATCAAATAATTTAAACAGAGACTCCGAATTCTCTCAAGGTATCATTTAATGCAGTCTTTTTATCGCTCGACTCTTTGCGTTGACCAATAATAAGGCCACATGGTACTTGATATTCTCCTGCTGGGTATTTACGGGTATAACTTCCTGGAATTACAACCGCTCGCTCCGGTACATAGCCGCGATATTCTTTCGGCTCTGCACCTGTTACATCAATTATTTTAGTAGAAGCTGTCAAGACTACATTAGCTCCCAAAATCGCTTCTCTTCCAACACGAACACCTTCAACCACAATACAACGTGAGCCAATGAAAGCATGATCCTCTATAATGACAGGTGCGGCTTGTACAGGTTCTAATACGCCTCCAATGCCTACGCCACCACTTAGATGAACATGTTTGCCAATTTGTGCACAACTACCTACCGTAGCCCAAGTGTCTACCATTGTTCCTTCATCCACATATGCTCCGATATTTACATAGCTTGGCATCATGATTACCCCTTTCGCAAGATAAGCGCCGTAACGTGCTGCTGCCGGTGGTACCACACGAACACCTTGCGAAGCGTAGTCCTTTTTTAATTGCATTTTATCGTAAAATTCGAATGGAGGCATACGCCATGTTTCCATGGTTTGTATAGGGAAATAAAGCAAAACAGCCTTCTTAAGCCATTCGTGAACTTTCCATCCTTCGGGTTCTTGACTCGCAATACGTAAGCGACCTTTATCTAATTCTTCAATAATAAAGCGGATAGCTTCCTGATAGTTTGCTTCCTGTAAAAGTGCTCGGTTTTCCCAAGCCGCTTCGATGAGTATTTGTAATTCCATATTAACTTAAATCAATTTCTGTATTGTCGCCAATGTTTAAACTTTGTCTATTGCCTTTTACTAAAGCATCGCTACCAATGATTGATTCATGAAGAACGACATCTTGTAATTTAGCGAACTCTCCAATAATTGAATGACTAATAACAGCATTCCTAATGACAGCTCCTTCTCCAATTGATGCATTGGGACCTATTACTGCATTTGTTAATTCAGCATTCGCACCTATAAATACAGGAGGGATTATCACTGTATTTTTAAAGCTGCTTGTATCAAAGTCTTGCGGAACTTTTTTTAGTAGTAAGCAATTTGTTTCAAGTAGAACTTCTTTCTTTCCACAATCAAACCAATTGTTGACACGATAAGCGTGAAACTTTTCTCCTTGTTCAATCATGCATTGAATACCATCTGTAAGATGAAATTCGCCTTGCGTTTTCGCATTACTTTTAATATTGTTTTCTAAACAGTCAAAAAGCATTTTACTGTTTGAAATTTTATAGAGGCCAACCAAGGCGTAGTTAGATTTTGGAATATTTGGTTTTTCAACGACACGAAAAATTTCTTGATTTTCGTTGAATTCAGCTAAGCCAAATCCTCTTGGGTCTTCTACTTTTTTAATCGCTAGATGATTACCAGGAAGAGAAATTATTTCTTTCCAATTTACCTCTAGAACTGTATCGCCAAGGACAATGATAATTTCTTCATTATTTGCAATAAAGGGCTTTGCTAAATAGATCGCCTCTCCCAAACCTGCTCTATTACTTTGTTCTACGAACGAGCAAGGTAGGTGAGGGTAGTGCTTGGTAATATAGTCTTTGATTTTTTCTCCAAGGTAACCTACGACGAAAACAAAATCAGTTACACCAGATTCTTGTAGGGAGTCGAGGATATGTGCTAGAATAGTTTTACCTCCAACAGGGATTAAAGCTTTTGGGTGGGTATAGGTATGTGGTCGAAGACGAGTACCTGCACCAGCAACAGGAATAATAGCTTTCATAGTGCGAAAATACGTGACGGAGCGTGGATTTTATTGAATAAGAACAGATTATTTTGAAATAAGCTTTTCCACAACTTGTACACAAATGTGTTTCCAAATTATTAAATATTCCTCAGAAAACTTGTCGTTATCGAATACTCTTTTATTTTTGCATTATAATATTTCTAAACTAAACCACTCAAAAATCAAAACTCATGGCTGACAACAAATCAACCACAGCAAAAGCTGCAAGTGCAACTGGAAAAACGAGCAATTTAAGCTCTATGTTTGCTGTAATCGTGATTGCCGCTGCAATCTTAACGTCGATCTTGATCTTCAAATTTTTATTAGGCAATCCTTCGAACTTTAAGGGTGGTGATCCTGAAAACGGACCATTACCAGGAAACTTCATGGGTATCGTTTATAAAGGAGGTTTTATCGTTCCTATCTTGATGTCTTTATTGATGATCGTTGTTACGTTCACAATCGAGCGTTTCTTGACTATTATGAAAGCTAAAGGAAGCGGTAGCGTTTCTGGATTCGTTCGTAATATCAAAATGAAATTAGAAACTGGCGACATCGCTGGCGCTAAAGCTGCTTGCGACAAACAACGCGGTTCTGTTGCTAACGTAGTGCGTTCTGCAGTTGAGAAGTACGAAGCAATGGAAAAAGAAACAGGAATGCAGAAAGAACAAAAGGTATTGGCTATTCAAAAGGAAGTAGAAGAAGCTACATCTTTAGAATTACCAATGTTGGAACGTAACTTGACAGTTATCGCTACTATCGCGTCTATCGCTACCTTAATGGGATTGTTAGGAACGGTATTAGGTATGATTCGTGCCTTCGCTGCGATGGCGAATGCAGGTGCTCCTGATGCGACTGCCTTATCAACAGGTATCTCTGAAGCCCTGATCAATACCGCTTTGGGTATCGGTACTTCAGCTGTTGCGATTATTATGTATAACTACTTCACTTCATCAATTGATGATTTGAGCTATGGTATCGACGAAGCTGGTTTCAGCATCACTCAAACTTTTGCCGCTAAACACTAATTAGTAGTGCAGGATTCAGTCCATTTTAAATCACTACAAATTTTAAGTAATGCCTAAAGTTAAAATACCAAGAAAGAGTACCACCATCGACATGACAGCGATGTGTGACGTTGCCTTCTTGTTGTTGACTTTCTTCATGTTAACAACAAAGTTTCGTCCACCAGAGCCAATGACGGTTGACACTCCTTCGTCAATTGTTTCAATGCCTAAGCCAGATAAGAACATGATTCTTCTTACTATGAAGGATAATCGCGTGTTCTTAGATGTTGACCAACAACAAGTGCGTGTGCAAGCATTAGAAATGATGGGCGAGAAGTATGGTGTGAAATTCACAAAACAAGAAGAAGTTGTCTTCTCTAACCTCGGTACTTTCGGAGCACCGATGGCTAATATGAAACAATTACTTTCTGCAGGTGCTGGAGATCGCGATGCGCTCTCTGCTCAAATGCCTGGCGTACCTCGTGATACCGCTAATTTTGATAAATGTGAACTGTTCGATTGGATTTTGTTTATTCGTCAGATTAAACAGTCTAATGAAAATGATGTTAAAATCGCTATTCGTGGCGATGTTAAAACACCTTATTCAACAGTTAAGAATGTGATAGATATTTTGCAAAAGCAAAACCTAAACCAGTTTAGTTTCGTGACTGATCTCGAGGCTAAGCCATCTACTCTAAATAAATAAAGCATGGCAGAAATTAATACAGGCGGGGGGAAGAAAGTCTCTACGCGTATCGACTTAACGCCGATGGTTGACTTAGGGTTTTTGTTGGTAACCTTCTTTATGGTTACGACTACCTTCTCTAAGCCAAATGTGATGGAATTGGCGATGCCTGATAAAACTGAAGATGTTTCTAAAATCACCCCTGTTAAAGAATCGCGTGCAATCACGTTGATCCTGGGTGAAAAAGATCGCGTCTATTATTATCATGGAACAGGTCAAGATCCTGAAAATACCAAGGTTGAAACAGCTTACTTTTCTGGAGAAAAAAGCATTCGTAAAGTTATCTTACAACATAAAGCGGATGTAATGTCTAATCCAAACCTATCTGCAAAAGAACGTGAACCTATCGTGTTGATCAAACCGGATAGCAAATGTAATTTTAAGAATGTAGTAGATGTGTTAGATGAAATGAAGATATGTGACATTGGCATTTATGCCATTGTAGATATCACCGCTCCTGAAAAGGAAATGATTAAAAACGTGAAAGAAGAATAATTTGTGGAATTTCTATTGTAGGTGCATCCTATAATTAGAACCATTAAACTAACAATTATGAACCCCGATATTTCAAAACTCCAAAATGCCTCTATGGACGATATCGTCTTTATGGGTAGAAATAAGGAATACGGTGCTTACATGCTTCGTCAGATTTATGGCAAGCACGTACGTAATGGCTATTTAATAGCTATGTCCTTGTTCCTTCTTTTCTTAGGCGGTCCTATTCTTCTTAAAAAGTTAATGAAAGAAGAAGTGAAAAAAGTGGATGAACCTACCTTGGTGGATTTGGCTAATATTAAGCCCCCTCCTCCGGTAGATCCTAAAACTCCGCCACCACCACCGCCTCCACCACCGCCTCCTATTAAAAGTACAGTGAAGTTTACACCTCCTGTAATTAAAAAGGATGATGAAGTTCCACCAGAAGATCCACCAAAGCAAAATGAGCTTACGAAAGTGGATGTATCTGACAAAACTGAAAAAGGTGATCCAGATGCAGGCGTCTCTAATCTAGTGATTGATGCAGGTAATGGTAATCAAGATGTGGAAGTGAAGCAAGAGCCTCGTAAATTCGTAGAACAGATGCCTACTTATCCTGATGGCGAATCTGCAATGCTTGAGTTCTTACAACGTAATATGGATTATCCAGAAGCTGCTCGTACACAAGAAATTGAAGGTCGTGTTATCTTGAATTTCGTAGTAGACGAGAACGGTACTATCACAGATGTTAAGTGTGTGAAAGATATCGGCGGTGGATGTGGTGAAGCTGCTATTAAAGCAGTTCGTAAAATGCCACGCTGGACTCCTGGTCGTCAAAATGGTAAAGCGGTGCCAGTTTATTTCAATTTGCCTGTAATGTTTACATTGAGCACTTCGAACTAAGCCTAAATTCGTAAAATAATTAACACCCCGTTCTAAAGGAAACTTTAAAACGGGGTTTTATCTTTGTAGCAATGTCAGATATTTTAATTTATACAGACGGGTCTTCAAGAGGCAATCCTGGTAGAGGAGGTTATGGTATTGTGTTGATTGCCGCGCATAAGCGTAAAGAGTTGGCAGCTGCATTTAAAAAAACTACTAATAATAGGATGGAATTAATGGCTGCTTGTGTTGCATTGGAAGCGTTGAAAATTCCTGGCAGTAAGGTAACACTCGTCTCCGATTCAAAATACGTGACAGAAGCCATCAATAAAAAATGGATCTATGGTTGGATACGTAAAAATTGGAAGGATGTTAAAAATCCAGACCTTTGGCAACGATTTTATAAAGTCTTTCAACAACATCAAGTAACCATGCAATGGATAAAAGGGCATAACGCACATCCTGAAAATGAACGTTGTGATGTTTTAGCCACTTACGCAGCGGATAATGGTCCTTGGGATATAGATACCTGGTTCGAAAATAACAAGGCCTAATGCGTCTTAAAATCTTTATTTAAATACTCCCTTACGTAATCCATTACGCCATCCTCGAGGCTGTGTAGTTCCTTTGAATATCCTGCCTGCCACATTTTATACATATCCGCTTCAGTAAAGTATTGGTATTTGTCGCGAATATCAATAGGAGTGTCCATGTATTGTATGTTTGGCTCCAAATTCAATGTGTTGAATATAGCTTCTACTAATGCTTTGAAGGTGCGCGCCTTGCCGGAACCTAAGTTGTAAATTGATGAAGTAGGACGCTTTTCCAACAGAAATAAAATAATACTCGCTACATCTTTTACATAGACGAAGTCGCGTAATTGTTCACCATCCTTATAGTTGGGATTGTGCGAACGAAATAATGTAACTTCTCCTTTTTCTTTTATTTGTTTAAACGCGTGAAAAATAACACTCGCCATACGCCCTTTGTGATATTCGTTCGGACCATAAACATTGAAAAACTTTAATCCAGCCCAGAAGGGCGGTTGTTCTGTTTGGTCTAATACCCATTGATCAAAATGTTGCTTCGACCAGCCATAAGGGTTTAATGGTTGCAATTGATAGATTAGGCTTGTATCATCCTTATAGCCAAATTCTCCGTTACCATAGGTGGCTGCTGAAGAGGCGTAAATGAAAGGGACTTGATGCGCAACAGCTAGATGCCACATCTTCTTAGAAAAATCAACATTTAGTTCATTAAAAACAGCTTCGTCAAATAGAGTAGTGTCTGTCTTCGCGCCGAGATGTATGATTGCGCTAATTGGAAATGGATCTTTTTCAAAATCTGTAAAAAAAGAAGCTCGGTTCATTAAGCGAGAAAAACGCTTGTTCGCAAAGTTCGGCGTTTTAGCTGGGTATACAGCTGTTCCATCTTCGTTAGTGAAGGCGTCTACTAATACGATGTCTTCACGACCAGCCGCATTTAATTCCGTTAATAAATAGCTACTAATAAAGCCTGCTGCACCCGTTAAAATTATCATCCCTGTTTTTTTACAAAAATAAGACGCATTTCATTAAAATTACGACTGATTTTGACTTACTTTTTTATACATTTGCTTTTCGATGTACGAAATTAAGTTACCCCAATTTGAAGGTCCTTTTGATTTGTTATTGTTCTTTATTGAGCGTGACGAGTTAGAGATTCATGATATCCCTGTTGCAAAAATTACAGGGGACTTCTTAGACTTTATCCATCATCTCGAAGCATTGAATATTGAAGTAGCATCTGATTTCATACTTTTTGCTGCAACCTTAATGCGTATTAAAGTTAAAATGCTGCTTCCTCGTAAAGAGAAAGACGAGCATGGTAATGAAATAGATCCTCGTACTGAATTAGTTCAAAAACTTTTAGAGTATAAGCGGTTTAAAGAAACCTTACCTGCACTTCAAACGCTAGAAGATATCAGAAGTAAACAGGTAGAGCGTGGCAACTTAAAAACTGAATTGACGCATATTGCAGAAACATTCAATACGGAACACGAAATCCATTCCTTGACTTTGTTCAAATTGCTAAAGTCTTTTGATCGTGTGATGACGCGCTTCGCGAATCAGCCAAAGGAGGTGCAGCACACTGTTGTGCGTTATAATTATACGCTTGAGGATTCAAAAGTGTACTTGCAAACATTAACGAGAAATAAAAAGGAACTTCCTTTCGAAGAAATCTTTGAAATTTGTAAAGATCGAATACATGCGGTATTCTTATTCCTTGCCATGTTGGAGTTAGTGCAACTGGCTGTTTTAAAACTAAACTTAGGTGGAGGGATGAATAATTTTTCAGTTTCAATAACTTCCGAGCCGCTTGCAGCAAACTAACATAAGCTTAAAATAGAAAAGCCTCCTTTTGATTAAAAGGAGGCTTTTCTATTATTTAAGTTTCTGACTTACTTAAGGATAACACCAGAAGCAGTAAAGCCGGTTTTTATTTTAAATTCCTTAATTGCAGCAATTTCTTCAGCACTTGCGTTATTGTCTTTTGCTAGATGCTTTTGTTTTTCAATTGAAATTGTATCTGTGAAACCAACCCCATTAACAGTCATTGTTTTGCCCATTGCATCCTTTGGAATAGTGATTTCATCACCTTCAGCTGTACGGAACATTACTTTAACAGAATTACCATTCTTTAATTTGAAATCTGCCCAACATCCTGCAGCTTGACAAACATTTTCAATGGTACCTGTAACCACGCCATTGAATTCTTTGCCTGAACGTACATAAGCGTCCATGCTATCTGGAGTGATTGCGCCTTTATCTTCAAAGGCAACACCATAGGTAGTGCTTGCTACTTCGTTAGTTGTTGCTGATTCATTGTTGCTTGCATTATTATTGTCGCAAGAAGCTAGAGAAAGGCATGATCCTAAGAGGATTGTTGCAAGGATTGATTTGTTCATTTTTGATTATTTTAATTATTGAATGAAAAACAAATGTACGAGATAATTCGCAATGAAAAAAATGGCGAAAAGTACGCTTGCAATTCCATTCAAGGTGAAGAACGCTAAGTTTACTTTGCTAAGATCTTTCGGCTTTACTATTAAATGTTGATAGGTTAAAAGAGTTGTAAAAATTCCAAAGCCTATCCAATAAAACGAGCCTGTAGGTATGATGTAGTAGTGTAAGCTCGCTGCATAAAGAAAGCTAATAGGTACAATAGCATGAATAATAATTGATAAAACTAAGCTGTTTCTCGTGCCTAGCAAAACAGGAATCGAATGTAAAGACTGAGATTTATCAAATTGCTCATCTTGTAATGCATAGATAATGTCAAATCCTGCCACCCAACACAAAACACCCATTCCATAAGCAACAGGGATGATTGAAAATACAGGGTTGAACGCAAGATAAGCTCCTACAGGTGCAAGACTTAATCCTAATCCTAAAATGAAATGGCAAAGAAAAGTAAATCGTTTTGTAAGGCTATAGCCGAGAATAACAAGGAGCGCAATTGGACTTAAAATCAAACATGTTTTGTTTATTAGACCTGCACATACTATGAAAAGGATAACGCAAGTTATGATAAATGTCGTTGCGCTTTTTTCTGAAATAATGCCACTCGGTATTTCTCTTGTTACTGTGCGAGGATTCGCAGCATCGATTTTTCTGTCAATGTATCTATTAAATGCCATTGCAGCACTTCTGCCAAAAATCATACATCCTAAGGCTGCAAGTGCTATGTAAATAGTTTTTGTCGTAGTTAAATTTGGATTGCTTTCAACGCCTAGTATACCACCAATTATCGCAAATGGCAAGGCAAAAAGTGTATGGGAAAATTTAATAAGAGATAAATATGATTTCGCCTTCAATTTGAATGGGGAATTATTTTTTCAAGTTTTTGTATTCAAGAAATGTCGGAAGTACAAGGTCTTTGTCTGAAATAATTGCTTGATGCAAATCTATTTCCCAATTAATAGACAAATGTGGGCAGTCGTATTTAATACCTCCTTCGGAGGCTTTATTATAGTAATTATCACACTTGTAAAAAAACTCCGCTTCGGTACTTAACACCGCATAGCCATGTGCAAAACCTCTAGGAACAAATAGTTGTAACTTGTTTTCTGCACTTAATCGGATGGTATAATGCTGTCCGAAGGTAGGAGAGTTGGGACGAAGATCAACAGCCACGTCTAGTACTTCACCAGAAATTACAGAAACAAGCTTTGCTTGTGCATGTTCTCCCGTTTGAAAGTGCAAACCACGCAATACATTCAAACTTGATTTTGCTTGATTGTCTTGTACGAAATGAATCGCCTGACCATATAATTCTCCAAATTTCGCTTCATTAAAGCGTTCATAGAAATATCCTCGATCGTCTGAAAAAATGGTTGGATGTATGACGACTAATCCTTCTATTTCTGTGGTCTCAATTCTCATATTAGCTCTTTTTTAAAAGGTTTTTCATTATCAACGCTAAGGTAATAATACCTGTTGCCTTAATAGTAAATCCCTCTATCACACGGTTCCAATCTGTAGGCGTTTTGTTTACTGTCCCTTTATTTGCAGACTTGAAAGGAACATAAATTTTAGAACCGGCATGTATTTTCGGGTACATATTTATTAATAATAAATTTTTTGTTTTACGGATTTGTCCGTTAGCCTCTATCACTACCAGCTTACTTCTCTTTGCACTTTTATCAAAACCTCCTATATAATTGTTGATGTAATATTTCGCAGTTCTGTTTTTAATAAAAGGGGTATTTATTTTTCCTAAGGTATCAATCCCACTATAAGAAACCGCCCCAAAAACCGTAATGATTTCGTTCATTTTTGGAACATTGATTGAGTCGCCATCTTTTACTACATAGTTGAATTCAGATTTAGGTTTGTTGAGCGCCTTTTTTAAATCTAGAATAACAATCCCTGCGTTGTCTTCAATTCTATTCAATTTAGCGCCTATTGTAAATGCATATGGTGTTAATCCTCCGGCTCGGCTAATCACATCTATGATTTTTTCATTATTGTTTGTAATTACGTATGTCCCAGGATACTTTACCTCTCCAGAAATCTTAACGAATTGAGGTTTGTTTGCTCCAGGAAGTTTTCTTACAAATACTTCATCATAAGGTTCCAAAACAAAATTTTCTGATTCTTTGTCAATACTTAAGTCTTTCCCTATTGAAATTGTCTTGATAATTGCTTTTATCGTTGGACGTGCGCCTTCTCTGTTTATACGAGCAATCTCAATTCTATTGTTCGCCGCTTCCATATCAAGGCCTCCTGCGAAGTAAATAAGATCCTTTAAAGTTAATTTCGTTCCGTAGTCAAAAACCCCTGGCTTTCTGACATTGCCACTTATGCGAACTGTTAAGGAATCAAAGAATTTATCCTTGTTAAAAATGATAACCTCATCGTAAGGAAGCAACATCAAATTCGATACATTATTGGGGTTAGCAATTATTGAATCTACATTGAATCTGTAGTACATTCTTGTAAGATCTTCTTCGTAACGTAATAAGTAGCCTGTCGTAGTAAATGAACGATCAATTAATCCTCCCGCTTGTTCTATTAAATTGGAAATATGAGTAGTGTTGGTTATTTCATATTTATCCGGAACGTTTACAGCTCCTTTGATGATTGCATAGTTACTCATTTGTGTATTGATACCTCTTACACTTATAATATCACCATCGCGTAATGTCTTTGAAGTATTGGTAATATTTAGATCAACTTCTTCTAAAGAAACTTTATTGTTTTCGAATCTTGTGATTTGAATCGAAGATTTAAATGCATTTGCTTTCAACCCACCACAAAAGGAAAGAAGCTCATTTAATTCATCTTCTGGTTTTAGTTCATATTTACCTGAACGTTTAACTTCTCCTTTTATCGTGACAACCTTGTTGAGCGAAGGAACCACTAAGTAATCATTATCCATTAAATAAAATTCATTCGTTGAAGTAGGGTTTATTAAAAAGTCGTATAAATCCAACTGTTTAATAACCTTACCATTTCGCTTAACATAAATATTTCTAACTGAACCTATCGAATCTGGGCCATTAGCTGCTGCAAGCGCATTAAATGCACTGTTAATAGCCGAAATATTATAGGTGCCAGGTTTCTTAACTTCGCCAACAATATGAATGGATATCGTTCTAGAATAGTTAAGACGAATAGCAATTCTTGCAGAATTTAAATCATACGATGTTCCAAATCGTTTGGTTATCACTGATTGCGCTTCCTTAAACGTTAATCCTTTGAGAAAGATTCTGCCTACAATTGAAGGTTGAATAAATCCGTCTTCGTCAATTCTATATACTTCGTTTAATTCACTATTACCCCAAATTGAAATGTTTAATTCATCACCAGCTTCCAAAACGTAGTTTTCTGGCGCTTTACCATTAGGCACTTTATCAAAAAGTTGAATTTGGTTGTTATCAAAATAATCTTGTCCGTATACGGATGTCCCACTCTTGCTTGCACTCTTTTTAACGTTTAATGGAGTCGTCACATTTTCACTTCTTTCCTCTAAATTGGAAGGCTTAGTATTCATTTGTTTGAATGAATCCGCGGCTGTATTAGTGACAATTGTAGGGTTTTTGTTTGTATTTGCTTGACCAAGTGCAGCAATTTTACGTTCAATGTCAGTTTGACTCAATATACTCTTAGATCCTTCACCACCATTTTTTAAATAGGTTGCAAGATCTGCTGTAGTTTGCGCCTTGATTGTAAAGCACGAAAGTAATAGGGATGAAATTATAGTAAGGAATAATATTTTTTTCATTTATTGATTTTTTAATTCTTTGAAAAAAGTAATCGTTCGAGCTAGACCTTCTTCGAATTGAACTTTTGGCTGATAATCTAATAGGGTAGTCGCTTTGCTTATATCTGCAAGTGAATTGCGAATGTCACCGTTACGCGTTTCCCTATGTTCTGATTTAAAATGAGTGCCTATTGTTTTTTGCATGCTTTCGAACATATGCAATACAGAGTAGTTAAAGCCTGTTGCAACATTAAATATTTGACCATATGCCTCCGTGTTTTCGCTGAGCATGGCTTTTATATTGATTTGAACCACATTTTCAACAAATGTGAAATCACGTGTTTGTAATCCATCACCATCAATTACAGGCACTTCATTGTTTAGCAATTTGTTAATGAACAAAGGTATTACGGCAGCATAGGCTCCATGTGGATTTTGACGTTGTCCAAATACATTGAAGTATCTAAACCCTATTACTGGGAAATTATAGGTATCGTAAAATATTTTACCATATAATTCATTTGTGTATTTTGTAACTGCATACGGCGATAATGGCTTACCTATTTGGGCTTCTACTTTCGGAAGAATAGGGCTATCGCCATAGACGGAGGAAGAAGATGCGAAAACGAACTTTTTAACATTACAGTCGCGAGCGGCAATAAGCATGTTCAAAAAGCCATCTACATTTGCCTGATGTGTCGCTAAAGGATTTTTGATTGAACGAGGTACTGAACCCAACGCTGCTTGATGCGAAACGTAGTCTATACCAGTACAGGCCTCTAAACAATTTTCAAAGACGCGAATATCTTTTTCAAAAAATTCAAAGTTAGGTGCGTTAAGATAAGGGCTTAAGTTTTCCTTGAATCCTGTTTCTAGATTATCAATCACGCGGACTAAACCCGCATTGTTTTCCATTAAATATTGAACTAAGTGAGATCCAATAAAACCGGCTCCGCCACTTATTAGAAATTTAAAAGAAGATAAATCTTTACCAGAATGAAAATTGCAGTTTTCGTACATAAGTTATGGGCAACAAATTACTCGCTAAAATAGGCAATTTGCGGCACAATTTTCTGCTTATTTAGAGTGCAGCTGCGAAGATTTAACCTTTACGATACTTATGTCAAAAATCAGACAAGAATTAGTGGGGATAGGTCCTGAAGATCGCTTTCCATAGGCTAGTCCTGATGGGATATACAATTGCCCTTCCGCTCCATCATGAAAGTATAATAAACCTTGATCCCAACCCTTAATTACGTTGCCTTTACCAAGCACAAATTTAAATGGTTCTGGATGTCCAAAACGTGCATCCGTGTTTGAATCGAAAATCGTCCCATCTAATAAACGGCCCGTATAATTTACCCATATAGTGTCGCCACTTTGGATTGTTTCTGTTTTACCAGTGGTGTTAATATTGTATTTCAAACCCATTGTACCTTCTGAACTCTTTCTTTTCTTTTGCGCAAGATAATGTTCTATTAAAAGGGAGTCTTGTCGCGCCTGTTCTTGATATTCTGTCTTTGTCTTCTGTTCCCACTCTGATTTACCCATGAAATCCAAAAGAGTGATATAGAATTTCATACTTTTCTTATGCTTTGCGAACTGTGGCATATACTTGCCATATAGTGAATCACACGAAATGTAGATCAATGCACTATCTCCTTTATGTAGTAAACATAATTGCTCGTTTAAATCATTTTTAAAACCAGGCTTTTCAATGGTTAGTTGTTGTACTCCAAATTCTTTGTGCGTGTCAAAAATTATAGTGTCTTTGTAGTTCTTTAAGATTAATTGGTAATATACAATATCACCTAATTGGGGAGAGTTCGCGGATACGCCATTTTTTAAAATTATGGGCGTTTGCGGCTTCTTATGAACGTCCAAAAAAGATTTCCCCCAAGTTGCATTTAATTGCAAAAGGGGGAAAATAATTAGTAATGAAATTAATTTACCTAATCCGCTCATTATTTAAAATCAATCAACTCTACTTCGAAAATCATTGGTGAGTTAGCCGGAATACTAGGACTAGGAGAGTTTTCTCCATAAGCCAAATTCGAAGGAATGTATAAAATTGCCTTAGCTCCTTTATTCAAATAAGAAAACCCAAAATCCCAACCTTGAATGACATTGCCTTGCATGATGTTGAAAGAGAATGGTTCTACATGACCGAATTGTGGATCTACATTTGAGTCAAATTTCGTTCCATTTAATAACATTCCTGTATAGGATGCTGTTACTTGTTGGCCTGGTTTTGGAGTTTCACCAGCACCTGCTTTTAAAATACGATAATAGATTCCTTCTTTCGTTTTTACTGCATCAGTAATGTTGTTATCCTTGAAGTACTTCGTAAAAGCGTCTTCTTGGCCTTTGAAATCAACTAGTTCAACATCAAATACTAAAGTTGCAAATGCCGGAATTGAGCCTTGTCCACGTTCTCCATAGCCAAGAGATGATGGTACATAAATTGTTGCTTTTTCTCCTTTTTTAAGGATTGAAAATGCAATATCCCAACCTTTGATAACACGTCCTTGGCCTAATGGAAAGGAGAAAGCTTGCACATGGTGGAACGCTGAGTCCACATTTGAATCAAACTTCTTGCCATCTAAAAATTTACCGGTGTAATTAGCTGTTATGTTGTCGCCATTATGTGCTTTTTCACCAGTAGTTGCTTTTGTAATTACATAATAAATTCCTTCTGGCGACTTAATCGCATTGATTTTGTTCGCCTTGAAATATGCTTGCAAAGCTGTTTCTTCGCCAGCTTTTTTCTTCTCAGCAGCAATTTTTGCTTCAGCATCAATTTTAGTCAACATTTCTGCAGTAAAGGTTTTGTAAATGATGGTCATATACTCTCCATTTTCAAATCCAGGATGTGCTTGACCTTTTGCAATTGAATCAATATTCGCTTTAATGACAGAACTGTCACCAATTTTTAATTCATAAATAGCAGGCAAAATAAATGCATATGGACCAAATGTTTCGTTTGATAAAACGTAGTCACGCATAACGCCAAAATCTTGTGCTTTGCCGTCTTTCATTAACAAAATGATTTGCATGTTACATTTTGACCCTGCCGTTAAATTTGCAGCATCTTGTTTGTGATTGGCCATTGCCTTTACAAACAATCCTTTTTTTACCGGAACAAATCCTGGAAATGTAGTTGGGGCATCAATTGGAGAAGCAACAATAGTTTCTTGTGCTTTACTGCATAAGGTTGTAGCTAGAATTAGAATAAGACTTAATAATGCAATTTTTTTCATGCTAATTTTATTTGGTTTGTAAATTTAATCTAATTAAACGTTCCTTCAAATTTTGTTTTAAAGGAATTGTCAATGCGTTGTTATAATCCGTAGTGAGTTTATCAGTTCTTCTTAAGCCTCCCGTATAAAATCGTTGAAATAAGGTATATCCTACTAAGATCCCTGTTGCATAATAACCTTTGTAAACACAAAATGCTGTAAAGCCTAAGGTGGTTAGATTTAGCCCAAAATTCACTAAGCCTTCTTCAAAATGCCCTAAGTACAATTGCCCGCTACCAGGAATTATAGCTGACAAGAGCGCGGCTTTTTTAGCTGATTTTAATTTTAATTGTCTGCCAACTTGTATCAATGAATCAATTTCATGCGTGTTTTGAGTAGTGAGCTTATATTTCTTTTTTATTGAGTTGAATGAATTTTCAACTGCAGAATAATCATCAAGCGAAAGATGAATTAAACACTTTAACAATTGGGCCGCAGTATCCTGTATCATGTGAATACTATCCGTTAGCTCATATTGCTGTATAATTGAAAGTGCATTATCTGATTCTTGATTTAAATAGGAACAGAGCGCTGCAGATTTGTAATAATGACTTAAATATTGTGGGGGAATCCCATAAATAGGTATTCTTGCAACTGTAGTATTCGCCAATTTTAATTCGCCAATAGCTAACAAATGATCTATTTTGTTTAATAAATGAACATACTTTATTTCAGTAGTATCCAAATAAAAGGCATATTCATCCATTAATGGAGAAAAAGCCGTTTGATGGATTTGTGGCTCTAGTTTGGTTGAAATAATATTTAATTCAGTTTTACTGCTATCAACTTGCGTTATGCCTTTCAAAGGCAGACATAAGATGATAAAGCAAAACACCTTTGTAAAATGCTTCATTCTCCTTCTTTTTAATGTTTACACTGTAAACAGTACCGATTATATTTCCTGCATAGAATGCGCTAAATGCGGTGTATCCAAGAATGGCTGGCCAACTTGTCCATCCTTGCTTAATTGCCAATTCAACTGCAACACCTCCTAAGACGGTATTAATAAATAAACTAGCAAAGGGTGTCCCAAAATAACCCGCATACCATTTGCCTGCCCCAGGTATAATTGCAGACATTGTGCCTGCAAGTAGTGCAGATTTGTGTGATGGATGCTCAATTCCATGAATAGATTTAATTACATCCTTTGCATCTTCAGGAGTTAATATTGGTAGGTTGTCTATTCGCGTTATGGAAGAGCCTGAAATTGTTTTTTTCTGACTAACTATAGTGTCATAAATGGTTAATAAAAAGATTAGATCTTCCCTTTTTTCGTTGGGTCCAAAGTTTAACAATGTGTTTAATTTGGCCTTAACTATACTGTCTTTTTTTAATTTGATTGCAGCGATACTTTCAATAATCAAAACATTGAAATGAACTTCGCTACTATCGCGCTCCTGCCAATTAATTTCATTCTTAATAATGCAATCGTATTTCTCCAAATGCAATGCGGCTAAGGAATAATAAAAGTTTAATTCTTTATTAGTGTTACCTTCTTTAACTGCATGTTGAGTTAAATTAAATAGGGATTCATACTCTCCATTCCTAATAAGGTGCTTATAAAATCCAACATTATTGACTATGCTAGAGTCGTTATCTGCAAAACATCTAGTTGATGCTAAAATAAAGAATACAATAATAAGCTTAACAATCCCTTCAACTCTTTTCATTACTTAAATTGATAGTTTTCCAAAGGGTCAATTAAATGATTATCCCGAGTTAAATTCACAGGTGTTATGTCGTATTTTAAAAATTCATTACAACGCATAAGCCTGTCTGCGCTTAGTGCGATACCTTTGAAAAGACCATATCGTGCGATTGCCGCCTTGCTGAAATTAGAGCAAGATAATTCATACGGACATTCCGCTGCAAATTGGGCTGATAAAAATCGTTGGTATGTGTACATTAAGCCAACAAACACTAAATGAACAGGATTATACTTCGCTAGTTTTTTAGTCGATTTACTCTTTAGAAAACTTACATGCTTTACCATTGGCTGATACTCCTTTTCCGGCATTTGTGCACTTAGTATGTCCTGATAGTATTTAGTGCTTTGTGCATTTGAAACAAAGGAACTAGCACATACTAAAATTAAAATGACAATAGTTTTTATTACAATTTTCATACTTATTTCTTTTGACCTGTCTCAACCCTTTTTGCCGAACTAGGAATAATGAAATTTATATAAGTTTTATCGCAAGCCGAATTTGTTTTAAAATCTGAAAAGTTTCTCTGTGTAATGATTGAATCTGTTTTACTGCTGAATTCTATTTCTGTCATAGTACTTGGTAACATAACAGAAGCAACCTTTACATAGTTGTCGTAATAGATTTTTAGAGAAGTAAATTTCTTTTCATTAGTAAAACTCATATAAATTGGTAGGTTCTTCTCTTGCGCCAAAATAATTTTTAGAATGCCTTTGCTTCGCTTTTCTACGGGAACCCAAGTGGTAACTAATATGCCGTCTTTGTCTTTTTTCGTCTCACTGATTTTGTATCCGTTTTGCTTTAGTCCTAAATCGCCCGTTGCACCGTAAATGAAGTTATAGAGAAAGCTGTTTTTGCTGCTTAACTCCATATTGTTGATAGATACATAATTGTTTTGCTTTGGATTATAAACTTTCATGTCGCCGTTCACATAATTGATAGCAACTTGCTCGATAGGTGTAATCGCATGTGTTACCATTGTTTGTTTTACAATATCAAAATATAGTGTAGAGTTTACTTTCACATATTGCTTGCCTTGTAAGGTTCTTGCAAGCATATTTACTTGTAAAAACTGTAAATTACCCTGCGGTATAAAGGCAAATAATGGGAGTAGGGTGCCCATTAACAATGCCACTAAATTCAATTTTCTCATTTTCTAAAAATACTATTTTTTGAGATTTTAGCCAATCTCAAATGATGGGATTTAAATAATCAATTTGTAAATTATTGTTAATCAATAAGTATTGTTTCGGTAAAAATAATGACTTTCTCATTTTTTACTTGATATCGGCCTTTAAATGTTGTATATTTGCGTCCCTAAAAAGAGGAGCAGTGCTCCATATACAATGAAATTATCTTCTTTTACATTCGACCTACCACAAAACCTTATTGCGCAATCTCCGGCTAAGAATCGTGAAGACGCCAAGTTAATGGTTGTGGATCGCCAAAAAGGCAAAATTTATCACAAAGAATTCAAAGACATCACTAGTTACTTTAACGACAAAGACCTTATGGTGGTTAATAATACCAAGGTTTTTCCAGCCCGTATGTACGGCCGTAAAGAGAAAACAGGTGCTAAAATTGAAGTTTTCTTGCTTCGTGAATTGAATGGACCTCAAAAATTATGGGACGTATTAGTGGATCCTGCTCGTAAAATTCGCGTAGGTAACAAATTATACTTCGGAGATGATGGCTTTTTAGTAGCTGAAGTTGTAGATAATACTACATCGCGTGGTCGTACGATTCGTTTCCTTTGGGACGGTCCAGATGAAGAATTTAAAGCAATTTTGAAAAGCTTAGGTGAAACACCTCTTCCTAAATACATCAAACGTAAGCCTACGGATGATGATGCAGAACGTTATCAAACGGTTTTTGCAAAACATGAAGGTGCTGTAGCTGCTCCAACAGCGGGATTGCATTTCTCAAAAACTTTGATGAAGAAATTGGAAGTAAAAGGTGTTGACTTTGCAGAGGTAACCTTACACGTTGGACTAGGTACTTTCAGATCTATTGAAGTAGAAGATTTGTCCAAACACAAAATGGATGCTGAATATGTAGAAGTGGATGCCAAGGCGGTAGAAATGGTAAACAAAGCAAAAGACAACAAATCTAAAATTTGTGCTATCGGAACAACCAGCGTGCGTGCTTTAGAATCCTCTGTAACAGCGCAAGGTTATTTGAAAGAATATAAAGGTTGGACCAATTTGTTTATTCATCCTCCTTATGATTTCAACATCCCGAATGCTATGGTGACTAACTTCCACTTGCCTAAAACAAGCTTGTTAATTATGGTTAGTGCATTCACTGGCTATGACTTATTAATGGAAGCGTATAATGAAGCAGTAAAACAAAAATATCGTTTCTATTCTTACGGAGACGCAATGTTAGTCTTATAATTATTGGATTCTATCCATTCTCAAAAGCCGGAGTAGCTCATCAGCCTCTTCGGCTTTTTCTTTGTTATTACTTAGTTCAAAATCAGTTCTAAGTTGCTCTAATGTCTCTTTTATGATTTCAATGTTAAACGCAGGATTGAAATACTTGTCTTGTGCATGCAATTTCATTCGTTGCAAGTAGTCGATAATTGCCGTTCGTTTAAAAATCTTACCACTATTGTAGGGATTGATATAAAATAAAATATCCTTTGAATTGATCATGCCCAAGTCAGCATTGAAAACGTAGGTGTCTATCATACATAGCACAAAATACCGCTTTAAACACACGCCAAATATCGGCATACGGAGACGTTGAGCAATGACAAGGTACAATAGCCCTAAGCCCATACTATTGCCTTGTTTGTTCTTAAATACGCCACTAATAAGTGTTTGGTCGGGGGAGTGGGTATTGCCTTCTGCAATTGCCTTAAATTCATAATGCTTGTAAAAAACAATATTGAAAAGGGTAACCTGTTCTAATGGAGTGGATTCATCCCCAAATTCTAGCCAAATATCTCGCTTAATTTTTTCTAAACCTTCCTGAACATCTGTTAAATCTGCATTCGGATAGAGCCATTTTTCTAAAATCAATAAGCCATCTAAAAGATGCTTATGATTGTTTATCTGCCATACCAATAATTCACTTTTGGTATGATTGAATTGTATATCATGTATAATCATTTCAATGCGCTCCCGCATTAAATTATCTTGACAATCTTCCCAGGACTTCTCCAAAGTGCTTACACATGCAGGTCCAATCTCTAAAAATCGATTATAAATCTCTTCATAGATACCTTCATCAGGATCGTCTAATAAAGTAATGAGCGCTTGAATCGTGTTCGGATGGAGCACGTAACTATTTATTTTTTTGATTTACCTTTTGCGGCACCCCAACGGCTTTTCTTTTCAGGAGCTGCATCTGCCAACTTCTGCACCTCTTCAAGCGTCAGTTTATTGATGTCCGCATCTTTAGGTAATTTTACATTTTTCTTACCTGCCTTAATATAAGGTCCCCAACGACCAACTACGATACTAATATCAGTACCTTCGAAAGTTCGGAGAACACTATTGCGCTTTTCTTCTATTACAGCAATAGCTTCGTCCATACTTATGGTCATTGGATCAACACCTTTTTTTAAACTGTAATATTTTTTGTCATGCAATACGTATGGTCCAAAACGACCTTCTCCGATAATTAAGTCTATACCTTCAAATTCTCCTAAATGACGAGGTAGGTCGAAAAGACTTAACGCATCTGTCAAGCTTATACTGGATAAACTTTGATTTGGCTTCAATTTAGCGTATTTCGGCTTATCACCTCCTTCCACTTGTTCTCCTATTTGAACCATTGGTCCAAAACGCCCCATTCTTACTATTACGCGTAATCCACTTTTAGGGTCAACACCGAGTTCTCTCTCTCCGCTTACTCGTTCTGCATTCTCAATAGTATGTTCGATAGAATGTTTGAAAGGAGCGTAGAATTCTTTTAGCATGTCATTCCACTTCAATTGGCCATTCGCAATATCATCAAACTCTTGCTCAATGCGTGCTGTGAATGAATAGTCGAGAATATTTTCAAAATTTTGAACTAAGAAATCACACGTCAATATCCCAAGATCAGTTGGTGCTAATTTGTTTTTATCAGCTCCCGTTGTTTCTGTTTTTATTATTTGCGATACTTTTTGTTTTGCATCTAATTTAACAATCGTGTATTCTCTTTGAACGCCTTCTCTTACAGGTTTTTCAACATAACCTCTTTGTTGAATGGTATTAATGGTAGGTGCATAGGTAGATGGTCGTCCAATTCCTAGCTCTTCTAATTTTTTTACCAAACTTGCTTCTGTGTATCTTGCAGAAGGGGCTGTAAAACGTTGTGTGGCTGTAAGCTCCTTTAAATCGACGATTTGACCATTCAATAAAGGAGGTAAAATTGCGCTGTCATTATCGGTATCTTCTTCGTTATTATCTTCATCCACACTTTCAGTATACACTTTTAAGAATCCTTCAAAACGAATTACTTCTCCCTTTGCAATCAATGATTGCTTATTAGTTGAAATTTCAATTTCTGCAGTAGTACGTTCTAGTTCAGCATCTGCCATTTGGCTAGCCATCGTACGACGCCAAATCAATTGATAAAGCCTTAATTGGTCATCATCAACTTTGATATCTATTTTATCCATAAAGGTCGGACGAATTGCTTCGTGCGCCTCTTGTGCATTCGCAGTTTTTGATTTATACGTACGACGTTGGTGATACTGACTACCATATAAATTGGCAATCTGTCCACCTACTTGTTGCATCGCCTGTTCAGATAAGTTTACACTATCCGTACGCATATAGGTGATGTGTCCCGCTTCGTAAAGACGTTGTGCCAACATCATGGTGCGGCTCACATTCATATAAAGCTTACGACTTGCTTCTTGTTGTAAGGTTGAAGTGGTGAAAGGTGCAGCAGGTGTGCGTTTGCCAGGTTTTACTTCAATGTTTTTAACTGTATATTTAGCGCCCACACAACTTTGTACAAAAGCTTCTGCATCTTGTAAGTTTTCATGCTTTTTCGAAAGCTCCGCTTTAAATGCTACAGGCTTGCCATCTCTTTCAGCCATCAAGTAAGCAACTACTTTGAAGTAACTCTTACTTTGGTGAGCGATAATGTCTTTTTCTTTTTCTACTATCAAACGTACTGCAACCGACTGAACACGACCAGCACTTAAGCCTCTACCTCCGTTTAGTTTTCGCCATAAAATAGGGGATAATTCGAATCCTACTATACGATCTAAGACGCGTCTTGCTTGTTGCGCAGCCACTAAATCCATATCTATTTTACGAGGATTATTAACTGCTTCTTGAATTGCTGATTTCGTAATCTCGTGAAAAACAATTCTTTTTGCTTCAAGAGGTTTTAATCCAAGCGCTTCACACAAATGCCATGAAATAGCTTCTCCTTCTCGGTCCTCATCCGTTGCGAGCCAAACTTCATTGGCCTTTTTAGCAAGTTTTTTTAATTCTTTTACTACGTCTTCTTTATCTTCTGATATGATATAAGTTGGTTCAAATCCATTTTGGACATCAATCGCTTTATTGCCCTTCGCTAAGTCGCGAATGTGCCCCTTACTAGAGACTACAGTGAATTCACCTCCCAAATATTTTTCAATAGTCTTGGCTTTCGCAGGCGACTCAACAATCATCAAATTATTAGCCATATATTAGAATAGAACGATTTTTACGGGTTAATTAATCGGTGAAGTTTCACCACTTTTCTTCTCAAATTCCTGCTTTCCGAATGGGCAAATATACTTTCTTTATTTAAAAATGAAAATTATTACAGAATTCGGATGCTAGTTCTGCGGTTTTTTGAACGACCATCTTCTGTCTCATTACTTGCGATAGGTACGGTTTCTCCATATCCTTTTGCAAGCAATCGTTCGCTTGAAATACCTTTCGCTTTTATAAACTCAAGTACCGACTCAGCCCTGTGTTGAGACAGATTAAGGTTGTCCTCACTAGTACCTGTATTATCTGTGTGCCCCCCAATTTCAATCTTCATAGTTGGGTTCTCTTTAAGAAGCTGTACTAGCAGGAATAATTCTGAAAAAGATTTTTTTTGTAATTCTGCAGAAGCAGTAGTAAAATAGATATTATTCAGGTTGATGTTTGCGCCAATAGCTATAGGTTCCATCAGCACATCTGAATTATGCGCAATATTTTCAGAGGTGGTTTGAATATCCATATGCCCACTAAATATTAAGTAACCTGGCATTACGGCTTCGATAGCATATTCGCCTTCTCCTGCTGGTAAACAAAACATAAATTCGCCATCCTGACTATTGCTTTCTGCTTCACGTACTACTCTTCCTGTTTTTAAATTAACCAATTCTAAAGTTGCTGCTAAAGCCTTATTCGTTTTCTTATCTAGTACTTTTCCTTTCAAATAATTCACTGGCGTTGCTTGAACATCCGGGTTTAGAACAAATGTATAAATGTCTAGATTATTCCCTCCTTTTCCCATTGAAGACGAATAATAAGCTGTTTTGCCATCTGCTGTTACGATCAAATTTGTTTCGTCATCTTTCGTATTAATAGGGTAACCTAAGTTTTGTGGTTTACTCCAGGTACCATCAGTCTGCTTTCTACTTACAAATAAGTCCATTCTTCCCATGCCGACATGACCATTAGACGCGAAATAAAGAGTAACGCCATCCGGATGTATAAACGGACTGTTTTCGTCACCCATTGAGTTGATTGCCGGACCAAGGTTCTCTGGCATGCTCCATTTACCGTCTGCTTGTAATTTACTGACGTAAATATCAGCACCGCCAGAACCGATTTTACTTCTATGCGCTGCAAAATATAAAGTACGACCATCTGCAGAAAAAGAAGGTTGCGATTCCCAATCGCCTGTATTAATCGGAGGACCAAGTGGAGTAGGGGGTGTCCAGCTTCCTTTTTCTTTGTAGGTTAAATATAAATCACAACCACTCGACATATTGCGCTTGTCATTGCATCGTGTAAAAAACATATAACTGCCGTCTACGCTCATGCACTGCGCACCTTCATTATTATCTGTATTGATGATATTGCCCAAGTTTTTGGCGCGAGTCCAGTGTCCTTCTTTGAAATAACTTATATAAAAATCTTCATTACCCGCAGCTCCGTTATTTAAGAGGCGGTTAAAAAGTAGTGTGCTGCCATCAGGTGTGATAAAAGGAGAATAATCACGAGTGGTAGAGTTTATGCTGTCCCCAAGATTGTGAGGTTCAAATGGAACTGGGTTGGCTAGAGCCTGAATCCTAAATTCGTAAGTAGCCTTTAAGTTATCTCCTTGAATTTTTTCAGCAGAACTTAGTTTCGTCAAGGCGAGATATTTTTCAATAGGCCCTAATGCCTCTTGGTATTTATCTTCGGAAGCAAATAATTCTGCAATTGTTTTATAACGCTTACCACAATAATCTTCATCGATTAAAATCGCCTTGTTGTAACTTTCAATGGCTTTAGCAAGTTTCTTTTCTTCGCGTTGAACATCTCCAAGTAAAAGCCATGCGTCGCAATATCGTGGTTCTAATACAATGGCCTTTAATAAGGATTTTTCCGCATCTTCAAACTGCATTAGACCAACTGCACTAATCGCTTCCTGATAATGAGCCTTTGCTTTCGAAGAAACTTTAGTAGGGTCGTACTGTGCATGCACATTTTTTGTAAATATGCATAGAACAAACAAAAGTACCCACACTTTACTTGTATTAATGTTTTTTGTCATCAAACAAAATTTGATCTATAAGTATTAAACTGGTTTCATAGATATAACTGTCTTGGCGAATGTTCTTACGCCATACATTGTTCTTGCTAATCTTATTTGTATCTGCAACGATTCCCGCAGAATCAGCCATTGGGATTGCAACATACATCGGTCGACTTTTTTTGCTCAAGCGTTCGTTTGCCTTCGTTTTGTTTTTCATTTCATTTTCCTCATTGATAAATTTATCATAGTTTAAAGAATACTTATTGTCATGATTCTTTTCCCCGATATAATTCGCAAGACCAGATACATTAACAAAGAAAGAATCAGTTGCTAGCCTGAGGCTACTTTTCTTTTGAAGTTCATCTAGTTTCGGAGCCTTTGGCCATTCCAGATGTGCTGCTGCAGGTATTTGAGACCAACGTAAAGGGAAGTCGTCTTTCTTTTCACCATATTCGATCTTTGCATATGCATCTGGTAAAATAATATCTGGCGTTACTCCCTTTAATTGAGTGGATCCTCCATTCACGCGGTAAAACTTTTGATCAGTAATTTTTAAAGCACCTAATGTTCTTGCTAATTCAAAATTCTTGGTGTGCGCGAAGACCCCTAAGTCGTAAAAACGCTGTACACTTCCTTTGCCATGTGTTGAAGGACTGCCAACAATGATTCCTCTATGATAATCTTGAATAGCAGCCGCTAGAATCTCTGAGGCCGACGCACTAAATTCATTTACCATTACAGCAACTGGACCGTCATATTGAATTCTTCCATCTGGGTCTTCCAAAATCTCAGGATCTTGGCCTCTAGCCTTAACTTGTACCATGGGACCATTCTGCACAAATAATCCTGCAATCTGTACCACGTCAGATAAGGATCCTCCGCCATTATTTCGAACATCAATGATAATCCCATCTACATAGTCTTTCTTTAACTTTTCTACTTCTTTCGCCATATCCGGACCACATCTTCTACCGTTAGCTGCGTTAAAGTCAGCATAAAATTCAGGCAGATAGATATAGCCGATTTTCTTGCCATTCATTTCTAAAATACTTGATTTCGCAAAAGTTTCTTCTATTTCGACAACATCTCGCGTAATTTTTATCTCCTCTTTAGAACCATCACTATGTTTTACCAATAAACGTACCACAGTGCCTTTCTTACCTCGTATATGCTTTATCGCCTCGTCAATATCCACATTTTCTAAGGAGAAAAAATCAGCAGTTAATCCTTCTGCAACCTTCATGATTAAATCTTCCGCTTTTAAATGCCCTTCCTTCCAAGCAGGACCACCAATTACTAAACTTGCTACTTTGATGTAGTCATCTTTCACTTGCAAAGTGGCTCCAATACCTTCCAATTTACCACTCATTCGTATGTCAAATGTTTCCTTATCCTTTGGGGGAAAAAAGTTAGTATGCGGATCCATCACTCCAGTAATACAGTTGACGTAAGAAGTAAACAAATCACTTTCATTAATTTTTGCAATTCGCTCAAAATAGTCTTTGGTAGATTTTTGAATCTTAGTGCGCGCTTCAATTTCTAATTGTGCATCTGTTTTAATTGAATCGTAAGTAGAGTCTTTTTTATCAAGCCTCTGTTGTTGCTCGTCTTTGAGTTCCTTGAACTTCACAAGCACTTGATATTTTAATTCTTTTCTCCAAAGGTCTTTACGTTGTTCTTCCGATTTTGCAAATTGCAGTTTTTTGCCATCAATGATGATTTCTTCATCCTCTTTAAAACTAAATGGAGTTTCTAAAAGAGTAGGATAGAAAGTCTTTACCTCAGCGATTCGTGATTGATAAGTTTTTACTATCTCGTTGTATGCGTTCAGATCTGGCGAAATGATAGCATCGTCTAATTTGTTGGCATATTTAGTTTTGAAAGTAGAAATGTCGCTCGCAATAAAAAACTTTTTATTGTAGTCGAGACGTTGAATGAATAAATTAAAAATATCGTTTGAGAGCGCATCATTAAGTTGCTTCGGCTCAAAATGACTATTCATAACTGCCGTAGCCACAGATTGAATTACCAACTTTCTTTTCTCAGTTGTTTCAGTGTTTACCTGTGCTTTTAAACTCATGCTCAAACTTAAAATGGTAAAAGCGACACTAACTATTTTTCTCATATGGAATCATTTTCTCAATAATACGAAAATTACTTTGGTTTTGTTGTGGCAAGTTCTAAACAAGCTGTTAAGCAAGTTCTGTTTTAAAATGCTTAAAGGCTGTTAAAATCCTTGATCCATACCAACTGCAATAGCTTCCATTAATTAATTCAACTTTAATTTCTGGAAGTAATAATTGTAGCTCCTCTTTATGTTTCTCTTTGAACGGGAATGGCTCGTCCGAAAGCAATAGTTTGTCCGGCGCTAATTGTTTTATCTCTTCTAAACTCAGAGTAGGGTAACGTAGAGTTTCTTTTGGAAGTATATTTTCATAACCAATTTCTTCCAAAAATGAACTGATATAGGTGTCATGACCGATACTCATGAAAGGCTTGTTCCAAATTAAATAGATTACTGTTTTCTTTTTGAATTGAAAATGTTTTCTCGCTTCATTGATCGCAGCTACTAATTGTTCTGATTGTGTTTTCTTGTCAAAAATGTAACCAATGTCATTGATCATTTTTAAAGCATCTTCAATGGTCTGAATATTGCTTACATAACAGTTAGTGTGCTCCGAAATTAAGTCAATATGCTCTTTTAGGTTTTCTTCTTTATTGGCGAATACAATAGCAGGTTTTAATCGAATAATCTCTTCAAAATGCGGGTTCTTTGTTCCTCCTATTCGATGAATGCTATTACATTCTTTTTCAGGATAAATACAAAATTTCGTTCTTCCAATGATTGATTCGGTAAGTCCCATGTCTATTAGTAATTCCGTGATGGAAGGGACCAAAGAAACAATGCTTTGTGGTACTTGTGAAAAGGTAAGCGATCGGCCTAGTTGGTCATTTATTTTTAGCATAATTGTCTCAAAAATCGTAAATTTAACCAAGACAAAGGTAAAATGTCAATAGGTCGTTGGAAATGGCGCTTGGCGCAGAGTTTAGAAATCCGCTGGTGGAAACGTTATCTAACCGGAAAGGATAAAGTAAGCTATTATAATTGGAAGAGAAATTATTGGAACCATACCCTTGCTGATATTCAAGAATTTCTTCCTTCGTTAAAAAATCTTCAAATTGCAGATGTAGGTAGTGGCCCTGCAGGGATATTCACTGTTCTTTCGGGTAATACAGTAGATGCTGTTGATCCCTTATTGGAATCTTATAAATTGAACATTTCTATTTTTGACCCTAGTGACTTTCCTTGGGTGAATTTCGTTACTAAGGATTTAGAAAATTGGTCTCCGGAACAAAAGTTCGATGTCATTTTTTGTTTGAATGCTATTAATCACGTTGACAATATTTATCTAGGTTATCGCAATTTGCAAAAAGCATTAAAGCCTGGAGGTGTACTAGTAATTAGTACCGACGCACATCGATGGAATTTCTTAAAATGGATATTCAATTTTTTACCTGGGGATATGTTGCATCCGCAACAGTTTAATTTGGCTGATTATAGACAAATGCTCAATAAGGAAAACTTGACCATTCATAGAGAACTATGCTTACACAAAGGAGTAATTTTTAGCCATTATATTCAAGTTGCTAAAAAAGGCCTTTACTAGTATATGTTAATGTCTTTAACGTAATCTCCGCCTAAAAAATCATTAATTAGTTTTTTTACTTGTTCTTTACCATGACTTAACTCGCTTTTTAGCACACCGATGTTTACACTTATTCCAACGGTTCCTTTTTTGTAGTTAACATTGCTAGTTTGACTCGCAATGAGTTGACCCATTATCTCTTGCCAGTTGTTTTTTATACGAGCTTCGATATAGGCATCTTCTAAGTGAAACTGTCTAAGGTAGAGTTGCATGGCCTCTTGCAAACTAACATCATTACTCTTTCTTCGCATTTCTTATTTTTTGGACCACTTATTTAATTGTTGAACTACTGCTCTGAAGTCTTTTGTCAACGGAGCTTCTATTTTGATATGTTTTGTAGAACCCATTGGAATAAATTCCAGAGATGAAGCATGAAGTGTTAAGCGATTCATCAAAGGATTTTCTTGTTCTTGATTTACGCTTAATTTGAATTTTCTTTTTATCGCGGAAAGAAAAATTCCTTCTTCACCTCCATAAAAAGGATCTATAACCAATGGAAATCCTGCTGTTAAGCAATGAACTCTAATTTGATGCGTACGTCCTGTTTTAGGTTCTACTTCCAACAAGCTCATCCCGCAAGCGTAATTGTCTATTGTTTTGTAAATGGTAAGTGATTCTTTGCCATATTTGTGATGGCACATCATTCGTCCTGCATGAATGGGGTCTTCAGTAATTTTGAAATTTATTTCCCCTTCTTCTGGTGTACGCCCAATTACCAGCGTTAAATATTTTTTGCAGACTGTATGTGAACTGAACTGATCGTTCGCCCACTGATGCGCTTCTGCATTTTTAGCAAATAATATTAATCCACTTGTATCCTTGTCTATTCTATGAATGACATATACCTTAGCATAGAGTTTGTTTAAAAATCCTAAGATATTTGGTTTGTTTGCATCAAATCGATCAGGAATACTAAGCCAACCCGAAGGTTTATTTACGGCAACATAGTTGTCGTCTTCCCATATAATTTCTGGTTTCTCCATAATTCGCTCGAAAGGTACTAAGAAAGCTTGATTATTGAGTCGTGTTAGGATAAAATTGTATTTTTGGCAAAACATTTTTTTATGGCTTCATTTTTCAAGACTTTCTTTGCTTCTCTTTTAGGATTTATGGTTGGTTCGCTATTGTTGGTTTTTTTCGGAGTCGCGATTATTGTTGGAATAGCCGTTGGTTTTTCAGAGCCTAAACAAGTAATGGTGCATGCAAATTCAATTTTGCGTATTGATTTGAATGGCCCCATTGATGAGCGTACCATTCAATACAGTGCAAACCTTTCCCTCTTGGGTGGTGTTCAATCCGATAAAAGCCTTGGACTTTTAGAAATTAAAAAGGTATTAAAGCTTGCTAAAACTGATAAGGATATTAAGGCGCTTTATTTGAATGTGCAAATGCCGCAGGCGGGTTGGGCAACGTTACAATCATTGCGAGCAGCCATTTTAGATTTTAAAACGAGTGGTAAAACTATTTATGCTTACGGAGAAGTGATGTCACAAAAAGGGTATTACTTAGCCAGTGTTGCAGATAAGGTATATTTAACTCCGCAAGGGTATGTTGAATTCGCAGGACTAAGCGTTAATATTACGTTCCTAAAAGGCGCACTGGATAAGCTAGGTATTGAGCCGCAAATATTCTATTGTGGCAAGTTTAAAAGTGCCACAGAACCTTTACGTGCTACTAAGATTAGTGAACCTAATAAAATTCAAACAACAGCATTCATGCAGACCATTTATCATTCCTTCATGGGTGAAATTGCTGCATCAAGAAAAATACCCTTTAGTCGTCTTGATTCTATTTCTCGAAATTTATTGGTTCGTAACGCTTCCTCCGCAATGCAATTTCACTTAATTGATAAAACAGTTTATTATGATCAATTCTTAGCTGAATTGTCTGATAAAACTGGTTTGAAAGGGGATGAATTAAAATCTCGTTTTTTAAGCATTAAAGACTACGCTAATGCGAAACAGATTTCTTTTGATGCAGAAAATACAGAAGTGTCAAACAAAGTTGCGGTTTTATTTATGACAGGTGATATAGTGGATGGTAAAGGTGAAAAGGATAATATCGGTTCTGAAAAATTTGCAGAACAATTACGTAAGATTAGAATGGATGATTCTTATAAGGCACTTGTGTTACGTGTAAATTCTCCAGGGGGGGCAGCTTTAGCTAGTGATGTAATGTGGAGAGAAATCACTTTGCTTAAAAAGAAAATGCCTGTGGTGGTATCTATGGGTGATTATGCTGCTAGTGGCGGCTATTATATTTCATGCCCTGCAGACTCAATTTTTGCCATGCCTACTACGCTTACTGGATCAATAGGTGTGTTTGGTATTTTACCTTGTATGGAGAAATTCTTGAATGAAAAGCTAGGAATCACCAACGACGGAGTTAAAACAGGTAAGTATAGTGATATGCCTAATTTAACGCGTGCATTAACAGCTGATGAAAAGCTTATAGTACAAGCTGGTGTTGATTCTATTTATCTAGATTTCTTATCAAAAGTTTCTGCTGGAAGAAAACAACCGCGCACTATGATAGATAGTATTGCGCAGGGTAGAGTATGGGCAGGTCCTGCTGGCGTCAAAGTACATCTGGTAGATCGTATTGGAGATTTAGAACAAGCAATTGATTGCGCACGTAAAATGGCTAAGCTAGAAAAATGTCAAAAAGTATATTTACCTAAAAATCAAGCAAAGTGGACCGAGCTCCTTGTTGAAGCGATCTCTGAATCTGAAGAAACAAAAATAAAGACAAGTTTAGGAGATCTCTATCCTGTATTCAAGCAAGTCCTGTGGGTAAAAGAATTGAAAGGTGTTCAAGCTCGTTTGCCTTATGTAATGGAATTGCGTTAAACAAAACTCCGCAACGCATTCTCAATTCGTAGTAAGTCGATTTCTGTTACATCTAAATGAAAGGCAAATCGAATGGTTGTCGGGCCACTGCTCACAAGCTTGATGCCTTGTGCTGCAAAGTGTGCGATAAACCTAGGTGTTACACTTGCATCCTTAAATTTAAATATGAGTAAATTGCTTGCGTGAGGTAAAACTTCATGAACATATTTGCATTCATTTATCACATGTGCAATCTTTTGACAGTTTTCATGATCGTTTTTTAATCTATCAATATTGTGAGTTAAAGCATACTGACCAGCCGCTGCGAGGAGCCCTGCTTGACGCATTCCTCCACCAAATACCTTTCGTATTCTTCTTGATTCTTTAATGAAACTTTTATCACCTAGCAATAGTGATCCTACAGGCGCACCGAGTCCTTTACTTAGACAAATTGATATTGTGTCAAAATATCTACCAATATCCTTTGTTGTATAATTACTTGCAACAATTGCATTAAATAATCTAGCCCCATCTAAGTGTAATGGAAGATTTTCTTCCTTAGCACATTGACTTACCAATTCTAGTTTTTCCTTACTCCAGATACTTCCTCCCGCTTTATTAACGGTATTTTCTACACATATCAAGGACGTACGCGAGAAATGTACGTTGTCTGAATTAATTCTTTCTCTAATTTCATCAGGAGAAAAAATTCCGTCTTTGGTATGTATTAACCTTGCTTGAACGCCTGAATTAAAAGCAATTCCTCCGCCTTCGTAATTGTAGATGTGCGAGAAGCCATCACAAATTAACTCGTCGCCTGGGCGCGTGTGAACCTTTATTGCAATTTGATTTGTCTGAGTGCCACTACTACAAAATAGTGCAGCCTCCTTTCCAAATAAATCGGCTGCCATATTCTCTAATGCATTCACACTCGGATCATCTTCAAAGACGTCATCCCCCAATGGTGCATTAAACATTGCATTGCGCATCGCCTCACTAGGTTGCGTAACAGTATCACTCCTTAAATCTAATAGCTTCATAAATGTGTATTCTTAATAAAATTTAAATCTACTTGTGGAATTGCTAACTTTTCGCATCTTTATCAAAAATACAATTTATGAAATACTTGTCTTTCTGTCTGGCACTTTTATTTTCAACGAGTTCTTTCGCTGATAACAATCCTGACGTAACAGGAAAAGCCAAATTAAAACATGTTACGGTTTATCAACAAGCCGCAAATTTGTTTTGGACTTCAGCTATTCCCGTTAAAGCAGGAACTACATTGGTCCATATAGAAGGACTTCCATCATCGATTAATATTGCAACCTTGCAGTCTGGTTCGAAAGATGTCGTAATTCAATCAACTAACTTTTCGAACAGTATATATAAGATACCAGCAAAATCCTCACGTTTAAAAGTTATTGATGATTCAATTAATATTATTAATGAACTGATAGGTAAAAATGCTGTAGAGCAGAGTATAGTTAATAATTTATTGGCTATTCTAAATTCCAATTTAACTGTTGCTGGAGCTAATACTGGCTTAAGTGTCCTTGAATTACAGAAACTAATTGATTACAATTCTACCAAGCAACGATCTCTAAATTCAGAATTGGCAGTGTTGGGTAAGGAAGGAATAAAGTTGCAAGAGATTTTGGGTAGATTAGGAGCTGAGCAAACGGTTGAAAATGCAAAGGCTGCTATCCCTAATGGCGAAGTTATTATGCAAATCACTGCTGCCACAGCAACAGTAGCGAATTTTCAAATCAATTTTGTGGTGAGCAATGCTGGTTGGACGCCTATTTATGATATTCGTGCAGAGAATTTAAATGATCCTGTTAAATTGAATTACAAGGCCCAAGTTTGGCAAAATACTGGAATGCCATGGAACGATATAAAATTAACTATAAGCACAGGTAATATAAATCAATCAGGAACGCAACCAGTTCTGTCTCCTTGGTGGATCAATTTCAATATGCCTGCCACTTACAAACGTAAAGCAGAAACCCGAAATGATTATTATTCCAACGCTCCTGCAGCTAATGGTTCTTTAAACCTAAGCATGAGTTCTGAGCCTGGCGTGGCGCTTCAAGATTTCAAATCTGTTTCTTGGGGGAATTCATTAGGAGAAAGTGTAATAGTGTCTGATAACGCCTTGAATGTTGAATTTGACATTGCATTGAATTATGATGTACCTTCTGATGGACAGGTGCACCTAGTGAATATGATTGATTATACCTTGAACGCAAATTTTGAACATTATACCGTTCCAAAATTGGAGGGTTCTGCTTTCTTATTGGCTCGAATTTCAGATTGGGAAAAGTTGAATTTAATCCCAGGAACAGCTAATATTTTCTTCGAAGGAAATTATGTTGGTCAAAGTACCATAGATCCAAACATTACAGGGGATACGTTAAATTGCTCACTAGGTAGAGATAAAAAAGTTGTTGTGAAACGAAATAAGTTGAAAGATCAAACCTCTTCGAAATTAATTGGAGGGGAGAAAACACAAACGTTTACTTATGAAATCGTGCTACGTAATTTACGTAAGGAGCCGATAATAATACATGTGTTCGATCAATATCCGCTTTCTCAGGATAAGGAAATCGTCGTAGAACCAAATGCTACAGGCTCTCCGCTAAAGAATGAGGAACGCGGTGAATGGCATTGGAAGCTGAATCTTGGAAATGGAGATAGTAAACAATTGAAGGTTGGGTACACCGTTCGTTACCCAAAAGAAAAGCAAGTATATAACTTACATTAAACAAAAAAGGGGATGTGAATAACATTCCCCTTTTTTTATTGTAATTACTATAACGAGAAATTATATTTGGAATATGAATGAGTTTTTGATTATTTATGATTTACCCATTGAGTTTGATGAAAGCTTTGTGATGTTGATTCCTCAACATCGTCTTCGGATCAATCAATTATTGGATGAAGGCGTTATCAAAAGTTATTCTCTAAGTGCCGATAGATCTAAATTGTGGATGGTAATTGATGTTGAAGAAGAAAACGATATTAAAGAGCTATTGGATTCATTGCCCTTGCAACATAAAATGTTGAATTATGAAATCGTTCCGTTGATGTTCAATCAGGTTTCTGCACCTGGTTTGCCAACTTTAAGCCTTAATTAACATTGAGTTCCTTTAGCTCCTTTATTGCAAATAGACTTTATACTCAAAATAAAAAGGGCTTTTCACGCCTTATTGTAACTATTGCTACTATTGCTATTGCATTAAGTTTTAGCGTAATTCTATTGGCAAACATGATTATCAATGGATTTAAATTTGAGGTACAATCGAAAATGTTCGGATTGTGGGGGCAAATGCAGGTATTGCCTTATTTGGAAAATCAATCCTACGAATCAGTTCCAATTGTGTTAAATGACACGCTTCGTGAGAAACTCTTCTTGATGCCAGGTGTTGAAGATATTCGCGGAGCTGCTACCAAAGCGGGTATTTTAAAATGGCAGGACGAGTTAGAAGGTGTCGTTGTAAAAGGATTGAATGAAAACTGGAATCAGCAAAAGCTTCAAACCTATTTCAAAGCAGGACACTTTTTGAAACTTGCAGATACCAACTTACATAACGAAGCCATTATTTCAGATTGGCTGGCTAGGCGACTCAATATTAAAATAGGGGATCGTTGTTACCTCTTCTTTATGGATAAAAGCCCACGTCTTCGCCGCATGCAAATTGTTGGCTTGTTTCATTCAGGAATTGACGAATACGATAAAAATATGGTATGGGTAGATATTCGCCATATTCGAAAATTAAATGCTTGGAAGGAGAATGAGTGTGGTAATTATGAAGTTTATGGCGACGTACAAACATTAACTAAAAGTCAGAATGATTGGAATGCGATGTTACCGCAAAATCAAATAGCTGTTCCTTTGCGTGATTTAAAACCTCAGATCTTTGATTGGCTCGAATTACAAAATACGAATGAGTGGGTTATTCTTTTAGTAATGGGTGGGGTAGCTATTATAAATGTTATTTCTACCATTCTAATTCTCGTATTGGAACGAACCCAAATGCTAGGCATTTTTAGAGCGATGGGCGCTTCTGAATCTAAATTAATTGCTTTGTTTTTTAAGTATAACTTTAGAATTGCTTGGATTGGCCTTGTTTGGGGTAACTTACTAGCAATAATAATCTATTTATTACAAGCCAATTTCCACCTTATTAAATTGGATGAAGCCTCTTATTTTGTTTCTTTCGTGCCGATGAGATGGCAGTTGAGCGATTATTTACTATTGAATTTGGTTTTACTAGCTGCCATATTACTTAGTTCAATTGTTCCATTGATGATAATTCGAAGCTTAAAGACAGTAAAATTACTTCGTTGGAGATGATCCAAGTCCTCTGTAAAATAAAGCCGATCTCATTCATCATTCTCTTGAGTCTTTTCTTTAATTTAGCGCAATGATTTATTCTTCCAAATTGCTTGAAAACGCTGTGAATGCCTTTGGTGCATTGCCAGGCATTGGAAAAAAAAGTGCGCTGCGTTTAGTTTTACATTTACTAAAAGAAGATCTAAATGAGTCTCGCCTTTTGGCTGACGCGATAACGAATCTCCGTGAGCAAATCAAATTTTGTCAAAAGTGTCATCATATAACAGATGAGACCTTGTGTTCGATATGTGCAAATCCTGCACGTAATAAAAAACAAATATGTGTGGTTGAAACGATACGTGAAGTATTAGCTTTTGAAAACACACAGCAATATAACGGGGCCTATCATGTATTAGGGGGCGTTATTTCTCCTATTGATGGAATTGGTCCTGATAGCCTTAATATACCAGATCTTTTAAAACGAATAGGGGAAGATCAAGTGGAAGAGATTATTATGGCATTAAATCCAACAACAGAAGGTGACACCACCATTTTTTATTTGTCTAAATTACTTAAAGATTCACCAGTGAAAATAACAAGTATCGCCAGAGGCGTTTCATTTGGTGGGGAATTAGAGTATGTAGACGATTTAACACTTGCTCGCTCACTAGCGACTCGTTTACCTTACGAAAGCTACCTTGTTCAAAATAAATAACTATGATTCCTTTTTCTCCGCCTTATATTGATGAAAGAATAATTAAAGAAGTTACTGAAGCACTTACCAGCGGTTGGATAACTACTGGCCCGAAAACAAAAGCGCTCGAAAAGAAAATATCAGATTATGTAGGGGTGCAGGATGTTCTTTGCCTTAATTCAGCCACCGCTGGATTAGAGTTAATGCTTCGTTGGTTAGGTGTTGGACCCGAGGATGAAGTTATTGTACCGTGTTATACATATTCAGCAACTGCAAACGTGGTTATGCATTGCAATGCCAAATTGGTTTTGGTAGATGTTAATGAGTCTGATTTTAATATTAGTCTGGAAAAAATAAAAGACGCAATCACTTCAAGAACAAAAGTAATAATGCCTGTAGACTTTGCAGGCTTTCCATGTGATTATGATGCAATTAATGGCTTGGTGAATTCTGCTACAATAAAGAGTTTGTATACGCCAAGTAACGAACAGCAACAGTTGCTTGGTCGTATTATGGTTCTAAGTGATGCAGCACATTCTCTCGGGGCAAAATACAAAGGTAAGCGTACTGGCGGATTATGTGATGCAACTGTTTTCTCATTCCATGCTGTAAAGAATCTTACGACAGCTGAAGGGGGGGGGCTTTGCCTTAATCTACCTGCACCATTTGAAAATACTCAAATTTATCGACAGCTTTATATCAAATCTTTGCATGGTCAAACAAAAGACGCCTTAGCCAAAACGCAAAAGGGTGCTTGGGAATATGATATCGTTGAACCTGGCTACAAATGCAATATGCCGGATATCGCTGCAGCGATTGGTTTGGCTCAATTTGAAATTTATGAGTCAATCATGTTGCCTGAACGTAGACGTGTTTTTGATGCATACCAAGCAGCATTTGAAAAGGATGAACGCCTAATATGCCCCACGTTTATAGCTAATGACACTATCTCCTCCTTACATTTATATCCTTTGAGAATTAAGAATGTTTCGTTGGAACAAAGAAATGCGATCATTCAACGCATATTTGATAAAGATGTAGCAGTCAATGTTCATTTTAAACCAATTCCATTATTAAGTTATTATGCTGGTTTGGGATTCGATCTAAATCAATATCCTGTTTCTAAGAAATTGTGGGAATCTGAAATTAGCCTCCCCGTTTACGCGCAATTAACCGAGAGTCAAGTAAATGAAGTGATAAACGCGGTTTTAAGCGCCATTTAAGCATTTTGGCTTTACTGTCACTACACTCGTTGGTGTAAAATATAAAAGCCTTCAATTCGAAAGAAAAGAAGGCTTTTTAAGTAGTGAAAATTTAGTTTACCATTTGTCTACATCACCATGGTCTGTAGAGCTTTCGAATGAGCCGTTTTCACCGCCCTCACTTGTTTTACGAGCTTCCCATTCCTTTTGAGCTTCCGCACGGCGACGACCAAATTCGTCATAGTCATACTGTGGCATTAAATCTTGCTTTACATGATCAATGGTTTGAGTTAACATCGATAAGAATTCATTAAAGTCTTCTTTATACAAGAAAATTTTATGACGCTCGTAACCATCTCCATCAGCACGTTTGGTGCTTTCTGTAAGGGTAATGTAATAGTCGTTGCCACGAGTTGCGCGTACATCAAAAAAATAAGTACGACGTTTACCTGCTCTGAATTTCGTTGAGTAAACACTGTCACTCATACGCTTTTCATTTCCGTTGTTGTGCTCCACAGTTGTTAGTTTAGATTTAGTATTGACTTTTAGTGCAATACAAAAATAAACTATTCCAGAAATTATCCAAAAAAATTAAAAATTATTTCTTTTCCTCCCTCCGAGATATTTCATCTCTTATTTGTGCCGCTTTCTCATATTCTTCATCCTCCAAGTGGCGTGTCAAACGCTCCTGTAATTGAGATAAACTTAAATTGCTAAAAGAGTTAGCGCCTTCTTTTGTTTCTGAATCGGCTGTTGGGGAATCAGTCTTTTTAATTCGCTTGCCTTCTGGTCCTTCCTTTGCTTCAAGTGAATAACCAGTTTGATCAAGTATTCGATCAAACGTGTAAATTGGACACTCGTATCTAATTGCTAATGCAATAGCATCAGAAGTACGTGAATCAATTTCAATTAATTTCTCGTTTTGCTCACACACTAATTTTGAATAGTAAACCTTGTCCTGCATATTGTCAATAATCACTTCTTTCAAGGTGATTTCGAATAAACTCATCATGTTCTTCATGAGGTCATGCGTAAGTGGACGACTTGGTGTGATTTTCTCCAAAGCAACGGCAATGGCTTGCGCTTCGAAAGCGCCAATCATTATAGGTATACGGCGTTCCCCATCGATTTCTCCTAGAATCAGAGCATAACTGTGGTTCTGCGCGACATTAGGTGATAACGCTATTATTTCTAAAGCAATCTTTGGGGAATCGCTCATAATTATTGTCCTTTGAATTTTTTAATGGCAGCGTTAAGCTTAGGTACTACTTCAAATGCATCGCCTACAATACCGTAGTCAGCTGCACTAAAGAATGGCGCCTCCTTATCTGTATTGATAACCACTATTGTTTTACTTTGATTAACACCAGCCAAATGCTGTATTGCACCACTGATTCCAACTGCGATATAAAGATTCGGGCGTATTGTAATACCTGTTTGACCAACGTGCTCTTCATGCGGGCGCCAATGCACGTCTGCTACTGCACGACTACATGCTGTTGCAGCTCCTAGCAATTCTGCAGTTTCTTCTAACATGCCCCAGTTCTCAGGCCCCTTAAGTCCTCGACCACCACTCACCACTAATTCTGCCTCCGTTAAAGGGATTTTACCACTACTGCGTAAAGTGTCCTTAACTTTCACACTGAATTGTTCTGCTGGGATATTCAAGCCACTGGCTTCGATTGTACCTGCTTTCGGACAAGTTTCTGTCTTATAGGCATTCGGCGTCAAAGCAATCACTTTATTAGCGCTATTTATACGTACATAGGCAAATGCCTTACCTGAAAATACCCCTTTCTTTATCACAAAGCCGTTACTTGTTGATGGAATATCAATCGCGCCTGCAACCAAACCTGCATTCAAATGCTTGGCTACACGTCCGGCAATCGCCTTACCACAAATATTGTAACTAATAACAACTACTTCACATGCGTTCGCTTTCGCAACTTCCGCAACCATATAAGCATAAGCCTTGGAGTCGAAATCATTGAGTCGATCATCCAACAATGTGATGATTTTATCTGCTCCAAATTGACCAAGTACTGATAATACATCAGAAGGTAAACGCCCATCTACAAGCGCGTTTACGCTCGCGTTAGTTGCATTAGCATGTGCACGGGCATAGGTTAAAGCTTCCAATGAAGCTTTTTTAATTTGATTATTTTGACTTTCTATTAAAACTAAAATTGATGACATATAAATCGTTTAATAGGGTTAGATAACTTTTGCTTCTTCATGTAAAAGACGAACTAGTTCGTCCATTTGGTCTGCCGTTAAATAGTGACAACCTTTTTTTGCAGCAGGTAATTCAAACTTAACTACTTCTGTTAATGCCTCACATGCTATTGGTGCAACAACTTGCAATGGCTTCGTTCTTGCTGCCATAATCCCTTTCATATTAGGAATACGAGCTTCTGACATTCCCTTCTGACAAGAAATGAGAGCAGGCAAACTAACTTCACATACTTCTTTACCACCTTCTATTTCACGATCAACCTCAGCAGTATTGCCGTTGATGTTTAATTTTGTTGCTAAGGAAATATAGGGCATGTCCAAGGCCGCTGATAACAGTGAACCTACCTGGCTGCCGTTATAGTCAATGGTTTCTTTACCACAAAGAATTAAGTCAAAACCTTTATCATTTGCGTAAGCTGCGATTTGGTCAGCAACAACACTTGCGTCATTAGCAATCATGTCAATTCTTACGCCATCATCAGCTCCGATTGCAAATGCCTTTCTAATGATAGGTTCATAATCTGCTCCTCCAAGACTAATGGTCGTTACAGTGCCGCCTAGACTTTCCTTTAATTCAAGTGCACGTACTAATGCATACCATTCATCATAAGGATTTACGATCCAAGTTACCTTATCCTCTAAAAATTTACTGTCATTTTCAGTAAATGCAACTTTACTGGTTGTGTCCGGTGCCTTACTCAAGCATACTAAGATTTTCATAGCTATTCTTGTTGAAGTTTTTAATGTTATTTTCGCTTAACTCCTAATTTCTTTGAAGCTAAGCCATAAAACCTGTATTTTTGAACTGCAAAAGTAAGCATTTTGCTCCATTTTATGAATAATATCGCAAGAGTAGAAAAATTAAAATTGATGTTACAAGATCATCCTACAGATTCTTTTCTGTTGTTTGCGCTTGGATTAGAGATGGTTAAGGCAGGGGAGTCGAACGAAGCCGAATCCTTATTTAAAAACATCATAAATAAGGACCCTAACTATTGCGGAGTATATTATCATCTTGGAAAATTATTAGAAAAAAATGGTCGGGCGGATGAAGCATTACAAATTTATGACCTAGGGATGTTGATTTGTAAAAAATTAAATGAGCAACATAATTATAACGAGCTTAGAAGCGCCTTGGATAATCTTATGGACAATTGATAAGTATTCCTTAATATCCTAGAGTTTAAATATAAAAAAAGCCTTCTAATCAATTTCGATGAGAAGGCTTTTTTGTTGCTTCAAGTGAATTATTTAAATAGGGTAGTAATAAAATAAATCAATGCACCCATAATACCGCTTATTGGAATTGTTAGAACCCATGCCCACATTAATTTGATGGTAACACCCCATCTAACGGCGGAAATTCTGCGCGTTAATCCAACGCCTACTATCGAGCCAGTAATCGTGTGGGTTGTACTCACAGGAATACCTAGCATTTGAGTTAAATAAAGTGTAATTGCTCCAGCTGATTCAGCGGCAACACCTTCAAATGGTGTCACTTTTGTTATCTTAGACCCCATTGTTTTGATAATTCTCCAACCTCCGGATAAAGTTCCTAAGCCAATTGCAATAAAACAGGCATATTGAATCCAATCAGGAATTGTTGTAATGTCCTTCTTTGGTTTTAAAGTCGATACTTGCACTAAGGCATTAGCAGGAACCAAAACCAAGGAATCATTGATTTTTACAAACTGCTTTGAACCATCCTTCTTTATTGCCCAATCGCTTTTGCTATGCGCTTTGCCTTTGCCATAAATGGCTGTAGAGTTAAAAATAGCATGTTGATGACCAGTGATTACACTGTCTGTAATTCCTCGGATAGAATCAAAATGAACAACATTAGCTGGTATAGAAACATAGTTCGTATCCATTTTATAAACCGTTTTGATTTCGGTCCAGGTTGGCACTTCTTTATGTTCTTTTTTTGCACTAGCTGTGAATACCAATAACGCTGCAGCAATTATCCCCATTACCTTTTGAGCATCATTTGAACCGTGGCCAAGACTAAATGCTGCTGAAGAAACTAACTGTAATCGCTTAAACCATTTATCAGCCCTACCAGGATGAACGCGTTTAAATAAGTGTAAAATTATTATGGAGATCGTATAGGCTAATAGCAATCCTATCAAAGGTGCTAAAAAGATGAATGCAATAGTTGTATAGATCTTGGTTAAGTCGGCCAAAACACCCACACCAGCTTTTGCGATAGCTGCCCCTGCAAAGCCACCGAGTAACGTGTGGGATGATGAGGATGGAATTCCCCAATACCAAGTAATCAAATTCCAAATTATCGCTGCTAAAAGACCAGCCAAAATCACTTCTAGTGAAATTGCCTCTGTCTTCACAATCTTTGCAATGGAATCTGCAACTTTTAATTCAAATCCAAGCCAGTGATGTTTGGCAAAGAATAAAACAACTGCATTAAAAAATGCAGCCCAAGCTACAGCTTGGAATGGGCTCAATACTTTAGTAGAGACAACGGTTGCAATACTGTTTGCAGCATCATGAAATCCGTTAATATAGTCGAATACTAAGGCAAGGGCCACTACGACTAATAGTAGTGTCATCATTATTATTGAATTAGCTAATTTTAACTAATATACTTTCCAAAACATTGGCAACATCTTCAGCCATGTCTGTGGCTGTTTCTAATGCTGAAAGGATTTCTTTTTGCTTGATTAAGTTAATTGCATCCTTTTCATTATCAAACAAGCTAGCTACTGCTGTATCATAAATATCATCAGCGTGGTTTTCGATACTATTTATTCTCACACATGCGTCTGTAATATTTCTTATGTTTCTAATGTTCTTTAATTCATTAATCGCACGTTGCAATTCAATAGTGCTTTGGTGAATTAATTCTGCTAATTTTATAATGGCAGGGGTGAACTCCGTAACCTTATACATCGCAATTCTTTTACTAGCTCCGTGAATATAATCTGCAATTTCATCGATAGATGATGTTAAGCGATGGATATCTTCACGATCAAAAGGAGTTATAAAACTTCCTGATAACTCTAAATAAATTTTGTGCGCACACTGATCACATACATGCTCAAGATCTTCAATCTCTTTTTCGAGTTCTTTACGCTTGTTCTGGTCCATTGTGTTCACCAACTCATGCATCACTGAGGCAATTTTAACAAGATTAGTTGCTTGATCGTCGAATAGAGGGAAGAACTTACGATCCTTTGGCGCGAAAAATTTAAAAATTGAGTCTAAGGCCATTTTGGTTTTGAATTTGATTTAATGCAAAGTTAATAGACTCTTTTTTTATAACAAGGCGAGAGTTAACTGGTAACGTTATGGTAATATTGTATTTTGTTTTTAATGTAGGTTTTATTGAGAATTATTATGAATAATAAAATGAAAAGTGCGCTAGATTTAATCTATTACCCTCACGAAACAAAAAAATAAATAATTTTTACTTCCTTGAAACCTTTACGCAGAAAGACTTTTAAGCATTTCGGTCATTTTTTGTTTAAAAAAAGTAAAAATAAAAGCGAATAAAGTTTGATTATTGAATTATTAGTTCTACTTTTGCGGTCCCAAGTTAGAGATAGGAACGTTCTATTCTAACCGCTGGTTTCAAAATTAATTGAATTATTAACCTTATATCGATGAAAGCAATCCTTGGGAAAAAGATTGGCATGACCAGCATTTTTGATGCAGCTGGTAAAAACATCGCCTGCACGGTAATCGAAGCCGGTCCATGTGTAGTTACACAGGTAAAAACCATTGAATCTGATGGCTATAACGCTCTTCAGTTAAGTTTCGGTAACAAAACCGAAAAATCAACTCCGGCCCCTTTGAAAGGTCACTTTTCAAAATCAAACACAGCTCCTAAATCTTATACACGCGAAATTCGCAACGCTTCTATGGACAAAAACCTAGGAGATGTTGTGGATGCTACTTTATTTGCTGAAGGCGAAAAAGTAAATGTCGTGTCTACAGCTAAAGGACGCGGTTTCCAAGGTGTTGTTAAACGCCATGGATTTAGTGGGGTAGGTCAAGCTACACACGGTCAACATGATCGTAGTCGTGCACCGGGTTCATTAGGTAACTCCTCTGATGCTAGCCGTGTAATGAAAGGTATGCGTATGGCTGGTCAAATGGGTAACAATCGCGTTAAGATGAAAAACTTGAAGATTGTTAAAATATTCGCTGAGCAAAACTTGGTAGTTGTTAGTGGTTGTATCCCTGGCGCTCCTGGTCAGTATGTAATTATTGAAAATTAATTGCTCACTTCTAAAAAAGTACAAAAGTTATGAAACTAGATATTTTAAATAAAGAAGGTAAAGCAACCGGATCTCAAATTGATTTGAACGAATCAGTTTTTGGAATCGAACCAAATGAGCACGTTGTTTATTTGAACGTTAAGCATTACTTAGCTAATCAACGCCAAGGTACGCATAGCACATTGACTCGTTCATTTGTGAGTGGTTCTACAAGAAAGTTGCATAAACAAAAAGGTACTGGTGGTAGCCGTAAAGGTTCTATCAAGAATATTCAGTATCCTGGTGGTCCTCGTGCATTCGGTCCTGAACCGCGTGACTATGGCTTCAAGTTAAATGCTAAAATGAAAGATCTTGCTAAGCGCAGTATCTTGAGTGCTAAAATCAAAGCTAACAGCATCCGTGTTGTAGAAGATTTTGATTTGGATACTCCTAAAACAAAACAATACTTGAATTTCATTGCTAACATGAATATCGGTACTGCTAAATCTTTAGTTGTTACTGCAGATGTTAAAAAGAATATGTTGTTAGGTTCTCGTAACGTTCAACGTTCAGGTATGGTAACTGCAGATAATATGAATGCGTATCAATTGATTAATGCTGATACATTAATTCTTTCTGTAAGCGCAGTGAAACGTATTGAAGAAATTCTTAAATAAGCCCGTCAAAACAAAGCGATCATGGAAATCATTATCCGCCCGATAGTAACCGAAAAATTAACCCAGTTGACTGAAAAGCAACATAAATACGGGTTTGTCGTGAATCCTCGCGCCAATAAATTACAGATTAAATCTGCAATTGAAAAAATGTACAACGTAACAGTTGAAGCAGTTAACACTGCAACAATGCCTGGTAAATCTATCCAACGTTATACTAAGAAAGGTTTCACAAAAGGTAGCAAGCCTTCATATAAGAAAGCTTATGTGACTGTTAGTGCAAACGATACAATCGATTTTTACGGTAACGTTTAATTCATTAATTAACTAATTCGAAAACGAGCTAAATCATGGCTTTAAAGAAATACAAACCAATCACGGCAGGAACTCGTCACCGCATAGGTAATGCTTATGCTGAAGTTACTGTAACTAAGTCTAATCCAGAAAAGTCTTTGACTGAGTATATTTCTGGAACAGGTGGACGTAACGCTCAAGGCCGTCGTAGCATGCGCTATATCGGTGGAGGTCATAAAAAATTGTATCGTATCATCGATTTCAAACGTAATAAGTTTGATATTCCTGCTACTGTAAAAACAGTTGAGTATGATCCAAATCGTTCAGCTTTCATCGCTTTGTTGAATTATGCTGATGGTGAAAAACGTTATATCATCGCTCCTGATGGTATTAAAGTTGGTCAAACTGTGATGAGTGGTACCAAAGCTACTCCTGAGGTTGGTAATGCAATGAAGATTAAAGATATTCCATTAGGAACTATCATTCACAATATCGAATTACGTCCTGGTCAAGGTGGCGCAATCGCTCGCTCTGCTGGTACTTACGCTCAATTGGCTGCGAAGGATGTTCGTTATGCAACGATCAAATTACCTTCTGGTGAAACTCGTATGATTTTGATGGAATGTTTCGCTACTATTGGCTCAACATCAAATCCTGATCACAACTTGCAACAATTGGGTAAAGCTGGTCGTAGCCGTTGGAGAGGTATTCGTCCTCGTAACCGTGCGGTAGCGATGAACCCAGTAGATCACCCGATGGGTGGTGGTGAAGGTAAAGCTTCAGGTGGTCAGCCTCGTACACGCCGTGGTATCAAATCAAGAGGTTTGAAAACACGTGCTCCGAAGAATCCAAACAATCGTTTTATCATCACGCGTCGTAACGGTCGCAAATTGTCTTAATCCCTTTAAACTAAGAAGCACAATAATATGGCTCGCTCAATTAAAAAAGGTCCTTACGTAGATCATAACCTTCAAGGTAAACTAGATAAGATGAATGACGGTTCAACTAAAAGAGCTGTTATCAAAACTTGGAGTCGTCGTAGTATGATCACTCCAGATTTCGTTGGTCATACCTTGGCAGTTCACAATGGTAACAAATTCATTCCTGTTTATGTAGGGGAGAATATGGTAGGCCACAAATTAGGTGAATTCGCTCCAACGCGTACATTCAAAGGACACTCAGCTAAATAATAATAATCCTTAAAGTCATAAAATAGACCAAATGGAAGCAATAGCAAGATTAAGGAATCATCCAACTTCTACCCGCAAGATGCGCTTAATGGCAGATCTTATCCGCGGTAAGCAAGTAGAACAAGCTTTAGGCATTTTGCAATTTACCAAGAAACATAACTCTACACCACTTTATAAGTTGTTGTTGAGTGCTGTTGACAATTGGAAGCAAAAAAATCCAGGTAGCCGTCCTGAAGATAGCAACTTGGTTGTTAAAACGATTATGGTAGACCAAGGTGTTACTATCCGTCGTTATACAAACGCACCGCAAGGACGTATGTATCGTATCCGTAAGCGTAGTAACCATGTTACTCTCGTTGTGGATTCAAAAGTAGAAAACGTTAAAGCATAATTATCAACATTACAAATAAACGATAATGGGTCAAAAAGCCAATCCGATAGGAAACCGTTTAGGAATTGTTCGCGGCTGGGAATCTAGCTGGTTCGGTAACAAGGCCGACTTTGCTGGAAAATTGTTGGAAGACGATAAAATCCGCAAATATCTTAAAGCGCGTATTAACAAAGGAGGAATCTCTAAAATGGTTATCGAGCGTACTTTGAAGCGCTTGATTATTACTATCCATACTTCTCGTCCTGGTATTATTATCGGTAAAGAAGGTAAGGAGGTAGATCGCATCAAAGAAGAGTTGAACAAACTTACAGGTAAAGACGTTCAAATCAACATCGTTGAAATTCGTCGTCCTGAATTGGATGCTGCTATTATCGCTGACACAATCGCTCGTCAAATCGAGAGCCGTATCAACTTCAAACGTGCAATGAAAATGGCTATGCAGTCATCTATGCGTATGGGAGCTGAAGGTATTAAGATCAAATGTGGTGGTCGTTTAGGTGGAGCAGAGATCGCTCGTACTGAAGAAGTTAAGCAAGGTCGTGTACCATTACATACTTTCCGTGCAGATATCGATTATGCTCACGCTGAAGCGTTGACTGTATATGGTATCATCGGTATCAAAGTTTGGGTTTGTCGCGGTGAAGTTTTTGGAAAACGTGACTTGAACATGAACTTCGGTACTAAAGCAGACGGTAACAACGCGAATGAAACTCGCGGAGATCGTCGCGATGACCGCCGCGGAGGTGATAGAAGAGGTGGAGGCCGCAACCGCAACTAATTAATTTAGCAACTGATAACACGAAATACATTTAGACAATGTTACAGCCCAAAAAAGTAAAATACCGCAAACAACAGCGCGGAATGATGAAAGGAAACGCTAAGCGTGGAGCAACCGTTTCTTTTGGATCTTTCGGTTTGAAAGCATTAGAAGAGTGCTGGATGTCAAGCCGTCAAATTGAAGCAGCTCGTATCGCTTTAACCCGTCATATGAAACGTGAAGGTTCTGTTTGGATCCGCGTTTTCCCTGATAAACCAGTAACGAAGAAGCCTGCAGAGGTACGTATGGGTAAGGGTAAAGGTAATCCAGAAGAATGGGCAGCTGTAGTAAAACCTGGACGTATTCTTTTCGAAGCGGACGGAGTTCCTTTGAAAGTTGCTCAAGAAGCATTATCTTTGGCAGCCCAAAAGTTACCTATTGCAACTAAATTCGTAATTCGTCACGATTTCGCTGAATAAAAATTTAAGACTATGTCAAAGGAAAAAGAAAACTATAACAACTACTCTGCAGAAGAGTTGACCAATAAAATCGCTGAAGAGAAGGCTATGTTGGGTAAAATGAAATTTAACCACAAAGTTACTCCAATCGAAAATCCAATGAGCATTCGCCAAATCCGTCGCAATATTGCGCGTATGGCAACTGCTTTGAGCGCTAAAAATTAATACTCAAAACGACCTCACTTATTAACATGACAGAAGTTCGTAACCTAAGAAAAACACGTATCGGTATAGTATCCAGCAACAAAATGGATAAAACGATTACCGTTACTGTTGAGCGTAAAGTAAAACACGCTAAATATGGTAAGTTCTTGAAACAATCCAAGAAATTCCATGCACACGACGAGAAAGGGGAGTGCAATATCGGTGATACCGTTAAAATCATGGAGACTCGTCCTTTGAGTAAAACTAAGCGCTGGCGTTTGGTTGAAATTTTGGAAAGAGCAAAATAATTTTTGACCCTAAAACATTTGATAGAAAATGATACAAACAGAAAGCCGTTTACGCGTAGCCGACAATAGTGGTGCTAAAGAAGTTCTTTGCATCCGCGTTTTAGGAAACAGTGGTCAGCGTTATGCTACTATTGGTGACAAAATTGTTGTTACCGTAAAAGATGCATTACCTAACGGTGGTGTTAAGAAAGGTACAGTTTCAAAAGCTGTAATCGTTCGTACTTCTTTTAAATTCCGTCGTAAAGATGGTTCTTATATCTTCTTTGATGACAATGCTGTAGTATTGTTAAATACACAAGACGAACCTCGCGGTACGCGTATCTTCGGGCCAGTAGCTCGTGAACTCCGTGAGAAAAACTATATGAAAATTGTTTCATTAGCCCCTGAGGTTCTTTAAATCTTAAGATCATGACAAGATTCGCAACGAAATTACACGTAAAAAAAGGAGATATGGTTAAGGTTATCTCCGGCGACAATAAAGGTAAATCAGGACGTATCGTTTCTGTTTTCCCTAAAACGTCTCGCGCAATTGTAGAAGGTTTGAATATGGTTTCTCGCCATACTAAGCCCAATGCGCAAAATCCTCAAGGTGCTATCATTAAAAAAGAAGCTCCAATCCATATAAGTAATTTGATGGTAATGTCTGGTAACACGCCAAGTCGTATCGGACGTAAAGTAGAAGGTGACAAGATAGTTCGTGTTGCTAAAAAGACTGGTGAAGTTTTAAAATAATTAAACAGTAGAGAATACAATGACATACATTCCTCGTTTAAAAGAGAAGTACAAAAAAGAAGTTGTTCCTGCTTTAAAGGAAAAACATTCTTATAAAACAGTTATGCAGGTTCCTCGTATTACGAAGATCTCCATTAACCAAGGTTTAGGCCGTATTGCAGGTGATAAAAAATTGATGGAATTGGCAATTGAAGAATTGTCAACTATCACTGGTCAGCGTGCAGTAACTTCTAAATCACGTAAAGATATCTCTAACTTCAAATTACGTTCTGGTATGCCAGTAGGCGCTCGCGTAACTTTACGTGGAGACAAAATGTATGAGTTTTTAGACCGTTTAATCGCTGTTGCACTTCCTCGTGTACGTGATTTCAAAGGTATAAATGATAAAGCATTTGATGGTCGTGGTAACTATACATTAGGTGTTACTGAACAAATTATCTTCCCGGAGATTGATATTGATAAAGTATCAAAAATCAACGGTATGGATATTACCATCGTTACCACTGCCACAAACGATGCAGAAGCTAAAAGCTTGTTGCAAGAAATGGGCATGCCTTTCAAAAAAGATTAATTCACTAAGATAAAAACACAAAACCGATAGGATGGCAAAAAAATCTGTTATCGCTCGTCAACGCAAAAGAGAACATTTGGTTGAATTATACGCTGAACGTCGTAAAGCTTTGAAAGAAGCTGGAGATTACGAGGCTTTAGATAAACTACCTCGTAACTCAGCAAAAGTACGTCTACGTAATCGTTGTCAATTGACTGGTCGTCCACGTGCTTATAACCGCTTATTCGGTTTGTCTCGTAACAAACTACGTGAATTAGCAATGAATGGTAAAATACCTGGAGTTCGTAAAGCTTCTTGGTAATACTTTAAATTTAAATACATTAATTAGCAATGATAACCGATCCAATTTCAGATTTTTTGACACGTTTGCGTAATGCTCAAATGGCGCGTCATCGTGTTGTAGATATCCCTGCTTCCAATCTTAAAAAGAAGCTTACGGAGATTCTATACCAGAAAGGTTATATCCACAAATACACCTTCCAGGAAACTCCTAACAAACAAGGTGTAATCAAGATCGCTTTGAAATATGATGCGGTAACTAAGTTACCAGCTATTCGTGAAATGCTTCGCGTGAGCCGTCCAGGTCTACGTAAGTATAGCGGAATGCATGATATCAAACGCGTTAAAAATGGTTTGGGTATTGCCATCGTTTCAACTTCTAAAGGTATAATGACAGATAAAGAAGCTCGTAACTTGAATGTAGGCGGCGAAGTATTGTGTCATATTTTCTAATAGTTCATTAAAACATTTTTATGTCTCGTATAGGTAAAGCTCCAATCACTCTTCCAAAAGGCGTAACAGTTTCTGTTGCTCCTAATAATGAAGTGACCGTTAAAGGTCCTAAAGGGGAGTTGTCTCGTAAGATTGACAGCGATATTCAATTAATAGTATCTGGTGATACTCTTACAGTAGAACGTCCAACGAATCAAAAACGCCACAAAGCCTTACATGGTTTATACCGTGCTTTGCTAGCGAATATGGTTACAGGTGTTGCTGAAGGTTATACTAAGAAATTGGAATTAGTAGGTGTGGGTTTCAAAGCTAGCAATACAGGTCAAAATCTTGATATCGCAGTTGGTTACTCTCACAACATTATCATCCAATTACCAAAAGAAATTAAGGTAGCTACAGCTACTGAAAAAGGATCTAACCCAATCGTAACTTTAGAAAGTCATGATAAAGAATTGTTAGGTGCTATTTCTGCAAAGATTCGTTCATTACGTAAACCTGAACCATACAAAGGTAAAGGTATCAAATACGTTGGCGAAGTATTGCGTCGTAAAGCTGGTAAAACTGCAGGTAAATAATACACAATCGTTGCATCCGGGATGTAACGGCAAACAAAATAGAAAATGGTTAATCATAACATCACTCGTAGAGAAAAAATTAAAACGCGTAGCCGTTTAACATTACATGGAACATCTGAGCGTCCGCGTTTATGTGTGTTCCGTAGTAATTCTGAAATTTATGTTCAGTTGATTAATGACGATACGCATGTAGTTATTGCTGCATCTTCTTCTCTAAAGAAAGGTTTTCCTAAAGTTACTAAGACTGAAAAGTCTAAATTAGTAGGTAAGGAAATAGCAGAAATCGCCAAAGCTGCAGGTATCACTAACGTAGTATTTGATCGTAATGGATTCCTTTATCATGGTCGTGTAAAAGCTGTTGCAGATGCAGCTCGTGAAGCAGGACTTAATTTCTAATTAAAAACATTGAAACAATCATATGTCTGAAAATGTACAACGCGTAAAAGCTAGCGAACTAGAACTAAAAGAAAAACTAGTTAACGTTGGTCGTGTTACTAAGGTAACTAAAGGTGGTCGTACCTTCACTTTCTCTGCTTTAGTAGTAGTAGGTGATGGTAACGGAATCGTAGGACACGGCTTAGGTAAAGCGCGTGAAGTTTCTGAAGCTATTACAAAGGCTACTGAAGATGCTAAGAAAAACTTAGTTAAGGTGCCTATCATGAAAGGGACAGTTCCTCATGAGCAAATGGGTAAATTTGGCGCAGGTCGCGTTCGTATTGCCCCAGCTTCTCATGGTACTGGTGTAATCGCCGGTGGTGCTATGCGTGCGGTATTAGAAAGTGCTGGTGTTACTGACGTATTGGCAAAATCATTGGGTTCTTCTAATCCGCATAACGTTGTTAAAGCAACAATCAATGCATTAGAAAGCTTACGTGATCCAATGACAATTGGTCATCACCGTTCTATGAGTATGAAACGCGTTTTCAACGGTTAATCTAAAAAGATCAAAGGTATAACAAGATGGCTAAGATTAAAATAACATACGTAAACAGTGCTATCGATCGTAAATACGATCAGAAAGCTACTATTAAGGCTTTAGGTTTGAATAAACTTAACTCATGTGTTGAACACGAAGCAACTCCCCAAATTTTGGGTATGGTTCGCAAAGTGAATCATTTGGTTAAAGTTGAAAATGCTTAATTGAAAAAAAACAAAAGATCTAATTATGAATTTACATAATTTACGTCCTGCTAAAGGATCAGTAAAATCTGAGAAACGTATCGGTCGCGGTGAAGGATCAGGTCATGGTGGGACTGCTACGAAAGGTAACAAAGGTGCTCAATCACGTGCTGGTTACAAATCTAAGCGTGGTCATGAAGGTGGTCAAACACCCATTCAACGTCGTTTACCAAAACGTGGTTTCAAATCTTTGAACCGTGTTGAGTATATGGTTTTGAATTTGAGTGACCTTACACATTACGCAACTAAATTTAGTACTGATACTGTTGATGTAGAATTATTACGTCAGCATCGTCTAATCTCCAAAGATGCTAAGTTGAAAATCTTGGCTAATGGGGCATTGGCTTCAAAAGTTAATGTGAAAGCGCATGCTTTCAGTGAAAAGGCAAAAACTGCAGTTGAAGCTTTAGGTGGAACTGCTGAAATTCTGAAGTAATTTTTTATCTTTAGTTCATGAAAAGATTCTTAAACACGATTCGTAATATCTGGGCAATTAAAGAATTGCGCGATAAAATAGCATTAACATTATTGTTAATTGCTATTTATCGTTTTGGTTCATACGTTGTATTACCAGGTATTAATCCTAATATGTTGACTAAATTAGGTGCAAACGCTGGCAGTGGTTTGTTAGGTTTGTTCAACACATTCGTAGGAGGTTCATTCTCTCGCGCTTCCATCTTTGCATTGGGTATCATGCCTTATATTTCTGCTTCAATTGCTTTGCAGTTGTTAGGAATGGCAGTACCTTATTTTCAGAGATTACAACGTGATGGTGAAAGTGGTCGTCGTAAATTGAATCAATATACACGTTTTGCTACCATTGTGATAACTGCATTACAATCAATAGCTTATGTTACGTATCTTAACAATCAAGTTGAAGCAGGTGGTATCACTATCGCACCTGGATTATTTTGGTTCTCTACCATTGTAACACTTACTGCAGGTACCATGTTTGCTCTTTGGTTAGGTGAGCGTATCACAGATAAAGGGATAGGTAACGGTGTTTCTTTATTAATCATGGTAGGTATCATGGCTCGTTTCCCTCATGCAATATGGAGTGAATTGGATAGCAAAGTTCAACGTGCAGGAGGAGGAATGATCATGTTCTTGGTAGAAATGATTTTCCTAATTTTTGTTCTTTTCTTCATTATTTTATTAGTTCAAGGAACTCGTAAAATTCCTATTCAATACGCAAAACGTATTATTGGTAACAAACAATATGGTGGTGTTCGTCAGTATTTGCCATTGAAAGTTAATGCTGCTGGTGTTATGCCAATCATCTTTGCTCAAGCAATTATGTTCGTACCTAGTTTGTTCTTACAAATGTTCCCTAACAATAGTTTTGTTCAATACATTTCGAATTATGAAGGTTTTGGATATAATTTTCTTTTCGCTTTGTTAGTAGTAACGTTCACATATTTTTACACTGCTTTGATAGTTAATCCAGTTCAAATGGCAGATGAAATGAAGCGTAATAACGGCTTTATTCCGGGGGTTAAGCCAGGTAAAAAGACTGCAGAATATATTGACAGTATTATTTCACGTATTACTTTACCAGGTTCTGTATTCTTAGCTTTAGTTGCTATCATGCCAGCTTTTGCTCGTGTAATAGGTATTAACTCTCAGTTTGCGAATTTCTTTGGAGGTACTTCTATATTAATTATGGTGGGAACAATTCTAGATACTTTGCAACAAGTTGAAAGTCATTTGTTAAGTCGTCATTATGATGGATTGATGAAGAATGGTCGTATCAAAGGTCGTCAAGTTGCTAATTCTGCAATTGCTGTACCACAAGGATAATTACGTTAGAAATGAGTGAAGTAACGTATAAGACAGTAGAGGAGATTGAATTAATAAAAAAAAGTTCTTTGTTAGTCAGTGCTGCTTTAGCTGAAGTAGCTAAAGTAATAGCTCCAGGTGTAACAACGTTGTATTTAGACAAAGTTGCTGACGAGTATATTACAAAAAATGGTGGATATCCTATTTTTAAAGGATATCAAGTATACGATCAATCGTACCCATTTGCTACTTGTATTAGTGTAAATGAAGCTGTTGTACATGGGTTGCCAAATGATTATGTGATACAGGACGGAGATATAATATCTGTTGATATCGGAGTTAAGATGAATGACTTTATTGGTGATTCTGCTTATACCTTTGCGGTCGGAAATGTGAAACAGGATATTCTTGATTTATTAAGTGTTACAAAGCAAAGTCTTTACCTCGGTATTGCACAAGCTAAAGTTAACAATAGAGTAGGAGATATTGGCTTTGCAGTTCAAAGTCATTGTGAAGGAAATGGTTATAGTGTTGTAACAGAGTTAGTTGGTCATGGTGTGGGTAGAGAGTTACACGAAGATCCTCAAATACCTAATTATGGTAGAAGAGGAGCAGGGAAGAAATTACAAGAGGGATTGGTTATAGCAATAGAGCCGATGATTAATTTAGGGAAGAAAGAATTAGGAGTGGCGGAAGATGGTTGGACATATATTACGAAGGACGGGAAGGCGTCAGCGCATTATGAACATACTATTGCCTTAACAAAGTCTGGTCCGATAATACTAAGTGACTTTAGTATAGTAGAACAGGCGGAGTTATCCAATAAAAATTTAAATACAAGTTATTTTGCATAATGGCAAAACAAGATGTAATAACACAAGACGGTACAATCGAAGAAGCGAATAGCAATGCGATGTTCAAAGTGAAGTTGGAAAATGGTCATTCCATTTTAGCAACGATCTCTGGCAAAATGCGCATGCACTATATTCGTATTCTTCCAGGGGATAGAGTTCAGGTGGAAATGAGCCCGTACGATTTAACAAGAGGACGTATCATTTTCCGTTATAAATAAACTAACAATTAAAGAAGCATAAATTACTCAATCATGAGAGTTAGAGCATCCATCAAAAAAAGAAGTGAAGACTGCAAAATTGTCCGCAGAAAGGGCAAATTGTTCATCATTAACAAGAAGAATCCTCGTTTCAAACAACGTCAGGGATAATCGATTTTAAATTTCTACAAACTAACATAACAAAACATGGCCCGTATTTCAGGTGTAGACTTACCTAAAAACAAAATCGGCGAAGTAGGATTATCCTATTTGTTCGGTGTTGGTCGCAGCGGTGGCCGCAAAATTCTTTTGCAAGCCGGCATCGACCCATCTAAAAAGGTAAAAGATTGGAATGATGACGAATTGAATAAAATTCGTACGATTATCAACAACGATTGGAAAGTGGAAGGCGCTCTACGTAGCGAAATCCAGTTGAACATTAAGCGTTTGATGGACATTGGTTGCTACCGTGGTATCCGTCATCGTAAAGGTTTGCCTTTGCGCGGACAACGTACTCGTACTAACTCACGTACTCGTAAGGGTAAACGTAAGACAGTTGCGGGTAAGAAAAAGGCACCTACAAAATAAAATTAGTTCAGGTCAAAATAATGTATTATTTTCGCGCGGCTTAAGGTTGCTCGGGATACATTTAAACCGTGCTTAAAATTAAATTAAAAGACAATGGCAAAAACCTCATCTGCAGGCGCAGGGAAGAAAGTTACCAAAAAGAAAACAGTTAAAACTGATGCTGAAGGTGTTGCACACATTCAAGCTTCATTCAATAACTTGATTGTATCCATGACAAACAAAACTGGACAGGTGATCTCTTGGTCATCAGCTGGTAAAATGGGTTTCCGTGGATCAAAGAAAAACACACCTTACGCAGCACAAATGGCTGCCTCTGACGCTGCTAAGGTAGCGCATGATGCAGGAATGCGTAAATGTGAAGTGTTTGTAAAGGGACCAGGATCAGGACGTGAGTCTGCGATTCGTGCCATTTCTCAAACAGGGATTGAAGTTACGATTATTCGTGACGTGACTCCTATGCCTCACAACGGATGCCGTCCTCCGAAAGCAAGACGCGTATAATTTTTATTAATTTAAACCAACCCTATAAAAAATGGCTAGATACACAGGACCAGCTTCCAAAATTGCACGTAATTTTGGTGAACCTATTTTCGGTGCCGATAAAGCCTTCGACCGCAAGAATTATCCGAGCGGTATGCATGGTATGGCACGTAAGAAAAAGCAGCAGTCTGACTATGCTTTGCAATTGAAAGAAAAACAAAAAGCCAAATATACTTATGGCATTTTGGAGCGTCAATTCCGCAAAATATTTGTCGAAGCTGCGCGTAAACATGGAGTAACAGGTGAAAACTTGTTGAAATTGTTAGAATCACGTTTAGATAACACAGTTTTCCGTTTAGGTATTGCACCTACACGTCGTGCTGCACGTCAATTGGTTAGTCATAACCACATTGAAGTTAACGGTGTTAATACGAATTCACCTTCTTTTACTCTACGTAAAGGAGATGTAGTAACTGTTACGTTGAAAGCTCGTGAAATGGAGGTTATTCAAACCGCCTTGCGTAATAAAGGAAAGAATTTTCCTTGGTTGCAATGGAATGAAGATAAAATGGAAGGTACTTTCATCGCAATGCCTGAAAGAGATCAGATTCCTGAGAATATCAAGGAACAACTTATCGTTGAACTTTACTCTAAGTAATCCATTGATTAATTAATTTGCCTCGGACAGTCCGAACAAATCTTAATCATTTTCCTTCACTTTCAATTAAATATAAAATGGCTTTATTAAATTTCGTAAAACCAGATAAAATTATCCTAAACAAGGCAAACGACTTCGAAGGTACTTTCGAATTCCGTCCACTAGAGCCTGGTTTCGGAGTAACAATAGGTAATGCTTTACGTCGCGTATTGTTATCTTCATTAGAAGGATATGCAATTACCAACATTAAAATTAGTGGTGTTGAGCATGAATTCTCTACGATTAAAGGTGTAATGGAAGACGTTACTGAAATCGTTTTGAATTTGAAGCAAGTGCGTTTGAAAAAGGTAATTGATACAGACTTAAGTTCTGAAAAAATTATTTTAAGCATCAAAGGTAAAGAAGAATTACGTGCTGAAGCAATTGGTAAGCATACCACTAGTTTCATGGTAATGAATCCAGACTTGTTGTTGTGCCGCATGGATCCTGCAACTAATTTGAATATCGAATTAACGATTGAAAATGGTCGTGGTTATGTTCCTGCAGAAGATAATAAAAACAAAGAAGGTGCTTTAGGTACTATCGCGATTGATTCAATTCATACTCCAATCAAAAATGTAAAATACGCTATTGAAAATACGCGTGTTGAACAAAAGACTGATTATGAAAAATTGATTTTAGATGTAACTACAGATGGCACTATTCATCCTGAAGAAGCTGTTAAAGATGCTGCTAAAATTTTGATTCAACATTTAATGTTGATCAGTGACGAAAAAATCACATTTGATGATTTCAGTGAGTCTGCTCACGAAGTAGTTGATGATCATGTATTGCACATGAGAAAACTATTGAAAACTCCACTTGAAGATTTAGATTTAAGTGTTCGTGCTTATAATTGCTTAAAAACTGCAAAGATTAATAACTTAAGTGAGTTGGTTAAGTTTGATCTTAATGATTTGTTGAAATTCCGTAATTTCGGTAAGAAGTCATTGACTGAAATCGAAGCGATGGTACACGAAAAAGGTTTACACTTCGGTATGGACCTCAGCAAATACAAATTAGAAGATTAATTACTTACCTAAAAAAAAGACTAGCGTCAAATAAATCATGAGACACGGAAGAAAAGTAAACCAGTTAAGTCGTACAAAAGCACATCGCGATGCTCTTTTGGCCAATATGACCATTTCGCTTATCAAACACAAGCGTATGATCACTACGGTAGCTAAAGCTAAAGCTTTACGCCGTTATGTTGAGCCTTTATTAACACGTGCTAAGGAAGATAACACACACAATCGTCGTATTGTATTCTCTTATTTGCAAGATAAACATGCAATCACTGAATTGTTTGGTGGTGTAGCTGAAAAAATTGCAAGTCGTCCTGGAGGATATACTCGTATCATTAAAGTCGGTTTCCGTCCTGGTGACAGTGCTGATATGGCGATGATTGAGTTGGTTGACTTCAACACAACTTATCAAAGTAAGGCTCAGCAAAAATCAGGTGCTACAGCAGCTCCTGCTAAGAAGACACGTCGTGCTGGCGGTGCTCGTAAAAAGGCAACTAAAGACGAAGGCGAAGCTCCTGCGAGCGAAGCTACAGATACTTCAGCTGAATAATTATTCAGTAAAATATAAAAGCCCATTCGAAAGAATGGGCTTTTTTGTTGGGGGAATTAACTGAAATAAATTGTGAAGATCGTGTGTGTGGTTATCCTTGTGAAAATAGCTTTTTTAAGGCCTCTGCTTCATGTGCCTTGATTTTGCCTGCCAATACTAGACGCACTTCTCTTCTGCGCTCAGCGCCCTCAAAAAGAGCCTTTTCTTCATCTGTTTCTGGTGTTATCGAAGGAACGTCTAATGGCACTCCGTTTTCATCCAATGCAACAAAGGTATAGAAGGCTTCATTCGAAGTTACCTTTCTACCATGCCGTAGTGTTTGAGCATAAACCACCATATGTACCTCAATTGAGGTTTTGAATGCTCGGGTGACTTTTGCTTCAATGGTAATTACGGAGCCTAATTTAATAGGATGTTTGAAAGAAACATTATCCACGGAAGCTGTAACAACCGAAGAATTGGCATGTTTAGATGCTGCCAATGCAGAGGCGATATCCATCCAATACAATAAACGGCCTCCCATTAAGTTTCCGAGTAGGTTGATATCATTTGGCAGTACCAACTCTGTCATTATCGTGAGTGAATCACTTGGCTTTTTTGATTCCATTTTATTTAACGGTTGATATTTTTAACATATTGGTTGGGCCTTGTGCATGTGTTGGCATTGCTCCTGTATTAACCACGGTATCACCTTCTTTTATCTTTTTATTGTTTTTCAATATCTCTATTGAGTACGCAATCATATCATCGATGGCATTTAAATTCGGGAAGTAATAAGATTGTTGCACTCCCCAACATAAAGAACTCTGATTTACGAAAGATGGGCGATCTGTAAACAAGTAAATAGGACAATGTGGGCGAAAACTACTAATCATGAAGCCGGTATAGCCGCTTCTTGTATGTGCAATGATTGCATTCGCTTCTACATCATCCGCAATTTTGGCTGCGTTATAACAAAGCGCATCCGATAAGAATGTCGGTGAGTGTTTCTGTGGAATCAAATTTCTATTGTAGACACCTTCTTCTTTTTCTACTTCGTCAATGATCTTCTTCATGGTTTCAACTACCAAAACAGGATGCTTTCCGTTAGCGGTTTCGCCACTAAGCATGACAGCATCTGCACCTTCCCAAACTGCATTACTCACATCGGTGATATCTGCGCGGCTAGGTTTGGTATTTTCCATCATGGATTCCATCATTTGTGTAGCCATGATTACAGGCTTTGCGCGATGGATACATTTTTTAATGATGGTACGTTGAATCAATGGTATTTTCTCCACAGGTAGTTCTACACCAAGATCGCCACGCGCTACCATTACGCCATCGGCCTCCAAAATAATTTCTCTAAGGTATTCTAAGGCTTCTGGTTTTTCTATTTTGGCAATTACTTTGATGAAGCTATTTTGCTTTTCAATGATATTTTTTAATTCGATGATATCACTCGGCTTTCTAACAAAAGAAAGCGCTACCCAATCCAAATGATGTTCGATAATAAAATCGAGATCTTTTAAGTCTTTCTCCGTTAAGCAAGGGAGAGAGATTTTTGTGTTTGGTAAATTGATTCCTTTTTTAGAAGAAATTCTACCGCCATAGGGAGCCAAGAGTGTTACACGCTCATTTTCGTGATCAATTGCGATTACGCGCAATTCTATCTTTCCATCATCCACGAGAATCGTTTGACCTACTTCAACGTCGGCATGTAGGTTGTGATAACTAACATACAATTCTTCACGTGTTCCTAATTTTGGGATATGAGTAAAAGTGATTGTATCGTTAGGTTGAAGTTCGATTGCTCCACCTTCGATTTCACCTACGCGAAGTTTCGGTCCTTGTAAGTCGCCTAGGATTGCAACATGGGTGTCTAATTCGCGATTAATTTGACGAATCAATTCAATGACACTTAAATGACTTTCATGAGTGCCGTGCGAAAAGTTTAAACGAAAAACGTTTACACCTGCCTTTACAAGATTGGTTAAATGCTCATGCGTATTACAGGCAGGACCAACGGTAGCAACAATTTTAGTTTGTGACATAGGGCATTACATTTTGTTAGGCGCGTGAATGCCGATTAGGTGAAGGGTATATTTAAGGACTTTAGCCGTGTAAGTTGCTAACGCAAGACGGAATTCCTTTTGTGTATTCTCTGCTTTTAATACGGAGTGTTCAGCATAGAAAGTATTGAATGATTTAGCGACTTGATATGCGTAGTTGGCAATAATTGCCGGACTCAGATTATCAGCGGCTTCTTTTATTTTATTGTTCAACTGTAACAAAGCCATTACTAATTCTTTTTCCTCATTATTTAAGGAGTGCGTTTCACTAAGATTAATAGTGGCATGCGAATTTTCTTCGGTCGCTTTTCTTAAAATGGATTGAATACGTGCGTGGGTGTATTGCACAAATGGTCCTGTGAATCCATGGAAATCGATACTTTCTTCAGGATTGAAGAGCATTTTCTTTTTAGGATCGATTTTCAATAAGAAAAACTTTAAGGCACCTAGGCCAATATCATTATAAAGTTCTGATTTCTCTTGTTCCGAAAACCCTTGATCTTTACCTGCTGATTCAGTGATTGTTTTTGCACTCTCAATCATTTCTTTCATTAAATCATCGGCATCAACAACGGTACCTTCACGGCTTTTCATTTTACCGGTAGGCAATTCCACCATTCCGTAGCTCATGTGGTAAATACCTTCAGCGTAAGGCTTGTTCAGCTTTTTGCAAATTAACTGCAAGACTTTAAAATGATAATCTTGTTCGTTCCCAACCACATAAATTGATTGGTCGATATTGAAATCATCATATTTCTTCTGTGCGGTACCAATGTCTTGTGTGATATAAACGGAGGTGCCGTCGCTACGTTGAACTAGTTTTTGATCTAGGCCATCTGCGGTAAGGTCTATCCAGACTGAATTATCAGGCTTTTGAAAGAAAACACCTGCATCAAGACCTTCTTTTATGATATCTTTTCCTAGTAAATAGGTTTGCGATTCGTAGTACATTTTATCGAAACTAACGCCCATTTTAGCGTAAGTTTCGTTAAATCCAGCATAAACCCATTCGTTCATCGTTTTCCATAGGGAGAGGACGGCTTCATTGCCATCTTCCCAATCGCGCAACATATTTTGTGCTTCAAGAATAATTGGCGCTTGTGCTTTTGCCTCATCTTCAGATTTACCTTCGCTCATCAATTGAGCAATTTCTTTTTTATAAGCCTGATCAAAAAGGACATAATATTTACCGACAAGATGATCACCTTTCAAATGAGCTGTACTTGGGGTTTCTCCATTCCCAAACTTTTGCCATGCAATCATACTCTTGCAAATATGAATTCCGCGATCATTTATCAAATTTGCTTTGATAACATGATTGCCTGCCGCTTGTAGAATTTCTGCAATTGCATGACCGAGTAAGTTGTTTCTTACATGACCAAGATGCAAGGGTTTGTTTGTGTTAGGAGAGGAGTATTCAACCATCACCCGTTTATTGTTCGGGCTTATGTTATTTACCTTTTCTTGATTGAATTTGGTTTGAAATTGATTCAACCAAAAATGATCAGTCAGGGTAAGGTTTAGAAACCCTTTAACTACATTAAACTCCGCAAGGGTAGGAACCTGCAGCATCAATTGATTACCAATTGCGGTAGCAGTAGGTTCTGGGCCTAGTTTGGAGAATTTAGTGAAAGGAAAAACAACGATCGTACAATCTCCTTTGAATTCAGGGGGGGTAGGATTCAGTTGAATTGCGTTAGCATCAATGGTCTGGCCGAAAAGCGTTTGCGCCGCAGCGGCCACTTCGTTTTTTAGAAAGGACAACATACGGCGCAAAGGTACAACGAAAGCGGTAAATAAACTATAAAATCGGCATTCTAACGGCCTGATCAATAATTTCTTTTAGTGAGGAGGCTGGTACACGTTCTTGTGTCATTTTATCACGGTCGCGAATGGTAACTGTGCCATCCGTTAGTGTTTGGTGATCTACGCAAACGCAGAAAGGAGTTCCGATAGCATCCATGCGACGATAGCGTTTTCCAATAGTATCCTTTTCTTCATAGAAAATGGAGTGGAAAGGACGTAACTCGTCTGCGATTTTTCGTGCAGCTTCAGGAAGGCCATCCTTTTTTAATAAAGGTAGGATAGCCACTTTGTATGGGGCTAGAATAGCTGGCAAATGTAATACAGAACGACTATCAGAAGTGCCGTCTTCCTTTGGGATTACCTGTTCTTCAAAGGCATTACAAAGTGTCAAAAGAAATAAACGATCCAAACCAACTGAAGTTTCAACTACGAAAGGAATGTAGTTGCCATAAGGCTTTCCTTCCTCGTTTAAATCATTGTCGAAATATTGAATTTTCTTTTTTGAAAAGGTTTGATGTTGCTTTAGGTCGAAATCGGTACGGCTATGAATACCTTCAACTTCTTTAAACCCAAAAGGGAAATTGTATTCAATATCAACCGCGGCATTCGCATAGTGGGCGAGTTTAGTATGGTCTTTGAATCGAAGCATGGAAGCGTCAATTCCCAGGCTTTTATGCCACGCCATGCGTTTTTCACGCCAGTGGTTGTACCATTCCATTTCAGAGCCAGGTCGAACGAAAAATTGCATTTCCATTTGTTCGAATTCACGCATACGGAAAATAAATTGACGGGCTACAATTTCATTACGAAAAGCCTTTCCAACTTGTGCGATTCCAAATGGGATTTTCATTCTGCCTGTTTTCTGAACATTCAGGAAGTTGACAAAAATTCCTTGAGCTGTTTCAGGACGGAGATAGATGGTGTCAGAGTCTTCGCTAACGGAGCCCATTTGGGTGGAGAACATAAGATTGAACTGACGAACGTCTGTCCAATTGCTTGTTCCACTTAAAGGACATACTATTTTATGATCGATGAGCAACTGACGGAGTCCTGCAAAGTCGGCATTCGTCAACATGGTATCCATAGAAGCGATCAGTGCATCGGCTGTCGCTTTATCACCTGCTGCTTCGTATTGTGCTGCTTTATCTTCAATAATCACGTCAACTCGGTAACGCTTTTTACTATCCTTATTATCGACCATAGGGTCGTTAAAATTATCTACGTGACCTGAGGCTTTCCAGATGGTTGGATGCATAAAAATTGCAGAGTCGATACCTACAATATTATCATTCATTTGAACCATTGATTTCCACCAATAGTCGCGCAAATTTCTTCTTAATTCAACACCATATTGACCATAATCATAAACGGCTGCTAGACCATCATAAAGTTCACTACTTTGAAATACGAAGCCATATTCTTTGGTATGGCTAATAACCTGTTGAAACTTGTCGCTTTGATTTTCCATTTATTATTTACTTAAATCCTTTATAAATTAGAGCTACTCCGAATAGAATCATCCCTATCCCTAATACTTGTTGAATGCGATGAATAATCATTGGAGAAAGCCATTTTTTTAACTTTTCTGCAAAATAGGCTTTGGCTATATCGGAGGCGTTTACCATCAATAGGATCCCGCTGAAATAAACAATTTTTTCAGCTCTTGTAAAACCTTCGTTGGCTAATACGCCAGCATTTGCCGTCCAGAAAAGTATTACACCTGGGGCAGTAAAATTTATCATAAAGCCTTTTGCTAGATGCATCCAATGCGTATTCTTTTTTATTTGTAAATGACTCTCGTCCATTTTCGGTTTTTGAAGCCAGAGGTACAGGCCATAACCAATTAAAATAATCCCACCTAAATAATAAACCCATTTGATTTTGTTGGTTATCAATGTAGAGGCCCCAAAATTACTCAAGAAAATATAGAACATATCACTCAGGGTGATTCCTGCGATAAGGAAAAGTGCAATTTTGAATCCTTTATTTAGACTTGTGTTTATGACAGTAAATGCCACTGGGCCCATAGACAGGATGAGGAACAATCCTGGTCCTATGCAACTCAATAAGGCTTGTAACAGGTTTTCTTGCATTTCGACTAGAATTGATGCGAAACGCTAAGATAATCAAATCATATTTAACCTCGAATGAAACAAGCGTAATTAGTTAATTATTAACAGGGACGAACCATTATGAATTTTCGCTTGTTTAAGGTGTAATTGGTTTTGTTTATTAATTTTACAGTATGCAATTATTTTCTCCGAATTATAAGCGTCTAATCACGCGTGAAGTCAAGGTTGGTAATCTATCAATAGGTAATGGAAGTAGTATTAAAGTTCAAACGATGACTACTACAGACACATTAGATACTATTGCAACAGTAGAACAAAGCATTCGATGTATAGAAGCAGGGGCGGAATTGATTCGAATCACTGCGCCTAGTTTGAAGGAAGCGCAAAATTTACAAGAAATTAAGAAGGAGCTACGTAATCGTGGCTTTAATACGCCTATAGTGGCAGATATACATTTTACGCCAAATGCAGCAGAATTAGCAGCTCGAATAATTGAGAAGGTGCGAGTAAATCCGGGTAATTATATCGATAAGAAAAAGTTTGAACAATTAGAATATTCAGATATAGAATATCAGGAGGAAATTGATAGGATTTATGAACGATTTGCTCCTTTGGTAAAGATTTGTAAAGAACATGGAACTGCCATGCGAATTGGCACTAATCATGGTTCCTTGAGTGATCGAATCATGAGTAAATATGGTGATACAGCGCATGGAATGGTGGAGAGTGCTTTAGAATTTCTTCGCGTGTGTAGGAATGAATCGTTTCATAATATAGTCCTATCTATGAAGAGTTCAAATCCTCAGGTGATGGTACAAGCCTACCGCTTACTAGTTGACAGAATGCAAAGCGAATTTGGTGAATGTTACCCGTTGCATTTAGGGGTAACCGAAGCGGGTGATGGTGAGGATGGGCGAATTAAATCTGCAATTGGAATAGGTGCATTATTAGAAGATGGTATTGGTGACACTGTTCGTGTTTCCTTAACGGAAGATCCTGAATTTGAGATACCGGTTTGTAAAGATTTAGTTGCAAAATATAATCAAGGTATTGTTATAACAGAAAGAACTTCGCAAAGTCCTAGTTTTAGTCCTGTGGAATACCATAGAAATACAACTAATTCCGTTGGTATCATCGGAGGGAAGCATGTACCCGTTGTATTTGCTGATTTTATGCATGTGGAGCACATAACGCGTGAATCGTTGGAAGGGGTCGGCTACTCTTATGATGCCACACTCGATAAATGGAATATTAAAGACACTGCAACCGATTTTATATATACGGGAAAGCGTCGGATACCATTTTCTTTACCGGGAACATTAAAAGTTGTTCTAGATTTTAATGAATGGTTGCTTTTGGATTCTGAGAAGGGGTATTATCCATTGATTCAATATACATCTTTGGTTGCTGATTTCACTGTTTTGGAACGAGTGTCGAATGTCGATTATTGTTTTGTGGCTATTGATACCAACGTAACGAGTTTTAAGCAGGTATATGCCTTAATGCAATCAGTAAATAATATTGTACTTTGTTTATATAGTAGTGCAGCGCATATGATGCCTTGTGTGAGAAATTTTGTTTTCGGCCTTAAGGAATTGAACTATACTGGTGCTTTAATTCTTGTTGCAGAGTCGACTGCTAAATCCATTGATGAGCAGTTAATTGATTTTAGTAGAAACGCAGGAACATTATTGTTAGATGGAATTGGGGATGGTATATGGTTGATGAATGAGCCGGGTTCATTAGTGGATTTGCAATTAAAGGGAAGAACGTATTTACCTGTAACAGACAATAATCAATTCCTAAATAACACTTCGTTTTCTATATTGCAAGCGACTAGAACGCGTATTTCAAAAACGGAGTATATTTCTTGCCCAAGTTGTGGAAGAACATTATTTGATTTACAAGAGACAACCTCGAGAATACGTTCTGTAACAAATCATTTGAAAGGCGTTAAAATTGCTATTATGGGTTGTATTGTTAATGGTCCTGGAGAGATGGCAGATGCTGATTATGGCTATGTTGGTAGTGGACCAGGAAAGATCACGCTATATAAAAGCAAAGAGGTTGTAAAAAAGGGACTTTCTAGTGATATTGCTGTTCAGGAATTGATCCAGCTCATTAAGGATAATGGGGATTGGACAGAGCCTATTCATTAGAAGGTATCAAACCCTATATGGTATTGGCATAGTATCCCTTCTTTGAAATAGTAATCACCGAACCATTTCTCATGATTGTATCTTGCTAGAAATCGTGGGGTTTCTATGTTCGTAAGCCAATAGTTATATACAAGAGCACCTTGGTAGGTCGTTTTTTGCCGCGGCTCACCCAGTATTTTTATAAGATCGGATTCTGATATCCCAATTTTAATCCCACGTGAGCTCACGTATTGCTCTTCGGGAAATTTAACGCAACCCCGACAAGGCATTTCACTTGCCGCTTTTACACGTATTTCTGCTATTGCAAATTCGTGTAGTCCATAGCCAGGATGTGTGAAAAGTTGTAGTCTTTCAGATTCATCAGAATTAGTAAAGTCGGCGTATGGGAAATCTAAATCCTTATGTCGGTATAGGCGTTTGCTAACGAAGTCGGTATCTTCTTCGAAATGTGAGATAACCGATTTCCAATGTAATAATGCGATACCATTTACAGCGGTATCAGGGATAAAGGTCTTAGGGTTAAAAACTATTTCTTCTTGCTTCTCGGAAAGGGAGAAGAGGAAGGGGATAAGTAGAATGCACAATAGAATGCTTTGACGAAGCATTAATTAGCAATTTTGTCGAAGATAGGAAGTAAGGTAGGGTAGGTATTCGTTGTATATTCCGACAGACTGTCTTTTTTTACCCAACGGATGTCTGTTATTTTCTCTTCTAATTGAGGCGTGAGTTTCTCAGATTTTGAGGCTGTCATTTCGAACCAATACGTTGTTTTCAAGAATCGTTCTTTTTCTTCCTTGTACGCATGGTAAGTGGTGAGGATAGGAGCACCTAATTTTATTTCGTTTAATCCTGTTTCTTCTTTAACCTCGCGTATTGCGGTTTCTTCCGGTTTTTCACCTTCATCGGCTTTTCCTTTAGGGAGATCCCATTTTCCTTTTCTAAAAATAAGAAGGAGCTCCTCCTCTTCGTTTTGTACAACACCGCCCGCAGCCATGATTTCGGTGAATTGCTCTCTGAATGTTTTTTTGAAGGATTCAAAATCGGCTGCGTAAATTAACGCGAGTTGAAGCTGTTCATCTTGGTCGCAAATATTTAGAATTCGAGCTATGTCATCTTCCGTTTTGAATTTACAATAGATATAGCTTTGGTAATGTTCTGCCGGTGGCATAAAATATTGTTCCTCGTCATTCGTAAGTATGAGCGGTTTCTGATTTACGTACACGGTAAATGTTTCAGCCATATTGTTTGTTATTTGCAAAGCTTGTACTCATTTCGTTACTTTGCATTATGATTTACAATGCAGAAATAGCCAAGACACTTGCCGATTATCTTTTACAAATAAAAGCAATCAAGTTAAGTCCTCAAACGCCTTTTACTTGGGCGAGTGGTTGGAAATCCCCAATCTACTGTGATAACCGCCTTACATTGTCCTATCCAGTATGCAGACAGTACATAAAAGAATCATTGACAGCTTTGGCTGCTTCAAAGTTTGCGGATGTGGATGTAGTGGCAGGGGTTGCGACAGCAGGTATTGCGCATGGTGCGCTTTTGGCTGATCATTGGAATAAACCGTTTGCATATGTGAGATCTGCTCCGAAAGGACATGGTTTAAGCAATCAAATTGAAGGGAAGATAGAACCTGGTCAAAAGGTCTTGGTGGTTGAAGATTTGATATCTACAGGCAAAAGTAGTTTAGAGGTTGTTGAAGCAATTCGCCGTGCAGGTGGCGAGGTAGTTGGAATGCTTGCGATATTCACCTATGGTTTTCAAGCAGCGGAGGATGCCTTTGCAGCGGCGCAATGTCCTTTTTATACCTTATCGGATTATTCTTTCTTAATCGAACTTGCGGTTGAAAAGGGATACCTAAAAACAGAGGAGGTTGCTCATTTACAAGAGTGGCGTAAGAATCCTTCTGTATGGGGTCAGTGAGTCTGAAATTTTGGTTAAAACCATCAGGGCTGTCATTTACACTAGCTCTTTGTTTAGCCTTCGTTCCTTTATTTTTACAATGGCCTTTGTTTTGGGATAATCTCCCATACGTCGGTGGCATAGCAGATTTCTTTTACGAGCATGGTGTTGTTGGAAGCTTATTTCATTTACCAAAAGATTGGGATGTAGCGCATTCTCCAATTTTTGCGGCCATTTTAGCCGAAGCGTGGCATTTATTGGGTAAGAGTTTATTATCGAGTTTTCTTGTACAGCTTCCATTGGTTACAATTACGCTATATTGTTCGTATGAATTAATCAGTTTGTTCTCCTCTAATTTTTGGCTTAAGCTTGCTTTTACGTTATTACTTTTGGCGGATACTCATTTTTTTACTCAACTTAATCAAATAGGCTATGAGTGGATAATGCTTGCTCCTTTTATGTGGAGTTTGCTTCAATTATTTCGCCATTTTGTTGGTAAAGATGAGCATTGGACAATCTATTCTAGATACAGTATTTGGGTTTGGGTACTTCCGTTTACCCAGTTAAGAGGACTTAATATGGTGCTGTTATTGGTCGGTGTATCTTTTGTTTTAAATCAAAAGAAAATCGGTCTTCGGAAGGCATTCAGTGTAATATTAAAAAGAGATTCCCTGCTTGTTTTGGGAGCAGGATTAATTACATTTTCCTGGCTATTGTTACATAAATGGAAATGCGGGTATTGGACAAATGCTTCAGGGGTTGCCTGGTCGGGAGAGCATTTGATTCCATCAAATGTTTTTGACTTTTGTTATAAGATTGCGATTTCTGTTTGGCGTATGTTTGATTACGGTTTCGTTAGTTACCTAGTCGTTATTCCCGTAGTATGGAAGTTACTACGTAAACGAAAGTCTATTGATTCCCAATTTGCATTAGGGGGTATTTTATTTGTTGCAAGTTTTGGTATCCTTGCCATTCAATTCTCGTTTTTTGATATTCCTATTTGTCATCGTTATTTTTTGATTTTACATTTATTATTGCCAGTGCTGTTTGTTTGGCTTTTAGCACAAGTAGAACAATTAAAATCAAGCGTATTGATTTTTATCATTTGCATACTTGGCGTTAGCAGTGGTTACGAATGGGAGTATCCGGAGAGAATGGCCAATGGACGAGAGGTGCAGGCTTCCTCGATGTGCTATTTTCCATTACGAGATTCTGTAGAAAAATACATGCAGGTGAAAAATATTTCAAATAATGAGGTTGTATCTCATTTTCCTATATGCGTGCCTAATGATTGGGTGAAATTGACCAATACAAATCAGGGCGCTTTATGCGGAGATATTGATACGGCTAAAAGTCCTCGCTATATTATATATAGTAATTTCAGCAACGGGTTTACCGATGCAGAGAAGTTGCAAATAAGCAAAATGGATACCGTTCGTTTTTGGAAAAACGGACCGATACATTTAATGTTGTTGCGTTGTCCTTAAGCCTTTACAGAAGGACGTCCGATAGAGTAGTAGGTATAACCTAATTCTTTCATTTGATCAATGGAGAGTACGTTACGACCATCGAACACAACTTTAGCATTTAATAGCTTAGTGATTTCATTAAA
>CANGEV010000008.1 GCA_947452995.1 Chitinophagales bacterium
GAACTAAGAAATTTTGTTTGTGTGTTCTTTCACCTGTAGGAGGGTAAAAGAGAAAAAAGGTCTTCTGGAAAACAGAAGACCTTTTTTAGTTAAAAGTTAAAAGTTAAAAGTTTTCACCCTTCACTATTCACTATTCACTCCCGATAGCTTCGCATCGGGATCACCCCTCACTCTTCACTCCCGATAGCTTCGCATCGGGATCACCCTTCACTATTCATTGAATTAAGCGCCAATTCAATCATCGGCTTCAAACTACGTTCTCTGTCGTCGGCGGAGATTGCTTCATGTGTAGGAATCACATCGCTGATGGTTAAGATACATGCAGCATTTTTACCGAGATATTTGGCGTTAGCAAATAAAGCGAAGGTCTCCATTTCAACAGAGACACACTTGTTTTTTTCTGCAATAGCTGGAATATGCATGTCTTTACGGTAGAAAATATCAGAACAATGAACAGGGCTATTACGGAGCTGTAAGCCCATTGCAGCAGCTGTTTCATTGATTTTATTTTCAAGCTTTTCACTAGGCAACATACATTCTCCTTCCATTTCAAAAGCGAACTTCGCAAATGTACTTTCGCTATAACTCGCGCTCACGTTAATAATATCGTAGAGCCCAACTTCGGCATAGTACGATCCACTCGTACCAATACGAATAATATTTTCTACGCCGTATTCATTGTATAGCTCAAACGAATAGATACCAATACTCGCACAGCCCATTCCAGAAGCGCCTACTGTAACCGGTTTACCATTATAGGTGCCCGTATAAAACAATACATTTCTAGTATTGCTTACTAGCTTCGCATCCTGTAAAAAAAATTCTGCAATGTATTTCGCACGCAATGGGTCGCCTGGCATGATTACCGTGGAAGCAATTTCTCCAACAGCAGCTTTGATATGAACACTCATAAACGATTAAGCTTGTTTCTTTACATACTTGGTTAAAATGACAATCGTATCCCCCTCGATTTTCCCTTCGATTTGTTCTGCATTGTCAGGTACCAATTTTATCTTTCTAACACTTGTACCTTTCGGAGCAATGAAATTCGCTCCCTTCACATTTAAGTTTTGTGTCAAAATAATATTATCTCCATTTTCCAACACAACACCGAAAGCATCTTTGTGAACCACTTTGTCTGCTTCCATTTGCGCCTCCGCATTAGCCCAATTGATAATCGCTTCGTCTAAGAACACGGACTCTAAAGCCTCTTGCGCCCAATTTTCACTTTGTAATGCATTTAATATTTGGTAGGACAAGGCTTGTACCGGAGCATGTTCGCTCCATATACTTCCTGTTAAACAACGCCAATGATTGGTGTCTGAATAATTTTTACTTTGGATGGAACCTAAACAAGTAGGACAAACAACAACAACATTGTTGTCATCGTCTCCAGCTTTCGGGGGTACTGCGTAAATGTTTAAATCTTCTGTTGCACTGCATAATTCACATGCATTTTGTGCGCGCTCAAGTAGGGATGCGGTTAGTTTCATTGCCGCAAAGATAAAATAATTTAATGACTGTGCTTTCGGATATGTGTATGATTGTAATAACGAGAACGAGCCCTATGCTGATAGGCCTTCGGATGCAAATTATAACTCTTTCTTACATGCCCTTTATGAAAGCGTCCATTGCGATCTGTATAGGGTCCAACATAGGTTCCCATATCAGAGGTGCTTTCAGTACTTTCATCCGCAGTATCGGATACTTGACTTAAGCTATCCGTATCTTTTGTTGCAACATCGTTTCGATGCGACATATAATCTCCAATCAATGCGAAGAAAATAATTTCTAGAACTACTAGTAAAAGACAACCTACTGCTTTCATGTAATATTATTAAAGCCAACGTTTACGTCTAAACCAAAGATAAATTAACACTACAATACTTATCATCCCTGCCCATACAAGAGGATACGCCAAACGTTTATGTAGCTCTGGCATAAATTCGAAATTCATTCCATAGATACCTACAATAAACGTAAGTGGTAAAAAGAAGGCAGAGAAAATCGTTAGTACACGCATCACCTCATTTGTTTTGTGCGATGCAAGTGATAAATAGATATTCATCAAGTTTGTACTGTCCTCGTTCGCCTGATTATAAAGCACATTCAACTTCGCATATAGATCGCGAACATCTTGGTAAATAGGTAGCTTAGGAGCACTATGTTTAAAGGATTGTATGACTTCATTTGTCATTAATAAAAGTTTATGTGTATTGGAAGCCTTACGCTTTAAATCATATAACTCTTCGATTAAATCTTTACTCAAATGTTTTAAAAATATTCGATCCTCAATCGCTTCTATTTCGATAAATAATTTAATGATTGTTTGATTATAGGAAAGTAAAACGCCGTGCAGTATATGCAAAGCTAATTCTGCAGGACTTTCACAACGTTGTTGAACCGCCCATATTTTACGACATTCTTCAATTACCGCTTGCGGTTGACGATGTATCGTGAGTAAAAATTTATCGTTATAATAGAAAATGATTTTCTTACTCATCTGCTGAATCGTTCGTGTTCCTAATTCAGCTTCTGGCAATAATATTCTCGAAATAATAAAATGCGCATCATCTACCATTTCATGTTTAGGCAAATGCTCTGGATCCAAGCAATCAGCGAGGTGATGTGGATTTAAACCCAATTCTTGCCCAACGCGCATAAATTCTGCTGCGTCTGTTGTGCTTATATCAATCCATTCTGTTCCATTAGCATGGATCGGTGTGCGAATTACAGCCATACATATTTGTTATACATAAATTTACTACTTTTAAGTATGTCTCGTTTATTTATAAGTATCGTTTTTCTTTTTTCGGCTAATGTCTTATTTGGACAAGCCATTCAACCCTTTTTAAGTACAAATGGTACTCAATCTGCTACCGTAAAGGAAGTGCAAGACTTTTACAATTATTGGCTGAGTAACAATACTTCGCTTCACGTAAGCCTTTCGAAAAATATCAATTTTCAAGATAAGCTACAATGCTATGAACTCGGAGCGAATGCAAAGCAAGCAGATTCAAACTTTGTTACACTTTTTATCAATAACGCCATCCATGCTGGCGAACCCGACGGAGTCGATGCTACCATGCTTTTAGTGAATGATTATATGAGCGGCAAACTACCTCTACCAAAACATGTTCGAATAATAATCCTTCCATTTTATAATATTAATGGGATGCTCGCTAGAAATAGCACAACACGCGCTAATCAAAACGGACCGCTTGAATACGGCTTTCGTGCTAATGGACAATACCTCGATTTGAATCGAGATATGATGAAGGTCGATGCAATCGAATCTAACTTTATGCAAGAGATTTTATTGACTGAAAAAGTAGATGTGCTTGTTGACAATCACGTTAGCGACGGAGCGGATTATCAGCATGTGATTACTTTACTCACCTCGCAAAAAGATAAATACGATCCGGCAGCACGAGATTTTTTACATCGAAATTTTGAGCCAGCCTTATATGCACAAATGAGATGGCGCAAGTATGATTTATGTCCTTATGTTAATCATTTTAGTGAAACCCCAGAGAACGGTTGGCAAGCCTTTTCTGAAAGTCCTCGTTTTTTAAGCGGCTTCGCTTCTATGTTTAATATCTATGCGTTCGTGGTCGAAACACATATGCTTAAACCATACCAACAACGTGTTCAGGCAACCTATACCTTCTTACAAGAAATGATCAATTATTGCGAACAGAATTATAAATATATTAATGATACTCGCGAAAGAGCCTTAGCGCAACAGTTAAGTACCACATATGTGAAAATGAACTATCAATGTGATACTAGTTCGCATGAAATGGTCACCTTTAAAGGTTATACAGCGGGCCACAAAACAAGTGTTATATCTGGTCTGCCGAGATTGTATTATGATCGCTCTGCACCTTTTATGAAGGACGTTCCTTTCTACAATAATTTTGTTGCACGCGATTCTGTAAAAGCGCCAGACGCCTATATCATTCCTAAAGAATGGTTGATGAAATTCTCGAATCAATATATTATTGGTGAATGGATAAAGTCGAATTCGTTTGTACAAAATGACACAAGTATTATTGCTTCTTATTATGTTATTGATAATTATAGCACCACTAAATCGCCTTATGAAGGGCATTATATGCACTATAACACGAGTGTAGTTTTGAAAACCGAAAAGGTACATTTGCATAAGGGTGATTTAATACTGCGCGTTAACCCTTCCGAAAATGTTTGCGATGCTGCAGTAATGAAAAAATGTTTAGTACAACTTTTGGAGCCCGTGGCGGAGGACTCTTACTTTAACTGGAATTTTTTCGATCCCATATTACAACAAAAGGAGGGCTATAGTGATTATGTGTTTGAAGACCTTGCCGCGGAGGAATTGAAGCAAAATCCTTCCCTTGCCAAGGCATTGGAAGAGGCAAAGTTAAAGGACGCTAATTTGGCTCAAAATGGGGGAGCACAACTGAATTGGGTCTATCAACACAGTATCTATCGCGAGCCGGGATATAAGCGTTATCCCATCCTACGATGGACCTATTGATTTCACCCAATCTACGCACGAAATAATTTGCGAATTACGAATCCCAATTTCCTGATTAACTATTCACTTTTCAATTCCTTTCTGTATCTTTAGCCTATGAATTTCCTTGAATTTGAAAAGCCAGTAGAAGAACTCTACAAGCAAATTGAAAAGACAAAAGAAATCGCGGAGAAAACGAACGTCGATATGTCTTCCACTATTACTGAGTTGGAGAATAAAATCGTCGAACTCCGTAAGAAAATTACGTCTGAACTGACACCTTGGGAACGCGTGCAATTAAGCCGTCACCCCGATCGTCCTTATACGCTTTACTATATTGAACAAATCTGTGATACATTCATAGAATTACATGGCGATCGTCAAGTAAAGGATGATAAGGCAATGGTAGGTGGACTTGGGACGATTAATGGTCAGACATTTATGATCATCGGTCAGCAGAAAGGTACCAATACCAAACAACGTCAATACCGTAATTTCGGTATGGCTAATCCTGAAGGTTACCGTAAGGCTTTGCGTTTGATGAAAACAGCCGAGCGTTTTAATATCCCTGTTCTTACCTTGATCGACACTCCCGGTGCTTATCCTGGGTTGGAAGCGGAAGAACGCGGACAAGGTGAAGCAATCGCCCGTAACCTTTTTGAAATGGCTCGTTTAAGTGTTCCAATCATCGCAGTTATAATAGGAGAAGGTGCCTCTGGAGGCGCCATTGGGATTGGGGTCGGTGATAAAGTATTGATGCTTGAAAACTCTTGGTATTCTGTAATCAGTCCTGAATCTGCGTCTTCAATTTTATGGCGTTCTTGGGATTATAAAGAAAAAGCGGCGGAACAATTGCGTCTAACAGCTGCTGATATGTCGCGCTTTAAGTTAATCGATGGTATTATCGAAGAACCATTAGGAGGTGCACATGTGAATCCAGAACAAATGGCTAATACCTTGAAAGCACGTGTCCTTGCTGAATATGAAGGCTTACGTACCCTTGAACCGAAAGAGTTACGTCGTCAGCGTGTTGCCAAATTTAGTGCAATGGGTGTGGTAAAAGAACTTGCTTAATTCGTAAATATGTTTGATTGGCTCAAAGCGATTTATTTTAAGAAAGCAATGTCAGAAGCGCTTGCGCAAAATCCTGCCGTTGAGCGAATGAAACTACCGCTTGCGCAAATTAAAACTGTTGGCATTTTATTCAACGGACCAGAAGAGCGTTACTATCCGCAAATTGAAGCATTTGCCAAAGCCCTCGGCTCCGATAGACAAGTAGATTTCCTTGCCTATATCCCCGTTTCTCAAAAGAAACTTGGCGTACGAAATATGCCGTATACCTTTTTCTTGAACAATCTGGTAAATTGGTTCGGAATCCCTTCTGGATTGAAGATCGATCAATTCATGAATAAACGTTTCGATTTATTGCTTTATCTCTGCGACGAGCCGATGCCAACATTAGAATATATGATGGCACTCTCTAAGTCCAAATGCCGTATGGGACGCTATACCGAAGGGAAAGAATACTGTTACGACCTGATGGTGAATGTGCCTGAAACAGCTACCGTACCAGAGTTAATCTATGCGGTTCAATACGCTTTACAGCAAGTCAATCACAACTGATTTTAATAACACATCCGCTTTACGTACCTTTGCAGCCCATCATGAACAAAGGTAAACTTATCATTTTAGCGGCCCCTAGCGGAGGCGGAAAAAGCACGGTTGTAAAACATCTTCTTAGCAATTTTCCAGAATTGTCTTTCTCCATAAGTGCGGCAACACGCCAGCCTCGTGGAACGGAGCAACACGGCATTGATTACTATTTTATCTCCGTAGATGAATTTCGTGATAGAGTAGAGAAGAATGATTTTGTCGAATGGGAAATGGTATACGAAGGAAAGTATTATGGTACCCTGAAGCAAGAAGTAGAGCGAATTTGGGCCAATCAACAGCATGTCGTTTTCGACGTAGATGTACAAGGTGCCCTCAATATAAAAAGTCAATATCACGAAAAAGCGCTCGCTATATTTATTGCTCCGCCAAGTGTAGAAGTTCTAGAACAACGTCTCCGTAAGCGTAATACCGATAGCGAGGAAATGATTCAAGAACGCGTGAAGAAGGCAGCATTAGAAATTACCTTCGCGCAACAATTTGATGTCGTTATCGTTAACGATCAGCTCGATATTACTCTTTCTACCATTAGTACGACTATTCGCAACTTTATCAGCGCGGAATAGTAGAATATCATTCACTTCGACTATCTTTGAAAGACTTATGCCTACAAGAAAACCATCTAATTTCAACGACTCTAAAAAGAGTAGCGTTCGTTCTCGAAAGAGCGATGAAAAGCCCACTTCGAAATCACGACCGAACACGAAGGATGCGAAAGCTCCGTTGAGAAAAAGTGGACCTCAAAAGGAAGCACCTAGCTTTGCAAAAAAGAAGGACGCTCCTGCTAAGTCGACTACTAAACCTGGTGTAAAAGCAGATCCTAAATCTGGTGCACTTCCATTTAAACGTGCTCCCTTAAAAAAGGCTAAGCCGCCACGTCCCGTTGGTCAAGCGCCTGCCCCTATTGATCGACCAGAAGCTGAAAAAGATACGGTTCGTCTCAATAAGTTCTTGGCGCACGCAGGTGTCGCTGCTCGACGTAAAGCAGATCTTATCATCGAACAAGGGATGGTTTCTGTTAATGGATTGGTTGTGCGTGAAATGGGATATCGTGTTAAGCCAGAGGATATTATTCGCTATAAGGATAAGGTTATTAAACAAAAAACGAATTTCGTTTATATATTATTGAACAAACCAAGTGGCTATATCACCACTACTACCGACGACCGTGAACGTCGTACTGTAATGGAATTTGTAGCGGATGCTACTAAAGAAAGAGTATACCCTGTTGGTCGCCTCGATCGTCAAACAACAGGTCTTCTTCTTCTAACCAATGATGGTGACTTAGCACAACAACTTTCACATCCTAGTCATAAAGTAGAAAAAGTATATCAGGTATTGTTAGATCGTCCACTTACACCGAAAGATGAAGAAGCGATTCGTAACGGCTTGAAATTGGAAGATGGTATTGCTACTGTTGACGACCTTGCATTTATAAAGGCTTCCAATCGCGCAGAACTTGGTATTGTAATTCATATCGGTCGTAATCGTATCGTTCGTCGTATTTTCGAACATCTGGGTTATACCGTTGAAAAGTTGGATCGTACCGTGTATGCGGGTCTTACAAAACGTTTATTACCTCGCGGTAAATATCGCTTGTTGAATGAAAATGAAATTTCTTTCTTGAAACGTCGTAGCTATAAGTAATCACTCGCTACCTTTGTAGTATAAATAATGGTGTGTTGAAAACGGCATTTAAAATAGCGTTGGTTGGTAATCCGAATTGCGGGAAGACATCGCTATTCAACTTGCTTACCGGATTGCGTCAGAAAGTGGCCAATTATCCGGGTGTTACCGTCGATAAAAAGACGGGAGAATTCGACCTTGCACCAAATCAACATGTGGAGATCGTTGATCTTCCCGGTACCTATAGCTTATATCCTCGGTCCCTCGATGAATTTGTCGCCTTCGATGTTTTGTTGAATCGAGATAATGAATCGCATCCTGATCTAGTGGTAGTCGTAGCCGACGCTTCTAACCTCAAGCGTAATTTGTTGTTCGCCTCGCAAATTATTGATTTGCGTATCCCAACGGTAATTGCCTTGAATATGTTAGATGTGGCCGAGCAACAAAATATCCATATCAACCTGCAAGCCTTAAGTACAGCCTTGGATGTACCAGTTGTGGCGATTAATGCAAGGAAAGGAGCCGGAATTGAAGAGTTGAAGAAAGTAATGTCTAAAACGAAAGAAGCTGCCAAAGCTGATTTCATCGATCTTTCAACACTTCATCCTGCACTCGTCAAAGAAATTCAAGGGATAACACAATGTTCAAGTGATTATGCTGCTTTACTAACGGCGCATCACTATATGAATATCTTTTGTCTAGATGCTAAAACGAAAGAACGTGTTCGAGCAAAGATTCAAGAGCATGCCTTCAAACACAGTGTGATACAAGGCGATGAGACACTCCTTCGTTACGAACGTATCAACCAATTGCTTTCTCTAGTAAGTGATTCTAAACCTTCACAAGAACCACACGACCTTGGTAAAATTGATAAAGTTTTAACGCATCCTATCTGGGGCTACATTTCTTTTGTGGCTATCATGTTTGTGATGTTCCAAATCATCTTCTCGGTTGCCTCCTATCCAATGGATGCTATCGATAGCGTTTCGGTTCAATTACGTTTGTGGCTGAGTCAGCAATTGCCAAATAATATCTGGACCGACCTACTGAATAACGGGCTTATAGCAGGATTAAGTGGTGTGCTCATCTTTATTCCGCAAATTATGTTACTCTTCGGCATGATAACCATCCTGGAAGATACCGGCTATATGGCGCGTGTCTCTTTTATGATGGATAAGCTCATGCGTAAAGTAGGTATGAATGGCAGAAGCGTTGTGCCTTTAATGTCGGGAATGGCTTGTGCAGTACCCGCTATTATGAGCGCTCGTACCATTGAGAATCGTAAAGATCGATTGATTACCTTATTCGTAACGCCGCTGATGAGCTGCTCTGCTCGATTGCCTGTATATACTTTGTTAGTGGGCATGTTAGTGCCGAATGATTATCTTTTTGGCGTAATTAGTCTGCCTGGATTGGTCATGCTCGGGTTATATTTTTTGGGATTCATCGCTGCTATCGTCGTGGCTTTTATTATGAATCTTATGGTGAAACAAAAACAGAAAAGCTACTTCATTATGGAGCTACCTGTTTATCGTATGCCTCGGGTTGGAAATATCTTTATCACCATGTATGAGAAGGCGAAGATATTCACTTTTGAAGCAGGTAAAGTAATTTTGAGTATCAGTATTATCTTGTGGGTATTGGCTTCATTCGGACCAACAGCTTCGCGAGAGAAGGCGGAAAAGACCTATCAATCTGCACTTGCTGTCGCAAAGACAGATTCCATGCGAACGCTGGCTGAAAATGAGTATCAAGCCAACAAATTAGAATCCTCTTATGCCGGTACTTTAGGTAAAGTCATTGAACCAGTAATCAAGCCGCTTGGTTTTGATTGGAAGCTTGGAATTGCCTTGGTTACCAGTTTTGCAGCGCGTGAAGTCTTTGTTGGTACGATGAGTACGCTTTATTCTGTGGGTTCGGATGCGGATGAACGCTCTTTAAAAGCCAAATTAAACGAGGCGCGTGACGAAGACGGAAAGCCTATTTTTACGATGGCAGCGATCTTATCTCTTTTGATCTTTTATGCTTTCGCCTTGCAATGTATGAGCACAATTGCTGTGGTGAAACGTGAGTCGGGTAGTTGGATGCTCGCAATCGCACAGGTTTTGACAATGACAGGCTTAGCCTATCTATGTAGTGGAATCGTGTTTCAGATTCTAAAATAATCTTAATTCAGGTGGATATATTCGAGTGGTGGGTTTTCAATCACCATCACACTAGCCGCTTCTTCTAATCGAAGCGATAATTCATAGCCAGCCACGCTAATCGCGATAGGATCGCCTAGTGGAGCTATATTGATGACTTTTACCACTTCTCCAGGTAAACAGCCCATCTCCATCAATTTTGTCGATACGCCTTCGTCTGTGAAACGACTCACAACGCCTAACTGACCAACTTTCAACTTACTTAAAGGCAACATACTCACTAATTATTTGCGGATACTACGGTTGTCGACGTTAAACTTAGCACGTGTATCTTGAGAATTATGTCCCCAATAATAACTATGACAAGAACTGCCAAGAATAACAAGCGCAAATAAAACTGCCGCTAATTTAATCGCGTTCTTCATGATCAAACGATGTTTTGATTGTGTATGGTAATAGATGAAAAGGTCGGGCAGGTATTACACTTTTTCGACTTGTGCGGGGCACCTTTGGGCTGGCAAGCTACTAGGGTGAGGCTCGCGCAAAATAATAGAATGGCTATGTAACGCATACGACGATTTTCAGTCCTTAAAAGTAAAGGAAAAATATGGAATCCACTAAAAAATCATTCTGCTGAACTTTATTGTGATGAAATTGTTTTTTTGATGTAATTCGGTTTCAAAATATGGCTGAAAAATACTAACTTGTTCCTTTAATTAATCACCCTCAAATTACCCCTGTTATGGGCATAGTAAAAGATAAATTTCGTGAAGTCTCCTTGAAAGTAGGCGAGGAGGTAAAAGAATTGTTGAAAGAGCACGGCGACAAAGAACTTGGTAAGATTACGATCAGCCAAGCTTATGGTGGGATGCGCGATATCCCTGCAATGGTGTATGAAACATCTTTGTTGGATGCGCAAGAAGGTATCCGTTTTCGCGGCTATTCTATCCCTGAATTGCGTGAGAAATTACCGCATGCAGAAGGTAGCTCAGAACCATTACCAGAAGGTATTTTTTATTTGATGTTGACTGGTGAATTACCAACGCCGGAAATCGTGAAACATCTTTCTACAGTTTTTGCTAAACGTAGTCATGTGCCGAAGCACGTTTTCGAAGTATTGGATAAATTGCCAATCTCTACACACCCTATGACGCAGTTCACTACTGCGATCATGGCAATGCAAACAGAATCTTTGTTTGCTAAAGCTTATCGTAAGGGAATGAGCAAAAAAGACTATTGGGATTATACCTTTGAAGATTCGATGAACTTGATCGCTCGCTTACCGCGTGTAGCTGCGTATATCTATCGTCGTACTTACAAGGATAACGTACATATCGAACCAGATCATTACTTAGATTGGGGTTCTAACTTCGCCCACATGTTGGGTTATGAAGAGAAGGAGTTTCATTATTTGATGCACCTTTATTTGACAATTCACGCAGATCACGAAGGTGGTAACCTTTCTGCACATACCGTACATTGCGTAGGTAGCGGATTGGCAGATCCTTACTTGTCATTTGCTGCAGGTATGAACGCTTTGGCGGGTCCTTTACACGGATTAGCAAACCAAGAAGTAATTCGTTGGATTCAAGCGATGCAAGAAGAATTAGGTGGTGGCATTCCTAGCCGTCAGCAAATCATTGATTATGTAAATAAGACAATGGCTGAAGGCAAAGTGGTTCCAGGATATGGTCATGCTGTATTGAGAAAGACAGATCCTCGTTTCACGGCGCAAATGGAATTCGCTAAGAAGTATATGCCGACAGATGAGTTGAATAATATCGTTTGGACATTGTACGAAGTGGTGCCTGAGATCTTGGGAACGAAAGGTAAAATCAAAAATCCATGGCCTAACGTAGACGCACACAGCGGCGCTTTGTTGGTACATTATAACTTAGTTGAAAGCGATTTCTATACGGTATTGTTCGGTGTGAGTCGTGCATTAGGTGTATTAGCGCAATTATGTTGGAGCCGTGCTTTAGGATTCCCATTAGAGCGTCCGAAGTCAATGACTACAGAATGGATTAAAGAATTTATTGCAAAGAACCCTGCGTAATAGATTACAGCGATCTAATATAATTGAAAACGCCTCTGTCTAACGGAGGCGTTTTTTTTGTGGGAGAAGATGGCGATATGAATTAGTCGACGAATGTTTCTTGAATGATAGCCTTTATTTTGCTAATCTCCTTTTCGCTAATAATTTCAAGTTGTTTAATAACACGCTTTTTGTCGATGGTTCGAATTTGGTCAATTACGACCCATCCTTTTGTTTTTTTATGTTTGATTTCAACTCGTGTAGGATAGGGTTTTGAGCTGTTTGTAATGGGTGCAATCACGATTGTTTGCAAGTACTTGTTCATTTCATTTGGAGAAATGATGAGGCAAGGTCTTGTTTTTTTTATTTCACTTCCAATGGTTGGGTCGAGGTTAACCAAGACAATTTGGTATTGACTTATAGACTCCATTATTCAAAGTTTTCATCCTCCCATACATCGTCTATGAGTAAGGCGTCATCACCATTTTCATGCATTTTAAAAAAAGCTTTTTCCCATCCTTTTCTCGGCTCTGCTTTCGGTTTTAGCACGATTTGTTTTTTTTCTAGAATTAACTCTAGTTTATCCTGAATACAATATTTTTCAAGAATGGTTTTGGAAAGGCGTATTCCTTTTGAATTGCCAATATTTATCACTGGTATTTCCATGAGATCTCGAGTTTAAATGTGATTACAAAGTAATTACATTTTAAAATAAGTTCCAAACTTTTTTACATGAATGCGGTGCGGGAGTAATTGCTATTTTCAGTAAAAAAATTAGGATTCTGTGTTATTGAAGTATAACGCAATAAATGGAGTTTTATTATCAGAATTGTTATAAATATTAGTTGTGATTACCATAAAATAAAAAACGCCTCTGTCTAACGGAGGCGTTTTTTTTGTGGGAGAAGTGATGAATTGAATGCTGCGGATTGAATTTCGAAGCTGGAAGATATCTTGTTGAAGTGTGAAATTTTTTTTTGCAACGTTTTTACGCTGCACGAATTAATTCGTGCAGCGTAGTAGTATAACGCAAAAAAAATGGAATTTAGTATGTTGTTGTTAATGTGGAGGCATCTAAATATCGAGCACGATTCTTAGGTTTGCCTTTAATTGCTGTTTTTGCTCCTTTGTTAATTGCCCCAATTTCTTTAACAGTCTTTTGTTGTCTATTGCTCGAACTTGATCCACCAGTATGTCACTCAATTTGTCGAGCTGCCCTTTTTTTAGATGAACACGTAAAAGTTCAATCTCTTTTTTTACGTTGGTCGTAACAGGGCAAATTAAGGTCGACTTGTGTGTTTCATTTAGAAGATCGGTCTGAACAATCACCACAGGTCTTGTTTTTCCGGGTTCAGTTCCTTGGCTTGGGTTTAGGTCGGCAAGCCAAATGTCGTATTGCTTAATCTTCATCCATTAATTTTTCAAATTCATGTAAGACGTCCATTGAGTCTTTGTTGGTCAATTTAGATTCCTTCATCAATTGCATTTTCAAAAGTCTGCGTTTATTGTAAAGATTGTAAATGCTAACAGCTTCGTTAATGTATCGATTTCTCGCTAGCTTAAGTTTAGACGTCAGCTCTTCCGCTTCCTCAAAAATCTCGTCATCAAGTTTAAGTGATAAGGTTTTCATTATTTTGTTTTCTTGTAAAAGTATATACTTAGAGAGTATACTGCAAATCTTTTGGCAATTATTATTCAGAGTGTAGCCGCAGATTGGTAGAATTGTTAAGGTTTCGTGAATAGACAAGCGTATTCCTGTTTTGCGCCTGCGGCAAGCGGAGTCGTATTACTTATAAGTATAACGCAAAAAATCTCAATTTATTTTCTAGTGAAATAGAAATTTAAAATCAAACTTGTTTTAATATTTATCTATTATACTTAAAGATTTTTTCTTCCTACAACAGCTAAATACCCCACAAAAAAGGCCCCGTTCAAAAACGGAGCCTTTCACAAAGTATAAGATTAAAATTTATCTTAACAAAGTCACACTGCCTGTCTTGCTGAAGTTCTTCCCATCCGTGCTATTGCCCTTCCACACACGGCCATCCAAGAACACCGCATCTACTCTTTTGCATGTAGGCGATGTTGCCTTGTATTGTCAAGAACCTTCGGGACGGCAATATTGCTTACACGCTGTTAAAGGCTGTTTAATTTTATTGCAAATGGGAAATTCAAGTTTTCTTCTTTATCATTTATTGTTACAATTTTTGGATTCTGATCAAAATTTGATTTGAATTTCAAATACTGATGAGCTAAATCATTCGCACCATTTATAGATAATACGCTTTCGTTATTTTGGTTCTCATACCATTCCAGAGATGTTTTTAGCAATGAATAAGTATAATCGCCTCCTAATTCTGTATCATTACTTATTTCTCCAACCGAGCAAGTATAAGCAATAGAAATACCATCTGTACTTTCAGAAATTAGTTGCATGTGTTTTTCACTAGAATTTGGTTGGTTTAAAGCTGAATTAAAGGATAAATATTCAGGGCCTGAGAAACTTGAGTATTCTTCAACTAAGGATTTTCGGCATGTATCAATAATTATTAGTGCTTTAGGTGCTTTTATTATCGAAATTAGTTGAGAAACAGAAAGTGATTCGGAGTCGTTTATTGCAATATTCGTTTCTTTTAAGTCTTGATGACCATGGCCGGAAAAATATACAAGTAAGAAATCAGTGTATGTACTTTGAAATAATTCGATCAAATTTTCAGATGGACATTTAAACAGTCCTGCGATTTCATTATCCTGCCAAGAACCACCAATAGGTGATTTTAAAAAACTTTCAAAGTGATGTAAATCTTTGTCTACGCCCTTTAAATAATTAGCGGAATTCTTTGGTCCTGGGGAACCAATCATTATGGCTTTTCTTGTCATATTCTAATTGCCTTTAACGGTTTGCGGCTTGGCGTAGTGGAGGAATTAAAAGCACCAACTTTCAGCCTTGCACAAATGTAAATAAAAAGGACTAACGTTCATTTAAGCACGTCAGCCCCCATTACGCCAAACCGCTGTTAGGCGTAGGCAATTCTATTCAGTCGCCCCCTTGATTAAAAAAGTTCTTTCAATTTAAACTTTGGTAAACCAAAAGGTAAAGCAACAATTGCAATAAACCATAAGATTGGTCCGCCATAAGTACCCCAGTCACCCTTAATATGTCCTGGTGTTACCTGTAGAAACAAAAATGACAAATCGGCTAATCCTATAATGAAAAATCCTATAAAATATGCTAGCCAAGGTTTGCTGTTTTTCCATAACATTACACCTAATAAAATACCTAGCATTCCATAACCAGCAACGTCTAAACAAAAATTCAAAATAAAGTTTGCAGTTACTTTAAGTGTCATCGGGTCTGTGGCAAATTGGAATTTGTCAGCTGGCATTTTGTCTCCACCAAGTAATGCACTCCACAAACCTTTGTTTGGGTCAGTTATGTATTGACTAATACCTATGTAACCAACATAAATATGTAGAATACCCCAAATAACATATGCTATTGAACCAATTTTAATTGCATTGTTAAGTCTTTTTTGATTTTCAATTTTGCTATTGTCCATTTTTATTAAATTTTAATTAATGGTGCAAAATTACAACTGTAAAACTGAATACTTTTTTACCTAAGTTAAAAAATCATTTCTTGGCTCTTATTCTGCTTAAAGTAACTTGTGAAATTCCTAAATAACTTGCGGTGTCTCCCAAACTTATCCTCTGCAATAAATGATGGTTTTCATTTATAAACTCTTTATAAAGTTCTGATGCATCTGCGTCAAACATTTCTTTAATTCGCTTCAAATTCACAACGGCTGCCATTGTAAATAGTTTTCTCGAAAAGGTTTCAAATGTGTGATGTCTTCTACACAATTCGTCAAAATCAGCATAATCAATAGTGCTAGTTTCAGTGTCCTCTAAAGCAATTGTAATGAATTGAGATGGTGTTTGATTAGCAAAACTGTCAAGAACCGTAAAGAAATTAGTCTCTGAAAAAAACCGTAGAATAAAAACTCTGTCTTTATGATGATAATAATGCTTTACCAAACCTTTGTCAATAAAGAATAGATTTTTACAAATTTGTCCTTCTTTGTTTATTACTTGTCCTTTTCTAAAAGACTTTGATTTAAGTCTGGGCAAAAGGTCTTCTTCGGCTTCTTTTGAAAGCTGAGAAACTTTGTTCACATATTTTGTAAAATCTGACATCTCTTATTTGTCGTATGTTCTTAGTGTGTCGTTTGCTTACGCCTAACGGTTTGCAGCTACAAGAAGTTGGCGATTTCGGAGACGAAAACTATCTGCCACCACTGAACTTGATACGAAGCACAAAGCTTCATTTAACCACTGAACCGCCAATTTCTTGTAGGTGCTGTTAGCGGTTCGGTTTTATAATTTGTCTGTCAATTCTTGTATGAGTTGTTGTTTCAATTTCTTTTTAATTTCTGGTGCTTCCATTTGTAAATATTCAAGTCCGACAAATGAATTTCCTTGTTTTCTATTTTGTCGTGGCTCAATACTTTCAATGAGAATAGCCTCTAAAATGTCGCCCAAATTTTGAATTGTAAAGTCTTTGAATTTTACGTTTAAATTTAGCTTTGCATCCTCCGTTACTGGGTAAAAACCAAACCAACTAAACCTATCCCAACGACCTGCAAGTCTGTCTGTCGTGTGGTCTTTAAGTCTTTTGCCAAGTGGTTGCTCAATCGCTTGTCCAACGTAAACAGTTTCTCTGCTGTCGTGTAATAAATAAATTCCGATTTGGTCTTTAAAATTTACTTCTGTCGCACCGATTTGTTGAATGCCTAACAAGTCTGGCTGTGATTTCCAGTGAACAAGATTTCTGTTCCAATAAATTCCGAAAGCATTTATTATTTTATGAGTGTCTTTCGTTACAATTTTATCGTTTACAATTTCAGGTTCACTTTCATCTGTGTCGTTGTCTTCTGTTTGATTTAAATACTTGCGTAAAATGTAATAGCCTTTATCTGTTTTCGCAAAGATTGATTTTTTTTTCTTCGTGTTAATGTCAGTTGTCAAGTTTGCACTTACTGTGTCTTGAGGTGTCGCACCAAGTGCTTTTCTGTAACCTCTTTCAGCAATAAGTTCGGCAATTTCTGTATAATGAAGTTGCTTTTTTTCTTCACTCAATACTTTTTCAATTGCTTCTTTCCATTTTAAATCTGCCATATTTTCTGTCTATTTATGTTGTTTATGTGTGGTCCTAAACTGACCGCTAACTCGCTTATATGCGCTATAAGCCTTCGCTTATATAGCAGAATATGCAAATAAGGCGAAGGAATATTGCGCATATTAAAAATACTCAAAATTTATAAATCATCAAAGGGAGATCGGATTTTTTGTAAGCTTTGCGTGCTCACATGTGTGTAAATCTCTGTCGTTCGTGATTTGGAATGTCCTAAAAGCTCCTGTATACACCTTAAATCAGTTCCACTTTCTAATAAATGCGTTGCATAACTGTGCCGCAACCAATGTAAACTTACAGGCTTATTGATTTTTGCCTTCGTAACGGTTTGCAAGCAGGCGAAGTTGCCTTGTGTTATCCCGCATGTGCGAGAGCAAGGCAATATTGCTTACACGCTGCTAGCAGTATGTACATTTAGGCATCTATGTTAAATTTTTCTATGTTAAATTCCAAGGTGTAATCTTCATTAAGATTCTCAGCATTTAGCAACTCTAATTTCAATGTTCGATAAAACTTTCTTTCCGGATTTATACCCAAAGTGAATGTTTCGTTTTTTATTAATTTGTTCAATTGAAAAACCGGTTGAACTTGGTAAGGGTCAACCAGTAAATGTATAGGGAACTGATTTTTTCTTTCATCAATAAAGCATCCATTTTGGTTTTCAAAAACAATATATTTCAGCTCAGCGGTTAGTTTAACCTGTGATATGAAATTAGTCCATTCATTTTTAAAATCCTTTGACGATGTTACAGCTACACTATGGATCAGTAAATAGCTATCTGCAGAATTCAATTTGAATTCTATTTCAGGATTTTCTTTATGTAGTTTAATTTGTTCCAAACTGTTATCCTGTTTTTATTGTATTACTGCTAATTCGCTTATATAGCAGAATATGCAAATAAGGCGACGGAATAGTGCGCATATTAAAAATACTCAAAATTTATAAATCATCAAAGGGGGAGCGAATAATGTAACAATGTATTTAGCAAGGTTGTTGCTGAGGAACGTTCCCTAAAATGGTAGATAGTAAGTTGCGAAATTTGAATTTCTCCAAACTTACGCTGCACGAATTAATTCGTGCAGCGTAGTAGTATAACGTAAAAAAATCGAATTTAGTATCCTTGCACTTCGCAATAAGATAGGTAGATGTAAAGCTTAGCAAGCTGTCTGCAGCTCAGAACATATCTATTCTATTTCTCAGATATAGCAATATATCTTTTTAATTCAGTTTGTTTTTCTGCTTGTTTTATTAAAAAGTCGGCTACGTCCGCTCTATTCACACCTCCTATTTTAATTCCTTTGAATAATGTATTTTCAATACGATACCTCTCTGTCAATTCCTTGTCCAATAACCTTCCTGGCCGCACAACAGTCCAATTCATATCCGAATTAGTAATGATTTCTTCCATTTTGGTCTTATCAGCATAAACATCTTTTAATAAGTAGTTTAAAAACAGTTTGACAATCCAAGAGACATAATTTTTACTCTCTCCTGCACCAAATCCTGTGACAAAAATAAATGGAACAACTATTTTGTTCGCCTTATGTATTTCTACTATTAATTTCGCGAAATCTGAAAATAGAGTAGTGGGTTGCATATTCTTCCCAGTTCCTAGTGTTACAATTATCGCATCTGCGTTTTGAATAGCATTTAATAAGTTGGCTTTATTCGTAGCATCGCCTATTATTCTATTTAACGAACTTTTATTATCAATTTCTATTTCAGAACGAGAAAGGGTCGTTATTGAATGATTTCTATCTAATCCTCTTTTAACCGTTTCTAATCCTATTCCTGCAGAGGCTCCTATGATGGTAATATTCATTTTTAGATTTTATTTTATTTTGTTTTGTTGTTGAACTGAAAGCTAATATCCTGTATGCAAATTTTAGTATGCAATTAAATAATGAATAGTAGGAACTTAGTCGCTTACATTAAAAGTACCTAAAATTCTTTCGTTTCAAGCAACAAACTGATTTTAGTTGGGGTCTGTTCTGTCATCTAGGATACTTTCTTTGTTTTAAGTATAATGTTTCTAGAAATCGTTCAGTTTTAATTAAATCTTATATGTTGAATAATAAAATTAGTTTTATGACATAAAAAAGGCCCCGTTCAAAAACGGAGCCTTTCACAAAGTATAAGATTAAAATTTATCGTAACAAGGTCACACTGCCTGTCTTGCTGAAGTTCTTACCATCCGTGCTATTACCTTTCCATACACGACCATCCAAGAACACAGCATCCACTTTCCATACATACACGTCTTGCGGCAATAACTCACCCTTGAACGTGCCATCCCAAGCCTCTGTAGGTGTGCCATGTTCATCTAATGCAGTCGATTCAAATACTTTCTCTCCCCATGTAGAGAAGATCTGTAAATGGTAGGTTTTGATACCAATCCCTTTCGGACGGAAGATGCGTACTTCTTGGTTGCCGCCTGCATTCGGTGACAACGCATTCGGAACATACAAGCTACTTAGATAATTCGTCTCTACTACTTGATAAATTGTATCTGTACAGCCATTATCACGAATCGCTACCAACATCACACGGTACGGACCATAGCTTGGGAAACTATGACTTGTATTCGCCTCTGTCGTTACAACAGGCGCACTGCCATCGCCGAAGTTCCAAACATAACTGCTCGCATTCGTCGAATTATTCAAGAAATTGAAATCTACTTCCGGAGCCGGCGTATTCAAGGCATCTGCAGTGAAATCAGCCTTTGGCTTCGGTAATACCTGTATGTAGGCCTGCTTCGTTACACTATCTACACATACCTTATTAATCCCTTCAATGATCAAAGTAACACTGTATAATCCTGCCTTCTTGTAAGTATGCGCAGGACTCGGATCATTATACAAACTACTTCCATCCCCAAAGAACCAATGTGCATAAACACTGTTTCTTGAAGTGTCCTGGAACTGTACATAATCGTTTTCACAAATAGGATTCGGGATGCCTACAAAGCCTGCTTTTGGCGTTGGATACAATACATATTTATGCGTTGCAATCGATGTACAGCCATAGGTATTCGAAGCGGTCAAACTGATATTGTAAGTGTTTGGAACCGTATACGTAAAACTCGGACTCGTATTAGTATTAGTATTGCCCGAACCATCGTTCCACAAAAATCCATTTGCACCCGTAGAAGTGTTCATGGCAAGGACTGTCGCCGGCGCAGTACAAGAGAAGGTGTCATTCAACAAGAACGCTGCCTGTGGCTTAGGATATACATACACAGAGGTATAGGCCGTATCCTTACAACCACTTGGATTACCCGCAATGAAGGTCACATTGAAGGTTCCTCCTGTTTGGTAAACGTGATTAGGCGCGAAATTAGAAGATGAATTTCCATCGCCGAAGTCCCAGTTATTAAATGAAGAGAACGGTGTATTATTCACAAAGCTTACATTCAATGGCGCACAACCGATTAGCGGCGTAGCGCTGATATTTGCTATTGGAGAAGCAAGAATTGTAATGGTCTTTTTTGTTGAATCCGTACAACCATAAGCAATAGAGGTACCTACTAATGTTGCTGTGTAAGTTGTACCATTACTTGCATAAACGTGGTGAACAGGGTTGGTACTTCCATAACTACCGTCACCAAAGTTCCAGTAATAACTACTTAAGCCTGGATTCACAAACGAGAACGTGATGTCTTGTCCCACACAAACACTCGTTTGCGATGCAATAATACTTAACGAAGGACTAGGATTAACTGTGACAGGAACTGTTAATGGAGCTCCACTACAACCGTTTGCTACAGGGGTTATTGTATAATTCACTGAACCAGGGAATGTAGTAGTCGTGTTTAAAACCTGATTGATAATCGATCCTGAGCCATTAGCAGCACCAACCGTATTGCTTTGAACAACCGTCCAGCTATATGATGTGTTTGGTAAATTAGAACTTAAGGTGATATAATCTGAATTACCCTTACAGATCGTTTGTGAACTAGGCGAAGCACTTACCACAGGAAGCGGACGAACGAATAGTGTTGCGTATTTAGGTGCACCAGGACAACCGTTTGCAGTAGGTGTGATTAAATAAGTCGCGCTATCTAATCCCAAACTTAATGCAGTGAGGGTTTGCGCAATGCTAGAGCCTGAACCTGAATTCGCGCCTCCGCAAGTCGCATTCGTTACAATCCAGCTATACGTCGTACCTGCAACACTACTAGATAAGGCAATATTGGTAGCGCTACCAGAACAGATGGTCTGAGTGCTAGGAGTCACGGTTAAAGCAGGAATAGGATATACAGTGATAGGAACGTTTAACGGAGCTCCGTTACAGCCATTCGCGGTTGGAGTCACAGTATAGGTTGTAATTCCTGTTGCTGTTCCCGTTGTCGTAAGTGTTTGAATAATATTCAATCCATTACCATTGCTACCGCCACTAACTCCGTTATTGGCTGCAGTCCAAGCAAAAGTAGTTCCGCTTACATTTGAATTTAATGCAATATTAGTCGTTCCTCCAGAACAGAAAGATTGATTTGGCGGAGTCGCACTTACTACCGGAACAGGGTTCACATTCACTGTAACTTGAATCGAACTGCCGGCACATAATCCTACACTTGGTACGATAGTATAAGTTACATAACCAGGTTGCGTTCCCGTTGTATTCAGTGTTTGCGCAATTAATGAGCCAGTACCATTGGCAGCGCCTGCTACCAAACTAGGCGTAACAGTCCAGTTGAAAGCTGTTCCAACTACATTCGAACTTAATGAAATATTTGTTGCCGAACCACTACACAATGTTTGTGCGGTTGGTGTCGCGGTTACTGTTGGATAAGGGTTAACTATCACTGTAACAGTAATAGGTAAACCACTACAACCATTCGCGGTTGGTGTAATGGTATATGTTATGTTTCCAGGTGCAAGTCCCGTTGTAGTCAATGTTTGTGCAATAACAGCACCTGTTCCTGCACTCGCACCACTGACACCAGTTTGTGAAACCGTCCATGCAAAGCTTGTTCCAACCACCGTACTCGTTAACGCAATATTCGTACTCGCACCAGTACATAAGGTCTGTGTATTCGGCGTAGCCGTAACTACTGGAACCGGATTGATAGTAATATTCACAGGAATACTACTTCCCAAACAACCATTTAAATTTGGAGTGACTGTATAAGCAGCCGTTCCTTGCGTAGGTGTATTCGTTACTAAATTTTGAGCAATCGTAGAACCAACACCTGCCGTAGCACCGCTGATATTATTTTGAATTACTGACCAAGAGAATGTAGTTCCTGGTAATGAGGAGCTTAAACTAATAGCCGTCGAACTTCCTGAACAAAGGGTTTGAGTATTCGGTGTAGCAGTTGCACTCGGAGTTGGTGTGACAGTCACTGTATCCTTAATAGCTGCTCCCTGACAACCATACACACTCGGTGAAGGAGTAATAGTGTAAATTACAGTGCCACTACTTGCACCTTGTACACTCAAGACCTGATTGATAAAGGTTCCACCACCTGCAGAGGCTCCACTCACTCCTGTTGCTGTAGCAGTCCAATTAAATGTTGTACCCGCCACTAAACTGCTTAAACTGATATTGGCCATATTGCCAGAACAAATGGTTTGTGGCGACGGCGTCGCAATAACATTTGGAACAGGATACACAGTCACAATACTAGAGGTTGTATCAAAACTACAGCCATTATTAGCACTCAAATGAATGGTATAAGTACCTGGTGCCGTATAGGTAACGGTGTCTACGTTTTGTGTAGAATAGGTCCCGTTTCCGAAGTTCCAAGAGAAGGTCGTATGTCCCGTAGAGTAGTTGCTTACTATTGTTGTAAACGGCGCACATCCTGCCGTAGCAGTGATATTCATAAAGGCATTCACCGTATTCGGATGCACTAATATCGTTTGATAAGTTGTATCCACACCACATGCATTCGTCGCAATTAACATGATGGTAAACGTTGTATCATTGGCACCTGTATAGAACGTATGCGGGCCCGGATTCTTTGCAGTATCCGTTGCAGATCCATCCCCAAAGTTCCATAAATAAGCCGTTGGTAAACCTTGTGAGGTGTTCGAGAAGTAAATCGGTAAAGGACTGCAACCAACGCTCACATTCGTACCGAAGCTCGCGTGCGGCCCAGGGTGCACAATCACAGAATCTTGCACCGTAACCGTTCCACAAACATTGCTCACTTGCAAATCAATAATGAAAGTCGTATCAAAGCGATATGGAGTAGGGTAGGTAGTAGGCGGAGGTGTCACACCATTGTAAAACGCACCACCCAAGCCTAAATTCCATTGATAGCTAGGATTGTAGCCGGAACTATAATTCGTGAAATTCACCACTACTGGTCCACAAGAGACATGCGGACTTAACGCAAAGCTATCATGCGGAACGGTAACAATCGTAATAGGATGAGTAATAGAATCAATACAGCCATAAACGGTCGTCGCAGTAAGGGTTACATTAAACGTACCTGTATTTGCATAAGCGTGATTCGGACTGTTGATACCAGAAATACCTCCGTCTCCGAAACGCCAGTTTCTTGAAATAATTAATCCCGTTGAATTGTTCGTGAACAATACGCCAATAGTCGCACAGGCTGGATTCGGATAAGTGAAGGCCATCACTGGCAATGGCTTAACTGTTATTACTACGTTGTTCGAATCCTGACAGCCATGAATATCCGTCTCAGATATAGTATAAGTAGTGGTAACACTCGGGGTAACCGTATCATTCGGAGCAGTATTGCTATATCCACCCGGAACACTCACCCAACTATAAGTACTACCTGGCACTTGTGCCCCACCAATTGGTGCAGATTGACCAGCACAAATAGTGGCATTAACACCTGATAAGGCTGCCGGTGCAGGGAACATAGATACATGAACCGTATCTGCAAAAGAAGTACATCCTGCAAAAGTTTGCGTGCAATAGTAATCACCGCTATCCTGATAAAGTGCTAATGGATTCACTGGATTCTGTAAGCTAGAAACAAATCCGTTAGGTCCAGTCCAATTATACGTTGCACCAACTAATCCACTGGCAAATAAATTTATATTCGAATACCAACATACCGGACTATTACTCGTTGCTACCGGAGCTGGAGGTAATGGAACGGAGGTAATAACTACGGTATCGTATTTATAACATCCAGTAATACTATCCGTCTTCGTTAAATAATAAGTCGTGGTGACACTAGGATTCGCTATTGGATTTGATTTGCTTGTATCATTCAATCCTAGTGACGGCGTCCAGGAATAACTATATCCCCAAACATGTGGAGCCCCAAGGGTGGTGCTCGCACCTAAACATAAATTTCTATCTGCTCCTGCAACAGCAACTGGTAAAGGTTTCACCGTAACCCAAGTACTGTCCGTTACATTACAGCCAACCCCATTCATCGCCGTTACATAATACATCGTAGATACGCTTGGCGTAGCGACTACCACCGGACCAACGGTCGTGTTCAATCCAGCGCTCGGCGTCCAAACATAATTCGCTCCTCCAGTCACCCACATCGTATCTAAGCTTTGTCCTTTACAGATTGTTGAATCAAAATGTGTAATCGTTAAAGGTTGAATCGGAAGAACCGTCACAACAACCATCCCTGTGTCTTGACAATTTAATCCACTTGAACCCGTAACAATATAGGTTGTTGTCACGGTTGGTGTTGCGGTTACTGTCGCACCAGTGGTAGGATTTACACTACTCGTAGGTGTCCATGAATAGGTATTAGCTCCAAATGCCTGCAAGGTAACGGGTGAGCCAGGGCACGAGGTTCCTGTCGGACCAGTTGCGTAGACATTAGGCAATGCGTTGACCGTTACAACTTTAGTAATTGAATCTATACACCCATAATTATTTGTTCCTACCAACGTGTAGGTTGTTGTAACTGTCGGTGTTGCTGTAACAGTACTGCCTGTAGTTGTATTCAAACCTGTTCCAGGATGCCAACTATAAGTTGTCGCTCCATTTGAAAATAATGTAATACTTTGTCCTAAACAAATAGTACTATTCGAAGGACTAATACTTAAGTTAGGTAAAGGTCGAACAGTAACGTAAACGTTATCGTTGTCAAAACAACCTGCTGCTGTTGTTCCTGTAACAGAATATGTATTCGATGAAGTAGGTATTGCAATGACGGTATCTCCTGTGCTTGACTGCAGTCCTTGTCCACTCCAAGTAAACGTGGTTCCTGGTACTGTCGAAGTTGCAATCAAGGTGATAGGCTGCCCATAGCAAACAGGATTAGGTGATACACTCATATTTACAACGGGAGTCGGATTCACTGTAACAATCATACTATCTGATGAACTACAGCCATGCCAGTCACTTACATTCAGATAATAGGTTGTGGTGGCAGCGGGATATACATATGGACAACACGAACCTGATCCTGAAGGCGACCAACTATAATAATAACTCGGAGTTCCATTCGAAGCAGAACCTTGTAAATAAGCTGCATTACCACTACAAATAGTCAAGCTGGGACCAGCACTCACAATTGGAATAGGCCACACAGGAACATATACCGTAGCTGTTTTAGAGCCACACTCATTCGTTGCAACAACTGTCATTGCATTACTACCAGCATTCGTAAAAGTTACGTTACCTGGACTTGCACCAGTGCCTGTTGAAGGAGTTCCGTTGTTAAAGGTCCATGCATAATTGGAAATCGTACCACCACATCCATTAAACCCAAAATAGGATGCTGGATTAACTGTATTAGAGCCACATGCCCCTGAAACAGAGCTTGTAGTAATATAGGGTAAATCTTTAACGACAGTACTTTGAGAAGCGGAAACGGTTCCACAGGCATTGGTAACATTCAAAGTGATATTATAATTACCCGGTGTGGAGAAAGTGAATACAGGATTCTGTGCAGAGTTCGAACCAGAAGAATAAGTATAAGAACCCGAAGAATAATAGATACAACCACTACTATAACTTACAACCCATGAATAGCCTAAAGAACTACAACCTGCCGAACCTAAAGAAGTATTAGAAACAGTTACGGTAGACGGAGCACAACCATTTGGCGGTGTCATATTGAACGCTGGTTGCGCTGGAGGTACCACACAAATAGTTTGTGTGATGGTGTCCAACCCACACAAGTGCGTCGAACCAGTTATCAAAGTAATGGTATAGGTTCCTATCGTATTAAAATTCACACCTAATGAATTTGAACCACCGCTCCATAAATTCGGATCAGTTAAACCAAATGTGTTTCCAAAATTAGAACCACTTGTCCAGCCAGTACTCGGACTAATACTCCACATTACTGGATCGTTGTTCGTACATACACCACTAGCTGCATTGTATCCAACAGAAGTATTGGTAAAAGTAGCACTGCTGTTTACACAAATAGTTGAAGCACTCATGTAGAAAGATGCATTAGGCGGCGTCGAAACATAAATCGGCGTAACACTCGCAGCCGTACTTCCACAAGGGTTACTCACTGTAATGGTTGCTGTAAATGAATTTGGAAACGGACTTGCAAATGCTGTCAAACCACCATTACCAGCTGAACAGGATGTTATGTTAAACGTGTGCGATACACTCGCTGGTGGAGGATGACTAAATGTTACCGGTGCAGTACCATCTCCAAAAGTTACTGAATAGGTCGTACCCGGAGGATTAGATGAAGTATTTGTTATTGGAAAGGTAAGCGTACCGCCACCACATATATCCGTATTACCTGGACTTCCCAACGCAACCGCTGGGTTAGATCCAACAAAAATATTGTAATGGGCCGTATCCACACATCCATTACCACCACTCACGATATAAGTCATCGTGTAAACACCTATGGCATACGTATGAGTCATTGTTGGCCCCCATGTAGCACCTGTAAACGTTGCACTTGCATCTCCCCAATCCACAAAATAATTTGTGTTGGTTGCTGCCGTCGACGAAGTATTTGTAAACGTGAATAGGGCTGTAGGGTTAGAACTACAAACCTTAAAATAAGGAACACCATTGATCGTCGTTGCTCCTGATCCACCCATTGTGGTACTCGGTAGTTGCTTAACTGTTACCGTTTGTGTTGCTGTAGCCGTACAACCATTCGATGCTGTCACTGTAAGCGTTACCGTAAAATTCTGCGTTCCGTTACCTGCTGTCGGAGTATAACTATGCTTTGGATTTTGCTGATTTGAAGTTCCGCCATCCCCAAAATTCCAACTATAACTCAATCCTGTTCCTGTACCACTTCCAGTAAATTGAATCGGTGTCTTCGCACATTGCGTGGAAGAAGGACTATAGGTGAAACTAGCTGTAGGAGGCGTTTTTATCGTTACAACAACAGTCGCAGAATCCACTCCGCCGCTCTGACAAAGACGAACCACTTTATAGGTTGTCGTAACAGTAGGTGTTGCAGTAACATTCGCTCCGTTAGTCGTGTTTAATCCGGTGGCCGGACTCCATGTCCAAGTACCACCGCCACCGCTAGCAGTTAAATTGACACTCTGGCCCAGACAAACACTGGCAGGATTCGGTGAAATATTTACGTTACATGGTTGTGCTTGCAAGCCAACATGTATAAAACCTAAAATGATGAAAATTAGGGTCAGTTTTCTCAACATAGTTTTTCGTTTAAGGACGGACTTTGAGTAATTTGCTAAAATAAGAAAAAACGTCTATAATTTCTTTAACAAATGAGATTTTCTGCAGACAGGCTATTTCTTTGCAAAAAGTCATTACAAATAGGGTTCTTAATTATTTTCGATTATTTTTACTCCTCTATTTTATCATATTCTAATTATGCAAAATATTAAATTTGGAACAGATGGTTGGCGCGCAATAATCGCGCAAGATTTTACGTGTGAAAACGTCGCTCGCGTGAGTTATGCCACCGCTAAGTGGCTCTTAAATAGAACACCAAATCCAGTAGTAGTCATCGGTCACGACTGTCGTTTCGCAGGCGAACTTTTTATTGAAACAGCCATTAAAGTTTTAACAAGTATGGGCGTGAAAGTGCTTACACACAAGGGATTTGTCTCAACTCCCATGGTTTCACTGGCAACAGTTAAACTTAACGCTAACGCAGGTATCGTAATCACCGCAAGCCATAACCCCCCTTCCTATAACGGTTTTAAAATTAAAGACGGATTCGGTGGTCCTGCTGCTCCTGCTGAAATCACTTTAGTTGAAACGCATATCCCTGACTCTGCTAGCATTCCTTCTACAAGTCTTCAAACACTCGTAGAAAATGGCATGCTTAGCTATATCGACATGGAAACACTTTACGAAAATCATGTACGTGAATCATTCGATTTAACAGCAATTGACAAAGCTGTAAAATTAGGCTATGACGCTATGTATGGCGCTGGGCAACGAATTCTGCCGCGTCTATTGCCAAGTGCAATTATGCTCCATGCAGAATATAACCCTGGCTTCAACGGTCAAGCACCTGAACCGCTAGAACGTAATACAAAAGAGTTTCAGCAGTTTATCCGTGAAAAAAAATCAGTGAGCGCAGGCCTTATCACCGATGGAGATGCCGATCGTATCGCTATGTACGACGAAAATGGTAAATTTATCGACGCCCATCATATCCTCCTTCTTTTGATTCATTACACGGTGAAATATCGTCAAATGAATGGTAAAGTTGTAGTCGCTTTCTCTACGTCAGATAAGATTAAAAAAATATGTAATCATTACAATATCCCCGTTGAAATAACCAAAATTGGCTTCAAATATATCGCTGAAAAAATGTTAGTAGAAGACATTTTAGTGGGTGGTGAAGAAAGCGGTGGAATATCTGTTAAAGGACATATCCCTGAACGCGACGGAATATGGGACGGTCTCCTGCTCCTCGATCTTATGCGTCTCACCGGAAAGTCAATGAGTGCATTAATTCAAGAAGTGTATGACATCGTCGGAGCATTCGTTTTTGAACGTCTAGACCTTCATTTAACAGAAGAAAAAAAGCAAGAAATTATCGCACGTTGCGAAGCCGGTAGCTTCAATGAATTCGGTGATTATAAAGTGGAACGTATTGAAACAATTGATGGCTATAAATATCATCTAGGTCATGAACGCTGGGTCATGATTCGCCCAAGTGGTACAGAACCTTTACTCCGTGTTTATGGCGAAGCGCGTACAACAGACGAAGTAAATCATCTGTTGGAAACAGTCCGTTCAATACTTTTATCCTAATTACAATGCGTCGTATTTTTCTCTCTGCAATTTTAATGTTGGTGACCTGCAACGCATGGGCCCAATACCATTTATTGAATCAGTTATTGTTGCCAGAAGAAAAATACAATAAAAAAAGAGCCACCTTGGTGCATGCCACAATGGCAAGCGGTTTTACAGCAACTATGTTCGGCTTAAAATCCGCTTGGTATGCTAATTACGACCGTTCTAAATTTCATTTTTTTAATGATAATAATGAATGGTTACAATGTGATAAAGTGGGTCACTTTGCATGGTCCTATTATGGAGCTTATGTTGCCGGTCAAGCGTATAAATGGACAGGGATGCCCTATAAGAAGGCTGCTATCTATGGTGCTGGAGTAGGATTGGGTATGACACTCATTGTTGAAATATTAGATGGGTTTTCAAATAAGTGGGGCTTTTCTAACGGCGATCTTATCGCAGATATTAGCGGCGCGGGCTTATATCTTGGGCAAGAACTTGCCTGGAAACAACAACGAATAATGCTTAAGTACTCAGCGCATAATACACACTACAGTCCAATCAATTTAGAAAATCGCGCCAATGATCTTTATGGTAATGGTATATTGTACAGAATGGTCAAAGATTATAATGGAATGACATTCTGGCTTTCAGCAAATGTGCATGATTTCCTTCCTAAAAATAATAAAGTCCCTAAATGGCTTAATATTGCCGTCGGCTATGGCGCGGCTAATATGTTTAACGGAGCAGATTCTTTGAAGCTTGCTCCTGCCGGAATATGGTACAATACTGCAGGTAAAAGAGTTTATGGAACACCATCCGCTACCGATTACCTCCTAAATCAAGCTCGCTATCGCCAGTTTTATCTTTCACTAGATCTTGATCTTTCTAAAGTGCATACCAAACACCAATGGGTTAATACGCTCCTTAAGACAATCAACGTTATAAAATTCCCGGCTCCGACACTAGAATACAATTCGCTAGGCCAGTGGAAGTTCCATAGTCTTTACTTTTAAGTATGAATATTGAACAACTCGCCAATATCCTCGCTCGTCACATCCCTCCCGCTGCGGCACCCACCGTGGCGCAATATCTTGATAAATACCAAGTTCAACTTACCATTAAATGGGCGCGTAGCACCAAACTCGGCGACTATCGATCGCCTCGCAAAGGCGAAAAACACGCGATTTCAATCAATCATAACCTAAACCCTTATGCATTCCTGCTCACCTTGGTGCATGAGCTAGCCCATCTGCTCACTTTTGAAAAATACGGACATAAAGTCGCTCCTCATGGTGAAGAATGGAAAAGTGAATTTAAACTACTTATGAGCCCGTTTATTGAGATGAAAGTCTATCCAGAAACCCTGGAAAAAGTCCTCCTCAACTATATGCGTAACCCGAAAGCCGCCTCTTGCGCCGACCCACACCTCCTGCGGGCAATGAATCAATATAATGCCATTCCAGACACTTTCGTAGAACAATTACCACCTGGTACCTTTTTTAAAGTTGATAAACAGCGGGTATTTCAAAAAGGTGAAAAACGAAGAAAAAATTTTCAATGTATCGAGCTGAATTCCAAGAATATATATTTAGTGCCCGGACTAATGAAAGTGCTAGAACATTGGACGAAAGCTGAATAAGCTTGTAGAATCCCTTTTTTAAACTATTTTTGTTTCCATGAAACGCTTCTCTAACACTTTTTTTGGATTAATACCCGCTAGCGTAATTCTCGCACTTTTGCTTTTGGTTTCTTGCCACAAACAAATAGATTCAACCTATTCTGTAAGCATGGCTTGTGATTATACTGTTCCAGTTTCTACGCAAGCAGCACTCGATTCATTAGAAAGTGGTGTTGCAGTCAATGAAGTGAAAAATACCTGTCTTAAAGAAGGAATCAATGAAAGCCAAATTGCATACGCCGCTGTGAAAGGAATTCATCTTTCAATTGATCCTGCATCCCAAAATACTTTTGATGCATTTACTGAAATGGACTTCTTTTTAGAAGATTCTAATGGTAAATTGGTTAGAAAAATCGGAGAATCAACTAATTTAAATAACAATTCTAAGACGCTTGACGTAGATATTACTCTAGAAAATATTACCGAAATAGTAACGAAAGATCAGCTCAAAGTAGTGTGGGTAGCTAAATCAAACAAGCCTATTACAAGCACTTTCGTGGTTCATGCAAGTTTGGATATCGATTTTACAGCTGTAATTTATAACTAAGGCTAAAATTTCACTTTGCTGAAAATTTCCTTATTATTTGTTAATCCGTAAAGATTTCCTTTATTTTGCCCAACAATTTTAAAATCTAAACTCAATAAAAATGTCTGACATCGCAACTCGAGTTACGAAAATTATCGTTGACAAATTAGGCGTAGAAGAAGCAGAAGTTACATCTGAAGCAAGTTTCACCGCTGATTTAGGCGCTGATTCTTTGGATACTGTGGAATTGATCATGGAATTCGAAAAAGAATTCAATATCTCTATCCCTGATGAGCAAGCTGAAAAAATCACTAAAGTAGGTGAAGCTGTAGCTTATTTGTCTGAACACGTAAAATAATTAAAGCCAAAGGCTTTTAAATCATGGAGTTTAAACGAGTTGTTGTTACCGGTATAGGGGCGATTACCCCAATTGGAAATACTGCTTCCGATTATTGGAATGCATTGTTAGCCGGCGTTAGCGGCGCTGATAAAATCACACGCTTTGACGCATCTAAATTCAAGACCCAGTTCGCTTGCGAAGTTAAAGGCTTGGATGTAACACAATTCATGGACCGTAAAGAAGCGCGTAAATTGGACATTTTTGCCCAGTACGCGCTTATTTGCGCTGATCAAGCTGTGTTAGACAGTGGTTTAAACCTCGAAACAATCGACAAGGATAAAACTGGTGTAATTTGGGCATCCGGAATTGGTGGATTGACTACCTTCCAAGAAGAAGTAATCAACTTTGCTAAAGGTGATGGTACCCCTCGTTATAACCCGTTTTTCATTCCGAAAATGATTTTAGATATCGCAGCTGGTCATATCTCTATGCGTTATGGCTTCCGCGGTATCAATTATGCTACTGTTAGTGCGTGCGCCTCCTCTACACATGCCCTCATCGATGCTTTCAATTGGATTCGCCTAGGTAAAAATAAAGTTATTATTGCCGGTGGTAGTGAATCTGTAATCAATGAAAGTGGAGTAGGTGGCTTCAATGCGATGCATGCCCTTTCTACACGTAATGACGACCCTAAAACAGCTTCTCGTCCTTTCGACGTAGATCGTGATGGTTTCGTTATGGGTGAAGGTGCTGGCGGATTAATCCTTGAAGAACTAGAACACGCAAAAGCACGCGGTGCAAAAATTTATGGTGAAATGGTTGGTGGCGGTATGACCGCAGACGCTCACCATATCACTGCCCCACATCCTGAAGGCTTAGGTGCGCAAAATGTTATGCGCATGGCATTGGAAGATGCTGGCCTAACAACCGCGGATATTGATTATATCAATGTTCACGGTACTTCCACTCCGCTAGGTGATATCAGTGAAGTAAAAGCTATTCAGCAAGTTTTTGGTGAAGATGCTTATCGTCTAAATATCTCTAGTACAAAATCAATGACTGGTCACCTTCTTGGTGCTGCCGGTGCTATCGAAGCTATCGCAACCTTGTTGTCTGTGCAAAATGATATTTGCCCGCCGACAATCAATCACTTTACCGACGATCCGCAATTAGATGCTAAGTTGAACTTAACCTTCAATACGCCTCAAAAACGTACAATTAAGGCCGCACTTAGCAATACTTTCGGCTTCGGTGGGCACAACGCCTCCGTGATTTTCAAGAAGTACGCGGAATAATAAATCCCGAAGATTGTGATCTTGCGGCGCATCTATAATCTCCTCCTTTCTCCCGAAAAAGAATTTACTCGCTCACTGCGCTTAATATTAGGCTTTACACCGCGTAACCTTTCCCTTTATCATCAAGCCTTTCATCATGCTTCCGTTACGGAAGAAGGAGCTATCAATAACGAACGCCTCGAATTACTAGGGGATAGCGTGCTTAATATGGTTATCGCTGATCTGCTTTTTCGTAAATTCCCAAATCGCAGAGAAGGCTTTATGACCGAAATGCGAAGCAAAATTGTGAGTAGAGCGCAAATGAATGAAATCGCCTTTCAAATGGCACTGCCCAATTTTATTAGACGTAGTCATAGTATCCGAAATCTTCGTGAAAATGATTTACTTGGGAATGCCCTAGAAGCCCTTATAGGAGCAGTTTATCTCGACCTTGGATATAAAGGCGCACAACGCTTTGTCCTCGATAAAATGATCGCACCTCACTTGAATATCGCAGCCTTAGAAAAAATCGATTATAATTTTAAATCGAAACTTATCAATTGGGCCCAGTCGAACAAAAAGGTCTGTTTATTCAAAGTAATGGACGAAAAAAGAGCCGATCACCGTATTCTTTATAAAATTGGAGCATTCATTGATGAGGTTGAACAAGGCGTAGCAGAAAGCTTTAATAAAAAACAAGCCGAACAACAGGCCGCTGAATTGGCTTGTAAGTCCCTTGGGATCTAGTTCAGTAGCTTTTTCCCGCTTTAATAAATTTATTTTCCCGCTTTTTTTTACACCGGTTTAAAAACCTGATTTTTATCAGTAAAATAAAGTTAAAAATTTGTCAATTTTCCGTTGGTAAAATCATTCTCCTTTTCTATTTTTGCCTATCTCGAATAATAGGCTAAGAAAGCATATACACAACTATATGAATAAACTGTACAACCTTCTGTCAAAGCACGTTTTAGGACTGATTGCTCTTCTTGTTTTGGCTTCCGCTAGTGCCGCATACGCAGCTCCTGATGGCGAAGCAATCTTTAAAAACAATTGTTCTTCTTGTCACAAATTAGATGAAAAGTTGGTAGGTCCTGCTCTTAAGGACGTTGAAAAACGCCGTGATCGCGCTTGGCTTGCTAAGTGGATTCGCAACTCTTCAGCTGTAATCGCTAGTGGTGATGAGTACGCCGTTAAATTATTTAACGAGTACAACAAAACACAAATGACTGCCTTCCCTAACTTGAAGGATGATGAAATCAATGCAATCCTTGATTACGTTAAAACTCCTCCAAAAGATAAAGCTCCTGTTGCAGGCGCTCCAGCTGCTGGTGCTGAAGATAACGGTACCATGATTTATTTCGTGGCATTGTTGTTCTTAGTATTCTTGGTAGTTTATCTATTGTTAGGTCGCGTTAATAATAACTTGAATGAAATGGTTCAGGAAAAATCACCTGAAGCATTCGACAAGCCTTTACCGCTTTTGAAAAACCGCCGCTTCATAGGTTTCTTAATCATCATCGCCACCATCTTCGTTGGTTACCGCGCTGCTGATTCCGCTATCGATATGGGCCGCTCTCAAGGGTATTCTCCAGATCAACCTATCAAATACTCTCACAAGCTACATGCAGGTGAAATGAAAATTGATTGTAAGTACTGCCACGTCGGTGTTGAGAAAGGTAAACAAGCAGGTATTCCTACTGTAAACATCTGTATGAACTGCCACAAAGCAGTAGGTGAAACAGTAAATGGTACTGGTAAAGAAGAAATTGCTAAAATTAAATCTGCCTACGAAAATAATACACCAATCAAATGGGTTCGTATTCACAACTTACCTGATCACGTTTACTTCAGCCACGCACAACACGTAAAAGCTGGTCAAATCGCTTGTCAAACGTGTCACGGCCAAATTCAAGAAATGGAAGTGGTTGCACAAAATCAACCGCTATCTATGAGCTGGTGTATCAATTGCCATCGCGAAACTAAAGTTCAATTCAACAACAACAAATACTACGGTATGTATGAAGAATTGCACCAGAAAATAAAAGATGGAAAAGTAACGAGCGTTACTGAAGCAATGATGGGCGGTTTGGAATGTCAAAAATGTCACTACTAATCAGTTTTCATTCAATCTAATTTAAAAATCGGTCGACCTACGCACGTAGAGACAAACCTCAAACATATGGAAAAGAAATACTGGAAAGGTTTAGAAGAATTACAAGCTAATAAAGAATTCACAAAAGCTCAAAAAAATGAGTTTCAAGAAGATTTACCTTTAGAAGATGTATTCAACGAAGGAATCGGTGAAAAAAACACCGGCCGTCGCGACTTCTTAAAAATGATGGGATTCTCCGTTGCTGCTGCTACTATTGCTGCTAGCTGCGAAATTCCAGTTCGTAAAGCGATCCCTTATGTAATCAAGCCTGAAGAAATCGTTCCCGGTGTTGCTAACTGGTACGCTTCTTCATATAGCGATGGTGGTGAGTACTGCTCTATCATGGTAAAAAGCCGTGAAGGTCGCCCTATCAAAGTTGAAGGTAACCCCAATAGCCCATTAACTAAAGGAGGTACATCTGCTCGCGTTCAAGCAAGCGTGCTTAGCCTTTATGATACTGGCCGTGCTAAAGGTCCTTCTATCAATGGTAACGAAGCAAAATGGGATGCAATCGATACCGCAATCACTAGCGCATTAGTTGCTGGCCCGGTTGCTGTATTAACTTCAACCGTTCTCTCTCCTTCTACACAAGGTGTTATCAACGACTTCGTAACGAAGTTCGCTGGTACACACGTAACATATGATGCACACTCTGCTAGCGGAATGTTAGCTGCTAACGAAGCTGACTTCGGCACGCGCGCAATTCCTAACTATCGTTTTGATAAAGCGGAAGTAATCGTTTCTTTCGGAGCTGATTTCTTAGGTACTTGGATAGCGCCTGTTCAATACACAAAACAATATGTTGCAGGCCGTAAATTGAATAACGCTGATATGAAAATGAGCAAACACTTCCAAATTGAGTCTATGCTCTCTTTGGCTGGTGCAAATGCTGATAACCGTATCGTAATCCACCCTTCTGAAGAAGGTTTGGCCGTTAGCGGACTTTACAACTTATTGAAAGGAGGTTCTTGCAGTTTATCTTGCAAAACTCAATTAAAACAAGTTGCTGATGCACTAATTGCTGCTAAAGGAAAATCTTTAGTGGTATCTGGTAGCAATGATAAAAATATCCAACAAGTAGTCAATCAAATTAATGCTATGTTAGAAAACTACGGTACTACCGTAGATATGTCTAATGTATCTTATCAACGTCAAGGTGATGATGCCTCTGTTGCAACATTGTTGAACGATATCAAAGCCGGTAAATACAAAACTGTAATTATCGCTGGTTGTAATCCTGTTTATGATTATCCGAAAGGAGATTGGACAGCCGCATTGAAAGGCGTTGCATGCACGATCTCTTTCAATGATCGTATCGATGAAACAACGGCCGCTTGTAAATACCATACCCCTGATAATCATTTCTTGGAAAGCTGGTCTGATGCCGCTCCAATGAAAGGTGAATATAGCTTGATCCAACCTGTAATCGCTCCATTGTTCAAAACGCGTCAAATGCAAGACAGCCTTTTGAAATGGTCTGGCGCTTCAGTTGATTTCTTGGCATACCTTCAGAATTATTGGACAGCGAACGTAATTACTAACGAAGGTGACAAGCAAGCTGCTTGGGATAATGCTGTAAAAAATGGTGTGTTCTCAACAGGTGCTGCTGAAGCTACAGCAATGTCTCCTAAAGGAGATGTAAATGCTGCACTTTCTGCTATCGCTGCTACTTATACTGGAAAGTCTGACAGCGTAGCTGTTGTTCTTTATGAAAAAGTTGGTTTAGGAAATGGTAAATATGCGAACAACCCTTGGTTGCAAGAAATGCCTGACCCAATCACGAAAGCAACTTGGGATAACTACGCTTGTATCTCTTATAACTATGCAATGAAATTGAACTTACTTGAAAATAATGCAAGTATGTTCTCCGATCATAAGCCTCTTTGGGATGCTAAAGAAGTACGTATGATCGAAGTTTCTGTGAATGGTGCTAAAGTAAAATTGCCTGCTATCGTTCAACCAGGTATGGCCGATAACACAATCGCTATCGCCGTAGGTTACGGTCGTACTGCTGCTGGTAAAGTAGGTAATGGAGTTGGGCAGAATGCTTATCCATTAATGACGTGGGCGAATAACGCTTGGTTGCCTGTTGCATTCAATGCTTCAGTTAACACTACCAACGATAAATATACTGTTGCTCAAACACAAACACATCATAGCTATGAAGGCCGTCGTATCGTGAAAGAAACGACTTTGGCTGATCACAAACAAAATCCTCACGCAGTGAACGCTGATCGTAAGGAAATTGTTGAAGCTACGACTACTCTTTATGGTGATAATCGCCGCTTTGGTGATCATGAATATAAAGGTCATAAATGGCACATGGCTATCGACCTTAACTCTTGTATCGGTTGTGGTAACTGTACAGTTGCATGTCAATCTGAAAATAACGTTTCAGTAGTAGGTAAAGAACACGTAGTTCGTGCGCATGAAATGCATTGGATTCGTATCGATCGCTATTACAGCATCGGTAACAAAGAAGGTGGTTTCAACACGATGGAGAAAAACATCAATGCTGATCCTAACTTCGAAAATGTACAAGTTACGTTCCAACCAATGTTGTGTCAACATTGTGCAAACGCACCTTGTGAAAACGTTTGCCCAGTAAACGCAACGAACCACAGCAGCGAAGGCTTGAACCAAATGGCCTATAACCGTTGTATCGGTACCCGTTATTGCGCAAATAACTGTCCTTATAAAGTTCGTCGCTTTAACTGGTTAGACTGGAACGGTGCAGATAGTTTTGAAGGCAACTTACATGATGATGCTGATATGGCTAACAGCTTAACGCGTATGGTATTAAACCCTGACGTTACAGTTCGTGCTCGTGGTGTTATCGAAAAATGTTCATTCTGCGTACAACGTATCCAAGAAGGTAAGTTGGAAGCTAAGAAAAACGATATGCGCTTGATGGATGGTATGGTAAAAACTGCTTGTCAATCTAGCTGTCCTGCTGATGCCATCGTATTCGGTGATATCAATGATGCGCAAAGTGCAGTTCGCTCAATCTACGATGAAGAAGATACTAAACGCTTGTATTTCGTAATCGAAGAATTGAATATCCAACCTTCAGTTGGCTACCTAGCGAAAGTGCGTAATACCGACAAAATTGCTAGCTGGAAAGAAAGCAATGGTAAAAAGCATGAAGGTCATGAAGCTCACGCTGAAAAAGCATAATTAAATCAAATTTCTAATCGTTCTCTAATACATAGATATGTCATTCAAAGAATCAGCACTCCGCGAACCATTGATCGAAGGTAACAAAACCTATAAGGATGTTACCGAAGACATTTGTGGCCCTACAGATGGTGCGCCCGGCAAAGAATGGTGGATACTATTCGTAATTTCTGTTGCACTTTTAATGTATGGTGCATTTTGTGTAACCTGGTTCGTATACTTCGGTATCGGTACTTGGGGTTCTAACAAAACTGTAGGTTGGGCTTGGGATATCACCAACTTCGTATGGTGGATTGGTATCGGTCACGCAGGTACCTTGATCTCCGCTATCTTGTTATTATTCCGTCAAAAATGGCGTACCGGTGTAAACCGTGCTGCGGAAGCAATGACTATCTTCGCCGTAATGTGTGCGGGTATGTTCCCGGTTCTTCACATGGGTCGTGTATGGATGGGCTTCTTTATCTTGCCTTATCCAAACACACGTGGTCCGCTTTGGCCTAACTTCGTCTCTCCATTGTTGTGGGACGTGTTCGCGATCTCTACTTACTTCTCTGTATCCTTAATGTTCTGGTATACAGGTCTAATTCCGGATATCGCTACTTTACGTGATCGCGCTAAATCTGCTTTCCGTAAAAAATTCTATGGTGTTCTTTCTTTCGGCTGGACTGGTTCTGCAAAGCATTGGCAACGTCATGAAGCCTTGTCATTGGTTTTGGCAGGTCTTTCTACACCGCTTGTATTATCAGTACACACAATCGTATCTTTTGACTTCGCAACTTCAGTAATTCCTGGTTGGCATACAACGATCTTCCCTCCTTACTTCGTAGCAGGTGCGATCTTCTCAGGTTTTGCCATGGTATTGACTTTGATGATCATGACACGTCGTATCCTTCATTTGGAAGAATATATCACGATGAGCCATATCGATTCAATGAACCGCGTTATCACACTAACTGGTTCTATCGTTGGTGTCGCTTACTTGACAGAATTGTTCACAGCGTGGTACTCAGGTAGTTTGTATGAGCAATATGCTTTCGCAAACCGTGCCTTGGGGCCTTATTGGTGGAGCTATTGGGGAATGATGTTCTGTAACGTGGTTTCTCCTCAGTTGTTTTGGTCAGGAAAAATTCGTCGTTCTATCTTCTGGACATTCTTCTTGTCTGTTGTAGTAAATATCGGTATGTGGTTCGAACGTTTTGTAATCATCGTTACCTCTTTGCACCGCGACTATTTGCCATCAAGCTGGACAATGTATTCTCCAACTTGGGTTGAGGTAGGTTTCTACTTAGGAACATTTGGATTATTCTTCACTCTTTACTTGTTATTTGCTAAGTTCTTCCCTGTAATCGCAGTTGCTGAGATTAAGAGTGTATTGAAAACAGCAGGTGAAAATCCAGCGCGTACCGCTGAATTGAAAGCAATTCAAGAAAAAGCTAACCAAGTAGACGGCGTTGCTGTCGCTTAATTATTAACAGAAAACAGCGCACATTAATATGGCATCTAAGAAATTCATACTCGGCATCTTCGGCGATGAAGATATTTTGTTGGAAGCAGTTCCAGCAATCCAAGAGAAGGGAGTGAAAATTCACGACGTGTTCACGCCATTCCCAATCCACGGATTGGATACGGCAATGGGCTTGCGTGAATCTAAATTGCATACAGCTGGTTTTATCTTTGGTATCACTGGAACAAGTATTGCTTTTGGTTTCATGACTTGGGCAAATACGTTCAACTGGCGTACTAACTTCGGTGGTAAACCGTTTTGGTATGTTCCTGGTTATATTCCAATCACCTTCGAATTGACTGTATTGATGGCTGCTGCTGGTATGGTGGCAACTTTTCTATACCTATGTCGCTTGGCTCCTGGTGTTGAGAAACATATCATGGATCCTCGTCAAACTGACGATAAAATGGTAGTTGCAGTTGAAATCGATGAACATTCTGATGTAGCTTCTATAACCGCAGCCTTAAAAACTGCAGGTGCTGAAGAAGTAAATGAGAAGCTTATCGATAACTGGTACCGTTATAAAATAATGTAATCAAAATTGATTGACGATTAATTCGTAATATAAAATGAAGAAGACAACGATTTTCACCTTAGCAGCATTGGGAATGATGACAATAACGTCATGCTTCCGCGATCCTAAACATCCAGGCTTAGAATATATGCCGGATATGGCGCACTCTGTTGCTGTTGAAACATATGATGAATCTAAAAACACCGACATCTACGCAGATGGCTTAAGTGCTCGTACGCCAATTCATGGCACGATTCCTTTTGCTCAAGGTGCATTATTCGGCGAAACACGTCACAGTGCTTATATGCCTTACCATCACCCAAATACACCAGAAGGGTTAGAAGCAGCAAAGGCTGACCTAAATCCAATGGAATTAAATGAAGTGAATATGGCTGAAGGAAAGCGTTTGTTCAATATCTATTGCGCACCTTGTCATGGTGAAGAAGGTAAAGCAAACGGTTCTGTAACCTTAGCAAATAACCACGCTTTCCCAATGAGCGAAGCGTTCTCTTACTTTACGGATGTTAACTTAGCAATTACTGAAGGTGAAATGTTTTACATTACACAGTATGGTAAAAACTCAATGGGTAGCTATGCTACTCAGTTGAATCGTGAAGAACGTTGGAAAGTAATCATGTATGTGAAAAGCATGCAAGCAAAATTCAAAGCTGAAAACGCTACTGCTAGCGCGCCTAAAGCTGAAGAAACTAAATAATAATTTTCGAATCATTAATTAACGAGAAAATACGACCGAAATGGGACATCATCATAAAGAAGTAGACCTAAACGATAATTACACGTTCTCTCCAGGACTTAAGAAATTAAGCCTTGGTTTGATGGTTGGAGGATTGCTTGCTTTTATAGCAGGTGCTGCAATCTCTGGTAATGGCACGAGAATTCTTGCCGACCTTTTGCAAAATACAATCTTTTTCACATTGATCTGCTTGATCTCTGTTTTCTTCCTTGCCTTCAACTATATGGCTAATGCTGGTTGGAGCGTGTTAGTAAAACGTGTACCAGAAGCAATCAGCCAAACACTTCCTTATATGGCTGGTATGTTGGCACTGTTAATGATTTATATTGTTCTAGGAAAACGTAATGATATTTTCATTTGGTTGGATTTGGACGCTATCAAAAATGAAGAAGTTCGTGAATTGCTAGAAGCTAAATCTGGTTATTTGAACGTTCCTTTCTTCATCGCTCGTATTCTTGTTTATACAGGTGTTTGGTCTTTTTGTGCTATCACACTTCGTAAGTATTCTTTAATCGAAGATCAACAAAATGCAGGTACATTGAAGTATTGGAAAAAGAGCACTTGGTTGTCTGGCTTCTTCTTAGTTTTCTTCGCTGTAACTATCTCTACTTCTAGCTGGGATTGGTTGATGTCAATCGATACAAAATGGTATTCTACCATGTTCGGTTGGTATACTTTCGTGAGTGCTTTGGTAAGTGGTATTTCTTTAATCATGTTGGTAATTCAATACTTGCGTACACAAGGTAATTTGAAAAATGTAACAGATGAACACGTACATGATATCGGTAAATTCATGTTTGCATTTTCTATCTTCTGGACTTACTTATGGTATTCTCAGTATATGTTGATCTCTTACTCAAACAACCCTGAAGAAACGGTTTATTTCCGTCAACGTATGGATCACTACGAAGTATTATTCTTTGCTAATTTGATCATTAACTTTATTTCTCCTTTGTTAATCTTGATGACTCGTGGGGCTAAACGTAATGCTAAAACTGTAATCTTTATTGGTACCTTGATCATCGTAGGACATTGGGTGGATTTCTACCAAATGGTAATGCCTGGTACAATTGGTAATAATTGGAACATCGGCTTGATGGAAATTGGCTTGCCTATTTTCTTCGTTGGATTGATTATCAATCGCACGTTCACAAACTTAGAGAAAGCACCATTGGTTCCAAAGAATCATCCTTATTTGCCAGAAAGTATCCAACACTTTACGTAATTAGGGCATCAAGTAGTATTAAATTTTTAGACGAATAACAATATCATCATATGACAACGTTTTTGATAGTAGGTATAGTAGTTTTGCTGATTGCAATTATTGTACGTATCGCTAAGACTAGCGAAATGGTTTCAGTTGTAAAAGGTACAAAAGAAACGATGGAGGAAAATAGCAAGACTTTTGCCTATATCTTCCTCGGATTTATGTTTGTTTTCTTCGGAGGGATAGCTTGGTCATTAATGAAATATAAATCTCATTTCTTGCCTGAGTCAGCTTCAGTACATGGCGTTTGGATTGATAATATCTTCAATTTAACACTTGCGGTTACCGGTCTTGTATTCGTTTTGACTCAAGTAGCATTATTTTATTTCTTGTTCAAATATCGCCAACGCAAGAATGCAAAGGCATATTACTATCCAGAGAATCATAAGTTGGAAATGTGGTGGACCATCATTCCTGCAATCTTCATGACTGTATTAGTTGTAACAGGATTGTTTTATTGGTATAAAATTACAGGACCAGCTCCTGAAGATGCAATGGTTATCGAAGTTACAGGTAAGCAATTTAACTGGATTGCTCGTTACCCTGGTAAAGATGGTGTAATGGGTAAACGTGATTATTCTTTAATTAACGATAACAATATTATTGGTATGGATTGGAATGATAATGCTGGTAAAGATGATATCATCCCTACAGAATTGCACTTCGTAAAAGGAAAGCCAACAAAAATCATTATTCGCTCACGCGACGTAATGCACAACTTCGACTTACCTCACTTCCGTGTGAAAATGGATGCAGTTCCTGGTATTCCAACTACATTCTGGTTTACACCAAAATATACGACAGAAGAAATGCGTAAAGTTACTGGTAATCCTAAATTCAATTATGAATTGGCTTGTGCGCAAATCTGTGGTCAAAGTCACTATGCTATGAAAATGGCAGTAAAAGTTGAAACACAAGAAGAGTTTAATGCTTGGATTGGTGGTCAACAATCTTACTATACTACTGTAATGCCAGCTGCGGCGCCTGCTCCAGTTGCTGTTGATACAACTGCTAAGGCAGAATCAAAAAAAGCAGGAATCTAATTTTGTAACGAAAGAAAAAATAAAGGAAGAGAAATATGTCAGCTTCTACACACCACCACGGTCACGTCGATCAAGAATCGATTTATCACGATGCAGTATGGCACGAGCATAATAGCCACGAGCCTGCGAATCAACACGACCATCACGATACCTTCTTCTCGAAGTATATCTTCAGTATGGATCACAAGATGATTGCTAAGCAATTCTTGGTATCAGGTATTGTTTGGGCTGTTATCGGCGGTTTATTGAGTGCATTATTCCGTATCCAATTAGGTTATCCGGATGAGCATTTTGCATTCTTGCAAACTTTATTAGGACATTGGGCTCCTGATGGTAAAATCGACCCTCAATTCTACCTAGCTTTGGTTACAATGCACGGTACCATCATGGTATTCTTTGTATTGACAGGTGGCTTGAGTGGAACCTTCTCCAACTTCTTGATTCCTCTTCAAATTGGTGCACGAGATATGGCGTCTCCTATGTTGAATATGTTATCATACTGGTTCTTCTTCTTGTCGAGCATGGTGATGTTATCATCATTCTTTGTGGCTTCAGGACCGGCATCTGCAGGTTGGACGGTTTATCCGCCATTGTCAGCTCTTCCGGAAGCCGTTAAAGGTTCTGGCGCTGGGCAATCATTATGGTTGATTTCTATCGCTTTCTTTATCATCTCTTCTTTGTTGGGTGGTATTAACTATATCACAACTATCTTGAACTTACGTACCAAGGGCATGTCGATGGCTCGTATGCCATTAACAATCTGGTCTTTCTTTATTACTGCAATCTTAGGATTACTTTCATTCCCTGTATTATTGTCTGCCGCCTTATTATTGATCTTTGATCGTAGCATCGGTACGTCTTTCTACTTGAATGAAATTTACATCGGTGGTCGCGCAATCTTAGATCAAACAGGAGGTTCGTCAATTTTATACCAACACTTGTTCTGGTTCTTGGGTCACCCTGAGGTATATATCGTTATCTTACCTGCAATGGGTATCGTTTCTGAAGTTCTTTCAGTTAACGCACGTAAGCCTATCTTTGGTTATAAAGCGATGATCGGTTCTTTGTTGGCAATCGGTGGTTTATCATTCATCGTTTGGGCACACCATATGTTCGTTTCAGGTATGAACCCATTTGTTGGTTCTATCTTCGTTGTATTGACTTTGATTATCGCAGTACCTTCTGCTGTTAAAGTGTTCAACTGGTTAGCAACGCTTTGGCGCGGTAATATCCGCTTCACGCCGGCAATGTTATTTGCAATTGGTTTCGTTTCATTATTCATCTCTGGTGGTTTAACTGGGTTGTTCTTAGGAAACTCAACGATCGATATCGAATTGACTAAAACATATTTCGTAGTTGCTCACTTCCACATAGTAATGGGTGTTGCTGCATTCTTCGGATTGTTTGCAGGTGTTTACCATTGGTTCCCTAAAATGTTTGGTCGCCATATGAATAGCACCTTGGCTTATGTCCACTTCTTTGTAACCTTCATTGGTAGCTATTTGATTTTCTGGCCAATGCACTATCAAGGTATGGCTGGTTTACCTCGTTGGTATTACAATCATAATTCGTATGAATCATTCAGTCATTTAGGTGATTTGAGTAAATTCATCTCGACTGTGGCAGTTATCGTATTTATTTGTCAAGTATTTTTTATCATCAACTTCTTCTGGAGTATGTATAAAGGTCGCAAAGTGACTGAAGCAAATCCTTGGGAAGCTACAACACTTGAATGGACTACAGACGAAATTCTTCCTATCCACGGCAACTGGGCTGGAGATATTCCAACAGTATACCGTTGGCCTTATGACTATAGCAAGGATGATCGTGAGTTTATTCCGCAAACAGAACCGGCTCGTGAAGGTGAGCATGTAGTTTAGTTTATTAAGAAGCAGAAGAAATTAGTGAAAGCACAAATCACCATATTAAAGCACCCTTTTTTCGCCAAAGTCTATGACTATGGTGTATTAGGGAAATTCAAGCTAACCAGCTACATTCTTATGAGTGCAGCTGCTGGTTATGGCTTGGCTTATAATGGCCATTTTGATACATTAACATTTATAGCGTTATTGTTGGGAGGCTTTTTGGTTACTAGTTCAAGTAATGCGATTAATCAGATTATCGAACGTAACTTGGATGCTATGATGGACCGTACAGCTAATCGTCCTCTACCTGCAGAGCGTATGTCTTTGCTAGAGGCTATGATAGCAGCAGGTTTATCAGGGGTAGTGGGTGTATTAGTTCTTTGGTTTTATTGTAACCCAATTAGTGGTGTTATTGGTGCATTAGCTTTATTAAGTTATGCATTCATTTATACACCAATGAAGCGTATTTCACCAATAAGTGTTTGGGTAGGTGCAGTTCCAGGGGCTTTACCTCCAATGATTGGCGCAGTGGCAGCTTCAGGTAAATTAGATGCTTTAGCTTGGGTGATTTTTGCTATTCAATTCTTTTGGCAATTCCCTCATTATTGGGCAATTGCTTGGGTGGTTGATGAAGATTACTCTAAAGCAGGATTTAGAATGTTACCAAGTAAAGAAGGTCGCGACCGAGTAACTGCAATGTTTAGTATCTGTTATTCCTTGTTGTTAGTTCCTGTTGGAATGTTGCCTACATATTTCGGGTGGTGTGGCAATATAGCATTATGGGTGAATACATTCGCCGGTTTGCTGATGTTGTTTTATGCCTTCAAATTATATATTCGTGTTGATACGAAAGCGGCTAGACAATTAATGTTTGCTTCTTTTGTTTACCATCCAGCAGTAATGATTGTTTTAATGATTGATAAATTGTAGCGATATGCAGAAAGGAAATTCAATCGATATACATAATCAAGTAAGTACCTCTGGTATTGATGCAAAGAAATTTGCATTGTGGGCAGGATTAGCAAGTATTGTAATGTTCTTTATTGGTATTACAAGTGCTTTTATTGTAAAGAAAGTTGCTGCGCAAGCCGCAGGTAATTGGAAGGAATTCGCAATTCCTACTTGGTTTTATTTTAGTACAGCTGTTATTATTGTAAGCAGTCTTACTTATTGGATGGCAGTTCGTGCATTTAAGGTGAATAATAGAAGTCAATTCCAAATATTATTATTGGTTACTACCATTTTGGGAGCTTTATTCCTAACCATGCAATATTTGGGCTGGACACGACTAGTTGAAATAGGAATTTACCTTGGTGGAGCGCAAAGCACTGCTAGCGGGTCTTTCTTTTATGTAATTTCTGGAGCCCACGCCGCACATATTTTAGGTGGTCTTGTGTTCCTGTTAATCGCAACGATAAAGTCTTTTATTAAACCATTAAGTTCTTTCAAAAGTGCATCTATAGATATGATCGGTACATACTGGCATTTCGTAGATATACTTTGGATTTATTTATTCATTCTTTTAATTTATTAAAATTAACGAGCAATATGTCAAATGCAACTGTAGCAAGTTCAACTAGCGCCTTTAGTGGAGGGAAGTCTCCCTTTAATGTACGTTGGGGAAAATTGATGATGTGGTACTTCCTAGTGAGTGACGCCTTCACTTTCTCTGCATTATTGATTACTTATGGAGCTATTCGTAATATGAATACTTGGTGGCCTGATCCACAAGAAGTGTTCAAGAGTTTTCCTTTCATGGGACATCGCCATTTACCATTGATGTTCGTGAGTTTGATGACCTTCATCTTGATCATGTCTTCTGTAACGATGGTATTAGCGGTTTACGAAGGACATCAAAAGAATCGTAAAGCGGTTGTAAAATGGATGATTTTCACCATCTTAGGCGGTATCGCTTTCTTGAGCTGTCAGGCTTGGGAGTGGACACACTTAATCGTTGATGAGCATACTCGCTTAACAAGCAACTTCTTCGGTCCTAATGAAACTGCAGGTCCTGTTCAGTTTGGTCAGTTATTCTTCGTAATTACTGGCTTCCACGGCTTCCACGTTTTCTCTGGGGTAATCATTAATGTCCTATTGACTTTGGCTGTAGCACGCGGCGTATACGATCGTAAGGATGATTATGAAATGGTAGAAAAAGTAGGTTTATACTGGCACTTTGTAGATTTAGTTTGGGTGTTTGTATTCTTGTGTTTCTATTTGTTCTAATTCAATTTTAATTTCAATCAATAAAAGATTTTTAATATGTCAGCACATTCTCACGAACATACAGGCTCTACTCCAAAGACCATTTGGAAAACGTTTTGGATCCTATTGGCCATCACAATTGGTGAAATTATTTATGCATTGACTTTGTCACATGTGTTTGGTAAGCTTACTTCAAATATTTTGTATACTGTTCTTTCAATTATGAAGGCAGGTTACATCATTTCTGAGTTCATGCACATGAAATACGAAACAAAGAACTTGATTCGTACTGTTGGATTGCCATTAACTTTGCTTTTGTGGGTTGTTCTTTCTTATATGATGGAATCAAATAGCTGGAAGCATATGATGAATAAGAAAGTTCCTGCGGCTGTTGAACAAGCAGAAAAAGCCGAAAAAGCGGGGCACGAATAAATAGTTAAAGAATTAAGTTATAAAAGTCCTGTAGCAATGCAGGACTTTTTTTATTTTTGGCACATGACAGAACCTATAAAAATAAAAGTTGAAGCGCTAGTAAATGCTGACATAGACCTTGTTTGGCAGGCATGGACAAGTGCTGAACATATCATTCATTGGAACTTCGCTTCGCCTGATTGGCATTGCCCAAAGGCGAGCATAGATTTGCGAGTTGGCGGCTTGAATTTCACCCGTATGGAAGCGAAGGATGGAAGTTTTGGGTTTGATTTTAACTGTACTTATGAGCAGGTAGAAGATAATAAGCGCTTGGTTTCAAGTATGGAGGATGGACGTAAAACAGAAGTTACTTTTGACGCGCAAGAAGGTGCTGTTTTAGTAACGGAGATATTTGATACAGAGAACCAAAACCCAATTGAAATGCAACAAATGGGTTGGCAGAGTATATTGAATAATTTTAAAAGTTATGTAGAGCAAATGCAATAAATTTCATTTGCAAAGCGTTATTACTTTAGAATTTGCGTTACAAAAAAATGCAGGAATTAATTCCTGCATTTTTTGTTTGTACGCGCACATGTACTTCCTGTTGCGCATTCATGTTCATGCACGTAGTTTTACTTTTACACAAGCACTTTTAATGCGATTGTGTAGCATATTGCAAATTAGTTTTTCACAAAAGACTTAATATGGTGTCCATGATTCGTATTCACCTCTACGTAGTAATTACCTGTTCCTAATGAAGCGATATTAATAAGGTGATTACAATCTTCAATCATCAATTGCCCCAATGAATTGTAAATGCGTATGGATGTTATCTTTTCTGTATTAGGTAACTGAACTTGTATTCGGTCAAATGCTGGATTAGGGTATACCAAGCAATCAAAAGTAGATTGTAAATTAACTAGCGCGTTGGCGAAAGGCGCATTTACGTTTAAATCACTGTTATAAGTAACCGTTCCGCTATTATTCAAAATCCATTGATTAGGGTCGAACACAATTGCATTTGCCAAATTTATTGTGCGTCCACAATTGAAATATAAAGTATCCGAACTACGATCAACATAAACACGCACTGTGGTATCTCCCTGTGCCGTGTGAAATAAAACCTCTAAATCTGTTTTGAAAAGTGGGGTAATTGTAGGAGCTGAGCTTGTTTGTGAAATGACTAGTCCTACTTTGTTGCCAACCTGATTCCATGTTGCACTAAAGGTGGGATATCCTTCTCCAAAGTACCATTGATTCATATAGTCGTTGAGATTTAATCCACTGACCGTTTCAGCAACTTGTTTAAAGTCGACCCCAGTCGCTACTGTGTTTGCATATTGCTGTTGAAACTGTTTTAAGGTTTCAAAAAATAAGCTATCATTATTCATTATGAAACGCAAGGTGTGAATGATTGCACTTCCTTTGTCATAGGTAAGACGTGAATCAAAAATTCTGTTTTCATTCGTTGTGTCATCCACATAAACACTTCCTGCAGGGGAGGAAAGTACGCTTTGGTGAACCCCATCCATTTGAGTTCTTGCAGCAGTCGATCCATTAAAATGCTCTTGATATAAATGTTCTGTATAGGAAGCGAAGCCTTCATTCACCCAAATATCTTTCCAGGTAGCGCAGGTAACATTATCTCCGAACCACTGATGTCCCAATTCATGTACGATTACATCTAATGAATTAAAACTTCCAATTGTAGTCATCGTTTGATGCTCCATTCCTCCGCCTAGTGGTGCCATGCAGTGACCATACTTTTCATCATAAAAGGGGTATCTGCCGTATTCTTGTGACAAATAGTCAATCATTGAACCCGTCGCATCAATATTCGTTTTAAAGAGAGCTAGGGTGTTAGGGTTATTGTAAATATAATTTTGAATTAAAACACTATCATTGGTTCCTGTAAGTGCTTGTTTGAATGAATAATCTACATACGGCGCCACACTTATTGAAATCAAATAGTAATCTATCATATGACGGCTTTTCCAGTAATATTTATCTTGATTGGAATTAACAGCAGTAATGCTTTTCAGAACCCCATTTGAGCCAGCTTTACAATTGTTAGGAATTGTAATGTACACATCACTGGAATCAATTTTATCATGCAGTGATTGTTTGCAGGGCCACCATAAATAGGCACTATAGGATTCTGACATGGTATAACTAACTTGTGTACCCCATGATGGAGAGCTAGTTGTGGTAATTCCCGCACCTAAACCTGCACCGCCTGGGGCTGCTCCATTTCCATGATAATAAATCACACTTTGAAATGCGGCGCCTTTATTCAATGAATTTGGAAGCGTTACTTCGCGCGTATTCCCAACAACATTAAAGTTTAATTTTTGTCCATTAAATAGAACCGAATCTACCATCATTGCATTGGCTAATTCAAATACATACAGGGACATCGAATTTGCTATCACACTTGCTTTAGTCGTTACACTGCCACTTATATTGCTATTTAAATTACTCATGGCAACATCTAATTTTACATAGTTAATATCGTAGTCATTTTCATTGGCTAACGATTTTAAATTAGGGTGTGGAGTAGAAAAATGATTCATTTTAGTGCTTGCGCAGGGATGGATGGTGTTTTGACCTAACGCGCATGAACTAATAAAGAGGCAAACAAGAAATACTAACTTTTGCATAGGTTGTAATTAAGAAATAAAAATAAACAATATCTTGCTGTTCGTCGAATTCTGTTGAATTAATAAACCTTTCATTGGTTACCTTTGTTAATAGAAAAAGCACATTTATGTATCGCCACTTGCAGCATTTTATAGAGGTATTGGAAAAACACAATGAATTGATTCGTGTGAAGACGTATGTGAATCCTTACTTAGAGATTTCTGAAATTACGGATCGTTTATCGAAGTCGGAAAATATGAACAAGGCGATTTTGTTTGAAAATACGGGATATGATTTTCCTGTATTAATTAATTCAATGGGTTCTTATAAGCGTATTTGTTTGGCATTAGGTGTTGAAGAGTTAGATGAAGTCAAGGCAGATATGGAAGATCTTTTCAAGCAGCTCACGAAGCCGCAAGAGAGTCTTTTAGATAAATTAAAATTGTTACCACAGTTAGGTAAAATCTCTTCTTGGATGCCAAAGGTGGTGAGTGGAAAAGGTGCTTGTCAGGAGGTTGTGATGTCTGATCCTGATATCACAAAACTGCCTGTTTTAACGTGTTGGCCAGAAGATGGAGGTCCGTTTATCACTTTGCCGGTTATTCATACAAAAGATCCGCTCACTGGCATTCGCAATGTTGGAATGTATCGCATGCAAATCTTCGACAAAACATTAACTGGTATGCATTGGCATAAACATAAAGTTTCTGCTCGGCATTATGAAGAGTATAAAAAGCTTGGAAAAAAGATGCCAGTGGCCGTTGTTTTAGGAGGTGATCCGGTCTACACTTATTCTGCTACGGCGCCTTTACCTGATAATGTCGACGAACATATGTTGGCAGGATTTCTACGTAAGAAAAAAGTAGAATTGGTTAAGTGTATTTCTCAACCTGAATTGGAAGTACCTGCAGATGCTGATTTTGTGATAGAAGGATATGTCGATCCGCAAGAGGATTGGATTTGGGAAGGGCCGTTTGGTGATCATACAGGTTATTATTCATTGGCTGATTGGTATCCACGCTTCCATGTCACAGCAATAACACATCGCAAGAATGCAGTATTCCCCGCTACTATCGTTGGTATTCCACCACAAGAAGATGCATGGATAGGGAAAGCGACAGAACGTATTTTTCTTGCTCCAATAAAAATGACGATGATTCCAGAAATCGTTGACATGGAATTGCCTGTTGAAGGTGTGTTTCATAATTTAACGATTGTTAAAATACAAAAGTCATATCCTGGTCAAGCGCAAAAAGTAATGAATGCCATGTGGGGAGCTGGTCAAATGATGTTCAATAAAATTTTGGTAGTAGTAGATGGAGAGGTTGATATTCATAATTACGAAGCTGTCGCAAAATACGTAAGTGAAAATTGTAATCCTGCTACCGATATCTATTTCTCGCAAGGCCCAATGGATGTATTGGATCACAGCTGTAGCAAAACAGGCTTCGGTGGTAAATTGTGTGTCGATGGAACGAAGAAGCTGCCTGAAGAAATTATGTTTGAGGAAATGCCAATAAAAGGACAGCCTATTGATGCAGATCTTCTTAAGTCTAAATATGATTTTATTCAAGACCTTCGCGTTAATTTAACTGCCAAAGGAATTGCTACGCTGTTTGTAACCGTACAAAAAAAGCAGAAAGGTGATGTAAAGAAATGGGCTAATCTTTTGTCTGAAGAATCACTACTTAGCGATATTAAAACGATTCTATTTATCGATGCTGCAGTTGATTTGCAACATACTGCAGATGTGTTGTGGCGTGCATGTAATAATGCAGATGCAAGAAGAGATATTTGGACCTATCAACCGACAGATAAGCGCGCCAAAATGATTGTAGATGGCACTACCAAGACGGCTAATCTAGATGCTTTTACACGTGATTGGCCAAACATCCTAACGCATACCAAAGAGACGATTGCGTTAGTTGATGGTCGTTGGAATGAATATGGCTTGGGTACTTTTATTGAATCACCGTCTTTGCGCTATCAAGCACAAACGTATGGCAGAGGCGCGGTGATCACAGCGTCTGAATTAGAAAAATAATTCGAAGGGATTTAACGGCTATAATTAGGGGCTTCTTTGGTGATGACGATGTCATGCGCATGACTTTCTCTGATGCCGGCATTTGTTATTTTAACAAATTGTGCATTCTGCAAAGTGCGTATATCTTTAGCTCCACAATAGCCCATACCTGCGCGAAGCCCACCAATGAATTGGGTCATTACTTCCTGTAACGTACCTTTATATGGGACACGACCAACGATACCTTCTGGTACCAACTTCTTTACATCATCTTCTACATCTTGGAAGTAACGATCCTTGCTGCCATCTTGCATCGCTTCAACAGAACCCATGCCACGATAAGATTTGAATTTACGTCCTTCGTAAATAATGGTCTCTCCTGGTGATTCTTCTGTTCCTGCGAAAATACTACCCGCCATAACAATATCAGCACCCGCAACAAGTGCTTTAACTACATCACCCGTATAACGGATACCACCGTCCGCAATGATTCCAACTTTTGTTCCTTTCAAGGCCGCTTTTACGTCCATAATGGCGTGTAATTGCGGGACACCTGCTCCGGCAACAATACGTGTTGTACAGATACTGCCAGGGCCAATTCCTACTTTCACTGCATCTGCTCCAGCAGCCGCTAATGCTTTAGCTGCGGCGCCTGTAGCAATATTACCCGCTATTAAATTAAGCTTCGGATATTTTTTGCGAACAGTTTTTACCATTTCTATAACACCCTTGCTATGTCCATGCGCAGTATCAATCGTAATAGCATCCACACCTACATTCACCAAAGCTTCTACTCGCTCTAAGGTATCTTTGGTGATTCCAACTGCAGCTCCCACCATCAATCGACCGTGCTGATCTTTAGATGCGTTCGGATGTGAAGTTAATTTTTGAATATCGCGATAGGTGATTAATCCAACTAATTTCCCCGCCTTATTTACTACAGGCAATTTTTCAACCTTATATTGACGGAGAATTTTTTCTGCGTTTTGAAGTGTAGTTCCTTCCGGAGCTGTAACTAAACGACCTGTCGTCATTACCTCCTTTACTTTCTTCGAAAAAGTGCGCTCAAAACGTAAGTCACGATTGGTAATTATACCAACCAATTTCCCTTTTTCATCCACCACAGGAATACCGCCGATGCGGTTATCTTTCATCAATTTTAAAGCTTGTGCTATTGTGGCATCCGGACTTAAAGTCACTGGATCGAGGATCATTCCGCTTTCTGCACGCTTTACCTTTCTAACTTCTTCTGCTTGAGCTGTTATGCTCATGTTTTTATGTAAAATCCCCATACCGCCGATCTGTGCAATAGCAATTGCCATCGTAGAATCCGTTACCGTATCCATCGCTGCTGAAATAACAGGGACATTTAACGAAATGCGAGTAGTAAGATTCGAGCGAGTATTAACCTCTCTAGGTAAAACGTCTGAATAAGCCGGAACGAGAAGTACATCATCGAAGGTTAGACCTTCACCAATGAATTTAGAATTTTGTTTAGCCATATGCAAAGGTAAGGCAAAATTTTTAAAATTGGCACCACTTTTATATCCTTCCTTTGTTTTAGCTTTACCAGATGAAGCGATTTATTGTTTTTAGCCTCCTTTTATTTATCTCTTTTTACATAGCTAACGCACAAACTGCTTTGCAATTAAAAGTGTATAGCTTCCCTAAAAGCTTTCCTGAAAAGTATGCCTTCGACCCAAAGCATGCCTATGAAGAAATGCTTAAACAAAAGCGTCCGAATGGGTACAAACGCAGTGTTTATGAACGATATGCTGAAGCTATGAGTTATCAAAAAACGGATGCATTTACAGAAGGTGACATGTATTTGAATTGGACCGAAATGGAAACGTATTTGAATGACATTGTGCACCGCCTTGCGAAATCAAATTCGGCCTATGCTAATATGACGGCTTACGTAAAGCGCAGTCCAGATATGAATGCATTTTGTATTCATGACGGAAGTTTTTTTATAAATATTGGGCTTCTTGCAGAAGTGAAAAACGAAGCAGCATTGGCGAATGTATTGGGCCATGAAATGTCGCATTATTTAATGCACCATCTTGAGCAGTCTTATTTAGAAATGGCTAAAGTGAATACCAAACGTAAGCGGAATTCAAATAGAGATGAAGTACTCGCCAACCTACACCAAAATCGTGGTCGCGAAATGCAAGCCGATAGTCTTGGTGCTTTTCTTGCAGCTACTGCTGGCTACAGCATAAAGGAAGGACTCGGAAATTTCTATATGCTTTTACAAATGGAGGAGAAGGAGTTGAGTAGAGCTCAAAATACTGACAGAAAATTACATATTGATGATGAGGATGGTGTGAGCATTGATAAAGACGAAAAAGGAGACAAAGTAATTTCTAGTCACCCAGATTTAAAACGTCGCATTCGTAATTATAAAAAATTAGCAAAAAGATATAAATCAAACCAAGAACTAGGGGAGGATGCAAACTTTCTAAATATGCAGAAAATGGCTCGACTTGAAGTGCTGAATTTATTGAAAGAGCAACAAGATTATCGTGCATGTGTTGAAAGAGCTATGACCTACTATCTCTTTGACCCGAATAATGACGCCTATGTTTATTATATTTTGGAAGGTATAAGAAGAGAACTTTTTTTACATCCCAAAGAGCTTGATCACCCATTTATTACAGATAATTATGATGAGAATTATTATCCGTTGAAACAAAAGGGGATATTAGCTAATTTAAGAATATTAGTACCAGATACTACAAACTGGAAAAATATTGTAGCATCAGAATTGTTAATAGCCGATACACTAAAACGATATCCTTTTGTAACTTGGAAAGGTGCATTTGCTTATTTTTCGAAGGTGGCTAAAAAGCGCGGTATAGGAGAGTGTTATTTAACAATGGCTTTGTTTGAATCCGATTTAGATAAGCGAGCTTCATTACTAGACAGATACCTTGCGCAAGACAAGATTCTTTATCGGGAGTATGCCAAAAGTTTGCAGCAAAACCGCTTGACAGAATCTATAAAGGGGAATACGAAAGAACTAATTTTAGCTAACGAAGTAGCCTTTGTGGAAGATCATAGTTATGGTTATCATTATCGTAGGCTTACTTCGCAAGCGAATTCGAAAGGGATTATTAGAACCATTGAACGATTGGTTAAAAAGGAATTTCCTAACAAAGAGCTCATCGTTTATAATGATTTGGAAAAGGATAATTTTTCGAAGGCAATGCGATATAAGCAAGTAATGCTTGCGGCTTATGCTTGGAGTCAGGCGAAAGGTCAAGTGGAGGAGGAAGTAGAGGAAAGTGCTAACGAAGATGCAATAAAACTTATGCAAGATGCAGACCCAGCGAATAGCAAACGGAAGGTTCAAACTTCAGAAGATTTCTATTCACCTTTTGCAAATAGAAAGTCAAAAAATAATGTAACCATCGAATCAGATCAAGCTAATTTATTTATGCTGAATCCGGAAATTTGGAAAGTTTTTAATAGCGAAAAATTGTATGCGTTAGAATTACTTAATGTTGTTTCTTTCACGGACAAGACCCAAGTTTTTGGTTCCCATATGGGGTGGGCGTATTTATGCTTACCGTATATTCCATATATACTTTTGCAAGACTTGTACCTTCGTGTCGCATTTGGCTCAAATAAGTATTCGTATCAAGTAAAGTATTACAGTTTTTCTCCAACAGATAAAAAGTATACGAATTGGTACGTTGCAGAAACGGTGCATTATAAAATGTATAAGCCTTATTTATTGTCTACCACTTATGATGTATTACATTCTCGAAAAATCAACAACAATACGGATGAAAAGGAATAATAATATTGCGCGATTTGTTTTAGTTTTCTTATCATTCTTTCTTGCGGAGACGTCTTATGCAAAAGGTTTTCTAGGCAAGCGAAATTTATTTGACTACGATGTAATAGGTATGCCAATGTCGAATACACATAGCTTTGCATACACTAGAATAAAAAGCAATCATTTTGCCGTGCGTTTTGGGTATAGTCGAAGTAATTTTATAATCGGTGGCTTCCGAAATAATCAAGTGTTTGAGGCAGATTTACAAAACTATTTAGTGCCGGGTAATTATTACGGACCTATTGGCTTAAGCGCTACATCGAATCCGACTTTTAAAGCCAGTACGTATTCATTAGGTTTTCTTTTCAGTAGTTCTTATGCCAATTTAGATTTACCTGTTGGGTATTTTGCCGCATACACGCTGTTTGCAACCAAAGGAAGTTCTTCTTTACATTTGGTGGTGCCTGCAGAATATTGGCAATTTATAGCGGTAGGCCATGAGAAGGATATTATTGGGGATTATTCCTTCACATCTATTGGGAGTTCATTTGATATCGGAAAAACCTATTATTTGCATCCTGGTTTTACATTAAGTATCGGGGCTCAAATGGGCGCTTATTTAAGGTTTAGTAAAGAGCAATTTAACGAGTCGTTAAGTTTTTATAATGTCGGTTCATCACCTTTAACGCAACTTTTTTCAAGCTATCCGTATACCTTACCCAAACAAGTGCCTTATTCCCTTAATTTACTTGATGAAAATCCAGGAATTGGCTTTAGTTTAATGCCTTTTTTACGTTTTGGGTATCTTTTTTAAAGGAAATCCCTTCAGAATTTAAACGAAGTATTAAATTTTGCTTAATTGTGGTTGGTATTCTCAATTTTAAGGGGTATTTTTAGGCCTCTAAATTTTCTGTGTTATGAAAAAAATAATTTTACCTTTTGGTCTAGCAATTGCTTTATTGGGAGGATTGTTTGCGTTCTCATTCCGTGAAGAGTGGGAGAGTGAAAACGAAGAAAATGAAACAGCAGAACAAGCAACGTATGCAGGTATACAACGTTTCTGGGGTATGATGCGGAATAACGTGAATACTGGTAAATTCGAAGAAAGCGATTACTATAACGCTGTTGCGCAATACAATGGAATGGGTATTGCTAAGTCATTAGGATTAAGCTGGACATCTTTGGGGCCTGACAATATCGGAGGTCGTGTTCGTTCCATTTTAATTGATAAGAAAAATCCTAACCACATGTTAGCAGGTGGTGTTTCGGGTGGATTATGGGTGAGTATGGATGCGGGTAAAACATGGAATAAGCATTCTCAAGCGGATTCTATGCAAAATATCTGTGTTACCTCACTTTGTCAAACAAAAGATGGCGACATCTATATGGGTACAGGAGAATTAGTTGGTAGCTCTGAAGTTTCTGTAGGAAATGGTGGATCTATCGGTAATATTGGATTTCCTGGGTACGGTGTTTATAAGTCAAGCGACAATGGTGCGCATTTTACGCATTTAACCGCAACTACACCTACATCAGGCGCTCAATGGAAATATATTGATGCCATTGCAGCTGATAACGTTGATAACAACTTAATTTATGTTGCTACACATTTGGGCTTGTATAAATCTACTGATGGTGGTGTTACCTTTGCTAAGCCGACAGGTGTGGCTGGTTCATCATGGTGTACAGACGTTAAAACAAATTCAAACGGTGATGTTATCTGTTTCTTAGGAAGCACATCCTCTACGGCAGGCAAGAACGCATTAGTTTCGAAAGATCACGGTGCAACGTTTAATGCTAAAGCAATCACAACTGGTGCTGGTTTTAATCGTATCAAGTTTGCATATGCGCCATCTGATCCAAATTATGTTTATTGTGGTGGAGCAAATAGTTCTGCTACTTCAACTGCTGGGGTATTCAAATCCACTGATGGTGGCGAAACTTGGACTCAAATTGGTCCTGGCGGTGCAAGTACATTCAACCCATATAACCAGGCTTATTACTCGATGAGTATCGCAGTAAATCCTGCAAATAAAAATCGTATTTATACTGGTGGTCTAGATTTGTACATGTACGATCAAAATGGATGGGTGAAGTCATCCCTTTGGTATGCTTGGGAAGCGAGTCCTGTTTATGTTCACGCTGATCATCACGTTATTACCTTCCATCCAACCAATGCTGATATTTTCTATTGTGGAACCGATGGTGGCGTATCCGAATGCGATAACGCTCGTGCCGGTGTATTAAGTTTCCATACACGTAATAAAGGATTAGGAGTTACACAGCTTTATGGCTTGGGTGCAGGTGTAAGCGGTGATGTTTTAGGTGGAGCACAAGACAATGGTTCGATGTACAATAACTATAGTGGAATATATTCTACTTACTACAGTAAGGTGAAGGGTGGTGATGGCTTCCAAGCTGCTATTTCTCACGTGAACCCGAGCGCATTGTTTGCTACAACTTATGGTGATGCTAACGGAACAGCTCCTTTGGCACGTTCACTAAATGGTGGTAATAGCTTCACAGGTATTTTAGATGTGCATATCGATGCAAATGATGGGTCTACAGGTGGACCAGATGATCATCCTGATGAAGGAGGTTATTTCGTTACACGGATCTACCTATGGGAGAAGTTAGCAAACTTCACTTCTGTTGATGATTCTTTGAACAACAGTCGATTGTATATGCCTACACAGAAAGGTGTTTGGGTTGCAGTTAACGCATTGACTACTTCACCAACTTGGTATAAGGTTTCAGCAGGCAATACGGTGCAGGGAGCTTTGTCATTGAAAGCAACAGAGGATGGTAATACCTTGTTTGTTGGTACGGAAGGTGGAGATGTCTATCGTATCGATAGCTTGAATGCAACTTACCCAGTTAACTATTCTGGCAATTTTACTGCAACTGCTGAAGGTCGTCAAATAAAAACAACTAAAATTTACAGTTTAGGCCGCGCAATCACTGGTATCGCTATTGATCCTACCAATTCTGATAATATCTTGATTTCATCTGCAATGTATGGAGCATCATCATATGTAGCACGTATAACAAATGCCACGACATCAACTTCGACAGCAAGTACGTCTTCTTCATCTGCTCAAGGTAATTTGCCAATAATGCCTTGCTATGACATTGCTATCAATCCTACCAACGCTTCGCAAGCAATTGTCGCTACAGAATTAGGAGTATTCTCTTGCGCTAATATTTGGACAGGAACACCTGTTTGGGCGAATGAAAACAATCATTTACCGAATGTGCCTGTAATGCAATTACAGTTCTCTCAAAATAAAAAAGGTGAATGGTGGTTGTTCGCTGCTACGCATGGACGTGGCGCATTCTATACACGTAGCCTTTGCGGTACTTGTGACTCGATTGCTTTAAACAATGTCAATCTTGCAACTAATGCATTAAATGCCTCTGAAAATAGTTTAAGTATTTACCCTAACCCGGCAAACGATCAAGTTGCCTTGAATATAACTGCCGCTAAATCGGATGCCAATGCAAGTGTTCGTGTTTATTCAATGAATGGAACATTGGAATACCAAGTACAAAACCCAATTAGTGCAGGTAGTAACAATATTAATTTAAATATCGCTGGATTTGCAACTGGAATTCATTTAGTGCAAGTTCAGATCAATGGTCATACTATTGTTAAAAAGTTAATTAAGCAATAATTAGCTGATATATAATTTTTTGTAAAACGCCCTGATGCAGAACACTTCAGGGCGTTTTTTTATTCCAATTTTTCCGCGCTTTTTTATAACTTCGCTTTATATTATTCGGTTGAAAATGGTTAAAATTCTAATAACAGGAGGAGCAGGTTTTGTGCCTAGCTCATTAGCGGATCGCTTATTACTCGACCCGAATAATTTTGTGGTTGCTGTTGATAATTTTCACACAGGTAGCAAAGATAATTTGCCTCATCCGCTTCCTGATAATTATCGTTTCTACGAATGCGATGTAAATGATTTTGCTAGCATTGGCGCAATTATGAATGAGCATCATTTCGATTATGTGTTTCATTATGCTGCTGTCGTGGGCGTCTTACGTACACTCGACAACCCAGTGAGTGTTTTAAATGATATTGAGGGAATTAAAAATGTGCTTACATTATCAAAAGATACAGGTGTAAAGCGTGTATTTTATTCTTCTTCTAGCGAAGTCTATGGTGAGCCAGTTCATTTACCCCAAAACGAATTGACAACACCGCTTAATTCTCGTTTGCCTTACGCAATTGTAAAGAATGTTGGAGAAGCATTTTGTCGCTCCTATTCTCAGGAATTTGGTCTCGACTATACTATATTTAGATTTTTTAATACATATGGACCAAAGCAGAGTGTCGACTTTGTAATGAGTAAGTTCATTCGCCAAGCATTAAATAACGAAGCAATCACGATTTATGGAGACGGGTCGCAAACAAGAACCTTCTGCTACATCGATGATAATTTAGATGCATGTATTAATGCGTTTAAGGAAAATAAGGTGGTGAATGATGTAGTGAATATTGGCAATGATGAAATAACTGAAATTGTTGATTTGGCCAAAGTGATTATTCGTCTTACTAATTCAAAGTCTGAGATTATTCATTTGCCACCGCTTAGGGATGGTGATATGACACGTCGTCAGCCTGATATAACTAAGATGAAAGAATTACTAAATCGTCCTTTAACCTCTTTAGAGGATGGAATTATGAATGTGTTGAAATTAGGAAATTTTAATTTATGAAAAAGTCTACCTTTATCCTACTTGCTTCAGTGAGCTTGTTTATAGCATGTCAATCACAAGATACCATGCGCCATGATATTCTTGTAAAGGAAGAAACGTTGATGCAGAGCGCAACACGATCTAAATCGATGGATAGTCTAGCCAACGTTTTAATTGCGGACTACGATGCGTATGCTTCTAAGTTTCCTAAGGACAGCATGACACCTACTTATCTTATTCGTGAAGGGCAGTTATATTCTTCGAAGCGCGATTTTCAAAAAGCTGCTGAACTATTCAATAAAGTTTGTGTGCAGTATCCAACGGATCACTGGGCATCTTATGCATTGTTTTTTCAAGCCTTAGCCTATTCTGATTGGGCGCAAAGCAATGATAATAAAAATGACATGTTGAAAAATGCGCAACGTTCTAAAAGTTTGTTTGCTGATTTTATAAGAAAGTATCCTTCACATAATTTAGTGGATGATGCCATGAATTTGATTGAAATGGTTGGATTATCCGATGAAGAAATGTTGAATCGTGCGATTCAGAAGCATACGGTTGATTCAATTGCTGCACTTGAAATGTCTAAAAACAGATTGCAATAATTCATACTGAAATAGCAGAAATCAAAAAGTCCTCCAAGGAGGACTTTTTTTATGCTTGAAATTGAATAGGATTAGGCATCTAGCGCTTCGTCAACTAAGAAAACAAAAACTTCCTTTGGTCCGTGAACACCTACCACTAAAGTTTTTTCAATATCTGCTGTCCGGCTTGGACCGGTTGCGAAATTTATCATGGATGGTAAACCTGCAGGATAGCGTTCTTTCATTAATTGAAAGGCATCTTTTAAATCTGGAATGATTTGGCTTGTGAATGCTACCACTATATGTACGGGAGGTAATATAGACAAGGAACGACCACAATTCAGGGAGGAGGATAATAAAATACCGCCAGTACGAGCAACTAATCCTTCACATAAGGTAATTCCTGCATCGGCTAATTTCATTATGTCTTTATCATGAGACGTGCTTATATTGTTTAATCCTTTGCGGTCCAATAATCGGATGATATTATCATCCCAACAAGCGATTTGATTCCAATTTTTAGCTTTGCTCAATTCAACAATTGCTTGACTCATTTCAGCAGTGTCTTCGCAATACATAAATTGACCACCAAGGCCGGTAAAGTTCTTTGCAAAGGTCATTTCCGCACCTTCTGTTGGAGCGGTATAAATTGAGCTTTGATTGTCAATATTTGAAAAGGGTTGTGGAACTTTTTGATCCAATGCTTTTCGAATACGAGTAAGAATTTTTTCTTTTGATCCTGAAGCTTTCATAATGCTTACGCAGGGTTTTGAGGTATGTCAGTAGTTGTTGATGGTTCACCGTTAACAGGCGCATCTGTAGAAGCGTTATTTTCATTCGGCGTTTCTTCAGATGCAGCTATTTCAATATTTGGTTTTATTTCTACTAATTCTGCAGGTATTTCGTAGGGGCGCTTTCCGATTAATCTTTCTAAATCAGCTTGGAATAAAACTTCCTTGCTCAATAGTTCTTGTGCAATTGTTTCTAAAGCTGTTTTATGCTCAGTTAATAACTGTTTAGTGCGTTCGTATGATTTAGCGATTATTTGACGAACTTCTTCGTCAATCAATTCAGCGGTATGGTCAGAATAAGGCTTTGTAAATCCATATTCATTATTAGGATCATAGAATGAAACATTCCCTACTTTAGCATTCATACCATATACGGTAACCATGCTGTAGGATAGCTTGGTGATGTGTTGTAAATCACTTTGCGCACCTGTAGATATTTTACCGAAGATGATTTCTTCTGCAGCTCTACCGCCAAGTGTCATACACATCGTGTCATTAAGTTGTTCAACCGTATATAAATATTGCTCTTTCGGAAGATATTGAGCGTATCCTAGAGCGGCAACACCTCTTGGTACAATGGTTACTTTCACTAATGGGTCTGCGTGTTCTAAGAACCAGCCGCAAACTGCATGCCCTGCTTCATGATAAGCGACAATGCGTTTTTCTTCCGGACTGATAATTTTATTTTTCTTTTCAAGACCGCCGATGGTACGATCCACAGCATCTTGGAAGTCTTTCATTTCAATGCGCTCTTTGTTGTGTCTTGCCGCGATTAACGCTGCTTCGTTACAAACATTCGCGATCTCAGCACCAGCGAAGCCAGGCGTTTGAAGGGCTAATTTAGCTGCATCTACGTCCGGGCCTAAGGTTTTGTTTTTTAAATGCACTTTGAAGATAGCTTCACGACCTTTTACATCCGGTTTGTCGACGCTTATTTGTCGATCGAAACGACCTGGACGTAACAAAGCGCTATCTAAAACATCTGGTCGGTTAGTGGCTGCTAAAAGAATAACAGCAGTATCGCTACTAAAGCCATCCATTTCTACTAATAGCTGATTCAGTGTATTTTCACGTTCGTCGTTATTTTGCATCATGCCTTTGCCACGAGCACGGCCTATTGCATCGATTTCATCAATGAATATGATACAAGGTGATTTTTCTTTCGCTTGACGGAACAAATCACGAACACGTGAAGCGCCTACGCCTACAAACATTTCAACGAAATCAGATCCGCTGATACTGAAGAAAGGTACTTGAGCTTCGCCTGCAACCGCTTTGGCCAACAATGTTTTACCGGTACCTGGAGGTCCGATTAATAAGGCGCCTTTCGGAATTTTACCACCGAGCTTTGTGTATTTTTTAGGATGCTTTAGGAAATCAACAATCTCCATAATTTCTTCTTTCGCCTCATCTAAACCTGCTACATCATTAAAGGTGGTTGTTACACGATCATCTTTATCAAAAAGTTGCGCTTTACTTCTGCCGATATTGAAAATACCTCCACCTCCACCTGTACCGCTTCCCATACCGCCAGAGCGACGGATGAATAGGAAGTAGAATAATGCTATCATGATAATCATCGGCAACCAGCTTATTAAGCCATCTGCCCAATCCGTACGATCAACATATTGACATTTCACCCATTCTTTCGGACTCATTTTAGCTTGCGCATCTTTCATCTTTTCTTCAAACACTTGCAAAGTGCCGATGTTAAAGCGATAATGCGGTCCTTTGCTATCGCCACCAAAATTAGTGCCTTTAACGTCGTTGTATTCAGGCTTTTTAATTGCGGCTGCACTTAAATAAACTTCAGCGAATTTTTGATTGACGATAACTATTTTGTCAATATCGTGACGTTTAAGTGAATCACTCACAAAGTTGACAATGAAGTCTTGTTGTGTGATTTCGTTAGGGTTGCTTTTCATGGCGAAGAATTGCATACCAATCAAGCCGACAAAAAGGAGTATATAAACCCAATAGATATTGAATTTAAATCCATTTCCTTTCGGTTTTTTACCGCCACCAATTCCTCCGTTATTTTGGAAAGGATTATTTCTAGCCGCTTTTTCTTTTTTAGTCTCCTTCGACTCTTCTGCGTTCAAATTCATACGAATCACAATTTTTTAATTAATGTTCTGTGCGGATACCGTCTGTCCAAAGATCTTCTAATTGATAGAAGAGGCGACTTTCTCTACGGAAGATATGTAGTACAACGTTAACATAGTCAACGACTACCCATTCTAAATTTTCCATTCCTTCGATATGCCAAGGCTTTTCACCTACAGCTTTGTATACTTTATCTTCGACGTTATTTGCAATACCTTTGATGTGTGTGGTAGCTTCTCCTTCGCAAATTACGAAGTAGTTTGCGACAGCATCTTCAATATTATTTAAGTTAATACTCACGATGTTGACAGCTTTCATATCCTGAAGTCCTTCAATGATAGCATCCAATAAGCGCTCAGCATCACCTTGTTGGGTTACTTTGCTACGCACGCCTTTATCTGCTGCCGTCTTTTTAAGTTTGCCTTCAGATTTTTTAGTAGGAGGTAGTGCAGGTTTTGCCTTTTTGGCAACTTCATTCACGACCTCGATAGGTGCTTTTTTGGAAGTCTTCTCTTTAGAGCTTGCACTCACCCTTTTCTTGGGAGCACTCACTTTTTTAGGAGTGGCTTTCTTAGGAGCTACTTTTTTAGAATCTTCTTTTTTAGCAATAACTTTTGAAGTTGCTACCTTTTTTGCCGGAGCACTTTTTTTTGCAGTGCTATTTTTTTTTGCTGCCGGAGCAGATTTTTTTACAGATGTCTTTGCCAAAATGCTAAAGTCTTTTAACCTTTGAGTAATAAACTCAAAAGTACGTTATTTTGTTTTGTCATCCTATCCATACTTGGGGTAAAAATCAAGGTTTAACACCTTATTTATCATCTATCATAGGCTTAGGCGCTGTGGATAGCACCAATAAATATGCCAACGGCCTATTAAACGATAAAGTTGCTGATGAAACAGCCATTGTGGCCGATTTTCAAACTGCGGGTCGTGGGCAATTTCAAAATGCATGGTGGAGTCCAGCTGAAGAGAATCTTTTATTTAGTCTGATATGGCTCAAATCAAAATGTGCTATAGAGAACCAATTTAATTTGTCAGTAGCAGTGTCTATTGCATTGAAACGTTGGTTGAAAGGGAGTTTTGGTATGGAGGCTAAGGTAAAATGGCCAAACGATATTTATGTGGACGGGAAGAAGTTGGCAGGAATACTAATTGAAAATACGATTCAAGGAAAGGAAATTAAGGCAAGTATTATCGGTGTCGGACTGAATGTCAATACATCGGTCTTTCCTGCCGAATTAATGCAGGCAGTTTCTCTGAAACAATTACTGGGTCGTGAATTGAATAGGGAAGAATGTTTCCTTGCGTTATTATCTAACTTGCATGCCGTTTATTTACAAGTGCAAGCAGGCTTAATAAAAGGACTTTGGGATGAATATATTGAATCCTTATTTCAAAAGGATGAATTGTGTGGTTATATCTGGAATGCTAGCCGAGTAAATGGGGTCATTCGAGGAGTGAGTACAACAGGCTTGTTATTATTTGAACATGAAAACAAGATTCATTCCGTAAATTTAAAGGAGATTAAATTTGGGGGATAGCGTAATTATCCTATTTGTAAGCACTAAATATCCTTGCTGATGATGCGAAAGTATTTATGGTTCATTTCATTTTTTGCAATAGTGGTAGCAGGATTAATGCCTTCGTGCCTACGTGAGCAAGCAGCTTCATTAGATGGAGCTTATCCAAATCCAGTAGCGAAAATAATATTGAACAAGTGTGCTGTAGCGGGGTGTCATACAGCTGCCGATAAAGACCTTGCGGCTGGTTTGAATTTGTCGACGTGGCGTGATTGTTTTAAAGGAACTGCCGATCACGAGTCTGTTGTGATTCCTTATTACAGCATGGAAAGTCATTTATTCATGCATTGTAATACCTATGCTGATCTTGGAGAGCAATTAATTCCACGAATGCCTAAAGCAGACGCGGCATTATCGCGTGAGGAGTTGAAGATTTTAGATAATTGGATTATGCAAGGCGCTCCTGATAAATATGGAAGATTGCCTTTTAGTGATAGGCCCAGTCGATCTAAAATATATGTCACGAATCAAGGATGTGATCGGGTAGCAGTTATTGATGCGAATTCTCGCTTATTGATGAGATACATACAGGTAGGGACTTCTAGTGGGGTGGAGGGGCCGCATAAGGTTAGTGTTTCAAGGGATTCGCGCTATGTATATGTTTTGTTAAATAATGATGGTGTTTTACATAAAATCGATGCGGCTACTGATGAGATAATTGGCAGTGCAAGTTTTGGTACGGGCAATTGGGTAAACTTTATTATAAGCAAAGACGGTAGTCGTGCTTTCGTATTGGATAGTGAAAACGACGGTAGAGTAGTTGTCGTGAATCTGAATACTATGATTGATGAAAAGTATTATTCCGGAACAGGTCTGTTTGTTCTACCGCATGGAATGAGTTTAAGTCCGGATGAGCAATATTTATATGTTCTTCCATCGGGAGGGAATTTCGTTTACAAAATGGATGTTACAGCTCCATTGCAGCCGCAACTGCCTCAAAAAGTATGTTTGGTGCCGGGAAGTCAAGCAAGTTTTAGCGCTGCAGATAATTTGAATTTTCATGAAATTGTATTTAGTCCAGATGGCAGCAAGTACTTCGTCAATACGCAATTAAAGAATGATGTACGTGTTTATAATGCCAAGAATGATTCCTTATTAAGTATTATTCCAACAGCTATTTATCCGCAGGAGTTTGCGTTTTCAAAACAATATCCGTATTTGTTTGTAAGTTGTATCCTTGATTCAACTTGCACTTCAGCAGCGTGCCTAGGTGCAATAAGTGTTATAGATTATAATTCTTTGCAATTGGTTAAAAATATCAAGGAAGGGTTTTATCAGCCACATGGATTAGTGGTAGATGATGCGAATCATCGGTTGTTTGTCGCGAGCCGTAATCTCGATATAAAGGGACCTCCTCCGCATCATAAAGCAGCTTGCATAGGTCGAAACGGCTTTATTTCTTCTGTAAATTTAAATGATCTGTCGCTTGAAGAATACCATGTCGACTTATCAGTGGATCCTTATTCTGTAGCTATTAGACGTTAGTATTGAACGATTGCTTGTCCGCTAAGTTCAGTTCCATTTTCTAAGTCAACCTTAATGAAATTAATCCCTTTGCTTAGATGACTAACTTGAATTCTATTGCCGATAGGATGAATCGCTTTTTGTAATAGTTTGCCATTGCAATCATAAATAAATAGTTGTTTGCAAGGGCTTGTCATAGGCCACTCAATCGTGTACTTTCCATCATTCGGGTTGGGTGAAATGCTTAGGTAATTGCATTTAGTATCATTGATTTCATTTTCGTTTGATGCAATACATGGTGCAGGTGTAATGATTGTACTTGTGTCATGATAATTATAATCGTAAATACCCATAGTATATTCTCCTTGCAGCAGATGTTGAATGGTAATTTGTCCGATTTGATTTGAAGCGCTTCCTTGCTTATTGATGCTATATTCGCTTGCATCGAGAATTGACCAATCCTTACTTCCGTCAGCTCTGAATAGAATGCACAGGCTATCTTCTGTATTGGTGATAAAGGCATGATCTAGATAATTGTTTGCGGCGCTTCCATTATAATTGATGGTGGCGGTGGCATCTAGTTTATCCATTGCAATTCCTTGTACGACCCAATAACGATCGGCTACGTGAATAAAATTCTTTAAAGTCGGATCCTGAATAGCATTTGGTCGATTCCAATGGTGTTCTACACGTAAGAAAACAGAATCACTAATATTTTTAACACTGATATTCAATTTAGCATTTGCCCAACTAAAACCGCCTGTTTTATTGAGTATTTTCCAGTCGCAGGTTAGTGCATCGCTTAATAGTTCATCAAAATCATGCACCACCAAACGTGTTCCTGATGGGATGTTTAGTGTGATGTTTTGGCAACTGCTATTCACGGAAGTTTGTAAAGTTTGATGATTAAAATACGAGTCGAAACAAGTTAAAGTTATTGGAACATAGCCATAATCATGTGCAGCGTGTTGTGCAGGTGTTACTTGCATTTGTACTTGATTGTTGGTCCATTTAACGAGATGAATATCTGGGAAACCCGCTTGCGATAGCCAATGGTCGAAGAAATCTTTTAGATATGTTTTTCCTGTATAGGCGATGAGTGAATCACGGAGTCCGTTTGTGCTGCTATTCGACCAAGCATGCTGTGCTAGATATCTTTTCATGCTAGCATAGAAATCAGCATCCCCCATATAGGTTCTAAGCGTGTGAATCATATCTGCACCTTTGTCGTAGACAGTCGATCCATAGGTGATGGCATGCGGCACATTTGCTACGGGGAAATAGCCTTGATCGTTTATGGGTGCTGATTGCAATACCGCTAGATGATTTGATTTGATAGACGCATCGTATGCTCCTCTGCCATAAATATGTTCTGTAAAAATGCGTTCGCAGTACGAAGCCCATCCTTCGTTTAGCCACATTTCATTTTCATTCGGGCAAGTCACCATATCACCAAACCACATATGAGAAAGTTCGTGCGCATGCATGGTTTCGTAAGTCAAACCTGCCGTTACAAAGGCTCTTCCAATGGCAATATTAGAAGCATGTTCCATCGCGCCCCCGTTGAATGGAACGAGCACATAGCCTGCTCTATCGAAAGGGTAATTACCCCATAGAGAATCGAAAAGATAAAATGCCTGCGGAACTTTGGAGAAGTAATATTTGCATGCGTTGCTATCGGAGGCGAGTGTACCTATCTCTAAAGGGATGCTCCTACCGCTATGGGTTGTGAGCTGGTAGTGTAAGTTAACATAAGGGGCCACAGCGACGCTCGCTAAATAAGGGGCTACAGATTGTGCAAATTCCCAATGCCATATTACTGAGTTAGTGTTTGTATGTGTAGTATCTGTTAATAGACCATTACAATAGGCTATTTGCGTATTCGCTGTTTCGATAAAGCAATTATAGGAACTACGGTCATCAAAGCGGTCGTTGCAAGGAAACCATGCCATTCCTAAGTTATGCGGGTTTGAACTAAATCCCACGCCAAGGTTGAAGCTGTAAACACCACTGAAGGTAAAACCTCCCCAACTAGGATCGCTATAAGGGGTGCCATGACAAATGATGGACATGCTTGCTGTATCTCCGATGGATAGGGGATTTGTCCAGTTTAAAACGACATAGTGATCAACTTGGGTATGGTTGATTGTTTGATTTTGGAACAGCACACTATCCACTATCAAGCCGCGTAAATCAAAACTGCATGTTGTGAGTGCATTGATTTTATTAACCCAATGAATGCTTGTTTGTTCTTGAATTTGATGCGAACCAGGATTACTTAGGTTGCAGTGTATCTCATAATGGAGTACATCCATCGTGTCAGAACGATCGTTTGCGCTAGCACTTGAGAAGCCTAGTAATGCAAGGAGTAAAGTGCTTAATAGCAAACGACGGGACGACATATTATTCAACGATGATAAGGTGATAATTTTTCTTTCCTTTTTGAATGACCATATATTTATTTTGAATGAGTTGGTCTGTGTTTATGTTCATGTCAACAGAGGATATTTTTTCTAAATTGAGGGCAATACCGCCTCCGCTAAGCATTTTGCGTGCTTCTCCTTTCGAAGGGAAAATTGAAGTAAGCTCTGCTAAAATATTGAGTATCGGAGCGCCGTTTTCAATAACAGATCGATCTATTTTAAATGTTGGAATACCACGGAATACATTTTCCCATTGGTCATTTGCAATATTTTTTAAAGTATCTGGCGTTGGTTTTCCGAACATCAAATCAGAGGTGCTCATTGCGGCGCGGTAATCTTCGTCGCTATGTACTATGCTTGTGACCTCTTTTCCAAGGGCCTTTTGAAGGATACGTTGACTAGGGTCTTTAGCTTGTTCGGCCTCCATCTCTAGAATGCTGGTTTCATCTAAGAAGGTTAGCATACGAATATATTTCTTCACATCTTCATCACTGGCATTAATCCAGTATTGATAGAATTGATAAGGACTTGTTAGGTTTTTATCTATCCATAATGCACCATCCTCTGTTTTGCCAAATTTAGTGCCATCCGCTTTTGTAATCAACGGACAAGTTAACAAATGAGCTTCACCACCTTCCATTCTTCTGATCAATTCTAAGCCAGTAGTCATATTACCCCATTGATCACTTCCTGCCAATTGCAATCTGCAACCTTTGTTTTTCCAAAGCCAGTAATAATCATAACCCTGTATGAGCTGATATGAAAATTCAGTGAATGAAATTCCGTTTTCCATACGTGTTTGAACAGAGTCTTTCGAGAGCATATAGTTTACTGTAATATGCTTGCCGATATCGCGCAGGAACGTAAATACATCCATTGATTTGAACCAATCATAATTATTGACCAATTCAGCTTGGTATGCACCAGGGGAGAAATCAAGGTATTTTGAAAGTTGATTTTTAAAAGAGGCGATATTGTTGTTGAGGGAATCTTGATCGAGCAATTTTCGTTCAGTTGACTTGCCAGAAGGATCCCCAATTAGGCCTGTTGCACCTCCAACCAGAGCAAGCGGCTTATGCCCGGCACGTTGTAAACGCATCAATAATAAAATAGGAACGAAATTACCGATAGTCATTGAAGTTGCAGTAGGGTCGAAGCCACAATAGCCCGTGATTGGCCCGTTTTTCAATAATTCGTCTACTCCAGGAGTGTGTTGATGGATTAGACCTCTCCAGCGTAATTCGTCTAAAAACTGCATGTCGTTAAAATTTTCGTGAAGTTACAAAAGAAGATGCAAAGGGAGATATTTCACGATTGAAATGAGTTCAGATTCTTCGATTTATAGTTAAGTATGTTTATTGATTATTCAATGTTGCGATATAGATTATAATTTACGTTCAGTATTATTTGTAACTATTGATAATTCAGCATTAAACAATTAAAGTTTAAAAATTACTTGAAATTACTTGAAATGCTATAAGTTGGCATAGGAATTGTTACTTTTGCAATGGTGTTTTCATCATTGTAAGGTTCTAAATGGGTTAAGAACTTTACAGCAATAAGTCTCCTTAATTGGAGACTTTTTTGTTTACATGAGTCCTGAGTCAGCGAAACTAAAATACCCTCTATTGCTGACGATAAGATGATCATAAACTGTTATATCTAATAGTTTTCCAGCGTCTTTCATTTGGGTGGTTAAACGTTGATCATCGTCGGAAGGTTCTAAGTTTCCAGAAGGGTGGTTATGGCAAAGGATAATACCGCTTGCGAGCGATTCTATTGCGCTTTTGAAAATAAGCCGTGCATCGACTACCGTGGCAGAGACGCCACCTTTAGATATTAATTCTACTCGAATTACGATGTTCTGGCGATTCAGTAATAGCGCATAAAAGTGTTCCGTGTCTAAGTCACTCAATGCAGGTTTCAGGATTTTTGCAGCATCTTCGGAGCATGTTATTTTAAGCCTGTCGGGCAAGTTTTCTGCTTCTTTTCGTCTGCCTAATTCAAAAGCGGCAGCGACTGTACTAGCCTTCACATGTCCTATCCCTTTTAAAGCGGATAATTCTGTAATTGATTTTCTTGCAAGCTGCTTTAATTGGAAATCGGCTTTTTCCAAGATAATTTTCCCGAGTTCAACAGAACTTGCATCTTTAGTTCCATTCTGAATGAGAATGGCTAATAGTTCTGCATTACTTAATGAGCCTGCACCTCGTAGTATAAGTTTTTCGCGGAGATCTTCACCGCAAATCAAAGGTCTACTGTTTCTTTTCGACAAATCGATACGTTGCATAAATACGACATTTCGTAGTATAACGCAGCGGGATTGCTAAATAGTATAATAAGTGTGGGAAAATTAGAAACGAGGGCAATAAATTACCTTTCGTTGCGCTGTTTCAGGGTTACCTTCATGAACAATAGAAAGTTCAAAAGCACCACGAGCAGCAGAAGCTAAACGTAAGTTCGATAAGTTAAAATCATAACTTAAGCCAATTCGAGTACTGTGTACTTCAAAGGCGGTCATAGCAACAGCAGCGTCTCCAAGGCGATAGAATAGACCGACATAAAATGCAGCAGGGTTTTTCTTTTCGTCTGTTAGGTTGAAGGATACAGTACTTCCTAAATTGAATTCACTTGCAGCAGTTTGCGAGAGGAACAAGACAGTGGGGTTAATCGAAATTCGTTCATTCACACCGATTCTAGCGCCAGCGTTTAGGGTATATCGGCGATTTAAAACCGTATTAGAATTATAGAGTAACAGGAATGATTCTTTCGGTTGCGAGATATGATGCATTGTCATACCTCCCCAAACGCTAAACATATCTGAGAAATAGGAAGACCAAGAAAGGCCCGCATCAAAATCGGCATATGTGAAAGTTCCTGAGGTAGAAAATTTTTCTAGGCTTATTGGTCCAAATTGCTTTGAGATAGGGTCCCATGAAGAAGCGAAAACCAATTTATTGATATCCACACTTTTTTGAACTACACCACCACGAACACCAAATGAAAGGTAATGATGCGGATTATAGCGACGGTCCATTTTTTGATGGTAAGCAAGGCTTACATAAACGCTTTGGTTAGTTAATGCACCTGTACCTGATTTATCGTTCAATACAACGAGGCCTGCACCCAAAAAGTTTTTCTTCAATTGTTTGTGCAGAAAGGGTAAATCGAAGCTACCTGAAAATGTTGTGAAAGGGACGCTCACAGATCCCCACTGACTACGATAGTTACCGGCGATACGGTATTTTGCACTTATCTTTCCTGTAAGTGAAGGGTTAAGCGTCATAGGTGACGCATAGAATTGAGAAAAGTGAATATCCTGCGCTAACGACAGTGTCGTAACGAAGCAAAAGGCTATTAAGGATAAAAGTTTTCTCATCTTCTAAATTCTAAGTAGTTGGCTAAGTTAAACAAATAACATCAATAAAAATAAGGTAATTTTTTGAAAATGCAATTTTTTGTATTCAGCTATTGTTTTCCCTCGGCAAAACGTTTTAAAATAGCCATTTCTTTTAGTTTTGCTTTTGACTCTTGAGCTGGTGTTCCGAAGTAGCTCTTGCCACCTTCAATGCTCTTTGTTACGCCACTTTGGCCAAGTACTACAGCCCCTTCTCCAATTACCAGGTCTTTATTAACACCTACCTGTCCCCATAAAATCACATTGTCTTCTAACTTAGTTTTACCTGCTATACCTGTTTGAGCTGCAATAAGGCAGTTTTTGCCAATTACTGTACCGTGGCCAACATGTACTTGGTTATCTAGTTTAGAGCCCCAACCAATGATAGTGTCTCCGGATACGCCTTTATCGATTGTACACGATGCGCCTAGCTCGACATAATCTTGAATAATTACTCTTCCGCAGGATTCTAATTTGTCATAAAAGGTATGCGGAGTTGTTCTCTTTTTAAAATAGAAAGCGTCTCCACCTATTACGCAGCCAGATTGAATGATAACATAGTCACCGATTTCACAATGATCGTAAATAGAAACATTTGCATGAATCAAACAGCCTTTTCCGATTTTGACGTTGTTTCCTATAAAAACATTGGGTTGAATATGCGTGCCTTCGCCAATAATAGCAGATTCCGCTATACTTTTATTTGCGGGTTCAAACGGACGAAAACGCTTAACTAGGCTTACATAAGCTTCGAAAGGATCGACGTGGTAAAACAATGTTTTACCAGCTGGTGCGTCCATTTTTTGATTAATAATAACAAAGCTTGCTGCCGACTGTAACGCCTTCTCGTAATATTTGGGATGATCTACGAAAGTAAGATCTCCTTCCACAACTTTGTGAATTTCATTGATACCTCTTACTTGCGCATTCGGATCTCCGATTATTTCAGCATTCGTTAACGCAGCGATGTCCTTGACGGATACGGGGCTTATTAATTTCATAGTCCTAAATTACGCTGTGAATTTAGGAAAGTGGCATCACATATTTTTGTTGCGGGTTCATTAGGGCTGTACGCACCCAACGACCATGATCTTCCACCCAGCGACGAACGGCTAATCTTTCTGCGTTGCATGGGCCATTTCCATTGATAGTTGCATAAAATTCATCCCAATTTGGATCACTGAATTCCCAAACACCTTCGGCATTTTTCTTCAAATTCGGGTCTGGAAAATCGACCCCTAGTTCTCTGATTTTTGGAACGTATTGATCTAGAAATTGATTACGCATATCATCGTTACTCGCCAACTTAATTTTCCAACGCATTAGCTTATTAGAGTGAACAGATGCTTTATCACTTGGCCCGAAGAAGTGAATAATAGGACGATACCAACGATTCAATGCTTCTTGTAATTCGGCACGTTGCGCAGGTGTTCCTGTGGCCAAGTAAACCATTGCGTCATGACCTTGTTTCAAGTGGAAAGATTCTTCGTAACAAATACGGTCGAGTGCACGACAATAAGGGCCATAAGAACCTTTTGAATTTATGACTTGGTTGACGATTGCGGCGCCATCGATTAAGAAACCAATTACTGCGATGTCCGACCATGTCAAGGCTGGATAATTAAATACGTTAGAGTATTTTGACTTACCGCTTAGCAAGTCGTTAATCATTTCTTCACGTGTTTTACCAAGCGTTTCTGCGGCATTATAAAGTAGATGCGCGTGACCAATTTCATCTTGTACCTTGGCTATTAAAGCAAGCTTACGTTTGAAATTTGGAGCACGGGTAATCCATGTTCCTTCTGGTAATGCACCAATCACTTCACTGTGTGCATGTTGTTCAATCATTCGGATTAATTGACGGCGATATTCGGAAGGCATCCAATCATGTGGTTCGATTTTCTCTCCGCGATCAATGCGTGCTTCAAATTCCGCCAATAATTCCTCGTTTTCTGGGCGTTCAGCCATTGCTTTTGCCTCTTCAGGCGTCATATATGCGTTACCGTACATAGGTAATGAGTTTTAGATTTAACGTATAAACGAACTAAATTGTTTTGCGAATATAATCATTTGTGGCGCTTTCTTATATGACTTCGCTCACCTTGTTTGATTCTTTGCCTAAACACTATCGGTTTTCCTATAACAGCACTTGGTAAAGGCACGCGCAATTGTGTTGAAAGGGTAGGAGCGATATCGCAAATGCTTACTGGTTCAAAATATATACGGGAAGGAATATGCATTCCCCACCAAAGCAGAGGAACATGCGTATCGTAGCTGTAAGCGGCACCGTGAGAAGTCCCCTTTTCCATGTTTTCAATCCAATTTGGTCGGTAGACAATAACAATATCCCCGCTGCGGTTAGGAAATATTCCGAGACTGATTTTATTACGTAGTTCTTGAGGAAGGTTTTCTAAACCTTGATTTCTTAAATCGACCACACGTTCTAAGCCTTCGAACAAATGACTATCGAAGAAGCTGGAAATGGTAGCAGTTACAAATCTGGCTTCAAGCCCTCTTTCTGCGATTAAAGTTCTGTTCAAAAAGATTTGCTGATTTTCATAACTGACAATCCATTCACCTTTACCTAGCTTTTGTTGAAGATAGTTTTTTAAAGAGTCGATAATTGGTTTGGTTTTTATCACTCCTCCAGGTAAGCCTTGTGCTTGTAAGAACCCAGGGACCTCACTCGCACCGTGGTCGGCTGTTAAAAATACCAATACATTTTCCTTTCCGAAATGTTGATCCAGATAGGTTAAAATACTGTCGATATCTTGATCGAGTTGAATATAAGTGTCTTCTACCTCTAGGCTTGATGGACCGAATAAATGACCGACATAATCAGTAGAAGAGAAACTAATACTTAAAAAATCAGTTTGATTTGATTTTCCTAGTTGCTCATTTTCTAGAGCTTCTATAGCAAGTTGACGTGTGAGGTGATTTCCGAAGGGTGTTGCCCGAATTATTTCAGCACCGACAGTGGCGTTTCTACTAAGATGATGTGGAAAGGCGGAATTATTATCGAAGATGAATTTGTTTTCCCAAGTATTTGAATCTGGACAAAGTTTAGCGTTCACATATTCAGAAATGGGCTTGCTCAAATTCCAATCGGTATGTGCGTATTTATCTGCGAAATGTTGATTGTTGAAGGCTTGTACCCATTCCGGCAAACGCGTCATATAGAAGGTACTTGAAATCCAATTACCAGTAGTTCCATCGAACCAATAAGCGGCATTAGCTAGATGACCAGCAGGCAATATCGCACCACGATCTTTGAGCGCAATACCAATGACCTTGGAGTGTAGGTTGTTGCTTAGCTTAAGTTCATCACTGATAGTTGTAGCTAAAAGATTTTTAGGAGACATTTGACCGACGCTACTGGTACTACTTCCAATGGTGCGTACTGTTGAGTCGTTTACGCAGTAGGTTTCTTTATGTAAAAGATAGTCGTACCAATCATTACCAGCGATACCGTGGAAAGCAGGTGTAGTACCTGTAAATATGGATGCATGACCAGGGGCAGTATAGGTAGGAATATAATTGTAGAAGGTGTTTACGCAATTCGTTCCCTCACGCATTAGTCTATTGAAACCATTTTTTCCGAAATGTTTATGAAAGCGCTGTAGATAATCGAATTTCATTTGATCCACCACAATGCCAACCACTAAGCGGGGTTTTTTATTTGGTTTGGGAGCTATGCTATGATGCGGTTGTGCATAGCAGATAATTGGAATACATAATAAAGACCAACTGAGAATTAGTTTATTTAAACGCATCGTACATGTATTGCGGGTGATATGAGATTAATAGAGCGATTTGCGATTGACGCAAGAGAACATATCCAGAAGGATATTTAGCAGAAAATCGTCTAGGGTTAGGTAATACTGCTGCCAAACGAGCGCATTGGTAACGGTTTAAATTTTTTGCGCTCGTACGAAAACAATGACGAGAAGCGGCTTCAATACCAAAACGATTATCGTTTTGCTCCACCACATTCAGATAAACTTCCATGATTCTTTTCTTCGACCAGAATAATTCAATAAGTACTGTGAAGTACGCTTCAAATCCTTTGCGAATAAAGTTTCTAGAGGGAAAGAGGAAAACATTTTTTGCGACTTGCTGTGAAATGGTACTAGCGCCAATCTTTTTTTTATGTGTCTCATTATATTTAACGGCACGATTGATGGCGTCGAAGTCGAAGCCATGATGTGTTAAGAAGTTATCATCTTCACTCGACATAACGGCTATCGGCATGTATTTTGAGATGTCTTCTATATCTGTCCATTCTTTATAGATCGACTTATCTTGTTCATCAGAAAACCAAAGGCTGACTTGACGTTGCGCCATTAAGAAGGTGAATGGTGGGTTTATCCACCGCAATGCGATTACCCAAACAAAGGTTAGGATAATAAACCATTTTAGGATTTGTAAAGCGATTTTAGCAATTCTCAAGGCCATAGTGCGAAATTATAAAAAGCAAAGTATTTGTTGGATTAAAAAATAGTGTACCTTTGTATTTAGACAAGTGTCTAATTAATAGAAAGGATGAATCAAATTTTTAAGGCTTTGGGTGATCCAACTCGTCGTGAGATATTAGAGATATTACGCGAGCGTGATTTCTCTGCAGGCGAGATTGCGGATCGTTTTTCTTTTTCGAAGCCGACGATTTCACATCATCTGGAATTACTTCATCAGGCAGGTTTAGTACGTCGATACAAAGAAGGACAGTTTGTTTATTATGCCTTGTACACTACAGTGTTACAAGAGGCCTTTGCGTGGATGATTAGCATTAATGATAAGAAAAAGAATAAGAAATAAAATGATGGAACACAGTAATCCTAAGTTTAGCCCGAATAAATGGCAAGAAGCAATGTTGTTGCTTTTAATTTTAATACCTGCAGTATTCTATTTCATCTTGCGAGATAAAATGCCAGCGCAGATTCCAACGCATTGGGGTGCTGATGGCAAGCCAAATGATTATTCATCTCCATTGGGTGCACTAGCATTATCCTTAGGTGTTGGTGTTTTCGTCTGGGGAATCACATTAATTGCTCCTATTCTTGATCCTAAGCGAAAAACCTATCAATTAGGACCGGATGTTTATTTCAAAATACGATTTACAATACATTTGTTTCTTTCGATTGTTATTTCTGCTTCTTTTTTAATAGGAGCGGGTTACAATTTTTCAATGGGTAAAATTGTCATCGGAGGCATGATGTTATTATTTACTATACTTGGAAATTTTATCGCCAATATTCCGCCATCTTATTCCTTCGGCATTCGTTTGCCATGGACATTAAACAGTGAAAGTAATTGGCGAAAAACACATCGTTTGGCGGCTAAATTATGGACTGGGATTGGATTGATTGGATTTATTTTAATCCTCGTATTGCCTGAAATTTATTTTCCGTACTTAATATTTGTTTGTCTTGGAATGATGGTTGGAGTACCAATGATAATGTCTATTTATTGGTATAAAACGGACAAAGAATAGCAGCTTACGCAATCTGTATATTAAGCCAAAAAAATAGGCCTAAATTCAGTATATTCGCGACTTATATTCTATAAATATGTCAGTGAAATATCCCGAGTTTAAGTTTTTAGATTTTACAGCAGTTGAGTCAGAGGTAAATACCTATTGGGAGACTGCAAAAGTATTCGAACGTAGTATTCGTGAACGTGCGGATTCACCTTCTTTTGTTTTTTACGAGGGCCCTCCAAGTGCGAATGGTGTTCCTGGGATTCACCACGTGATGGGTCGAACGATTAAAGATTTATTTTGTCGTTATAAAACCATGCAAGGGTTTAAAGTAAATCGTAAAGCTGGTTGGGATACGCATGGCTTACCTGTGGAACTTGGTGTTGAAAAAACATTAGGTATCACGAAGGAGGATATTGGAAAGAAAATTTCTGTAGAGGAGTACAATCAAAAGTGTAGGGAAGAGGTCATGAAGTATCAGGATAAGTGGGAAGCACTTACACGTATGATGGGGTATTGGGTTGATTTGAAAGATCCGTATGTCACGTATGATAATAATTATATTGAGTCGCTTTGGTGGATCTTACAACAGTTTTACAAAAAAGATTTATTGTATAAAGGTTTAACCATTCAGCCTTATTCACCGGCAGCAGGTACAGGATTGAGTTCGCATGAATTGAATCAACCAGGATGTTATAAGCAGGTGAAGGATACAACCGCCGTGGCTATGTTTGAATTGCTGTCAGCATCACAAGCCAATCATCCTTTATTATCCAAATTCTCTGGCGCTGTACATATTTTAGCGTGGACAACCACCCCATGGACTTTGCCTTCGAATACAGCCTTAGCTGTCGGAGCAAATATTGAATATGTCGTTATTGAAACGATTAATGTCTACACAGCTCAACTTTGCAAAGTGGTATGCGCAAAGGCCTTAGTTTCAAAGCATTTCAAGGCGGAAGGTGAAAATGTCGACTTCGCAACATACAAGCCTGGCGATAAAGTAGTGCCTTGGAAGCTAATTGCAGAATTAAAAGGGGCTGATTTAGTCGGTTTGGAATATCAGCAACTCTTGTCATTTGAGGCGAATAAAAAGGAATGTTTAGAAGGAGCATCAGAAGCATGGCGTGTGATTGCTGGTGATTTCGTAACGACAGAAGATGGAACAGGTATTGTACATATTGCGCCGAGTTTTGGTGCAGATGATTTTCGTGTTGCTAAGCAGAATGGGATAGGAGCATTAACGATGGTAGATCGTCGTGGTAAATTTTTGGCAGGCATTCAAGATGGTGTTTATTTGTTTGGGGAGGAATATGTGAAAGAAGCCTACCTGACGGATGAAGAAAAGCAAGCTGCTTTTCAGCAACAAAAGCAGGTTTTAGAAGCTGCTAACAAAGTGAAAGAGTTAAAGGCTTATTTGAGTGTAGACACACGTATTGTTTTGAAGTTGCAGGAGGAAGGAAAGTTATTCAAGAAAGAAAACTATGAGCACAGTTATCCGCATTGTTGGCGTACCGACAAGCCGGTTCTTTATTATCCTTTAGATTCATGGTTTATTGCAGTTACGAAGGTGAAGGAGAGTATGGTGGCAAAAAACAAAACGATTAATTGGAAGCCTGAAGCAACAGGAACAGGACGTTTTGGGAATTGGTTAGAAAATGCGAATGATTGGAATTTAAGTCGTTCACGTTTTTGGGGAACTCCATTACCTATTTGGCGTACTGAAGATGGAAGTGAAGAATTGGTCATTGGATCTTTGCAACAGCTGACGGAAGAATATAAAAAGGCACAAGTCGCAGGATTAAACGCAGAGAATAATTTTGTCTTGAAAGAAAATGGTTTGTTGGATATTGATTTACATAAGCCATTTGTAGATAAAGTGATCCTTCTTTCTTCTAAGGGAGAACCAATGAAACGTGAAGCGGATTTGATTGATGTCTGGTTTGATAGTGGTGCGATGCCTTTAGCACAATGGCATTATCCGTTCGAGAACGAGACTACCTTTACCCAACAATACCCTGCAGATTTCATTGCAGAGGGTGTCGATCAAACACGCGGTTGGTTTTATACTTTACATGCAATTGCGGTGATGTTGCATGAAATCGATCCGGTAAAATATCCTGGCATTGCATATAAGAATGTAGTGAGCAATGGTTTGGTTTTGGATAAGGATGGCAATAAAATGAGTAAGCGTTTGGGTAATGCGGTGGATCCTTTTACCACTTTACCAAAATATGGTGCTGATTCTGTGCGTTGGTATATGGTAGAGAATGCAAATCCGTGGGACAACTTGAAATTTGATCCAGCAGGTGTTGATGAAACACGTCGTAAGTTTTTTGGCACTTTATATAATACCTATAGTTTCTTTGCGCTGTATGCAAATGTGGATGGGTTTAATTATAAGGAGGCGGAAATAGCTTTGCATGAGCGCCCTGAAATTGATCGTTGGATTATTTCGCTATTAAATACGTTAAAGGGCGAGGTAAAGGATGCTTTTGAAGATTATGAACCTACCAAAGCGGCACGTGCTATTCAAACTTTTGTTGATGAGCACTTAAGTAACTGGTACGTACGTTTGTGTCGTCGCCGTTTTTGGAAAGGGGAATATGCCGCTGATAAAATTGCAGCGTATCAGACTTTATATCAATGTTTGGAAACCATAAGCAGATTAATGTCGCCTATAGCACCATTTTTTGGAGAATGGTTGTATCGTAACCTCAACCAAACAACCCAGTTGAATGCGGTCGACTCTGTTCACTTAACAACTTTCCCTTCCATCGATTTTTCGTCAATAGATAAAGCATTGGAAGAAAGAATGCAAATGGCTCAAGATGTTTCTTCTTTAGTGTTGTCATTACGAAAAAAGGTGAATATAAAAGTACGTCAACCTTTGCAGCAAATCTTAGTTCCTTCTTTGAGCGAACATTTTACGGAACAGCTGACGAAAGTAGAGGCGTTGATTCTTAGTGAATTGAATGTCAAGGAGTTAAAAGTTATTACCGAAGATTCAGGAGTTATTAAGAAGAAAATCAAGGCTAATTTCAAATCTTTAGGCGCACGTTTAGGGGCTAAGATGAAAGGGGCTGCTGCTGCTATAGCTTTACTTAATCAGCAAGAAATCAATACATTAGAACGCTCCGGACAGTTGGCGATACAAGTTGACGGAGAAGAAATCCACATTTCTATGCAAGATGTGGAAATTTTGGCTGAAGATTTGGCAGGATGGCAGGTGGCAACAAAGGGTGGTCTGACCGTTGCTTTGGATATTACGATTAGTCAAACACTTGAAAATGAAGGTATTGCACGCGAGTTAATTAATCAAATCCAACGTATTAGAAAGGATATCGACCTGAAGGTGACCGATCGCATAAATGTTACCTTAGCGCAAAATACTTTAATGGAAAATGCAATAAATGAATTTTCCGCTTATATTTGTGCCGAAATTTTAGCAGACAAACTCACATTAAGCGACGGAGTAATTTCCGACCAAGCGATTGATATTAATGAGACAACGCTAAAAATTATTGTCCAACCTTTAAATTAGTTTGCCATGGCGAAAAAACCAGCAGCTAAAAAAACAGTTAGCAAACCGGCCCCTAAGAAGGCGGTTAAGCCTGTAGCAAAGAAAGCTTCAAAGCCAGCTCCAAAAGCAGCTCCGAAGAAAGCTTCAAAGCCAGCTCCAAAAGCAGCTCCAAAGAAGGCTTCAAAGCCAGCTCCAAAAGCAGCTCCTAAGAAGGCTTCAAAGCCAGCTCCGAAAGTAGCTCCAAAGAAAGCTTCAAAGCCAGCTCCAAAAGCAGCTCCGAAGAAGGCTTCAAAGCCTGCTCCAAAAGTAGCTCCAAAGAAAGCTACTAAGCCAGCTCCGAAAGCAGCACCAGTTAAAGCTACTAAGCCAGCTCCGAAAGCAGCACCGGTTAAAGCTACCAAGCCAGCTCCGAAAGCAGCACCGGTTAAAGCTACCAAGCCAGCTCCGAAAGCAGCACCGGTTAAAGCTACCAAGCCAGCTCCGAAAGCAGCTCCAGCTAAAACGGTGAAAGTAAACAATCAACCCTCTAAGTCATTTGCTCGTCCGGTTGAGAAAAAGCCTGAACCAATACCAATTTTAACACTTCCTGTTATCAAACGTGTTGGCCCAACGCCAATAAAACGTTCAACTGTTGATATTACCCGTACTCGTTATTCTGATCAAGAATTGAAGGATTTCAAAACGTTGATTTCAGATAAATTAGAAAAGGCTAGAGCAGAATTGAAGCAAATCCAGACTAATATTACCAAGGAAGATGAAAACGGTACAGCCGATACTGAAAATCGTTTTGGTGGAATGGAAGATGGCGCAGGTACTCTAGAGCGCGAATATTTGAATCAAATGGCAACACGTTTAGGTACGTATATCGGGCATTTGGAAAAAGCCTTGATGCGCATTGAAAACAAGACTTATGGTATTTGTCGTGTAACTGGCAAGTTAATCGCAAAAGAACGTTTGCTTGCAGTCCCGCACGCCACACTTAGTCTTGAAGCCAAAGAATTGCAGAATTAATTTTTTTCTTTTTTTTATTTTTTTTTTGCCCTTCTCACCTCTGGTGGGAAGGGTTTTTTATGGAAAAATTAAGATCTTTTCATCGTTAAAGTAGGTATTCAGTTAAGGGATTATTTGTAACTTTATAAACTTAAAAAAATAACATGTCACCGAAGTTTTTTTCTATCTATAGTATTGCAATGGGCGTCGTTATGTTAGGCGCTGGTGTGTTTTGTTTGATTTATGCACAAAGGATGTTAGAGGATAAAACAAAGGCACTTATTTTTGGTGGCGCAGTTACCTTGTATGGCGCTTTTCGTATTTGGCGTGGTTATGTTATGTATAGCAAAAACAAGAAAGGTGAGGACGAGGCTTAATTGCCAAAGTTTGAGGTTGTCAGATCGTAAAAAATTAATATGTGGGTATCTAGGTTTATTGCTGTTTTGGTTGCCATTGTGATGGTTGTATCGTCATGCTCAACGAATGATACTTCTGTGAGTCATCATAGTGATACTCCTACCTCGGGCACTGTTACAATTTATGTAGATGAAACGTTTAAGCCGATTATGGATTCTGAAATATTCGTGTTTGAAGCACTTTATAAGGATGCACATATAAAGGTGGTTTATGCTCCAGAAGCGGAGTGTATTAAAGCCTTGTTGAACGATTCTGCCAAAGTAATTATCACACCTCGAATGTTAACAGCTCAAGAGGAAGATTATTTGCATAAGATTAAATATTATCCAGCTACGGCACATATTGCAACGGATGCAGTAGCACTCATTCTTAACAAGAAAAATCCAGATTCTACCTTTAGCATAAATGTGTTGAAAGAAATCTTAGGAGCGAAAGTGGCTAACTGGAATCAAGTTTCTACTAGTAATAATTCCGGTGCCATTACAGTTGTATTTGACCATGCGCAAAGTTCGAATGTTCGCTACATACAGGATTCGATTTTGAAAGGGGCGCCACTATCCAAACAGGTTTTTGCGGCTAAGTCGAATCAGGAGGTGATTCAATATGTGATGAAGACACCAGGTTCTATTGGAATTATCGGTGTTAATTGGTGTAAGGAAGTTAATGATAGTAGTACCATTCATTTCAGTGACAAAATACGTGTAGCTGGTCTTTCTACACTTCGTAAGGAAGAGGGGGTTGATTATCCGCAACCATATCAAGCTTATATAGCTTTAAAGATGTATCCTTTTTCGCGGAGAATATATTCCATTAATCGCGAGCCTTATTCAGGACTTGGTACAGGATTTGTATCATTCTTATCAAGCGATCGTGGGCAACGGATTATTTTAAAAAGTGGTTTAGTTCCAGCTAATGCTCCCGTTCGAATTTTAAAAGTTTCTAAAAATACTAACTATTAATTTTAAGTATATGTTTTCCAAAATTGTAAATCGAGTTTCATTAATAGCTTCTTTAATAATAATAAGCGTTGTTGCTGTAAATGCGCAATCCTTAGAAGCGGGTATGAAGGCTTATGAGAATGGTAATTATGCGAGTGCACGTTCTGTGTTTCATGCCCTTGTAACGAACGCTGAACCAAATGCAACAAATTGGTTTTGGTATGGTGAATCCTTGTTTGCAGATGAACGTTTTGATTCGGCTCGTATCGCTTATTCTCAAGCAATTACCATTGCACCAAAGGATGCTCATGCGTATGTAGGATTAGGTAAATGTAATTTACGTGACGGCCGTAAGGAGGATGCTAAATTAAATTTCGATAAAGCATTGGATTTGGTAAGTGGCAAAGAAACTGAAATAAAAATTTTGGTTGCTTATGCTTATATCAGTGCAGATAAAAATTCTGATCCTAATGCAGCAATGGACATCTTAGGTAAAGCACAAGCAGTTGCAAAACCAAATTCTCCGGCAATGGCTAAAGTGTTTGAAGCACTAGGTGATGTTGCGGATAAAAAAATGGAAAGTGGTGATGCGATGAATAACTATGAGCAATCATTGCGTATTAATCGTTCTTCAAAAAGTGTTTTAACTAAGATGGGTAAAATGTGGTTAGATGCGCGTGTTCCAGACTCATCTTATAATAATCTTGCGCGTGCAATTGCTATCGATCCAACCTATCCGCCGGCACATCGTAATATGGCTGACTTGTATTTTAAGTCTAATAAATTTGAGAAGGCAAAAGCTGAATTAGATGAGTATAACAAGTATGCTGATCAGACAATGGAAGCCCGCAAACGTTATGTCGCTTATTTATATAAAGCAAAATATTATGATGTTGCTATCACCGAGGTTAATAAGTTGCTTGCTTCTGACCAGACTGATGTTGTATTGAATCGTATTCTTGCCTGTTCATATGCAGAATTGGATAAGCCTGCTGATGCAGAGCTTGCGTTTGGTCGCTTCTTTGGTATTGTGCCTCAAGAAAAAATTTTAGCTTCTGATTATAGCACTTTTGCTAAATCATTAAATAAGGCAGGAAAGGATTCATTAGCGATTGTGATGATGGAAAAAGCGATGATAGCAGATAATTCTGTTGATTTTGTAAAGGAAATTATGACTGCATATTATAAGTTGAGAAAGTATGAGGCAGCTGCTAAATTTTTAGAAATGAAATTGTCGGCCGGGTATAAGCCTGATGTAAATGTTACGTTCATCGGTGCGCGTAGTTATTATTATAGTGGTAATTATAAGATGGCTGATTCAATGAATGCAATCATCATCGAACAAGCACCTAAATCACCTACTGGATATTTAGGTCGTGCTAAGGCTATCATGCAAATGGATACGACAGCTACCTTAGCGAAGCCGTATTTCGAGAAGTATTTGGAAGTAGTGAAATTGGACGATACTAAGAATAAAAAGGATATCATTACAGCGTATGATTATTTAGGATCTTATGCATATCAAAAAGATGATATTCCTACTGCCACTACTTATTTTGAAAAGTTATTAGCGCTTGATACTGAGAACAAAAAGGCAAAAGATATTTTAACTGCCTATCAGAATAAAAAGAAGTAGTTCATATAAATGTTTTCAGATAAAAGGCGCAGGAATTAATTCCTGCGCCTTTTGTGTATAATAAGAACGCTGTTCATGGATAATTTATTATCTGTTGATTGATATTTACACTAATTAATTTCATGTTCTTTTTAACTTCATGTCATGATTTCATTTTGGGAACGGGAAATATTGCAGCGGCCAGCCGACCTGATAATAATAGGGGCGGGTATTGTAGGTTTGCATACAGCTTTGTTTTACAAGCGTACTCATCCAGGTAAATCCGTGTTAGTATTGGAGCGTAGCAATTTGCCATATGGTGCAAGCACGCGTAATGCTGGTTTTGCGTGCTTTGGTAGTCCTTCAGAGTTATTGGCAGAACTGAATGAGGTAAGGGAGACTGAATTGTGGGATGTGGTAGAACGTCGTTGGAGAGGCTTATTACGACTTAGGCAAGAGCATGGCGATCAAGCCATTTCATTCGAAAATAATGGAGGGTTTGAATTGTTCGACTCAACTATTTCTAGTCGGTATCAAAAAAGTATTGCATCCTTGGATCATTTTAATGATGCATTGCATAAAATAACAGGAATACAAAATGTCTATTGCCTAGCGGATGAGCAGCTTTCGAGATTTGGTTTTGGAGGGGTGGAGCATTTAATTTATAATAAACTTGAAGGGCAAATTAATAGTGGTGCATTGATGCAAGTATTGTTGCAAAAATGTGTGCAGGAAGGTGTCGTGATTCATACGGGTGTGAATGTGGATTTTTTAGAAAGTATAGGAGGGATGGTTCATTTGCAAACTAGTGGCTGGCATGGGAATGATGCATTGCTTATGAAGGCCGAGCGAGTAGCTGTTTGTACAAATGCGTTTGCATCTAAACTAGTGGGTGAAATGGATATAATCCCTGCTCGAGCGCAAGTGCTAATTACAAATCCTATTGCGAAATTAGACTGGAAGGGCACCTTTCATTATGACGAAGGGTATTATTATTTTCGAAATGTAGGCAATAGAATTTTGTTCGGAGGTGCAAGGAATAAGGCGTTTGAAGAGGAGCATAGTGATGAAATAATTATAACAGATAATATTCAAAATATTCTAGATGAGTTTATGTCGCGCGTGATACGGCCTCAAATGGATTATAGTATTGATATGCGATGGAGTGGTATCATGGCAATGGGCAAAGAAAATTTACTTCCTAAAATTGATAATCTTGGTAATGGGGTTTTTATCGCGGCGCGCTGTAATGGAATGGGCGTTGCAATGGGAATACAATCTGCTACAGATTTGAATGATTTATTAATTTCGCAGTAAGATGGAAAATGGTGTTTATCCTTTAAGTGAAGGAACCTATACAATTGCTGGAGATCATATTTTTGTGCCATTTAATGTAGCGACAGATAATATTCGTGATCGCCCTGCTTCATTATTGGTCGAAATTCAACCATTCCTGGTAGTCACTGAAACGGATAAGATTGTAATAGATCCAGGCTTAGGACTCTCGCTAGGCGATGGTCGTTTGCATATTTATCATTTGTTAGAGCGCTATGGTTTGCAGCCGACGGATATTACAAAAGTATTGTTATCTCATTTGCATTTAGATCATGCAGGTGGAGTTGTTCATCAAGTGATTGAAAATGGTCGTTGGACCTGGGTGCCTTCATTTCCCAATGCGATGTATTATTGGCAATCAACAGAATGGGATTATGCGTTTTCGAAGGGTGGTCCGTCCTATCCTATTGAACGTTTGGAGGCGATGCGGATGAAGTCGAAACATGTAATTTTAAATGGGGAAACAATCATTGATAATTTTATTGAAGCAAGTATCTGTGGTGGACATACACCCACACATCAAACGTTTTTAATTCGAGCTGGGCGGGACAACTATTTTTTTGGAGGAGATGTTGTACCTCAGTTTTCGCAGATGCAACGTAAGTTTGTAGCGAAGTATGATTATGATGGTAAGCGTTCGGCAGAACTGAGGGAATTGTTTACAAATCGCGCAATTGAGGAGGGGTGGACTTGTTTATTTTTCCATGATATTCGCAAGCCGTATTGTAAGGTGAAGCGAGTAGATGGCATGATAATGAGTATCGATTAAATTTCGAACCACACTTTCTCTTGTGAATCTTCATCGCCGTTATAATTGATACAAAGTTCGTCGCCGGCAGCTATATCGCACCATGCAATATAAGTGATTGTTTCTGCCTTAAAATCCATTTGGTACGCTACATTAGGAGATGTAGAGTGGTTATACATCGAACCATAGCCTAACGCGAGGGCGGTTTCTTCATTATTTGCACCCCACAGAAAATAGTAATTGTAAAGTAAGGATTTGTCAATCCACGCACGTTCATCTTTTGGTAAAACAATTACTGGTGCGATCTCTATAATCGAACCTTCACTAATTGCTTCACGTGTGAAAACGCCACGTCCTTTCTTTTTTGTTTTTTTGATATATAGCCAAGGTAAAAGCATATTGCTAATTTAAGTGATTGTCTGAACTTATTCATCAGTAAGATGTTTAACTTAGTATATGAAATGGATATTCCTATTTACATTTGTCGTAATTATTTTTGCTAGCATTTCATGTGTTAGTGAACAGTCAAAATCAATTAAACAAACTACTATGAACGCTCATGATTTATCGCATTTGTCTACCGCTGTTTTTGGGGCCGGTTGTTTTTGGTGTGTTGAAACGCAATTTCAATTATTGGAAGGGGTAGATACCGTGATTTCTGGATATGCTGGTGGGCATGTTGAAAATCCTACGTATAAAGAAGTTTGTACAGGTTCAACTGGGCATGCAGAAGTTTGTAAAATCTATTACGATTCGACAAAGATCAGTTATGAGGATCTACTTCAAGCATTCTTCATTACGCATGATCCAACGCAATTAAATCGTCAGGGGAATGACGTAGGTACGCAATATCGTTCGGTAATTTATTATGCCAACGAGCAAGAACACCAATTAGCTAAGTCAATTATTGAAAAATTGAATGTTTCAAAGGCTTATGAAAAGCCTATTGTAACAGAATTGAGTCCATTGCCTACATTTTACGTGGCAGAGGATTATCATCAAAATTATTATAATTTGAATGGATCGCAGCCTTATTGTGCATTCATAATTAAGCCGAAGCGTGATCACTTTGAACAAGTGTTCAAGAATCGTTTGAAGAAAAAGCAATAATTAGATTATCCTTCGATAGCGGCAACGCCTGGAAGAACTTTTCCTTCGAAGAATTCTAGTAGTGCGCCACCTCCTGTAGAAACGTAGGATACTTGACTTGCGAAGCCGAATTGATTAACGGCTGCTGCTGAATCTCCACCTCCAATTAGAGAGAAGGCACCGTTTGCAGTAGCATCAGCCACGGCTTGCGCAACAGCTTTTGTTCCGTTAGCGAAAGCTTCCATTTCGAATACACCCATAGGGCCATTCCATAAAATTGTTTTCGACTGCAGGAGTTGTTCACGGAACAAGGTGATACTTGCTGGTCCGATGTCTAATCCCATTCCAATTTCTGGTAATTGGTCGTTGCTTATTATTTGATGTGCAGCATCTGCGGCGAATTTTTCAGCTACCACAGAATCGGTTGGCAGTAATAGTTTCACGCCTTTGGCTTCAGCTTTAGCCATCAGTTCTTTGGCAATGTCTATTTTATCTTCTTCACAAAGTGACTGTCCAATTGTTTTTCCTTGCGCCTTAAGAAAAGTATAGGTCATGCCACCGCCGATGATAAGCGCATCGACGCTATCCATCAACTTTTCGATGATTAAAATTTTATCACTGACTTTAGCGCCACCGACGATAGCTGTGAACGGACGTGCTGGGTTTTTAGCCACTTTATAAGCGTTTGCAACTTCGGCAGCCATTAGGAAGCCAAACATTTTTTTATCGGCGGGGAATGAGTGTGCAATTATCGTTGTGGAAGCATGTGCACGGTGAGCTGTACCGAAAGCGTCGTTCACGTAGATATCTGCTAGGGAAGCGAGTTGTTGTGCAAATGCTGGATCGCCTTTTTCTTCTGCTTTGTGGAAACGTAAATTTTCAAGAAGTAATACTTCACCAGCTTGGAGTGCTGTTGCCGCAGCATGTGCTTCTTCACCGATACAGTCAGTCACAAATTTCACCGGACGACCAAGAAGTTCTGACAGGTGTGCAACTAGGTGACGGAGCGAATATTTATCAGCAGGTCCTTCTTTGGGACGACCAAGGTGGCTCATTAAAATTACGCTACCGCCATCCAATAAAATTTTGTTGATAGTAGGTAAGGCAGCACGTATGCGATTATCGTCAGTAATTTTGAATTCAGCATTCAAAGGAACGTTGAAATCAACGCGAACGATTGCACGTTGTCCGGCAAAAGAATGATTAGCTACGGTATTCATTTTCTTGAAATTTTGAGGTGCAAAGGTACAAATTTTTAATTGCTTGCATCTTCTTCGGCTTCAACTGTCTTTGCAGTACGTATAAGTTGATTGTCTTTAACAAAGTTACACCATGCGCATTCCGGCTTATTACAGCCATTGTTGAATTCCATATTCATAATTTTGGTATAACTTTCTTTAATAACTTGTTTAAGCTTATTGACATCTTCATCACGAAGGACGACGCTATGGTTTACAAATTGATTAGTCTTTTCATCTTTTTCAATGAATTGGAATACACCTTCTATCATCGACCATTTCTCGTATGGATAATTGTCTAATAGGATTTTGTAGAAGGCCATTTGGCGCCAGTATTCACCGCCTAATGGGTTATCATCGTCTGGTAAGGCAAGTCGATCTTTTCCTGAATAGCTGCCATTCGGTTTTCCAGTTTTGTAATCTATTACGCGGCAAGTGTGTTTGGTCTCATCTAAAAATTCAATTTTATCAAGTTTGCCGGTGAGAGGTACACCATCAAGACTTACATTCACAAGGCTTTTTTCAACCACTGAATTTTTAGTGAATAGAGTGATATAATGATTATAGTAGTCTGTAATAATTTTATGGCCTAGTTCCATTCTTCGTGGGAACTGTTTTTGGGTGAAGCATTCCAATTGCCCATTCATATTACTATCAAAGTAGCCTAATACCTGATCAAGTGTAGGCCAGGTATTTCCTGGGTTCTTATACATGTTTTTAAACATCCATTCTAGGGCATAGTGTACTGCAGAACCGAATGCTAGTGTATCACTTGGTGCTGAAGGTACTAGCAATAAGCGTTCGTAGTAAAAGGCAACTGGACAATCTAGATATTTATTAAGAGCAGAGACACTTAGTTTGAATGAGTTTAATCGAGCTTGTAAGTGTTCACGTTTTACTAATTCCAGATCAACAGGTTGGTCGGGAGTAAGCGACCATTCTATGCTTTGCATAATTTCGTCTTCGCTTAGGGATGTTTTCTCGAAGTCGGATTTTGTTAGAATTTCAGTAACAAAGGAAGAAACACCTTGTTCTTTTGCTTTTTCATTTTTCGCACTATAGGATACTTGTAATCTATGTTTCGCTCTTGTCATGGCAACATAAAACAGTCTTCTCGTCGCCTCATCAATTTTCTTTTCATCTTTTGCTTGTGCGGAGCCGTTTGCTTCATTTGCAGCTTCGGCAGCAGCTTCTGGGCTATCGGTGATTGCAGCGGGTACTGGAATTTTATAGGATGAGTTAGGACCTTTTTTGTTTTCCCAATAATCTTTGGTGCAGCCGATAATAAATACGTATTCGAATTCTAAGCCTTTCGAAGAGTGTGCTGTAATGAAGTTAACACCATTTTCTTGTGCAACGACTTTGGTGATTGGGACTTCAATTTTTTCTTTACGCATATCTTCCAGCATCGTAATAAATTCCGCGAGGCGCATTTTAGGACGTTTCGCACATTCTTCCTTCATAAAGTTGAAGAATGAATTGATCACCTGCAAATCCCAAATACGATCTTTGGAATTCAGTACGAAGTTGACCAAACCACTTTCATATAAGATATTTTCAAATAGCATTGCCAAGTTTAAGTTAGAAGCATTGACAAGCCAGCTATTTAAATTATTAGTAAGTTGTTGAATCGCTTTGGGGTTTTGTAATGGCATTTGCGAAAGAAGTAGGCCATTGTCTAATAGCATACGCCAAGGCGTTTTTTTGTCGCGCGGTTCGCCTGCTATATGTAGACTTATTACCGCAATATCTTGCGGTTTGATTCCAAGCGCTGGGTGATGTAATAGTCTATAGAGTTGTGGTTCTGCACTAAATGGTTTTTTTCCCTCCATGTGGATGTATTGCAGAAGCGAAATACAAAACTCCACTAGTGGTAGGTCGAGTAGATTAATTGATTTTCTAACTTGAAATGGTAGTCCTCTTTTTTCAAACAGTCGAATGATATTTGCTGCTTGTTTGTGTTTTGCATAGAGAACAGCAATTTCATTGAGTGCAACTCCTTTGTCACGAAGGGCTTCAATTTGAAGTGCGATATCGGCTTCTTCATGGTACACATTATAATATTCCTTCACCACAACATTGGGTGCGTCGGGTGTATTGATGGAAGTGTTTGCAGCAATGAGGTTTTTATCTAGCTCAAATTTTTTGATTTGATGAATAAGACGATCGCGGTTATTATTAATTAACTCTTTGGACGCATCTAGAATAAGTTGTGTGGAGCGATAGTTTTCTTTCAGGACGATTACTTCAATTTTATTTTCATAGCGTTGATATAATTCAACGATATTACTTAGTCGAGCACCTTGGAATTCATAGATACTTTGGTCATCGTCACCAACCACAAATAAATTGGCGTCTTCGCCCCAATAGTCGGTTAGCATGTCAAGTATTTCCTTTTGTGAACCACTTGTATCTTGGAATTCATCGACAAGAATATATTGAAAACGTTCTTGATATTCTAGGCGCAATATTTCATTTTCTTTTAATGCTTTTATGACCCATAGAATCATGTCGTCGAAGTCGTAACGGTTTTCACGAAGCATGATGGCTTGGAACGTAGGGAATAGTTCCACTGCAGCGCTTAGCATTTTCATTTTTTCTATTTCAGCATCAATGAGTTTTTGCTTTGGATCTCCGGCAGCAAACTCTTTATATTTTTTCTTGTAGAAAAAGCCGTCTGTATGGGGAAGATTAATCACATACTCTTGAATATACGTTTGTAGTTTGTCAATGCTTAGATCCTCCTTTTTCATCAATGCAAAAAGGGATTTCAATTTGCGTACTTCCGAATAAAAATCGCCACGCAGTTTACGAAGTATATGTCCTTCAGGTAAATTATCTAAAAGTTCTTGATAGAAAAGTGCGGTTTCTAAGTCTGATACTGGCTCTGATTCCCGCTTCGTAAAATATTCAGGGTGATGCTGAATTACTTCATTGCAGAAGGCGTGGAAGGTATAAATATTAACCTTGTGTGCGGCTGCGCCGATAAACGAAGCCAGGCGTTTACGCATGGCAATGGCACCTGCGTCGGTATAGGTTAAGCAGAGGATATTTTGCGCTTGTACGTCGACACCTGCTGAAAGTATTTTTGCAATACGTGCTGCTAAAATTTGCGTTTTACCTGTGCCTGGTCCGGCAATAACCAATACAGGACCTTCAATGGTGTCAACGGCTTTTTTTTGTTGCGTATTTAATTTTAGATATTCTTTCTGAAATTGAGCTTCTAGTTCTTGTTTAGTTTGATCGGTTATAAGCATTTTTTGAATTTTTAATGTGGCTGAAAATGACGTAATTTGTTTTATCTACGCAATTCTAAATAAAATTAGTCATGGAATTTTTCTTTTTTAAGCATGAGGTTAAATTTGTTTTTAAGCAGAAAGCGGATCGCATCGCATGGCTAACTAAAGTTTTGAAGCGAGAACAAAGAAAGTTAGGGACTTTGAATTTTATTTTCACAAATGATGCAAATATTCTCAAAATCAATAAAGATTTTTTGAATCATGATTATTATACCGATATAATCACTTTCCCAATGGAAATACCGGGCGTGCCTGACGGAGGCGAGATTTATATCAGTATTGATCGGGTAGTGGAGAATGCTTTGCAAGTGGGCGTTTCATTCAATGACGAATTGGATCGTGTTTTGGTACACGGCATTTTACATCTTTGTGGGTACAAGGATAAAACTAAAGCGCAAGAAAAAGAAATGCGCAGTATGGAGGAGAAGTATTTAGCGATTCGGTACTAAACCAAGTATGGCTTACTTAAATCGAAACGATTTCAACATTTTAGTAAGGTCTTCGTAAATGTATTGTGTAACAGGAGCTAAGGAATCTGCGTTGGGTTCACAATTAAAATAGAGTGCGCCACGTATGAAGTGTTTGCTACTGTCGGTTAAAAAGAATTGGTAGGCGCTTGCGGCATCTCCACTTACTTTAAAAAGTTGTCCGCCGATTGATGGAGTAGGGTGAAGATTTGCTTTATCGATTGTTTCTGCCTTAACAGTGTGTTTGAACGAGAGCATGAAAGCATCTTCTAATAATGAATTGAAGGTGTTTTTGGCATTGATTTCTTTATAGCTAATATGAATTACGGCGTTCAATTCTGGGTAAAAGACATTTATCCAATAGGGGTTTTCGGGTTTTTCGCCGAAGAAGTTGGTATCAGGAACAATGATAGCCGCCGAATTATACTCAAATGTATAGGGCAAACTATTCTTCATTGCTATAAAGTGTCTTTCGGGGTAATGTACCTTGGGATACGCTTTTGGACGCGGTGTAAAGGACTCTTCACAGGAATTAAGTATCGCAACAATACTGATGCAAAGCAGCAAATTCAATAATACCTTTAATCTCATTTGTCAAAAGTAGCACCCTTTTTGGGGAGTGCCAAATTATTCTACAATTTGTCAATGGTTGCATATGACAAGCAACTTGGTTACATTTGTAATAATCCTCAAATTAAACTATCCTTCATGAAAGGAATTATCCTTGCCGGCGGCTCCGGTACACGTTTACATCCAATTACCTACGCGATTTCAAAACAAATCATGCCTATCTATGATAAGCCAATGATTTATTATCCGCTTAGTGTCTTGATGATGGCGGGTATTAAAGAGATTTTAATAATATCTACTCCACATGATTTACCTCATTTTCGTCGATTGTTAGGAGATGGAAAGCAATTAGGTTGTCGATTTGAATATGCTGAGCAAGCTGTACCTAACGGGCTCGCACAAGCTTTTGTAATCGGTAAGGCATTTATCGGTAATGATAAAGTGGCTCTAGTTTTGGGGGATAATATTTTCTATGGTGCCGGACTTGGACAGTTATTAGAAAGCTGTAATAATCCAGAAGGTGGTTATGTATTCGCATATCATGTATCTGATCCTGAGCGTTATGGTGTGGTTGATTTTGACGCGAATAATAACGTGTTAAGCATTGAAGAGAAACCGGCACACCCTAAATCAAATTATGCAGTTCCGGGTTTGTATTTCTATGATAACGATGTCGTGGAAATTGCTGAAAAATTAGAACCTTCACCGCGCGGAGAATACGAAATTACAGATGTTAACAAGGAGTATTTGCGCAGAGGCAAGCTGAAAGTCGCGATCCTTAATCGTGGCACAGCCTGGTTAGATACAGGCACCTTTGATTCCTTAATGCAAGCTTCTCAGTTTGTGCAAGTAATCGAGCAGCGTCAAGGATTAAAAGTGGGTTGTATTGAGGAAATAGCCTATCGCAAAGGGTTTATTTCAAAGGAACAGCTTATTGAAATTGCAAAGCCTTTGGTGAAGAGTGGCTATGGTGAATATTTAATGCAATTGGTAAAATAATAGTTATGCGTATAGCATTGTATGGAAGATTGGTGAAGGATACGGACAAATCGTTCTATCAGCGCTTGTTTCATTTTTTAAATGGAAAGCAAGTCGAGCTATACGTTTATGATCAATTTCTACATGCCTTACAAAATGCATCGATTGATGTTGCAAGCGTTAATTCCTATCATTCAAATCTCGACTTATTAGATTCGCAGGTAGATTTATTATTTAGCCTTGGAGGCGATGGTACTTTGTTGGATACACTGGCTTTAGTTCGTGATACATCCATTCCTGTCTTAGGCATTAATGCAGGTCGATTAGGCTTTTTAGCAGGCGTACAACGTGAAGATTTGGAACAGGCCTTGACGGAAGTATTGAATGGGCAATATAGTTTGGATAAGCGAGCCTTACTTGAATTCGACTCCGATCAAACTTATTTTGGGGATCAGTCATTTGCATTAAACGAATTCACGATTCATAAGAAGGACGCCTCGTCTATGATTACGATTCACACATTCTTGAATGGTGAATTATTGGCCTCCTATTGGGCAGATGGGCTTATTGTCTGTACTCCGACGGGTAGTACGGCATACAATTTAAGTTGTGGCGGACCAATACTTGTTCCTACATCAGATGATTTCGTTATAACTCCAATTGCACCTCACAACTTGAATATTCGTCCGATAGTTGTTCCTGGAAATTCCATTATTTCTTTTGAGGTTGAAGGACGTAATGATCAAATCCTTTGCACCTTGGATGCGCGTGTTGCAACGGTGGCTATGCAAGTGCCATTGGCTGTTCGTAAGGCTGCTCACACTATTAACTTGGTACGGTTGCATGAGACGCATTTTCTACAAACGATGCGTCAGAAATTGAATTGGGGACGTGATGAAAGAAACTGATTTCGATTGCTTAATCGATAGTATCAGATTTTATTTTTTTTAATAATAATTTTAAGGCTTTGTCCTCTTTGGCTTCAGGAAGGAATTCCCAGAGTACTTTCATAGAGCTAGCTTGTTCGCTATAGGCAATGCCCATTTCCAATTCAGCTGCTTTAGGTTGATTGTCCATATACTGAATCAAAGCAGTTGCCCAACGCCATTCTGGTAAATGCCCCATTGCTTGACGAGCCATTTCCACGGCGTCGGATGCTTCTTGCATTTGGTTTTGATGTAGGCATGCTGAGATCAATCCAATCCACCAATTTTTCTTTTTGGTTTGATGTGTCAATAGTTCTAAATAAAGACGTTGTGCTTCGCCGAATTGTTCAGCTTTTAAAAGTGCCTTCGCAAGCTTAGCTTTATAAGGAAGATAATCTTCATTAATTTTTACTGCTGAACGATAGTAGGGGATTGATTTCTGCCATTCTTTTGTTTTGGCATAAAGTTCTCCAATTTGCAAGTATCCTTCTGCGAAATTTTTATTGATTTGCGTGCTACGCAAATAGAACCCCTTCGCCTTATTAATGTCTTTCAGCTTCTCGTAACAAAATCCAATATTATAATACAAATACGGATCTGGAATATGAAGATTTTGAACTTTTAAAAGATAGTCGAGTGCTTCTTGAAAACGTTTTAAAAGAATGAGTATTTCGCCGGCATCTCTATAGGCTGTATCGATTCCATCGTTGATGGCAAGTGCATATTCGCAACAGTCTAAGGCCTTTTCATACAGATTAACACCACAATAAGCTTGTGAAAGATTCATCCATGCACTGTAATTAAATGGATGCTCTGCTAAAAGTGCTTTGTGAAACTCAATACTTTCTTCAAAGTTTCCAGTTACATCCACTAAATACCAAAGTCTATTAAGTGCAAATTCGTTATTGGGATTTATTTCAATTGCCTTTTTTAAATATTCAAATGCTTCTTGGGTATGTTCCCATTCGAAATAAATGTCAGCAATTTCCATGTAGTAATTGTCGGCATCTTCTGCTACGTAAGGCAAACCTTCTTTGAGTTCATTAACGGCGTCTTGATATTTGTTTTGCAACATCAAAACATCACTTCTTAATAAACGGATATTTGTATCGGTAGGCGCAAGGGAGGCCGCTTTTTCTAAAAGCTTTAATGCTGCATTATATTTACCAAGGTCGGTAAGTAGTTGTGCTTTTTTCATTAACAATTCAGCAGAAAAAGGATAGAGTTCGAGGGCGTAATCAACGACTTCCATCGCTTTATCGCCTTCGTCCGCTAAATCATAATGCTCGATGATTTGGACCAATAATTCTTGGTCGAAGAAATAACGCTTGTTACGGCGTAGCATTTCTTCATAGCGCTCAATCGCAGCTTTGATTTCCGTTTCTTTTTGTTTGTCGTCTGAAAAGTCGTCTGTCATCCCAAAGATTTCTAAGTACAAGTTAAGGGGAAAACTTCTTTTTCTCTTAAAATGATATCCACAAATTAGGAATATTACCTTTGTCAGATAAAGAATAACAGTGCGTTAACATGGACGAGAAGATTTATTTCGCGAGGCATTCTCAATTAAACGGATTTGGCGAGCAAAAGCAAAACATGCTTCGTCAGGCAAGTGTTTTGGTAATTGGTGCTGGAGGCTTAGGATGTCCTGTTCTTCAGTATCTTGCGGCAGCAGGCGTTGGAAAAATCACCGTAATCGATGGTGATACTGTGTCTGCGAGTAATTTACATCGACAAGTATTATATCATTCGTCAGATATTGGAGTAAAGAAAGTGGATATTTTGAAGGAACGGCTGAATACGAGTTTTTGTCATTTGGAAACAATGGATGCGTGGTTAGATGAGAATTTAGCAAAAGATATGTTCCCTAGCTTTGATTTGATCGTGGATACTTCCGACAATTTTGCGACGCGTTATTTGGTGAATGATTATTGTGTAAAGAGCGGCAAAGCCTTAGTGAGTGCGGGGATACAACAATACGAGGGTCAGTTGAGTGTTTATAATTACGACTTTGGTAATGGCATGCGTTCTGGCACTTATCGTTGTTTATTTCCCGAAGTTGATATGGATGCGCCAAATTGTTCGACCGACGGTGTATTGTCTACTGCTGTGGGTGTACTTGGATTATTGCAGGCAAATGAGGTGATCAAAGTACTCACACGTGAGGAGACAGTTTTAGCTAATAAATTATTGCTTTATAATGTTCACACGAATGAACAGCGCATAGTGAAATATCGACGTGTTGCGGGAGAGGAAGTTGATAACCATGAAAGTGTTTCAATACCGAGTGGAACAGATTTGGTTGGGGTAAGCTGGGATACTTTATTGGAATGGGAGACGCAAGCAGTCCCATTCACATTAATTGATGTAAGAGAGGAGTGGGAGCATGCTGAGTATAATAAGGGCGGTATCAATATTCCACTAGGCGAACTTGTTAGGGAAATATCTAGTTTGACAGCAGCAAATCGACTCGTATTTTACTGTAAACGGAGTGAGCGCAGTAGAATTGCAATACAACGTTTACAGGATAAAGGTTTACGTAATGAAATGTATTATGTAATACAGTAGTAGTTTGAGCTCCTAAACAGCGTTCATGGTTTGTTCCTTTATTTTTTCTAATTCATCCTTCATTTTAACCACTAGCTTTTGCATTTCAGAATCATTTGATTTTGATCCAATGGTATTGATTTCACGTCCCATTTCCTGAGAAATAAAATTTAGTGTTTTACCCTTTGCAAGTGCGTTGGTATCGAGGATTTGTTGATTGAAATAAAGAATATGGTTGCGAAGACGAACAATTTCTTCATTGATATCCAATCGTTCCATGTAGTAGATAAGCTCTTGTTCAAAACGGTTGGTATCTAACTTTGCAGCTTCGATCCATTCGTTTGCTTTTTTTAACAATTGCTCTCTGATTTTTTCGTTTCTCTTTGGGGCTAAAAGGGCCACCTCTTCTAGCTTTGCAGCGATGTTATCTACTGAATTGGTAAGATCTTTAGCTAAGGAAGCACCTTCTTGTTTTCGGAAGTTGATGAGCTGTTCGATCGCTTGATCTAGAAGTTGAAACAATAGTTGTAGTTCTTCTTCGGAGACAGCAGTATTGCTTGATTGCATCACATCTGGCAAACGAAGCAATTGTACCATCAATTGAGATTGATCTTGTTGGTATTCTTGCGCTAGGGGAGCCAAGGTATTCATATAGTTGCTGAGGGCGTCTAGATTGATGGCGGTAGCGGTATTTCCGGTATCTTGACGTTGTATAGTAAGTGTGATGGTACCACGTTCTAATCGAGCGGTAATACGCTTACGGAGTTCATGTTCTTTCTCATTATAGATAGAAGGGGTGCGTGGATTGATTTCAATACTTTTGCTGTTAACAGCTTTTAGTTCCACTACTATAGAGATAGTTGAATAAGTTCCTGTCGCTCTTCCGTAACCTGTCATTGATTGTAACATCGCTCAAAATTTAGTTTCTAAAATTACTCATTTCAAGCCAAGAGTTTCGAATGTTTTTTACAGTATTTGGTATTATATATTTTGGGAATAGGTTTAGTTTTTTGGGTTTAGTTTTTAAAAACTCATTAAACAAAAAGGCCATCTACGTAGATTTACTTGTATAATTTTTTCGGCGAAACAAGTTTTTACAGGGTGTTTTTTTCAACATTTTCCAAATGAAAAAATCCCTACAATAAAGGGTTTAGAGGTTTTTATGGCAAATTCTAGAGCCTTTATCCACAATTCAATTCTTTTCAACACTATGTGAGAAAATATAAAGAGGTGGGGTGGTGTCAGACCCTACTTTCACCTATATATTTGTTGCGTCGGAGGGAAAGAAGGTGCGTTATGAAAGTAGCCAATGAAATTGCGCAGGAAGTTAGATTTTCTCTTTCACATGTGTCGACAAACACAGAATCACACAACAACAACAAACATCAACAAACAAAACTGTCAAAGTAGGACTGACGGTAACGGAAGTTCTACCTCTGACAAACCATAAAAGAAACCATACACCTTTAAAAGCATTCGGATGAAAAAACAAAACAAAACCACAAAAACCAGCGGCTTAGAGTTTAAGCGCTATTTCACAAAAGATGGCATGACGCCCTACGAGATGTTCGAATACGACCGTCGTAGTTCAGTTATTAAAAACCCGGCTGGTGACGCTGTATTCGAGATGCATGATGTAGAGGTTCCAAAGCAATGGAGTCAAGTAGCAACAGATATCTTAGCACAAAAATATTTCCGTAAGGCAGGCGTTCCGCAAGCTGACGGTACTTTAGGTAGTGAGCGTTCAGTAAAGCAAGTAGTTCATCGTTTGGCGAATTGCTGGAAAGTGTGGGGTGAACGTTACAGCTATTTTGCATCAGAAGAAGATGCGCAAATTTTCTATGAAGAATTGGCTTATTCATTGTTAGGTCAATATGCTGCACCAAATTCACCTCAATGGTTCAATACTGGTTTGCATGAAAGCTATGGCATTACAGGTAAGCCGCAAGGACATTATTATATCGATCCGGTTGATGGAGAATTAAAGAAATCAACATCGGCATACGAACGTCCTCAGCCACATGCTTGCTTCATCCTTAGTGTAAGTGATGATTTGGTAAACGAGGGTGGTATCATGGATCTTTGGGTACGTGAAGCACGTATCTTCAAATATGGTTCAGGTGTAGGAACGAACTTCTCTGGAATTCGTGGAGAGGGTGAGAAATTGAGTGGTGGTGGAACATCTAGTGGATTGATGAGCTTTTTGAAAATTGGTGATCGCGCAGCAGGAGCTATTAAATCAGGTGGTACAACACGTCGTGCAGCGAAGATGGTGTGCTTAGATATGGATCATCCTGAAATCGTTGAATTCGTTAATTGGAAAGTAGAAGAGGAAAAGAAAGTGGCTGCGTTAATTGCTGCAGGCTATTCTAATGATTACGAAGGAGAGGCTTATCGCACAGTGAGTGGTCAAAACTCAAACAACTCAGTACGTATTCCAAATTCATTCTTCCGTGCTTTAGCTGCAAACGGAGAATGGGAATTGAAGGCGCGTAGTACAGGTAAGGCAATGAAAACAATTCCTGCTGCAAAATTGTGGGATCAGATTTCTTATGCTGCTTGGGCTTGTGCAGATCCTGGTGTACAGTACGATACTACGATCAACGAATGGCATACTTGTCCGGAGGGTGGACGCATTAACGCGTCGAATCCATGTTCGGAGTATATGTTCTTGGATAATACAGCGTGTAACTTGGCTTCCATCAACCTGATGAAAGTGTTTGATGTAAATAGTTTGACATTCGACGTTCCGGGTTATGAGCATTTGATTCGTATATGGACTACCGTATTGGAGATTTCAGTTTTGATGGCACAGTTCCCGTCACCTGAAGTAGCTCAATTGAGTTATGAATACCGCACATTGGGTTTAGGTTTTGCTAACCTTGGCTCTGTTTTGATGGTTTCTGGTATTCCTTATGATAGCGATAAAGCGCGTAATATCGGTGGAGCACTATCTGCGATCATGACAGGTATTTCGTATCGCACTTCAGCAGAAATGGCGCAGCACTTAGGGCCTTTCGCTAAATATGAAGAGAACCGTGAACACATGTTGCGTGTAATACGTAATCACCGCTTTGCTGCTTATGATGCTTCAGAAAGCTATGAAGGTTTAGAAATTAAACCTCAAGGTATCAGTGCTAAATATTGTCCTGATTATTTAATTAGTTCAGCTTGCAAAGCTTGGGATGAGGCATTAATGATGGGTGAGAAATACGGCTATCGTAACGCACAATCTACTGTTATCGCTCCAACAGGAACGATAGGTTTGTTGATGGATTGCGATACAACGGGTGTTGAACCTGATTTCGCTTTGGTGAAATTTAAGAAATTGTCTGGTGGTGGTTATTTCAAAATCATCAACAATTCAGTTCCTGGTGCATTGAAAACATTAGGTTATGATGCAGAGCAAGTAGAAGATATCGTTAACTACGCTAAAGGACATGGTACTTTGGCAGGTTGTAAAGCTATCAGTCATGATGCTTTATTAAGCAAAGGATTTACGAAGGCTGACTTAGAAAATATCGAGCGTGCATTACCAAGTGCATTCGAAATTGGTTTCGCTATCAATAAATGGACATTAGGAGAAGAATCAATGATGCGTTTAGGATTCAAGCCTGAACAAACTAACGATCCAAGTTTCCACTTGTTAGAAGCTTTAGGATTCTCTCAAGATCAAATCGATGCTGCGAACGAATACGTTTGTGGAACGATGACCTTAGAAGGAGCTCCTTTCTTGAAAGAAGAACATTATGCAGTATTTGATACCGCTAATAAGTGTGGTATGAAAGGTACTCGTTATATCCACCAACACGGTCATATCCGTATGATGGGTAGCACGCAGCCGTTCATTTCTGGTGCGATTTCTAAAACAATCAACCTTCCTAACGAAGCAACGAAAGAAGATATCCAAGAATGTTATCAATTGAGTTGGGAATTAGGTTTGAAAGCAAATGCAATCTACCGTGATGGAAGTAAGCTTTCTCAACCACTTTCTACTAAGAGTGATAGCAAGAAGAAAGACGATGCTAAAGCGGATGATTCAATCCAGTTAAGTCAATTGAATGTAGATGAATTGTTGAGTGAAATCAATGATCGTATGCAAGCAAGTAAGGATACTACCTTGAAGCATGCATTAGCGCGTATTGTGGAGCGTAAGACATTGCCGCACAAGCGTCGTGGTTATACCTTCAAAGCGAAGATTGAATCTCAAACGGTATTCGTACGTACAGGTGAATACGGTGATGGTACTTTAGGTGAATTGTTCATTGATATGCATAAAGAGGGTGCAGCATTTAGAAGTATGCTAAACTGTTTTGCGATCGCTGTTTCAATCGGTTTGCAATATGGTGTTCCATTAGATGAATTCGTTGATAAATTTACATTCACGCGCTTCGAACCAGCAGGAATGGTAGATCATCCGAATATCAAACGTGCAACTTCTGTGATCGACTTCATCTTCCGTTTATTAGGACATGAATATTTAAATCGTGAGGATTTGGTACATGTACCAAATGAGCCTTCGCAAAATGAGTTGGTTCAAGAGATGCAAATGGAAGGTGATCTTTTGGCTGCAGAACCTGCAAACAATGATATGCTTGCTGCTAAATCTGCTCCGGTAGCAAAGGCTTTGAAAGTAGAAGTTGTTGCGCCTAAGCATACTAGTTCAGATGCTCCTGCATGTACGACTTGCGGTCATAGTACCGTTCGTAGTGGCACTTGTTACAAGTGTTTGAATTGCGGTAGCACAACGGGTTGCGTATAATTAGCAATTATTGTTATGAATAAGAAAGCCCTCGTCATCGACGAGGGCTTTTGTTTTATAATCTTGTATTGTTATTTGTAAAAGTTTCTAAACATGCAGCAATCAAACTAAATTTCGTTTGTTTTCAGACTCTTTCCAGCGGTGTAAAATATATAATGCCCATACGCGGTTGTATAAATAGCTTTTTCCGCTTTGATATGCCGTTAATAGTCGTTTTACTTCCGAATAGTTAACCAATCCTGCCGATTCGATATTGGCCTTAGAAAGTGTGTTTTCGATACTTGATTTAAGTTCTCCATTCATCCATTTAACCAAAGGGATTGAGAATCCCCATTTAGGGCGATCAAACAATTCACGGGGTACATAATCGTAGAGGACTTCCTTTAAGAGGTATTTAGTAATGTCACCTTTCACTTTGTAGGCATAGGGTAAATTTAGCGCGAATTCCACGACGCGGTAATCTAAAAACGGAGTTCTCGTTTCGAGTGCATATTGCATAGACGCGCGATCTACCTTAACGAGTAAATCATCTGGTAAATAATATTTGATATCAAATAACGCTTGCTTTTCGGCCTCATTCAATGTTCTATTTGTAGGGAAATAATTTTTTACGCTAGCGATAGTATTGTTATTGTTGATTAGGAGTGTTGTAAGTTCTCTTTCACTGAAGAGATATTGTTCTTGAGAAAAAATATGTGTTGGAATCCGATCTTTGTGGATATAGTTAAACACTTCGGCACCTCTTTGATATTTTTCAGGGAGTTGTTTTAAGGCCTTAACCAATAATGGTTTGAAGGTTTTTGCTAATGGATTATTAAGGCGTTTAGCCCAAGTATACATACCGTATCCTTGGAAGAGTTCATCACCACCATCGCCACTGAGGGTCATTGTAACTTCCGTTCGTGCTAAGCGTGATACGAGGAGGGTAGGTAAGGCCGAAGAATCAGCGTAAGGCTCGTCATATGCATCCGTCATTTGATGTAGGTACTCAAGTGTATCTAATTCACTTACTTCAAATATATGATGTTTAGTGTTTAAGTGTTTTGCAACAGCACTTGCATATTGAATTTCATTATGCTTGGCATCACGCATTGCGATGGAAAAACTATTGATTGGGCTGTCGGAATTTTTTTGCGCCATTGCGGTTATCAGACTAGAATCTATACCGCCACTAAGAAATGTTCCGAAGGGCACGTCCGCAATCATTCTTATCCTTACAGCATCCTCTAATAAATCTTTAAACGCGTTTTTAGCTTCATTGAAATTATTCGAAAAAATTAGTTGCTTATTAACGTGTTCTTCTGCTTTCCAAAAATAACTTACTGCCAATTCGGAGCCATTATAGAAGCCTTTAGCTCCAGCAGGAAATTTATAAATTTCTTCGTAGATGGTATAGGGCTTCGGAATATATCCAAGTTGTAAAAAATCAATAATTGCTTGCTGATTGGTATGTAGATTTTCCTTTGGAATTACTGCAATTATGGATTTTAATTCTGACGCAAAATAAAGGGTATGATTTACGATTCCGTAATAAAGGGGTTTTACACCTAATCGATCACGGAAAAAGTAGGTGAAATTTTCTTGTTTGTCATATATAACGATAGCAAACATTCCGTTCAACTCTTGGATGAAGTCGTCGCCCCATTCAACAAAAGCTTCTAAAATAACTTCTGTATCGGAGTGTGTTTTCCAAGCGCGATTTAATTTTTTTGCGACGTCTTGATAATTAAAAACTTCGCCGTTAAAAATCATAACATAGCGATTGCAATGGCTATGCATGGGTTGGTTGGCACTAGTTGATAGATCGATAATACTTAGACGTTGGTGTCCTAGAAAAACCGTATTCGCTTCATTGTTGTAGCAACCTTCTGCATCCGGACCGCGATGTGCCTGTGCAGCATTCATTTTTTGAAGCGTACTTAAATTTGAAGGCCCAATAATTCCAGCAATGCCGCACATGTTGATTTTATTTTAGCATATTTTGAATTTCCGATTTCGGAAGATTCATCATAAGATCTAAGATACTTAAACCTGGAATAAAATCACCGTGTAATTGTGCGTATTCTAAAGGTTTGAAAGCTGTATACGTAAGTTTAATTCCATTTGCATTGTAGGCAGCTTCATCGTTATATTGGCGAGCGCCGTTACCTGATAAATAGGTGGTGCCTTCAACTGATTTAATTAGTTCGATAAGTCTATAATTTTTATCATCGGATACAGCAGGAAGTGTGGATGCAATAATTATAGGTGTATCGATTTTTAGCCATTGGGCAATTGCTATAATTATTGAAGTATTTAATTCACTGAGTGATTCAGTGTTATTATTGATTAAACGTTCAAAGAATGGAAAAATAGATGCGAATTCAGGTGCTTTACTATAGGACATTTGAATCGATTTCAACATTTTTTTTTGCCAAGGTTGTTTATTATCGATTTGAATGTGATGGATTATTTTAGATTCACTTTTTTTTATAGGAATAGTGAGCCATAATTCACCCTGCTGCGTTTTAATACGTGATCGCGTCGTTATAGAATTAGCGTTGCCAATTTGTAGGTCGACTGTATCGAGTATAATAAATTTGTCTGACTGCTTGATTTTAGAAAAGTAGCCGAGCCAAGGGATGAAATTCGGTTGATGAATGGAAACAATCATGATAAAAGGCGGATCACTTCAAAGGCTTCAGCAAATTCACTTCCTATTTGTGTGCCGCGGGTACGAGCTAAGGATTGCACGAATGTAGCATTATGATAATTTCTGAATTCTTGACTGTGATAACAGGCAATTGCATTGGCTTTTAAGTCGACATGTCTTGTTTCCAGGGAATTGAAAAAGGTAGTAGACATGTGAATGTTGTTCCAGATTAATTCGTAGCCTAGAAGGTTTCTGTTTTTAAAGCCTCTTAGGGACTCATTATAAATGGTATTATGATCTTGATGTAAATCTGTACTGCATGGTGTTAAGACAAGGTCTGGTTGAATACTTTTATTCAGTTTAACCATTTCTTCAAGGATTGCTTGACGGTCATCTGTGAAGTAGCGTACTTTAAAGTCGAGTTGAATCAATTGCTTAATTCCCAAAACCGAAGTAGCAGCTTGACATTCTTTAATTAGGGTGTCTGGCGCCATTCCTGCAGGAAGTGATTCTTGGCAGCTTGAAAATGCGACATAGTATATTTCAGAACCAGATTCTTTCCATTTTGCTATAGAACCTCCCGCGCCCCATTCTCCATCATCCGTATGAGGGGCAAGTACAATAACACGTTTTGGGTTAATAAACATTGGAAATGTGCTTTAGAGTGTATGCAAATTTCTTATTTTTTTGCATGAATTAATGGAAATACGAAAATAATTAGATTTCTGCGTAGCTGTTTTCGCTTATTTAATGTCTGTAAAATGGAATAAAGTTTGACCCAGGTCAATTTTTGCATACGTTCTATATTGTAGAATAAATTTATTTTATTTGGCTTTTTATTTTTAAAATTATGAAAAACAAAAATTAATAGTTTGTTATTTGGTATATACATGTCTATTTTTGGGAATTTTAGGAGGATCTCGTGATTTTGTCGGTGAATTTGTTAAATTTAGAATATTCTAATTTGTAGAGTCAAAATTTGTTCATAATCTACCATGTTATTTTATCTTGAAAAGACCTAAAACCCTTTATAATTCAATTAATTCGATTAATTTTGCTGTTCTAATCATTTCGTGGATAACTATGTTTTGAAGCGATTTAAAAGTTTGAATCACCCTTTGAATGAAAATCAAAGAAACTTTTATTTTTAAAGCAAGTTCTCGTTTTGTGAAGAATAGTCTTCCTGTGTTCATAGGGATGCTTTTCTTTTTTTTACTGAGCAATGAAACCTATGCACAGGTGTGTGGTGTTAATGCTGGTTTGAATGGAACAATTTGTAATACCGATACTTTAATTCTTCGCGGAAATTATAACGGAGCTTTTCGTGGGGATACCTTACCTCATTGGAGTTTCGTGTCTGGTCCTGTTTCAAATCTTGCAATCACTTCGCCAAGCAGCAAAATTACAGGTGTTGATATTAGGGTGCCTGGAACTTATGTGTTCTCCTATAGCGGCGTTTGTGCGGATGCAAAGCCTGTGTCTCAAATAGTTACTTGGACAGTATATCCAATCCAGCAGGCCGTTGCTACAATTGACAATGATACACTTTGCACTGGTGTAAACCTGAATACCCTACATGGTAACTTGCCTGGTGTTCGTGAAAGCGGATCTTGGAGTGTTATTCAAAACGATGGTGGAATTTTTATCCATCAATTAAATAACCCTAATTCTTTATTTGATTTATCAGGTAGTTTGACTGGTCAATGTAAGCTCGTTTGGACAATTTTAGATAGCACCGGCGGTTGCTACTCTCATGACACCATTACCATTTTTAATATTGGTGGTGTCACTGTTGTCAATGCAGGTTTAGATATTGCTCTGACAGCTTGTTATTCCTCAAAGGCGAGTACAAAACTCAATGCTAGTTTTCAAGGAAGTTCAAATTTTGGTCAGAAGGGTTGGTGGACATCCTACACTCCCTATGGTGTCAAAGGAAGGCCTATTTACACGGATTCTACTTCTAATTCACCAACAGTAAGTAAATTAGATACAGGGACCTATATTTTTGTTTGGCATGTTAGTGGAATGTGTGCATCAGGTACGGATGAAGTTAAAGTAACAGTTCCTCAGCCTTCATCTAATTTGTCCGTTACAACCGCTTATGCTGGTCCTAATCAGTTTGTTTGCGCAAACGCATCTAGCGTTAATTTTACACTCTCCGGTAATACTTTTGGAGCGGGTGAAAGTGGTTATTGGAGTTTTGTTTCGGGTACGGATAACGTGTATACGATTGCAACACCAAACAGTCGAACAACAACTATTAATATTCCAAATTTGCCAGGTTCTTGGACATTTAAATGGACCATTGTAAATAATAGTTCGGGATGTTCTAAGAAATCAAATGTAACTATTACCAAATCTGTTCCTGCTACAGTTAAGTTCAATCCTATTTCTTCGATAAACTTAGGTTGTGATACGGTCAATGCATTAATTAACTATCAGTTGAATGCGCCTTTAAGTGGTACAAAAGTATATGCGAAGTGTATACAAGATCCAGGTTCAACAACTACGCCAACTACTTATCCGCTAGGTTATACTCAAATTACAAGTTTCGCCCCTTTCAATTGGCAGAATTTGAATCGTAAAGGGAAGTATGTTTTAAGATTAAAGGCAGAAGGTCCGAATAATGGCTGTCCGGCGGTATTTGATTCTATTGATGTAGAAGTAAATGTCTCTAGGAATCCGTCTGGAGCTAATGCTGGTACTGATCAAGAAGTACCATGCGATTCTGTTAATATACATTTGGCAGGAAATATCCCGTTATCTGATAATGCAGCGAATGTGACAGGACGTTGGACTATTGTTCCAGATAGCTTTTTAAATTTACTTAATATAATCATCGATACAAATCCAACGACGATTGTCACTGGTGCAACATATCCTGTAAAGGGTAAAGTTCGATTTGTTTGGACAGTATCTGGTGGACTATCTTGCCCATCCTATAACGATACGATGATAGCAAGGATCAGACCTATTGATACTGTTTATGTGAATGCACGAATTTGTGAAGGCCAAGTGTATCATTTGAATGAATATTTAATTAGTCGTTCAGGTGATTATTTAGATACTGCATTTAATTTGCATCATTGCGATTCAGTTATTGTACTCCATTTGACGGTTGATAAGATCGCTAGAACTGAATTAGTCTATAATTTTTGTCAGGATTCACTTCATCCAACTGTTGGAACATTTACAAGTAATGATACGTTGAAAACCTATTATGGTTGTGATTCGATAATTGAACGGGTTGTGCATGTTAGTCCTGTTTATCAATTTGATAGTAATGTTAATTTATTTGGATGTGGTACGGATTACAGTGCCATTACTTATCGAGGGGTTACTTATAAGGGTTGTGATTCTAATATTGTAACGCATTATCACTACATTTCTCGCTCAGGTAAACATTATACACCAGCTACAGCTTATGGCTGTAAGGGCACAGATACTACGCTAACTGCAATTGTAAAAGACGCGTACGGTTGTGACTCGACTTTGTATACGGTAACAAATTATATTCCTCGCAACGGATCTCATTATGCTTATAATACAGCGTATGCTTGTCGTGCTAACGATACCGCGATTTCGATTGTGAAAGATGTGTACGGTTGCGATTCTACTTTATATACGGTTACGAATTATGTTCCTCGTGCTGGTAAACATTACGCTTATGCAACAGCATATGGTTGTCGTGGAAATGACACCGCGATTGTGATTGTGAAAGATGTGTACGGTTGTGACTC
>CANGEV010000009.1 GCA_947452995.1 Chitinophagales bacterium
GTTGGTGGAACGGCCATAAAAAATGTTCGAATCACAGAACGTGGGCAAGGACAAATGACTGTCTATGCTGAAAACCTAAGTGCAGGAATGTATACCTATTCACTCATTGCTGATGGCAAAGTAGTGGCTACCAAGAAAATGATTTGCGAAAAAAATAATTAGAGGGGAAAGAATAATTTTCAGATGCATACATACACATATAAAATTTAATATAAAATTTAATATAAAATATAGATGGTGCTTCAATTGCTTTAGCACAAAACTTGGTGGAAGCAAAACCTGCTTTCAATCCTGACTCCAAATTCCAAGCGACTAAAGCAATGGGCGCCATTAGCTACACTTGACCTTGCGCAGGCAAAAATTGAAATTCTAGCGCTTATCGAACTTTTCAACAAAACAATTTATTAAAAAAGCGCTCATGAAATATTGAAAAATAAAATCGTAATTTCAAATCAATAATCAATTAATTAAATAACCTCAAGTGTAGGCTTTACCCCTCGTGAGGGTATTTAAAAGTTATTGAAAACTGTTTTATTTGTAAAAAAAAGTCATGGAAATTTCAATCAACCAAGCAAACGAATTACAAGACCAACTTAAAAATGCAGATCAATTCTATTTAGCAAAATCCTATCTCATCCCTTCAGATCTGCTTTCGCAAGCCCTCAATCTCTCACCCGAACAATTGAGCCAATTTGCAGGCTTACGTATTTATTTAGGTGCAGAATATTCAGCACCCGTTGATCAGGCAGCAAACAATAAAGGAACCCTTACTGTGAGCCCAGTTATTGTGGCCGTTGATAATAATGGGAATGATATTATGATTCAAACACCAACCGAATCAAACAGCAAAATATTTACTTCATCATTTTTTTGCCCACCTACATGCCCAGCGAATAATAATTTAAGTGAAAATGCTATTATCAAGATATCTTAATGTATCTATTTAATTTTATAGCCACTTTCTCAGTTTTATTTCCATTTATTGCTGGAAATATGATTAAGAAAAGCTATAAAAATAATTCATTAAATTTTATTATAACCCAATTTGCTACTGTATATGTAGACGCCTATATTTGGGCTGAAATTTTTGCGTGGAAATTTCACAACAATATACCAATCTACACATTACTCAATCTTGTAGAGTTAGTATTATTTTCATTATTCGTTACAAAGCTTTTACAAAGCAAAAGAGCGCATTTTATTATTTTTGTAACAATTACAATTCTATTTGGTGAATACATTTTCAGGAAAAATGTCTGGGAATTTTATTCTTTTTTCTTCAATGTAAAATGCCTAGCAATTATTGGTACTTCTTTTTCTGTAATTTATTATTTAATAAAAAACCAATCCATTAATAAAAAAATACTTTTAACCCTCTTTTTCATCCTTAGCATATTGTTCTACAACCTTTGCACATTCTACATCTACTTATTTTTAGACCATTTACTCCTCAAACAAAATAAGAGTATAATAGAATTGCTCATTTCAATTACACTAACTGTTGAAATACTGCGGAATGCTAGTTGGTTACTCATATTAAAAAAGTATGGAAACTAAACTCCTTTACACTTCCCTAGTGTTTTTATCAATGTCAGTATTAACATTGATAAGCATTGCCATTTTAATTAAAAGCAAGTTTAGTCATCAAAGAGAACAGAGAGAGGCGAAAATAAAAGCCGAACGTGAACTATTTCGCAAAATTTTGACCGAAAAAGAAAAGCATTTATTACACGTTTCACAGGAATTGCATGATATAGTGGGTGTCAAGGTTTTTGGATTGGGGCTTTTACTACAAAGTGATGAAACATTCCGTAAGCTGAAAGAGGAGGTCTATGCGCCACAATTTATCCAAGAAATTTTAGCAGAAACCAATGAGATTGCCCAATCCATTCGATCCCTCTCCCATGAATATCAACCAAGAATTGGTATGGGCGTAAGCTTACAAGGCGCCCTCAACAACTTTATTCAACGTATACTAGAAAGTAAAAAATATAAGTGCCAGATTCATTTTTCCATGAACGAAAGCGCTATTGAAATAGATGTAAATAGCGCCATTGAAATCTATCGCATACTCTGCGAATTAATCAAGAATATATTGCAGCACGCTGATGCTAGCAAAGCTGAGCTCTTACTATTTCCTGAAAAAGAATCTGTTTCAATATGGGTGAAAGATAATGGCATCGGTCTGGCAAACGACCCCAACAGCCTTCAAGGAATAGGTCTTCAGAATATTAAAACCAGATTAAGTCTTTACGGCGGTACCATGAAAATAGAACCTGCGGCGAGTGAACGTGGCACCTGTATTTTTATAGAAATCCCGTATCTAAGCACTAACGAGAATTAATATGCAAGAAAAAGTTGTAAAAATCTATATTGCAGATGACCATTCCATTATAATTGATGGACTGAAATCGATATTAAAGCATGTGCCCAATTTCGAGATTATTGGCAGTAGCACCGACCCCAAACAAGTCCTACAGGATATTATCAAGCTTGCACCGGACATTGTGGTTATCGACGAATACATGCAAAGTAAAAATGGAAGCGAAATTTTAAATGAATTGAATACTAGTCGGATGCATACGAAATTCGTTTTCCTCTCTAGTTCTCACGACCAAAATATCATGCTGCTCGTTAAGAAATTAGGGGCACATGCTTTCATCCATAAGAATGTGGGCGCTCAAAACATCATTGAAGTATTGCAGGAAGTACATTTGGGCAAAGAACGCTTTGACGATCTCCACCCGGATTTTGATCCGGAGGCGAATACCATCCGAATGCAAAAAGTCCTTACCCCACGTGAGTTATTACTTCTCAACCTCATCCTTCTAGGACTTACCAATAAAGAAATTGCCGAACGCTTAGACCGTAGCAAACATACCATCGATACGCAACGGAAATCACTTTACAAAAAAATCAAACACGAAGGATATACCAGCTTTTCACATATGCAAACAGAAATAGACTGGAGCAAGTTTGATCTATAATCTTAATTCACCTTATAAACACGAAAGGCCTTCGTGTCTAGGACTTCTTCAAAGCCTAATAGCCAAAGCTGTAAGCGACTAAAAAGTGCTACCCAAAAACTACTCCGTAACAATAAAGGAGCTGCGATTAAAACGCTCAACAAATAGTGAATTCCCAAAAGTAGACTCACATTCCGCATAAAAGGTGCGCCTTTGCACCTCCGTTTTACACATGGCAAGGGTATTGTGCTTACTCGTGAAACCTCCTTATTTTAATTTATAAAAACGTTTACGCACCTTTTAGTTAAATTATTTATATTCACATATGAAAAATAAAGTCATTACAATCTTAATCATCCAACTTTACTTTTGCTTTACCTCTTCTTTTGCGCAAAGCAATATTTACCATATTCCTTGGGCAAAATTGGATGCCGCATATACTTTCCCTTTTTGGCTAGAAGACAATTTCGGTAATAAAGATACCCTTTATGTCTGTTTTGATCCGCTATGGAGTAATATTCCTGGTGATTCCTCGATGATAAAACTGGGACATATTAAACGCGCTTCCGCGCAAGGAATGTTCATCGCAAGTACCGAGTATCCCGATTCGTTGCTTGTCTACAAAACTAGTGGGGTAGATAAGTGGAGCAACTATGGTGCACATATATGGATAAAATTCAATAGTTCTTGTCAAATCAAATTATCATGGGACGTTCAATCACTAAGAAATTCAATATTGCCATTTCAAAATACGCCTCTGCTACCAAAAGCAATGGGAGGATTATCGTTTTCGCAAACACCTAGCACAATTCCTGGTCCTTTTTATCAAAGTGATGTCTATTTCTCAGACACTCTAAACCAATTGCAATATTTTAGTTACCACCAATCGACCACATTAATATAAATTGGCCATACAAATCAGATAGTATTTATGATTTCAATTTTTGGTTGCGCCAATGGAATGATTTCACAAATGCAAACACAATTAAAAACGATGACAAATCAACTATTAAAATAACTCAAAGTGGCCCTACCACTTTAATTGTCCAATACGATTATTCAACTACCCCTTTTGATTTTACTTTAAGAAACATCCTTGGTCAAGAACTACAAAAAAAAAGAATGTGTAGTAACCACGAAATTATTGAAGTCGACAAGTTTCCTCCAGGTATTTATATTGCATGCATTCAAAACGACTTGGGAAAACCCATATGGAGACAAAAAATATCTATCAATAATTTATAGTTAAGTGGCTTAAATCGCTTTAAGTTATTTAACTAAAATAATTATTTATATTTTTTAATTTTAATAAAAATTCAATCAATTTTTCACTAATAAAACAGAAAGACAAATGAAAAATAAAATTCTATTTCTACTTATAATACAAGTATGTTTTATTAACTTAAATCAAAAGACAAATGCTCAAACGGATTCGTTACAATTTATAGCTAACCACATTGCATACACACATGAATTAGACTCACTAGTTGACAAAGAAGGCCATAGAGTTGCACTTGAAGATTTAGCTGTTGGACATAAATTAGGTGATGAAAGTAAATACACTTCACAACTTTTATGTACTTCAGGCTACTTTAATTTATGGTTTGAACAAGGTTGTGGAATGGAAGGTAATTCAGCTATTGAGGTTGCAAGGAGGAATGTATTGTGTAGAGTATTTTACGATCTTTCGCAACTTATTAATTTACCACCTGGAACTACTGTAAGGGTGAATATGTGGGTTAGAGACATTCACATGATTACATCTAACCCTTGTACAGCAGGAATACTTGGAGGTGCAACATCATTTTATCCGATTCCATTGGGTATAAACAGTAGTGGGATTGCTGACAATCTTATTTGGCAAACTATTAATTCTGGAACCGATGCCTATACAAACATCACAACTCCTTTAGCTTCACTTGGAGGAGGCGCTGGCGTTGGTTTTTACCATGGTTTGGTTGCATTTAATTTTGATAACTGTAATTCGTGGTTTCCTAATAATTCATGGACACCTCCATTAGGATTCCCAACAAGTTCTAATCAATACGACCTATACACTGTTTGTTTACATGAAGTTGTTCATGCATTAGGATTTGCGTCATTAATTGATGCAAACGGTTTTTCACGATTCGGTTCAAGTTTAAATTATTTCAGTCGCTATGATATGTTTCTAAAAACATCTGTTTCCAATGGGAATATCCCGCTAATTAATAATACTGGAAATTGTAGCTTGTATAACTATACGTTTAACACAAGTATTCCAGGAGGAACATCGGTATTAAATCCAGGCTGTACGGTCGGATATCCATCTAACAGCTCCGTATGTTCAAATGCAATACGATACGTAAGTACATTAAACCCAAGTCAACCAATTTATACTCCAAATTGTTTTGAGCCTGGTAGCAGTTTAAGTCATTTTGAAGACATGTGTTCTAACCTACCTTCAACATACATACCTATAAACGATGGCTATTTCACTATGTCAAACGCAAATGGGGCAGGCACAATTAAGCGATATTTAAAAGAGGAAGAAAAAGATGTATTGTGTGATATTGGCTATGTTCTATCAAACACTTATGGAAATAATTTACAGGTAGCGAACTCGGCTGTAAACTATAATTCTAGTTGTTCAGGAAATAAAGTAGTAGGGATTAACGATGGAATCATTGGAGGAGCATATCAATTCATTGGCACTGCTGGGGGAGCAGCAGCATCCATTTCAGGCGCAACAATTCTATCTAATGATTATGATGGATATGCTTCCCCGCCTTTTAATCCAAGTAAATTTGAATGCTTACAAGATATAACAGACCCTTTTGCAGTAATCTCCAATTCATTTGGCACTAATACAAATACTGTTTCAGTAAATTCAACAATAGTTGGCCAACATTTATTACGCTATATTCCATTAGATTTAGCAACTGGAAGAAGAGGAAATATCACCTACATTCTAGTTTATTTCAAAAGTGGAAATTGTTTTGGTTCTCCTTGCGAAATTGTAACGAACGGAGGATTTGAAAACGTCAGAAATTTAGGAGGAACAGGTGTAGCTTGCTCTCCAATTTCAGCTACTATAATAAACAATGCTGATTGCTGGATAACTTTAAGTAACACTTATGATTGCTACAGCTCAGCAAGTCCTTGCCTTTATGCAGATAATGCATACCCTGCAATTTACTTTTCTCCAAATGCTAATTCAACAGCAGTTTATAACCCTGCACCTTTTCCAAACACCACATTTATTGGACTCGGAGGTTGGTATTATAATAATAACGATCCTTCTACTTCAACCAACAATTACTATTTTGAAGCGATTCAAAATCAACTTAATACCCCATTGATTCCAGGCCAACAATATATTCTTAAAATGATGGTTAAGGCTGGTAATAAAAACAACCATTTTAGTAATCTCGTACTTAGAGTATTCGCTAGTCAATACGTATTATCGCAAGTAAGCAACCTCATTTCCACTTATTTTAACAACCCCTCAACTCCAGATATTGCACATACAATTTTGGTTCCTAGTACAACAGTTATAGGGGCGCCAACATATTGGACTTCTGTTAGTGTAACATTTACCTGTCCTAGTATTCCATCAGGTGGAAACCTCAATTATATAGCACTTGTAACCGATTTTCAACAAACTGCAAATCTTGCTGGAAATACCCCATTTGGAACCAGCGCTTCTGCATATATATATATTGATGATGTTTCTATTGAACCTTTAAACTCAGCAATTACATTAAATTTACCTACAACAAGTAGCTGCTCTACAAATTTAATTCCAGACTTATCAATATATTTGAGCACTCCAATACCTGGTGGCGTGTTTTCAGGTGCAGGTGTTTCCTTTACTGGTGGAATTTATAGTTATAACCCTGCTATCGCAGGTCCGGGCATGCACATTATTTCATACTCTTATACTGATTTTAATGGATGTCATCATACCTGTTCGGATAATATTATGGGTGGCCAAATAACACCATTTAATGTTTCATTTAGTAATATTCCAGGAGCTTATGAACCTTTACTGTGCACTGGAACAACTTCTTCACTCACTGCTACTGTTTCAGGAGGTAGTGGTAACTTTTCCTTCTTATGGTCAACTCCATGCGGTATTATAACAAATACAACAAACACTCTTACCACATCTAGTATCTTGTATATAAACAACATGGTTCCTTGTGTATATACACTTAGTGTTACAGATAATATATCCGGGTGCATAATTTCTACACCTTATACAATTACAAATTTAAGTACACTTGTGTTATCTACAGCAACTTCAACAAGCACCCTTCCTCAAACATTATCAGGTGCAACAATTCTAGTATATTCAAATACAACTTTAACTGTAAATAGTAATTTCACATTAAATAATTGCAATGTAATTTTAGGAGCAAATGCTACTATAAATGTTCAACCTGGTTTTACGTTCGATATTGATAACACTTCACATCTCCATGCATGTTCAAGTATGTGGACAGGTATTAATGTTTATAATAATGCAACAGTTAAACTAAGGGGTTCAAGTATATTAGAAGAGGCTCAAATAGGTATTAATTCAGTTAATGGCGGTGCTTATGTAATTGATAATGCAGCAATGTTTAATAACTATATGCATTTACAGGTAAGCAGCTATGCCAATACACACACAGGTACCATTAAACAATCTGTTTTAGATGGTCATCATAATATTACAAGGTTATTACAGCCATTTTCAACACTAACTCAGACCTTCAAATCCATATATATTCTTGATAATTTTAGTGTAACCATCGGAGTTCCAACATCTGGTTTGGGGAACACAATTACCAATTCAGATTATGGCATCTTTATAAATAATAATGTTGTAACTAACACCAATAAAACATTCATATATAATAACACAATTACCAATGCATCTAAAATAGGAATCTATGACAGCAGTGCATCCACCAATCCAAACAATAAATTTTTAACAATTGGTCATACAACTCTTAAAGCACCATATTTGAATACGCTCAACAATTGTTTATTCGGCATCCGAAGTGTTAGAACAAATAATACCATCTGCAATAATGATATTACTGGGGGATTAAGAGCAATTACTTGTCGTTTCAACTATTTAAAACCACAACGAATTTGTAATAATGATATTCACTATCCCCGTGAGGTTGGTATTAGTATGGAATATTCTTCACAAAACATTTCTGATGCAGCAGGAACACAACGTGTAGATTATAACAATATTTGGATGAGCTCAACTGGCACCCCCTGCAATATTTCAGTTATTACTTTGCCAAGTGGAGGCACATTACCTGCCAAACAATGCAACCTGCAAACAGCAATTAGACATTTAGATATTGTGCCCAACTACAATGGGCGGTTTCAAATTAATTACAACAATGTCTATCAACCAGACAGGGGTATTTATATAAGTGGAGGCAACCATGATTTAATAAGTAATAATACAATAAATTTACCAAGTCCTTATGCTATGGGTAGAGTAGAAGGAATCCTAACTTCTGTTTCTACTTATATTGCAACAGAATACAACACCGTCAATAAACCTTCTTGGGCGAATCCAGGTTGCATAAGTGGCTATAGCAATAATTGTATTAGCGTAGGACTTGCCTTCTTTAATTCAACCAATTCACTAGCACAATGCAATACTACTAACTTCACTAGCAGAGGCTTCGAAAGTAATAATACAACCACAAATACATACTATAAAGGCAATATAATGAATACGAATGAAGTTGGATGGTGGCGAATGAATAACAGTTTTGTCGGCCACCAAGGTACAGCAACAAATTGTTGGGGTAATCAATGGACTGGTGGTTTATATTCTTCTACAAGACCTCAAACACTTACTTATAACACTCCTACTTGCCCTGGTTGTGGTGTTACAGGTACTATTAAAACTAATATCTATGTTCCCGCTGCTGCTCCACCTGCCTTTCATCATAATCCGACAAATGAAAGGCATGACGTTCCAAGCAGTTTTACATATTTTAAAGAAGCATTGTCATCTAATATTATTTACTCGTGCGCAGGCGGTGGCACGGGTGGCGGTACTCCAACTACTCCTACATTTAACTATAATGATAACGGTTATATCAGTTATGCTGAATTAGTAGCTACTGATGCTTTGCAATACCCTGAATTTCCCGAAGAAGCAAGGTATTATGATGCGGAGCATTTGCTGGAAGCCATAAGAGAAGATGCAACCTTGCTACAAAATGATCTAATTGACAGTTTCTATACACTTACCGAAGACGAAAGCATCAATCAGTTTTTGGACGTACAAGCTGCCATAGCCGCTGGCGAATTACAAGATGCAGGTCAAATAATTGGAAATATTGTTCCCGATGGCATTATTGAAGAACACAGAAGACAAGTTTATGAAATCTATTTAAATACCATTGCTTTAGAAAACGATGAATTTACAGAAGATGAACGAAACATATTAATGCAAATAGCTTTTCAATGTCCTTATACAGGAGGGAAAGCAGTTATTGAAGCACGTAACATGTTAGCCCTTACTGATTCAACCAATTATGATGATAGTACATTATGTGGCGAAAATTTCGCTTACCGTCAAGGCAGTCATCAAAGTACATTTAAGCCAGTAAAACGTATTACTGAATCAGGTAATTTCTTTTCAGTTTATCCCAACCCAACTAATTCAATTGCTTTTATAAAGTGGAATTTGGCGACAGATTGTAGTAATTGTACTATTAAAATTGTGAACGTTTTAGGTGAAGTAGTTAAAGAGCAAAATGGATTAACAGAAAAAGGGAAATTGGAAATTTCTACTTCCACACTACAACCGGGTATTTATCATTGCTTATTGATTACTAATGGTGCAGTTACCCAAAGTAAAAAACTGATTATTGTTAGATAATGAAACTGAAGTTAAGACATATCATAGCTCAATTAGTTGTGCAAGGTGTTATAGCACTTTGCACAACTTTTTTGTGTTTTGGGCAAATTAAAATTCCAAATCCTTCTTTTGAAGATACAGTTTATTTTAATTTTAGTAGTATATCGTACTGTTTTGCAAAAGACTGGAAAATTTGTAGCTATACTCCTGATTTAATTTGGCAAATTCCGAATAATCATCCACCGTCTTCCAATGGTTCTTATTATGTTAATTTGGCAAGTGAATTTGATTATCCAGTAAAAGAAGCCATGTCTGTAAAATTACCATGCGCTTTAAAAACAGGAGTTAAGTACAAGTTTAATGTTGATTTAAGAATGTTTGAGATTAATAATAATCAAGAGTACTCAGGTACCCTCTACTTTTATGGAAGCTCACAATCTTGCAATCACGATTCATTATTATGGCAATCTCCTGAATTGAAAGATACGACAAAGTGGGCAACCTATTGTATAAAGTTTACTGCTCATGAAGAAATAAGCTATTTGTATTTTACGAGTGGCTCTTTTCAAGACCACGGAGCTATGACAGGTGGGGCAGTTTTAATTGATAATCTATCGAACATCTCAATCGACAGTGGTTATACTGCTATCAAAATACAAACAACTGCTAATACAATTGTAAATGGCGAATGTGTCACCCTTAACAATAATTATCTAATAGGCAACCAAACAGAATATAAATTACAGTGGCTGCAAAACGGTATTGTAATTGACAATGGTTATTCGCTTAATGTTTGCCCAAATACAACCACAACCTATTATGTAAAAGCAATTGATAGCTGTGGGTATTATGGCTCAGATAGTATTACCATAACTGTAACACCGAGTAACAAAGCATTCTACAATTCAACAACGGGTAAACTACAACTGCAATATTCATTAAGTGAAAATGCAACTTTTAAAATTTATAATATGCTAGGGCAAATAGAAAACGAATTAACACTAAGTAAAAGCCGATATCAATCAGAAATTGATGTACGCGGATTAACACCAGGTATTTATATTGCTTGCATTCAAAACGACTTGGGAAAAATCATATGGAGACAAAAAATATTTATCAATAATTTATAGTTAAGTGGCCTAAAACACTTTACAAAAAAATCAAACACGAAGGATATACCAGCTTTTCACATATGCAAACAGAAATAGACTGGAGCAAGTTTGATCTATAATCTTAATTCACCTTATAAACACGAAAGGCCTTCGTGTCTAGGACTTCTTCAAAGCCACTCATATCAGGACTTAGCAGCTGCCAATGTGGAGCCTCTTTATATTCGATGAAATAGTCGATGTGATAACGCTTCAACTCCGCCAAATAATCTTCAATCGATACGTCGAAGTTTTCTAAGGTATAATAATGAAAGTCCGTCAAATAAGCTAGCACCCAAGAAGGACCGGATTTATAGGCGTTTGACGTGATATTTCCATGTAAGTGCGCCTGCTTCAGGACTGCGGCTTGCGTAAACAACTCCTCATTTTTATGCCAGCGTGCTGCCGTATCTATCACCGGGAACAGTAAGGTCGCTCCCATGAGCCAAGGATATAAGCGACTAAACACCGCTGCCTGAAAACTGCTCTGCCACAACAAAGGAGCTGCGATTAAAACGATCAACAGATAACGCGTTTCGATGTGCACACTCACATACAAGCCTACTAATATCACCGCAAAAAACCAAGGATCGTCCTTCCAAAAACCCTTTTGCAAAAGACTTACCCGCTTCTTTTTCCAGACAAAAATCAACAGCAGTAACAAGAAAAACAGATTCAACTCCCAAATGCATTGCAGCGCTATCAATCCATTCAACATTACCTTCGCCACATATTTCACAAAAAAGTAGCCACTGCTAAATGGCGTCGTAAAAGTGCCATGTAACAGCATCGGGTCATCCCACAAGGAGTGTGCCCCTTCATAGGCAGGAGGAATTAAAAAGGTAATGGGCGCCTTAAAGGCCTTATGTCCATTCACCATCCAACTTAAATTCAATTTACCAGAAAGACCGAATGGCGCATAGACACCATATTGCGCATGATAGGCCAGCGCCGCTGGTAGTAACATTAGCGCCATCACAACAAAGGAAAGCAACAGTCGTTGAATCGCGTCCTTTCTGCTAAGTCGTTTTTCCAAAAGCAACTTCCCCACAAATAGCGTGATAAAAACGAAGAAAAAAGGTCCATTAAACGACTTCGCATAAGTAGCCACGCCCATTAAAACAGCCAGCACAAGCCAGTTACGACTATTTTTCACAAAATCATCGCGCAATAATAGATGTAAGGCAGGTATAACAAAGAGCAGTTGTAATAGATCACCGAAAGTCTGCAAAAAGACATAATACACCAAAACCGGCGCTATTACTAATAAGAAGCCTCCATGCTGTTGGATCGTTAGATTACGCTTGCGTAAGAAAAGATGCGTTTCAACAAGTACCAGTCCTCCGAAAAACACGTTCAATACCTGTGCAGTATAGAAAGTCGTCCATCCCCAAGCACGCGTCCATTTCACCAAAGGGAATAATACCCATTGATTTAGCGGACTCCATAAGCCGTTGAAAGCCTTATCCCAATGCCCTTTCACGAGCTCGTCTGTCATTTGCAGGTAGGCGGTACAGTCGTCATCTAGCTGAAATCCGAGGGCAGGAAAAAGCGCGTACCATAAGACGGCAAACAAACCCAAGGCGAGGAAGAGAAAATGACCTTTTTTCATAGTGGAAAGTTAACGAATAAAGTGGTTGTAGGATTGCATAAATAGCCGTTTATTTGTAGGAACTATGCGCACCTACTTCTTATACTCTATATTGGCTTTAGCCCTATTTTTTACAGCATGTAAAGAGGGCATCTTAGGTAATTTATTGCCCAACAAAGCGCCTGATACTCATACGATCATCGAAGTGATCAACCGCAGTGGTGGTAGCCGTTTTCCATCCTCGGTAAAAATCCAATGGTGGGGCGATGATCCAGATGGTTATGTGCAGTCGTACCAATATACCTTCGACTATCCTGTTACTGCCAGCGCAAATTGGCACGCGATAACAGGTAATGATAGCCTTTTCTCTCTTACAACCCCTGCCGGCATTGATACCGCTGATTTTCATTTTAGCATCCGTGCAATCGATAACGAAGGACTAGCAGATCCTACTCCGGCAAGTGTAGCGTATCCGGTAAAGAACTCCAACCCTAGCGTGCAGTTTATTCCTGGTATCTATAACCCAACCCGCACCTTTCCGGTAGTTCGTTTGTATTGGCAAGGCAGCGATCCCGACGGCTTTGATAATATTGCAGGCTACCAAATGGTTTGGAATGATACGGCACAAACAGCCTTAGAACTCGGTCCTAGCGTTAGTTCTATTATCCTGGAAGGACAAAACTGGACAGGAAGCACGACTACCTGTAATGTGTATACCAACAACAATACAAGCACACCTTCGAGCAAAACGCTTGGCGGCATGAAGTTGAACGCATCGAATATTTGCTATATCCGTATCAAAGATATCAGCGGAGCCTATAGTCATTGGGTAGCTTCTTATTCGATGTTTATCAAAAAGCCGAATAGCACGAAGCTTTTGGTAGATGCTTATACGAATACTTCGGCTACAGCCTTGAACTTCTATAGCAATAGAATGATCAATCAAAATTATACGGATTGCGATACCTTGAAATTGTTTGAAAAAGTGGGTGGCGTTTATTCGCAGTTGAGTGCCGATAATGCGACTCAAAGTAAGATTTTGAAATACTTCAAATTGATTGTTTGGTTTGGTGACAATACCGGCAATAGCTTATTCCTAGCGCAAAAGAGCTTGAATGATTTCTTCACCGGTGGTGGTAAGTTATTCATAGGGATGCCGATGGATAAATTATTTTCCGGCAGTTCGCCTTCGCTAGCGTTTACGCCAGCAGCCTCTTTAACGGAGTATAAAGATTCAACAATTATTTATAGCACCGACTCACTCAGCACTAGCAGTTTGAGTGGCTATCCTGTTTTGAAGAACAGCAACTATACGCAAAACATCAAGCCTTTCGTATTAGCACCAAATGCTTATGCGATTTATACCGCGAATTTGAATTACCAAAACGTGAGTTCGCCTATCTTCCCTATTCCAGCCTGGCATGGTCCTTCTTGTATCATGGCTGGTTTGAAAAATGCGGCTACGCTACAAACGATAATGGTATATTCACAGGTCGATCTTCAAACGCTCAACGCTTCTTCTAACATTGATTTAGCTTGGGCTACTATCTTACAAACACTCGGCTACTAAACCATGCGTCTATTTTTTGTCCTTTTTTGGGAAAGCATCCGCATCGCTTTAGCTGAATTGCGACAAAACAAGCTACGCTCCTTCCTCTCCTTACTCGGTGTAACTATCGGTATCTTTTGTATTATTTCAGTATTAAGTGCCGTGAGTAGCATGAAGATGCACCTCAATGACAGTCTAAGTAAACTCGGCAACGACTTCGTTATGGTAGAAAAATGGCCATGGGCTTTCGACGATCCCAACTATGCTTGGTGGAAATATGTCAACCGCCCCGTTCCGGATAGAGAAGAGCTTTCACGCATACAAGCCGGAGTACCTGGCTGTGCGAATGCGAATCTAGAAATCAACGACAACAAAGAGATTCATTTGAAATTTGGTAATAATCAAATTGACAATGCGCAGATCATGGCTGTAACAAAAGAATATGCTTTAATGAACGATTTAAAAATCGGGATTGGACGTTTTCTTTCTGCCAACGAAATGGATAATGGCGCGCCTTTAATTGTCTTAGGTTATTCCATTGCTAAAGAACTAGGCAATGGTCAAGCTTCGATGGTACTTGGTCAATGGATCAGTATTTTGGGGCGTAAAATGCGTGTGGTAGGGGTTTTTGAAGAACAGGGAAATAGTATGTTTGCGACGGATTATAATAAAGTGAGTTTGATTTCCTACGACTACTATAAGACAGTCCGGGATATTCATGATAAAAACCTAGATGCAAAAATTAAGGTAGATGCGAAGTTGGGTGTAGGCGTTGAAACTTTAAAAGCACAGGTGACAAGGGTTTTACGAGCGAAGCGTCAATTACGTCCGACGCAGGAAGATAATTTCGCATTGAACCAGATGAGCGTTTTAAAACAAGGTTTTGATGGCATCTTCGCGGCCTTAAACGTCGGCGGATTTTTAATTGGTTTTCTTTCTTTGTTGGTAGGAACGTTCGGTATTGCAAATATTTTATTCGTGAGTGTAAGAGAAAGAACCCCGCAAATCGGTATTAAGAAAGCGATTGGTGCACAGCCATTTTTTATCTTATTAGAATTTCTAACGGAGTCGGTAGTGCTTTGTTTGATGGGTGGCGCTATTGGAATTGGACTCGTCTATGGATTGATGAAGATTGCAGAAAGGGCCTTAGACATGACCTTATATCTCACCTTAGGGAATATCGGGTTTGGGCTTGGGATATCCGTAATCATCGGACTTTTAGCAGGTATTATCCCTGCGTGGCGTGCTGCTAAAATGGATCCTGTAATGGCAATTCGTTTCCGTTAGTCGGCTATTTGCAGTTGCATTGGATAGACGCTCGCGTCTTTATTTTTCGACCAGTAGTTCCAGACAATTTTCTCAAAACGCAGCAGCACTTTATCATCTTGCGGGACAAAATGTACGTGTACCGGATTGGTAAAATCATTATTAAAATCACTGAACATACTGATAGCTCTATAATGCGGCGTACGCTTCATAAACTCTTTCGGATTGTCTTCCCACTTCGTATAATGATCGAAGGCTAGAAAGCGCTCTTGTCCATTGCAAGCCTTTTTCAGCATATAATTGAACTCATAATAAGTATAGTATTGGAACATTGGATTTTTGCCTTCCTCATTTACTACGAGATAATCGCTTGGGAAGCGACTAGTATTCTCTTTAAACAAGGCTGCTTGTTTTTGGAAACGGATATAATGTGCTTGCCAGAATAAATAATTCATCTGCGTTCCATAAGCAAATAAGATAAAAAGCAGTCCTAAAAAGCTATAACGTAATTTATTATTCTTAACTGCAAATAGGATTACATACGTCAGTAGAAAAGCTATACCAAAGCCTACTAACAGGCCATTTCGGCAATTACGATTCAGAGCACCATAGTCCTTCCCCACCATATTATAAGGCAATAGCGCAGTTACTATTAATACTCCTGCAATCAGCGCAACTATCTTCCATGACCATGGACGTTCGGAGGGAGCAGTGTTCAACTTAGGAAATACGAGATAAAAACCAAAGCCGCTACTCGCTACAAAAAACAAGCTGCTAATTGGATTATACATCGCCATTTCCGTCAACATCTTCGGCAAGGCCACCCCCATTTTATAAAGACTAAATCCAAAATGATAGGCCAAGTCTTTAGGCGATAAACTAATTTGATTATAGCCATATTCCTTCACCATGCCGGTGATTGGAAACCAATGCTGCCATAAAACAAATGATACCACAGGAACGGCTATGATGGCCCAATGGCTCGTAACGAAGTTCCATACGTTATACCAAAAACCACCCACTTTGTTCCAATCTTTCAAGAACAATAAGAAGAGGAATGTATAGGCGAAAACGAAGAAAGATTGAATTTCAAAGCTCCAAAAGAATAAAACAGCGATACCCATTAATTGCAGATAATAGGCGATGGAAGGCCCTTTACGGGATATATGAAAGTACCACAGACAAGCAGTGAAGAAGACCGCTTCACAAATGGTATAGCTGTACATGATAGGTTCGAACCATAAGACATAAAAAGGTGCGTTGACCATCAAGGTAGTCAGAAACAAAGCTTCGAGTGTAGAGATATTCGTCCACAAATGACGAAGTAACAAATACACAACATAGCTTATATACCAAAGTAATAAGAAGCTTGTTATTTTAATAAAAAGAACCCAATGCGGTACTTGAAATAGAAAGAGCGCAATGAAGTATTCGGTGCGACGGCCTGTATTAAAAATACAATCACGTAAGGCAGTGGCGTCCTTGAATTCGAAGGCGTTTGTCAGTAGTAAACTATCCCAAGAAGACGAATCGTTTAACAATAACAAAAAGTGAAATATAAAAGTCAGAAAGCCAAATTGCCAGAAGACTTTTTTAGAATAGAATTTGTCGCTCATTTGTTCAAAATTATCAAAAAAATACGGAGTCTTAGGTAGAAAAAAAGTAAATTTGGAATCTATTGCCTATGTTAATTTCAATCATAGTACCGGTTTATCATTCTGCGAAATTTCTGCACAAGTTGGTCGAGGCCATCGAGGTAGAACGTTTAAAGCATTCTTGGAATCTAGAGCTTATTTTGATCGACGATGGAAGTAAGGACGAAAGCTTCGAAGTGATCAAAAACCTCGCAGCGAAATACCCTTATATCCGTGGTTTACAGCATGCTCGTAACTTCGGGCACCAAGCGACGGTACGTCTTGGCTTGAGTGTTTGTAAAGGTGATTATATCGCTATTATCGACGATGATATGCAAGACCCACCAGAGTTATTGCCGAATTTCTTTAGTTATTTGGATAATGGATACAGCGTGGCGTATGGTGTTCGCCGCAAGCGTAAAGAAAATTTCTTTAAGCGCACAGCCTATCACCTATTCTATCGCATCTTAAAAAAGATGAGTGCGATAGAAATTCCATTAGATACCGGCGATTTCTGTGTGATGAAAAAAGAGGTCGCAGAAAATATGTTGAAGCTGCAAGAGCAAAATCCTTTCTTACGTGGTATCCGTGCTTGGGTAGGCTTCAAACAAATCGGCGTAGAATACGATCGTCCTGGCAGAGTAGATGGACAATCGGGCTATACCTTCCGTAAGTTGATGAAGATTTCCATCGACGCGATTTTCTCTTTCTCGATTTTACCGGTTCGTTTAATTTCATTACTCGGACTGATTGGATTGATAGGCTCTTTGGTATTTGTACTGTTCATATTGCTTAATTGGGCGATGAATCGAATTCCAATACAAGGTTATACTTCTGAAATTATTTTGATATCCTTCTTCGGCTCCTTAACACTAATCTGCCTAGGGATTATCGGTGAATATGTCGTTCGCATTTACGATGAAGTGAAAAAGCGTCCACATTCGATTGTTTCACAAACCATCAATTTATAATGCAGCAGGTTTTAGTACTTGGTGGAAACGGTTTCATCGGAAGGCATCTATTGGAGCGTCTTTCCAAGGAATCGAGCTATCAAGTAAAAGCCTTAGCACGTAGCGAAGCGCATCCGATTGTTGGTGTTGAATATATCTATGGCAACTTCGCTGATACTACTGTGTATGCCGATGCAGTCGCAAGCGCTGATATCATCTATCATCTCATCTCGCAATCCTACCCTTTCACTACTTGGGAAAATCCGATTGCAGAAGTAGAACTGAATCTCTTACCTACTTTACGTATGTTCGAGTGTTTGAGTACAACGAAAAAACAACGGATCATTTTCGTATCTAGCGGAGGGACAGTATATGGATCTTCTGCCAATAACAACGTTGCAGAAAGCATTCCAGCTCCTTATAATCCGCATGGTATCATCAAACTTTGTATAGAACATTTCCTCCGTTACCAACAACATCGTAAGCATTGCGATTATATCGTACACCGCATTTCGAACGTTTATGGTCCAGGACAAAATATTGCGAAAGGCTTAGGGTTCATCAATACGGTTATTGAAAAAGCATTGGCCGGCGAAGCAATCCCTGTCATGGGTGATGGCGAGCAAGCACGCGACTTTATCTATATCGACGATGTCGCAGCGATTCTTCAGCAATCTGCTAGTCATAGCCTTGTCAATACAACCTATAACCTTTCAAGTGGGGAATGTCATAGTTTGAATCAGCTATTTAGGATTATTGAAACGCAATTGGGATATGCATTACAGCGAACACAATTAGCAGCAAGACCTTTTGACTTCCCGAAAATTGAAATCGACAATTCGTTATTGAAACGTGATTTCAGTGGTTTTACTTTCACTTCTATCGAAGACGGGATCCGTCAAACAATTGAAGCTTTAAAAGCTTAACACTATGGAATTAAATTATTATAAACAATACTATGAAATGGAGCGCCAACATTGGTGGTTCATCGCCCGTGAAAAAATTATTTGCGAGCACATAGCAAAGATAAAACGTGAACAGTTGGCTGGGAAGGCACTTCGCATTCTTAACATCGGCTGTGGCACTGGGCGCAGTACAGAATATTTAATGCAATTCGGAGAGGTTACCTCTTTAGAATACGATCAATTCTGTTGTGAATATACGCGTGAGAGAACGGGCCTTGATATCATCAACGGCAGTATCACCGAACTTCCTTTCGCAGATAATAGTTATGATTTAGTAGTGGCCTATGATGTGATTGAACATGTGGAGGATGATAATTTGGCGATGCGTGAAATGAAACGTGTTTGTGTAGAGGGCGGCGTTGTGATGGTGACCGTACCGGCATTTATGTCGCTTTGGGGCCAACACGATGTGATTAATCATCACTACCGACGTTACCAAATCGGGCGCATCAACGAACTTTTTAACACGCAAGGTGCTACTGGAAAACTAGTTTTTAGCAGTTACTTCAATACCTATTTATTCCTACCAATTCTAGCTGTTCGTAAGCTCACTAACTTATTGCATAAAATCAGTCCTCCGAAAGAAAAGAAGAGCGATTTCGACTCCGTACAGACGGGATTAGTAAACGGACTGTTAGAAAAGCTCATGCACAGCGAGAACAAACGCATGTTGAGCGGGAAAGCCTGGCCTTTTGGTGTGTCTATCTTGGGCTATTGGCATAAAAAAGTATAACAAAGCCTTAATATTGATACAAATCATCCATTTATAGCGCTTGATTTTGCAATTTTGCATTCCAAATTACAAGAAACGTGTCATTAACGAATATTGCTACCCAAACGAAAGACGCTGGTCTGAAATCAATTGCCGAGAAAGTTTATGCTGGAACGCGCATCACTGACGAAGACGCACTCTATTTATACGAACACGCTGGAGTTGCTTACCTAGGTGCTTTGGCCAATTTCATCCGCGAAACAAAGCACGGTTTGAAAGTCTATTTCAACCGTAATTTCCATATCGAACCGACTAACCTGTGCGTGTTCCATTGTGAATTTTGTAGCTATAGTCGTACGCTTAAGGATACGGAAGAAGGCTGGTTTATGGGTCTGGATCAAATCATGCATATCATCGACAAATACGAAGGGCAGCCCGTTACGGAAGTGCATATCGTAGGTGGCGTGCATCCAAAGTTGAACATGAACTCCGTTAGTGAAATGTTGCGTGCGATTAAACAACGTCGTCCGGATTTACATATCAAAGGATTTACTGCAGTCGAGTTAGAATATATCTTTCGCAAGGCGAATTTAAGCATGGCAGAAGGGATGCGCTTGTTGAACGAAGCAGGCTTAGATAGCTTACCGGGTGGTGGTGCTGAGATTTTTGCGGAAGAGGTGCGTATGAAAATCTGTCCTGACAAAGCGAATGCAGAACAATGGTTAGCCATTCACGAAGCCGCGCATAATCAAGGCATGCATAGTAACGCCACGATGTTGTACGGTCATATCGAAAACTTTGCACAACGTGTCGACCATATGAGTCGCCTACGTGCATTGCAAGATCGTACGAAAGGCTTCAATACCTTCATCCCATTGAAGTTCCGTCACGAAGGGAACAATATGCAAAATTTACAAGAGGTATCTGTCGTAGAAGATTTGCGTAACTACGCAATCAGCAGAATCTACATGGATAATTTCCCTCACATAAAGGCTTACTGGCCGATGATTGGTCGTCAAACAGCTGCTTTGAGCTTGAGCTTTGGTGTGAATGATTTAGATGGAACGATTGATGATTCTACTAAAATCTATTCAATGGCTGGTAGCGAAGAGCAACATCCATCCATGAGTACTGAAGAGTTGGTAAAATTGATTAACCGCGCTGGCAAAGTCGCTATCGAACGTGATACTTTGTACAACGTCGTTAAGCAGTGGGGCTAATCCTACTTCACTTCGCAGCTAAGTACCAATTCCCCTTCTAAAAAGGCTTCTAATTGATCACCGATATTTATTTTTGAAACGCCAGCAGGGGTTCCTGTGAAAATAATATCCCCTTGTGATAAGGTGAAGAATTGCGATACATAGACGATAATTTGTTCGAAGGTGAAAAGCAAATCAGCGGTGTGACCCGTTTGTACTTGCTCCTTGTTTTTCAGCAAATGAAAATGAATGTTTTTAAAATCCTGAAACTCTGAAACAGGCTTCCAAGTGCCGATTACAGCGCTATTATCAAAGGCTTTCGCAATTTCCCATGGCAACCCTTTTTCCTTTTGTTGCTGTTGTAAATCGCGAGCAGTGAAGTCTAAACCCACACTGATATCGCTGATATATTCTTTCGCAAATTTTTCTCCTACATACTTTCCATTTTTGCCAATGCGTAAAATGATCTCGGCTTCGTGATGAATATCCTTGCTAAAATCAGGATGATAAAACGGCTTATTATCTTTTAAAGCAGCCGTTGCGGGCTTCATGAAGATCACAGGCGCTTCTGTAGGCACTGCGTTATTCAATTCCTTGGCATGTGCTGCGTAATTCCGTCCGATACAAATGATTTTCATAAGCAATAAGGATAATTCAATGGCTACAAATATAAACTTTAAGTCTTCATTAAAGAAAGGCAATTAAAATTCCCTTAGTATCTTTATAGTATAATAGCGCCCTATTGAAAACCTATACCCTTCCATTAAGTGCAACGAAAAGTTTCAGTCAATTAGTCAACGACTATTTGACGAAGGATAGCTTTTTCGAAAATAGAGGTGGAAGTATTTGGACTGAACAGCAATGGCAAGAAGCACTTGAAGCAAAAGGATCATTTTTTAAAACTGAAAAGCGTCTGCTGTTAATAGATGTAATTACTAAACAATACGAATCATTAAATCTTAGATCGCCGCAGCGTCAAATCGACTTATTGAAAGAAGGCAATACCTTCACCGTATGTTGTGCGCATCAGCCGAATTTAATGGGTGGACCAATGTACACGATTGTAAAAATCGCGGCAACAATAGCTCTAGCTAAAAAATTATCCACTCAATTTCCAAAATTCAACTTTGTTCCTGTATACTATATCGGCTCCGAAGATCACGACGTGCAAGAGCTTAATCATTTGTTTATTCAAAACGATAAGATTGAATGGAACGTAGATACTAAAGGGGCCTTCGGCTCATCACCCTGTGAAGGAAGCGCAGAAATTTTGCAACAGATACAAGACAAATTAGCACAGCATCCATTTACGCCAACACTTTATACAATCCTTTCCAACGCTTATGCTTCGAAAAACACAATGGCACAAGCCTCCTTTACTTTAATGCATGAACTATTCAAGGAACAAGGATTACTCTGCTTAGACGCTAATAATCATGCTTTGAAAGAAAGCTTCGTTCCTGTTATTCAAGAAGAACTATTTTGTGAAACTGCGCATAACACCTTAGAACAGGATCGTAAAAACTGGGAACTAAAATATCCGATAGCGGTAGAATTTAGGCCCATTAACCTATTCTATTTAGACGCAAACAAAAGAAGCAGAATCATACGAAATACCGATGCTAGCTTTACTACAGCAGATGGGAGTATGCATTGGAGCGAAGAAGAATTACGAAACTTAACAAAGACAAAGCCGGAAGCTTTTAGTCCGAACGCAGTATTACGTCCTGTCTATCAAGAATGGATATTACCCAATATCGCATTTGTAGGAGGAGGAAGTGAAGTGGCTTATTGGAAACAAGTTTATCCTATTTTTGAAAAATATAAGACACCCTATCCCGCAGTGCAACTTAGGAACAGTATTAGTTTTATAGATACCAAATTTGAAAAACGAACAGCGCAATTAGCTTATACTTGGGAAAAATGGTTTTTGGAAGAAGAGCAGTTAATTCAAGAAATTATTGCGAAGAGTGGAATTGAGTGGTCGAAGGAATCTGCATTATTTCAAAGCTTGAGCAATGCTTTAGAAACAAAGAGCGCATCCATTGATAAAGGGCTGGAAACGGCTACCGGAGCGGCGATTGCGCAAATAAATAAAGCAATGGAAGGTCTAGAAAAGAAATGGACGCAAGCCATAAAACGAAAAGAAGAAGACCAAATCAATGCGATCAAAAAAGGCAAACAACACCTTCAACCAAATGGTATTTTACAAGAACGAAGAGAAAGCTTTTTACCTTTCATTGCTAAATACGGCTTCGATATTATACCCCAATTGATTACGGCATTTGAAAACTCCGATTCTTCAAAATTCTTATTAATCAATCCTGAAGCAGATGTCTAGAGACAATTTACTAAAACCGTTTAGAATCCTTTACACTGTTTGGTGCATTGCACTATTCGCAGTCGTTATTCTTGGCTTTTTTCCACTCATTCTACTAATTAGTTTTTTACCGGAAGATAGCGCTAATCGTATCATCTATTATATTGTAAAGTATATTGGTAAACTCTGGTTTTTATGTTGTGGTATTTATTGGGTACGAAAAGGTGAAGAACCCTCTAGCAAAGAATCTTATGTGTATGTAATCAATCACGGATCATATTTAGATGCCGCCATTTTATTTTTAGCCCTACATCATCCATTCAGAGCTTTAGCAAAATTTGAAATGGAAAAAATTCCGATTTTCGGAACGCTTTATAAAGTGATGACAATTGGCGTTGATCGCTCAAGCCCTGCAAGTCGTGCTGCAAGTGTTCAACGCATGCTCGACAAATTACGTAATGGCGTAGACATTGTTGTTTTTCCAGAGGGCACCTTTAAAAAGCATGATGATATTTTATTACCCTTTTTCAATGGAGCCTTTCGCATTGCTATCGAAACGCAAACGCCGATTGTGCCGATATTAATTGAAGGAGTAGAAGACATCATGCCTTCAGACGCAACTAGTTTTTATCGACCAGGTAAGCTGACATTACATTACCTACCAGCAATTACGACGAAGGGAATGACTTTAGATGATACAGAGCTGTTAAAAGCTAAAGTTTATGCAGAAATGAAAGCCTGTAAGGAGAAGTGGTGGCTTTCTACTTCGCAAAAGTAAACAGCATATTCATTAAAAAATTCCAAAATATAACTATTCCGGTCGCCAATGCCTTGGAAAAGTAAAAGTTGTATTTACGCTTTTCAGTAAAAAACCAGGTGACAGCGGTATTAATCCCCAAACCCATTGCAGCAACAATAGTGAAGCGTATTAACTGCGCATATACATCTTCTGCGTTATTATGAAAGGTCCATACGCGATTCAAATAAAAACTCAAACTAACGGCTACTATAAAGCTTAATGCATTTGCGACGTATGGATTCAGCCGTAATTTTTCTTTATAGGTGAAGGTCATGCCGAAATCCAATCCAGTCACGAAAGTGCCTACAACACAGAATTTGATAAATTTTAGCAAGAATGGCATCCAATCACTCATGGGGCAAAGGTAAAAATTAATTGAGCAATAAAATTACTTTTTGACCTTCATCTTCTCCCAATAGCTTTGCAGCGCACCTATGGCTTTATGTCCGTCTGCTCCGAGTTCATAGGTAAAGCGATTCACATAAAGATCAATATGCTGACGCATAACGGTAGTATTCATTTCTTGCGCATGACATTGTACATATTCACTCAAGTTTTCTCCTTGCGAATAGGAATAATCTAACGAAACACGAATACTTTGTTCGAGTAATTCCTTTAGATGATCCAAATCTTTACGCACTGCAATACAGCCTAATGGAATCGCGGCTCCGGTAGTTGTCTCCCACCAATCTCCTAAGTCGTTTATACAAACTAATCCTTTGTCTTGATACGTAAATCTGTTTTCATGGATTATCACCCCCGCATCGATTACATTATTTAATATTGCGTTCTCGATATCAGAAAATAACATCGGGATAGTATGCTCTTTCCATTGCGGATAACATGCGCTAAACAGAAAATTAGCAGTGGTCATACGTCCTGGAATAGCTATTTTAAGGTCATTTCTAGAAAGATCTAAACCAGGCTTGGAGATTAATAAGGGGCCACAGCCCATCCCCAGTGCAGAGCCTGCCTCTAGTAAGGTGTATTGATCTTGCAAATGGAGCCAAGCGTGATACGACAACTTCGTTACAGCATACTCGCTTGCAAACGCTTTTTTGTTGAGCTCTTCGACATCATGCAAATGTGTTTCGAAGCGAAATGGCGTTTCAATTTTATCGTTCACCATGGCATCAAAAATAAAGGTATCATTCGGGCAAGGCGAAAAGCCAATACTTAAGGTCGTTTTCATGCTAAAATTTGTTGCAAAAATGAGAATAATTTGAAACTATCCGGGGCATAATTCTATATATATTTGTGAAAAGAACTGAAATGCCTCCAATAAGTGCTATACGCCTCAGTGATATACTAACCATCACATTCACACTCTTCGCGATAATTGATGTCGTGGGTAGTGTACCGGTAGTTATTTCGTTCAAACAAAACCAGCCTAAATTCAATCCATTAAGTACAACGGCCTTTGCAGGATTTTTAATGATCCTGTTCTTGTTTGTCGGAGAAACGATTTTAAATTTTATTGGCATAGACATTCACTCCTTCGCAATGGCCGGAGCATTAGTTGTTTTTCTTTTAGGATTAGAAATGATTAGTGGACATAATCTCTTCAAATCAGAAAATGAAATCGGAGCTGCCGGTAGCTTAGTGCCGCTAGGATTCCCAATTCTAGCTGGTTCTGGAACTCTCACTACCCTACTCTCATTAAAAGCAAGTTATAGCATCTATAATGTGCTAATCGCAGTGTTAATCAATTTGGTGGTTGTCTTTTTTGTGTTGCGTAGTGTTGATTGGATAGAAAAAAAACTAGGAAAGGCAGGTATTTTAGTAGTCAAAAAGTTCTTCGGCGTACTCATCATTGCGATGGCCATTAAAATCTTTAAAAGTAACTTTACAACTGACTTCTTCACGCGCTAATGAAAACAGGTTTCCTATTATTATCCTTACTTTTTGTTTGGCAGTTTACTGCACAAGCGAAGGATTATGATAGTACTTATATTGAAAGGATGCGCTATAGAAACAACTTCACCCTATCACAAGGTAGTGAAAGCAATAAGTTGGAGTTCCAATCTCTGGCGAGCAACGACGGGTTGAATCTTTCCAACAATAAATACGTCGTTTCAAATTCTAGCTCACAAGGTCTTAGCTTGAGTTATAAATGGATCAATGCGGATCTTAATTTAACGAATGTACAGGCGAACGATCGATTAAAATATAACCTTAGCAAGATCAGTTGGCGAATTGGTGTCAGTCAGCGAGCTTGGGGCCTTAAAACCTATTATGGCGACTATAAAGGGCTTATTCATTCAGATTCTATCAATGCCTATGCGATCCCTGACATCCGTTATAGGAGGGCTGGGGCTCGATTTTATTTTGTCAATAATTCTCGTCGCTATTCCCTAGGTGCTGCTCGTTTTCAGACTGAACAACAAAAACGAACTGCCGGCAGTTTAATACTATTTGTAGAACCTGGGTGGACCCAATTAAGTTCGAAGCAATTGTTGATTAGTGACAGCATGAATCTTTTTCCATTTACACAAAACCAAAGTGGACTTCGAAAGGTAAGCAGCTATAAAATCGACTGTATGCCCGGATACACCTTTACCATTTCACTCCTTGGCGGTCGAGTATTTTTTAGTCCGCTCTACGCATTTGGTGCGGGGGTTAACTATAACCATTATTATGCGAAAGGAGGGATTTTCAATACGTTAAAATACACCTTAAACAGCTATACAGATATCAATTTGGGATATAATGGCAAGCGTTTTTTCGCCTGTTTGAATGTGTTTAATATGAGTTATATCAATGTACTTTATCCTGTCTATTTCCAACATAATTCGAGTGGATTTTCAGTAACATTAGGTTATCGTTTTGGGGACTTGGAAGATAAATTGGCGAACGATCCAGTGGTGATTTGGAAAAATTTGCAGCAAAAATTTTATCCCGAAGATGAATAGGATTTTGACGTATTGGCTCAACGATGAATGGGTGGGCTTAGAGTCGCTTCCGAAGCCGGATTTATATACAGCTGGCGGCTTTGAGTCGATTTTATATACGTCGGAAGGCATGCCCTTATTTACTTCACATTATCAGCGTTTGCATAATGGCTTATTACAAGATTTTGGCTTAGAGCTTTTGCCACCACCCAGCTATTTACAGGAAATCATCCATGCTTTAGTTCAAAAAAACAAAATCCAGCAGTCTGCCAAAATTCGTGTTCGTGTGTTCAAATACGGGATGGAAGAAGCATGGAATTTATTAATCGAGAGTATTCCCTTGCTTGAGGACGCCTATACTTGGAATGAGGAAGGCTGGAAAGTTTCACTTTTTGAGATTGATCATAGCCAACTTCATACAAGCTATAAGCAGGTGGATAGAAGCGTTTATCTTGCCGCAAGCACGAAGGCCAAAAGCCTACAACTTAACGATGTTCTTTTAAAAGATCAAAATGATTTGATTATTGAAACAAGCATTGGAAATATTTTCTTTCTAAAAGACGGAACTTGGCATACCCCACCACTTAATCAGGGAGGGATTTCTGGCGTGATGCGTATGCTTTTAATCGAATTATTAAAAGCTTCTGAAAACACCTTGCACCTTCGTGATCTAGGAACAATCAATGCACTTTTTATATGTAATGCAGTACGTGGCATCCGATGGATAAAAGCATGTGAGTCGCTCCAATGGGATGGTAAGCAGAGTAAACAAGCCTTCGAACAACTTAAAGCATGGCAACAGAAAAATTCAAAATAAGAAAAGAGGGGGACGGCTACCAAATTTGGGATCCAGTGCGAAAGAAATGGGTGGCCTTAACACCTGAAGAAAAAGTACGTCAGTGGCTAATAGTCATTTTAAACGAAGCATGCCAAGTTCCGCTTAGTTTGATGGCTGTTGAAAAAGGCTTAGTGGTGAATGATTTGCAAAAGCGCTTCGACCTAATGCTCTACAATCGGGATGGGAACCCCGTTTTGATTGCGGAGTGTAAAGCGCCAGAGGTAGCCCTAACGGAGGCGGTATGTCAGCAAATTGCTGTTTATAATATTCAATTCAAAACACGCTATTTGTTAATCACAAACGGAGAAAAGCTGACCTTATTTGAATGGGAGTCGTCTTCTGAAAAATATGTCCCAATCCCCTTTACAGGGCAAAATCTGATGGATTAGCAGTGCTTTTTAAGGCTTTCGCCGATTTGATGTTTTTTTTGAAAAATAATCAATGATTTCCTTATTTTTACGAGAGTAGAATTAACCTAAATTTATAATAAACAAACCTACAATGAAAAAAGTAAAAGCTACCCTTCTTTTGTTGTTAGCAGTGTTTTCACTTGCTAACGCACAGAATGCTAACTTGGTTCGTCCAGCTGCAAAATTATCTGCAAACGAAATCAAAGCATTCAAACAAGCTCGTTTCCAAAAAATCAACAACGCTAAACAAGGTACTAAGTCGACTCCAACTTCAACTTACTACATTGACTATTCTTCTTTAGCAGACAACTTCACTTCAAATACAGGAAGTTATGTTTGGGAATTCAAATCAAACCCAGCAGCCAATGATACTATGATGACTAAAATCGGTATGTCTTTGTACTATTCTAGTCCTGCTTCAGGAACTCCAGACAGTATCATCGTTTTCGATGATTTCAATGATGTTCCAGGATCTACAAAGTATTTCCCTTATCCTTCTTCAATCACTATCGATTCATTGTTTTTCTTCAACACGCATGTTAACAATAGCGGTTTGAAAGATTCAATCGAATGGGATATCGTTGGTTTGAGCGGAACAGGTGTACCTCAATTGAACACAGTTAAAGCACGTGGTGGTATTTCTACTACAACAACTTTATCTCCTGGTGGTCACTGGTTAGGTACTGGCGCAACAGCATCTTTATCTTTCGGTCCTAACTATACATCAACCGTTCCAGTTGGTGTAACTGAATTATACTTCGCAGGTGCATCTACAGATACATTTTCTAACTTAATTGCTTATGTAGATGACGGTTCTGGTGGAGCTGCGCAATATTCTTCATTGCCTTTCTCTTTCTATAACCTTTCTCCATTCATCAACAACTTGACTCGTAATACTGGTATCCAATATTCTGGTGGAACTCCAACTGAATTGGAAGACTGGGTAACTGTTGTCCAAGTAACTTTCACTGAGCCTTTAACAGCTAGCTTCACTTATTCTCCTGCTTCTCCAAAAGCTAAATCAGCTGTAACATTCACAGCTACATCTAACGATCCTACTGCTACTTACTCATGGGATTTCGGTGATGGTTCTGCTTTAGGTGCTGGTGCTAATCCTGCGCATACTTACCAAGCTGCTGGTTCTTATACAGTAACAATGACTGCAACTTCTGCAGCAGGAACTGTAAACGCTTCTAAAGTAGTTAACGTTGGTAACGCAACTGGTATCAATGGTATCAGCGGTCAATTCGCTACTGGTGCAATCTACCCTAACCCGGCTAAAGCTGGTCAAGAATTAGTATTGCCAATCGAATTATCTAACGTAAACAACGTTGCTACAATCAACGTGACTAACGCTTTAGGTCAAGTAGTTGCTGCTTACACTCAAACTGTAAACAACAAAGTAACTTTCTCTACTGCTAATTTGAACGAAGGTATCTACTTCTACTCTGTAATGATCGGAGGTCAAGAAGTTAAAGGTAAATTCAATATCACTAAGTAATTAGCGATATTTACCAATAAAAAAGCTCCTTCATTTGAAGGAGCTTTTTTATTTTAAGGAAGATTATAAAATATACTGGTTGGCCATAAGATATTGGTTCGTTAATACTGCCTCTTCGCTGAAGCTTCGCGACTTGAGAACATCAAATACACATAGAACATGGTCGCCAACGTCGTTTGAATGAATTAACTTCAGCTGTATAAAAGCATTAATTGATCCTAACAATTCAACATCATCATAACGTTGCAACATACTTTTCTTTCGCAAGCGTTCGTACTTATTAACCTTCATTCCCGACTGTTTACCTAATAATTTAACGAGTGGCGCATGCACTTCATTCAATACTTGTAAGTAAGCCAAATCGTTTCCCCGCAAATTTTCGAGCGTCTTTGTGTTCTTATACACCGCTATTGCAAAACGTTTTGGTTGCATACTAACACCTGTCACATAGGTACAGATATTCATATTGACTATGGCCTCACTATTGAAGGTAGCCAGACTGAAAACAGTTTGCACGGGGATATTCCAAGCTTTGCGCATGACAACTAAACACATGCCAAGGACAAAATGTTCAGCAAATGGATAGCTTAAATTACTTCTTTTGAATATAAAAACGTTGCGGATTCATGGCTCCAAGAACACCTAAACCGCCTTGCACATTGCTATAAATTTGTGTTGGTTCGGCAGAAAAAGGATTTGGATTAGAAGCGCCATCTATGCTTTTAACATATTTGTATAAGGGGGCTGACACTGAATAAACGGTTAAGATATAGGTGCCGTTCGGTAAGCCTGCACTACCGCCATTTGGAGGAGGTGGAGGTCCACCATGTCCACCACCATTACCCTTTTCCGTATTGAATGACAGCACGTATTGCCCAGAGGTTCCATTAAACAAATTATCACTGATATACGTTGGAAGGCTATGAAGCTTACGATTATTATGACGACTGAAGGAGAAGATTGGGCTCTTTGCATTATCCAATAACTCAGCATTATCCGTATATAAGGTTAAGGAGGATGAATAACCAAATGAATCGATGGCTAATAAATCAAACGCATAATAGTTGGATGTATCCGGATCATTAATCTGAATTGTAATCTCTTCGGCCAAGGTATCGACGCTAATCATTTGAACAGGAACCGTTGAAGGCAGTCCTGCATTTACCTTCACGCTAGTTGCAATGGAGCTTTCACTCACAAGAAATTCATATAAATGTCCAAACGCGGGCTTTTCATTCACAGAATAATATCCAGCACCGTCATTCGTACAATTTGCATAAAAAGCGCCATCTTTCCAAAGTTCAACTGATGCATTGTTCAATACAGAAGGTGTCGCAGTATAATCAAAAGCGGATACACTTTTACTGACATTTATTTTAATGATAGAATCAGGCTGAAGTGCTCCATTTACCACTAACATAGGCTGCGTGTATTTATCATCAACCTTTAAGGAAACATCCTTCGTACAGGCGACTAAAGCAGATATGCAAAATCCTACCATTACAAGACGATTAAAAAAAGTATTGCGAAGCATAATTATTAAAATTTAAAGTTGACACCAAATGCTGGAATAATGGGAAATAGAACTACCTTTTTTAATTGATTCGCACCAGTGGTCGTATTCTGGCCCATATAAATAAAGAAAGCATTCAAGCGATTGTACGCGTTGTAAACAGACACATTATAAACCAATTCTCCCCAGCGTTTTGTTTTGTGATAATTCATGCCGACATCTAATCGATGATAGGCTGGCATACGAAAATTATTTACTTGTTGAAATGATTCAATTGTGGTCAAACCGCTTGTTTGACGACTATAGGCTGGCATATTCGGAAAACCACTTTGAAGTGTTAAATAATTCTCTGTGGGTAATGAAAGCGCTGTTCCTGAAGAGAAAACCCATGTGGCACTACAGTCGAGATTCTTCTTAATCGAATAGCTCGCGACCACCGCTATATTATGACGTTGATCGTATTTATAGGGATATTGAACCCCATTATTTTTTTCTGCGAATTGACGAAAGCTCCAGCTAAGCGTGTATCCTACCCACCCAGTAAGCTTTCCATATTTCTTTTGAACCAATAACTCTGTTCCATAACTATGTCCTTTACCTGCAGTCACTAAACTTTGCCAATCGGCGCTTGTGGCAAAAAAGCTTGCTCCATTTTGATATTCAACCACATTAAACATTTGCTTATAATAGGCTTCCACGGAACATTCATATTGCGCATTTGGAGAATAAAAATATCCGGCTGCATATTGCGTACTTTGCTGTGGCTTCACCAATGCCGTAGCCGGTACCCAAAGATCTGTTGGCAGTCCAATTCCGTTGTTCGAAAGCAAATGCATATACTGTGTCATTTGCGAATAAGAGGCTTTAATACTCGACTTATCATTCAAAAGATAACGAACAGAAATACGAGGCTGTAAGCTTTTATAGAAAGTATTTTTAACATCAAAACCAGAAGCATGTGCTCCGATATTGGCACGCAATCGAGCTCCGATTTCCCAATCATCCTCTGCATACACATATCCCTCATGCGCGTAAATACTCGAACTACCGAAAGAAGTATCCGCTACAACAGATCCATTCGTACTATTTTGCATCGCATTGGTTCCTGGTGTATACGTGTGATAAACATAATTGGCTCCCCACTTTATGTGATGATTTGCATTCGGAGAATAATCAAAATCGGTTTTCAATCCATTATCCTTGATACCGGATGAATAATCAAAACTAAAAACATTTGTATTAGAACTCGTCGTATTCGTATTTGTAGCTCCGACAGAAAACTTATATTGACTAAATGTAGCAGTAGTATTTACGAACATTTTAGCACCTAAGACATGATTCCAACGTAATGCTGTAGTGATATTACCCCAATGCAAATACGCAGATGTAGTACTAGAATTAGTGTTGAACGCATCATTCGTACTTAAACCAAATTTATCCTTTCCCATATAAGCACTCACATACAAACGATCCTTCTTACTGAACGTATGATTAACCTTTGCATTTAAATCGTAAAAATAATAGCCTAAGGAAGATTGACCACTGGTCATCAAATAACTAATCGGACGCATAAACAGATCAAAGTAGGTACGACGTGCAGAAATTAAGAAGCTAGTCTTTTCGTTGATAATTGGTCCTTCAATTGTGGCATGAGAAGAGATTAAGCCAATTCCAGCATCTACATGCAATTTCTTCTTATTTCCCTCCTTCATTTGAATATCAATTACAGAGGATAATCGCCCACCATAACGCGCAGGAAAGCCTCCTTTAATCAATTGCACGTTATTAATAGCGTCTCCGTTAAAAACACTAAAAAAACCAAACAGGTGATTTACGTTATATACAGGTACACCATCCAACAAAACCAAGTTTTGATCCGGACTCCCACCACGTACATAAATACCGCTATTGCCTTCTGAGCCGCGACTAACACCTGGTAATAATTGAAGCACCTTTAGCACGTCCGTTTCACCGAGCAGCGCAGGAACCTTTTTTATAAGTTCCATCGGAACAGTTATAGCACTCATTTGCGACTGCATATGTGCCGAAGCCTTGTTAGCGTTTATTTGCAATTCTGAGAGCTGCAGGGAATGAGATAAATTTATCTCTTCGGTATGGGCCCCAGCCCCTTCGATTACCTTATAAATCGGACGATAGCCAACATAGGAAACCATTACACTCATCTTATCCCCTTTCACAGTCAAGGAGAAATAGCCATAGTTATTAGTTGTAGTTCCTTCCTTTGAAATATTGTCATATACAACCACTCCAATCAAGCGCTCGCCAGAAGCACTATCACTCACAAATCCATTAAAAGTTATAGTATTAGAGAGCGTTTGCGCAGGTAAGAGCCTTGCACCCAAAATAATAAGGAGAAAAATCGAGAGAAACTTTAAAAAACGATGCATAAGCTTGTATAATTCCTATTGCTATTAGACGCTAGCAATGAATAACTCCTTCGCAATTCTAATTTTTAAAATCTTTAATAATGAAAAATTAGACTATTGAAATTGATAATAATTAAATTGATAATGCACAAACACGGCAAATCAAGTAATAATACCGCTAAACTCTTTATAAGATATGCTTTAAGGCCTCACGCTTCGCTAAATTACTCATACTAGTATGGGTCCGTACAAAAGCGTGTACATAATCCGGATCTGTCTTTGCATGTTGTCTAAGTGACCATCCAATCGCCTTTTGCAAGAAGAATTCTTTTTGATGAATGATATTTAAAATAGAAGCTTCCAAAATTTCGAGTTTAATATCGCTCCGATAAGTAAGCTGGTGTATTATCGCAGTTCTATTCAACCACATATCTTTGGAACGCATATATCCATTTACGCGTGCACGATAATTTTTATAATCTTTCTTGATATAAGCACCTAACATTTTAGAGGCTAGTAAATCCACTGTATCCCACCAAGATTTGGTGGTTATCAGTTCTTCAAACAGGTCGAGTGTATCATCATTCCACTTCCGTTTATTTGCGTAAAGCATATCCATGGCAAGATATTGCATCTCACGCTCCGGAAGAGCCCAAAGCTGACGGGTAATACTATGCACTTCTTCGATTGTAAAACCCTTTGTTTCTACAATAAAAGATTTCTGCAACTCAGCTCTCACAGGCTTTTGCAAGCCATAATACGGAAAAAGATTTTTCATATATGCAGCCATTCGTGCTGCTTGATAGTCGTTACGATTACTATCAAACAAGGACTGGATTTGTATTACAGCTGCGTGATTTTTTTTCATGTATGAAAAGCTTTAGATACTAAAGTACGAAAGTGAAGCGTTATATCATTTTGAAATTTGCTTTGCAAACTAAAATGCAGGAATTAATTCCTGCATTTTAAGTAGCCACAGACAATAATTTTGATTATTCATGCGCCAAAATCTATCTTGTACAAATCATCGTCATCCAATTCAATATTTCAGTGATTGCGCCAACATTCATCGTTTCCTCAATCTTCGCATATTCTTTCGGAGCACCGGTTTTGCATTCTTGAAAAAGATGATTTAAACCTTCCAATTCCATTACGGCATTTCTTGCATCGCCATTCTTTAAAATCTTTTGCATAATCGCCAAATTCTCGGCACTCGGTACTTGCTGATCCAAACTGCCGTTAAGCGCTAGCACAGGCACTTTAACGCGCTGTAAATAATCAGCAGGATTGATTTTTAGAAAAGTCGACATCCACGGTTCTGTCCATAGACGCATTTCTAAATAAGCCCATAACACTCTATTTCCAGGACCATTTTTCGCAGAAGAGATTTCTGCATAATGAAGATAGAAATAATGAAACAGCTGACGACGTAATTTCAGTTTGGAACGAGTGTGCGCGATTAGTTGAAATGCATCCGCATAGATTTTTGTATCCTTCGCTAGCGTATCATTCCACTCCCCTGAGGCTCTTGCCACGCGCTCCATTTGCAAAGGCAATAATTCTGCGCCGGGCATGGCAGGACCAGCCATCAAAATACAGAAGGCAATTCGCGGATCTTCTACGGCCACCATTGGGGCAATTAGTCCGCCTTCACTATGACCAATTAAACCAATACGATTTGTATCAATGCCAGGAGTACTGCGTAAAAATTGTACTGCACTGCGCACGTCCTTTACGAAGTCGTAGGTGGTGGCGCCATTAAAGTTACCTGTCGAAGCGGCGGTACCGCGATCATCATAACGTAATGCCGCGATGCCAAAGCGCGTGAGATAATCGGCTAGCACGGCAAAAGGTTGATGTCCTAACAGGCTTTCATTACGATCTTGCGGACCGCTACCGCTAATGAGTACGACCGCAGGCACAGGATAAGTGCTCGTATTGGACGGCATGGTAAGCGTTCCTGCTAAGGTAACGGAAGGCTCCATGCTTTTGAAATGCACTTCTTGCGTTGGATAGTCGAATGGCGGTTTTGGTGTCTGCAGATGCAATAGGGGCGCAACAGAAGATTCAGTTCCTGCGCGGTGTAAAACCAACGCTTTTTTGAGGATGGATTGTTTGAAGGTACCGACAATACTGTCACTTTTTAAGGTGCCTTTATAGGAGATTTTCGCCTTTAGAATTTGAACTTTTAGCGTATTCTGTTCAAAGCTTACCTTGTCGACAGGTATACCGAAAGCCTCTTGTTCAGGGCTATCCATGGTAGCACGTAATTGCGAGGCGCTGTCTTTGATATGAAATACTAAAGGCAAATTGATATTGCCAATTTGCAGCTGTCCTTTCCATTTGCCGGCGATCGACTGGGCAAAGAGAGGTGCATTTCTTTGAAATAAGGTGATTAGAATAAGTACGATTAAATATTTGCTCCGCATAGTAATTAGATAAGTGTCTAAATACAAAATTAATAAAATTGTTAACTTTGGAAAATACTAAAACTCAAAAAATGGCTTACCCTTGTATTTGGTTAGAATCAGGCGCTAAAGAAGCTGCCGACTATTACATATCGATTTTCCCAAACAGCAAAATACTTTCTACAAACCCGATGGCGACTGTATTTGAGCTAAATGGACAACGCTATATGACTTTGAACGGGGCTACTGAAAATGCATTTAACGATTCTGTCTCTTTTGTTATTACTTGCGAAACACAAGAAGAAATCGATCATTATTGGAATGCCTTCACCAAAGAAGGAAAGGAAAGCAAATGTGGTTGGTGTCGTGATAAACATGGCGTAGCATGGCAAGTACTTCCTGCACAACTAGGTAAATGGATGAGCAACCCAGAAACAGCTCCGAAAGCTATGTACGCCTTCATGCAAATGAAAAAATTTGATATCGCAGCAATGGAAAAAGCGGTGAATGGCGCTTAATTCAAAGCTTTATTCATTTTAAGCATCATTCATTTATAAGACTGTTTTCTCAATCGCATTTTCCTTATCTTTAAAGCAAGAATACAGCAAAATGACGATAGATAGAATTAAAGGTCCGGCCATCCATGCCATTGGAGAAAATCTACATTTTCCAAGCTACCAAATAACGCAACTGAGTAATGCATTACCACTTGCTTACCACACGGTGAATAATTCAACTATTATTCAATTGACCTTCACCTTTCAGGCAGGTTTATGGAATCATCCTAAAAAATTAGTCAGCTCTTTATGTAATCGACTTTTACGTGAAGGTACCCAACATCATAGTGCTGCCGAAGTGGCTGAATGGTTTGAATATCATGGCGCTTCCTTAAGCACTTCACATGATAGCGACTTCGCGAGTGTAAGTCTTTATTGCCTTCGCAAACATCTCAATGCTTTACTACCTTGGTTGGCGGAAGTGATCCAACAACCTGCATTTAGCGAAAGCGAACTTGCGTTACAAGTAAAGCTTGGCAAAGAAGCCTTAAAGCAAGAAGCGGAAAAAACAGAGTTTATCGCCGGAGAAGAATTTGGAAAAAGTTTGTTTGGTGCAGCACATCCTTATGGTCGTAGTAATAAACTAGAAGATTATGATGCCGTAACCTGCGAAGATCTTGGTAATTATCATGCGTCACATTATCATGCCGGAAACGCTAAGCTTTTCGCCTATGGTGCTGTAGATGCCGAAATACTAGCCGCTTTAGAACAATACTTCGGTCAAGGAAAATGGCCAGCCAAATCAAAGCCTGTAATCCCTAGCTATACCAGCACTCCGAACAAAACCCTTTGTCAATATATCGAGAAAGAAAAGGCGGTTCAAACTTCTATCCGAATTGGCAACGAATGTATAGCTCCAGAGCATCCCGACTATCAAGCCTTCAAAATAACGTGTATCGTTCTCGGAGGATATTTCGGTTCCCGATTAATGAGTAGCGTGCGTGAAGAAAAAGGCTATACCTATGGAATACATGCAGGTATTGTCAATCGACTCTTTGGCAATTATTTTAGAATTAGTACGGAAGTAGGTAAACAAGTACGCGAAGATGCTGTTGCAACGATATTGGAAGAAATACGCATACTCCAAAATGAAGTGATGGAGCAAGACGAATTAGATGGAGTACGCAATTATTTGTTAGGAAACTATGTTGATCAGCAAAGTAATTTCTTTCAAACATCATCCTTGATCAATCATTATTTCATTTATAACAAAACAGAGAAAGACTATAATCATGCATTGGAGGTGTTACGAACCATCACACCTAAAGACATTCAATTGATGGCACAGAAGCACTTTTCAATAGAACAATTACACCAAGTTTTAGCAGGTTAAACTTTTCAAAATGAAACTGCGTGGATTACTTTTAGTATTAGTTCTTAGTTTGATTAGTCGAATCGGCTTTTCGCAAGCGCAGTCTGACACTTTACTTTGCGTCAACAATCAATTGAATGGAGACGTATTATTAACCTTAAACCCTACTGCAACACCTTGCGCTGGCTGTACGTTTATAGGTTATAATATTTATTATTCGTCAGCCAAAACTGGACCTTATACTTTATTCGGACCAGCACCTACCTTAAGTTCGGCAAATGCAAATTCATTTACGCATGTAAATGCAAATGGAAATTCCAATACGTATTATTATTATGTCGAAACGGTTTGCGATTGCGGAGGTGTCTTTAACTATGCCTATAGTGATACCTTGGATAACCGAGATCCAGTTGCACCAATTATTAACCACGTAACGGTTAGCGGGAATACAACCACTATTTATTGGGCCCCTTCTACTTCTCCAGAAACATATGCCTATGTTTTATATTATGTTGATATAAGCGGCAATCATATTATCGATACGATTTATGGCCATAACAACACAAGTTTTATAGATAACAGTCCTGGCAGAAACCCGACACAAAGTTCTTTTGCTTATACGATTGCTGCAATGGATCATTGTAATACGCTTGGTGTCTTCAATCTTTTCCCACAAAACACCATACATCTAAACGGCATCCAAGATCGTTGTGCGCAGACGGTAACCTTAACATGGAATGCCTATAAGAATTGGCCGGCGGGAGTCGCTAAATATCGTGTCTGGGGGAGCTTGAATGCCGGGCCGCCACAACACTTAGGTACCTTAAATGCAGGAGCTACGAGCTTCACACAGCATGTGAATGACGGAGAACAATGGTGCTTTGAAATCCATGCCATAGAAACAGGTGCAATCGACTCCTCCATGTCAAACCGCATTTGCCAATCCATTAGCAATGTGCAAGCGCCTATCTATAATCAGGCAGTATCTTGTTCGGTGAACAACAACCAAGCTTCGATACTAATTTCCTGGAAAGCCGATCCTGCAGCTGATTTATCCCACTTCCTTGTAAAACACAAAACGAAACAAAGCACTACGTATAATACAGTTGCTACGGTTAATGCGATTCCTGGTACCACAAATTCATACACCTACACACACAGTGGCATAAATGTGAAGGAAGAAAACGATTATCTCATCATCGCCTATGACAGCTGTGGACAACCATTTTATGGCACGCATTGCTTGAATGGAATTTTAGAAGGTTATACCACTTCCGATAATATCAATCACCTCTCGTGGACTAAAATTGCATTAGATTCAATGATCTTAGATTCTATTCATGTGCTTCGCAAAGTAGGTGGTGCTACGGCAACGAATATACATAGCGGACTAGCGACAGAACTAACTTATGCAGACGATATCAGTAGCTTCGCTGGAAGTGAGGACGAACTTTGTTATACCATTCAGTACTTTTATCACAGTCCGCAAACCCCTTTCAATAGTGCCTTTCACTCCATTTCGAATGAATGGTGCGGCAGTCCAATCACAGAAGTATTTTTCCCGAATTCCATTTTCCCGAAAGGTAATAGCACTGCCTTCCGCCCTGTACTTACCTTTCCTGATTTTAGCGCGTATGAATTTTCAATCTATAATCGCTATGGGCAAGTAATTTTTAAAACAAATACGTATAGTGAAAGCTGGGATGGCAAAATGAATGGCGAATTTGTACCGGCAGGCGATTATACCTATATCCTAAGTTACACAAAGCCTAACGGACGTAACTACCATCAACAAGGGAATGTGGTGGTGATCTATTGAAGGTGAATAGTGATCCCGATGCAATCGGGAGTGAATGGTGAATAGTGATTCCCTTTTAACTTTTAACTTTTCCCTTTTAACTTTTCCCTCCAGCTATTGCTGATCAATCAATTTTTGAATTTCATCCAAATTAGGCGTAAGGATAATTTCAGTACGACGATTTTTTGCACGACCGTCTTTTGTCTTATTATCTGCAATTGGGAAATATTCACCACGACCAGATGCCGTGATACGAGCTGGATCAATCTTACCTTCCGTAAGTACGCGAATAATGGTTGTAGAGCGCAATACACTCAAATCCCAATTGCTACGTGGGTAACTAGGACTACGCAATTCTGCATTGTCGGTATGTCCTTCCACCGTAATTTGGATATCTGGATTTTTGGCAAGCACATCCGCTAGCTTACGCAAAGCTTCCTTTCCTTTTATATCAATCTCAGCAGAGCCAGAGGCAAACAATAATTTTTCTGACATACTCACATACACCTTACCATTGCGGCGTTCGATGGTCAACTCCGAATTATCAAAACCTTGTAGAGCCAATTCGATTTTACGACGCAACGCATTCATAATAGAATCTTTCGCATTAATCTGCGATTGTAGCTCACGAAGTCGTTGTGAACGCATTTTCACATCGTTGGTCAATGCATTTATACTAAGCTCCTTATTCTCCAACTCAGATTGCTTCTTGTCTAACTCAATTTGCTTTTTTTGCAACTCATCATTCCACTGCTTTAATTTTTCACCCGCAGATGCTAACCAATCATTTTTCTCTTTCAACAAACGCTCATTATCTGCTTCTAATGCTGTGAACTCGGCAGAAACTTTATCATAGGCTGCATGTGTTTTAGAAGAATCTTCGAGCAAAGTCTCTAAGTGTTGTTGCAACACATCCATGCGCGCAATCGTTCGTTTCTTTTCTTCCTCGCAATTCAAAGAACCAGCATTCAAGCCAGCCACTTGCTCTTTTATTTGCTTTAACTCATTAGCAGTTGCATTGAATTTCTTTTGAGAGACACATGCACTCAAAAGTAAAATAACACTTGCAGAAAGGAGGAGGGATACGCGTTTCATAAACAGTATTTTGCTAATTAAAAATACTTCGGGACATTGACAGAAAAAAATCTACTTCTGCACCTAAGTTCTAGAAGTGTTTAATGAAGTAGGCGAATAATCTCTTTAGCTGTAGTAGTTGCAGCCCCACCCACACCTAACAAGCTTCTTAATTCAGCATAACCTTCCAGAATTGCAGTACGCGCTGCACCTTCCATACATATCGTACTAAAGGCTTCTGCAAGTTGTTTGGGGTTCAAATCGTCTTGTATCAACTCCGTCACCAAAGCTCTGTTGAGGATTAAATTCACCAAAGAAATAAACTTAATTTTAACAACGCGCTTTCCAATGGCATAACTTATCGGATTACCCTTGTAACACACCACCTGCGGTACGCCAAATAAAGCAGTTTCTAAGGTAGCCGTACCAGATGTAACCACGGCAGCATGAGACTTCGCAAGCAATGCATAGGTTGAATCATCCACTACTTCGACGTTTGAAGCATCCTGTACTTCTCGTAAAGCAGCATACCATTCAGCCTTTGCTCCAGGTGCTTTCGCCACACAAAACGTATATTGAGGAAAGGCCTTAGCCAGACTTAACATAACCGGGAGTTTTACCTTAATCTCCTGTTCGCGACTACCCGGCAAAACGGCTATAATACGGCTATTAAGCGGGGCAGTATGTGGAGGAATTAAATCAATCAGCGGATGTCCGACATAACTTACCTCGTAGTTACGCGCTGCAAAGAACGCCTTTTCGAAAGGCAGAATGGTAAAGAGTCTATCTACCGAAGTTCGGATTTTCTCAACCCGCCCACTCTTCCAAGCCCACACTTGCGGAGAAATATAATAGAATACCTTAAAACCCTGCTGCTTTGCAAATTCCGCAATCCGCAAATTAAATCCAGGATAATCAATTAAAATGACTGCATCAGGCTTATACTTCAGGATATCTTTCTTGCAAAATCGCATCTTTTGGGTGATGTAACGTAAATTCTTAAACACCTCCCAAAAGCCCATAAAAGCCATGTCTTGATAATGTGTAACCAGCTCACCTCCCACTGCTTGCATCTTCTCGCCACCCCAAAAACGAAAGCTTGCTGAAGGATCTTCCTCCAACAGCGCACGCATAAGATTGCTCCCATGCAAATCGCCACTCGCTTCACCACTGATTATGTAATATTTCACCCTACAAAACAAAGAATAATTTTTGGGTAGAATGCATTTTTCAAAGATGATTTTTGAATTATCTTTACCAAATACTAAAAACACTATGTCACTTTTTAAATTTCGCGTTTGGATGGAAGACGATGATACTGTCTTCAGAGATATTGAAGTATTACCTTCTAATACCATGCTTGAATTTCACAAGGCAATTCTTACTGCCTTTGGATTCGACCATAAACACGAAGCCTCCTTTTTCAAAAGCAACGATAATTGGCAAAAGGGTAAAGAGATTTCTTTAAGCAAAAAAGATGGCGCATTATTATTGGATAAAGTGGCTTTAGTACAATTGATTGACGACCCACATCAAAAATTTCTATACCTCTACGACTACCAAAAAGAATGGAACTTTTGCTGCGAAATTTTAAGCATCGGAAGTGAAAAAGAAGACGCAAGTTATCCTCGTCTAGCACGTAAAGAAGGCGAAGCACCTAAGCAATACGGAGAAAGCATTATCGCTAGTAAAGGCGATTTAGGCTTCGAAGAATCCTTGCAGTTTGATGGAATGGCCACTGGCGGCTTCGAAAGAGCTGATGACGATGAAGACGCACATAAAGGAAAAAGCATTAACGTCGCTAGCGATGAGGACGGCTTAAGTGATAATGGTCATGCTTCAGGAGACAATGATGAAAATGATGAAGACGGTGGCGATGAATATGGCAATGACGATGAAAGCTACGGCTACGATAATGACAACTATAACGATTACTAAAGATCGTGTCGGATAAATTACCTTTTTTAATTGTAGTAACTGGTCCGACGGCCTCTGGTAAAACAGGGCTTGCTATAGCGCTTGCCAAACACTTTAACACAGTTGTTTTATCTGCTGATTCTCGTCAATTTTATCAAGGAATGGCGATAGGCACTGCACAGCCAACAGCAGAAGAATTAGCGAGTGTCAAACATTATTTCATCAACGACAGAAGCGTTGAAGCGCCCTTGAATGCAGGATCTTACGCGGATGAAGCACTTGCTTTATTAGAAAAACTTTTTTTAGAACATCGCGTAGTTATTGTCTGCGGTGGAACAGGATTATATATCCGCGCTTTAATAGATGGATTAGACGCTTTCCCTACAATCCCTGCCCACTTTCGAGAGGAGCTCATGAAAGAGCTGGCAGCGAATGGAATAGAGGCTTTAGTCGACGAATTACATGGCAAAGACCCAAGCTATGCGAGTCAAGTCGACCTTAACAACCCGCACCGTATGGTACGTGCTTTAGAAGTGATTCGTGCCACAGGCAAGCCTTACAGTTCTTATTTGAAAAACGATAAATCAAAACGAAATTTTACAGCAATACAAGTAGCCATCGACTTAGATCGCAGTGAACTCTATGATAAAATCAACCGCCGTGTAGATGTGATGCTGGAGATGGGATTAGAGGAAGAAGTAGGCTTACTAAAAAATCATTTCCATCTAAATGCCTTGCAAACAGTTGGCTACAAAGAGTGGCCCGCCTATTTCGCAGGGACGATAGATCTTAATCAATTGGTAGAAGAGATCAAACAACACAGTCGCAATTATGCGAAGCGACAGATTACCTGGTTTAAACGAGATGAACGTGTACATTGGACAAAAGGTGCAGACGTAAATCAAGCGCTCCTTTTATGCACTGAAATAATGAAAGGAAATGAGTAATAACGCGAAAGTCAGAATAGATAAGTATTTGTGGGCGATTCGTATTTTCAAAACACGGACCTTGGCCGCCACAGCCTGTGAGCAAGGGAAAGTTCGTTATCAGGATCAGTCGGTGAAGCCTGCTAAAAATGTGCAAGTAGGTGATCGATTTTATATTAAAACAGAAGCACGCGACTGGGACATTGAGGTAACAGCATTACTAGAAAAACGCGTGGCATATCCGGAAGCGATCAAACATTATTTGGATCATACGCCAGAAGAGGCGAGAAAGCCTGAAAAACCGCTAGATTCGGCATTTGCGTTCTTCACAGGGAAACGACAAAGCAAGCAAGGCCGACCTACCAAGCGTGAACGTAGGCGTTTGGATGATTATACAACAGATTAAAACGGATCCCCCTTTTTAGATGGAGCGTCAGCTATTGGCGTCGGAGGGAGATTTTCTAGCGAAGCATTATTTGTCGCAGTATTATTTTCCGAAGCTGCTGCTGCAGTATCCGGATTCAAATCTTCTGGATTTTCTATATAACGACTTACGCTTAAAATAATTCCAGCTGCGATACAAGTCATCAAAAAGGAAGTACCTCCCTTACTAATAAAAGGCAAGGTAATGCCCGTAACAGGGAATAAATGGACATTTACAGCCATGTGCATAATGGCTTGAATGGTTAAAGAAAAGCCCAAGCCCAATACTAAAAAGCCACCAAAAGCACCATTACATTTTCTAAAAATCTTAATGCATCGAAACAGGAAGATCAGATACAACAAGATTACAATGCCAGCTCCGAGCATACCATATTCTTCCACAATCGTAGCAAAAATAAAATCGCTATAGGCATGCGGCAGATAATTACACTGCTTACTATTGCCGGGTCCTAAGCCTGTCCATGACCCATTTGCAATCGCAATGTTTGCTTGTTGCGTTTGAAAGGAAACCTCTTTTTTCTCTGCAGAACCGAAATTACTTAAGCGGCTTGTCCAGGTGCTAATACGTCCATCATATCCAACTAATTTAGCAATCCCAATCAAGAGTATGACAGCCATAATCATTACGCCAATTAGTCCGGCAATATGCTTCAGCGAGGCTCTTCCGAAGAAGACAACAATCATACTAGTAGCTAACAAGATAGCTGCAGTAGAGAAGTTAGCGGGAAGTATTAAAAAGAATGTAATAAGAATAGGCGCAATTACAGGCAGAAAACCTTTACGTAAATCTGTAATCACATCCTGTCGTTTGGCGAGTAGTCGTGCCAAATAAAGCAGTAGAGCGAATTTGGCGATATCGGAAGGTTGAAAACTAAGCGGAGTATAGGGTATTTTAATCCATCGACTTGCATCATTTACATGAGAACCAAAAACCAATGTGTAAAAGAGCAATGGAATCGCGATGAAGAAAACAAGCTGCGAAACACGTGAATAAAATTTATAATTCATAGAATGCGCAGCCCACATAAAAAACAAACCAGCGGCTCCGAACATAATTTGACCAAGCAGAAACGACTCAGTCGTAGCATGTTTTCTTACCGCAAGCGCTGAAGTGGAACTATATACCGCTAAGACAGAAATCATATACAAAAAGATCACAATAAGCCACAATGAGCGATCCCCTTTAGTCTTGCGGACTAAAGTACGTGGGTCGACAGTCTTCATTGGATCTTGTACGTTCATTTCAATCTATATTTAGCTATAATTATAAAGAACGAACGGCAGCCTTAAATTGGCGACCACGATCTTCGTAGTTTTCAAACAAATCGAAGCTAGCGCATGCAGGAGACATCAATACTGCGTCGCCACTTTGACCTAAATGATAAGCCATCATAACAGCTTCGTGTGCACTTTGTGTATTACCGATCATATCTACATAACGCGCAAATGCTTCATGTATTTTACGATTGTCTTTCCCTAAGCAGATAATAGCTTTTACTTTTTCTTTTACCAAAGATTGAAGAACGGTATAGTCGTTTCCTTTATCTAAACCACCTGCAATCCAAATAACAGGTTTGTTGATACTTTCAAGTGCATACCACGTTGAGTTAACGTTCGTCGCTTTAGAATCGTTGATGAAGTCGATACCTTTGATTGTTAAAACAGGCTCCATCCGGTGCTCTAAATTTTCGAAATCACGCATCGACTCGCGAATAATTTCATTACGCACATTCACGATATTAGCAGCGATTCCGGCAGCCAATGAATTGTGCTGATTGTGTTTTCCTTGCAAGGATAATTCGTAGATTGACATGGTAAAATTTGGTTTTTGGTTTATGTTAAAGGTTAAAGTTTCGTTTTGTAAATAAGCGCCATTGCTTATTGCATGTTCGATAGAGAATGGCAGCATTTGCGCTTTGGTACTTCTCTTCGGCATTTCTTCTTTCAGTACTGGATCATCAGCGCAGTAGATAAAATAATCTTCCGAAGTTTGATTCTCTGTGATACGGAATTTGGAATTTATATAGCCTGCCATTTGGTAGTTATAACGATCCAAGTGATCCGGCGTGATATTCAAAAGAATGGCGATGTTTGGTCGGAATGTATGAATATCGTCTAATTGAAAATTGCTTACTTCAATCACGTAATAATCATATCCTCCTTGTGCTACTGCTAATGCGAAGCTCTTGCCGATATTGCCTACTAAAGCTGCTTTCAGACCGCCTTTTACCAACAAATGATGAATGAGTGTGGTAGTAGTCGACTTTCCGTTGCTGCCTGTAATACCAATTAAAAAAGCATCTGTATAACGCGCCGCAAAATCGATTTCAGAACATATTTGAATTCCTTTAGCGCGAATCTTTTTAACGATTTCCACTTTTTCAGGAATACCAGGGCTCTTCATTACTTCATCCGCATTCAGAATTAATTCTTCTGTATGTTTTGCTTCTTCGAAAGCAATTCCGTTCGCAATTAACTGTTCGAGATAGTGCGGTACAATTGCTTTGCTATCACTCACAAAAACGTCGAAACCCTTTTGCTGTGCTAGAATCGCGGTTCCTATACCGCTTTCTCCTGCTCCTAATATGACAAATCGTTTAGCCACTATTATTAACGGATTTTTAAAGTTGCAATAGTTAACAAGGCCAACAATACACCAATGATGATGAAGCGCATGACAATTTTCGATTCATGCATTCCTTTCTTTTGATAATGATGATGTAATGGAGACATTAAGAATAATCTATTTTGTTGAGCATACTCTAAGCCATGCTTACGTTTGCGGTATTTGAAAACAGCTACTTGCAACATCACCGATACATTTTCAATTAAGAAGATTCCACAGAAAATCGGTATCAACAATTCTTTACGCACGCAAAGCGCCATTGCACCGATGATTCCACCCAATGCTAAACTTCCCGTATCGCCCATAAATACTTGTGCAGGGAAAGTATTATACCATAAGAATCCGATACAAGCGCCGACGAAGGCAGCTCCGAAAACTACTAACTCTCCACAATTCGGGATATACATGATATTTAAGTAACGAGCAAAATTTACATTACCAGATACATAGGCGAAGATGATGAGCACCACACCGATTATTGCAGAAGTGCCGGTAGCTAAGCCATCGATACCGTCTGTAATATTCGCTCCGTTACTTACTGCAGTTATGATAAAAATTACAATCGGAATAAAAATAACCCACGCATATTTCTCATATCCATCCCCTACCCACGCCATCAATTTCGCATAATTGAATTGATGCTCCTTCACAAAAGGGATAGTAGTAACCGGAACGCGAACGCTATCCATAGTACGTTCTACTTCCTTATTGAATGCTTGTAACGGAGACGCGTCATTCGGCATCACTGTCATATATTTCCCTTCTTTCATCACCTCCTTCTTAATCATCACGTGTTTGTTGGTATACAAAACAATCCCTACAAATAATCCCAATCCAACTTGGCCCATTACCTTAAACTTCCCTGCTAAACCACGTTTATCTTTTTTAAATACTTTGATATAATCATCAATAAAGCCGATAGCCCCCATCCAAATAGTCGTAGCTATCAACAATAAAATATACACGTTCATAACGCGAGCGAAAAGTAAAGTTGGAATCAAAATCGCTGCAAGGATGATTAATCCGCCCATCGTAGGTGTTCCTTTCTTTTGCTGTTCACCAACCAAACCAAGATCACGAATGGTTTCGCCAATTTGCTTTTTCTGCAAGAATTTTACAATGCGCTTTCCGAGCAATAAAGAAATCACCAATGATAAAATAGCCGCCATTGCAGCGCGGAAGGAAATGAAACGGAACAAACCTGCGCCGTACACATCATAATATTTATGCAAATAATTGAATAGATAATAAAACACGGCTTAATTATTTGAATTTGGATTTAAAAAATAAGTTAATATGGCGCGATCATCAAAATCATGTTTCACCCCTTTGATTTCTTGGTATGTTTCATGCCCTTTTCCTGCAACCAAAATGATGTCAGAACCTTGCGCCATTCTACAGGCCGTTTGAATGGCACTTTTTCTATCCGCAATAATCAATACATCGCGACGTTTAGATGGAGGGACACCTGCATTCATTTCTTCTAAAATTGCTTCAGGATCTTCACTACGCGGATTATCACTTGTCAAAATAACGAGGTTACTTCCTTTACATGCTGCTGCAGCCATCAACGGACGCTTTGCACGATCACGATCACCGCCACAGCCAACCACCGTGATTAATTTCTCATTCCCGTCACGTACGACTGCTATCGTAGACAATACATTTTCCAATGCGTCTGGCGTATGCGCATAATCAACAATCCCTACAATTTTATCTATGCTGCTACGAATTACTTCAAATCGTCCTGCTGCGCCTCGTAAGTCGCTCAATGCTTGTAAAACACGCTCTTTCGACTCTCCTGTTAAAACAGCAGCCGCATAGACAGCTAATAAATTATACGCATTAAATTGACCAATCATTCTAAAATGAACATCCACCTCATCAATATTCATCATCAATCCTTCAAAGCTATTTTCCAAAATTTTAGCCTTAAAGTCAGCAACCGTCCATAGACTATAGGTTTTGGCAGAGGCCTTTGTATTTTGCAACATCACTCTTCCACGCTTATCATCGATATTACTCAAGGCGAATGCTGTAGTAGGTAAATGATCAAAGAAAGATTTTTTTACACGTAAATATTCTTCAAACGTTCCATGATAATCTAAGTGATCATGGGTGATATTCGAAAAGATTCCGCCTGTAAAATGTAAGCCATCAATACGATGCTGATGAATCGCATGGGATGAAACCTCCATTGCGACATGCGTACAGCCTGCATCTACCATTTTACGCAATAAAGATTGTAAGCTTACAGGGTCTGGAGTTGTATGTGTACTTGGAATAATATCGTCTCCGATCTGATTCTGAACAGTCGATAATAATCCGCATTTATAGCCCAGACGACTAAACAATTGAAATAATAATGTAGCAGTTGTCGTCTTTCCGTTCGTGCCCGTAATACCGATCAACTTGAGCTCTTGGGATGGATTATCAAAGAAATTTGCAGCAACTAAGGCTAAAGCAGCTTGTGCATTTTTAACCTGAATATAGCATACGCCTTCTTTTAAATCAGCTGGAGCGTTTTCTAAAACAACCATACGAACACCCTTCTCAATTACTTGATTAATATATTGATGTCCGTCCGTTTGCGTTCCTTTAATAGCGAAGAATACCGCATCACCTTTTACCTTACGCGAGTCGAATTCCAAAGCCCCTACTTCCAAACTTGTAGTTCCTTGCAATACCTGCATTGGCACGCCTTCGAATATTTGTGCTAAGGTTTTCATTTGCGTTTGGTAGAATCTTTTTTAGGACGATCAGTAATAGTAATTGAAGCGTTAGGCATTCCCAAAATGAAGTGAACAATTTCTCCTTTTGGTAATGGAGTACCAGGATTCGGACTTTGGCGAATCACTTTACCAGCCCCTTCTACGCGTGCTTGATAGCCTAAACGTTCAACGATATAAATAGCATCTTTAGCGCTGAAGCCTGTCAAATCAGGCACTACACGTGCTGCCCCAAAATTAGTTTTTGCTTTCATGGAAGCGCCGCTGTTAACCGCTGTTCCAACATACCACATATCCGCTTCGATATTCATTTGCGGAATTTGTAACATCGCATTCACATTCATCAAATCTGCTCCAGCACCCGTTGCTATTGAAGGATATTTCGTGGTGCGACGTGATGAGTCGCGTAAGTTGGGTTGTAAGGTATGTAAGTTGGTACTGCTTGCATAGATCACATCAGCTAGCTCACGGAAGACCGGGCAAGCGATTTGTGATCCATAATATTTACCTTCCTCTGCCTTAGGATCGAACACCACGATAATACAGCTATACACAGGATTGTCTGCTGGGAAGTATCCGCAGAATGAAGCCAAGTGACGTAGGCTACCACCTTCGGAGAATCCTTTCTTCGCATCAGGAATTTGCGCTGTTCCTGTTTTTCCTCCACTTCTATAGTTAATATTTTTAATTTCTCCTTTTGCTGTACCACGCGTTACAACCCCTTCCATCATCGCATGTAGTTTCGAAGCGGTACTTGCACTTACTATTGGCTTATCTACTGGTGTTGGTTCGAAGCGCTTTACTAACTTACCAAAAGAACGAATTTCCTCCACTAAATAAGGCTTCATGCGTTGGCCATTATTGATGATAGCGTTGTAGAAACACAAGGTTTCTAAAGGAGTCAACTGACTTTCATAACCAACACTAGTGGCAGGCAATGTAGAATTACGATTATAGAGCTTGTGATGCGTATCGTGCAGTACAGGGCGGGCCTCGCTTGTTAAATCGATATTCGTTTTGTTGAAAAGGCCAAAATGCTTTAAATAGTCAAAATAGCGTTGTGGATTATTACCAAATGCATTTACGGCAGCTTTAGAAAGACCCACATTAGAAGAAATTTCAAAGGCACGTTTCAAGGTAACCACTTTCTCCTTCAATTCATGATCACGTGCTTTAAAACCTTTGCCATACACTTTCAATCCACCTTCTAAGTCGATCATAGTATTTGTATCAGCTAATCCCGACTCCAATACTGCGGCAGCTGTCGCTAGCTTAAAGGTCGATCCTGGGGCCATCGCCTCCGTTACAGCATAGTTTTGAATTTCGTCGTAGGTTCCATTTTCTGTTACCCCCAAGTTTGCCAAGGCTTTTATTTTCCCTGTCTTCACTTCCATCAAAATCGCACATCCATGATCAGCTTTGTTCTTCTCTAATACATTCATCAAAGCAGTTTCTGCCACATCTTGCAAGCTAATATCGATCGTGGTGAAAATATCTTTACCATTAATAGGCTCTTGTGCATATTCATCCGTTACCGGGATCCAAGCACCTGGAATACGTTGCATCAATTGCAAGCCTGTTTGTCCGGTAAGGAAGCTATCATACGCAGCTTCTAAGCCAACTTGATTATTATCGCGAGCCAAGCCAATCGTACGACGTGCTAATAATTTAAATGGATTTACACGCTTCCCTTTTTCTTCAACCGTAATACAAACGCGATAATGTTTCATATCAATCATCGGGAAACGGTAGATTGATTTCAATTGCGTGAAATTAACAGGCTTTCTGGTGAGCTTCAAATAACGATTATGTTTCGCACGTGCAGCTATAATCAGATTACGATAATAACGTGCGGTGGTATCTTTTACCAAGGCTGCCAATGAATCCGCCAACGGTCCGATATGGCGATTAAACGTTGAATCCACTAACCATTCCGCACATGGGTTCATACGAACTTCGAAAAAAGGAAGCGAAGTAGCCAACAAACGACCATCCGCGCTATAGATATTTCCTCTGCCGGCTTCAATCGTACGGTAGCTAGTAGAAGTACTATCAGAAACAGCCTTCCAATATTTTCCTTCCACTTGTTGCGTACGGAAGATCATACCCAAAATAGCAATGCCTGCCAAAACAAGCATGACATACATAAAGTATACACGGGCCGATATTTCAGACTTGATACTCATTCCGGGTTTATAGTACGTTTAACTTTACGCGTCAATTTCTGCGGAGGTGATGTTAAAGGCTTCAACTCCATGCGCGCCACAGCGACGGCTAATTTAGATTGAACACTACGTTGCTCTAAATCGTTCTTCGCTTCTAGAAATTGCCATTTCAACTCTTTCATTTCGCTCTTCGTCTTAGCGATTTCGCGAAGTTGATTTTCGGCTTTGTGTGTATTATAGATATTAAACAATCCTATCCCCATCAATAGAAGGAGATACGGCAACTGGTCGATTACCGACTCAGCTTTAAACCAGTCTTTTAGCGCATTTTTTAAACTCACGCTGATAAGGATTGTCTGAAGGTTATGTTTACTAAGGCGGTGAACCTTAGATTTTTTCTGCTATTCGCATTTTAGCGCTCCGCGCTCTCGAATTCTGCTTTATTTCTTCTGCACTTGCTTCAAGTGGCTTCTTAGTGATGAGGTTGAAAGGACGATAGATATTGCCAAAATCATCCTTTTGATGCTCTCCACTAAAATTGCCATAACGGGTATAATCTTTCACTAATCGATCTTCGAGAGAATGATAACTCAAGGTCACCAATCTACCGCCTTCTACTAACGACTCTTTGGCTTGTTCCAAAAACTCTTTGATCCCATTGATCTCGTCATTTGTTTCAATACGAATCGCTTGAAAAACTTGTGCAAGATAGCTCATCTCATTGCCTTTAGCCACACGCATTGCGATATCGCGTAACTCGAAAGTGGTTTCAATGGCTTTCAGCTTACGTGCCTCCACAATGGTTTGAGCCAAAGTTTTTGAGTTCGTTATTTCCCCGTAACGCGAGAAGATCGTTTGCAAATCCTCTGCGCTGTAGGTATTAACGACTGTCTTTGCAGAAACCGCTTGCGATTGATCCATACGCATGTCTAAGGGAGCATCGTAACGAATTGCGAAACCTCGTTCTGCAGCATCGATTTGATGTGAAGAAATACCAAAATCGGCCAAGATACCATCTACAGGCAACGCATCATGTAAACGCAAAAAGCGAAATAAATGACGATAGTTTGCTGCCACGAAAATGATGCGATCATCTGCAGGAACATTTTTCGCTGCATCTGCATCTTGGTCGAACGCTATCAAAGAACCATTTGGACCTAGTTTTTCAAGTATCAAGCGACTGTGTCCGCCTCCGCCAAATGTCACATCTACATACACACCATCGGGCTTGATTTGAAGCGCTTCGATACATTCAGAGAGCAAAACAGGTACGTGATACATCTTGATACTTTAGAATTGGAAATCCGAAAGATCAATACCTGCACCCACTGTTTGAGAAAGCTCCGCAAATGAATCGTTCTTCTTGCCATAAAGCTTGTCATGAATTTCTTTAGACCAAACTTCAATCATATAAGCAGAACCTTTCAACACGATATCCTTCTTGATTTTCGCTTCTGCAATCAATGATTTAGGCAATAACAAACGACCACTATTATCAATATGCACTTCCATAGAATGGGTCGTTGCCATACGCACATACTCACGCACTTCGCGTTGTGTATGATTCAGGCGACCCAATTTCTGTAAGAACTGCATCCAAACATTATAAGGGTAGATAGCCGCATGTTCATCCGTACCACGAGCAATGACAAAATGACCTTGCGCGTGTTCTGGAAGCTGCTTCTTCAATGCCAATGGCAAGAGGATACGCCCTTTATCATCGAGCGTGCACTCAAAATCACCATACAAAATGGAGACTGCTTTGTTGCTATTTTTTCCCTTTTTTTCCATTGACTCCCACAAATTTGCACATACCCCCACCAAAATGCAAGTCTTTTTGTGAAAAAAGTTATCCACAAAAACCCCAAATCGCCCTCAAACGCCGATAAACACGACTGTTCACAAAAGTGGAGGGCAGTGTGGGAAAATGTGGGAATCCGGTGGAGACGGCTTATTTTTGTGGCATGACAGAATCGGCTCCTTTAGTGGCAGTGGTACTCCTTAATTGGAATGGTCAACATTGGCTAGAACGCTTTCTAGAAGGCGTTTTAAAGACTGAATACCCTAACTTAAAAGTGGTACTTGGAGATAATGCATCTAGCGACCAGTCTGTTGACTGGACACGTACGCATTTTCCGCAAGTTGAAGTCATTCAAAACGATAAAAACTACGGATTTGCCGGAGGATACAATCGTATTTTGGAGCATGTAAAGGCCGACTATTATGTATTGCTCAATACGGATGTAGAACTACCGCAGAATTGGTTGATGCCGATGGTCGAACTCGCGGAAAATAACCCGCGAATTGCAGCTGTTCAACCGCGTTTTGTGTTACAAACGGATCGTCAATATTTAGAATATTCTGGCGCCGCTGGAGGCTTCATGGATTCAATGGGCTATATGTTTTGCCAAGGTCGTGTTTTCGATAGCATCGAGAAAAATGAAGGACAATACAACACGTCAAAGCCGATTTTTTGGGCTTGCGGTGCTTGTTTGCTAGTCCGTACCAATGCCTTCTGGCAAGTACATGGCTTTGACGACGACTTCTTTGCACATCAAGAAGAGATCGACCTTTGCTGGCGATTACAAAACTCCGGCTACGAAATTTATTATTGTGCTGAAGCAGAAGTATTTCATGTCGGTGGTGGTATGTTGCCACCTAGTAGTCCGTTTAAAACCTATCTCAATTTCCGCAACTCACTGTACCTTCTGTTTAAAAACTGGCCATTAAAGACGCTTTTAAGTCGTTTATTGCCTCGATTACTCCTTGACGGTGTAGCAGGGTTAAAATTCTTAAAAGACGGCAAATACAAGGAAATATGGGCTATCGTAAAAGCGCATTGGCACTTCTTCGCTAAAATTCCGCAGCTATTACGCAAACGACGCTATATCCATCATGTCGAAGACATGCAAAAATTGCAGGGATATTATCCTAAAAGTATTCTCTGGCAATATTTTGTTCGAGGTAAAAAGCGCTTTACAGACTTAAACTAAGTCGAGTAAATAACGAAGGGCCATGCGATAGGAATGCATCCCGAAGCCTCCGATATACCCCTTTGCTTTTCCTGCTAATAAATCAGTATGACGAAAGGCTTCTCTTGCCAAGGTATTCGACAAGTGAACCGCTACTACCGGTACTTTACTCGCAGCGATCGCATCGGCAAGTGCGACACTCGTATGCGAATACCCGCCTCCGTTAATAATAACACCCAAGGCATCGGCACCAACACCTTGCAAATAATTAATCAGCTCGCCCTCTACATTACTTTGAAAATATTCAATAAGTACGTCGGGGAACTCTTTTTTAAGACGTTCGATTAAATCAGGAAAAGTTTCATGGCCATAGATACTCGGCTCGCGTTGTCCTACCAGATTAAGATTAGGGCCATTGACGATATGCACAACTTGCTGCATTACCAATCTTCATTTACTTCTTTTGTGGCTTCCGTTTTCTCATTACGGAGCACAACAAAAATACTAAGCTCGTAGAGTGCATATAGCGGAACAGCTACTAAGAATTGGGTGAACATATCTACCGAAGGAGTAATAACGGCGGAGAGTATTAGTACAATTACTGTCGCGAAACGGCGATACTGCTTTAAAAACGCGCCGCTAATCAGGCCAATCTTACCTAGGAAATACATCACGATGGGTAATTCGAACGCCAGTCCTGTTACTAAAACCATGCTCGTCACGAAGTCGATATACTCATCCAATGTTGGCATAACAATCACATCATCGCTCACATGATAATCTGCCAAAAAGGCGATGGAGAAAGGAGTTAAAAGATAATAACCGAAAGCAGCCCCAATTAAAAATAAGGAGGTAGCATAAAACACAATCCCTTTAGCAGCCTTGCGTTCATTAACATATAAACCAGGTGTCAAAAAACGCCAAAACTCCCAAAAAACATACGGTATAGCTAAGACTAAACCCAATGTCAAGGAGATTTGAATATGCGCCATAAACTGCCCTGCTAGTGTTTGGCTCATCACCTTAAAATTAGGTGGCACTATTTTCAGAGATGGCATATTAAGCTTATCTGCCAATTGATTCATCCATCGATACGTAATGAAACCAGGCTTCTTAGGCCCAAACAATACAGAATCGAAAATAAAGGTCTTATTAATAAAGACAAGAACACTGATAGAAAAAACAGCAATTGCACTCCGGAACAAATGTCCGCGTAAAGCATCAATATGCTCGAAGAAGGTCATTTCTCCCCCATTCCCATTCTTATTTCTAAATAAAGACATATTCTAACTGCAAATTTCTCATAAGTTGGCGAATAACGAAAGCTTCCGGCGGAATTATTTCTTAACAGATAGCTCTTTTTCGAGCATGACATAATGAGATTCTACAAACCCATTTTTGATATACGCCTTGCTTGCTCTATCATTGTTATGTTCCATATACAAGCTTAAAGATGGGACTCCTTCCTGACGGGCCTCCTCCTCGACAAACTTACACATGGATTCAAAAACGCCTTGTCCGCGAAAAGCAGGAACTACGTAAACACTTTGCAACCACCATTTCCAACAGGCGCGCCAATCACTCCATTCGCGTGTAATCATCAAACTTCCAAGCATTTCATCACCATTGTATGCAACAATATAAACACCTTTGCCAGCATCCTCCAATACCGCAAGCACGCCTTCCTGAGCTAATTTCGCATCTAAAACCAACCCCTCCGACTCTAATGCATTGGCAGAGTTAAAATGCGCAAGCATATTGAGATCTTGCAATTGCCCTTTTCTGATTTGAATAGATTCCATGACTTAAAAATACGAATAAAATATGCCGCTATTAAACATACATTCTTGCAGATTAAATTTTATATTTGAATCAAAGCGATCGCTATGAAAAAACTTATTCTTCCATTTTTAGCACTTTCTTTATGTTGCTTGAGCTTTTTGCAGGCACCTACTGGCGTTTACAAACAAGCACTAGATTTAATTGCACAAATGAAAGAAACGCAAGCCTATCCTCTTTTGTTAGATGCTGCCGCTAAAGAACCGAAAAATGTAGATGTGCTATGCGACCTTGCCTATTATGCAGCGCGCGAAGGCAATCGCCAAAAAGATACCAAAGCGCGCGATAAAAAATTCATCACCTCAAAATACTATGCAGAGCAAGCAATTAAGTTAGCTCCTAATAGTGCAGAAGCACAATATGTTTATTCTGTTGCTCTAGGTAGAATGGCGTTGGTAGCTTCTTCCAGCGAAAAGGTTAAGATGAGCCGTCAAATTTATGATGTCATTCAAAAGGCATTAAAGCTCAACCCCAACCATGCAGGTGCCTGGCACGCTTTAGGTAAGTGGAACTATGAAGTATGTGAATTGAGCTTCGTTGAAAAAGCAGCAGTAGACTACCTTTTTGGAGGATTGCCTACGGGCGATATGAAGACAAGTTTGAATGCCTTTAAAAAGAGCATTGCCTTGAACCCAAACATGATGATCTATCGTTACGACTACGCAATAGCATTAGAGGCTAACGATCAAGAGAAAGAAGCTATTGCAGTAATGAAACAGATTTTAAGCATGAAGCAAGTAACGCAAGATGACGCAGGCATACAAGCGGATGCCAAGCGTATGATTGCGAAGTGGTCGTAATTAAAGCCGATTTTTAAACGGTAGCTGGAACAGGTATATTTAGTAACATATCTTTTACCATTCCTTGCAAGTCATATTGTGGCACCCATCCCCAGTCTTTTTTCGCCCACGAGCCATCGATACTACCTGGCCATGAGTCGGCGATAGCTTGACGGAAGTCGGGATTATAATCAATTTTAAAATCGGGGATTTCTTGTTGAATAGCGGTCGCCAATTCAGCAGGTGTAAAGTCTATTCCTGTGATATTATACGAATGACGAATACTCAACTTATCTGCCGGAGCATCCATTAGTTGTAAAGTTGCACGAATTGCGTCGGGCATATACATCATCGGTAGGCGCGATTCAGCGTTCAAGAAACATGTATATTGTTTTGACTGCTTAGCTGCATAGAAAATTTCCACTGCATAATCCGTTGTTCCACCTCCCGGAGCTGATTTATAACCTATCAAACCTGGATAACGGATACTGCGCACATCTAATCCTTTTTTCTTAAAGTAATAGTCGCACCATAATTCACCAGCATACTTGCTCATTCCATAAATCGTGGTTGGCTCAATCACTGTTTGTTGCGGCACATTAGCCTTTGGCGTCGTCGGACCGAAAACGGCGATACTACTTGGCCAAAACATTTTTTTGATACCACGACTCACACACAATTCCATCACTTCAAAAAGTGAATTCATATTTAAGTGCCACGCAGGAATGCCGATTCTTTCTGAAGTTGCTGAAAGCAAGGCCACGAGATGATATACCTGCGTTACTTTATATTGATCGATTACTTCAGCGATACGCTTAGGGTCACTCGCATCCACTGTTTCAAAAGGACCAGATTCCATTACTATTGGTGCTGCTGCGCGGATATCAGAGGCTACCACATTGGCTCCACCATGAACTTTACGCAATTCCATCGTCAATTCTGTTCCAATCTGCCCGCCGGCACCTAGTATTAAAATCGTCTCGCTTTGCATAAGTGGTAATTATTTTATAAAACGAAGATACAGCAATTTGCCTTTTCTTTTCTTTTCTGAATTGTGAACTGATACTAAAGTTCGGTGGATTGTTTAATTTCGTGGGCAATTACATGAAACTTCTCGCTCGACTTTATATTTACTATTTCTACACAATAATGGCCTTGCTGTTTTTTGTGTTTATGCCTCCCATTTACATTTTTTGCACCTGGGAAAAGACCTATCCTATCGTACAGTTTTTGCGTGTTTGGTGGGGGCGGATTTCGATGATATTGGCTGCTTATTTTGTCAAGGTCGAATGGCCCGAAAACCTTGATAAAAAAAGAAATTATGTGGTTGTGTTTAATCATACCTCACATCTTGATATCGTATTATCTTTTGCTGTATTATACCCTATTTCACTACGTTTTATCGGTAAAGCAGAGCTTTCAAAGATTCCTCTTTTTGGTAAATTTTTTAGAACCATCGATATTTCTGTACAACGTGACGACCCTAACGACGCTAGGAAAGCATTCGGCCGTGCAGATGAGGCCTTAGACAAGGGCTATTCCGTAGCAATGGCTCCGGAAGGAGGAACAAGTAAAAATCCACCAAAACTCCGTGAATTTAAGTCGGGCGCCTTTCGTCTCGCGATACAACATCAAGTTCCTATCCTAGCACTTACCATTTACGATAACTGGCTAATTATGCCGAGCAATGGCATTCCACGCGGTCCACGTATCAGCCGCATAAAAGTACATGCTCCAATTGAAACGAAAGATATGCAGCTGAACGACTATAAAGCGCTTTCTGACAAAGTATTCCAAACCTTAGCATCCGACTTGCAAAAAGCATTTCCAAAAGAAATGCATTAATCTAAAACATATGAAAAACTTATTTGACGCAGCTGCTTACGAAGAAATCGTTATGCGCCTTGACCAATTGAACGTGAATACTCAACGCGTATGGGGCAAAATGGACATCGCCCAAATGTTGGCGCATTGTGCAGTAGGATTAGATTTCCCAACAAGTGGCAGAAAAGAAAAACGAAAGTTTATGTCGTATATCCTTGGGCCTTTATTTATAAAATCGCTCACTTCCGACACGCCCTATAAACAAGGATTACCTACAGGTCCTCATTTTCTAATAACAGATGCTCGGCAGTTTGAGGAAGAGATGCGTAAACTAAAAATAGCCTTAACACATTTTCACCAGTTAGGACGTAGCGGAATCAATCCTAATCCACATCCTTTATTTGGACATCTTACACCAGATGAATGGGGCATTTCACAATACAAACACCTCGATCATCATCTGAAGCAATTTGCTTGCTAATTAATTGGCAATAACACCTGGTAAATTCACGAGCGGAACATTCACGCAGTTCTTCTCGTGAATGCTATCTGGAGGGAAAATAAATTGTTTATCGTAGACTTGCTCTCCTTCGTAAAAGCTTACCCAATAGGTATTTTCCAAGAAGAAAACTTCTTCAATGAGCAGTTCGATGCGCTTGAAAGAACGTGCCTCTAAACGATCCATACGATGACGGAGCGTAGAGGTTTTAACCGGCCACGCATCTAGTTCACCTTTGCCATAGGATTGTATAAGTACTTCTGTAATGGGTACCTCCTTTTCATTAATTATGTACATAAACCATCCTGGCACCTCTTCATACACTTCGTGAACAATCGCTACCTTCACGCCTTCCATCGGCTTTATTAAATCTGCTAAACGCATATATTTAGTTGTTTTCTACACCCAACCAACGGAGTGCATTTTTATATAACAATTTATCTTTAACTGATTTTTCGTACGCACGACTTTCAATCAAAGCGCCAGGAACATCCTCACCTAATGGAAAAGGATAATCCGTTCCCATACAAATATTATTTTCACCAAATAGATTCACAATAAAATCCAAGGTTGGACCATCGTGGGTAAGGGCATCTACATAGATTCGATTTAAGTAGTTGCGTGGAGAAATTGGATTATCTACCGCCACTAAATCGGGACGACAATCAAAGCCATGCTCGATACGACCCAAGGTAAAAGGGAAAGAGCCTCCTCCATGCGCAAAGGCAATTCGAAGATTTGGTAATTTTTCTAAGGTGCCACTAAAAATCAAACTACAAATTGCGCGCGAACTTTCGGCAGGCATTCCTACTAACCAAGGCAACCAATATTTCTTATACTTATCCTCTCCCATCATTTCCCATGGATGCACGAAAATTGCGGCACCAAGGGCTTCTGCAGCCTTAAAGAATTCAAAATATTTCGGATCTCCTAAGTTTTCTTGATTAACATTCGTTCCTATCTCAATTCCGTTTAATCCTAAAACCTTGATACAACGTTCCATTTCCTGAATAGCCATTTGAGGGTCTTGTAAAGGAACTGTTCCTAGTCCGAAAAATTTATCTGAATGCCGACTACAAACTTCGGCAATATGATCATTGTAAAAACGCGAAGTATCATACGCATGTTCGGTCTTTGCCCAATAATTAAACAAGACGGGAATCGTACTCAATACTTGTTGTGTAACACCATGCGTAGCACAATCGTTCATCCGTACCTCTGCATCCCAACAATTAGATTCAATTTCTCGAAAGAACTGATCACCCTTCATCATACGCGCGCAATTGCAATTAGCGGGATGATCCGCGAGATGAATGAAATCGCCGTAACCAAACTTTTGCGTCCAGTTAGGTAAGTGGCGTGGCATTATGTGTGTATGAATATCAATTTTCATGCGGCAAAAGTAGTAATAATTAAGGTGCTATAACAACTCTTCTATTTCAGGATAAGCCCATGAACGAACAATATGTTTGCCAGCTACATAGGTTTCCAATACGATAGATCTTGTTCCGGCAGGGCATTTCAGCTTCGTCCATTTAGCAGAAGATTTTATAGTAGCATGTTTCAACATTCCTTTTTCACCATAATAATACACTTGTATCGACTTGCCCTTCTCCGCACAGCTCACATAAGGGGCACTGTAATGGTACGTAATACTAAGCCATTCCGGAGACGGATTTTTGGAATCTGCTGCATTGATATACGAAAAGCGATTGCGGTTGATAGTTGTTTTCAGACGAGGGTCGCTTGATTCAAGCTCTAGCATATAAGCTCCATTATCCAACTTTGGAAACAAGGTATTAGATAAAGCATTCGTATTGATAGCCTCCACCTTGAGCACGGTATCTCTTGTGGTAAAATTATTGATATCTGTTTCTCCTGCATAAGTAAAATGCGGGAATTTATTTCGGAAGCTATCTACAGGCATCGTGAAATAATCTGGGGTAAAATTACTTACGACAGGAGTGGTTAAAGTCTGACGCAGTCGTATTAATCGAGCTTTGCAAGGATACTTATCAGCTAAAGCACCATCCGCTTCTATTGCTTTTAAAATAGGCATACTTTCTAACAATCCGTTGTATTCAATAGTGCTAGGCACTTCGGAAACAAGCGTTAAGTCGGGGTACGAAATATAATATCGATTGTATTGTACCTGCGCTTGTCCACTTGAATCGAGGAAGGTCCAAGTAAATGTATAACGTGCTAGGTAATGCATATTATTGTTATCATCTGCTGAAGCTTGCGAAACAGGCACATAGTCGAATACAAAATTTCCATGTGCGTCGAGCTTCAAGGATTGATTGCTAACGTGTCGGCTAAGACCTACCTTTCCAAAATCATATTCCAGTAAAGCAACAGAAACATCTGCATGACTTGGGGAATATTTTTGTCCATTCCCAGGAATCCATTTTGCCGCAAAGTGCATACGTTCGCCGAAGTTCGCTTTTAGTGGTCCTTTAATACTAAAAGTGCCTTGATCAAAGTTGTTACGAACAGGTATTTGTACAGAAGCATCACCTACTTGCAAGAGATAGTCGCCATCCCGGAGTACTGAATCAAGATGAAAACGTATGACGAACTGGTGATCTTCATTGAACCAATACAGTTTACGTACTAATTCGTTATCTGCGACTTTAAAATCAGGTACATTGATTTCCTGACCAGCATTCAGTAATTGCGGATAATACCCACCTAGATGTAAATATTGCGCATACTCCTTCGCACTAATTTTTGCAACACATTCGACCATATCGCCAGGCTGATAGGCTCCTTTATTCAAGGTGAGCACAGGAGCAGGTAATTGATGTTTCACGCTCTTCAACTCCGACTCATTTGGTCTAGTAATTTCTGTTGTTGCACCAACTAGTTTTCCATCGGTTGAACTAGCTAGTTGTACTGGAAAATGCTTATATGAATCCAAGTTAAAATTCTTGCATTTTTCTTTTTCACCCGTTTTTATATCAATTGCAAGCGCTTCTTGTTTGCCTTTATCGTTGGTGAAATAAGTTATACGTAAAGGAGCTACCACAATGTAGGCAGCTAGGCGAGCTGCGTCGTCATAAGTTAGCACAGTATCTGATAATTCGAGATAATATTTACCTGCATTAAGACCTTCAATTGCAATCTGTGTGCGATGTTCATAGAAATCGCCAAAATCCTTTAAGGACACCTTTTGTAATTTCAACAAAGTGCCGGGTTCTGGACTTGCAGCCGTATCGTTTGGATTTTTTAAATCAAAAATATACACATACAGCTGACGCATATTTTTGTACTTCAACTTCAATAGCGTTGGCATGTTGGGATACCACTGCTGATCCAACTCCGCACTAAAATTACTCTGTGAAATTTCGCGCATCAGCATTCGACAAGCCTTGGTTCCTAATCCATCCGGGAAACGCGTTGAGTATTGCTTCGCGGTATGATACGCTTGAAAACGATACCAGCTTGCAGCAGAGCCTTGTTCCGGACTTTCATTTTCTTTAGACATTTTATAAAGATAGCTTGCTAATTGTGCGGCCACTAAAGTAGAAGATGGATTATTGCCGTTATGCACCAAAAGACGTTGTACAGCCTCTCGCCAAGCTGTTTTAGCACTGGGTCCGCTAAAGCATGTATTCACAAATTGAAGTCGCATGAGATCCGCTAGAATCAATCGATCGCGTAACAATGTATCTGAAGAATAATAATTAAGCACCAATTGATAAATATTCAATGCAGCACCTAAAGGCTGTGGTGATAAGGCAGGTGTATAGAGATATTTATCGCCAAGGGAATTGTTCTTTTTCGCCGTTAATTCAGGATTTAAATCATAGGTATAGGGGATATTGAACTGCCGAAAGCTATCACATTCAGCCATCAAATCCTTCCCGAAAGAAAAATTGCCAACGTGCGTAAAAAGCCATCCTGTATTCCGTTCCATCAATTTTACCACAGCCCATAATTGCATACTGCGCGCAGAATCTATTCGTGCGTCGCGATTCGCACTTGATGTAAACCATCCTTTTGCTCCATCGACTAGATAGGGAAGAAAATAACTGCACGAATCAAATTCAATTTCACGGGAATGCTCATTAAAATTCTTACCCGTTTCTTTAATGATCATAGCCGCTAATTCAGCTTGTGCACTTTTGCTTATGTCGGTATGAAAGAAGGTCCAGAAATGATAAAAATGATGAAAGGCGCCGCCGCGTAAGCCACTCAGATATTTAGTATACAATACCATTTTATCCGCCTCACTGAATTTAGTATTTTCTGCACGAATGGTACTGACCGTTTCGAGATCCATTTTCTCTGGATGATCCTTGAGGTAAGTCATTAGGTCGTCATGCGACCAGGCCTCTTTAACAGGCGCTTTCGTCTTCGTTACTTTATTTTTTTGCGCGGCCATACTTGTTAAGGGCAAGAGGCTGCAAAGGCAAATCAAGAATTGCGAAAAAACAGTTTTCATAGATCCTAAAGATACTGCATTCACATAGGAATTACACATTAGATTAGAGAATTTGCGATACCTTTGCAAATAAGATGAAAACAATCTTAAAATTTGGCGGAGCCTCCATTCAAGATGCTGATCGAATGCGTAATGTTTTGAATATTATCAAGCAGTACGCCGACAAGAAACCTATTGTTGTTGTCTCTGCATTGGGCAAAACAACCAACGCTTTAGAAGCAATTCTAAATGCTTGGTTTAAACACGATACTACTTGGCCAAATCTGTTAGATTCTTTAAAAGCAGCTCACCTTTCGATTTGCAAGGACTTAGCGCTTCAAACCACTAATGCGGTTGAATACATTTTTGATTCGCTACAAGAATATCTCGAAAACACTTTACCGGAGCTTCATGCATATGATCAGTATTATGATCATATAGTTGCGCATGGGGAGTTGGCTTCGACAAAGCTTTTAGTCTCTTATTTTAATGAAAGAGGCCTTGCCTGTGAATGGGTTGATGCAAGGGGAATTATACATACTGATGATCATTTCAGGGATGTAAATATTGATTGGGAGGCCACAGAATTGGCGGCGAAAGCTAAATTCGGCGGCGACGAAATTTTTATCACACAAGGTTTCATAGGGGCAACTGCCAATGGCCACACCACAACGCTGGGTAGAGAAGGGAGTGATTATTCGGCATCGATTCTCTCCTATTGCGTGGATGCTGAACATATGATCATTTGGAAAGATGTAGCAGGTGTTATGAACGCAGATCCTAAACTAGTTTCTGACGCAATCGTATTACCGCATATTTCGTATCGAGAAGCGGTAGAAATGACGTATTTCGGAGCGAAGGTTATTCATCCTAAAACCATCAAACCGCTACAAAATAAAAAGATTCCACTGTTGGTGAAATGCTTTTTAAATCCTAGTTTGCCTGGTACGATTATTAGTGAACAAGAACCGAGAGAGAGTTATCCTCCAATTATTGTGTGGAAAGAAAATCAAGTACTCTTATCAATACAAGACAAAGACTTTTCCTTCATTGCAGAAAAACACCTTACAAGTATTTTTAATCTATTTAATAATCATCGCATTCACATTCATTTGATGCAGAACTCCGCTATTAGCTTTTCGGTATGTACCGATGCCAATAGTAGAATCAATGATTTAATACATGATTTGCAGCTACAATTTAATGTAGTTCGTAACGAAGGCATGCGTTTATTAACGATTCGTCATTATACGGAAGACTCGATTCAGAAATACTTAGCGGGTGATGAGATCTTGGTAGAACAAAGAAGCAGAACAACGGTACAATTAGTAACGCGTAAAAAATAAACCATGAAAAGTGTCATTATCAGTGGAGGCGGAACTGGTGGTCATATATTCCCGGCGCTAGCCATAGCACAAGTGATACGCAAGCATCACCCGGACTGTTCTATTCACTTTGTGGGGGCGGATGGCAGAATGGAAATGCAAAAAGTGCCAGAAGCAGGATTCCCTATTACAGGCCTTCCCATCGCAGGTTTACAGCGTAATCTATCACTTAAGAACTTATCGCTTCCTTTTAAAATTTGGAAAAGTTTGCGCATGGCGAAAGCCTTGATGCGTGAGAAAAAACCTGATATTGTAATCGGAGTGGGTGGTTACGCGAGTGCTCCTACCCTATGGGCTGCGCAGCAACTTGGCATACCGACATTAATACAAGAACAAAATTCATATGCGGGCTTAACAAATAAACTATTAGCGAAAAAGGCAAAAAAGATTTGCGTGGCGTATGAAGGGATGGACGCGTTTTTTCCAAAAGAAAAACTCGTCACGACAGGTAACCCTGTTCGTCCATTTCTTACCAATGCGCTTCCCGATGTGGCTACGGCGCGTCATTTTTTTGGACTCTCCGCAACTAAAAAGACCGTTTTATTTATTGGCGGAAGCTTGGGTGCTCGTACGATCAATCATAGTGTAGCATTTAGTTTGAAGGAACTTCTAGAAAACGATTTACAAGTAATTTGGCAGACGGGCAAAGGCTTTTCTTCGCTAGCAGCGGCTCAGTGTGCTGACGAAACGTATGTCTTCACAGCGGATTTTATTCGGGAGATGGACATGGCCTATGCAGCTGCCGATATTATTGTTTCGCGAGCCGGTGCTTTAAGTGTGAGTGAACTTTGTATCGTCGGTAAAGCCGCTATTTTAGTGCCTAGTCCAAATGTTGCTGAAGATCATCAGACGAAAAACGCATTAGCCTTGAGTTCAAAAAATGCGGCGGTGCTAGTAAAGGATAGTGAGGCAAATTACGCCTTACTGCCCGCAATTATAGCCTTTGCGAAAAACGAAGATAGCGCTAAGCAATATGCTGAGAACATAAAACAGCTGTCGATACTAGATGCCGACGAGCGAATTTATCAGTGTATTTTATCGGTTATTAAGCCTTCTTAACCTGAAGACTGATCATTTGCAAAGCGGCTTCGGCACAGTCTTTTCCTTTGTTACCAGACTTGCCATTCGCACGTGCAAAGGCTTGCTTATGATTATTGGTAGTGAGAACTCCTAGAATAATTGGAATCGACTTCACCTCGGCAGAAATTTCGCACAACACATCGGTCACAGCATGTGCTAATACAACATCATGCATGGTTTCTCCTTTGATAATAGCACCGAGTGTAATGATGGCATCGTATTTTTTCTGGTTCATCAGAAAACGCGTCATATTCGGTATTTCGAAGCTACCTGGCACTATAAACTCACTAATATGCTTACGCAAGACGCCATGCGCTAATAAAGCCTTATGACATTCAGAAAACATCATGCCAACGACATCTTGGTTCCAGTTCGTATAAACAATAGCAATACGCTTTGTTTTGAAATTCCCTTTGAGTGTAATACTTCCTTGCGATTGATAATTAGCCATTAAGAATGTTTTGAGGTCTTTTTAAAAAAAATGACGATTAGGTTTTGAAGCTAATCGTCATTCTAAGAAATCATTTTTTACAGATTACATATTAGCATCACAACGCGCGATGAAGGCATCCAACATATTTATTTGACCGCCATTTCCTGCGGCTTTGTTGGTAGAACCTTGATATAATTCTTTTGATTTAAGGTAAAACTCTTTTGCTTCAGCGTACTTCTTGTTTACTTCAAAAGCCTGACCAGCTTTCATATTGATACGCGGCGCGAATGCTTCGTTATCAGTTGCTGCTGCTGCTTGTTTGTAAAGATCCAAACCTTTTTCTGTTTGATTCATTTCCATAGCGATGTCGCCCAACAACTCTTTTTTAGCCGCTGTCATGATATCATCTGGCGCCTTGAAAGCATCTAAAGAAGCTTCTGCCTTTTTGAAATCACCGCTATTCAAATAACAAACACCGGCATAGAAGTTACAAAGATTAGCGGCTTTCGTCCAGCCATATTTATCTTTTACTTTCAAGAAGCCTAGGTTTTTACCACTTCCGTTAAGTGCCAATTTGAAAGAGTCTGCTTCCAGCATTTGTTGTGCCCAGAACATCTTCTTTTGTGCTTCGTTTTCACGGTTAGCCACCCAAAAACGGCCTCCGATAATTAAAAGAATCGCCAATAACACTCCACCCACCACATAATTTACTTTTTGGCGGTTATCATGATAATAATGTTCGAATTTAGAATAGGTACCTACGATAGATTTTTCGATTTCAGTACCTGCATTTTGCTTGTTTTCGTCTGCCATGATTTATAGCGTTTGTTTGTGTTTGTAAATGTATTAGTCAGTAATAAAAGGATAATCTTCTTGCGCATAAATATCACGCAACAATTCCTCATCCGAAGGGAATGGTGATTCTTCAGCGAAGCGAACGCATTCATCGATTTCAGCTTTGATGCCACCGTCGATTTCATCTAATTGAGCTTCGGTAGCATATTCACGCTCTAAGATCAAACGGCGAACCACTTCCACCGGATCTTTTTGCTTATACTCTTCTACTTCTTCTTTACTACGATATTTTGCCGGATCACTCATTGAGTGTCCTTTGTAACGATAGGTTTTGATTTCAAGGAAGGTCGGACCTGCACCTGAACGGGCACGGTCAACAGCTTCTTCAATCGCATCATGTACCGCTTCGGCGCTCATACCATCAACCTGAGCAGAAGGCATATCATACGCTAAGCCAAGTTTCACGATATCGTGCACGTTAGAAGTACGCTCTACCGAAGTTCCCATTGCATATTCATTATTTTCACAAATGAAGATGACAGGCAACTTCCAAAGCATCGCCATATTATACGTTTCGTGTAAAGCCCCTTGACGAGCAGCGCCATCACCGAACATACAGATACAAACATTATCTGTACCGTTGTATTGTTCACCAAAGGCAATACCTGCACCGAGTGGAATTTGTGCACCTACGATACCGTGGCCACCAAAGAACTTATGTTCTTTGCTGAAGAAGTGCATAGAGCCACCTTTTCCTTTGGTACAGCCTGTCGCTTTACCATATAATTCAGCCATACATTCGTTAGCACTCATGCCTTTAGCTAAAGCTAAACCATGATCACGGTAGGCAGTGATAATTGAATCTTCCGGACGAATTGCGCTCATAATGCCTGCTGCAACGGCTTCCTGACCAATATACAAATGACAGAAACCGCGAATTTTTTGCATGCCATATAACTGACCTGCTTTCTCTTCGAATTTGCGCATGCGTTGCATCAACTCATACCAGTACAAATAAGTATCCTTACTAAATTTGGCGTTGGCCATATAGATTAGATTTAGGGTCGACAAATGTAATAAATTTTCTCAGGAATTCAGCCTATTTCTCAAAGCTTTTCCGCCATGAATTATGTACCTTTGGGTAAGCAGTTTTATGAAAAAAAGGGTCCTTTTTTCTCTCTTTTGGCTTTTGCCGCTCTTTTGTGTTACGCCTACCGCGTATTCGCAATGGCTACGTACTGCCGGAGACCTGTTTTCGACCTCCCCTTCTGCCCCTATTGCTCGATTCGTAGGTAAAAACGACCTTGGGCCGATGCCCATTGACACCATTATTAATGCTGCTTTCGCCACAAAAGGTACGATTGCCTATCAAAACGGAAGGATGCTTTATAATCCCATTAATGGCGCAACAGGCTTGGATACTATACACTTTAAAATCAGTATCGCTGCTAGTCCGTTTCAAGATGAACAATGTATTGCTATAATTGGAAATTATAATAATCTCGTTTGCCAGGATGACATCGCTACCGTTAGTCAAAACGACACGGTATTAATTGACATACATAGCAATGATTTTTCAAAATTTGCATACAATACTTTTGTCGCTCTTGCGCCTAAAAATGGGACTTGTCAGCTGATTAACAACCAAATTCAATACATTCCCGCTTTAAACTTTTTAGGTCAGGATAGCATTCAATATTATACTGCGCAGACTACCGCTCCATTCGATTCGACTTGGGCTTGGGTGCGCATTAGTGTTTGTCCGAATGCAACACCTATTATCACAAGTTCTGTGCCTCAATTCGGAGGTTTTCAATTAAATATCATTACTTCAAATGCTTTACAGCTCCCGCTTTACTATGGAATAATCAATGATACCAACAATAAATCATATGGTTATAGTGTTCAAAAAGCTATTAGCAGTTATGCGCATAGTATGTATTGGAATACGCCGCAAGTAAATGGTACCCACATTGGTTGTGTTTATGTGAGCGATCACCGAGGTTGTGCGAGCAGAACCTGTCTTACGAGTTATATCACCAACTGTAATCCGCCTCCGTCAGCAAGTTTTGTAAGTTCGTACGACACCTTAAATAGTCAGTTATTCATTAATGCCAATACACAAAATACGGCTACTCTACATCAGTGGGAACTGAGTTTTCAATCGCCTTATATTATCAATCCTATTTTTTCAGGTACTAACGCAGTGGATAGTATTCCCAATATATTACAACCAGGAAATTATAACCTAAAGCATATCACATCAGATATAAGCATGCAATGTGCGGATACGTCGAACTACAATTTCAATATTCAACTCCCGCAAGCGGATACCTTCTCTGGCTACGCTTTCACGGATCTTAATGTAGATGGCTTACTTCAAATTGGAGAGCCAACAGCACCTTCGGGAACCATTGTCTGGGTGGCGAACAAAAAACAACCCCTATTCTACTTAACACCCGACAATACAGGCTTTTTCTCCATACTATTAAAACCCGACAGCCTTTTATGGGGTGTTACGCCTTCAAGTGTAAATACGGTTCAAACTAGCCCGATACGCCCCCTTGTTTATCATACTCCTAAAGGCAAAGGACAATGGAATGTGAAAGGTTTATTATTCGGTCTACACCCTGCGGCCTATCATGTACATGGAAGATTGTATGTTGATTTGAATGGCAATAATAGCATAGATAATGGAGAACCGATTTTAAAAAATCATAGTATTACGATCAAAAACAAATTATTGATTTCAGATTCAGCGGGCATCTATCATTACTTTACTTCGTCAACTAATTCACTGAGTATTACCCCAACTCCGATACAAAATTTCAATGCGAGTACACAGCTGATACAGCCATTTGCAGGCATTTCAGACTACCCTGTTGATATCAGTTATATCCCTTTAAATGCAAGTTTTAGTAATGGCGCCATCTTAATCACTGCTGATGAGGATAGCGTTTATAATAGTTCTAGAACCTTCGTCCATCTTCAAAATTATGGAACGCAAGCACTCACCGGAATCGTACGACTAAGTTATCCCGACTCCGTTAAAATACGTTTCGCCAGCGATTCAGCAATTATCGATAGCGTACACCAAGTGGTTTCATGGAAAATTAAAAACCCTATTGCTTGTGCGCAGCAGGCCACCATGCATATTTGTTGGAACACAAATAATCCAAATCAAATTTTAAATTTTGAAGCTTCCTTACTGTTAGACAGTTTGCAATCCGATATCGATACCTTAAACAATCACGATACTTTAGAAATTCAAGTCATAAATCCTAGTCCGAACAGTAAGTGGGCTTCGCCTGTTGGAAAGGGCCCTGCACATTCCATTGCTCCTTGGCAAAGTATTCGCTATGGCATCTGTGCAAGAAATCCTCTGAATGAACCAGTAATCAATATTACGATTTTAGACACCTTAGATAAAGATTTAAATTATCGCAGCTGGAAGTTCCTCAATAGCAGCTTCCCTCCGTCTTCTGTTAGCTATGAAAACGGCATTGCCACAATTACTTATAATGATATTTTTCAGTTGCCTGGAACAAACGGAAGTATTGAATCAACCTTTAAAGTAAATCCATGGCCAGGACTGCCTTTGCACAAACAGATTCGGAATACAGCCACGATTTATTGGGATAATCAACAGCATACACATACCAACACTGTATTTCATACTATTGAATACTTTCTGGGTATTGCAACTGTCGACAACAATTATCAAATTACAATTTATCCTAACCCGATTACAGCACAAGGTGAAATCCATATTGCGAGTGAGCAAGTGATTACAAGTATCAAATTATTCTCAATGGCTGGTGCTTTCATTGGGGAAGAATTGTTGCAGAATGGTAGCTGCCAATTAGCTAAATCACGCTTAAAGGCAGGAACTTATTTAATCGAACTTTGTCAAAACGGCAAGGTGCTTGGTTCGAAAAAATTAATCATCGAATAGTATGCATCGACTAGGTTTGATAGGTTTTCCGTTAGGACATTCTTTCTCTGCGAAATATTTCACTGAAAAATTCAACCGTGAAAATTTATCGGACTGGAGCTATCAAAATTATCCGATCAGCAGTATATCAGCATTAGAACCTTTGCTTTTGGAAAAAGAGCTCGTGGGCTTAAATGTAACCATCCCCTACAAAGAAAAGGTTCTATCATTTTGCGATATACTTGATGAAAAAGCGCAAGCGGTAGGAGCTGTAAACACCTTGGTAAAGACAAGAGAGGGCTGGAAAGGGTATAATACCGATATTATTGGAATCGAAAAATCTCTCCTTCCATTAATAAGGCCACATCACCAGCAAGCACTTATCTTCGGAACAGGAGGCGCCGCCAAAGCAATAGCCTATGTCTTGCGGCAGATAGGTGTGCATTATCAATTTGTATCGCGAAATGCCGGTCCGCAAGTTATTGCTTATTCGGAATTACGCTATAACGACTTACGCAATCATAAGCTTTGGATTAATACAACACCTGTCGGACAAGCGCCTAATACCGAAGAATCCCTTCCTATCGACTTTTCACAGATAGGAGAACAACATTTACTGTTTGATTTGATTTATAATCCTCCGCTTACTACCTTCTTAAAACACGGACAAGCCAAGGGCGCCACGATTTTAAATGGGGAGCAGATGTTAATTGAACAAGCTGAAGCGGCCTTTAAAATCTGGCAGCAGCAAATTTAATGCGGCACTTGTAAGTCGTCTGCTATGAGGCCATCGCGCAAACGGATAATACGACGTGCATTACGAGCGATATCTTCTTCATGCGTCACTAAAATGATAGTATTACCATTTGCATGTATCTTTTCGAATACCTGCATAATTTCAACAGAGGTCTTTGTATCTAAATTCCCGGTCGGCTCATCGGCTAAAATAATGGAAGGATTATTGACAATACTACGTGCTATCGCTACACGTTGTATCTGACCGCCCGAAAGTTCGTTCGGCTTATGATGTGCGCGATCTTTCAGACCAACTGCTTCAATTTTCTCCCACACAATTGCATCACGCTCGGCACGCGGAACACCTGCATAAATAAGCGGAAGTGCTACATTTTCGAATGCCGTGAGTCGTGGTAATAAATTAAACGACTGAAAAACGAAACCGATTTCTTTGTTGCGTAAGCGCGCTAGTTCGTTTTCATTCGCCTTGCTAATCGCTTGCCCATTGATATAATATTCACCTGAACTCGGACGATCCAGACATCCGAGAATATTCATTAAGGTCGACTTCCCACTACCACTTGGGCCCATGAGTGCAACATATTCATTTTTCTCTATATTAAGTGTAATACCTTTTAAAACAGGAACAGGTGTTTTCCCGAGATAATACTCTTTGACGATATTTTCTAATGTGATAATAGCCACGCTTATTTTTTTGTAAGCACTTTAGGCACTTTGAAATAGTCAGAATCTTTACTTGGTGCATTTTTAAGCGCATCTGCTTTAGTAATGGTCTGTTCTTGTACATCCGGGCGTGCGACGCTCCAATCTTCATTCATATATACCAAGGGTTCTACGCCTGTGGTATCTAGTTTTTGCAATTGCTCGACGAAAGTAAAGATCTTATTAAGATCGTCTTGGATTGCGCCTTGTTCTTGTTCATTGAACTCTAAACGAGCCAAATGACTTAAGCGATCGATGAGGTCTTTATCTGCTTTCATACTATTCTTTACTACAAAGTACGTTAATTTTTGGGAAAGTGTTATTTCTTAGGGGCTTCCTTTTTCTTAATTCGTTCTAAGGCAGATTTTGCTTTCTGTTCTAGTCCATTTTTAAAATCGACATTTTTAGAATCGATACAAGCTTGAAGGTACTTCTTTGCTTTTACGAAGTCGTTTTTATCTTCATAGATCAGTCCGAGGTTGAGGGCAGCACTCGCTTCAAACCATTGTGGCAAGCCGGCTCCGAGTAGCATTGCATTTTCGAAATACGGAATCGCTTTATCGGGTTGCCCCCATTCTTGATAAATTCTTCCAGCGCGATAGACAAATTCAGCTTGTTCCTTTTTCTGTTTAAATTCAGAAGATTTATGTCCGGCGAGTTCATTGATCGCTTTTTGATAGTATCCTCCATCGCATAATAAGCGTGCACGCAATAAAATAATGTTGGGTATGTCTTTGGCCTCTGCCTCACGCAAGGCTTGTCGGTCGGCATCGACTTCGGTATGACCAATCGTTTTCACGCGAGTCATGTTTTTTTTGAAGCCTTCATTATCACCTTTCAATACTCGACACCAGGCGATTTTCTGACAGGCATCTTTCAAGAAATTACGGCGGGACTTATCATTAAGAAAACGTTCGAAATAGACTTCTGCGTCGGTATCTAAGCGGCGCAACTTGCCCATTCCGGTGAGATAGTCGAGATAGACAAAAGGGGTATACGCCGCTCCCTTCGGTCGCGCGTTTAATACGGTTAAGCCTTCTTCATTATAATTATTCGCATAAGCCACAACAGTCGCTAAATAGGTATACAACAAATTATCCGGATGTTGTTGTTGCAAAGCTTTGGCTTCTGTCCAGGCTTTTTTCTTTTCATTCGACATGTAAAGCAGGCCATAAACGTAGATAAAGTCGAGCTCTTCGGCGCAGTAAAAGTTATTCCTTTTTACATACGCTTTCGCCTGATAGAGTTCGCGCATACCTTGTTCGAGGTTGCCTTCATAGCCCATCAAGTTGACTGCCCAACGATATTTCGCAGGAACGGTACCGATAAGGCAATGCATGAGGCCTAGCCCAATCAAGTTAGGAGCGAAAGATGGGAATTTGTGTTTATTGTCTTCTAGCTGACCATAGGCTTTTTGCACATGATAGCCGGCCGACATAAGTTCGCCCATTTTAGCTTGGCAGACGGCGAGCTCCAATTGCATTTGCGCCATGAGATACAGACGCAGAGGAGATTTTGCATCTGTCTTTTCGATACGTTCATAGTTCTTATCGAAATTATCCACTACGGTAGTAAAGTCGGCTTCTCGCTCTTCGATAAAAAAGCGCATGAAGTTGGCGTTGTGACGGAGGTAGCCGTTGACTGCATTGTCTTTTTCAGCTTTCTCGAAGCTAGCTAGGGCAGCAGAGACATTGTTCAGACGGAGGCTGATGATTTCAGCATAGACCTTTCTGGCAGCGGGTGTAAATTCGATGCTATTGCTGGCATGTACCTTGCCAAAAATAAGAATGCTCCCAATAAATATTGGAAGCATTTTTATAAAAATATTTAGCGGAGATAACCGCATAAGCTTATTGAGCCAATGATTCGTCTACCAAAATACGACCGCAATGTTCGCACAAGATAACCTTACGGTGTTGGCGAATTTCGATCTGACGTTGCGGCGGGATACGGTTGAAGCAACCACCACAAGCATCACGTTGAATCGTTACAACAGCAAGACCATTTTTATAGTTACGACGGATTTTGTCATAGCCCATTAATAAACGTTCTTCAATGCTTTTACGTGCTTCGTTTGCTTGTTCGTTTAATTCAAATTCTTCTGATTCAGTTTCAGAGATCACATTATCCAATTCAGACTTTTTCGTCTTCAAGAATTTTTCTTTATCCTTGATATTTTTTTGTGCTTCTTCTAGAGCAGTTTGTTTCGCACTTACAGTTTCAACATAATCCTTTGCACGTTTTTCATTCAACTGAGATTCCAACTTCGCCATTTCGATTTCTTTAGAAAGCGCATCGAATTCACGGTTGTTCTTAACGTTATCTTGTTGCTTTTCGTACTTCTTAACTTGTGCTTCAGCTTCTTTCTTTGCTGCCTTATAGTTAGCAATTACTTGTTCTGCGTCAGCCAAATCTTGTTCCAAATGGGCGATACGCGTTTTTAAACCTTCCAATTCATCCTCCAAATCTCTTACTTCCATCGGCAATTCGCCACGGATGGTTTTGATTTCGTTGATTTTTGCATCGATTTGTTGTAAAGTGAACAACGCGTGCAATTTTTCTTCAACGGGGATTTCTTTTTGAACAGCCATTATAGAAAATTTATAGGATTAGTATTGATTGAGCTAATTTGGAGGGCGAAGATAGGAAATTTTTCTCTAATTATTCGCTCAAAAATAGCGGAAGTATATTGTTCACTCTCGAAATGCCCTATATCAGCCAAAAGTATTTGATTATCAGCATCAAAAAACTCGTGGTATTTGATATCTGCCGTCACATATACATCGGCCTTCGCACTTTTAGCATTTTCAATTAAGAAGCTACCCGAACCACCACAAAGTGCCACTTTTTGCACTTTTTTATTCCAAAATGGGGTATGTCGTAGTGTTTTTAGTTGAAAAACGTCCTTGACATGCTCCAAAAAGCTTTTTTCGTCCATCGGTTCGGCGAGCATTCCAATTACGCCCAAGCCAACTTCGGCATACTCATTTTTTACCGGATGGATTTCATAGGCGGGCGCTTCATACGGATGATTTGCTTGCATGGCTGCAATAACGGTGGCCAGGCGCGCATTATCGACCAATACCTCTACTTTCTCTTCCTTCTCGGTGTGTAAATCGCCCTTATTTCCAACGAAGGGTTGCGCATTTTCATTTGCGCGAAAGCGTCCCTCACCGATACTACTAAAACTACAGCTATCGTAATTACCAATCTGACCAGCACCAGCAGCAGCGAGTGCTTCGCGGAGGGCATCTGCACTTGCTTTAGGAATATAGGTCACCAATTTATTCAAATGACCACTTTCTGCCTTTAATATGCGTGTGTCGGTCAATCCTAAACGATTGGCCATTTCGAAGCTCACGCCACCCTTTACCTTATCAAGATTTGTATGACAGGCATAGATGGCTATTTTATTTTCGATCGCCTTTAATAAGGTACGCTCCACGTAGTTCTTTCCTGTGAAGGATTTCAAGCCCTTGAACACAATGGGATGATGGGCAATAATTAAATTGCAATCCTTCGCAATCGCCTCGTCGATTACTGCTTCGGTACAATCCAATGTCAGCAAAGCGCCATGGATAGGCATTTCTGGCCGACCGTATAGTAAGCCGCTGTTATCATACGACTCTTGATAAATACGTGGTGCGAAGTTTTCAATCACCTGAATAATATCGCGGAGTAAAACTGACATGAGGCTTTAGTTTAATTTTGATCAGGGACATCCATCATCAAAAATGCTTTGATGAATCCGTCGAGTTCGCCATCCAGAACGGGTTGTACGTTGCCAACTTCGTAATCAGTGCGATGATCTTTGATAAGCTTGTACGGATGCAATACGTAGGAACGAATCTGCGAGCCCCACTCTATTTTCTTTTTAGTAGAGTTGAGTTTATCACGTTCTTCGTTACGTTTGCGCATTTCCAATTCGTACAATTGGCTCTTCAACATCTTCATGGCGCGTTCGCGGTTGCCCATTTGAGAACGTTCTACCTGACAGACCACGACGATACCGGTTGGTTTGTGGGTAAGCTGCACTTTCGTTTCGACTTTATTGACGTTCTGACCGCCGGCGCCACCGCTTCGCGAGGTTTGCAGCTCGACGTCGGCTTCGTTGACTTCGATTTCGATGGTATCATCCACCATTGGGTAGACGAATACGGAGACGAAAGAGGTATGGCGACGCGCGTTGGAGTCGAACGGCGAGATGCGAACCAATCGGTGCACCCCACTTTCTCCTTTCAAAAATCCATAGGCGAATTCACCTTCGATTTCGAGGGTCACCGATTTGACGCCGGCGACATCTCCATCTTGAATGTCTGCTTCTGTAATTTTATATCCTTTTTGTTCAGCAAAGCGCAAATACATCCGCATCAACATAGAAGCCCAATCACAGCTCTCGGTACCACCCGCACCAGCATTGATGGTGAGCACACAGCCCATGGCATCTTCTTCTTTGTCGAGCGTTGCTTTAAACTGTAGATCCTCAATGGCTGCAAGTGCCTTTTGATAGGATGTTTCCACCTCTTCTTCTGTCACATCACCGGCTTGTTGAAACTCATACAAAACCGCTACGTCATCCACAGCACTTTGTGTTTGCTTGTAGGCGTTAATCCAGAAAAGCTCTGTTTTAATTGATTTCATGATGCCTTCTGCACGCTTAGCATCCGACCAAAAGTCGGGTGCTAAGGTGAGGGCTTCTTCTTGACGATGTTTATCGACGCGATTGTCGATGTCAAAGAAACCGCTTTAAAGCCGCGGTGCGCTCCTGTATAGTATTCAGGTTATCTGCTGTCATTAAAAATTATTTAAACGCGTTGATACCCGTTACATCCATACCTGTGATTAGCAAGTGGATATCGTGTGTACCTTCATACGTTACTACTGATTCAAGGTTCATCATATGGCGCATGATACTGAATTCGCCGGTGATACCCATACCGCCGTGGATTTGACGAGCTTCACGCGCTACGTTCAAGGCCAATTCTACGCTATTACGTTTTGCCATGGAAATCTGTGCTGGCGTAGCACGGTTTTCATTTTTCAAGGTACCCAAACGCCACATCAACAATTGTGCTTTCGTGATTTCTGTGATCATTTCAGCCAATTTCTTTTGTGTCAATTGGAATCCTGCGATAGGCTTGCCAAACTGTACGCGATCTTTTGCATAACGCAAAGCAGAATCGTAACAGTCGAGCGCAGCACCTAAAGCACCCCACGCGATACCATAACGTGCAGAGCTCAAACAACCTAATGGTCCTTTCAAGCCTTTCACATTCGGTAAGATATTTTCTTTCGGAACTTTTACATTATCGAATACCAATTCACCGGTAGCAGAAGCGCGTAAGCTCCACTTGCCATGCGTTTCAGGCGTTGTAAAGCCTTCCATTCCGCGTTCTACAATAAGGCCTTGGATTTCACCTGCTTCGTTTTTAGCCCAAACGACTGCCACTTGTGCAAATGGCGCGTTAGAGATCCACATCTTCGCACCATTCAAAATCACGTGATCACCCGCATCTTTAAAGTTGGTAACCATAGCGCCTGGATCGGAGCCGTGGTTTGGTTCTGTCAAACCGAAACAGCCTAACCATTCACCAGAAGCAAGTTTTGGTAAATACTTACGACGTTGCTCTTCAGAGCCATACGCATAGATAGGATACATTACCAAAGAACCTTGTACAGAGGCTGTTGAGCGGATACCACTATCGCAACGTTCTAATTCCATCATCATCAAACCGTATGAGATTTGATCTAATCCGCCTCCACCGTATTCCACAGGGATCGTCGGACCAAAGCAACCCATTTCGCCTAAGCGTTTTACCAAATGTTGTGGGAACTTTGCCTGTTGTGCATAATCTTCAATGATCGGACTGATTTCTGCTTTTACGAAATCGCGAACGGATTGACGAATGAGCTTATGCTCTTCGGTCAACAATTCATCCATCAAATAATAATCGTGGTATTGAAATTTATCGGTGTACATAGTAAATGAATTTAATAGATTATTCAGCTAAGTATTTAAAGAAATAAGGAATGGTTTCGATGCCTTTGAAGTAATTGAAAACATGATAATGTTCGTTCGGCGAGTGCAAAGCATCGCTATCGAGGCCAAAGCCCATTAATACCGTTTTCAATCCAAGTACTTCTTCAAACAAGGCTACGATAGGAATAGAGCCACCTCCACGTGTTGGGATCGGCGCCTTACCGAAGGTTGTTTCGATGGCACGATGTGCTGCTTTATAAGCTTTAGAATCTGTTGGAGTAACAACCGGTTCACCACCGTGGTGGGCAGTCACTTTTACTTTAACCGTATTCGGCGCAATTGTTTCGAAGTGCTTCGTGAACAAAGCAGCGATTTCATCTGAGTTTTGATTTGGCACTAGGCGCATAGAGATTTTCGCGAAGGCTTTAGACGGCAAAACCGTTTTAGCTCCTTCTCCTGTATAACCACCCCAGATACCATTTAGTTCTAAGGTAGGACGGATTCCTGTGCGTTCGATGCTGCTATAGCCTTTCTCTCCCCACAATGATTCAACACCTAGATCTTTTGCATATTCTGCATCATCCCAAGGTGTCTTCGCCATTTCAGCGCGTTCTTCTGCAGAAAGATTCACTACTTTATCATAAAAACCTTGAACGGTGATATGATTATTTTCATCATGGCAAGAAGCGATCATTTTAGCCAAAACAGTGATTGGGTTGGCAACTGCGCCCCCATATACACCACTATGTAAATCGCGATTAGGGCCAGTCACTTCCACTTCCATATAAGCCAAGCCACGCAAACCAACTTCGATAGAAGGGTTTTCCATAGAAAGCATAGAAGTATCTGAAACCAATACTAGATCGGATTTTAAACGCTCTTTATTTTCACGAAGGAAGGTACCCAAATTGCTGCTACCTACTTCTTCTTCTCCTTCGATCATGAATTTTAGGTTGCAGGTCATCGTATTCGTACGCATCATCGTTTCGAATGCTTTCACATGCATGTAGAACTGTCCTTTATCGTCGGCGCTACCGCGAGCGTAGATTTTTCCATCGCGGATGGTAGGCTCGAACGGAGGCGTATGCCACAATTCTAATGGATCGGCAGGTTGAACGTCGTAGTGACCATAAACCAAAACGGTAGGCCAAGTGGCATTCATTATTTTTTCACCGTAAACAATTGGATGTCCGGCTGTCTTACAAATTTCAACTTTATCAGCACCTGCTTCACGAAGACGAGCAGCTACTTCTTCGGCACAACGTTCTGTGTCGGCGTTAAAACGGCTGTCGGCACTTACAGATGGGATGCGCAACAAATCCATCAATTCATTGAGGAAACGATCTTTGTTTTCCTCTTGATAATTTTTCCAAGCTTCCATTTTAGTGGGTATTTTAGAGGGCTAAAGGTAGCAAATTTCTCCCTTTTTTGAAGGAATTTTGGGCAAAGCTTGTGCTTTTGTCTTACTTTTGCAATCTTGTTTAAATTTTTAAGTGATTATGGCTAAAAGAACTAAAATCAAAGACATTCTGGCTTCCGAGCAGCACGATTATCAAACGACCGTTATGGGATGGGTACGTACTTTCCGTAATAATCAATTCATCGCGCTCAATGACGGCAGCACTAATGCAAATTTGCAGATCGTCGTTGATTTTAATACGATGGAGGAAGCGACTTTAAAGCGCATTACTACCGGAGCCGCGCTTTCAATATCTGGGAAGATTGTTCCATCGCAAGGCAAAGGTCAGAAATATGAAATGATTTGTGAGCAGCTTGAAATCTTAGGCGATTGCGATGCGGAGAAATTTCCTTTACAGCCGAAAAAACATTCTTTAGAATTCCTCCGCGAAATCGCGCATTTGCGTTTCCGTACAAATACCTTCGGGGCGATCAACCGTGTTCGTAATACCCTATCATACGCTATCCATGAATATTTTCAAAGTCGTGGCTTTGTATATCTACATACGCCGGTAATCACGGCTTCAGATGCAGAAGGTGCCGGACAAATGTTTAGCGTTTCAATCCTCGACAAAAACAATCCGCCACGTAACGAAGACGGAAGTATCAACTACAAAGAAGACTTTTTTGGAAGAGCGACGAACCTTACTGTTTCAGGGCAGTTGGAAGCAGAGCTAGGTGCGATGGCTTTGAGTGAAGTATATACCTTCGGACCAACATTCCGTGCGGAGAATTCGAATACAACGCGCCACTTGGCGGAGTTCTGGATGATCGAGCCGGAAGTTGCTTTCAATGATTTGAATGACAACATGGATTTGGCAGAAGGCTTATTGAAGTTTTGTATTGAGCAGGCGATGAGCAAAAATGCAGACGACCTAGCCTTTTTGGATCAACGTTTAGCGGAAGAAGAGAAGCAAAAGCCAATGAACGAACGCAGTGAAATGGGCTTATTGGAGAGCTTGCAGTTTGTGGCTAACAACGAATTTGTGCGTTTGACCTATACAGAGGCGATTGATATTTTACGCGAGTCGACACCGAATAAGAAAAAGAAATTTGCCTATCCTGTAGATGCGTGGGGTGTAGATTTACAAAGTGAACATGAGCGTTATTTAGTAGAAAAGCATTTCAAGCGTCCTGTTATTTTAACGGATTATCCAAAAGACATTAAAGCGTTTTATATGCGCATGAATGTAGATGGTAAGACGGTACGTGCGATGGATATTTTGTTCCCGGGCATCGGCGAGATCGTTGGTGGCAGCCAGCGTGAAGAGCGTTTACATTTGTTAGAGCAACGCATGGAAGAGATGCATATCCCTACCGAAGAAATGTACTGGTATTTGGATACGCGTCGTTTTGGTACTTGTCCGCATGCCGGCTTTGGCTTAGGCTTCGAGCGTTTGGTATTATTCGTTACAGGTATGGGAAATATCCGCGACGTGATTCCATTCCCACGTTATCCGAAAAACGCAGCGTTTTAATTATGAATTATATATGATGAATTATGAATTATGAATTGACTTGTTCTGAAAAACAAGTTTTAAATGTATTAACATAATGATTCTTAATTATAGCCTATACCGTTCATCGGGTACTTCCTTTATTTCCAATAAATATTTATTTTTTTTGCATTTTGGTATTTGAATTCCCTTTAATTTGGGCGCATGAATGATATTAAGCTTTTTGAGCATAGACAAGTGCGTAGTCAATACGATGCCGAACAGGAAATTTGGTATTTTAGTATTGTGGATATAGTAGGAATACTAACGGAGCAACCGTCCGTTGATAGAGCCCGTAATTACTGGAAGGTGTTGAAAAGCCGACTTTTAAAAGAAGGGAATGAATCGGTTACAAATTGTAACCAGTTGAAATTGCCCGCTGAAGATGGTAAATTAAGAATTACTGACGTAGGTACCGTTGAACAAATTTTCAGGATCATTCAATCCATTCCGTCGCCGAAAGCAGAACCATTCAAACAATGGCTTGCAAAGGTTGGCTATGAACGACTGCAAGAAATACAAGATCCGAGTTTGAGTATGGATCGGGCACGTGAAAATTGGCAGAAAATGGGGCGTAGTGAAAAATGGATTCAGCAACGAATGACCGGACAAGAAACGCGTAACAAGCTAACTGACTATTGGAAAGAAAATGGTGTAACAGAAAAAGATGAATTTGCATTATTAACAAATATCATACATCAAGAATGGACTGGCATAAGTGTTCAAAAGCACAAGGAAATCAAAGGACTTGAATCGCAGAATTTGCGCGACCATATGAGTGAAGCTGAACTACTATTTACTGCGTTAGCAGAGCTCTCAACAAGACAAATTGCTGAAGCAGAGGTAGCAAAAGGATTAAATAAAAATGCGCAAGCGAGTAAAAAAGGAGGGGCTATTGCCAAAAATGCCAGGAAAGCCTTAGAAGCTAAAACAGGAAAAAATGTTATTACCGGAGAGAATTTCTTAGCACCCTCAAAAACAAAGAAAAAATTGCGTTGATAAATTTTACTTAAAAGGCAGAAAGATTCACCTCAATCAGGCAAGGACAATTCTTAATTCTTAATTTAGAATTATCGGTTATCCACCAAGATTATTTCTACGCGCCGATTGCGAGCGCGGCCTTGGTCGTTGCTATTATCGCCGAGCGGACGTTCAAAATTGAAGCCAGCGATTCGGAAATACTTCTGCAAGGCTCCTTGCGCAATCATCAAATTCATGACTGCTTGCGAGCGATGTTCAGAGAGCTTTTGATTATACTCTTTATTACCTTGGTTGTCAGTATAGCCGTAGAGTTCGATGGTGTAGAACGGATTCCGTTTGATGTATTGCGCGAGCTCCGTCAGGCGCGTGCGTGAACTATCCGGCACGACATACGAATCAGATTCAAAGTTGACATTGGTAATTTGGAAGCTTGCTGCCTCGGCTTCGTCTAGCGAGTCTTTACGTTCTTCTTGCGTCAGCACCTTCGGCTTTGGCGGCCAGCCACCGTAGAGCATACTATCGAAGTTGATTTTAGCATGTAGGTCGGCATACTCTTTAAAGCGCGGCATCTTGCTGTCCTTGTTAGAAGAGAAAGTGCCTGCAGACAAAAACACGCCACTGTCGTAGCTATTATCGCCTATATCACCGATGGCGATTTTGATATGATACACTTGATAGGGTTGCACATAACACCAAGCAGTCATCACCTTTGTAAAGCCGTCGTACTGGAGGTTTTGCCAGAGTGCTGGATTAATTTTTTTCTGCTTGCGCACATTGATTTTAAAGTTGAGCTGCACTTCCGATACTTCTTTTTTTTGTCCCGACTTCGTCGTCATCGTCTTCAAAACCTTTATGGGCTTTGCATTGGTAAAAAAGTCATTATCGACAAAAACCTGCTTGTTCAACTTATAATTAATAGAGTTGATCGTTACGGGTGTAACAGAGAGTGGCAGGGTTGCAAGATTTTTATTATTGTATTTCGGACCTTTCAAGAAGAAGCCGAAAACATCATTATAGCGGGAGTCTACGTATTCAGGATATTCTTCGCTACCGAAGCAGTATTCGAAAGAAACCTTATTATCGAAGGGTACAAAATCGAATTCCAATACAGCCACATCGTAAGATAGGTTATGTGCTACGCGATTTAAATCCTTATCTCCTTTATATCTTTTTAAAGTGGCGGGATTGCTAAAAGCGGTGGTCATGTAAGGATAATCATTCGGACCAATGGCATCGAATACATTCCCTGTAGAGAGCATGATTCCTTCTTTCAATTCTAAGGGTAATCCTGCATCTGCCTTATAGCGTGCAATCGCAAGAGGATGTCCGGTATAGGTCACTTTCCCTACATACATTCCTTGTCCGACTAAAAGCTTTTTTACAAGCTCTACCGGACTCATCGAAGTATCGATGTGTAAGAGTAAGGGGGCAGAAGGACTAGCCGGGCGAGGGTTATTCGCATGGTTGGTTTGCGCCTTCGTGAGAGAGCTGAAAAACAGTAATAAGAAAAGTAGGTAACGGAGACGCATTATTCTGGTATACGTCAAAGGTCGGAGAAAAATGTCAATACAACACAAAAGAGAATGAACACTGAAACGTGCAATTGTATACAGCCTCCACTACTCTCTCTCTGGCGTTTCTTCCACTGAACCTTTGTCGGCTGCTTTTACTTTAAACTTCGTTTTCAAAAGCACTTTCGCGTCCTTTCCCGTTCCTGTAGTCATCGTTAGCTCATAGGTTCCTTCCGTAAGGAATGATTCATACAAACGATCCTTTAGATACGAATTGATATTGTTCGACACGTTATAGTCCCATTTATTATAGCCTTCCTTACAATTCAATAAAGACTCATACACTAGCACAGGTTTTTTAGCGAGCATTTCAATACGCACGTTTACCTGATTACTATTCGCTCCGATAGGCACAGCAAAAGCAAATGATAGGTTCGGTTTTGGCACACGCTCATTCCAAGATTTTTGTTGTCCCCAACGGCTATTGTAATCGATAGAATCGGTGGTATGTAACCAAACGAAATTATGCTGTTGGTTGGCAGTGACCATTTTCTCTAGCTGTTTAATATCCAATTTATACAAAGAGCGTCCGTGTGTGCCGACAATCATCTCCCCTTCTCTTTCTTGAATAGCCATATCATGCACTGCGACACGTGGCATACTAGAAATGGGCGTATAATCTAAAGCCGTTAGATTGACATAAAGTCCGTTGTCACTAGCGACATAAATCATTCCTTCATTCTTTGTATCCTCTTTTACTTTATTCAATGATTCCATCGGAAGATTTCCTGCAATGCTTTTGAAGGTATTTCCATAATCATCAGATTGAAATAAATACGGCGTAAAATCATCAAACTGGAAACCACTTAAAGCTACATATACACGAGCAGGATTGAATTTGCTAGCGGTGACACACATCACTCTTAAGTTATTTGCAGCAGGGATGTTTGCGCGAATATCTTGCATTTGAAAACCGCCATCTTTGGATACCCACAGATTTCCATCATCGGTCCCAACATATAACACTCCATATTGCAATGGCGACTCCGACATCGTACAAATCGTTCCGTAAGGGACATCGCCGATTCTTTTACCTTTTGTCAAATCCTTTGTTAGCACTTTCATTTCCTTGCCTTGCTGCAAAGAGATATGCAGACGATTACTTCCCATATACAAAATATCTTTATTGTATTTAGAAAGCATAATTGGTGTCTGCCAACAGAAACGTAAAGGCTCTTCACCCATTTCAATAGTCGGATGGATATGATTTTCGTAGTTCGGACCTTGTGCATTTACTTTGAAATAATGACCGAATTGATAGCCAGTATACACGGTTTGATTATCGCGCGTATCAATCTGCACCTGCATTCCATCACCGCCCATTAAGCGTTTGTAGGGATAATGTCCTTCTTCATGCCAACTTACACTTTCGTTTGCACGACTGGGTCCTACCCAAACGCCATTATCTTGCAAACCACCATACACACGATACGGCTTCGCATCATCGACTGCAACGGCATAGAACTGTCCAACCGCTGGCGTATTACATTTAATCCAATGTACACCTGCATCGTAGGAGATATTCAAGCCACCATCATTCCCATTTATTAGATGTTGATCATTCGTTGGATCGATCCATAATACGTGATGATCGGAATGTTGATTATCCCCTGTGATATCTTCAAAATGTTTGCCTTGATCTTTTGAACGAATGATCGGAACGCCGAGCACATAAACCATGCTATCGTTCGTTGGAGAAGTATATATTTTACCGAAATAATAGCCATAAGTATTAAAAACGCCGTCGAGATATTGCTCATTCATTTTATACCAATGTTTACCTGCGTCTTCGCTACGGTATACCTCTGCGCCGATGACCGGCGTGTCGAATAAATCATTGTCGGCATCGCTCACATAATTAGCGACGATGGCTGGCGTCCAAATCCCTTGGGCAATTTTAGCGCGTATCAAGGCATAAGAATATTTCTTCGGCACTTCATTATCGTTCAGGAAGCTGATGACTTTTGAAGAATCATAGTTTAAAAATTCTTCACGCGACATTTTACGCAATGCACTCGCTTTTAAAGAAATTTTTTGTGTTGCTTTAGGTGTTTGTGCCCCTTGATTATCGAGTACAGCATACCATATATTCGGCTTTGACGAACATACTGAAAGTCCCATTCTGCCAACGTTTTCACCTTGTGGTATCCCATTATCCGTTTGCTTCACCCAGCTACGACCTTCATCATTCGACTCATAAATTGCGCTTGCTTTACCACTCTCTACAAAGTTCCACGGATAGCGTTCACGATGCCATGCGGTGGCAAGAAAACGTTTTGAATTGCTAGGATCCTGATGAATCTCCATCACGCCTGTCAATGAATCGACAAGGAGTGTCTGCGTCCAGGTACCCTTCTCAAAACGGAAGATACCACGCTCTGCATTTGGGGTATAGAGATGTCCCATTACAGCGACGAGGAGCGAAGGACTTTCTGCTGGCAAGACTTTTACGGTGCCAATATGCTGTGCGTCACGCAAGCCGATATTCGACCACGACTTACCCCAATCGCTTGAAAAGTAAATACCAGTGCCGGCGTAGGAGCTCCTACTAGAATTGTTTTCGCCGGTTCCAATATAAATATAGCGTTGCTTCCAATCGACCTCAATATCGCCGATGGTGATTGATTCTTCATGATCAAATAAGGGGGTAAAACTTTGTCCGTTATTGTTAGTATAGAACAATCCTCCCGAGGCATAGGCTACGAAAAACTCGATGGAATTGCTTGGGTTGACCGCGATGTCGACGATACGACCACCCATGACAGAAGGGCCAATATTTTCGACAGGAAACTGCGCCAAGCGCGTGAACAACGGACTTCGCAACGATGTGTTGATTTGCTGATAGCGCGCTTGTTGCGCATTGCTAACGGCATACGTCAGCAAGCAAAGCAATACAAATCGGAGTTGGAATTTAGCTAACATATTATGCTTGTTCTATTAAGGAAGTAAAGTTAAACGAATCGCCGTCAAAAAGTCCTTTATCGGATAATTTTAAATGCGGAATGACAAGCAATGCCATAAAGGATAAGGTCATGAAAGGAGCATCTAGCTTTGATCCCATGGATTTCGCTCGCTGATCAAGTTGTGCATATTGCTGGGCCACCCACTCTGCTTTTTCGGTACTCATCAGGCCGGCAAGTGGCAGCGCCAAGGAATGTATTTCTTGCGCGTGTACGACGTTGACGCCACCTTGTGAGTCCATCAAATTTTGGATGGCTTGCAGGATAGAAGCGTCATCTGTCCCTACGGCGATGATATTATGAGAGTCGTGTGCGACGGTGCTAGCGATGGCTCCTTCTTGCAGGCCGAAGTTCCGAATGAAAGCGATGGCAGGTGCTGTAGCGGCATAGCGGTTGAGGCAGACCAATTTCAGCACATCTTGCGAAGGGTCGGCTTGGACGAAGCCATTTACTACAGGGAGTGTGGCGTGAGAGGTGGTGGTGATGAGCTGTCCATTCAGGGCATCGATTACTTTTACCTTGACGCTTGAAGCGTTTGCTGCCGGAGCTTCTATTTGTAATTCTTGCAGTGCTATGTGACGCGAGACGAAATTATTGATAGGTGTTTCAGCGATAAAGGGCAGATGAGAAATTCCTTTCTCTACCAGGCAGATGCCCTGCTTATAGGTGGCGAGCACGTTTACTGTTTCGAAGTTTTCTACAAGTATAAAATCGGCGGAGTCGCCGACGCGTGCTTTGCCGATGGGCAGTCGATAGTGGTCGATGGCATTGACACTTGCTGCACGGAGCACGGCGTAGAAGTCTTTACCTGCGGCCAATGCACGTTGTACAAGTTGGTTGATATGGCCGAGTACCAAAGCATCCGGATGTTTATCATCGCTACAGAACATTAATTTATCTTGATAGGCGGGATTATCGAAGAGTGGCAAGAGGGCGTCTAGATTTTTCGCAGCGCTGCCTTCGCGGATGAGGATTTTCATACCAAGGGCGAGCTTCTCTTCGGCTTCGGCGAGGGTAAAACATTCGTGATCGGTGGAGATGCCGGCTCCGACATATTTAGCAAGTGCGGCACCAGAGAGGCCGGGGGCATGGCCATCGACGGGCTTATTATATTTTTTCGCCAGGGCAATTTTTTGCATTACTTCAGGATCCTCGTGAACGACGCCGGGGAAGTTCATCATTTCAGTGAGGTAGTAGATATCGTCGCGTTGTAGCAATTGCTCTACGGCAGCGGGATCGAGGTGAGCGCCAGCGGTTTCGAAGTTTGTTGCCGGGACGCAGCTCGGTGCTCCGAACGCAATTAGCATTGGGGTTTTAGCTGCATTCTCCAACATATACTCCACGCCTCTCACCCCTAATACATTCGCAATTTCATGCGGATCACTGACGGTCGCGAGGGTGCCATGTGTTACAGCTATACGAGCAAACTCCGAAGGAAGCAGCATCGAGCTCTCGATATGCACGTGTGCGTCGACGAAGCCGGGAAGAAGATAGGGAGCGTTAGAGGGCACCTCTGCCCTATTAATGCCTATAATCTTTCCATGGTCGACTTCGACAATGGCAGGAAAAATTTCATTTTTTTCTAAATCAATATAACGTACCGCGAGGGATAAAGAATGCATTCCCAAAGTTAGGGAATGCATTCTTTATTTTTAGTTGTGGACAAATTTTAATACTTCTGTTGAATTATCACTTTTTATAACTTTCAAATAATATGCGCCTTGAGGTAATTCACCAAGCGAAAAATCTATTATTTCTTCATGACTAGAAACTGCTTTTGATTGTAACTTTTGGCCAAATAAATTCCAAATCTCTATGCTACTTACTTTATATACATCTAAACTAGTTGAACTTGCATCAAGGCCAACTATAATGGCGTAAGCAGTATAAGAAGTAGTGTTATTGTCTACCACTGCAACATCAGGCTGATAAATAGAATAAGGTACTGTATAGGTAAATGAAGTGAGTGAATCGAGAATTGGTAAGCATTTGACAACATTCTTCATATAAATTTCCACAGCTCCAGGACTATAGGAGTAAATAATGGCTAAATCACCCACTGAATTTATGTCAACATTTATTACAGGGGTAAAACTAGCTGTTATTGGTACACTTTTCAATAATGTAGTGGTACTTGTTGGCGTAAAAGAACTGATGTTTGAATATACATCGGCATAAAAATCCCAAGTTGTGCCATTATCTTAATAATTTACGCAAATTGCCATATTGCCCAAAACTACCACATCAGGATCAATGGCATTACCCGCCCCTAAAGCTAAAGTGAAATCATTCGTTGAACTTTTTAGGTTTATGGTACTTCCACCTTTCAGAAAATCAACAACATCCGTAACTGTTACATATTGGTTAGTATTATTGCCTAAGTAAGCTGCAATGTTTGATGGGCAATACGGATGAAAATCCGAACCCATATTAAAATACAATCCATTAGGTGGGGGCGGTGTTGGGGAGCTAGGATATGTTACAACAGAATTTATTGTAGAGTTAGAATACACCTGATCTAAAGTAACTGGAGGATTTGTCTGTCCGAAAACATCTCCAATGCTAGGCAAGGAAATTAAAGCTCCTGCGAAAAAAGAAATAAAAAGTTTTTTCATATCAATTAATTTTTTATAAATTTACATTAAATCATTTTATTATGAAACAATTTCTAAAAAATAAATGTATTTTTCTTACTATAACAAGTGTAATTATATGTTTTTCAGCGTATTCTCAAACAAATATATTTGAATTCAATCTTTTTAATTATTATTCTCAATTAAATATAATTAATCAAAACACCCAAATTCATATTCTTCAGACTTCTTTACCAACTAACCCATTTAGTATTGACTCTATCAGTTACCAATTTTCTATAAATTCATTTCAATATCATACTAAAAATGGAACTATAACATTTGCAAGCTATATAAGGGAAATGTTTTGTCCGGTGGCTCAATCGAGTCCATGCTACCATTCTAACCTGGGAATAACGAGTTCTGTCCCGCAACCTAATGATGTTTGTATTGTGAATAGAAACATGCAAACGATTAAGTTTAACTTGAATGGGCAGCTTACAGATCGGATTTGCTTTCTTCCTAAGAGACATACAGCCGCTTCAACCATCCCATACAACAGAACATCTATAGGGATCCTGAATGCTAATCAAGTACCTATTTTTATTCTTTCAAAGCCAAAATCAGCTGATAGTCTGGCATATGTCGTTGCTGTTGATAGTAATAACCATTTAGTGCTCGCTTGCTTCAATACCCTTGCAAATGGAGGAATGGGAGTTATGCGCGTATTACCGTATAATCCTGATCAACGCAAAATCTTGACGAGTATTTCTTATACGCCGCATAGAAATGGCAGAGATATTTGGATCTATGCTCAAGCCTATAATCAAGATTCTTGTTATGCTTACTTATTGGATGCGAATGGTATACATCCTCCTGTTGTTTCTACCCCCAAAGGATATGCATCCAGCCCCTTTTCTGCAGCTGGCACACCCAAAAGGCAATACATTAACAATATATTCACGGCGGATGGTAAATATTTAATCAATTATTTCGACAGTATCTTTGTTCAACCGAAATGGAGCGCTCAAGTAACCCCTTATATGCGCCATATACTGTGCATTTACCCATTCAATAATCTTACTGGGAAATGTAGTAATGCCTATATTGATACCTTTCCGCATATTTATTTTGAGAACATAGCTGATATTGAATCTTCGAATGATGGAAGCAAAATATACTTGACCACTATTGGTCATTCACAAACAAAAACACAAAGTCATTTAATACAATACGACCTCTCTGGGCTAAGTAGCAATCCGGTTCTAAATCCAATTGTACTAAAGATCGACAGTCAACAATCTCTTGCAATCAAAAGGATGATATTATTTCCAGACAATAAAATATACTTTGCTAAGGCTGACCTAACAGGGGTTGTTGGTACGTCAAATTATAATACTACACAACTCAAAGCAGCTTGGATTGGTAGAATCAATGCACCTAATTTAAATGGCGCAGCTTGCCAAATACAATACAATGTGTTATGTGATACCACCCCAAGGAATTTTGTACTTGCTCCGCCCATAGGCTGGTGGACAGATTTCGCCAACTATAATAGCCGTTTCCTCGCACGTGCAAAAGACACCCAGAAAATACATATTTGTTATGGAAACAGCTATAGCATTGGCGCGCATAACTATACCACAACAGGACAATTTACAGATACCTTGCAAAGTATGCCGTACGGCTA
>CANGEV010000010.1 GCA_947452995.1 Chitinophagales bacterium
CTTTCAATATTCATTCCTAAATTTTTCCCTCTTCACCCTTCACCCTTCACCATTCCCTCTTCACCCTTCACCATTCCCTCTTCACCCTTCACCATTCCCTCTTCACCCTTCACCATTCCCTCTTCACCCTTCACCATTCCCTCTTCACTATCGTTTGATCGGCTCCGCCGCCGCTAACGTAATCTTCTTCGTCACGTCCGTATACAAGCCTTTAATCACAAAGCCTTTTACATCCACCAACTCCAAACGAATCGTATGCTCACCCATACTCAAACCCTCCATCCAGTAAGGCATCCACGCATCCAAGTAGCCAATCACTTTTCCATCAATACTCAAACGAACTTTATTCCCTTTTTTTGAAAGCTTCGTGTTGAACAAATAAAAATCCAATAGCACATGCGCCGTATCCGCTCCAAGATAAATGCCTTTCGGACGACTAAATACTAATATCGGTTGCTTCAAATTGAGGTCTGCATCCGTATTCTGTCCGATGCTGATCTGCTGCACAATCGCTGCCTTCGGATGCTTGATACTCTCGTGATAGGAACGCGACAAAAACGCGACTAACAAATGCTTCCCTGGCTTTAAGACACTTTTATTGCTCGGTAAATACAAGGCCTCATATGCGCCATTGTCGATGATATAGTGGATATGCTGTCCCTTTGCAGAATTGGCACAACGCTTCGTGCTCGCGTCAGCCGTTTGATTGCCCAAAGCATAATTTTCAACCGTGAAGCTTACTTGCGCGGTATCGCCCTTCAAAGCTACGTTTGCCGCTAAGCTTGCCTCTGGAAAATCCGGACTCTCCGTTGCTACCGATACTTTTATCGGGCCAGCCTGCGCTACCACCTGTGCAAGTGATGGTTGAAGACCTAAAATCGTAAATACACTAACTATGAGAAGAAGCTTTTTCATGCGCTTGTTTTTTCAAAAGTACAAAAAATCAAACGGCCTATTTTAATTTGAAAAAGGTTTAACACATTAGTGGCAATCCTTAACCATGCCTTATCAACTTGGCTGGATTAATTGTTCTTTTCACTCGTTTTTCTTCGTAACTTCGGCACTTATGGAAATTCTCATTAAAGCTGGGCAATTATTACTCGCCTTATCGATATTAGTTACATTACACGAACTCGGTCACTATTGGGCTGCACGCCTTTTCAAAATCCGTGTTGAGAAATTTTATCTCTTCTTCGACTTCCTCTTCCCACTTCCAACGGTGATGAAGTTCTCCATCTTTAAAAAGAAAATTAAAGATACTGAATGGGGGATAGGCTGGTTTCCGATGGGAGGCTATGTACAGATCGCTGGGATGATGGATGAAAGTATGGACAAAGAGACGCTCGCACAAGAACCAAAGTCCGACGAATTCCGCTCCAAACCAGCTTGGCAACGCTTGATCGTTATGTTAGGTGGTGTGCTTGTGAATTTCTTCTTGGGTATCTTTATCTACTGCATGATCATGTGGATCTGGGGTGAAAAATATCTACCTAACAGCTCTCTAAAACATGGTTTATATGCCGATACTTTGGCACAATCAATCGGCTTGCGTAATGGCGATATGATTCTAAAAGCTGATAATGATACGCTTGTAAACTATCTAGATATCGTTCCAACAATCGGTATTAATCAATCTAAAACATTGTTGGTTAAACGCGGTGATAGCTCCTTCACACTTACGATCCCAGCAGGCTTCCACACCAAGCTTACGGCTTCGCAAGGAGATGACTTTATCGACTTCCGTCGTGAATTTATTATCCTCGACATAAATGGTGGTGCAGCCTCCGCAGCGGCGAAAGCAGGTATGCAAAAAGGGGATCATGTAATCGCGATCAATGGTCAAGAAGCGAAGTATTACGATCAAGTACGTAACTTCTTAAACGCCCACAAAAATCAGTCGGCGCAGTTTACTGTACGTCGTAAAGATGGATCGCAAACAATTTTGAAAGTAGATATCCCAGAAAGTGGTAAGCTCGGCGTTGCCTTAGATATCATGGATCAGTTCGATCTTAAAATCCGCAACTATAGCTTCTTTGGCGCAATCCCTGCCGGTACTAGTAAGGCTTTTGCAACCTTAGGAAATTATATCAAAGGCTTGAATCTCCTTGTGAAAGGACTATTTGGCAAAAGCGAAGTGAAAGCAAGTGATTCTGTTGGCGGATTTATTTCGATCGGCAATCTCTTCCCTAGCATTTGGAATTGGGAGTTGTTTTGGAACATGACAGCCGTGCTTTCTTTGATTTTAGCGGTGATGAACCTATTGCCAATTCCTGCTTTAGATGGCGGCCATGTGATCTTCAACTTATGGGAGATTATTACACGCAGAAAGCCTTCTGATAAGGTACTGGAGTATGCGCAATATGTTGGAATGATTTTATTATTGGCCTTGATGGTATATGTCAATGCCAACGATATTTATAAGTATGTTATCGTGAAATGGTTCCACTAATGGAAACGAATTATTTTGAATTATTGAATCTACCCTTCGCCTATGCGATCGACAAAGGCTTGTTGAAACGTAACTTTCTGCTCAAGTCGAAAGAAGCGCACCCGGATTTTTTTACGCAAGACAGCGACGAGGTACAGTCGCAGGCTTTAGATTTGTCGGCGAAGTTGAATGATGCCTACCAGATTTTGAATAATGATGAACGTCGCTTGAACTATATTTTAGAAAAGCGTGAAGTAGTATTGAAGGATGAAAAACATCAGCTGGCCAATAGCTTTTTGATGGAGATGATGGATCTGAATGAAGCGATTGACGACTTGCAGCCGACTGATTTGGAAGGCTTAGCTCGTTTGCAGGGTGAAGTGGCTGTCGCGATGAACAGGAATGACATTGAGATAGGAAAAGCGATTGAAGCGGCCGAGCACAATGGCTGGAACGACGCTGACAAAGCCGTTTTAAAGGAAATTTTTTACCGAAGAAAATATTTGTTGCGAATTTTAGAAAAACTTTCTACCTTTGCAATCCACAAATAATACCAATTAGGCCTGGGTGGCGGAATTGGTAGACGCAGCAGACTCAAAATCTGCCGTCCGCGAGGATGTGCTGGTTCGATTCCAGTCCCAGGTACAAAAACAGCGTATAAACATTTAGTTTATCACGCTGTTTTTTTTTGCTCCTCTGTAACCATTCACTATTCATTATTCACTATTCACTATTCATTATTCACTATTCACTATTCACTATTCACTATCAATTCCTCTTCCGCATCTCCGTATGCATCTGCGCTAAGGTCGCTTTCAAATCATACTTATATTCCCATCCTGGGTAATCTCTCTGAAACTTACCCACGTCGCTGATATACCAAATATGGTCGCCAATACGGTTGCCTTCGCTATAACTATAGTTCATCTTGTTGCCACTGATCTCTTCGCAGACCGCTATTGCCTCTTGCATCGAACAGTTGCTAAAACGACCGCCACCCGCATTATACGCTTCACCTTGCTTCGGCGCTTGATAGAAATGCCAGAACATATTCACCAAATCATAACAGTGAATATTATCGCGCACCTGCTTTCCTTTATAACCGAAGATTGTATAGTGGTTGCCCGTAATCGCACATTTCATCAAATAGCTCAAAAAGCCGTGTAGCTGCGCACCAGAGTGGCGTGGCCCTGTCAGACAACCTCCTCTGAATACACCTACATTCATCCCGAAATAACGACCGTATTCTTGCGCCATCACATCTGCAGCTACTTTTGAAGCACCAAAAACAGAGTGTTTCGTATGATCTAAACTCATCTGCTCATCAATACCATGTTTATAATAAGCATGCGATTCTGCAATCTCCCAACGTGTCTCTAATTCTACTAGCGGAAGATAATTCGGATTGTCACCATATACCTTATTCGTTGAAGTGAAAATAAATACCGCTTTTGGGCAATGCAAACGGGTAAACTCCAACATATTCAAGGTGCCATTCGCATTGATGGTAAAATCTGTGAAAGGCTCCTTGGCAGCCCAATCATGACTAGGTTGCGCAGCTGTATGAATAATCAACGCGATATCGGTATTGTATTGCTTAAAAACCGCTTCTAACTTCTCTTGGTCACGAATGTCTATCGTGTGATGAACATAGTTCTTATACTCTTCCTCTAATCTCTTCACATTCCAATTGGTAGAAGACTCTTTGCCAAAAAAGTATTGGCGCATATCGTTGTCGATACCGACTATCAAATCGAATTTGTCTGCTAAAAAATCAACGGATTCACTACCTATTAATCCGCCTGAGCCTGTTACGATTGCTACTTTCATTTTCTTTTGTTGAGAAAACAAATGTAACGATAATTATCAAATCCCAAATTTACCAATTGATTAAAGGCATAAAAAAATCCCACCGGACAACCACGAACCGGCGGGATTTAAAACAAATGTTTTTTGATTAACCTCTGGTACAAATGTAGTTCCTGAACTGCCCTAAGAACATACGTAATCTCTCGTATTTAACTACTCCAATCCACCTAAAAATCAATCTTAATTCATCCTTTACTCTTCATCCTTCACTCCCGATAGCTTCTCATCGGGATCATTATTCACTATTAATTATTCATTATTCACTCTTCACTCTTCACTATTCATTATTCATTATCTTCGCACCATGTCTACTATAATTCCTATCGCAGCAGATCATGCAGGCTTCGCCTTGAAAGAACAATTAAAAGCTCATTTCGAAGCGAAAGGCTGGTCGTTCAAAGACTTTGGCACCCATAGCACCGATTCTATGGATTATCCTGATGTGGCGCATCCACTCGCCGCTAGTGTCGAACATGGGGAGTTTCCAAAAGGCATTCTTATTTGTGGTTCTGCACAAGGTGTAGCCATGTCGGCAAATCATCATGCCGGTGTTCGAGCCGCTGTATCTTGGTTACCTGAAATCGCCTCATTGGCTCGTCAGCACAACGATGCAAACATCATTTGCTTGCCGGCACGTTTTATCACATTTGAACAGGCAGTCGAAATGATCGAAACGTTCTTTAATACTGCATTTGAAGGCGGCCGTCATCAAAATCGTGTAGATAAAATGATGAACTGCTAGTAGGTGCTTATGCTTCGTAAATTCTTACTCTTAGTGTTATTGCTTGTCTTGGGCCTTACTTCGCTCGAGGCCAAACATGCTATTCGTAAAGTAAGGAAAGCTAAGAAATCCCAAATATCCCAAGGCGCCATCGATTCATTATCTCCTGAGATGAAGCAGTTCTACATGAATGCCATTCTCAATAGCGACTCCACCAGCTACGACTCTATCTACTACGTAGCGCTCGATACGCTGCCGTTACATACCATCGACTTTAAACAGAATATCTTTTTTCAAAATCACTTGCTCCGAGAGGAAATCGTTCAAAAACGTCCAGAATTCCCCTCTAACTACCTTTTCTATTTTATAATCCTTCTAACGGGCGTGGTCGTTTTAGTTAAAACCTTTTTTACCAAATACCTCAACGACCTTTTCCGCTCCTTCTTAAATTTTCAAACAGCGCAACAAGTCATGCGACAGCAGGATCTTCGCTTTTCTTTCCCTGCTATCCTTTTAATGGGTAATTTCTATTTGGCACTTGGACTATTCTTCTTCTTAAATGGAAGCTACAATCATTATTTTCTCCTAAAACAATATTGGCTCTATCCTGTCTTTTCACTCTGTATAGCCGCATTCTTCTCCGTGAAAGTGTTCTTGTATCAGTTTTCAATAGCCCTATTTGCCCCTAAATCTGAGGTCCGGTCGATTGTTCAAATGGACTTTCTACTCGCTGAAGTGGCCGGAATTGTCCTTATCCCCTTATTGCTGATCGTGGGCTTTGCGGATGCCAATGTTCGCTCTTATATGTGGTTAGGCGCTTGGATTTTGCTCGGTTTAATACTACTTTATCGGTATATATTGAGTTGGCGCATGGCAGGAAGCTTTTTGTTCAGTAATGTTTTGCATTTTATTGTGTATATTTGCTGCGTCGAAATAGCCCCCGTCCTTATTATCCTTAAGATAATTCAAGGCTTTGTCTAGCTCGTTTCTGGTAAAACCTTAAAAACACTTTGTACTGTGCCAACTGCGAAGAAAAAGTCAGTGAAAGCGGCCCCTAAAAAGGTAGCAGCCCCATCAAAGAAAACGGCTTCTAAGAAGTCAGCTCCTGTTAAGGCAGCCCCAAAGGCGAAACCCGAAGTTAAAAAGGCTTCTACCCCTTCCGCTAAATCAGCTGTAAAGCCTGTCGCAAAAGCCGCTATAGTAACAGCTCCTGTTGTTAAAGTAGAGCCGATCGTCGTTCGTATTCCCGCTGCTTCATCTAGTAAGAAAAAAATACCAGCAGCCATTTTGCCTTCAAAACCAGCTTTTGATGGTTTAGATGGTAAGCCTGTTCGTAATATCCTTGTTACTCAACCTCGCCCTGAAAACGATAAATCTCCTTATTTCGACATCGCTCGTCGTTATAAACTGAATATCGACTTCCGTCCGTTTTTTGAAATTCAAGGTGTAACAGCCAAGGACTTCCGCCGCTATCGCATTCAAATGCATGAGCACTCTGCGATCATCTTTACCTCTCGTAATGCGGTAGATCACTTCTTCCGTATCATAACAGAGATGAAGACGCCTATCAGCAGCGAAATGAAGTACTTCTGTACAACGGAAGCAATTGGATTGTATCTGCAAAAATTCATCCAGTATCGCAAGCGTAAGGTGTTTTATGGCGATGGCTCTATGAAAGATCTTTTGCATCTTATCTCTAAACATAAAGATGGCGAACGTTATCTTTTGCCTTGTGGAGATACACCAAATGCAGATATCACCAATTACCTGAAAGCACATAATTACGATTATATCGAAGCATTATGCTTCCGTAATACGCCTTGTTCAATAAAAGATATTAAAGTTGAAAACTACGATCTAATCGTATTCTTCAGCCCAAGTGGATTAGAAGCGCTATTGCAAAACTTCCCTAAGTTTAAACAAAAAGGAATTAAGTTTGGCGCCTTCGGAACTGCCACCTGTCAAGCCATCAAAGATCAAGGCTTCGCACTCCACCTTCCTGGGCCGCAAGCAGGATTACCTTCTATGTCGTCGGTAATCGAAGCGTATCTGAAAGAAAATAAAGTGAAATAAAATTCTTCTATATTTTTGCTAAAATGCCTCACCTCGGTGGGGCATTTTTTTTAAAAGTCAGTACTCAAGGAAATATACGTCATGCGAGGCAATACCTTGCCGTTCTCAACTCCTCGTGCAAAATCTAATCGCACATAATATCCAAACCATGTCGTGCGCATCCCCCAACCATAACCACCAATAATCGGATTGCGGAAATAATTCACCTCTACCGTCACCGGCTCTTTCACAATCTTATCCGTAAATGAAAGCTTCGCCTGATCACTTAACGGACTAGGCCCTACCCATGCGCTCCCAACGTCGCCGAAGAAAATCAACTGAAAATTCTTGGCCCAATTATTTTTGATAGGCGTCTTACGGAAACTTGCAAATAAAGGAAAACGAATCTCTGAATTGATCACCGCATAATTGCTGCCATTTCTTGCATTATACGGGAAACCACGCAAATTCGTAGCCAATGTTTGAAAAGCATATGCACTCGCATTATTAACAGGATTACTGCTGTTGAATTTCGTTCCTCCTCCAAGCCACCACGCGTCTACACCACCTAAATAATATAACATCTTGTCCTTCCCAAAGGATGCACTGCCCGCCAATCGATTCGCCCAAATAACATTCTTCCAAATAGGATAATAATAACGAATATCACATCCCACAAAACCAAAATAATGCGAACGATCCTGTGCCATTTGTTGCATCTCTACAAATACCTTCCCGCGTAATCCCTTGTAAATATTCAATCCCGGATTACGTGTATTGTCTTGCACCACCTCGGCACGTAAGATGCCCCAGGTCTCTTTATCCGACTTCGCATTCAACGTTTGTGGCATCGTCGATAAATACTCGTATCGATCATGACGAATTGCTGTGTATGCGTTAAAATGCCTGAACTCATCGAATGGATAGGTAAAGACTGCTTCATAATAATTCGACTTATAACGCGTCTTATAGGGATTATCATCAAGCCCTAATAAAGTAGAAATGAAATTTACATTCGACTGACTCTGTCTATAATACGTATAACGCTTATCCCAACGCTTATGTAAATCGTAAAAGCGTAAATAGAATTTTAGATTATTAAAACTCGATGCAGTATTGATCGCGGCCGACCATTGATAATCTTCTAAAACATCTTTCATATCGATGCCAGTCCACAAAGTAAGGGAAGGCAACTGATAGGACGGCGTCCCAAAAAATGGTTGATAGACATGGTTAAAAAGAGTGCCTTTATCTACTCTCGAAAATACATTACTAGTATATAAATGCAATCGATAAGGAATTGATTTGCTCGCCTCCACTTTCATTTTCTTCGGCAACTTCGATACAGAATCACTTCTGAGAAAAGAATTGTTTTCCCACGGCATGACAAACTCACTTTGGAAAATAGCATCTACATGACTATTATGAAGCGTACTATCATAAGGCAGCGGTTCGATTGATGGCGACTTCGCTTCTTCTTCGTCATAACCAATCAGCTCTTTCTTTTCCTCTGGTAATAAACTCTTCTTTCTGAAAGCCGTCAAACTAAGTGGCTCACGCTCCTTTATCGTCATGCTGTCTCGTATCGGAATTCTAAAATAGACTGGATTCCCTTTTTCTAATAACGACTCTAACACAAACTTTCCTTTGTACTGCCCATCCTGCGCTTCGATATTGTACGCGTAATTAGTATAAGGTACACTCACGAAAGTGTCTCTATAAATGGCAAGCGTTTGAATAGAATCAATCAAGGTATTCGGCCAATGAATTAAGCTGTCTGTAGGAGTATAGCGCGGATTGGCGACCATTGAATCTTTGAAATAGACAATGCTATCTGTCCGAACAAAAATACTGTCTCGATACGCTAGATAACGATTGGCAATACCATTCTTATCGCTGATATATGCTAACAAGCGCTTGCTATATTGTATCGGTTGTTCTTCTTCATACATTGAAGTGTTGGTGACACGGGTCAACGTTTTTTTTGCAAGATCGTAAAAGAAGATATCATAATTCGCTATCTGTAAAGTAGTATCCTGAGGGCGTTTGCGAATCGAATCATTCGCGCGATTGCTGGCAAAAGCAATTCCTCGTTTCCCGTTTAAATTGACGTAAGCCGGATTTTTATCATCCCATAAATCATCCGTTATCGTGCTTATTTTTCCTGTTTGTGGATTATACAAATAGATGTCACTGTAAGCCGTTTTAACGGCCGTTACAAGTAAAGTGCTTTTGTCGATGCCTGGCTGCACATCAATTATTTTAGAAAAGGTATTGCTCTGTACAATTACTTTTTTCTTCTTTTCTGAATCGTAACTAAGGATATAATACTTCTTGTTGTATTGATAAAAACAATAAAGCGTTTTTCCGCCGTTATCCCAAGTGAAAACTGGATTATAAGCGTCTTGCGGTAGCATAGAATTTGGAAGTCCCTTTTGCAATAGCTTAATTTTGTCTTTTTCAACTGCCTGAACATAGAGCTTGTAACGCCCATTATAACGAGTTAAAAAGGCAATGTACTCACCGTTAGCACTTAATTTAGCAATTGATCGGGTTTCTTTTTTGCTTGTCTTTACTGCAACCCTATTCTTGTCTGCAGGTCGTTTACGTGGCGTACTCTCCTTGAAACGTTTTTCAAAATAATTGAACCAGTCTTGATAAGTCCCCTTGCTATCCTTATTTAAAACAAACAAAAAGCCCGACTCCATACTCCGATTAATACGCGTGATATACAACAAATTTCCCATTGTACTCGCATCATAATTTTCTTTTACGTAATACCAAAAGGATTTGCCTAAAAAGGTAGGATCCATCGCCATTAAATCCCAAAACGAATGTATCACCTCACGATTGAATAAATCACGCAAGCGATTGTCATCATCCACCGTCCAATTACACGCCGTATATTTTACAATTCCATCTACGTACCAATCCGGAAGATCGAATAAGAGTGCATTCTGTACCACCTCTTGCACATTGCTACCAAACAAAACATTTTGCATCATTACACGTGCAATGCCTTCTCTAATTTGTTGGTCGAGGTGTTGATGATCACCATCGAAATAGACCATAATCTTATTGCCAATCACCCTTGTAGTCCCACCCGTATTGTAGTTGACATCATCGGGCACATACCCTAAATTGCTTTGTACATAATCAGATATATCACCAAAAACAAGCAACTCAATTTTGCCGTTATAAATATATTGAAGCGTAGTTCGTATTTCGGCGAGGTTTTTCTCCGCATCATTCATCACAAATTTCGCCAGAGGAAAACCGCCTGTAGAATAATGAATGGAGAAGTTGGTCGTTTCAACCGTATTCCAGCTAAATGGAGTAAACTGAACCCTTCGTTGCCCAAACTGTTCAAAGCTCGTTTGTGCCATACCAAAATGCATCCAAATCAGGAGGGGCAGTAGGGCAATAGCTAGTTTTTTGAACAATTGTGACATCAATTAAAGGTACAAAGAAAATGCTGTTTAGGGTAGCACTCCAAACGATAATTCGTTTAGGGACTGTTAACAATACTTTACGGATAAATCAAACAAAATCTGACCTTAATTTGTTATTTCGTAACACGAAATTTCTTTTCTATGGAATCTACTAAACAATCATCCCTTACGCGTTTCTGGGCCCTTTTTACAAAATCGAAAGGCGACCTACGCGATGTTTATTTATATGCTATCTTAATTGGTTTAGTACAACTAAGTTTTCCTCTTGGTATACAAGCTTTGTTAAACTTCGTGCTTGGTGGCAGGATGGTGAGTTCTTTATATCTACTGATTTTTTTCATCATTCTTGGGGTTAGCCTATCAGGACTTTTTCAATTAAAGCAGATGAAAATAATAGAGCGTATTCAGCAAGTACTTTTCGTCGATTATGCACAAGCCTTTGCTGCTTTTTTACCTAAAATCGATCTGCAGAAAAATGACGGCGTCTATTGGCCTGAGAAAGTAAATAGAATGTTTGAAGTTGTAAGCCTCCAGAAAAGCATTTCTAAAATGTTTCTAGAAATACCTATTGCGATTATTCAAATTTTGTTCGGTTTAATACTTGTTTCTATTTACCACCCAGCATTTATCGTCTTCGGTATAATTCTTCTCTTAATCGTAATCTTATTAGTACGTCTTACTTTTAACGCTGGATTAAATACCAACACAAAAGAAAGTACCTATAAGTATGAAGTAATCGCTTGGTTTGAAGAAATGGCTCGCGTCATAAAATCATTTAAATATAGTAATGGCACCAACCTCAATTTTCAAAAGACGGATGCTAACGTAACGAATTATTTGCAAGCCCGAACATCCCATTTTAAAGTTCTTTTAGTGCAATATCGCGCACTCGTAGTCTTTAAAGTTTTAATCATCGCCGGACTTCTAATCATCGGTACTTTTTTAATGCTTAACAATAAATTGAATATCGGAGCTTTTGTTGCTGCCGAAATTGCAATCGTAGTCGTTATTGCCGCTGTTGAGAAATTAATGTCTAGCTTGGAAAGTTTATATGATGCTTTCACTAGTTTGGAAAAAATTGATTACGTGTTGAACGCAAGTGTAGAAAAAGCAGGAAGCTTGAAATTTGCTAATACCGGAAGAGGTGTCCAAATTCAAATAAAAGACCTATCATTCACCTATAATACCAAAGAAGAACCTGCTCTTAAAAAAGTAAATGTATCAATTCCTGCCGGCGTCCGCGCCGCGATTATTGGTGAAGATGGTGTTGGTAAAACAACCCTATTAAAAGTACTAACAGGTTCCTATCAAAATTTCGAAGGCAATATTTTAATCAATGATATTCCATTGAAAAATTTTGAACTAGATTCCTATCGTAATCGACTCGGTATTTTTCTGAATAACATGGAAATCTTTAATGGATCCTTGTTAGAAAACATAACCCTTGGTCGTTCCGATATTTCAACGGATGAAATTGTAAGCCTCATTCAAAAATTAGGCTTCCAACATTTCTTGGATCATTTTGAACGTGGTTTTGATACTCCTTTAGAGCCACTCGGTAAAAGATGGTCGTCCACTATCATTCTTCAAATAATGCTTCTCCGTGCTTTTTGTGTTAAGGGCGAGCTATTGCTCATGGAAGAGCCCTGGTTAGGTATGGATGAAAAATTAAAAAATAATATCATCCGTTTTCTGATGGAGGAATTAAAAAATACAACTGTTATCATCGTTACCAATGATGGAAAATATCTTGCTAACTGCCAAACTATAATTCATCTATAATATGCTGAACGCTTCTAATCATATTTTTGAAATAAATAAGAAAAGCAGTATCCGTTACTGGTTGCTTGCTTTGTTACTAATCATTATTAGCTTATTGTTTCTTCCCTGGACACAACATATTCGTGCTGAAGGTGATGTTACGAGCTTGCTGCAAGAACAACGGCCACAAGAAGTTAATGCACTTATTGCCGGTAGTATCAAAAAGTGGTTTGTTAAGGAAGGTGACTGGGTGAAGAAAGGAGATACCATCTTGCAACTAAGCGAAGTTAAAGCTGAATATTTAGATCCTAAATTATTGGATAGAAACAAGCAACAAGTGGATGCTAAAATTAGCTCTGCTAAAGCTTATGAAGAAAAAATTGAAGCTACTGAACGTCAAATTCTAGCACTAAAAGAAGCACTTCGATTAAAAATTGCTCTGCTCGTTAACAAGAGTAGTCAATTAAACAATAAACTCGAAGCTGAACGTGTCGAATTAAGCGCTGCCGAAAATGAATTCAATTTGGCAAAAGACCAATACGACCGTTTGGAACGTTTATTTAAGCAAGGACTTGCGCCTCAAACACAATTACAACAAAGAGACGTTGCCTACAAAAACGCCAGCGCAAAGAAAATTGCCGTAACGAACAAACTTAGAATTTCTGAACAAGAAGTAGCTAATAATAATTTAGAACAAAGCTCTGCTGAACAAGAGTATGACGAAAAAATAAATAAGGCACTTGCTGAAAAATATCAAGCCTTGAGTGCCTTGGCAAGTACGGAAGCCGATATTAGTAAACTAGAAAATACAGGTTCTAATTATGCTGTGCGAAATGGCATGTACTTTATAACAGCAACGCAAGATGGACAAGTAATTCAAGCTAAAAAGGGAGGTATTGGTGAAGTACTTAAAGAAGGAGAATGCGTCGCAAGTATTATACCTACTGATTTAACGCCGGCAGTGGAAATGTTTGTTAAGCCGGTCGATCTTCCACTCGTACAAGTTGGTCAGCCTGTCAGCCTTTGGTTTGATGGTTTTCCTACTATCGTTTTTAGTGGATGGCCTAAAGCTAGCTACGGTATATATTACGGCTTCGTAAGTTCTGTCGAATCTTCCATTTCTGAAAATGGAAAATATCGTGTACTAGTACGCCAAGATGCGAAGTCGCGCCCTTGGCCAACGCAACTGAATATGGGTGTTGGGGCCAATTGTATCGCTCTCCTAAAAGATGTACCTATTTGGTATGAATTATGGCGTACCATCAACGGATTCCCCCCTGATTTTTATGGAAGTACTAAAAAATATAAAAATGAAAAGAGTAAGAAATAGCATTTTATTTTTATGTATTCTTTCGATTAATTTCGCCTGGGCACAAAATAAAACACTTAGTTGGGATGAATTCAAAACAGCAATACAACAATATCACCCCATCGCCCAAAGAGCTGATCTATTGCCTAAATATGCGCAAGCAGAAGTAGGACTAGCACGTGCGGCCTTCGATCCGCTAATAGAAGCAGCGCAGAGTGAAAAATATTTGCAAAATGTGCAATATTACGCGACACAAAATATCGCATTGAAATTACCCCTTTGGTATGGTATAGACGTAACTACCGGAACGGATAATCTATTAGGACAACGCCTTAACCCAAGTGATACCAAAGGTGAGCTGTATTATGTTGGTGCCAACGTTTCATTACTGCGTAATCTAATCACCGACAAACGTCGTACAGCACTTCGTCAGGCCTATCTATCCGAAGAAATGAGCCAACTTGAAAGGCAAGTTGTTTTGAACGACCTCTTGATGGATGCAGCACAGGTTTATTGGGAATGGACAAAATTATATGCCAACAGAAAGATAATCACAGAAGGCGTTACTAATCTGCAGCAACGTTTACAATTCATACATGAAAATATCGTGCATGGCGAGCGAGCGGTTATCGATTCTATTGAATTGGAAGCTACCTTACAAAGTTTCCTAACGAAACGAAATCAAGCTGAACTAGAATGGCAAAATGCACGCCTCCAAATTTCTGCTTTTCTTTGGCGAATGGATGGACAGTCGTATGAACTTCCTGCAGATGTAAACCCATTCTACGACCTTACCCAATTTACTAGTGAAGAAATCTTCGGCTTGCGTAAGCAAAGTCTGCAGGCTGATCCCAACAATCATCCGAGTATTTTTTGGTACGACAAAAAAATTGGTCAGCTCAACCTCGATCAAAAATTGAAACGTCAAGAATTATTACCGAAGCTCGATTTGAAATATAATTATTGGATGAAAGCAAATTATCCTGCAAACGCTTATAGTAACTACACGTTCGGGATGCAATTTCAAATGCCTCTCACCTTGGCATTTAGCAGAAACCAACTTAAAACGGTTAATCTAAAGTTGAAAGAAGCCGAGTTAATGAAACAGGATAAGCAGCGTCAAGTAAATCTTAAATACCAATCCTATTTAAATGAGGCAAGCTATCTCGCGCAGCAATTGAAAGCACAAGAGGCCGCCGCAGTAGCGAATAAAATGTTACTAGATGCAGAACGACAAAAATTTACTATTGGTGAAAGTTCGGTTTTTATGATTAACCAACGTGAACAGAAATATTTGGAGTCGCTCGAAAAATTAATTGAATTAAAGTCAAAAACATTGAAAGTAAATCAGTCACTTCTATGGGCGCTAGGTCTTTTGCCTACTCCTTAATCTTGACTTAACAATTTCCTTGAATTCAATTGCATGAATTGATTACCTTTGAATCGTGAGGCGTCCAACTTTTTTAAAAAATATTGCCCCAACGCTTTTGTCGTTAATCCTGTTGATCATGGTAGGTCAGCAGATACGATTCGTGTATTTGAATGTTGATTCGTATTTATATGAAAATATTAGTGAAGATTGTAGTGAAGATGAAGACGCGGATGAAAGTAACTCCTTAGAGTTTTTTAAGCTTATAGAGCAAGATAAGTGTTTATTGGATAACACATTTTTATTGACAGCCATTAGTGCACGATTTAAATCGTATTCTAATAGAACTGATTCTATATCTATTAAATCAGTCGTGGGTGCAATTGACGCACCGCCACCAGAACAAGCTTAAGTACTAATTCGTATTTAAATTTTTGTTCATTTTTTTAATTAAATTTTAATGATTGATTTCAAATCGATCAAACCGAATTTGTCTTCTGGCTTGGTTGTCTTTTTTGTAGCAATACCTTTATGTCTTGGTATTGCGCTCGCTTCGGGCGCACCTCTTTTTTCGGGGATGATTGCTGGAGTAATCGGTGGTCTTGTAATAGGCTCCTTAAGCAAATCGCCGCTCAGTGTCAGCGGGCCCGCAGCCGGTTTAACCGCAATTGTTTTCGTCGCTATTCAACAAATAGGATCTTATAATGCCTTTTTATTAGCCGTCGTTCTTGCTGGGGCATTACAAATGTTACTCGGGCTTATAAGAGCTGGAATTGTCGCTAATTTCTTTCCTAGCAACGTCATTAAAGGAATGCTTAGCGGTATCGGCATTATCATTATTCTAAAACAAATCCCACATTTATTCGGCTACGATCAAGATACGGAAGGAGATCTGTATTTCTTGCAAGCAGATGGAGATAATACCTTCTCTGCATTACTAGAGCCTCTGACACATATTCAGCTAGGTGCCGTATTTATTGGCATTCTTGCTGTTGCTGTCATTTTACTTTGGGATAAATATCGCCCTAAGCAACTTTACTTTTTGCCAGGCGCTCTCTTTGCCGTTATAATAGGTGCGGTCGTAAATTATTTCTTTATCGTAACGGGTAATGCTTGGGCCTTATCAGGGAAACATCTTGTGCAGTTGCCTATTATTAGCGATTTCTCCGCATTGAAAAAAGAACTGTTCTTCCCAGATTTTTCAGCGATAACCAATAAGTCGGTTTGGTCGGCTGCTATCGTGCTTGCTGTCGTAGCCTCTATCGAAACACTATTAAGTATTGAAGCGATTGATAAAATGGATCCGCAACGTAGAGCGACACCAGTTAATCGTGAACTACTTGCACAAGGAACAGGTAATATCCTATCAGGTTTAATAGGTGGACTACCCGTTACATCTGTGATTGTTAGAAGTTCTGCGAATATGAATGCAGGCGCCACCTCCAAAGTATCAGCTATCTTTCACGGATTGCTTCTTGTAAGCTGCACTTTGCTTATCCCCAATGTCTTAAACCTAATCCCAATTAGTGCATTAGCGGCCATTTTATTACTCACAGGCTATAAATTAACGAGCTTAAAAATCTATAAAGAAATGTTCGCAAAGGGGAAATACCAATGGGTGCCTTTTGTGGTTACGATTCTCGCTGTTGTATTCACAGATTTGCTTAAAGGAGTTGGCGTAGGCTTAGCCGTTAGCATATTCGCAATTCTCTGGGGTAATTTTAAAGTTCCTTATAAAATGCGCACCATATTGGCCGACGGAAAGCACACCTTGCATCTTTTGCTTTCCCAAGAAATTAGCTTCATCAACAAGGCGGCTATTAAATCTTGCCTAGCCGATGTCCCTAATAATACCCATGTTGAAATTGATGCTTCTCATACCAAATATATCGATTTCGATGTTCTTGAATCTATACGCGAATTCAATGAGATTATCGCACCTCAAAAAGGAATTGCAGTCCGTTTAATCGGCTTTAAAGATTCATACGGCATTCAAAGCTCATTCCCTATTACAATCACCGAAACACAAGATTAGAAAATCGTATTATGTACACACACACGAAAGAATTTCGAGAGTCCGTAACCCCAAATCAAGTAATTGATCTTTTAAAAGATGGCAATCAACGCTTCCTGAAAAATATGAAGCGTCATCGTGATAATCTTCAACTTGTAAATGATACCAAAGATGAACAACATCCTATTGCTGTTATTCTCAGTTGCATCGACTCACGCACCGCAGCGGAGTTGATCTTTGATCAAGGCTTAGGTGATATTTTTAGCATACGCATCGCTGGTAATGTCGTTAATGAGGACATTTTAGGGAGTATGGAATTCGCCTGTAAAGTGGCCGGCGCAAAAGCAATCGTTATTCTAGGACATACCAATTGCGGCGCTATCAAAGGAGCGTGTCAAGATGTGCATCTCGGTCATTTGAATGGTTTGATTTCTAAAATCAAGCCGGCCATTTTAGAATGTAAAGCACAAGATAAAACAGAGGTGGATCAGGTTGCTGAAACACATGTACACCGAATGGTCAATGAAGTTTTAGGGCGCAGTAGCATCCTTAAACAAATGATTCAACAAAACGAAATAGCCTTGGTAGGAGGGATGTATTCGCTTGAAACGGGCGAAGTAAAATTCTTCGAACCAACACAGGCTTGATAAAATATGGTGGTCAGATATTTCCAATAGGAGATATCGGTTAATAGTGGGGAGGCGTGCTGCAAAGTATCGCTTATCCCCACTTTAATTTTTTCTTAGTATGCCCACCACTGTGCTTCTCCTGCTGATGCCCCCTGCGTTTACGCTTGACATAGGCCCTCTGGTGCCTACGCGTACTTTTATAATGCGAACGATACGTTCTATTCTCTTCCCGAATATTGTGCTTCGACTTTTTAAACGTTTGCTCCAACTGTCGTTGGGATAACTCATCCGTGGTTCTTTTTTTCCAGAACCAGTGTATCTTACGATGTTGCTTTTTGACTTTCTTCTTAGTAGGAGCTTTCTGTTGTTGCGTCGGATCGATAAAGCCAGCTGGATCAGCCTGCTGTGCCATGGAGTGCCCAACCACACAAATGGAGAAGACAAAAAGAAAAAGTAAAAATTTGAAACGCATTCCTAAAAATAGCGATTCTTTATTGAGGCCAAACAATTTCTACCGCAATTTCATTACGACGACCGAAAATTTCAAACGGAGCATTATAACCTAAATAGATGAATTCACCTTTATAGGTAATATGTTCATCGGCCAAGGCTTTTTTGAGCTCGGCTATGTGCTTTTTAATGCGCTTGTCTGAAGCCCAGCCTCCGAAACTTATCACCGCCATGTTTTGCTCAGGCTGCTTTTCGAATTGAATCGATTTGTTCATCGGTGCTGGCAAAGAATCCACCTGGTATTGCTGCGGCACCATAAAGGACATCTTTACCGTAGGTCCCATCTGCATAGCTACCGGAGCCGTCATGGCAATCGATTGCCCTTTTGCATTATTGCCAAAGATATAACCAGCCAATACACGGAAACCTTTGCTTGCTGAACTGGAATAACTGCTATCACCCAATTGAACACTCGAATAAAGTACCGAAGCGTAATGTCGTACCTCGAAATTGGCAAACTGACGTAGAATAGAATATGGGCGCTGCTCAATCTTTTTATATTCCTTTTTTGCCCAAACAAGTTTGTAGCTCAAAAAACATAAAATCAAGACGCCGAAAATAAAAAGTATAGTTTTCATAGTATCTTAAACGTAAAATCGCAGGTTTTGTTTCGTTTTTGGCCAAAAAACTACTATTTTTCTTCATCGAAGCCGGCGCAAGTGTGTTAATTTTTGTCTTTTGTTTCTTATCTTCGCGCTTCGAAAAACTAAACAACTATGGCTACAACTGCCGACATTAAAAAAGGTCTTTGTATTAAATTCAAAGACGATCTTTGGACAATCACCGATTTCCAACACCATAAGCCTGGTAAAGGTGGTGCTTTCATGCGTACTCGTTTGAAAAGCGTAACCTCTGGCAAAACATTGGATCATACCTTCAGCTCTGGCGAAAATATCGATATTCAATCTATCTCTCGTCGTAAATTCCAATTTACCTACAAAGACGAAACTGGATACAATTTCATGGATAATGAAACCTTCGAACAAATCACGTTGCAAGAAGATGAAATCGAAGGCGTAGCCTTCATGAAAGATGGTCAAGAAGTAGAAGTAATGATTCATGACGAAACGGAAAAATCATTGTTCGCAGAGCTTCCAGCTTTCGTTAATTTAATGATCACTTACACAGAACCAGGTCTTCGTGGTGATACTGCTACCAATACGCTTAAACAAGCCACTTTGGAAACAGGAGCTACGGTGAATGTACCTCTTTTCGTAGAAAACGAAACGATGATCAAAATTGATACTCGTACCGGCGACTACGTTGAACGCGTTAAATAATTTATTCTCATAAACCTCAAATATTCTTTGTTATGGAATTAAAAGAGATTCAAGAGTTGATCAAAATGTTCGATAAGAGCAAATTAGGTGAACTTAGTATCGAAAATGGTGATTTCAAATTGTCTTTGAAAACGAAAGAACAAGAAATCGTTCAGATGATGGCTACTGCGCCTATGATGGCCGCTCCTGTAGCGCCTGTAATGGCTTCGGCACCAGCACCAGTAGCTGCTGCTCCTGCTGCTACGCCAGCTCCTGCAGCAACTGCGGGTACTTCCATCAAGTCGCCAATGGTAGGAACATTCTACCGTAGCGCTGGTCCGGATAAACCACCTTTTATAAAGCCAGGTGATAAAGTGACTAAAGGTCAAGTGATCTGCATCATCGAAGCGATGAAGCTTTTCAACGAAATCGAAGCTGAAATGGATGGTACAATCGTAAAGGTATTGGTGGATGACGCCTCTCCTGTAGAATACGATCAGCCTTTGTTCATTATTGAATAATTTTTTACGCAAAAGCCGTTAAGCAAATAGTTTGACGGCTTCTGTGTTTTATTTAAATAGCTTTTGCATGTTTAAAAAAATATTAATCGCCAACCGCGGTGAAATCGCTTTGCGTATCATCCGTACCTGTAAAGAAATGGGTATTAAAACGGTTGCTGTTTACTCTACCGCCGATAAAGATAGTTTGCATGTCCGCTTTGCTGACGAAGCTGTTTGTATCGGTAAGCCTGCTGGAAAGGATTCTTATTTGAATATCCCGAACCTCATGGCTGCAGCAGAAATCACCGGCGTAGACGCTATCCACCCCGGTTATGGCTTCTTGGCTGAAAATGCCAAATTCGCTGAAATCTGCCAACAATATAAAATCAAATTTATCGGGCCAACACCTGAGATGATTCGTAAAATGGGTGATAAAATCACTGCCAAAGATACGATGATCAAAGCAGGAGTGCCATGTATTCCTGGTTCTGAAGGTTTGGTGGAAAGTGTTGAACAAGGCAAACAACTCGCGGACGCTATGGGCTACCCTGTCATCATCAAAGCAACTGCAGGTGGTGGTGGTAAAGGTATGCGTATCGTTTGGAGTGGCGACGAATTCGAAAAGCAAATGAATACCGCGCAAACGGAAGCAGGTGCTGCCTTCGGTAATAGCGGTGTCTATATCGAAAAATATATTGAAGAACCACGCCATATCGAAATTCAAATCGCTGGCGACCAGTTCGGAAACGTATGTCACCTTTCGGAACGTGATTGCTCTATCCAACGTCGTCACCAAAAATTAGTAGAAGAAAGCCCGTCTCCATTCATGACTCCCGAACTTCGTGAGAAAATGGGGGATGCAGCCTGCAAAGCTGCTGGCGCAATCAACTACGAAAGCGTGGGTACCATCGAATTCCTCGTTGATAAACATCGCAACTTCTACTTCATGGAGATGAATACACGTATCCAAGTAGAACACGGGGTTACCGAAGAAGTAATCAACTACGATTTGATTAAAGAACAAATCAAAATCGCTGCCGGTGAACGCATCTCTGGTAAAAACTATATTCCTGAAATGCATGCCATCGAATGCCGTATCAATGCAGAAGACGTTTATAACGACTTCCGCCCTTGTCCTGGTAAAATCACCACACTTCACGTGCCTGGTGGTCACGGCGTGCGTATCGACTCGCATATCTATGCGGGCTATGTGATCCCACCTTACTACGATTCGATGATTGCTAAAATCATCACGATTGCACAAACACGTGAAGAAGCCATCAATACGATGGAACGCGCGCTGAGTGAGTTCGTGGTAGAAGGCGTACAAACAACGATTCCTTTTCATCAACAATTGATGCGTAACGAAGACTTCCGTAAAGGCAACTTCACGACTAAGTTCCTCGAAACATTCAAAATGGAAAAACGATAAGTCCGCAACGGGCTAAAAGATAAAGGTGTCTTTTCCATTCAGGATAAGGCACCTTTTTTTATTTTTACAATCAGAAATCACTGTTATGAATATAATTGTCCCTATGGCCGGCGCCGGAAAACGTATGCGCCCTCACACCCTCACTACTGCTAAACCATTAATCCCTGTTGCTGGAAAGCCTATTGTAGAACGCTTAGTGGAAGATTTAGCTGCGATGTGCACTGAAAAATTAGAAACCATCGCTTTCATTATCGGTGATTTTGGTGCAGCTGTCGAAAAACAATTATTGGAAGTTGCAGCACGTTTGGGCGCGCAAGGGAAAATATATTATCAAGACGAACCACTCGGAACAGCACATGCTATTCTTTGCGCCAAAGAAGATTTGCAAGGGAATGTAATCGTCGCTTTTGCAGATACACTATTCTATGCTGATTTTAAAATCAATCCTGCGGATGAAGGAATGATCTATGTGCAGCAAGTGGCCGACCCATCTGCTTTTGGCGTTGTGAAGTTAGATGCAGAAGGAATCATTACCGACTTTATCGAAAAGCCTAAAGAGTTTATCAGCGATCTAGCCATTATTGGGATCTATTACTTTAAAGATGGTGCTCGTCTCCGAAAGGAATTGCAATATTTATTGGATAACGATATCAAAGAGAAAGGGGAATACCAATTGACGAATGCATTGGAGAATATGAAGCAACAAGGCTTGAAATTCCGTGCCGGACAAGTAATTGAGTGGTTGGATTGTGGAAATAAAGACGCCACAGTGCATACCAACCAACGTGTCTTGGCGCGTGTGGGGCATTCAGTTGCTAGCAGTGCAAAGATTAGCAATAGCACCATTGTCGAACCATGTTTTATAGGAGAGGGAGTGACCATCGAAAACGCAGTCGTAGGCCCCTATGCTGCTATCGGAGCAAATGCTTGTATCGAAAATGCTGTCGTTAGCAATTCCATCGTTCAGACACATGCCTTTATTCAAAATGCAGTTTTAACTAATAGTATGATTGGTAACCACGCTACCTTCCGTGGACATGCAGCTGACTTAAGCCTTTCTGATTATACGACAGCCTCTCATTAATGCGGAAACTTCTTTTTTCTCTAGTCGCTGTTGTTTGCTTGTTCGCTTGTAAAACGAAAGCTCCGCAAAAGACGGAGATCGCCCAAGTGCAGCCGAGCGAAGACACCCTGACGAAGAAGGAGGTGCAAGAGATGCGTTTGTATCTGGACGGAAAGAAAGCCTTATTGCTCGATGATCCGATTCAAGCACAAGGTGATTTTGAAGAATGTCTGCGGATCAATCCACAGGCCTCTGCTGCGGCATTAGAACTTGCCAAAATTTATATCCAACGGCGAGAGTTTGCACGCGCCGCCTATTTTATCGATTTAGCGGAAAAAGCTTCTCCGAACCAAGAGGAGGTTTTGCAAAATAAAGCGCTTATTCAGCTGGCGAATAAACAAAATCAAGAAGCCATTAAAACCTATAAAGGTTTAATAAAAAGCTTTCCAAATCAAGTCCAGTATTACCTCGCACTTATTTCATTACAAGAACAAAACAAGCAAATAGACGAGGCGATTAAAACCTTGGAAGCTTTGCAGCAACGCTTTGGTGTACAAGAAGAATACAGAGTGCGTGAAATACGTTTGTTAGAGATGTCGGGTAAATGGTCGAAGGCGGAAGAACTTGCCGAAAAGTTAATTCAATCGAATCCACGAGAAGGTGCCTATTATGCCGTCTTGTTGGAAATATATTTAGCAAGCAAGCAAGAGGCGAAATTTGCACAATGCATCGAACGCATGCGCGTCGCTTGCCCCAATGATGCGACCGTTGCAGGGGTATTGGCACAGTATTATTTACAAAGCAAGCGCTATACAGAATCAATGGATGCTTTAGAGAAAGTGCTTTCTGAGAATACGGGGAATGCCAACTTGAATATCATTGAAGAAGTGTTGGCTCAGCTTGCACCAGTTGTGGAAGCCGAACCAGAATATTTGCCACGTCTGCAAAAGCTTTTGGATTTATACGTGCTCCGTAATAGTAATTCTATCCGCGCCTACTTGATGTTGGGCGATCTACAAGCTCGAAATAAACAATATTTGCAAGCCTTGAATAATTATCAAAAGTCGGCTAATCTTGGTTTTCATGATTGGATTATCTGGCAACAAATGATGTTGGTATGCTCGGAAGGCAATCTGACAGATTCCTTGATGAAGGTAAGCAAGCAAGCTTTAGACCTCTTCTCCGAACAAGCAATGCCGTATTATTTCATTGCGCAAGTTAATTTAGAAACAAGTCAATACGATAGCGCCTTGTATTATTTGCAGGAAGGATCGGTGCGCTGTGCCGATAATAAGCCTTTAAAGGCTCAATTCTATTCATTGCTAGGCGATACCTATCACAAGCTAAATAGAAATGCAGCCAGTGATAGTAGTTATGAAACCGCATTGTTTTTAGAGCCCTCGAATGTTTATGTGATGAATAATTACGCGTATTATTTGTCGCAACGTCGGTTTAACCTTACGCGAGCCCATGATCTTGCTAAACAAGCATGTGCGCTCGACCCTAAAAATGCGAATTTTATTGATACCTATGCTTGGGTACTGTTTCAAGAAGAAAAGTACAACGAGGCGAAGGATATTTTGCTCAAGGCATTACAGTTGACAGATAAAAACGCTACCATCTGGGAGCATTATGGGGATATTCAGTCCAAACTTGGTTTAATAGACCAAGCGCTTCTTTCTTGGCAAACAGCTCGAGATTTAGGGGCCAAAGGAGTAGTAGTCGAAAAAATTCGCGAAAAGCGATATTTAGAGGCAAAATAATTCACGAATTTCTAAGATTTTGAGGAAAATCAGTGTGAAAATTGACTTTTTTAAGTGAATTTGACTACCTTTGCGTTCTCAAAAAATGACGTTTCACTCGTGAAGGGATTAAAAAATACTTTATTTGTCGGCTTTTTAGTTGCTTTTACCCTTGTTTTTGCAGGGTTAAATGAAGCTAAAGCTGTTGATGTTACCACTGCGGCTGCTGTTCAAACATCGGCTGTAATTGCTGCAGAAGAAAATACTAACGAAGCAACCGCAAATGCTGCCGAAGAAAAGCACGAAGAAGCTGCGGCGCACGAAGGTGCTCATGAAAAGTTTAATCCAGCTGAAGTAATCAAGCATCACGTTAAAGATGCCTACAGTTGGGATTTCTTCGAAATGGACGGTAAAGCCGTTGGTTTCAATTTGCCTTGCTTAGTGTATTCTCCAAAATTAGGCTTGTCTTGCTTCTCTTATGCCAAAATTAAAGAACACGGCACTGAATATGAAGGCTATTCTATCGACCATTTGACGCATAAGATTACACGTGAAGACGGAGAAAAGTTTTACGATATATCTATCACTAAGAATGTGGTGTCTTTGTTGATCAGCGCTTTCTTGTTGTTGTTTATTTTCATCGGTGTAGCGCGTAAATATGCTAAAAACCCTAACAGCGCACCAACAGGCTTTCAAAGTCTGTTAGAGCCATTGATCTTAATGATTCAAGAAGATGTGGCAAAGCCAATGTTGGGTAAAAAGTATTTGAAATTCTTGCCGTATCTATTAACATTATTCTTCTTCATTTGGATCAACAACTTACTAGGATTGATTCCTGGAGGAGCTAATTTAACAGGTAATACCTCTGTAACAGCGGTTTTAGCAGGTGTTACATTCTTTTGCATAATGGCGTTCTCGAATAAGCATTATTGGGGACACATATTTGCAATGCCAGGCGTTCCGAAGTTTGTATTGATTATCCTAACACCGGTTGAGATTCTTGGTATTTTCATTAAACCTTTTGCGTTATTGATACGTCTTTTCGCAAACATCTTGGCGGGTCATATGATCATCCTTACGGTAGTTGGTTTAATATTTATCACTGCTGAAATGAGTAAAGGCTTGGGAATAGGGACAGCAGTGTTCAGTATGGTTTTTGGTGTTTTCATGTTCAGTATAGAATTGTTGGTGGCATTCGTGCAAGCCTATATCTTCACCACGTTGAGCGCATTGTTCATCAGTGAAGCGGTTGCCGAACATCATCACGAGGAAGCACATCACTAAAAGGTCTTTTTTTAATCACTCAATAAAACGTAACAATTATGTTATTAGAAGTAGCAAATTTGGCATTGGCTTATGCAGGTGCCGGTATCGGAGCAGGTTTGGCAGCAATCGCAGCTGGTCTTGGTGTAGGTCGCATCGGTGCGAGCGCATTGGAATCAATTGCGCGTCAACCTGAAGCTACAGGAGACATCCGTACAAACATGATCATCATGGCTGCCTTCGTAGAAGGTGTGGCTTTGTTGGGCGTGTTGACTTGTATGTTGATCGTTTTCAAGTAAGCCAATCAAAACTCCTAACTGTATCCCGCTAGCGGATGGCGAACGGGATACAGTTTATTCAAAAACAAACGCAGAAAAAGCAAAATAAAATGGATTTACTATTACCGGAATTTGGTTTATTCTTTTGGACAGCGATTGTCTTCTTGATCATTTTGTTCTTGTTAACAAAATTCGCATGGAAGCCTGTTGTAAAGATGTTGAACGAACGTTCTGAAGGTATTCATCAAGCATTGAAAAGCGCTGAAGCAGCTCGTGCTGAAATGGCTAGCCTCACAGCGGATAACCAACGCATTTTGAACGAGGCAAAAGAGGAAAAATCACGTATCATCAAAGAAGCTAAAGAAGCTGCAGAAAAATTGCGTGCTAATGCCGCAGATGCTGCTAAAGCAGATGCTGCTAAAATCTTGGCCGATGCTAAACGTGAAATCGAAAACCAAAAGAATGCTGCCATGCTGGAAATCAAAAACCAAATTGGCACACTCGCTACAGAAGTAGCTGAAAAAATGATTCGCAAAGAGTTGAAGAAAGATGGTGAGCAAATGAACTATGTGAATTCTTTGGTGCACGAAATGAAATTGAATTAATCGCCCTCATAAAACGTATTAATGGGAAATATTAAACTCGCCGGACGCTACGCAAAGTCATTAATGGACTTGGCCGCCGACAAAAACGCTATCGAAGCGGTTTTTGCTGACGCTAAGCTCTTTAATACCGTTGCTGCCGATCGCGAATTCTTCGTGATGATGAAGAGTCCAGTGATCAAAGCCGATAAGAAGATCGCAATCTTCAGCGCGCTTTTCGCTGCTTCAATGAACGAATTGACCATGGCTTTCTTCCGCATCGTTATCACTAAAGGTCGTGAAGCCTTTTTACGTGATATCATGCTTGAATTCGTTGCACAATACAACGAACGCAAAGGAATTATGCCTGTACATTTCACATCAGCAGCACCTGTTGATGAAAAAGTAATCAGCACCCTTAAGTCGATGTTGCAACAACAGTTGAACTTCAAGGAGGTTGAAATCACAAATAAAGTGGATGATAAATTAATTGGTGGATTCACCCTTGAATTCAACAACCAATTGATCGACGCTTCTATCCTTCATGATTTGAACGCTATCCGTAGCCAATTCACGTCTAACGAATACAATAAACAATTCTAAAAATCAGATAATTCATTTGCCATGAGCACAGCAATAAAACCTGAAGAAATTTCAGCTATCCTCCGCCAGCAGTTAAGCAACCATGACGCTTCTGCAAACTTAGAAGAAATCGGTACAGTCCTTCAAGTAGGTGACGGTATCGCGCGTATTTACGGATTGAACAATGTTCAGTCTGGTGAATTGGTCGAATTCGAAAGTGGTGTACAAGCCATCGCCTTGAACTTGGAAGAAGATAACGTGGGTGTGGTATTGATGGGCGCAAGCACAAATATCAAAGAAGGTGACAAAGTTCGTCGTACGAACAAAATCGCCTCTATCAAAGCCGGTCCTGGTATGGTCGGCCGTGTAGTAAATACACTTGGTCAACCTATCGACGGTAAAGGTCCTATCACAGGCGACTTATATGAAATGCCTTTGGAACGTAAAGCACCAGGGGTTATCTACCGTCAGCCGGTTAAAGAACCATTACAAACAGGTATCAAAGCGATCGATGCCATGATTCCTATCGGACGTGGACAACGTGAATTGATCATCGGCGACCGTCAAACAGGTAAGTCGACTATCGCGATTGATACAATCATCAACCAAAAAGAATTTTACGATAAAGGTGAACCAGTTTACTGTATCTACGTTGCTATCGGACAGAAAGCTTCTACCGTAGCTGGGGTTATCAAAACTTTGGAAGATAAAGGTGCAATGGCTTATACAACAATCGTTGCAGCCTTCGCTTCAGAACCCGCTCCATTACAGTTCTATGCTCCTTTCGCAGGTGCAGCTATCGGAGAGTTCTTCCGCGACTCTGGTAAACCAGCCTTGATCGTTTATGATGATCTTTCTAAACAAGCGGTAGCTTACCGTGAAGTTTCTTTGTTGCTACGTCGTCCTCCAGGACGTGAAGCATATCCTGGTGACGTGTTCTATTTGCATAGCCGTTTATTAGAGCGCGCTGCGAAAATCATTGCGAAAGATGATATCGCGTCAAAAATGAACGACTTGCCAGCTTCAATGAAGTCTATCGTGAAAGGTGGTGGTTCTTTAACCGCTCTTCCAATCATCGAAACACAAGCAGGTGACGTTTCTGCATATATCCCAACTAACGTAATCTCGATCACCGATGGTCAGATCTTCTTGGAATCGAATTTGTTCAATAGCGGTATCCGCCCTGCGATTAACGTAGGTATCTCTGTATCACGTGTAGGTGGTAACGCGCAGATCAAATCCATGAAGAAAGTAGCTGGTACTTTGAAACTCGACCAAGCGCAATATCGCGAATTGGAAGCGTTTGCGAAGTTCGGTTCTGACTTAGATGCTGCTACAAAAGCAGTTTTGGATAAAGGGTCTCGTAACGTAGAAATCTTGAAGCAAAAGCAGTTCAGCCCGATGAGTGTTGAAAAGCAAGTAGCTATCATCTACTTAGGTACAAATGGTTTATTGACTAAAGTGCCTGTAAACAAAGTGAAAGAGTTCGAAGAAGAGTACTTAACACAATTAGAAGCTTCTCATAAAGATACTTTAGATGCTATCCGTAAAGGTGGAATTGATAATGCAATTACTGCCGTATTGGAAAAAGTAGCTAAAGATTTAATGGTTCGTTACTAATAAAAATTATTCCGAATGCCGGGTCAATTAAAAGAGGTACGAAGCAGAATTACGTCGGTTAACTCGACGCAACAGATTACCAAAGCAATGAAAATGGTGTCTGCAGCGAAGTTACGTCGTGCGCAAGATCGTATCACACAAATGCGCCCCTATAGTCAGAAATTGTCTGAAATGCTCGGACATATCGTGACAGGGGAAGCAAATATCGAAATTAAGTTGGCTACAGAACGCCCTGTCAATAAGGTCTTGGTTGTTTTAATGACCAGCGATCGTGGATTGTGCGGTGGCTTCAACGCTAATTTGATTAAAGCTACTCGTCAGCTTATTAATACACAATACGCCAACCATGCTAAAAATGGTACTTTGGAAGTGATGTGTATTGGTAAGAAAGGTGCTGATACCTTGAAACGCGTCTATAATGTGAATGACAAACATATGGGTTTATTCACAGGCCTTAGCTTCGCTTCTGCGGCGCAAGTGGCTGAAGAAATAATGAACGCTTTCGAACATGGCACCTATGATAAAGTAGATATCGTGTATGCACAGTTTAAAAATGCTGCCACACAAATTTTTCAAGTAGAACCTTTCTTGCCTGTTGCAAAAACAAAGGCTTCGAAAGATACACATAACGAAAACAACGAATTTATCTACCAGCCTTCCAAAGCTACTTTGATTGATGAATTAGTACCTCGCATCTTGAAGACACAATTCTTCAAATGCTTGGCCGATACAAACGCCTCCGAACATGGAGCTCGTATGACAGCGATGGATAAAGCAACGGATAACGCAAACGACTTATTAAAGCAATTGCGTATCACTTACAACCGCGCTCGTCAAGCAGCCATCACAACCGAATTAACGGAAATCGTGAGTGGCGCAGCTGCCTTGCAAGGATAGTTTGCAAAAATGATTTATGAATGTTTAAAAATCCCTGCTTCCTATCGGAGCGGGGATTTTTGTTTTAATAATTTCCTCCACGCTATTTACAGTTTAGTATTCCATATTTTTTACGTCGACTAAGCTGTATGTAATTAGCATCCTTATTTTGTATGAAATGAATTAACTTTGCGAAATAAATTCAAATCCATGCCTACCTATAAAATTGAAATCATCGAAACTTTGTCGCGTGTCGTGGAAGTAGAAGCCGACAATTCGGATATCGCAATGGATATGGTACAAGAAATGTACGATAACCAAACGATTGTATTAACGGATGAAGATGTGGTAGAAGTGGAGCTCATCGAAACCTGGGATGATCAGGATCTTAATTAATTAAGAATTGAGAATTAGAAATTAAGAATTGTCTTTTGTCTTGTCCTGAAAAAACAGACATTGGTTTCGACAGGCTCAACCAACATTCAAAGAGTAATTGAATTATTATCGTAACTCAATCATTCATCATCTTTCATTATTAATTCTTCATTTTTCCAAGGTGCTTTCGTTCGTGTCTCACGGAAGAAAACTTATTTTTTGCTTTTTTCTAGCAAGCCTTTTAGCCGTGCGTTTTCTGCCTCCAGCAATGCAATGTATTTTTCAGTATGACTAGAAAGATGATTATGCAAGTGTACTTGTTCGGCGCCTGTCCCTTGTACTAATTCGTTGTTTGTTATGTTAAATACATGACTTGCATCGAAATTAAGAATTTTTGATATGTCCGTTTCTAGGACATTAGCGATAGCATATAATTTATTGAGCGTTATTTCAGTATCTCCTCTTTCTAGTTTAGCATACCCAGAGGTACTTAATCCTAGCTTTTGAGCCATAAATTCACGTGAAATATTCTTTAGCTCGCGTAAACGTTTAATGTTTTCAGATATCTCTTTCATGTCCTTTTATGTGTTTAAATACCCTTAAAAGTAATCTATTGTCCTTATAAGTGTTATTTATTTGTGTTATTTTTGTTCTAATTAATAGGTAACAGCAAGAAAATGAATGCTTCATAAAACGTATTTCTTTTAATGAGGCAAACCTTTGTCTGAACGACCTTTTAACTCAGTTAAAATACAAAACATTTACTTAAAAACGGAGACTTGTAACCGTAAAAAACAGGGCGTATCCGAAAAGCCAAATGAGTAGGGAAACAACTGCGAAATGAAAAATTTATTTGTCTTTTTTTTGTTATTTACATCGTTCTCAGCTTCATCTCAAATCTATTTTAAAAACAACACTGAAGAACCAGTAAAATTAGCTTTTTGCAAATATTATGACGTTGATGGCTCTAAGTATTGGGGTTGTGCAGGGTGGTATTATGTTGAACCAGGTGATAATATTGTTGTTTCATCTTCCATTGGACTATATGATAATATTTATTACTATGCTGAATCAACTGTCAGTGATAAAAAATATCAAGGAACTACTACATTTTTAGTAGATCCAACAGATAAGTTTTTTATTAAAAATGCAGATAAAGAGTATCAAATGAAAATAAATCCTAATTTTATTTGGTATAAATTTCGCCATTTAGATATGCAACAAACGATGTTCCAAATGTCATATACAATTGAACTTAATTATTAATGTAATATTGTACTATCAATAAAGTATGCGTCATTTTGTCGAAAATTTTTAGTGAATGATGAAAGGTTTCATTAGTTCAGTCGTCTTTATTTTTTTCTTATTCACAATATCAAAAGGGCTAGCACAATGTCAAGACTCTTCTGATGCCACATTAAAGGAAACTACGGCTTGGCTAGTAACTAAGATTAATACTTACGGTGGTCGCGCATTACCGCCAACAACATATCGTGCAAGTGCTGACAGTTCTATTCTAACAATCTATGAGCTTGGATTGAACGAGAACTTTGAAATTAAAGACACAATTAACGTTTGTCAATTTAATCTGAAAGACCTTGATTTAACAAAAATGTCTGTACGATATTTGAATAAAAATAAAACGCGCTTCGGGATTAAATTAGAATCCAAAAAACAAAAGGCAATTAGTTATTCTAAGACCTTATTTGTTTATAGTAGTGCTTACGAAATATTAATTAACTGCACACAAGAAATGGATCTCCCATTGCGTTTTATTAAAGCGATAAGACACGGATATTGTCTAAGTGGCGGCAATATTGAAGTAAAAGAAAAATTTTAAATTGTTTACATGATTCAAAGATTCCAATTAGAAATCCGGATAACGTTATCTGCCTTATTAATCCTTGCCATAAACTCGTGTGGCCCTACTGCTACTGAAAGAGTTGATCGTGAAAAGTTTATTGCCGATTCCGTTGCCACTGCAATAAAAACTAAACTTGTTTTAACTGACTCATTGGCAAAGCAAGAACAATTGAAACAAGAAAATGAGTTAGCCTTAAAAAAAGATGAGGAAGACATGAATGTTGCAAATGCTAAAATGCAAAGCATTCAGGAATATACCTTCTTGCGAACTGCATCTGAGAAGGAAGACCAAATCAGAAATCAAACTCAAGAGATTCAAAATATTCGTGAAGCAATCGAGCTACACACTAAAAATATTCAAGTTTTAACTGCCAAAGTAGCAAGTCTTAAAAATGAATTAGTCAAATATCAATAAACAACAAGAGTATTGCTAGATTCGAAAATTGATTCCAGTAAGCTTTACTTCATAAAAAACTCCCGCTCGCGTAAGCTAGCAGGAGTTTTTAAAGTTAAAAGTGAATAGTTAAAAATAAAATTCATTCCCCTTTCACTCTTCCCTGTTCCTTCCGATTGCAAAGCAATCGGAATTATATCTCTCTGTCTCCTTCGAAGTTCTGTAACAACTCCGCAACACGACTCAAGAAACGACCACCTAAAGCGCCATCTACCACACGGTGATCATAGCTCATGCTTAACATCATCATATGACGAATCGCAATCACATCGCCTTGTGGCGTTTCTAAAACAACCGGCTTCTTTTTGATACTACCTACCGCCATAATCGCTACTTGTGGCTGATTTATAATCGGAGTACCCATCAAACTACCAAAACTTCCCACGTTAGTTAAGGTGAATGTACCTTCTTGAATATCTTCAGGCTTCAAGGCGTTCTTACGACCCGCATTTGCCAAACGATTCACTTCTTTCGTCAAGCCTATCAAATTACGTTGATCCGCATTTTTGATAACAGGTACAATCAAATTGCCGCTCGGCGTAGCTGTAGCCATACCTACGTTGATGTCTTTCTTCAAAATGATACGCGTTCCATCTACACTTGCATTCACGCCAGGGAATTCCTTCAACGCTTTTGCTACAGCCTCTACAAAAACTGGTGTATAGGTAATTTTTTCACCTTCACGCTTTTCAAAAGAATTCTTAATACGCTCACGCCACATAACCAAGTTGGTTACATCCGCCTCCGCAAAAGAAGTCACGTGCGGTGATGTAGCCTTACTACGTACCATATGGTCTGCTATCAACTTACGCATGCGATCCATTTCTACCACCTCTACATTCCCTGTAATCGGTGCAGGAGCTGGTGCTGCTGCTGGCGTTTCTACCACAGGTGCCGCCGCTACTGGAGCCGCTGCTACCGGTGCTGCAACTGCTGCCGGAGCAGGAGCTGTACCACGCTTGCTCACGTAGTTTAAGATATCCGACTTCGATACACGACCGTCTTTACCCGTTCCAGGAATCATTTCTAGCTCTTGCATCGAGATGCCTTCCTGACGAGCAATATTTAATACTAAAGGAGAGTAGAAACGGTTGCCACCACTTACAACAGGCGCAGGACTTGCACTTGCTGCCGGTGCTGCTGGAACAAACGGTACGGTCGCTGCCACAGGTGCTGCTGCCGGAGCTGTTGCTGCTGGCGCTGCGCTCGGTGTAGCTACTGCTCCCGCTGCTGAATCGATGACCGCAATCACCTTTCCAACCGGAACTACATCGTTCTCGTTAAAAAGAATCTCCACCAAGGTGCCAGCGCCTGTACTCGGTACTTCGCTATCCACTTTGTCGGTGGCGATATCTAAAATCATTTCGTCCATCGCTACCTGATCACCTACCTTCTTCTTCCACTTCAAAATGGTAGCTTCCATGATACTTTCGCCCATTTTAGGCATTACTAACTCGTGACGTGCCATAACTTTGATTTTCGAACGGCGAAAATACGAAAAAAGACGGATATCTTTGTGCTTAATGGAAAACAGCAATTTCGTCGACTACGTCAAGATATTTTTTCGCAGCGGCGCGGGTGGAGCAGGATCTGTCCACTTTCATAAAGATAAATTTACCCGCAAAGGCGGACCCGATGGTGGCGATGGTGGCCGTGGTGCGAATATCATCCTTCGCGGTAATGCGCAACTATGGACCTTACTTCACCTAAAATATAAAAAACATATTTTCGCTCCCGACGGTGCTAATGGCGCAGGAGAGCTTTGTACAGGGCTTTCTGGTCAGGATGTCATCGTTGAAGTGCCGCTCGGAACCGTGGCACGCGACTTCGAAACAGGGCAGGTAGACTTTGAAATAACTGAAGATGGAGAAGAGCGAGTGCTATTATACGGCGGTCGTGGAGGTAAAGGAAACGCACACTTTAAATCACCGACCCGCCAAACGCCACGCTTCGCACAGCCTGGCGAACCTCGCATAGAATCCACTAAAATTCTTGAATTAAAGGTCTTGGCCGATGTCGGTTTAGTAGGCTTCCCGAACGCCGGCAAGTCGACTTTATTGTCGAAAATAACGGCTGCTAAGCCTGTTATCGCGGATTATCCTTTCACAACCCTAACGCCACAGCTCGGAATTGTACAACATCGTGGACATCAGACCTTCATCATGGCCGATATCCCAGGAATCATCGAAGGCGCCTCAGAAGGGAAAGGACTCGGCTTGCGTTTCTTGCGTCATATCGAACGAAACTCGGTGCTCTTGTTTATGATCGCTGCCGACGATAATGATATCAAAGCAACTTTGAAGATCTTGAAGAATGAGTTGAAGAAGTATAACAAAGAGCTAATGCATAAACAGCACGTCTTGGCGATTACGAAGTCGGATTTATTGGATGATGAATTGAAAAAATTAATCAAGAAAACATTACCAAAGACAATGCCTGTCGTGTTTATCTCCTCGTATTTGGGGGAAGGTTTGCAAGAATTGAAAGATGTATTGTGGCAAGAGTTGAATAAATGAGTAAATATCGCGGAGCCAATTACGGGTTTATCAATTGGGTGATTGTATTCGCTCTAGCTCTCACGTGGGGCACTTCTTTCGTACTTATCAAACATTCCTTAATGGGCTTAGAACGCTTTGAGGTAGCAAGTTTGCGCATCGTAATAACAATGACGGTTTTACTGCCATTTGTGTTTATCTATCGTAGACGCGTGACTCGTGCGAGATACCCACTGCTTTTTTTAAGTGGATTCTTAGGAAGTGGTTTGCCTGCCTATTTATTCTCTACCGCACAGCAACATTTGCCAAGCTCCATAGCTGGTGTCTTGAATGCGCTTACACCCGTTTGGGCGCTCGTTTTAGGGATACTCATTTTCCGACACAAAACACATCTCTTGCAAGTGCTTGGCGTAGTATTAGGCTTTTTCGGAGCGATGTTTTTAATTGTGAACGGCAAGGTGCAATTCGACTGGGAACATTTACAGTATGCTTTTTATATCATCATAGCTACAGCCTGTTATGGCGCAAACTTAAATCTTGTGCGCTCAAAATTGTCTCATGTACCACCCATCGCTATTGTCGCTTATGCGTTTTTATTGATTGGTATTCCGGCTTTGATCATTTTAATTAGCACCGGCTTCTTTCAACGCATCGGTTCTGCCCCTGCCGCTCAACATGCAATGCTTTATATAAGTACTTTGGCAATCGTTGGAACGGCTGGCGCATCTATCGTTTTTTATATGCTCGTCCAACGGACATCTACCATGTTCGGCGCCATGACTACCTACCTCATACCTGTCGTAGCTGTTATTTGGGGATTATTTGACGGAGAATCCATCGGATGGTCGCATGCCATCGGACTAGCCTTAGTTTTACTAGGCGTTTACTTCGCCACACGTAAAAAAATTAAAGAAAATCCTGCAAGCGAAACGCAGCCTGCGAAATAAACGGAAAGCCCTTCGTTTCCTGTAAATGTTTGGCAAGATATTCTTGCTCTACCTGCCCGGGCGTTGGAATAAATACCGCGTGCTTACAGCCCAATACCTCTAAATCCATGATCGTACTATAGCCGCTACGAACTACCAACGAATCGCAATTCGTATAGATAGATGCCATCTCTTCACTATCTGCGAAATCGATGATTTCTAAATTAGCAGGTAACGCTTCTTCTATTTTAGATAGATGTGCGTTGCCGCGAACTAATAAAAATTTATAATGAGCCGTGTCACTCGAAGCATTTATTTGTTCGATAATTTGCTGTTCAAAAATACTTCGCTGTGGCTCTGGTCCGCTCAACACAAAACTCATTTTTTTGTGCAAAGCCTCATTTCGTTCGCTTGCTTTCATTCGACTCAAAGGCCCTATGAATCGAGTATTCGTGCTTAGCTTCGCTTTATGTGACAAAGCTCCACTTAAATTGTCTTGAGTGGCAAAGTCAGGAATCCAACACGCATCATACTTTCGAATACACCATTGTATAAAACCATTCGTCAGCGGGCTCATCCATTGCCAAATTCGTGGCAGCGGCAATTGTAATTGATGCGTAATGAAAACAGAATAACAGTTTTTATTGAAAAGTCCATAACGATTGTCGGAAATGACAACATCCAAATTTTCGCTAATCCGAATTTTTTCTAAAGCCTTATGTTCGCTATAGATAGAAAAGAGAAAGGAAGGCAATTGTTTCAAAAGTACCCACCAAAGCCACTTTGGATCGTTGCTATAACGAATAGCTTTTCCCGGCAGACGTAATAAAGGTAATTGCGGATATAAACGGGCAAGGACTTCAAACGCGTTTCCATCAGCTGCGAGGATCACTTCATTTTCTAAACGCACTAAGTCGTCAATAATCGGTACACAACGTGTTGCATGACCAATCCCCCAATCTAATGGAGTGACCAAAACGCGTTTTCGTTTCGGTAAAAGTGCAGAAAGTATTGTGTCTTGCAATGGCTAAAATTCTATTTTAAAAATACGCATTTCCAACAAGAGTATAAAATCTAAGCAAGAGGCTCTCTTTGACGAACAAATTGACGAGTAGCGTGTTTTATTTGTATGGAATTATCTCAACTAGATATTGATCGTGTAATACAAATGGCCTGGGAGGATAGAACTCCTTTCGAAGCGATTTTTATTCAATTCAAATTGACGGAAGCAGATACGATTCAGTTGATGCGAAAGAATCTCAAAAGATCATCGTTTAACCTATGGCGGAAAAGAGTGAACACGGGAGTGAGTCAGAAACATATGAAGCGTAGAGATCCCGATATCCTACGATTTAAGTGCAGTCGTCAACGAACGATTACTTTAAATAAAATTAGCAAGCGATGAACAAAGAAATGAAAGTGATATTGGCGGAGGAGTTGAAAAGCTATACGCGGTTTTATCGTGGGAATTTGGTGAACTGCTTAACAGGTGCCAAACCGGCATTTTTAGCAGGAACGAAGAGTGAAAACGGCCTAAGCAATTTGGCATTATTTACCAATGTGTTTCACCTCGGCGCCGATCCGGCTTTGATAGGCTATGTACAGCGACCTGTAGGGCAGAGTGGGGATACGTTTCGCAACATTGAAGCAACGCAATGTTTCACACTCAGTCTTGTCACCGAAGAAATTGCTGCAGCGGCGCATCAAACCAGTGCACGCTATCCAAGTGAGGTTTCAGAATTTGAAGCCTGTAATTTGAAGGAAGAATATCTATCGGATTTCTTTGCGCCTGCCGTCGCTGAAAGTCCCTTGCAAATTGGCTTGCGCCTTTTTCAAATAGTGCCAATGGAGGTAAATGATACCAAACTTATCATTTCGAAAGTGGAGTGGATTAAGATTAAAGCAAGTATGCTGCAAGAAGATGGAAATTTGAATTTCGAAGGACAGCACGCAGTGAATGTACTCGGCCTAGAAAATTATTATGCACTGAATTTTATCGGGCATAAAGCTTACGCAAAGGTATGATGCGAGCTGATTTGAACTACGAGGATTTATTGGCGATAGTGGATGACTTGGATGTGGTGAAATATGCTAGAACACGCAATTTCATCGACGGCTCCGTTACATACCTTTCGCCGTATATCAGTCGTGGAATCATAAGCACCAAACAAATTTATACACGTCTTCGTCAGCGAGGTATCGCTGCTAAAGACATGGAGATGTTTTTGAAGGAGCTTTTATGGCGTGATTATTTTCAACGGCTAGGACAGACGAGGGTAGCTGAATGGAATACCGAATGTCTGGATCATTTTCCGGAATGTTTGGTGAATGCCACCACAGGAATTAAGGCGGTGGACGAAGGGATAAGCGTATTACGCGAGACGGGGTATATGCATAATCATCTAAGAATGTACCTCGCATCCATTATCTTGAATGTCGCCAAACACCCCTATAATGCGCCTGCTAAATGGTTATACTATCATTTGCTCGATGCCGACTTCGCAAGTAATACAGCCTCGTGGCTTTGGGTGAATGGGTATAGAGGAAAGAAAAAATATTGGGTGAATCAAGAAAATATTAATCACTACACGAACTCGAAACAAAGCAATTCTTTCTTAGATAAAAGTTATGAAGAGCTGCCGGAAGCGCCTACACCAAAGCATTTGGAGCGCTTAGTTGATTTGCAGCTTGAAACGAATTTACCTGAAAGTGAGGTGTTGAACTTCGACCAGACAAAAGAAGTTTTGATCTATACGCCGTATAATCTCGACCCTAATTGGCATCTTGATGAATCATTTAATCGTGTGCTGTGGTTAAGTCCAAACTATTTTAAACATTGGCCAATGTCTGATAAAACGATTCAGTTCATTTTGTTGAATGCACTTCGCATAAAGGGTTTGCAGGTTTTTGTTGGAGAGCTTGAAGAACTTCGACAAATAATTCCGACAGCAAAACTTCGGATGAAAGAACATCCACTTTTTCACTTTAAAGAAATTGTGTACGAAGAACGTGATTGGATAGTCCCTTCATTACAAGGAGAATTTCCTTCCTTCTTCAACTATTGGAATAAAGCAAGCAAAGCGATTTACGGGGATGAAAAATAAAAAGAAAGAATTCCTTCCGGAGAAAATATGTCTCGTTTGCAATCGACCTTTTACCTGGCGCAAGAAATGGGAGAAATGTTGGGAAGAGGTGAAATACTGTAGCGACGGCTGTCGCAAGAAAAGAAGTGCAAATACTTAATGCAAGTCAATTGTTTTCGCCCCTTGTCTTTTTAATTTTGTAGCCTAAAATTTAATTCAGATGCCTAACTATATTTTTCATGCGGCAGATTCTCGCGGAGACGCGAATCATGGCTGGTTGCATTCCCGTCACACCTTTAGCTTTGCCAATTATTATGAGCCTATACGTATGCATTTTGGCGCTTTGCGTGTCTTGAATGATGATTTTGTTGCGCCAGGTATGGGCTTCGGAACTCATCCGCACGATAATATGGAAATAATTAGTATTCCCTTGGAAGGCGACTTAGAACATAGCGATAGCATGGGTAATACGACTGTAATCAAGCACGGAGATATTCAGGTAATGTCGGCTGGAACGGGGATTCGCCACTCTGAATACAATAAGAATAAGGATAAGCCAGTAAAATTTTTGCAAATTTGGGTTTTTCCAAATAAGAAAAATGTGACACCGCGTTACGATCAAATTAGCTTGAACGCGGAGGATCGAAACAATAAATTACAACAAGTACTTTCTCCGAATGCAAATGATGAAGGTGTTTGGATACATCAAGATGCATGGTTCCATATTGGTCGATTCGATCAAAACGTCGAATTAGATTATCACCTGAAGAAAGAAGGTAATGGCCTCTATTGTTTTGTGTTGGAAGGTGATTTTGAAATCGATACTTATCAGCTTGGAAAAAGAGATGGATTGGGACTTTCAGAGTTTTCAAAAGTTTCCATTAAGGCATTGAGTCTAGCAAGTGAAATACTCTTGATGGAAGTGCCAATGCGCTAGTCGTCTTCAACGAGTGTCCCAACAACAGGTAAGTGATCCGATAACCACAAACCATTGCTACGACGTTTTTCAATCGTGTGTATGCTACCTCTTTTGAATTTGGAATAGAAAACAAAATCGATACGCTTACTTGGTAATGCGCTAGTGTCAAATGCATTAAATGTTCCCTTCTCCTTGCCATCTACCTCTTGTGCAAGTTGTAAGAACTCCGTTAATAATATGATAGACTCATCAGAAGAAATAGCGTTGAAATCCCCACAGAGAATGTATTGCGAACTTTCATCCCATGGCTTCCTATTTAATAAGCTTAGAATCAATTCTGCAGAATGCTTTCGCGCTACAGTACCTACATGATCAAAATGTGTATTGAATACCGTTAAATAACGGTCCACTTTAGTATCATAAAAATAAGCGGCTGTAACAATTCTATTGCATACCGCATCCCATCCGCGTGATACGGTATCCGGTGTCGGTGAAAGCCAATAGGTTTGGGCATTCATTACGATGTAACGATTTTTGTTGTAGAAAATAGGGGAGTATTCTCCTCCTTGCTTCGCGTCATCGCGACCCTTTCCGTAATAGGTATATTCATTGCCAAGACTGTCCGCAAGAAATTTTACTTGTGAATACAATGCTTCCTGAAAACAATAGAAATCACATTGCTCCGCCTTTATACTTTCTAAAAGTTCATACTTGCGTTTATCCCAAGCATTTTCACCATCTTGGTAATTATCGTAACGTAAGTTGAAGGTCATAACGCGTGTTAGGATGTCCTTAGAAGTCGGCAAGACAGTGTCGGTGCGTTGTGTTCTATAGTTTGGAACAAGCGTGTTCGGCATTGAAACCGTTTGTGCAAACAGTACTTGTATCGATAGTGTTAAGCACAAAAAAAGCAAAGGGAATAAACGCATCTTCCGCCTATTTTAATAAGGCTGCCATCTGCTTCGCGATGAACTTAGCTGCAAATTTTGGGTGCAATCGATAAAGAAAATCTAGAAAGCGTGAATCCGGCCCAACGCAAACTCTAAATTTATCCGCTTCCATGGCATCTACAATTATTGTTGCTGCTTTGTTCGGGTCTAAAGCCTTAAAAGAGCTGTTTTCAGCTGTGGCACCACCCGGAATTGCAACGCCGGAGTTGACCGTAATATTCGTGGCAATGGCGCCTGGAAATACAATGGTTACTTTAACACCTGTATTCATGCATTCAGCCCAAAGGCCTTCTGTAAAGAGCTTGACAGCCGCTTTCGAAGCTCCATATACCGACTGGCCAGGTACTGGCAAAAAGCCACCCATGCTCGAGATGTTTACGATATGCCCTTCTAAACGGGATTGCAACTCCGGAAGAAATGTCTTGGTCATGTAAAGCATCCCATAGAAATTGATGTTCATGACACGCTCTATCGCAGCATAATCTAAATCTGCTATTTTTACAAAGGGCTGTATTATCCCAGCATTATTAATCAAGCCATCCACCGCTCCGTGAGCTGCTTTGATTTCCTCCAAACTCGCCTCTACCGCTGCGCGATTCGTAATATCCACAAGATGCGTCGTCAAACGCTCTGCATATTTCGCTGCCTTTTCTTTGGTTTCTGCTAAAAGCGTAGCATTAATATCGACAGCCGCTACTTTAGCACCACGCTCCAATAAATTCAATACCAAAGCACGACCAATGCCTCCCCCTGCTCCTGTTACCACGATGGTTCTGTTCTGTACTTTCATTTTTTAATTATTTATTATTCATTATTCATTATTCACTCTTCACTCTTCACTCTTCACTCTTCACTCTTCACTCTTCACTCTTCACTCTTCACTCTTCACTCTTCACTCTTCACTCTTCACCATTCACTCTTCACTCTTCACTCTTCACTCTTCACTATTCATTATTAACTTTCCTCTTCCACACCGGCACCGTCGAGCATGGCTCTCCGTAAAATATACTCTTAGCCACTTCCCGCAAATGATTCGTCACTGATAAATAGGCTCCAACAGGCACCTCTTTATCGCCACAACCTTTCACTACTACACGCTGATCTTTATACGATTGCCAATCTAACTTCCCTAATACTTCGTGATAATAAGTCGTCAACATCTCTTCCTTCGTTCCAAAGTACACTTTTTGTGCTATACCAGATAAATAACTTGCTGCAAGCATGAAAGCCCAATGTGGTATGATTGCGTCTGCCGAACAGTAAACGTGCGTCCAAGTGCCTTTAAACGCGCTAAAATCATATTCTTTCAGCGCAGCACGATAATCCTTCTCTCGTAAGATTAATCCTTGAAATAAAAACGGAGCCAAATCGAAGGTTTTAATTTCCTCCTTCGGAAAAAAATCTTCTAAGTTGAACGTCAATATTCCACTCTCTTCTACCTTGTTGACAAATGTATTTTCCATATTAAATTAAAAAAGGACTGTATGCAAAGTTAAGCATACAGCCCTTGTATAGTTAACGCCTTAACAGGCTATTTTGTTAAAAGAATTTACTTCTGTTATCTGTTACAGTAAACTGACGCTTCAAAGCTGCTGGTAACAATTGTTCTAAATTGCTAGTCGCCTGCATTTTTACCGAAATATCAATGCTGCTATAGTCAGTAGTCGCCGGCGCTGCTTTTAAAGCACCTGTTTGAACGATAAATACCGCTTGCGTTCCTTTAATTGGCGCAGATGGCTTGCTGGTATATTTACCGCTTAATGCAGTACCCATCATAGCAAACTCAGGACCAAATCCAGGAATGAACGGATTGTAAATATTCGCATCCACAGCACGGTGAATAGTGTCACCAATAGCCTGACCAATCGCTGCTAAATCGGTTTTACCAGCAATCTTAGTTTGCATATCTTTAATAATCATCGCAGCCTTTTTCTCACGAATAACTTCTTGCGTGATTTCACCACGTACTTGATCCAAACTAGCTGTTCCAGTCTTATTAACTGAAACAAGTTTTGCAACAATCAATTTGTCATCTAAACGGTAAGTGCCAGATACATTGCCAATTTCAGCTTGGTATGCCCATTTAACAACGTCACGAGCTGAAGGGAAGCCAGGAATGCTACGATCGTTTTCACGAATTGGTTCTGCAACACGCTTCATTATATTCATCTTGCTAGCTGCGGTATCGAACAAAGCAGAAGTATTGTTCGTAGCCGCAAATTGGTTGGCCATCGCATAAACCGCTTTTTCTGTTGTTTGACTTGGTTTCAAACTCTTTGCAACAACAAACAATTTAACAGCAGGCTTTCCGCCTTTCTGATCTGTTACTTGAATTAAGTGCACACCATACTGTGTACGAACCTTAATTAAAGAACCAGTGCTACCACCAAAACAAGCATCGTTAAATTCAGGTACCATCTTACCTTCAGTAAAATAACCTAAGTCGCCTCCTTTTACTTTACTTCCTGGATCCATAGAATACTTCATCGCCATTACAGCAAAATCAGCACCACCTTTAACCGCTTTCATGATTGAATCAATACGGCGGTTTGCAGCACTTGTATCACCTTGAGCAGAAATCAAAATGTGACGAGCACGAACTGAATCCGGAACGTTTTTAGCAGCATAGATCTTCGCAATCTTCATCATGCCATTATCAATATATGGACCGAATACACTCTTTACTGGCTTACCAAATGCAGAATCCGCAATTAACAAGTTCATGTTTTCACGCTTAACAAAGCCTGTAGTCAACGGCTCCTCAGAATTTGCATACACAAAAGCGGAATCATTCGTCGAACTACGGAACAAAGGTAACAAGCTTGTAAATTGCTTACGCACACGATCAGAATCTTCTTTAGAAGCCTTCATATCGAATACAACATACTCCAACTTACGCGTCTCATCAATATTTTGATAGTTTGCAGAATGCTCACTCAAATATTTATTCAACTCTTCATCTGTAGGCTTCACTTTGTCGTCACTGATGCTTTGGTAAGGAACCATCACATAGTTAACATCCGCCTTATCATTACGTTGGTGATATTCCAACTCCTTTTGCCATTTTGGAACGTATACCGACTTACGATAGATAGTCAATAACTTCGTTTTCAAACGATCTTTGCGAATCATATCTTCCAAAAACTTCCACTTAACTTGCTCTTCAGGGTTCTCCTTATAAGCTTTCTTCTTCCACTCAATAATCGTGTTAGGATCGAATTGACCAGTTTGTTGGTTTCCGAAATATTGACGGATAACTGGGTGTGGGTTAGGACCCATACATTGATCAACCATCTCTTCATTGGTAATTGCAATACCGTATTTACGATATTTCAATTCCATCAAAGCATTATTGATCATGTCATTCCAAACTTGCTCACGAAAGCTCTGCGCAGTCGCCTCATCCGCTGTACGTCCGTTGTTAAACAAGGAGTATACAGTCAAATAGTCATCGACTTTCGCAAAATAATCGTTGGCTTCAATCTTGTTGCCATCGATCTTTGCAATAACAGTACTACGACTGCCTAACAAGTTCAAATTGTCATTCAATGCAGACGTCAACAAGAAGCCAAAAAGGGCCAAGCCGATAATTACTGCTAACAGTACGCCTAATCTTTCTCTGATTTTACCTATTATTGCCATAGCAACAGTGGGGTTTTTTAAAGTTTGGATATTATAATAGCCGACAAATGTAATCCTTCCTAGCTTAAATTCAAACTGATTTTTTAATAAATAAACGTATTCCTCGTGCGCATCGGTTTATACTTCGGTTCTTTTAACCCAATCCACCTCGGACACCTTATTATAGCCAATACGGTACTTGAAGCGGCTAAATTGAAGAAAGTGTGGTTCGTACTCAGTCCTCAAAACCCGCTTAAAGAGAAAAAATCCCTCCTACCTGAGTACGATCGCCTACATCTGCTTCACCTCGCCATTGAAGATAATGCTCAATTTCAGCCTTCAACCATTGAATTCGACCTGCCGCAACCTTCCTATACAATAGACACACTCGCTTATTTGAAGGAAAAATATCCGAGTCATGAATTTGTATTAATAATGGGTGGCGATCAAATTGCAAGCTTGCACAAATGGAAGAACTTCCAAAAGCTATTAGCAGATAACGAGATTATTATCTATAAACGGAATGACGAAGATCAGTTGCCAAAAGAGTGGAACTCTCTTGCGAAGCATATAACTTTGCTCGACGTTCCTCTTTTCCCAATTAGCTCTACGCTGATTCGTCAAAAAGTAAAGGCTAAAGAATCTATTCATTATTTAGTTCCAGAAAAAGTTGAACAATATATTCTCTCTTCTGGTTACTATAAGTGAAATAGTAGGGGAATTTGGATAAATTTGCACCCTAAAGCGAAAAATGACATGAAATCATTCGATCCGCGAATCAATCGCATTCAGCCAGCTGAAGACACTACCACAGAAATGAAGGCTGGTGAATCTTGGATTACTTTTGAAGTGTTCCACCAAAAAAAACGTGGAGATCAACATATTCACGTAGGTAGCGTACATGCCGCTAATGCGACCCAAGCGTTGTTATTTGCAAAAGAACAGTATGCTCGCCGTTTGCCCTGCGCTAACATGTGGGTAGCTCCAACAGACGCAATTACTTCATTCGCTTATTCGGATGATGATATTTTTACAACCGCTACCGAAAAAGATTATCGTGAAGCAGGTGGATTTAAAGTGCGGGATAAAATTAATGCATTCAAAAAAACGTTGACCGAAAACCAAAAATAATGAAGCAAGGGACTATCAATTTTATATTTAAAACTGCTGACGACAGCTTTATCTTCGGTCATCGTAATAGCGAATGGACAGGCCTCGGACCATTTATTGAAGAAGATATTGCATTCGCCTCTATGGCGCAAGACAAAATTGGTCATGCTTGGGTACTATATAAAATGCTCAACGAACATGCAGGCTTAGACGATGCAGAGAAATTAGCCTTCTATCGCGACATAAATGATTTTCGTTGTGCGCATCTACTAGAATTACCTAATGGAGAATACGATTTCTCCTTAGTACGTCATTTCTTATTCGACGAAGCGGAATTCCTTCGCTACGATCTACTACTAAATTCATCTTTTGCACCATTAGCGCATATGGCTAAGAAATTCAAAGGAGAATTGAAATACCACACAATGCATGCGGAGAGCTTTCTAATTCAATTAGGACAAGGCAATGCTGATTCGAATACTAGAATGCAAAAAGCTTTAGAAGCTGCATTCCCCTATGCTCTAGGACTTTTCGAATCCTATGAGGGCGAAAATGAAGTGATTGCGGATGCTGTTTTTCCGGGCGAAGAGATTTTGAAGAATAAGTGGTTAGAAAGAATTGCACCAATCATCGAACAGGCTAATTTAAAAATGCCTGATTTAAGCACTCAACCTGTATTTGGCGGAAGACAAAAACAACATACCGAGCATTTTGCCCCAATGATGCACGAAATGCGCGAAGTGTCGTCTACCGATCCAAATGCCACTTGGTAATTGATATTTATGCTTTTAGAAAGAGTCAATGAAGTACTGAGCACTATTTATGACCCAGAAATTCCCGCATTGTCGGTAATTGATTTGGGGATGATTACTGCTGTCGTGCCAAATGGGGATGATTCCGTGGTCGTACACATGATTCCTACTTATGCAGCTTGCCCTGCAACCTCTTTTATTCAAAAAATGATAAAAGAGCAGCTACAGGAAAAGTTAACGGATGTGCATTGCGAAGTTGTTGTTGACACTGATATTCATTGGAATACCAATCGTATTAGCGAGCTAGGTAAACAACGATTAAAAGAAGCGGGCATCGCACCACCTCCAAAAGTAACGAGTGAGGTAGATCGTGAAATGCTCTTGGGAATCCCTTGTCCACGTTGCGGAGGCGTAAATACCTTCTTGCAAATTCCTTTTGGCTATACACTATGTAGAGCAATTCATTTTTGTAAAGACTGTAATCAATCTTTCGAGCAATTTAAGCCCGTCGCAAACGATTAATCTAGAAGAATAATTATTTATTATTCACTATCCGCTATTCATTATTTTCGTATTTTAGGCACGATATGTCTGTACGACACTACCTCCTTAAAAGAAAACTATTCATCACGCTTTTCGTTTTGTTGCACTTGCTTGTGTTCACTAAAGCAAATGCGCAAATAATCTATATAAGCGGAGTTGTCAACAATTACGCAGCAGTTGATTCTATTAATATCTGTAAACGCAATATTTATACGGCTAATGCTGCACCCTTTGTGCCTGGTACAAAAGTGCTGTTGATTCAAATGCAAGGAGCAGTCATCGACTCCGCAAATAACTTTTTGTTCGGAACGGTTATAGATTACCGAAATTGCGGTAATTATGAATTTAATGAAGTGGCATCCATTTCAGGAAATACAGTAAAATTAAAATACGTAATCACTCGTCAGTATACCGTCGCAGACAAAGTACAATTAATCAGTGTTCCTGTTTATCCCAATGCATCTACACTCGGTCCTGTAAGCTGCCAACCTTGGAATGGTTCAACAGGAGGTGTTTTAGCTATGCAAGTTACGGGCACACTTTATATGAATGATAATCTGGAAGTAAATGGCATGGGCTTTAGAGGAGGAACGACGAATACGAATGTGATTGCCTATAGTGCTGCTAATTGCGGCTTTACAAACTATTTCACGTCTGCCACAACAACCAATGGCGCCATGAAAGGCGAAGGGATAGCCAAGTACAAAAGAAATAAAGAGTATGCACGTGGCGCGAATGCGAATGGCGGTGGCGGAGGTAATCAAATCAACTCAGGAGGAGCCGGTGGAGCTGGGTTTTCCTTAGGCGGTAATGGGGGCAACCAAATGTCGGCCTGTGCAGGTACCGTGCAAGGTGGACAAGGGGGCCGACCATGTCTATATAGTAATAGTTCGCAAAAAGTCTTCATGGGCGGTGGTGGTGGTGCAGGACACCAAGATAATTCTGTCCAAGCTACAGATGGCGCCAATGGTGGCGGTATTATTTTCTTACAAGCAGGAACCATTATCGGTAATAGCAACAAAATTCGGGCGAATGGCGCAGATCAAACCTTAATAGCAGGATATGACGGTGCTGGTGGTGGTGGTGGTGGCGGCGCAATTTTATTGGACGTAGGATCAATCGCCTCTGCGGTCGATATCAACGCAAAAGGTGGCGACGGCGGTAATGTCACAAATAATAATGCGAATTGCCATGCGCCAGGTGGTGGTGGGGGTGGTGGAATTGTTTGGTACAGTGGTGCTACACTCTCTGTGAACGCGTCCACGAATTTATTAGGAGGGATTGCTGGTGTCTTTAATAGTCCTTCCTCGTCTTGCAATGGGAGCAATGCTGGCGCACAAAGTGGCTCTACAGGTGCCACACTAGCTAATTTGCTTTTAGTATCTGATGATAGACAAGCGGGATTAAATGCAGGAAACGATACAAGTATCTGTAAAGGTGCAGGAATAACCCTAAATGGAAGTGGTGGGATTACCTATAATTGGGTGCAAAGCGCAGGCATGACAAATGCAAATACACCAAATCCAATTATTCCTGTTCTTAATAGTTCTCAAAACTTTGTCTTAAATGGCATTGATACACTTGGTTGCACATCAACGGATACTGTTTTTGTTAAAGTAGTAAGTGGCGCTAATGCAATTGTGAGTGATGATATTACTTATTGTAAGGAAGGACAACCTGTTCCATTAAGTGCCGGCGGCGGCGATAACTATGCATGGTTCCCGACAACAGGATTGAATGTAAACAATAATTCCTCTGTACTCGCTAGTCCAATTGTCACCACTACCTATGGCGTGGCTGTTGCATCCGATGGAATTAATTGTCCTCCAGACACAGCATATATTATAGTAACAGTAGCAGATGCTCCTGAAGCGAACGCCGGTCCTGATTTGTTTGGTTATTATGGTTCTGTGCTTAATTTAAATGGGACTTGCACAGGCTGTACAAATAGTGCTACCTATTTATGGTCACCAAATTGGGGAATTACAAATAATCAAAGTCTAATCACGCAAATAAAGGTAGAACAGGAAGCGGAATATATCCTTACAGTAAGTAATGGGATAGGTTGTACAGATTCAGACACGATGAAAGTATGGGTTAGTCCGCCTGAATTGACCTTTATGACGGCGTTTTCACCAGATGGGAACGGAGTAAATGAAACATTTAAATTGCTGACAGCGAATTTTGTTGGCGATTATGATTTGGAGGTATATAATAGGTGGGGGCAGTTGGTATTTAGAACGAACGACCCGAAAACAGCTTGGGATGGGCGTTTCAATGGATCTGTGGTAGATAAAGGTACCTACGACTTTACCTTACGTTACAGATGGGGGAGTACAGGAGAATGGAAGGTGAAGAAGGGTTTTGTTGCCGTTATTCTTTAAAAGGGGCCTTTTTACAACAATTGACAAAAATATTACATCAATTAAGAGTCCTTTCTATAAAGGGTTTGAGCCGTAATGTGAAGTTTATTTTAAAAAAAGTGAAAGAAAAGTTTGCATAACTGGAAGAACTGTGCTTATCTTTGCATCCCGTTAAAACGAAAGGGTTACCACAAACGAGTGGTAAAACGAAATCTCCGAAGACACTATATATATAGTCAGAACGTCTTCCAGTTTCTTTGAAATAGAGCTTCAAAAAAAAATTAAAAAATATTTTGAAAAAAGTTTGGTGAAATGAAAAACTCATCATACCTTTGCGCTCCGCTTCTGAGAAAGGGTGTTACAAACGAAGTAACAAAGATAGATACGAAGACGCCGAATACACGGCATTGAAAGTCTTCCACTATTTGAAATAAGAAAAAAGGCTTCGAAAAAAAATTAAAAATTTTTTTAGAAAAGTTTGGTGAAATGAAAAACTCATCATATCTTTGCACTCCCAAATAAAACGAGGGTGTTACAAACGAAGTAACGAATAGAAATGAAGCAGCTGTTTTTACAGCGATTGAAAACTTCCACTATTATAATTAGGATCTTAGGTTGAGAAAATTTTTCTAAAAATATTTTAAGAAAAATTTGGTGAAATGAAAAACTCATCATACCTTTGCACTCCACAAAAAAACAAAGTTCTTTGAAGTATTGGATGCGAAACAACAAGTGTAAGGTTAAACCTTAGCACAGAGTTGAACAACATTTAATAAACGTCAAGTTTTATCTTTATAGAGCTTCGACAAACTTTTCTTACAATGGAGAGTTTGATCCTGGCTCAGGATGAACGCTAGCGGCAGGCTTAATACATGCAAGTCGAGGGGCAGCAGGGACTGTAGCAATACAGTTCGCTGGCGACCGGCAAACGGGTGCGGAACACGTACACAACCTTCCTTCAACTGGAGAATAGCCTCTCGAAAGAGAGATTAATACTCCGTAACATAATGAAGTGGCATCACTTTATTATTATAGATACGTCGGTTGAAGATGGGTGTGCGGCTGATTAGGTAGTTGGTGAGGTAACGGCTCACCAAGCCAACGATCAGTAGCTGATGTGAGAGCATGATCAGCCACACGGGCACTGAGACACGGGCCCGACTCCTACGGGAGGCAGCAGTAAGGAATATTGGTCAATGGACGCAAGTCTGAACCAGCCATGCCGCGTGAAGGATGAAGGCCCTCTGGGTTGTAAACTTCTTTTATCTGGGACGAAATCCCCCTTTCTAGGGGAGTTGACGGTACCAGAGGAATAAGCACCGGCTAACTCCGTGCCAGCAGCCGCGGTAATACGGAGGGTGCAAGCGTTATCCGGATTCACTGGGTTTAAAGGGTGCGTAGGCGGGAAGATAAGTCAGTGGTGAAAGCTTTCAGCTTAACTGAAAAATTGCCATTGATACTGTCTTTCTTGAATATAGTTGAGGTTGGCGGAATGTGTCATGTAGCGGTGAAATGCTTAGATATGACACAGAACACCGATTGCGAAGGCAGCTGGCTAAACTATTATTGACGCTGAGGCACGAAAGCGTGGGGATCAAACAGGATTAGATACCCTGGTAGTCCACGCCCTAAACTATGGATACTCGACATTAGCGATACACCGTTAGTGTCTAAGCGAAAGCATTAAGTATCCCACCTGGGAAGTACGACCGCAAGGTTGAAACTCAAAGGAATTGACGGGGGTCCGCACAAGTGGTGGAGTATGTGGTTTAATTCGATGCTACGCGAGGAACCTTACCTAGGCTAGAATGCTAGTGGACCGAGGGTGAAAGCTCTTTTTGTAGCAATACACCGCTAGCAAGGTGCTGCATGGCTGTCGTCAGCTCGTGCCGTGAGGTGTTGGGTTAAGTCCCGCAACGAGCGCAACCCCTATCGATAGTTGCCATCAGGTAATGCTGGGAACTCTATCGAAACTGCCCGCGCAAGCGGTGAGGAAGGAGGGGATGATGTCAAGTCATCATGGCCTTTATGCCTAGGGCTACACACGTACTACAATGGGAAGTACAAAGGGTCGCTACACAGCAATGTGATGCTAATCTCAAAAAACTTCCCTCAGTTCAGATTGGAGTCTGCAACTCGACTCCATGAAGCTGGAATCACTAGTAATCGTAGATCAGCAATGCTACGGTGAATACGTTCCCGGACCTTGTACACACCGCCCGTCAAGCCATGGAAGCTGGGTGTGCCTAAAGGCGATAACCGTAAGGAGTCACCAAAGGCAAAATCAGTAACTGGGGCTAAGTCGTAACAAGGTAGCCGTATCGGAAGGTGCGGCTGGATCATCTCCTTTTTAGAGTCGCTCTGTGTAATTTTTACATAGGTTTAACGACTTGTTGTTTCCTCCATTATTTCATAAATGCTGTATATGCTGCGTAATTAAGCAAGCAAATTCTTACGCAGTCTCGTAGCTCAGCTTGGTTAGAGCACTACACTGATAATGTAGGGGTCGGCAGTTCAAATCTGCCCGAGACTACTTATCGCAGAAAACAGTGCCACTAAGTTGGCATCGTTTAAAGCCATTAGGGGGTGTAGCTCAGCTGGCTAGAGCACTAGCTTTGCAAGCTAGGGGTCATCGGTTCGACTCCGTTCACCTCCACTACGTTAACTTCGGTTAACAGAAGTTCTTTGACATATTGGTAAATCTCAAATTAATAATGAGATAACACTCACAACACATTTTATTATGTGTTAAATTTATTTATAAGAAGTCTTTTCTTTATAAGTTGAAGTAATTAGGCAACTAAGATACTAAAGTTACTAAGAGTATACGGTGGATGCCTTGGCTCTCAGAGGCGATGAAAGACGTGACTAGCTGCGATAAGCTGTGGGGAGGTGCTAATAACCTTTGATCCGCAGATTTCTGAATGGGGCAACCCAATACGTTGAAGACGTATTACCATGATTCATGGAGCAAACCCGGAGAACTGAAACATCTAAGTACCCGGAGGAAGAGAAAACAATTCAGTGATTCCCTAAGTAGTGGCGAGCGAACGGGGAATAGCCCAAACCTGACTGTAGCAATACATTCAGGGGTTGTAGGACTGCATTTAAGAGTAAACATTTAAGCTGAACCCTGCTGGAAAGCAGGACCATAGGGGGTGATAGTCCCGTAAGCGTTCGATGTTTGCCTGAGCAGTATCCTGAGTAAGGCGGGGTCGGAGACGCCCTGTCTGAATCTACCAGCACCATCTGGTAAGGCTAAATACTACTGAGAGACCGATAGCGAACTAGTACCGTGAGGGAAAGGTGAAAAGCACCCCGAATAGGGGAGTGAAATAGTACCTGAAACCGTATACTTACAAGCGGTCGGAGCACGAAAGTGTGACGGCGTGCCTTTTGCATAATGAGCCTACGAGTTACACCTGACTGGCAAGGTTAATTCCGTAAACGGAAAGAGCCGTAGCGAAAGCGAGTCCTAACAGGGCGCATAGTCAGTCGGGGTAGACGCGAAACCTTGTGATCTACACATGGCCAGGATGAAGCCCCAGTAACATGGGGTGGAGGTCCGAACTATTTTGGGTTGAAAACCATTTGGATGAGCTGTGTGTAGGGGTGAAAGGCTAATCAAACTGGGAGATAGCTCGTACTCCCCGAAATGTTTTTAGGAACAGCCTTGGTATTAATTGTCATAGAGGTAGAGCTACTAATTGGACTAGGGGGCTTCAACACCTACCAAATCCTAATAAACTCCGAATGCTATGACATCTGACCAGGAGTGAGGCTGTGGGCGATAAGGTCCATGGCCGAGAGGGAAATAACCCAGATCTACATCTAAGGTCCCTAAATCTATGCTAAGTTGATCAAACGAGGTTGAATTGCTATGACAGCTAGGATGTTGGCTTGGAAGCAGCCATTCATTTAAAGAGTGCGTAACAGCTCACTAGTCGAGTGATTCAGCACGGAAAATAATCGGGCATCAAGCATAGTACCGAAGATTAGAACTCGAAAGAGTGGTAGGGGAGCATTCTGATTGCGTCGAAGGTCATTCGTGAGGATGACTGGAGCGGCCAGAAAAGAAAATGTAGGCATAAGTAACGATAAAAACGGTGAAAAACCGTTTCGCCGCAAGTCCAAGGGTTCCTGATCAACGTTAATCGGATCAGGGTAAGTCGGGTCCTTAGGCGTAGCCGAAAGGCGAAGCTGATGGCAAATCGGTTAAAATTCCGATACCGGCTATAATTGCGATGGGGTGACGAAGGAGCGTAGCCACTGCGTAGATACGGATTTCTACGTTGAAGTATAGGCTGGGCTGGTAGGCAAATCCGCCAGCATCAAGGTCTATACGATAGTATACCAAATCTTCGGAGGAGGTAATAATGTGGTGAAACACACTTCCGAGAAAAACCTCTAAGCTTCAGATTATAGCTGCCCGTACCGCAAACCGACACAGGTGGATGGGGAGAATATCCTAAGGCGCTTGAGTGATCCGTGGTTAAGGAACTCGGCAAATTAGTCCCGTAACTTCGGGAGAAGGGACACCCACTTCGGTGGGTCGCAGAGAAATATTCCAGGCGACTGTTTAACAAAAACACAGGGCTTTGCAAAATCGTAAGATGACGTATAAGGCCTGATACCTGCCCGGTGCTGGAAGGTTAAGGAAGGGGGTTAGCGTAAGCGAAGCTCTTAACTGAAGCCCCAGTAAACGGCGGCCGTAACTATAACGGTCCTAAGGTAGCGAAATTCCTTGTCGGGTAAGTTCCGACCTGCACGAATGGTCTAACGATCTGGAAACTGTCTCAACCACGAGCTCAGTGAAATTGTAGTATCGGTGAAGATGCCGGTTACTCGCAACGGGACGAAAAGACCCCATGAACCTTCACTGCAACTTAGCATTGATTCTGACTAAATGATGTGTAGGATAGGTGGGAGACTATGAAGCGGGGGCGCTAGCCAACGTGGAGTCAACGTTGAAATACCACCCTTCATTTAGTTAGGCTCTAATCCCAAAATTGGGAGACAGTGCTTGGTGGGTAGTTTGACTGGGGTGGTCGCCTCCTAAAAGGTAACGGAGGCTTTCAAAGGTACCCTCAGCACGCTTGGTAACCGTGCTATGAGTGCATTAGCATAAGGGTGCTTGACTGCAAGACAAACAAGTCGAGCAGGTACGAAAGTAGGATAAAGTGATCCGGTGGTTCTGTATGGAAGGGCCATCGCTCAAAGGATAAAAGGTACTCTGGGGATAACAGGCTGATCTCGCCCAAGAGCTCATATCGACGGCGAGGTTTGGCACCTCGATGTCGGTTCGTCACATCCTGGGGCTGGAGAAGGTCCCAAGGGTTCGGCTGTTCGCCGATTAAAGTGGCACGTGAACTGGGTTCAGAACGTCGCAAGACAGTTCGGTCTCTATCTGTTGTGAGCGTTAGAAACTTGAGTGGATATGACCTTAGTACGAGAGGACCGGGTCGTACGTACCTCTGGTGTACCTGTTGTGGTGCCAACCGCAGCGCAGGGTATCTATGTACGGACAGGATAAGCGCTGAAAGCATCTAAGTGCGAAGCCAACCACAAGATGAGGTTTCTTTTAAGGGCCGTAGAAGACTACTACGTTGATAGGCTGCAGGTGTAAAGGTGGTAACATCAAAGCTGAGCAGTACTAATAGCCCGTAAACTTTTATTTTTTTTTCTAATTACTTCAATCTTATATTGATTCGTTATTTACCAATATGTCTAACCTTTTTATGGCGACTATGCAGTGCGTGTTCACCCCTTCCCATTCCGAACAGGGTCGTTAAGCCGCACATGGCCTATGGTACTGTACAACAATACGGGAGAGTGGGTTGTCGCCAAATCTTTATTTAAAGCCGATAGCTAATAACTATCGGCTTTTTTTTTGCCCTTTACTCACCTTTACCTATTTTTACAAGCGACCAATATCCCATGAACAGCTCCAATCGCTTTAAAATCCTCGTCCTCGACGATATCCATCCAGTCTTTTTTAAAGAACTGTGTAATTCCAATTGTTCCTTTTCTAAACATCCAGATTGGTCCTATGACCAAATTTTACTCAATATTCATAAATTCGATGCTGTAGTTGTTAATTCCAAAACAAGCGTGGATGCTAAACTTATTCAATTAGGAACTAAACTAAAAGTTATTGCAAGACCAGGTAGTGGCATGGAGAATATAGACCTTGTATTTGCTTTTAATCGTGGAATTCAATGCTTTAATTCCCCTGAAGGTAATGCAAATGCAGTCGCAGAACACGCGCTTGCACTCTTACTTACCTTAAGTAATCGTCTTCATGTTGCTCTCCCTCAAGTTAAAAATAAACAGTGGCTACGTCTTGAAAATACAGGATTTGAATTAAAAAATAAAACGATAGGTATTGTCGGCTTTGGACATACAGGTTCAGCCTTCGCAAAGCTCGCAAATGCCCTTGGAATGAAGGTTTTTGCCTACGATAAATATCGTTATGATTTTAATTGCGACTATGTAGAGAAAGTCGATTTAAATAAACTACTAAAGTATTCTGATGTAATTTCTTTACATCTTCCTTTAACAGCGGAAACTACCTCCTTTTTTAATACTAATTTGGTCAGGAAATTGAAAAAACACAGTATTATTATTAATACTTCTCGGGGTAAAGTTATGGATTTAGATGCCTTAAAAGCAGGGTTCGAAACTCAGAAAATATGTGCTGCAGCGTTAGATGTTTTGCCTGTCGAACCTTTGAAATCCTTTATTAAAGCTAGTCCTGAGCTTTTCAGTTGGCTCAAACAAAACCCCGATATTATCCTCTCTCCACATATTGCTGGATGGTCCGTTGAAGCTAAATTTTTAATGGCAAAAATTTTGGCGGAACGGCTCAAAAAAAGTTTAATTTTTCATTAACATAAGTTATCTTTGGCAACCTATAATCTATTTTTTCGTATGGCCTTATCTAACTCTATTTTCAAGCGCCTGTTGCTATTAGCAATATTCGTGTCTGTGGGATTCGCAGCGATCGCTCAAAAAGGCTCTATCACCGGAACTGTACTTGATGCAGCTACTGGTAAGCCGTTAGACTTCGCTTCTGTAATGGTATTGCAAGAAGGTTTGTTGAAAGGTGGTAACTACACTGAAACAGACGGTAGCTTCATTGTAAAACCACTCGATCCAGGTTCTGGATACACTGTAGTCATAACCTTCACAGGCTATGATACAATTAAGCAATCAGGGATCCTTGTTTCAGCTGATCACGAGACACGTTTGGGTGATTTGAAAATGTCTAAGCCAACAGCCGGTGGTAAAAGCCTCGGTACAGTTAATATCGTTTATACGCGTAAGGCTGTAGATCCGGATCATACAGAAGATAAAAAAGTGGTTTCTCGTGAAGAGATTAAGCAAATGGCCGTTCGTGGTGTAAGCGATATCGCTGCTGCGGGTACTGCAGGTACCTATCAGAAAGATGGTGGGTCTGGTATCTCCATCAAAGGTGGCCGTGATAACGCAACACGTGTAATTGTAGATGGTATTCCTCAACGTGCTGGTATTGGTCTTCCGCAAGGAGCTCTTGAAGCAGTTGAAATTGTTACAGGCGGTATCCCTGCGAAATATGGTGACGCGATTGGCGGTATCATCAACGTAACTACTCGTGGTGCTTCTAAGAAATTCTCAGGTGGAGCTGAATTGGCTACTTCAAAATTCTTGGATCCTTATGGATACTATTTGGCTTCATTAAACTTGAACGGTCCCTTATTGTTCGATAAAAAAGACCCTAATGCAAAAGATCGTAAACCATTGGTAGGATATAATCTTTCAATGGAATACCAGCATGATAAAGATCCGAATCCTTCTGCTATTGGTATGTGGAAGGTTAAGGATAGCGTTTTAGCTAAAATTCAAGCTAACCCATTATTATTGAATCCTCAAACTGGTTTGGGTTATGTCCGTAGTGCAGATACACTTACTTTCCATTCAATGGAGCACATCGCGTACAAACAAAATTCTGCAAATGATGCAGCGCGTATTGCTGGTAAATTAGATTTTAACCTTAAGCCAGGATTGATTCTTGCGGTAGGTGCAAACGCATCTTATACTCGCTACCATCAATATATTCGTGAGTATGCGATGTTTAATCCAGAAAACAATCCTGAGGTACGCGACTTTTCATGGCGTGTTTTTGCTCGTATGACGCAAAAATTGGGTCAGCAGACATCTGATAAAGTGGATGCAGCCGGTAATAAAATGCGTAATACTTCGCCTATTCAAAATGCTTATTATACATTACAATTAGACTATTCTCAAGATAATCATAAGCGTTGGGATGATTCACATCATTTCAATGCATTTAATTATGGTTATGTTGGTAAATTCGAAACTAAAACACAACGCGTTTATATTGATTCTGTTTCTTCTGAAACAGGTCAAGTATTTAAAGTGCAAGGATTGGATCGCGATACATTAGTTGTTTTCACACCAAGTGCAGTTAATCAAACCTTGAGCAACTACACGAACCAGTACATGGGTATTGTTGGTGATTCACGTTCTAACATGTTCAATTCTAGTATTGATAATATCTTGTTCTTCGGAGCAATGGTAAATGGTCGTCGCCCTGGTGACGTAAACAGTTTGTGGTATAATACTGGTCGTCAATATGCAGGTTATGATTATTCTCAAAACCAACAAATACGTGTGATGGTGGATGGTTCCCTTGACTTGAAAGTTAAAGGTTCTAGAAAGCCACACGCAATTGAATTTGGTATGGTTTACGAGCAACGTATTGATCGTGCGTACAGTATCGGAGCTTCTAGCTTGTGGACGCAAATGCGTTTGTTAGCAAACCGTCAATTGGCTTCTTTGGATAAAAACAACCCGCATTATGTAATGGCTAATGGTGTATTCCAAGATACTATCAATTACGATCGATTATATGTTGCTAAAGACCAAACGACATTTGATAAAAATCTGCGTCAATCTTTAGGATTGGCCGTAGACAGCAAAGATATCATTGATATCGATGCATTAGATCCTTCTCAATTCTCGTTGAGTATGTTTTCTCCAGATGAATTGTTGAACCAAGGTAGCTCGTTGGTATCTTATTATGGATATACATATACTGGAGATAAATTGAAAGGAAACGTTTCTTTCAACGATTTCTTTACTAAGAAAGAAAACGGAATTTATAAGCGTGAAATTGGGGCTTTCCGTCCTATCTACAATTCAGCATACATTCAAGATCGTTTCTCTTTCCGTGATTTGATCTTTAACGTAGGTTTACGTGTAGATCGCTTTGATGCGAATACTAAAGTATTGAAAGATCCTTATTCATTGTATTCAATTCGTAGTGCTGGTGAAGTTGATGGTGCTCAAAATACAATCAACGGTGGGGCGCATCCTGACAATATCGGTTCTGATTATGCTGTTTATGTGGATGACTTCTCTGATCCTAAATCTGCAAATGTTATTGGTTACCGCAGTGGTGATAAATGGTATGATGCAAAAGGGGTGGAATTAAGTGATCCAAGCATCCTTGCTAAATTGTCTGCTACCAATACAATTTCTCCATTCTTATCAAATCCTAAAGATAAAATCACTGACTCTTTGTTTAACCCAACAAGTTCATTCAAAGATTATGATCCGCAGATTACGATCATGCCACGTATCTCTTTCTCGTTCCCAATCAATGATGGTCAAGCTTTGTTCTTTGCACACTATGATGTGTTAGCGCAACGTCCGCAATCACGTAGCTATATTACTCCTGACGATTATTTATATTTTGAAAACATCGTTGTAGATGCTACCTTGAACAACCCGAATTTGAAGCCTGAAAAAACAATCGATTATCAAATCGGTTTCCAACAGGAAGTATCTAAAACGGCTGCATTGAAATTGTCTACGTTCTATCGTGAATATAAAGACATGATTCAGATTATGCGTGTGGTGCAAGCATATCCTAAATCTTACCGTACGTTTGGTAATCGTGACTTCGCAACTGTAAAAGGTTTTGAATTGTCATACGACCAACAAAAAACGGATAACTTACGTTTCAACGCTGCTTATACATTGTCATTTGCGGATGGTACAGGTTCAAACGACGTATCTCAAGCAAACATGATTAACAACGGTATGCCGAATTTGCGTACGATTTATCCATTAGCGTACGACGTGCGTCATACTTTCTCCGGTAATATCGATTATCGTTATGGCGAAGGAAAGAACTATAATGGTCCTCGTTTGAAAATTCATGGTAAATCATATAATATCTTCGAAAACGCAGGTATTAACTTGATCGGTCGTGCTCGTTCTGGTGAGCCTTATACTCGTCAAGGACGTGCTCGTAACGAAGCATTATTGTCACCTACTGGAACATTGGTATTGGTTGGTACAGTAAACGGTTCTCGTTTGCCTTGGAACTATAAGTTCGACTTGCGTATTGATAAAAACTTTACATTAAATGGAGCTACTAAAACTGAAGGTAAAGCTAAAAAGCCTTTATTCTTGAATGCATACTTAACAATCACAAACTTGTTGAACACGAAAAACATTCAATCGGTTTATAATTATACGGGTAACCCGAATGATGATGGTTATTTAGGAAGTCCAGGTGCTGCTGCACAGATTGCGGCACAAACTTCTCCGCAAGCCTTCATCGACCAGTACAATATTAAGGTGAATAATCCTGATAACTATAGCTTACCACGTCGTATTCGTGTAGGTGTCGTGTTTAACTTCTAAAATTGCAAACCATCAACGTTAGATATATGAAGAGAATAGCTAAATATTTGTGGTTGACGCTTTTGGTAGCTGGAATGGCTACAGCGTCTAAGGCCGACCAGATTCATGGTATGAAACCAAGTCGTCCTGTAAATACTAAAGCATCTGCCTGTGCTTCTGCAACAGCGCAAATTGATTTGGACATCAACAACGTTCGTGCATTAATCATGAATGGTGGTGATATGTGGTGGGATCGTGGCTTGCAGGTAGCGCGTTATGAAGTGCCAAAAATTGATCCGCCGGGATCAGCTCAATCTGTGAGTTCATTATTTGCGGCATCCATTTGGGTGGGAGGTATTGATAATGCAGGTAACTTACGTGTTGCTGCACAAACATATCGTCAAGGTGGTAATGACTATTATCCTGGTCCGTTGGATGCAACAGGGTCTGTAGATCAACAGACTTGTACCAACTATGATCGTTTCTGGAAGTTAAATCTTACAGATATCCAAACGTACAAAGCGTTAGGAACAAAAACTGTGTCGAATGTCCCAAAAGCAATTTTGGAATGGCCTGCAAAAGGGAATCCTTACGCTGTAGGTACTAATAGTACTTCATTGGTTATTAACGATCAATTGGCTCCTTTCTTTGACGTTGATAATGATCAAAGTTACGATCCATTATCAGGTGATTATCCTGCATTCGATCCTACAGATACAACCGTAATGCCTGATCAAATGATTTGGTGGGTTTATAATGATAAAGGAAATATTCACACGGAGACAACTGCTGATCCAATTGGTTTGCAAGTGAATGCTACTGCATTTGCTTACTCGACAAACGATGATATCAATAACATGACGTTCTATCGTTATGATTTGTTCAACAAGGGTAACTACACATTGGATAGTGCTTTCATTGCACAATGGGTAGATCCGGATTTAGGTTGTGCAAATGATGACTATATTGGTTGTGATACTTCAGGCACAGCAATGGGTAGTGGAACAGGTTTGGGTATTTGTTATAATGCGGATGCATTTGACGAAGCTTGTCCTGCAGGTTATTTGAGTAATGTTCCGATGGTGGGTATCGACTTCTTCCAAGGTCCTAAAAACGCACAAGGAAAAGTATTAGGAATGACAGGTTTCTACTACTATTATAATACTACACCTTCTACACAAGCAGATCCGCAAAATGCGGTTCAGTTTTATGGTTATATGACCGGTACATGGCGTGATGGTACTGCATTTACATATGGTGGTAACGCACACTTAGGTGCATCCACAACCCATTTCGTTTACGCAGATGCTCCGAATTTATCAGGAACAAAACCTGGTTCTGGCTTGCCTTATTGGTCAATGTGTAATCCTACAGTTACACCGGGTGACTTGCGCGTTGTTGAATCTTCGGGTCCTTTCCAATTGATTCCAGGTGCTAAGCAAACAGTGACTGTCGGTGTAGTTTGGGTTCGTCCAATTCAATACCCATGTCCTTCTTTCGCTGCAATTCTAAATGCGGATCGTAAAGCTCAAGGCTTGTTCGATGCAAACTTCCGTATCTTGAACGGTCCTGATGCTCCGGATATGTCTGTTAAGGAGTATGATAAGCAATTGGTAATTACGTTGACAAACCCTGCATCATCCAATAACTATGGTGAAAAATACATGGAGTTTGACAATACCATCTTGCCTTACGTTTCTGCAAATCCTGCAGCTCCAACACACCAAGATACATTAGATGCATCTTATCGTTTTGAGGGATACCAAATTTTCCAATTGAAGGATAATACCATATCGGCAGCAGAATTGCATGACATGAGCAAGGCTCGTGAAATTGCACAAGTTGATATTAAGAATGGAGTAACTAAGATTGTGAACTTTTCGAAAGATTTGAACATGAACGCCAACGTGCCAACTTTGGAAGTTAGCGGTACAGATCAAGGTATCAAGCATAGTTTTGTTGTAAATTCAGATGCCTTTGCAACAGGTAATACTGATTTGATTAATCACAAGACCTATTACTATATGGTTATTGCATATTCATACAATAACTATAAGCAATTCTCTGACGCAGATCCTACTTCACAAGATGATCCTTATAAGCCGTCTCGTCGTCGTGTACGTGTTTATAGTGCAATTCCTCATATTGTTGATCCTGAAATGGGCGGTACTATTTTAAATTCTAAATATGGTGATCAACCGATTATCACTCGTGTTGAAGGTTACGGTAACGGAGGTAATTTCTTGAATTTGTCTCAGACATCTATCGACAAAATCATGCAAGATAATTTTGCTGATCGTTTGACATATGACACATTAGGCGGGCCAGTGAATGTCATGGTTACAGACCCAAAAAATGTAATGCCTTATAAATACAATTTGTACTTGATCGATTCAGTAGAAACTGCAATTGTACCAAACAAAAAAGATAGTTTGATTGCAACGGCATACTGGAAATTAGTGAATACGTCAACGGGTGAAGTACGTTATTCAGAAACCGACATGCAATTGGCTAATGAGCAAATCTTTGATGATTGGGGCTTCTCTGTGAATGTAAAGCAAATAGCCTATGCAGGAACTAAGTTTAGTACTGGTGCAGGTTCATTTGTGAACATGGCTGAGAAGAATGGTTTCATAGGCTCTGAAGTTAAATTTGATGTTACTAAGATTTGGTACGGTGGTGTTCCTGATCAAGATGGCGACAATGAAATGAACTGGATTCGTTCAGGTACCTACAAATCTTCTGCTAATGCTTCATGGTCTGACTATGACATGGCTACTTCAAATCCTGCGGATAAAGATGCTGATTTTGAAAAGGTAGTAGAGGGCACATGGGCACCTTATCGTTTATGTGCGCATCAAAACGCGTTCCCAACGAGTGGAGCTGATTTGTCAGCAGCTATACTTCCTGCATTCGATGCAACTTCGGTTAATTCCAACGCACACAAGTTGAATAACTTACCTAGCGTGGATATCGTTTTCACGAATGACAAATCTAAATGGACACGTTGCGTAGTAGTAGAAACAGATCCTGATCCAGTTCGTGTAGGATTGGCAAATGGTTTGAAATTACAAGCTCGCGCACATGATAGCTGGGTTTCTCCAAATGATTTGAATGCTGATGGTTCACCTAAATATACTGAAGCATCAGTAGCGCATCCTGCTGGCTTGTCTTGGTTCCCTGGTTATGCAATTAACTTAGAAACAGGAGAGCGTTTGGATATCATGTTTGGTGAAGACTCTTGGTTGTTAAGTGATAATGGAAATGATATGTTGTGGAATCCAACTTCTACTATGTTTGGAAAGACAGGTGAGGCTAAATATGGTGGACGTCACTATATTTATGTAATGAATCATCGTTATGCTTACAATGGAAATGACCAGGATGGTAATCCGGCAACGAATTCTCCTGTGGCTTATTTGACAAATCTTACATCAGGCAATGCGAATATTATTCGTACTGTTTATGAAGATGCACAATGGGTGAATGTACCTTTAGCGATTTCATCTTTCGGAATTAATTTAAAGTCTGCTAAGGAAGGAATTATCCCTTCTCCAGTGACTGTTAAATTGCGTGTCGCTAAGCCTTATGCTAAATACACTACAGGTTTGAATGCAGATCATCCAAACTATCCATTGTATTCATTTGATATGGGTAATTTGGCTGCAAAAACTGCGAATGATTCAATGGCAAAATCTGCATTGGATTTGATTAACGTTGTACCAAATCCGTACTATGCTTATTCTAACTATGAAACTAGTCAGATTGATACGCGTGTAAAGATTACCAATTTGCCTCCAAAATGTACGATCACTATCTATTCTGTAGATGGAACTATGATTCGTCAGTACAAGCGTGATAATGATTCAGAAACATTCTTGGATTGGGATTTGAAGAATAGTGCAAACATCCCTGTATCGAGTGGATTGTACTTGATTCATATTTCTGCACAGGGATTAGGTGATAAAGGGAATGCTCCTGCACAGCGTGTCATCAAATGGTTTGGTGTTATGCGTCCAATTGATTTAAATACTTTCTAAAGAATTCAAACGCACGATCAATATGAAACTAATTAATAAAATTGCTTTAGGTCTTGCTGTTACAGCTTTGGGTTGTTTTACAACTGCAGAAGCTGGAAATAAAGATCGTACCGGTCAGGCCGGCGCATACGAATTGCTAATCAATCCTTATGCTAGAAGTGGTGGATGGAGTGGTTTGAATACTGCTTGTATTAAAGGTATAGAGGCTTCACGTATTAATGTGGCTGGTTTATCTTTTACTGAAAAAACGGAAGTCGTTTTTGCACGTAGCAGTTATTTAGCATTAAAAGGTAGCGATATGGCTATTAATAACTTCGGGATTGCACAACACGTAGGTGGCGAAGACGGAGGTGTTTTAGGCTTGTCAGTGATGTCAATGACTTTTGGTGAAATTCCAATTACGACTACGGAAGTTCCGGATGTTGTCGGAGGGGTTGCTACATTAGGAACCTATAAGCCGCAGTTCATGAATATTGGCTTATCTTATGCTAAGAAGTTTTCTGATGCGATTCAAGGGGGAATGGGTGTTACTATTATTTCAGAAGCTATTCCAAATGCAAAAGCACAAGGTGTTGCATTGGATGCGGGTATTCAATATGTAACTGGTCCGAAGGATAATATCCACTTTGGTATTTCATTGCGCAATGTGGGTACGCCGATGCAGTTCCGTGGAGATGGTTTATCATTCTCAAACATAGCGTTAAATGGAAGATATTTGTTAACGCAAGAAATGCGTTCTCAAATGTTTGAATTGCCATCTCTTTTAAATATTGGTTTAGCTTATGATTTCTATCCTGTGCCTAAAATGGCGGACGTTCATCGTTTGACTGTTGCAGGTAATTTTACTTCAAACTCATTTACCAAAGATCAGTTCGGATTAGGAATGGAATATGGCTATCGTAATACATTGATGGCTCGTGTGGGTTATCGTTACCAGCAAGGTGGTTTGAATGTCGCAACTCGTGGCAATGTTTATAACGGCTTACGTGCAGGTATTACATTTGAAACTCCATTGAAGAAGGATGGTCCTGTTTTCGGATTGGATTATGCTTACGGAGCAACAAATCCATTTAATGGCACGCATACCATTGGTGTTCGTTTAGGATTGTAATTCAATTTAAAATTTTAATATGGCAGGGTGCTTGTTCGCAAGTACCCTGTTTTCTTTTTTTTATCAAATAACACAAATTCATATGGCTTACATTTATTTGTCGCAAGAAGGAATGGACAATTTGAAAAATGAGTTGAACGAGTTGCGTACTAAGGGACGTCAAGAAATTGCTCGTCAAATCGCTGAAGCGCGCGATAAAGGCGATTTAAGTGAGAATGCTGAATATGACGCAGCGAAAGAAGCGCAAGGTCATCACGAGGCTAAAATTGCCAAATTAGAAGATATGCTTTCTAATGCTCGTGTGATGGACACTTCGACATTGGACCTTTCAAAGGTTTCGGTGATGTGTAGTGTTCGTGTGAAGAATTTGAAGATTAAAAAAGAACAAGTGTTTCAGTTAGTGTCTGAAAAAGAAGCGAACTTGAAAGAAGGTAAAATATCAGTGAATTCACCAATTGGAAAAGGACTATTGGGAAAGAAAGTGGGTGAAAAAGCCGAAATCACTGTGCCAGCAGGTAATTTAGAATTTCAAATTCTTGAAATTTTCATTTAATTATGCCTAGTATTTTTTCACGCATCATTAATAAAGAAATCCCTTGTCATTTGATTGCAGAAAACGATCAATACATGGCGTTTTTGGATGTCATGCCTTTACGTGAAGGGCACACATTGGTAGTACCGAAAAATGAAGTAGACTATATTTTTGATTTGTCTTCAGAAGAGTTGGCTGGTTTATTAGAATTTGCACGACCCATTGCAAAAGCGATTGAGAAGGTGGTTCCCTGTCAGCGAATAGGATTGAGTGTTATTGGCTTGGAAGTGCCTCATACGCACGTGCACTTAGTACCGATTGATACAGCGAATGATTTGAATTTTACACGTACAAAAATGCCGGCAGATCAAGGTAAGTTGGCTGAGGTGGCGGCGAAGATTCGTGCACAACTTTAATAGATAAAATTCAGAAATTATGAAGGCTAGAAGAATTCTTGTATGGATAGGAATCTTTTTAGCCTTTTTTATTTTTTGTCAATCAAATATATATGCGCAGTCTTGTTTGCGTGGTCGAATAAGATTTAGCAATCATGATGATAAAGGACAAGCATTAATTGGCTCAAATAATCCGCCATTGGCAGATATTTATGCGAATGATTTACAGGTAGGCACGAGTGTTGATTCGTTAGGTTATTTTCATATATGTGATATCCCGCGTGGGGAGCATATTTTTACTGTTTCAAGTATTGGTTTTGAAACAGTCCGGTTCACGATTAAAACACAATCTGACACCTTCGTGGAGATTAGATTATTACAACGTGTTTTAGAAACTGCAGAATTAACTGTTACGGGTGTAACCCGTGCAGGTGATATGAAGACGAATGCACAAGCATTGCAAATCGTGGACACGCGGATATGGGAGCGAAATAATTCACAAGGCTTGGTACAGGTTCTTGCCACACAGCCGGGAATTTCAGCGATAAGTACTGGTGCTGCTATTGCTAAGCCGGTTATTAGAGGTTTAGGCTATAATCGCATTGTGACGGTGAGTGATGGTGTTAGGCAGGAAGGTCAACAATGGGGAGACGAGCATGGTATTGAAATCGATGACTTTGGTATTGCGAAAGTGGAAGTATTGAAGGGGCCCGGCAGCTTGATGTATGGAAGTGATGCAAATGCAGGGGTGATAAATATTATAGATCCTTTACCTGATAGAAAGCAATTGATACGAGGTAAAGTAATGTTAGGGTATCAAGATAATAATGGTCAGCGTAATACTGCTGCTGTTTTAAGTGGAGGGAAAAATCATTGGTCTTATGCAGTGCGAACCTCTTCGAAAGATGCGCATTGTTATCAAAATAATAGAGATGGTTTTGTGGCGAATAGTGGCTTCAGTAATTCTTCGATGAAGGCAACGCTTACTACTCATCGTAAGTGGGGTTATACGCAGCTTGTTTATTCAGCCTATCGGATGAAGCTTGGAATAATAGAAGGTGAACGTGATAGCAGTGGGCATTTTGTTACGCCGCAATTGAGTGGTGGAAATATTGTTTTGCGAAGCAATACAGACAGTATATATAAGTTATATGATTTACAGTTTCCGCAGCAAGAAATATGGCATCAAAAAATTGTTTCGAATAGTCGTTTATTTTTTGGAAAACGAAATTTGAAAATGATTTACGCATTTCAAGAGAACATACGAAAAGAGATAGCTTCTGCATTCACCATGAATGCGCCTGATTTGGTTATGCGCTTAAGAACGGGAACCTATCAATTACAGTTGAATGGTTCGACCATGAAGGAACGTAATTGGTCGGTGGGTATGAGTGGGATGGTACAGCGTTCGTTGAATTTAGGAGCAGAAAAATTGATAGCTGATTACGCGTTAGTGGATGCGGGTGTTTACGGACTTTTATTTGGTGAATGGAAGGGTGTGTATTGGCAAACGGGCTTACGTTATGATAATCGATGGATGCATTGGAATGGGATAGGAAAAGCATTTGGCGGATTTTCAGGTAGTGCAGGAGCGAGCTATAAATTCGCGAAGACGCATTATGTGAAGTTGAATTTTTCAAAGGGGTTTCGAGCACCGAATGCGGCAGAGTTGACCAGCGATGGAGTGCACGAAGGTGCTCTACGTTATGAAATTGGGAATGCTAATTTAAAGGCTGAAAGTTCTTTGCAGGTAGATGTTCAGTTACTTATGAACTGGCAACATTTTTCGATTAGTAGCAGTTTGTTTCAAAATAACATCAGTAATTTTATTTATATAACGAAGCTTCAGAATTATAAGGGCTTGGATTCAATGACGCAAGACGTTCCTGTGTTCGAATTTAATGGTCAGCGGGCGCTTTTGCGTGGTTTTGAGTTGCAATACGATTATCATCCTCACCCATTGGATTGGTTGCATATTGGGCAAAGTTTGTCGTATGTTCAAGCGCACTTTGTTGGGGTGCAGGACATGGAGCGATATTATTTACCAAGTATTCCGCCTATGCGTTTGAACAGTAATATAGAAGTTGAGTTAAGTAAGTTGGGGCATTATTTAAGCAATGTAGAATTAGGAATGAATTATATGTATGTGTGGCAGCAAAAATTGATATACAGTGCTTATGGAGCGGAGAATGCTACGGCAGCTTATGGCTTGTTGAATGCACAAATTTCAACAGATATTAATACAAAGGTTTTCGAAAGTTTAAATGTGGTGATCAGCGGGAATAACTTATTAGATGAGGTGTATCAGGATCATTTAAGTCGATTGAAGTATGCACCGATTAATTATTCGAATGGTTATGGAGGCGTTTGGAATATGGGGCGGAGTATATCGGTTCAGGTAATGATAGGGATATAAAAAAAAGCCGAACGATTGTTCGGCTTTTTTATTGCGTAGTTGATGAATTATTTGATGCTATGCATTCTTTTTAATAGATCGATTTCAGATTGCTTTGACTTGATTATTTCATCTTTAGCAAGAATCAAATCTTTATAAATTGCTTCGTATTCTTGAAGAGAACTGTTTTTGTAAATAACATTATCACCTCCTGTTCTAGAACTGAAATCGTTTAAAACAGGTCTACTGCTCTCTTCAAAAAACTGATAGATTGGTGTTTCTAAAGCGTTAGCAATTCTTTGAAGAGCGTCAACAGTGAGTTTGGTCTCATTGTTTTCAATTTTACTATAAGCCTTTTGTGTTAAGCCAAGGCATTTCGCCAAATAATCTTGAGAATAGTTTTTTTGTACTCTTATTTGTTTAACTCTGTCCGCTATGGTAGTAAAATCTTCTGCTTTCATGGTACTAAATTAGAATTCATATAGTACTAAGCTAGTACTTTTTTTGCAAATTCTTGCTTTTTTAAACATTTATCTTGCATTAGCGTAATTTATTTTTTTTATCACATTAAGGCAGAGGCGGTTGTCTTTCCCTTTTTTAAAATTCTTTTTATGAAACTAATAAAAATGTTGTCTTTTTTTTGTGTTTGTTCTCTGCTGTTTTTTCCATTGTATGGGCAATGGACAGAATTAGGAGGGCCGAATTCTTTTTCATCGTTGATTACGAATCAATCGTCTGTAAAAGCTATTGCCGTCAGAAGAACCTCAAACAGTGTTTTTGTAAATAGTCGTTCTGCAAATAATAGTCAGGATGAGGTAGGACAATATTATAGACCCACTGCTAGCTGGTATTCATGGCCCAATGTGTCTAATTCAAGCGTTTTTGGTAATTCAGTTAATGATATCGAGATTGCAGATACAATTATTGGTGTTGCTTCAATGGTTGCTGTAGGCCGTGAATTAACTGGCTCAAATTGGACACCTGTGGTAAAAATACCATTGGGTGCTGGCTGGTCAAATCTAGGTTCATTGCTAGGTTCAGGGCAAGTTGAGGATATTTATGTGGATTCAAAGTTTAGAAAACTATATGTTGTTGGTCAGTATTATGGTAATGTTTCAAATGATTGCTATGTGGCTGTTTGGAATGGAACGAATTGGAGTGAATTAGGAGGTACAGGTTCTTTATACGCTGCCACTGGAGGTGTAGGACAATGTCATTCTGTGGTATCTGATTTGAATGGTAATGTATACATAACAACAGATAATTCAACAGGAATTTATAAATACAATGGTAGTTCATGGAGTTTTGTGTCATTCAATGGATTATTTCACGGTTTAGCATTGTTTTCTTGTGTCGACAATAAGGGTAATATTTATCTTTCAGGGGGTTTACAGAATGCATCAAATTCGTCTTCTACATATCAGTATTGTGTCGTTAAGTATAATGGAGTAAACTTCACCGAATTAGGTGGGGCCAATTCTTTACCTAGCGTTGCTGTTAGGAGTATTGATTGCGATAAGGATGGTAATGTTTATGTTGCAGTGGGTGGCGGATTACAAACTTCTAAAGTTCAAAAATTTTGTAGAGGGCAATGGTATGAATTGGGAGGTGTTGGATCCTTTTTGGGAAATGGCGGAATTGATCGAATTAAAACAGATACTGCAGGGAGTGTTTTAGTAGGAGGAGCGTTTACTAATTCTTCTGGTAATCATTATGTCGCTAGTTATAATAATCAAACAACAAGCAAAGGTATTGTTAAGGTAATTTGTCAAGGTTCGTCCTTTAGTTTTAATGGCAAGCTCTTGTCAAATTCAGGCACTTATTATGATACGTTAGTCAATCGATTTGCATGCGATAGTTTTATTACATTAAATCTAATTGTTAATCCTAAGTCATATAAAACACTTAATCAGACAATTTGTAGCGGAAGTTCATTTTCTGTTGGTTCGAATACCTATTCTACATCAGGTTCCTACACAATTAATCTTGTGAACTATTTGGGATGTGATAGTGTTGTAAGTTTGATTTTAAAAGTGTTACCAAACTCAACTCCAACAACAATTACAACCTCAATCTGTCAAGGTGAATACTATGTGGTTGGTGCTAATAGCTTTAATACTGGAGGTACGTATAGTCTACACCTAAGTAATTATTTAGGATGTGATAGTAGTATAAATTTGAATCTAACCGTTAATCCAAAGCCAGTTAAACAAAACATTTCTGGGAGTAATTGGGTCTCCAGCGGTTTACAATCTAATTATTTTGTTGGTTCTATTACAGGGATAAACTATTTATGGCAAGTTCAAGGAGGTACAATCAATAGTGGTCAGGGGACAAATTCAATAAAAGTTACTTGGGGTAATTCAAGTGCATATAAACTAAGTGTTATTTTAACTAATGCAAGTAATTGTGCGGATACAAACGTTCTTGTAATTCACTCAGCTGCAGTTGGATTGCCTGGTTTAAGTAGTGTTGATAACATAAAATTATTTCCAAACCCAAGTAGAGACATGATTTTTATTGAACTGATGAATTTTGATTATGATAATATGTCTCTAGTGTTACAAAATGCATATGGGCAAATAATTGCAGAACGTAGCATTACTTCAAACAATGAAAAATTCGATGTTTCTTTGTTAAATGCTGGTGTTTATATACTTAGTATTTATAACAGTAAAAAACAATTAATGTATAACAAAGAGTTTACGAAATTTTAGGTCTTATTCAAACAAATAAAAAAAGCCGAGCAATTTATTGCTCGGCTTTTTAGTATAAAACGTATTTTATTATTTAATGCTATGCATTACTAATCCGTCACGTAATTTAGGTTCGAACCACGTTGATTTAGGAGGCATTACATTGCCGCTATCAGCGATGTCAAACAATTGAGGGATGGTTACAGGGTACATTGAGAATGCTGCTGCAAATTCGCCGTTATTAACGCGCTTTTCTAATTCAGCAAGACCACGAATACCACCGATAAAGTCAACACGTTTATCAGTACGTGGATCATGAATTTCAAGCATGCCTGACAATACATTATTTTGAAGGATGCTTACATCCAAAATTCCGATTGGGTCTTCTGTATACGTACCTGGCTTAGCTGTTAATTTATACCAGTTGTTATTGATATAAAGACCGAATTCATGGAGCTTAGCAGGACTTACTGTAGCGGAGCCGCAATTTTCGATATCGAATTGGCTTGCTAATTTTTCCATGAATTGTTCAGTTGACATACCATTTAAATCTTTAACTACACGGTTGTAGTCTAGGATTGCTAATTGGTCTTCAGGGAAAATAGTTGTGATGAAGTAATTATATTCTTCTGTACCGTTATGATTCGGGTTGTTTTGTTTTGCAGCATCACTTACGCGGTTTGCACTTGCTGCGCGGTGGTGACCGTCAGCGATATAAGTGAAAGGAACTTTCGAAGCGAAGATTTCTGTAATTTGATTTACAGCAGTTTCTTCGTTTACTACCCAAATAGTATGGCGAACACCATCATTCAATTCGAAGTCGTATTCAGCTGCGTGATTAGCGATCCAATTGTTTACCAATGAATCCATATCCGCTACGTTACGATAAGCAAGGAATACCACACCTGATTGACATTGCGTGTAGGTGATGTGATTGATACGATCTTGTTCTTTTTCAGGACGAGTGAATTCGTGTTTTTTGATGATATCGTTCTTGTAATCTTCAACGCTAGAGCCACACACCAAACCTGTTTGCGTACGGCCTTTCCAAGTTAAAGAATAGATATAATAACAAGGTTTTTCGTCTTGGATTAAGACGCCATTGTCTAAGAAGATTTCTTGGTTCTCAGCTGCTTTTTTGTAGACAGCGACATCATGAATATCCACTGAATCTGGAAGGTCGATTTCAGCTTTAGAGATATGATAGAACGAGTATGGGTTTCCATCAGCTTCAGCACGAGCTTCTTGACTGTTTAAAACGTCATACGGTTTTGCAGCCACTTGGGATGCCAATTCTTTTTTCGGGCGAATGCCGCGGAAAGGAGCGATTTTAGCCATGATATTATTTTTTTTGCATCGCGAATATACGAAATTGCTAACGGAGCAAGGATTTTTTGTTTCTTTAAAGTATGAAGAAAAAAACTGCCACTGTATTTCAATTGGATAAAATAGAGAGTCGCAAAAGTAAAATTGCTGGCATGGGCGCGTTTGCAATAAAGCCCATTAAAGCTCGTTCTAAGATTGGTAATATGACAGGTGAATTGATTAGTACACGTGAAGCTCGGAAGCGAGTGAAGACCTTGAAGGTTGTTAAGATGGTAGAATTTGATGAGCGCCTTGCTTTAGATGCAACGCATAGTAATTCATTAAGTCATATCAATCACTCCTGCGATGCGAACTGTTATATTCGTTTAATTCATCATAAGGTTGAGTTTTATGCCAAGCGAAATATTAAAGTAGGGGAAGAATTGACTGCTGATTATGGCGAAACCCAGCATGAGGAGCAATTAAAGTGTCGTTGTGGAGCAAAAAATTGCAGAGGCTGGCTGTAGTAAAATGCATTGAATGTCTATAAAGTAGATTTTTTTACCAGCAATTTCGTTGGATATCTCGATTTAAGAGCGCTTTAAGTCTGTTTATTTGTCATATGGCAAATGAATTGGAGCATAACTTGATTTGTTGTATGTAAGATTTAGACATTGTCTATTAAGTAGATAATTTGCCATATGACAAGTCTTGAAACATCGATGAATAAAGGGTTTGTGTCAAAATATATAATAGCTTAAAGGTATATAATTCGTGTTAAAAGCTTAGTTTTACGGGCTATAAACACGCATTAAGTTGAACAAATATTATCAAATGAAATCGTACTTTGTAAAATTCACAAGTCGTTATTTTTTTCTATTCACATTCTTTACTTCATTAGCATTTATTAATTCTGTTTATGCAGGAGTGGATGTAACGAGCTGTCCTGTTGTTGAGAAGCGAAGCAATGGTAATGGACAAGCAAGTTTGGCAGCAGGAGATTTTCGTCCGACGTATAGCCAGAATAATCCTTTAGCTGCAAACGTTGTAGGTACAAGTTACAATTATGTGACGCAAGCGCCGAGTTCAAAGACAGGTAACTGGAATTTTTACTGGGCATCTGCCACTACCATCACTAATCTTCCGGTCATTACACGCTGTTGGATAGCAAAGAGTGCTGCCGATCCATCTATCCTTTCACCGATTGTATTTGGTCCACCACCTCCCCCAACTTTGGTTGGAAATCGTTACTATGCGAGTTATGCTTTCTATGTTCAAAATATGCCGAACATTGGTATTGTAACCTTCGAGTTTACAGATCCGCAAACGAATCAGTCATTATTCTATTGTTCTTTTGACTTATCAAGTAACGGAGGTGTCACTAAAACGATTAGTTGTGCTCCATCTATAACCACACAACCGGTTTCTGCATCTTATTGTGGAACAGGTGCTGCTAGTTTCACAGTAGTTGGTAGTGGTTACTCCACACTTCAGTGGCAAGTAAGCGCGAATGGCACGAGTGGTTGGACCAACCTCAGCAATTCAGGCGATTACAGCGGTGTTACAACAAGTACCTTGTCTGTTGCAAACCGTACCAGTCATGATGGCGAATATTATCGCGTTATTTTAACAGGTGCTGGCACTTGCGGAACTACGACATCGAATGCGGTAGGATTGATTGCTAAAGCAAGTCCTGCAGCTGTTTTTGTGGGTTCAGCTTCCTTATGTGGATTTGGTTCGAGAACCTTATCCGTTAATTTAACAGGAACTTCACCATGGACTTTCTCCTATACCGCTGCACCGAGTACGGGCGGAAGTACCGCTACAACGGTAACTGGAACGACTGCAAATCCGACGAATATCAGTGTAAGTCCGAGTGTAACTACCACCTACACACTTACAAGCGTTAGCGACAAATATTGTAGCAATAGCAGTTTGACGGGGCAAACCGTGGTAACCGTAAACCCTGTTCCGACTGTTAGTCCTACGAATACGAGTGTATGTAACGGAGCGAGTGATTTTTCTCTAGCTTATTCATCTACTGACTCGCCTGATCAATATTCAATCACTACAGGAACGCGTGCGATGAGTGGTTTTAGTGCTGTAACAAACGGGAGTTTGACAGGCTCTCCGATGAATATCACTATACCTACGAATGCTAGTGCGGGTACTTATGATTTTTACATGACCGTTCGTAATAGTGTAACAGGTTGTATATCTGCGGCGATGCCTTTTACTGTGACTGTTTCAGCTCCTATTGTTGTTACAGCGAATGCTTCTAGCACAAATATTTGTTCTGGATTAAGCGTTAATTTGAGTGCAGCAGGCGCTACCACATACTCATGGACAAGTACTCCTGCTGGTTTTACAAGCACCTCCGCTGGTCCGTCTGTAAGCCCTACCACCACTACCACTTATTCTGTTGTTGGTACGACGAATGGATGTACTAGTTCTGCCGCTACGATTACAGTGACAGTGAGCATTTCTTCTTCATTGAGCATTACCCCATCTGGTACTTCAATCTGTTCTGGCGATAAAGTAAATTTAACTGCATCAGGTGCAAGCACGTATACATGGAGTGGACCTTCCTCTTATTCAGGAACGGGAAGCACTGTTGTTGTATCACCAACTACAACGGGTACCTATACTGTCACGGGAACTACTGCCGCAGGTTGTACAGCCACCGCATCGCAAGTGATTACGGTTACAAGCTCTCCAACAGTGAGTGTATCAGGTACGACGACTGTTTGTTCTGGCTCTAGTACTTCATTAACAGCATCTGGCGCAACGACGTATAGTTGGACACCAAGCACTGGTTTGTCTGCGACTACAGGCACTACGGTAACTGTGACACCTAGTACTGCCACAACCTATTTTGTTTACGGAACGACAGGTTCTTGTACGGGTTCTACTTCTGTAACAGTAACAGTGGGTAGCCCTGTTTCGGTTCCTCCTCCAAGTCAAATTTTATATTGTTCAAGTGACTTAAACTCTAGTAAAACCTTATCATTCAGTTTTACAGCATCTAGCAATGTAACATGTACATGGGAGCAGAATACAACCAATACATGGCCTGGTACTGCTATTACCTCTACGTCGACAGGTCAGCAGTATTCACGTTCGGAGGCTGCAGCAACAAGTTTAACAACGAGTACCTTGACCGTTAAATCTCCTGGTTCAGGATCACAGTATTTTAGATTAGGTGTTACTTCGGGAGCATGTACGGTTTACTATGTGACTACCTTAGTTTCATTAACTGGGACACCAGTGTTCAATATTCAAAATTCACAAGTAATATGTTCAGGAACAGCTCCTGCTCGATTATCGGCTAATGCAGTTGCAACGGGCGGAAGTAGTGCAGTAACCTATACTTATAAATGGCAAAGCTCTACGGATAGTACGACCTGGAGTGATATTGCAAGTACGAATAGCACTACGTATCAACCGCCAACATTGAGTGCTAATACGTGGTATCGTTGGGCTGCAACCGGATCTGCTGGTACTGGATGTACAGGAACTTGGTTTTCTCAAAGGGCGCGTATCAGTATTGCTACAACAGTAGGCAATAATACTATAAGTATTGATTCTTGTTTAGGCGGTGGAACGATTACCGGATCTACTCCTACAGGTGGTACTGGTTCTTTCACGTATCAATGGCAATCTTCTACGACTAATTCTTCGAGTGGTTTTAATGATATTGTGGGTGCTGTCTCTCAAAATTATACAGCTCCTATTGTGAGTGTAACAACCTGGTATCGTCGTTTGGTTTCAAGTGGTTCTTGTTCGAACTTCACATCGAATGTGGCAAAGCTGAATCCTCCGATTACAGCGAATCAAATTTCGAATGGTCAGACTTTATGCTCCGGGACTTCTATTACAGCGTTGAGCACTTCTCCTGCAGGCGGTTCTACGACGGGGAGCTTTAGTTATTTGTGGTATTCTTCCACTAATAATTCTTCGTATACTTCTACAGGTACGACCACGGCAAGTTATTCTCCGCCAAGTACAGTTGGTACTAATTACTACAAAGTGACAGTAACACGAAATGGTTGTACGAACACTAGTAATTATGCGGCTATCACAGTAAATGCGTTACCAAGTATTAGTGTAAGTCCTGCAAGTGCTACCGTATGTAGTGGTACTTCGCAAAGCTTTACAGCGAGTGGTGCTAATTCATATACCTGGTCGCCTGCTACGGATCTGAATACTACGTCTGGTGCTCAAGTAACCTGTACGCCTACAGCTACAAGAACGTATACTATTACTGGTACGGATGCAAACGGTTGTGCGAATACAGGTAGTGTAGTTGTTACTTATGGAGTATCTCCTTCAACACCAACCTTGAGTAGCTCTAGTGCTACTATTTGTTCGAATGCGAGTTACAGCTTAAGTGGCGCAGTAAGTTCTGGTGGTACGACTAATTGGTATACGGCTCCGGAAGCGAATGCTTCTTATTTAGTGGCTACGCCAAGCAGTCTGAGTACGGCAGGCACTTACTATGCTTTCGCAAGTTCTGGTTCATGTAAGAGTACCTCCTATGCAAGCTTTACTTTATCGGTAGACGATGTTTCTGCAGCGTCTCCGACAGCTACTACAATCAATGTATGCTCTCCGAATACTGCGGATCTTACGCTTCTTCAACCTGCTAATACAGCAAGTTTGAATTATGATTGGCATACTGCTAGTACTAATCCTACTGCAGGAAATTTAGTGGCAAGTCCTAGTACTGCAGGCGCGGGAACTTATTATTTGTATACTAAGTCTGTTGCTGGATCATGTTATGGTTCTGCATCCACTGCTGTTACAGTTGCGAGTTATTCTCCGGCAAGCCCTTCTGTTACTACTGCTTCACTAAGCGCATGTATTCCTTCAACAATTGACATAAGTACTAACTTTACTACAAGTGCCGGATATACATATGGATGGTATTCTGCAAGAAATCCCTTATTGACGAACTTTGTTGCGAATACTACCTCCTTAAGTACTGCAGGTAAATACTACTTATATGCAACAGATACGTATGGTTGTACTAGTAATCCAGATTCTGTTACTTTAACTTTTAACACTCCGGCTACTGTAAGTATTAGTTCTCCTAATGAATATTGTAACGCCGCACAAATAAGTTTAAAGGCTGCAACTGTCGGAAGTATTAGTTCATATGCATGGGAGCTGTCGACAGATTATGGCGCTTCCTATTCAACCGTAAGTAATGGTGGAGTATATTCTGGTGCCACTACAGATAGTTTGCAAATTAGTAGTGCAAGTGGCCTAGCCGGTAATTTGTACCGTTGCATAGTGACTTCCTCCAATGGTTGTTCAACAAGTAGTAGTTCCGCCACTTTAGTACAATCTTTAACACCTAGTATTTCTTTACATCCTCGCGACACGAATATTTTGGTCAATAGCGGAGTATTCTTGTTTGGTGAGGCGAATAATGCGGCAACTGCAAATTATCAATGGTATCATAAGCCAAAGAATTCAAACTCTTATACAGCCTTAACCGATGGAACGCCAATTAATGGAGCATCTACTGCTAGCTTGTTTATCAGTCCTGCAAATTCTAACTTGGATAGTACAGACTATCTATTAAAAGTATTTACGCAATGTGACACGGTAAGCACAAAGGTGACAATGTTACGCGTTTATAGTCCAATTTTACTATCAATAAACTGGTTAGATTTTCATGTTGAGAAGTTGACAGTTGGTGCTTCATTATATTGGACAACTGCTCATGAGGTGAATAGCCAAAATTTCCGCGTGTTAAGAAGTTATGATGCAAAAAATTGGACTTCGATTGGCGAGGTACCCGCAGCCTCTAATAGCAGCCGTGCATTGAACTATCATTTTACGGATGGACAAGCATTTAACAACATTGTTTATTATCGTATCGTGTTAAAAGATAATGATGGTGTATTAAGCTATAGTCCTGTTGCCTATGTAAATAATTTACAAGCTGCAGTGAAATTCAATTTATATCCTAATCCGGTTAATGATAATAAACTGTGGGTAGAATATCATACCGGCGTTGCAGTTGTTATTTATAATGCACTTGGAGAAAAGGTGAAGGAAGTAATGATGCAACAAGATCGTCAGGAGATTGACCTGAGTGAATTGCCACAAGGAGCTTATTTAATGTATGTTGAAGGTCAAAGCAAACATTTCATTAAGCAATAAGAAGCCTCTAAAAAGTTGATAAACAAAAAAGCCTCCGTCGATTGACGGAGGCTTTTTTATGCATTTAACATACTTTTTATTCTACTCTAAAATAAAATGATTTGTTTTAGCGTTCTTCTCACATGCACGAATTAATTCGTGCATGTGAGAAATTGAAAATACAGGAATGATTAGTATCATACCTGCTTTGGCGTCTTCCTTGCCTAATTACTATTCCTTTTCTTCCAGTGTAAGTCCCACCAAGTAATGATTGCAGCAGCGCAAACTAAGATGGCTCCGGCATAAAAAGGTGCGCCAGGAATGATAGGATGATTCGATTCTTTCTTCGTATAATAAGTAAACAAACCAGTCATCAACATTGGTCCGAATATACTCGTGATACTCATTAAACTTGTTAGTCCGCCTTGTAAGGCTCCTTGGTGTGTCGGAGGAACGCCTTTACTCATAAGCGCTTGTAAAGAAGGACCGCATATACCACCGAGGCAATAAGGAATTAGAAAGGCATACATCATCCAGCTTTGTGTGGCGGAGGCGAATAAAATCATTCCAATGGTATATAGCGAAAGTCCGACATAGACGCTGCGTTCGTTGCCAAGCCACTTAGAAGTAAACTTGGTTAAACCGCCTTGTATCGCGCCCACCAATACGCCCACAGCAGCTAAAGAAATACCTACTTCTTTCGGCGACCAATTGAATCTATAAATGGTATAATAATTCCAATTACTTTGAACAGCATGTCCACCCAAGAATATTAACGTATAAGCTACTAATAATCCTGCGATGCTTTTATAATTAACGAGTGTTCTGAAGGTACTTACAGGATTCGCTTTCTTCCAGTCGAATGCACGACGATTTTCTTGTTTCAATGATTCCGGCAAAACGAAGTAGCCATAGAAGAAATTGAGTAAGCATAATGCAGAAGCTAAGAAGAAGGGTGTTCGTTCACCAAATTCAGCACAGAAACCGCCTATTACAGGACCTAATACAAACCCCGCTCCGAAAGCAGCACCTATCATGCCAAAGTTCTTCGCGCGATTGCTATCGTCACTTATGTCGGCGATATAGGCAGAGGCTGTTGTGAAGCTTGCTCCTGTGATTCCTGATAGTATTCTACCAATCACGAGCCAGGCATAGGTGGGTGCAAAGGCCATGATGAGATAGTCGATTGAAAACCCAAACATAGAAAAAAGTAGTACGGGTCGACGACCGTAACGATCGCTTAAGTTTCCTAGAATAGGTGAAAACAGAAATTGCGCTATGGCGAAGGAGGCGATCAATAAACCTCCCGATTCACTTGCTTCGTTAATAGGAATGCCTCTTAAATCTGCGATTAGTTTGGGTAGTACGGGGATGATGATCCCTAATCCGGTGACGTCTAGGAGTAGCGTCACGAAAATAAATCCGATGCCGGCTTGTTTGTTTCTCATTATTGCTAAGGTATATAAATTATCCTGCATCAATGAAATTCACTTTTGAATAATTGTATCTTAGCTTTTGTGAAGCGTACCTTTTTTGTCAATTTGGTTTTCGTCGTGTTGCTTAATTTATTGATTAAGCCACTCTGGGCATTAGGCGTTGAGCGCGGCGTGCAGAATACACTTGGCTTCGGGGACTATGGTGCGTATTATGCCTTGTTGAATTTGAGTTTTTTATTCGCGGGTTTATTGGATTTCGGTATACAAGCATATACGTCTCGTTTGGCAAGTAGGGAAGAGGCAGGTCTTGATCACTTGTTTTCCCAAGTCTTAGTCTTAAAGATAATCGGCTTCGTTATCTATGCTGTGCTCTCTTGGGTCTTGGCCATGAGCTTGGGAATCCCTTCTGCGCAATGGATTTGTCTCGCTTTTTTATTGGTGAGCCAGGCCTGTGCGCAGTTCATTTTGTTTTTAAGAAGTGGTATTGCCGGTAAAGGGAATTATAGATGGGATAGCCTCCTATCTGTATCTGATAAAGCTTTCATGATTTTGTTCGTCGCGGCCGTTTTGTATTTGCCGAGTTTGAAAAGTTATTTGAACATAACTGTATTCGCCTTTTTGCAATGCCTTGCTTATGTGATTACATTAATTATAAGTTTGATTCTATTTCGACTGTCGAAAATACCTATGCCGCGCCCTCAGGATTTTTCGGGTGTAAAAGAACTGGTGCCTAAGGCCTTTCCTTACGCATTGATTGGTTTGTTGATGACGATTTATTTCCGCGCAGACACCTTAATGATTCGTTCTTTTTGTGGAAACAAGGAGAATGGTATTTATGCAGCTGCTTATCGCTTGTTAGATATTTTAAATATGTTTTCCTACCTCTTTGCGGCGCTATTATTGCCGATGTTTGGGAAGTTGTTGCGTAAAAGAGAGTCCGTTCGTCAATTGAGTTCGCTTGCAGCACGTTTACTCTTTGGCGCTACTTGGTTAATTGCTTGTATCGTTTTTATGGAACGAGATGCAATTTTTAGTTTATTGTATAAGACCCCTAATGACTATGGCGCCGATGTGATGGGCTTTTTGCTGTTTTCATTACCTTTCGTAGGGGTGCTATATGTTTATGGAACCTTGTTGACTGCCGAAGGAGATATCTGGCATATGAATAAAATGGTGGGCTCTGCCGTAGCGTTGAATTTGGTTGGTAATTATTTATTCATTCAACATTATGGCGCTTTGGGTGCTGCTTTTGTGGCGGTGTGTACACATGCATTCGTGGCCGTTATGAATTTTAATCGTTCGTTTACGAAGTTTAATTGGGGTATTAAATGGACAGCTTCCTTGCGAGTTTTTTCATTGGTTATCCTAATGCCTGTTGGCCTATATCTTGTTGATCAGCTGTTTGATAACTATGTGTTGGCATTACTTATGATGGCTATAGCAGGAGTTTCGTTTTTATTTGTAATGCGATGGTGGCGATTTGCAGAGCTGAAGGACTTGGTTTTGGAAAAAATAAAAAATTAATATGACCTTAAACGAATTAAGTACTGCGGCGCAAAGTTTTCCCTTGACACCAACTTTTCCAGTATTATTCTTGGGGCATGGTAGTCCGATGAATGCGATTGAAGAGAATTCTTTTGTTGCTTCATTTCGCGCTTTAGGAAAGGAGTTGCCTCATCCGAAGGCGGTATTGTGTATTTCGGCACATTGGTATATAAAAGGAACGAAAGTATGTCAGGTAGCTCATCCTGAGACGATACACGATTTTTATGGTTTTCCAAAATCATTGTTTGATGTACAGTATCCGGCTCCGGGATCACCTTCTTTAGCGAAAGAAACGCAGCTGCTATTAGCACCATTGGTGCAAGCGTCCTTGACAGATGATTGGGGCTTAGATCATGGTGCCTGGTCGGTTTTAAAGCACGTATTCCCACATGCAGATGTACCTGTCGTGCAATTGAGTATTGATTATAGTTTGCCTCCTGAAAAGCATTTTGAAATAGGTAAGCAATTGAAAGCTTTGCGTCAACGCGGAATTCTAATAGTAGGTAGCGGTAATATCGTTCATAATTTAGGCTTAGTTGATTTTGCGCGTATCAACGATGAAGGCTACGGCTTCGATTGGGCGGTAGAGGCGAGAGCAAAAACGAATCAATGGTTGATGAGTGGTGATATGGATGCGTTAATTCATTATCAAAAACAAGGGCCTGCACTTCAACTCGCGGCTCCGACACCAGAACACTATCTGCCATTGCTCTACGTTTTAGGAGCAGCAGACAAAAAAGAAAGTCTGACACTCTTCAACGACAAGCTGCTTGCGGGTTCGCTCAGCATGACCTCTGTCAAGATTGGTTAAACAAAAAAGCCTCCTAAGTGTTAGGAGGCTTTTTTGATTTATTCTTCTCGGTTAATTTGTTTAGTAATAATTGATCCGTCTTCAAATGTGCTTCTAATAAGGTAGTTGCCGGCAGGAAGTTGATTTGTGTTTAAAATAATGTCGTTGCTACTGTTTGCGTTTACAGACTGAACACTCACAGTCTGACCAAGTGTATTGATTATGCTAATTTCTCTTAGTTCAGGTTGTTGTCTCTTAGTGGATATTTTCACATAATCCACGCAAGGATTAGGGAACACTTCGATAGAACTATTAACTGGGGTAGTAGCCTTTATAGTGTTCAAAGTTGAATTTGCCGTAGAAGAACGCCATAAACTAGTACTGCAATCGAAATTTTTTATGCCAATTTTTGCAAAACTTCCACCTCCATAAAAACTAGGGTAATCAGTAATGAAACTTGCATATTTATTTGAATTCCCGAAACGGCCACAAACTGAATTTGGAGCCCACTGAGGAAGTCGTAATGATAATTCAGACGCACCTATAACAGGTGTCAAGAGTGTTACTGGAATCAAGTTTTGAATTGTTAAACTTCCAAGTGCATCATCAATTTCAACACCTAAGACATAATCACTAGCACTTACATTTCCTGGTGGTTGTGTATTATAGTTTATCCAATTTACTGAAAAAGTTGAACATGAATTGAAGCTGATGGTCGCTCTATCATTAAATGTGCCTGCACTAGTTGGATTTATATTTGCGCCATACATTTGCGCTGTTGGAGTGCTACCAACATCAACCTGACTGCTTAGGCCCATACCAGCAATTTCCGACCAAATTGATATGTTATTTGTTTGTTGATCCGCTACCGCAATAGCCCAGTTGCTCTGTCCGCCAGAACCAATAGCAGGGCAAGCAATTCTAGGTTCAAAATATTGACCACCATTTGTTATGGGAATATTTGTAAATAGGCCCCCACTTGTTTTATAAACATCAAGTGCTGTAAAGGTAGCATCTAGACCAACCAAAATAGCATAAGCAGTATAGGAAGTGGTGCTATTATCAACAACAGCAACGTCTGGCTGATAAATGGTATAAGGAAGTGTATACGTACGTTGACTGACTGAATCCAATACAGGCAGACACTTAACAACGTTTTTTGTATAAACTCTAGATATCCCGGGGCTGTCTGAATAAACTATAGCAATATCCCCTACTGAATTTATATCAACGTTTATTACAGGGGTAAAAGAAGGGGTAATGGATTTGCTTCTTATTAGTGTTTGAGTTAAAGTTGGTGAGAACGAACTGATATTTGAATAGACATCGGCATAAAAATCCCAGTTAGAACCATTTACTACATAATATACAGAAATTGCCATATTACCCAAAACTACCACATCTGGATCAATAGCATAACCACCCCCAAGAAGTGATGTAATGTCTCCTGAATCACTTTTAATATTAATGGTGCTACCACCCAATGCATCAACAACATCGGTTACTGTAACATATTCGCCTGTATTATTGCCTAGATAAGCAGCAATATTCGATGGACAAAAAGGATGAAAATCACTACCCATATTAAAATACAATCCATTAGGTGGTGCTGGGGTAGGTGAATTTGGATAGGACAATACAGGTGTTATGTGTGAGCTGTAATAATAACTATCTATTTTGTAGGGTGGATTAGTTTGCGCCTTTCCACTCGAAAACAGAAGTAGAGTCAATCCAATAAATCAGAAAAAACAATTAAAATACTGGTTCATATTGATAAATTTTTAATAAATTTACTTTAAATAATTCAACAATGAACATTTTTATTAAAAATATATTTATTTTATTACTCACGTCATTAATTAGCAATTACACATCATTGCTAGCGCAAGGCAATACATTTGAATTTAACCTATACTATAATTATTCGCAGTTAAAAACGACAAACAACAATACTTCTATTTTTATTTCCCAAACGAATGTTTCCACAAATAGATATACAGTAGATTCTTTATATTATAATTTCTGTTCCAATACTTTTCAATATCATAACAAATATGGTCAGGTTCAATTTGCTGCCTTTGGAAGGGTAATGAACAATCAAACACCCAATTTGCAACCGTATTATTCAAATATGGTTGGACCAGGAACAGGGCCAAATGATTTATGTATTGTAAATGCGAATATGCAAACAATGAAGTTTAATTTGAATGGCACAATCACTGATCGTATCTGTTTTATCCCTAATCGTGTTGCCGGAGGTATTGCTCCTTATAATAAAATACTTATCGCTTTAAGTGCTAATAATATACCTTCCTTTATACTGTCTAAACCACGATCTGCAGATTCTTTAGCTTATATTATAGCTGTCGATAATAGTAGTCATTTAGTTATGGCATGTTTTAATACTATCGCAAATAATGGAAATGGTGCAATGCGTGTTTTACCCCATAATCTAGATGCACATCGCATTTTGCCTAGTATAAGCTATACCCCACATCGTAATGGAAGAGATTATTGGGTTTTTGCGCAGTCTTTGACGCAAGATACTTGTTTTGCATATTTGCTAGATACCAATGGAATTCATCCGCCTATTATCTCCACTCCTCAAGGTTATGCATCGAGTCCCTTTAATAGCAATGGAGGGCCGAAAAGACAAAACATAACTAATATGTTTATGACTAATGGAAAATATTTAATTAACTATTTCGATAGTACCTTTTCAATAAACACTGTTTCAGGTAGTCCTTATATGCGCCATATACTTTCAATCTATCCTTTTAATAATGCAACGGGTGTTTTTACAAATGCAATAGTGGATACCTTCCCAGGTATATATTTTGAAAATCTCAGTGATATGGAGTCCTCAAGCGATGGCTCTAAACTATACATAGCTACTTTCGGTCATCCAAGTACACATTCACAATCACATTTATTACAATATGACTTACCTTCATTAAATATGCAAAGTATCCCCTCGCCGAGTATTATTTCAATAGATAGCGGCGGTGTTCAATCCTCAGTTGTAGGTAGAATGCTTTTATTCCCAGACGGCAAGATTTATACAGCGGCAAAGAACTTAGGAAATCCCTATGTAGCTAACAGTTTATACAGCGGACAAGTACTCAAAAAAATCACCTTAGGAAGAATTAATTATCCAAATCAAAAAGGTGTATCCTGTCAATTGCAAACGGGTGTGCTTTTTGATACAACACCGCGAAATTATTTTTTACTTCAACTACCAGCTTACAGTTCTGACTTCGCCAACTATAATAGCCGTTTCCTCGCACGTGCAAAAGACACCCAGAAAATACATATTTGTTATGGAAACAGCTATAGCATTGGCGCGCATAACTATACCACAACAGGACAATTTACAGATACCTTGCAAAGTATGCCGTACGGCTA
>CANGEV010000011.1 GCA_947452995.1 Chitinophagales bacterium
GAGAATTTACGCTTACTGTCGGTAATGGCAAAACCGTTACAATTGCTGTAGCTGTATTCAAACAGCCGCTTGAGATTGTCCCCGTGACCGTATAGGTCGTAGTCGTTGTTGGATTTGCAGTAACGCTCGCGCCTGTCGTAGCGCTGAGTCCATTACTTGGCGACCAGCTATACGTGTTCGCTCCGTTAGCAGTAAGTGTTGTACTTGCGCCGTTACAAATACTCGGTAAGTTAACCGTTACCGTAGGTAAAGGCAAAACTGTAACAATAGCAGTCGCTGTGTTCAAACAACCATTGGTAGCTGTTCCCGTGATCGTATAAGTTGTAGTCGTTGTTGGATTTGCTGTAACGCTCGCACCTGTCGTAGCGCTGAGTCCAGTACTTGGCGACCAGGTATAGGTATTCGCTCCGTTAGCAATTAGCGTTGTACTTGCGCCGTTACATATGCTCGGAGAATTTACGGTCACTGTTGGCAAAGTTAAAACACTAACTGTTGCAGTCGCCGTATTCAAACAACCATTGGCAGACGTTCCTGTGATCGTGTATGTCGTAGTCGTTGTTGGGTTCGCTGTAACGCTCGCACCTGTCGTAGCGCTGAGTCCAGTACTTGGCGACCAGCTATACGTGTTCGCTCCGTTAGCAGTAAGGGTAGTGCTTAAGCCTTTACAAATACTCGGTGAGTTAACTGTTACCGTAGGTAAAGGCAAAACAGTAACAACAGCAGTCGCCGTATTCAAACAGCCATTCACACCCGTTCCTGTGATCGTATAAGTCGTAGTCGTTGTTGGATTTGCTGTAACGCTCGTACCTGTCGTAGTGCTTAAGCCAGTACTCGGCGACCAGGTATAGGTATTCGCTCCGTTAGCAATTAGCGTTGTACTTGCGCCGTTACAAATGCTCGGTGAGTTAACCGTTACCGTAGGTAATGGCAAAACAGTCACTGTTGCAGTCGCCGTATTCAAACAACCATTGGTAGCCGTTCCCGTGATCGTATAAGTTGTAGTCGTTGTTGGATTTGCTGTAACGCTCGCACCTGTCGTAGCGCTGAGTCCAGTACTCGGCGACCAGCTATAAGTATTCGCACCACTTGCTGTTAGCGTTGCACTCGCTCCGGTACATTTGCTCGGTGAGTTAACAGTAATTGTTGGAGGAGTTGCAACCTGTACTACTACAGTATCAAATACCGGGCAATAAGCGCCATTCAACTTCACTATGTAGGAGGTAGTTACTGTTGGACTAACGCTAATTGTTGCCGATGTTGAATTTGTTATTGTGGAAGTTGGAATAGAGGTCCATTGATATCCTATTGTAGCTGGTGTGCTCGTGATTGGACCTGTTACTATAGCGCTCAATGATACAGGAGTTGCACCACATTTTGATGTATCCTTGCCTGCATTTATTTTGTTAACTTGAAGTTGATTGACTATAAAGGTCTTGCTAGTCGAACATCCGTTATTCGTTGCTGTTACTGTGTAGGTCGTTGTGACACTAGGTGAAACAATTATTGGCGAACTTGTCGATGTAAATCCTGCTGGAGTTGATGTCCATGAGTAGGTGGTAGTAGGGCTTACAACTGAACTAGAACACCCTTTGAAAGTGATATCTGGTCGATCGCTTGCATTTGTTACTAATGTTCCATTTGTTCCATTTCCATAGGCAGCACCGCAACCTGAATTATAAGTATCAGAATAAGCATAGGTACAAAGTTTAGAACTAGCAGGTATTCCTGTTGCTGTAGCAATAGAAGCAATAGTAGATTTTGCTACTCGATCAGAGCTTGTATAACAACTTGTACCAGCATCATAACATGTTTGTACTAGCAAATTTGAAACGCCATCCCAATTATAGGGTGTTTGAAAATTAAAGGTATTGATACCTGCTACGGTATTATAGGAAGTGGTTGTATAAACTTGCGTTAATGGAGTTGTAAGATCTAGACTCGTTGTAGATCCGTTATTTATTGAATTATAACTAACACAAGCCATTTTTATAGTGAAGCCTGCGTATTGTCCGTTTGCATTACAGGAAGGGCCGCTACTGTTTTTCGCGAGTACATTAAAGGATAATCCACTCAAAGTTCCAGCAGTGAAACCTTTTGCTATTAATTCACTCGCAAGAATTAGCATCTGACATTTGCTTTCTGTCCATACGCCATAAAATGGAGTAGGCGTGTTTGATCCGGTACTTCCGTTATTCGTTCCAATGGCATAATTTGAAGGACTGGCGCAATTGGTTGTTGTTGCACCGCAAGATGGAGGTGCTAATCCTTTAACAGTTAAGGTGTCTTTTATCAACTGACCAAGTGCGTTATAGCGGCATATAGAATCTTTTCCACTAATCGTAATGATGGGTTTTGGACCTCCTACTAAAATAGTAGTATCTAGAAATCCAATGCAATTTGTATCTCCAGCTGGAGGTATTATGGTAAATTGTATATGTTTGGTCCCCTTGCAATTATATTTAACTTTTAATGGAGGACATGTACTTACATTGTTTAATGCACCGCTAATTATGGAGTAACACGTGTCTAATTTTAAATTGTACGTATAACCGTTTTTGACAGTGCCTGGATAGCTAATCGTGAGCGTATCATTATAGGAGCAAAGTGTGGAATTGCTTAGGGTTAAAGGCGGCTTGGTAGGAAGTTTATTTATAATAATTGTTTTACAGAAGGTATCTGAACTGCAACCAATATTACTCTTTACGATTAGGCAAGCGGTATATGTCCCAAGCTGCGTATAAATATGCGTTGGATTTTGGATGTTGAGTGCGTTATTTGGATTTGTACTAGTTGAATATGGATCGCCAAAATTCCATGACCAATAATTTAAGTATGATCCAGGAGTACTCGTAAAGGAAGAATCATAAAACTGAAGCACCGAACCTTTACAATATTTTTGAGGTGCAAAGAAATTTGCATTCGGTTTTGGTGGAATCGTAATTAAGGTATAAAGTGTATCAGGACATCCATAACCAGCATAAGGAAATACAGCCAACGCTAAGGTAACCGGACTCGTTGGTGCTGGCGTCATTGTATAGGATTGTCCACTGCCTAATAATGTATTTACCGTTGAATTATACCAATAGTAGTATTGAAATCCTGGAGGCCCAGTTAATGTAGCAGAAGTAGCTCCAGGACAAAATCCTTGTACAATGGCACTAATTCCGCAGCCAAGATTAATGTCGACATAGGCATAACCAAAATGTGCTCCGTAACCACAGTCGTGTGTACTAAATTCTAAAGCAATTGTTTTACCTCCCAAATTGTTTAATGCTAAAGATGCTTGGCTCCAAGGTTTATAAAAAACGCCAGCTGTGCTTGAAGCAGAAAAACCAGGTAAACTCGAACTCGCAATAAAGGTGAACGATGCACATGGTACTGTGACACTTGGTCCTGCAATTGAATCAAAAACGCGAACCATAAAGCCAGGCTGCTCGGAAGCAGGATGTCCCGGATCTTCAAAGACAACCGCATAATTATAAATTAAGTTATATGTATTCGCTCCAGGAGGTATTCTGATATAATAAATCATTCTTTCCGCACCATAATTCGTAAGGTCGTTTCCTAATCTAGCCGAGAATCCACCACCTCCTAATGCCGCCGGACATTTCACAGGGAAATTACCATAGGGGTCGTTTCCTGCAACAGGTGTTGGATTCGTAATACTTGCTCCAGGAAATCCCGTAGGAACGATTGTATGTTGTGTTAAGGTTGGTGCTGATGCGGTGAGTGTATAAACATTCGTCGCATAAGTACCTACAAAGCATTTCCATTTGGTGAAATTTCCATATTCGAAATCAATATTCGGCGGACAACAACTAACAGGGTTTATATTTATCATTGTTTGCGCACTATTACATCCCGAAGCATTCGTTTGATAGATATAATAATTGCCACTCTGCGCCGGACCAATCGCTGTTATAGTATCCTTGTTCTGATTGGAATAAAAACCATTCGGTCCACCCCAATGAATACTGCAGCCAGCCGAAGAAACCGCATTTACAATAACATCCGAAGACTTGCAAGGGGTGAATATGCTGCCTGTGAGTCCATTTACTGTTATTCCTGTTGGTGATGGAGGAATAATGCCCGTCATCGTTATAATAACCATCGCAGTATCACACAATGATGGCGTTCCATTATCACAAATTCGGTAGACGAAGGTGTCTTTACCACAATAACCACTAAATGGTGTATAGCTGATAAAGCCTGTTGGTGAATTGATCAATCCAATACTTCCATGTTTTGGATAAGTTTGTAATGATCCTTGGATGGTAATTGTTTGGAGCGCATCCGGATCATAGTCGTTTGAAATTACTTGACAACTAATGGCAACACCATTCGTGGTACTATAAAAGTCGTGAATAGCTATCGGAGCCGTATTTTGTGCCATGCTTCGACCAACAATGCTAAGCATTGAAAGTAGAACGAGGCAAAGTATGTATATCTTATTTTTCATCTAAATAAATTAGAAATAATAACAATCTATTTTACGAGGTTGGTAACGCTGCGCCTTGTTTTTCCAATGATTAGAAATCATTGAAACGGATAATTCATGAGAACCAGGAGCTGAGTTTCCTAACTTGTTCATCACTACATCATAGGAGTAACCTATTTTATAGATGAATTCGCCTTCTGTAATTTCTGTTCCCATTGTCATCACTAATGCATGAATGTTTTTATTGAACAAAATGCTGCTTCGCTCCCTGAACCATACGCCGCCATATACAGCTTGTCTTTGTAAGTTCCCTCCAAACATCAATTCTTGGAAATAATCTTGCTTTTGAATAATAAACCCAAATGCCATCAAGTCTCTTGCTTTGTGAATATTACCTGGATAAAATGGCTTCGTGCAAGTATATTGCAATGAGAATTTAGCGGGCAACTGACCATCTTGTTTTAATAAACTCTGCTGCGGTTGCGTAATATGTGAAACAGCGAAAGCAAACAAATGCGTAGCGATTATTTTAGAACTGTGCTTACGTAACTGATTATAACGTCCCAAAATACCAACTGAAAAATCTGCAAAATAGTGCTGATTCGATAAGTTACTCAAATTTGCATTGCTAATAGCACTCGGAACAACTAGTCCCGCTATCGGATCTAATTGATCCTTAAAAACGAGCTTGGAATAATCTAATGACTGACTGTAAAGACCAGCTTTAAATCCTACTTGAATGATATTACTTTTATGACGAGGATCGGGGTGAATCGCATAACTGTAAATTGCTTCTGCAGCATTCGTTCTTAAATAACCGCTTCCTTCGATATCAGATATTATATTTAATCCAATTCCGCCAACTTTTGGAACTTGCATATCGAAACTTGCAGTGTATGTAGCATAACCTGTCGGAATTTTGAAGTATAATTTTTGATAAATCAAGCCTGCTCTAAAATGGCCACTCATTCCTGCAAAGGCAGGATTCACAAACACCGGCTGATTATAGTATTGTGAAAAATGAGGATCTTGCGCCTTAGCACAAAAGCTTAGTACCAACAAAATAAAGAGTAGTAGTTGTTTTTTCATACTCTATTCATTTTGGTAACCTAAAGCGATTTCTCAAGGTGAGAAAAGAAATGCCCTGTGTTTGCCGTTATAATTTACCCGCATTCGAGTTATCCCTTCTAAAATACAAATTTTTATTGGTCTTAAGAATAAGTTGACTTACTTATTTTTGTAGGGCTTTTACTGTTGCTAATTGTCAAATTTATGTTATTCTATTTCGAGAAAGATTTGAATTTGTAAATTTGAGTATTACAAGCTCATAATTATCCTTTTATATGACATTATCTTCTGCCAATTATCGTAAAATAGGTCTAGCATTGCGCTGGATCGTAATTTTCATGTTCTTGCTTTCTGCGTTTTCTAAGCTATATCCTAATACCGTTGATTTTACAAAGCAGTTGGTGGATTTAGGGATAGTTAATTGGTGTAAAGCCCCATTGCTAGCTCGTTTGGCTATCAGCTTGGAGTTTTTCTTAGCTTTTGCCTTGATGCAACGCAATTATTTACGTCGGGTTGTCATTCCAGCAACAATTGCCCTACTGGTATTTTTTTGCATTCATTTGCTAATTCAAATGTCCATTCATGGCGCCTTTGCGGGTAATTGTGGCTGCTTTGGAAATCTTTTGCCGATGTCTCCTTTCGCAGCCTTTGTGAAGAATCTTGTAGCAATAGGTTTGCTTGCATTGCTTTGGAAAAAAAGGGAATTAATAGGAGAGGAGAAAAATAATTATCATGTTCTTCTTTGGTTATTGTCAGGGACTACCGCTATTGTTTTTATGGCCTCACCGTATGCGCCATGTAAAACAAACCCTGCTCCGGTAGTAATGGAGAACCAAGTTGAAATTATCCCTACCTCAAATAAAATTGTCGAACCTGTAGCAACTAATACAAAATCCTCAGTTAAAGCTGATTCCGCTACCCTTAAAAACAGGATTGTTGAAAAAGCTCCTTTACCTAAATCTTCTCGTTTTGCACCGTATAATAACTTCGGAGGGAAAGTCGTTACAGTCGATAATGGTAAGAAAATTATCTGTCAGTTTGTACCTGGTTGCGACCATTGTCAGCATGTTGGAAAACTGTTAGTGACACTTGCTAAAAAGGAAAAACTACCGCCTATGTATATCATCTTCATGGATGAAGAAGCGGAAAAAATTCCTACTTTCTTTAAAATAATTGGCGCCTCCTTCCCGTATCAGTTAATGGATCCCGCTACTTTTTTTGGGACCTTGAAAGTGCCTAATACACCTGGCGTAACCTACCTCTGGAATGGCAACGAACGTTATAATAGTGCCGGCGCTGAAAAAGACAGCTTTCAAACACAGGCCTTCCTCAAAGCTGTCAAGACTGTTCAGTAAAACGAGATTTTTTTTGATTTTAGGATAAAAGGAATGGAAGTATTGAACGTATCATTCAATATTAATCATTCTAAATTCTAAGTATCATGGAAAACAAGAAATCAAAAATCTTTAATCTGCTCTTGCTTGATGAAAGTGGCTCAATGTCAAGTATTCACGACCAGACCATTTCCGCATTCAATGAAATTATTCAAACAATGCAAAACCTTGAAAAGGATTTGCAAGGGCAAGCACAATTCGTAAGTCTGCATACATTTAACAATCAAGCGGTAAAAAAGATTCTTGATCTAGAAAGCGTTGGCTCCGCCCAATTACTCGACAATAAAACGTATGCTCCGAATGGTAGCACACCTTTATTAGATGCACTCGGGACAGGTATTAGCCTGCTTGAAAAACAAATTAATGCAGTGGCTCAAGTCGAAGGTCCTGCTTTCAATTATCAAGTATTAGTAACCGTTCTTACTGATGGTTATGAAAATTCATCAAGTCATTATACCAAGCAAGCTATAAGAAGCATGATAGATCGTTTGCAAGAAGGTAATTGGACCTTCACGTATATCGGAGCCGATCATGATGTCTTGAGTCAATCTTCCGATATGGGTATTAAACATTCCTATGCATTTAGCAAAGATGGAAAAGGGATGGAAGCTTTACTGAAAATGGAGAAAGAATCACGTGTGAATTTTAATCGTTCCATCTTTAATACTTCTTCAAAACCAACAGCGGATTTCTTCGATGAAAAAGGAAAAACGAATGACGAATCTAGCAATAGCACTAAGGATGCCGATAAGTCATTCATCAAACGAATTTTAGGACGATAATTGGTTTTGTTTTGTGATAAGAAAAAATGCCCCTTTTTGTACCAACAAGAAGGGGTTTTTTGTAGAAATTTTCGATTCATTTTTATCGATTTTATTCAACAATGCTTATTTTTGCCGCGTGAGTAAAATCTTTCAATTTACACTATTGCTGCTATTTGCCGGTTTGTCATTTCAAGCATCCTGTGCTGCTGCCGACAAAATGGGTGCTTGGCATTTGGAAAAAGACAAGGATCAAATACAGATTTATACGCGTGAAGTTGCAGGTAAGCAGTTGAAAGAACTTAAAGTAGTAACGCATTTTAATGTTAATGCGCACACCTTTATTGCCTTTATCAGCGATATTTCTGCCCAACCGAAGTACTTATATAATTGCCTTGCCTCTAAATTGTTGAAGTCGAATAGTGAGAAGGAGCATGTCTATTATCAACAAACAGGATTGCCTTGGCCTTGTACCAATCGGGATGGTGTTTATAAGCAACTGGTACAACCGGATTTAAAAAATAATGTGGTCTATATTCGTATCGAATCTTTATGTAAATATTTGCCGGAAAAAGATGGTTTTGTACGAGTTCCTTCACTGACTGCATTTTGGAAGTTGAATATACTTCCAGACAATACCATTCTTGCTGAATATCAATTAAGTTTGGATCCAGGAGGCTTGGTACCTTCTTGGCTAGTGAATATGTTTATTGATAAAGCTCCGTATGAGAGTTTTGTCAAAATGAAAAAAATGGTGCATGAGAAGAAATATCAGAATGTCCTGTTTCCTTTCTTAACGAAATAACATGTCTGAAGAATTAAATACTAATGTTCCGTTTTGGATGAGTCGAACTGAGTTGCTCGTCGGTGAAGAAGGTATTCAACGTTTGCAAAATGCGCATGTCTTAGTGGCTGGCTTAGGTGGAGTAGGAGGGATTTGTGCCGAAGCAATTGTACGTGCAGGCGTTGGAGAAATCACTATTATTGATGCGGACGTAGTGGAGGCTTCCAATTGTAATCGTCAGATCATTGCACTTCAAACAAACGTAGGCGAATCTAAAGTGGCTATCATGGAACGTCGACTAAAAGACATCAATCCCTTGGTGAAGGTCAATGTTTTTAATGTCTACATCAAAGATGATTTGGCAGATTCAATTTTAGATGCAGCTAAGTACGACTATGCTTGCGATTGTATCGATACCTTAAGCAGCAAGGTCTTCTTCATTAAAAAAGTATTGGATCGTAGAATCCCTTTAGTAAGCTCCATGGGTGCAGGTCGAAAACTCGATCCTACTTGCGTGAAGATAGTGCCAATCGAACAAACTAAAATTTGTCCCCTTGCGCGTGACGTTCGTAAAATGCTCCATAAAATCGGCATTCGTAAAGGTTTTGACGCGGTTTATTCAACAGAGTTGATTCAGGATGATAAAATGACCATCAATCCTAAAGGAAGTAAAAAGCGCTCTTTCATCGGCACCATCTCTTATATTCCAAATGTATTTGGCTTGATGTGTGCGAGCGTGGTGATTAGAAACATTCTAAAAAAAGCTTAGTTTTTAGTAATTTCACTACTCTAAAATATCTTGATTATGAAAAAGTTTTTATCCCTTATTGGGTTGCTTTTGATGTTAAATCTTGGTGCTATTAAAGCCCAAACCTCATCAGCTAGTACAGATACTACTATGTTTGTGATTAAAACTGTAAATGGTGCTGAATATTTAGCTAAAGTTCTGAGCGATGACGGTCGCGAAGTATTAGTAGAGACAAATACAGTGGGTAAGCTATATCTTAAAAAGAATGAAATTGTTTTGATGCAGAAAGTGGTGAGTAAGTTAGATGTGCAAGACAAAATTGAAGCAGCAACCTTTAAGAAGCCTGAGGCGCCTCAAGATATCTTTACGACTCGTTATATTTTTACCACGAACGCGCTACCTATTTCGAAAGGGGCCAACTACGCCATGACCAATATTCACGGACCAGAAATTCACTTCTCCGTTACGGATCGCTTAAATGTTGGTATCATGACTAGCTGGATTGGCTCTCCACTTATTCTTGCGACGAAATATACTTTCAAAAAGTCTGAATCGAAATTAAATTTTGCACTTGGAACTTTGTTAGGGACATCTGGATTTTTATATCAAGGACGCGGATATATGGGATTGCATTGGGGAACAGTAACGTTTGGCGATAGAGAGAATAATGTCTCTTTATCTGCCGGAGGCGCGTATTTTAATATCGGGAATGAAGTGAGTCGTATCACAAATAAAGGATATGGCATCTATAATAATGTCATTGAAGTAACAGACAATCAAACAATGGGGCAATCTAATTATAGACTGGTTTCAGGGGATGACTTACAAATTGGTAATGGACTAGCAGCAAGGACTGTTTTCGGTCCGATGATTGGAATTGCCGGTATCAAGAAAATTGGTGCGAAGGCTAGTTTCGTTCTCGATAATATTTTTTATCTCTATAATCATGAATATCTGTTTACCACCTCTACTTTTATTTCTTCACAATCAGGTACAGATGCGAATGGTAATTGGGTAAATACAAGCACCACCGCCTATAAATATGATTTCAATAAGGCCTTGAAGACGGTGGTTATTTTAATGCCTGGTATCCGAATTCAATCTTCAACTAAAAGTGCTTTTCAATTTGCACTCCCAATCATCCAGGTTTATGGAAAAGGTAATCGTAGAAATGCAAATGATAAGCAGGCAAAATTCCTTGCTTTTCCAGCCCCGATGCTGACTATATTCTTTAAGTTGTAATCGTTACGGCTGCTTATTTTGGTATGATTTTTGTTTTCTTATAGCAAATTCAATTGCCATGAAACGCTGTTTACCCTTTTTTATCTTTTTCTTTTTATTTAATTGTGTTGCTTTTGCGCAATATGATGCAGCAAAATCTAACCCTGCGCCGGAGGAAACAACCTATGTGATCAAAACGGTTAGCGGAACTGAATATTTAGCTAAAATATTAAGCGACGATGGTCGTGAGGTATTTATTGAAACGAATACTGTTGGTAAGCTTTATCTTAAAAAAACAGAAATTGTTTCAATGCAGAAGGTAATCGATAAGGCGGATGTTGCAGATAAAATCGAGCAAGGGCATTATCGTAAACCGTATACGCCAGAAGGGATTTTCACCACTCGTTATGTGATTACTACCAATGCATTACCTATTAAAAAAGGAGAAAACTATGCGATGACCAATTTTCATGGTCCTGAAATACACTTTTCAGTTACTGATAGGTTCAATTTTGGTATCATGACATCTTGGATCGGCTCTCCAATAATCTTAGCGATGAAATACACCTTGAGTAAGGAAGAGGATAAGGTAAAATATGCCTTAGGTACCTTACTAGGCAGTTCAGGCTTTTTGTGGGGAGGGCGTGGTTATATGGGCTTACATTGGGTAACCGCAACACGCGGAACACGTCAGGATAATATTTCCGGTTCTTTAGGATATGCTTATTTTGGTTTAGATGGAGATCTTATTCATGGTCCTATGTTAGGGGTTGCAGGAGTTAAAAAGGTTGGTGAGCGTTCTAGTTTTGTATTGGATAATATGTTTTTGTTCGGCATGCAGAATTACGCTTATTACACAATTAGTGGTTCTGGCTTTACTTTCATGTCGATGATTATGCCTGGTCTACGTTTTCAATCCTCTCCAAAATCGGCAACACAAATTTCGTTGCCAATCGTGAGCAAATTCGGTTCTGGCAATAACTTTGCGTTTCCACTACCTATGCTCACTTTGTTCTTTAAATTGTAAATGCGTTTACTCTTAAAATAAAAAAAGTCCAACACTAAAAGCGTTGGACTTTTTTTATGTAGGATTTTATAAATTAATCGCAGTACAAATGATCGGTCGTACTGCCGTTATGACATCCATTACAAGCGCCTGTGCGCGTAACTTGACTCATGTAGTGCATCGTACCACTCGGACCTTTAGCTGCAGGATAAAGTCCGCCACTAAAATCAATGGCGTTAGTGGTATAGAAATTTCCTTTCGCATCTACTTCTAAGGTTGCAACTAAATTGCCCGTACCATTCGCGCCTGTATATAAATAGACAGTTGAGTTGGGTTGTAGGGTTACTAAATCTGCTTTATACATGGTGCCGGCTGCTGTAAACCAGCCATCCCCTTGACCGCCACTTTTATGACAATTCATACAGTTTTGTCCCATATTATGACTTTCATTCTCATTGTAGTTCGAGGTATTGCTACTGCTTGAACCTTCTTTCTCACAAGCAGTTTGGCTTAACACTAAGGCTCCTGCTAATGCAAGAGTGACTGCGCTGATGATTATTTTTTTCATAATTAAAATATTTATTTTGTTTCTGTAAAAGCATTCCATCCTGCGGCTGCAATGTCTACTTCACTTCCTTGTTTACTTACCATACGCAAGCCTAAACTTGGGTCTGTGATATGGCCTATTATACTGATGTCCTCTAGATCTTTTACTTTTTCAAAATCTTCTTGTTTGATAGTGAAAAGTAATTCATAATCTTCGCCACCATTCATATAAGCCGTAATGGTGTCAATCTTCATCTTCACAGCCATTTCGTAAGTATCGGAATGAATCGGGATTTTCTCTTCATAAACTCGTGCACCACAAACACTTTGTCGGCAAATATGCGTTAATTCACTACTCAAGCCGTCCGAGATATCCATCATTGCTGTTGGTTGGACTCCCTTTTCTGCTAAAAGTTTAATGATATCTTTTCTTGCCTCTGGTTTTAATTGTCTGCCTAGGATATAATGTTGATTTTCAAGGTCTGGTTGAATAGCTGGATGATCTTTAAAAATTTGCTTTTCGCGTTCTAGCAATTGCAATCCCATAAAGGCTGCGCCAAGATCGCCTGAAACGCAGATTAAGTCATTCACACCTGCGCCATTACGATAAACTACTTTACTTTTTTCTACCTCACCTATAGCTGTAATACTTATAAAAAGTCCTTTAAGCGAGCTTGTGGTATCGCCACCGATCATTTCGACGCCATAATGCTGGCATGCGAGATACATCCCTGTATAAAGTTCTTCCATGGCTTCCACCGTGTATTTGCTTGAAATCGCGACTGAAACGGTAATGTATTTTGGTGTGCCATTCATTGCGTAGATGTCACTTAGGTTAACAACCACGCTTTTATACCCAAGATGTTTTAATGGAGTATAAGCAAGATCGAAATGAATTCCTTCTGCAAGGATATCAGTAGTTATAAGTTCAAAATGCGTATCGGAGCCAGTTTCGATGACAGCACAGTCATCACCAATTCCTTTAATTATACGTTGATCTTGCGGAGGGAAATTTTTGGTCAAATGATCAATCAATCCAAATTCTCCTAATTCTGCAATTGGAGTAGTGCTTGGTGTTTTTTGTTCTTCTTGCATCTTACAAAGGTAATGAATTCGATTCAAAAGCATGTCTTGAATCATCGATGTGTGGCTTTGCACGAATTCTTTAACAAATAATTAGGTGCAAAAATTTTACTTTGAGCAATAAAGATGACATTTTTGTAACCGTATGCGAAGAATATTGTCGCTTTTATTGTTGACGTTGTGGTTGCTAATGAATGGCAGCTCATCCTATGCATTTTCTAAGGTGAATGAATCTTTAGGGACTTCAAAGGCAACGTTAGCAAATGGGGTTACGAATCTTAAAGCATCATTTTTTGAGCAGCGTGTTCCGGATGAGGAAGATCATGCTGTTTATTATGAGGAAGAGGAGGATGAAGATGACGAAGAATTGTTTCATCAAGCCGCACGTTTGCATGCGGTTATTTTATATCAACTATTATTTTTATTTGATGGTTATGCCTTTCGCACGGCAACTTTGCTAACCCAAGAGGAAGATTTTCCGTTAGTAACACCTGTTTATTTAGCTTTTCAGAATTTTAGAATATAAAACGGCCATCCTTCCGTTTAATCTAATTTTCTAACTATAGTCGTGATCGACTATGCAATTCATTTTTTTTATGTCTTCAAATTCTTCTGTAGAAGTGCCAAAGGATGGTTTGGCTGGGCTTCGTCAAAATTTTTTAAGTGAAATAAGTTCTGGTTTTATTGTGTCGCTCTTAGCATTGCCTTTAAGTTTAGGGATTGCAAAAGCGAGTGATTTTCCTAATCCAATGTATGGTGTGTTAAGCGCGATAATTGGAGGTATATTAGTAAGTATATTCGCCGGCTCAAGGCTTACAATCAAAGGCCCAGCAGCAGGCTTAATCGTTATTTGTGCAGGTTCGATAGCCGCATTTGGCGGAGGCGAAATGGGATGGAAAATGACGCTTGGCGCAATTGTAGTGGCATCAGGACTACAGATATTATTCGGCCTATTGAAGTTGGGTAAGTTATCCGACTTTTTTCCGCTATCAGCAGTGCATGGAATGTTAGCCGCAATTGGGTTGATAATCATTTCTAAACAGTTGCACATTTTGTTAGGTGTAAATCCGTTGAATGAACACGGTAAGCCTATGGTAGAGCCCTTAGAATTACTAGCGGCTTTGCCAAAAACATTTGCTAGCATACCTGATCATTTGAATGTTGTAAAGGTTGGTTTGGTGTCCTTAGCATTAGTGTTGGGAATTCCGATGTTGCCTTTTAAGTGGTTGAAAAAAATTCCTTTACCAGTGATCATATTAATTATTGCCATTCCTTTTGCTGCTAGCTTAGGATTGAAAGGTACAAAAGGTGCTTTGCTGAAGTTTGATAAGCCATTTACAGACTTAGTACATTTTAATGCATCCTTCGCAGGTATTGGTCAAATGGGGACTTTTATTCAATATGTGATTTTATTTGCAATCATTGGTTCTTTGGAATCCTTATTAACTGCCAAGGCGATTGACTTATTAGATCCTTTCAAACGTAAATCAGATTTTAACAAAGATTTAATAGCGGTTGGTTCTGGAAACGTTTTATCAGGCCTGCTAGGAGGTTTGCCAATGATTTCTGAGGTTGCGCGTAGTTCTTCAAATGTTAGCAATGGTGCAAAAACAAGATGGGCCAATTTCTTCCATGGTTTGTTTTTACTTTTGTTTATGCTACTGGCTGTTCCTGTTTTGCAATTAATCCCAACAGCAGCATTGAGCGCCTTGTTAATAGGTGTTGGTATTAAGCTTGCCCATCCTAAGGAGTTTAAGCATGCGTATCAAATTGGAAAGGAGCAATTGTTGGTATTTGTTGTAACAGTTGTGTTTACCTTGGGCGTTGATTTATTAGTTGGAATTGCTGCCGGGATTTTAACGGAGTTTGTGGTGAATTTAGTTAATGGAAAGCCTTTGAAAAGAGCGTTTAAAGCCAATGTTGAAGTGGTTGATTTGAACGAAAATACTATGTTAATACGTTTAAATGAAGCTGCGGTGTTCTCTAATTTTATGGGTATTAAGAAACAATTGTACGCAATTGAAGGAGGTAAGTCGATTCAAATTGATTGTAGCAATTGCAATTTGTTGGATCATTCTGCGATGGAAAATATACATTTGTTTGAGCATGATTATGCACATACAGGCGGTTCTGTAGAATTGATAGGGTTGAATCAACATAAGTCGCTGTCAAATCATAATTTATCAGCACGAAAATTAAAATAATTTGTATTATGAAAAATAGAGTGGTAAAAAAAATAATGTATTTATTATTTACATGCGGGGTTATGAGTGCTTCTGCAACAAATTCTCCGAATAATCCTTTGAGTTGGTCATTAAATTCGGAAAATACTCATTATGTGAAAGTTAATGCCGTAGGGCAGTTCTGGTTACGTCATACAGATATGAATCCAGGGTCTATTTATAATGGGTATGCCAAGAGTAAAGGCTTAGATATTGGTATACGTCGTTTTCGCGTGCAGTTCCAATCGCAATTAAGTGATAAAGTTTTCATGTATGCTCAGTTGGGATTGAATAATTTTCATTCATATAGTGATCGTCAAACCGGTTTTTATGTAATGGATGCAAACGCAGATTATGAAGTAGTCAAAGACAAATTAGCACTAGGTAGCGGTTTGAGCTCTTGGGTTGGTTTTTCTCGTTTCTCCTCTCCAGCGGCTTCTACCATAATGGGAGTAGATGCACCTTTGCAATTCCAAGCAACGAATGATGTAACAGATCAATTCATTCGTCGTCTTGGTGTATATGCAAAAGGGTATTTAGGTAAATTGAATTATCGTGTTTCAATGGTGCAGCCATTTGATATTCAAAAAAGCCCGATTGCGTCATCCGTTTCAATTTCGAAGCAGGCTTCGTTTAGTCCGCAGCCACCAAACATGCAATGGAATGCATATTTGAATTATGAGTTTAAAGATAAAGAGCAAAATAAAACGCCCTATTTCGCAGGAACATATTTAGGGTCTAAAACTGTAAGTTCATTCGGAGGCGGTATTACCTATCAGCGCAACGCAATGTGGGCATTAGATACGAAAGGGGATACTATTTTTCATCCTTTATTGCTTGCTTCATTAGATTATTTTTATGATGCGCCAATTGGACATAAAGGTGCTGCAATAAGTGTATATGCTGATATTGCGTACACCGACTTTGGAGCCAATTATCTTCGTATGGCAGGGGCAATGAACCCAATGAATGGCTCAGTTGATAAATCGATTTTAAATGCACAAGGGAATCGTTTTCCTGCATATGGGACAGGAACTTCTTTCTACACCCAAGTAGGTTATAAGCTTTCTCAAAAAATTGCTACCTTGAACTTCATGCCGTATGCTTCTTTGCAAAGATCCTATTATACTGCGCTAAAGGTTCCGATGAACTTCTATGAAGTTGGTTTGAATTTACTAATGGACGGACATAATTCTAAACTTACCATTGGGTATCAAGATCGCCCGATATTCAAATCGACAGGGGATTTAATCACGCGAAAGGGAGCACTTATCCTGCAACTACAAACGGCATTATAATTCATACCATGGGAAAACATTCATTCGATTTTGAACATACTTTGCATGATATCATGCATTATCTGCCATCGCAGATGACCTTGAAGGATTTCGTGCACCATAATTCATTACATGCCTTCCAAAACATGAAGTTTTATGAAGGTATTTTTAGAGCCTCAAAAATCTTTGGTTTTAAGGTAAGCTTGCAACTGACAGAATTTAGAGAGCTTTATAAAAAAGGTCGAATCACAGAATCTGTTATTGAACGAATTATCGTTGAGCGTAAAGGAGAGGAAAACTTAGAAGCTTGGGTGAAGAAAGTCTTATATCAAGAGTATGATTCAAGCATTCCTTCCAAAATAGGCTTGTTGCGAGCCAATTGGAAAAGTGCTTATCGTATCGACTTGGATACATTAACGCATCCTCTTTTATATCGAATATTAGCCTCCTACTTAGATCAGGGTATTTCTGTTTGGGAATTTCCTGAACAAACGGATTCGTTTTTAGGGGCGATACGTTCTATGGAACAAAGTGCTGGCGCTTCATTCCTTCGAACAGCTAAGGCTCGTGCAATGCTGATGGATGAAAGTTTGACCATTGAAAAATTATTAGCGCGTGTTGTAGGGGATGAGTCTTATTACGAACAGTATTTATATGATTTGTGCTTTAGTCATAGAGGTTGGAGCGGAATGGTTGCTGTTTTAACAGAAAATCCTGGCGCACTATTAGTAAAGCGACCAATTACATTGAAGGAACTTTGCCTATTTGAGTTAATACTTGAGGTTGATGCACTGAATGCGGAGTTAGGAAATGATTGGAAAGCAATTGCCACATTAACGAAAGACTCGCCGATTGAAATTTTAGCAGAAACACCATTAACTGAATTAGATGAAGTAATAAAAATTTGGCAAGATGCGTTTGAGTGGAATTACTATGATCAAGTAGTAGTGGGCATTCAAGGTAATCTAAAGCGTAAACGCGCTTTACATGATAAAACTAGCTTTCAAGCAATTTTTTGTATAGATGAACGCGAGTGTTCCTTGCGTCGTCATTTAGAGCTTGTTGCACCGGATGCAATAACTTTCGGTGCACCAGGGTTCTTCGGCGTAGAATTCTATTACCTCCAGCAGGATACTAAATTTTTAGATAAGCTTTGTCCGGCACCGGTTACGCCTAAGTACCTAGTTAAGGAGATTGCCAAGCATACGCATCACGACTCCGACATCATGTTCTCACCAAGTTCACATAAGTTGGAGACGAATGTGTTTAGTACTTTTTATCTAGGTGCTTTGGCAATACCGAAGCTTTTGCAAGGTATTTTTATGCCGAAGATGACGCCATCTATCTCTGATGCTTTCTCACATATGACAAAAGGAAGTACGCTGACAATTGAGAATAAAGATGTCAACGATCGAGAATATGATTTGCAAGTAGGTTTTACGATTGAGGAAATGACTACACGTGTCGAAAACTTCTTACGCGGGATTGGTTTGATATCGAATTTTGCAGATTTAATATATGTTGTTTCACACGGGAGTTCGAGTGCTAACAATCCGCATCATGGTGCACATGATTGCGGCGCCTGTAGCGGACGTCCTGGAGCAACGAATGCACGTGTTTTTGCTGGAATGGCTAATCATCCTAAAGTGCGTCATGAATTAGCATTGAAAGGGATTCAGATTCCAAGCACTACAGTTTTTGTACCATCAATGCACGATACGGCTGCCGACACTATAGGATATTATGATGAGCATTTAATTCCTGCTAATCAATTGCATGTCCATCAAGACAATAAACAGTCATTTGAAGATGCGCTTGATCTAAATGCAAAAGAACGTTCTCGTCGTTTTGCTTCTATTTCAACCAAACAACCAATAAAGAAAATTCGTCAAGCAATTTATAATCGCTCAGTAGAATTATTTGAGCCACGTCCTGAACTTGGGCATGGTACCAATTCTCTTTGTATTGTCGGTAGGAGAGAGCTCACACGCGGTTTGTTTTTAGATCGTCGTGCCTTTTTGAATTCATATGATTATCGAACTGACTTAGAAGGAAAATATTTGGCGAATGTGATGGCGCCAATAGGAGTTGTTTGTGGGGGCATTAATCTCGAGTACTATTTTTCACGTGTAGACAATGTAAAATTGGGTTGTGGCACAAAATTGCCTCATAATGTAGTTGGATTAATAGGCGTTGCGAATAGCAGTGACGGTGATCTTCGCCCTGGCTTGCCTTGGCAAATGATCGAACCGCATGATCCTGTTCGTTTATTAGTGGTGGTTGAACATTTTCCAGAAGTTGTTTTGAAAGTGATTCAAAGCAACGCCGCTATGTATGAATGGTATAAAAACGAGTGGGTGCATATCATGGCTCTTCATCCTGAAACGCAGGAGTTCTTCTATTATCGCAATGGACATTTCTTGCATTATCATGCTGACGCGATGAATGCGAAGGCCTTGGAGAATGTACATCATCTCTTTGAGGAAGCACCTGAAATGATGACGAACGCGATTGCGCATGCAACTTTTGAAAATTTACCTATTTATCAAATCGAGAATAACATTCAATGGAAATCATAGTTTATATTTTGTTCTTACTTCCAATAATTACTTTTCTTGGAAGTTTATTGTTTAAGAATCATCAAGAGCAAGCCCTTTCGCGAATTGCAACAGGGATGTCTATTGTACAGTTAATAGGTTATATTTCCTTAGCGATTATTTTTTTAATTTCTCGTATTTCAACTAAGGACGTACATTTTTTAACAGCGTACGATAGAAATGAATTTCGTTTCGGAGTTGATTTCTTTATTGATAAGTTAAGTCTTACTTATGGAATTGTTTCATTTTTTGTCTTGGCTATCATTGCAAAGGTGAGTAAAACATATATGCATCGAGAAAGTGGTTATAAGCGATTTTATAATCACTTATTACTATTCTCCATTGGTTTAAACTTAGTATGCGTATCCGGTAATTTTGAAACATTTTTCTTGGGCTGGGAGATTGTTGGCATCGCTTCTTTCTTGTTGATTTCATTTTATCGAGATCGCTACCTCCCTGTTCGAAATGCAATGAAGGTTTTGTCATTTTATAGAATGGGAGACGTTGCCCTGATTGCTGGCGTTTGGTTTATTCATCATATGATGCATACCAATATTATGTTTACTGATTTGAATAGCGATAAATTCGTCCTTGCGTTAGGAGCTCATCCTAATTACGTTTGGAGTATTGGATTGCTATTTTTGTTTGCTGCTGCCGTGAAATCGGCTCAATTTCCATTCTCATCTTGGTTGCCTCGTGCAATGGAAGGCCCTACTGTTAGTAGTGCAATCTTCTATGGATCGCTAAGCGTACATCTTGGAGTCTTCTTATTGATTCGTACCATGCCTATCTGGCAGGCCCTTGATTCTTTTAGATATGTACTGGCGGGTTTAGGTCTGTTAAGTTTCTTAATAGGATCGCTTTCTGGATCTGTTCAGTCGACCGCAAAAACTCAAATTGCCTATTCTTCTTTAGCGCAAATTGGAATAATGTTCGTTGAATTAGCGTTCGGTTTGCCAGTGCTTGCCTTAGTACATTTTGTACTTAATGCTATGTTGCGAGTTTATCAATTATTGGTTTCACCTTCTATTATGAGCTACCTGATTCATCAGCAGTTTTACAACTATGATCCGAGTAAAAAATATATATTAAATAAATTGCCTAAACGACTGCGCAATACACTTTACATACTTTCTGTAAAAGAATTTAACCTCGATTATTTTTGGTATCATGGCATTTGGAAGACTTTTAAGAAGATAGGATCCTCTTTTGTTTTTGTTGGTAACAAATATATTTTAGTGGTATTGTCCTTATTTGGACTCCTAGTAACAGGTTTACTCTATTATGGTGTGGATCGCTTTGAAATGAGATATGTTTCAATTTTATTCGCTTTAATCTCGTTGATACTGATATTTTTTGCTTGGACCAATCGCCGCTCTGCTTTGATTTCGTGGACTGCAATTGCAATAAGTCAACTCTTTTTTATGCTTTCAGTCGTGCAAAATCATACGTTTGATACTATTCAAGTATTGATTTATTTTAGTGGTGAGATTGGTGCATTTATTTTAGGTTGGTTCGCTTTATACAAAGTGCAATCGATAGAAAACTCAGTTAATTTAAACGCTTTTCATGGTCATGTGTATGAACATCCTCGATATGCACTTGCTTTTCTCATAAGCGCATTAACGATGATTGGATTTCCGATCTCTCCTACATTTTTAGGGTATGATTTATTATTCAGCGAAATAGAAACGAATCAAACATTCTTGCTCGTTATTAGTTCGATTACGTTTATTGTTTTGGAATTAGCTGTTTTACGGATTTATGCACGTGTATTCTTAGGTCAGCACGTAAAGACGTATCATGAAATAGCCTTTAGAAGTTCTTAGTGCTGTTTACGAAAAATGGAATTAAAGTGTTTTTTGTTTTGTCATTTAATTCTCCGTATCGTATCCAGACGTAATAGATTGCTGTTGGACCCACCCTGCAATCTTCTGTCAACCCATTCCATATCAACCATTCTTGGTTTGATATGGTCTGGGGGCCACAGATGGTTTTGATTAGTTCACCATTCTCGTTTATAATTTTAATTTCTCCAATTAAATTGTCCTTTTTGCTTTTCTTTTTAAGAAAAAGATAGTCGTCAAGGCCATCTCCGTTAGGCGTTATCACCTTTGGGTAAATAATCCAGTCTTCGCTGCTGTCTTGATACTTTTTAGCTATCGAAGCTGCATTTTCAAGTCCAGGACTGCCGTAATTATCATTCGCTGCGCCACTTGCCCAATTTTCTGCCAGTAAACCGGAAATTTTGTAATCACGTCTTTCCAATGCGACTCCTTCTACATCATTAATCAAGGGGTGTTGCCAATGCGCATGATAGGCGATTTCTTCTATTTTATGACCATGTCTATTAATCATAACTATACGGTCCGTATCATCGTTCATGCTGCAAATTGAAGCATATGGAATAATATTTTTTTTATTGTGATGTGTATAGTTAGCACAGGTTATTTCAGGGTCCTTGCTCAAGCATATAATCTCCCCAGGTAGAATATTTCTAGTATTATCCACTAAACCATAATAAGTTTCGACAATTCCTGCAGATAGTTTTCCGATTTTTATTTTGTGAAGATCTAAGCACTTTGAACTACTATTAAATAATTCTAAAAAATCATTGTCGCCCGGTTTTGGGTTAAATAGTATTTCATTAATGTTTAATTCTCCGCTATCCGCTTCAAATCCATAACCAATATCTAATCTCTCTGTAGCAGAGATGCTTTGTCCATAACAATTTAAGGCCCCAAGTATACGTATCGTATAAATTGATGTTGTATCTAATTGTTCAACCGTATTAAAGGTGATTATATTCGGATACTTATAGTTATAATTTACGTTTCTCAAGGTGTCTTGCAATTGCCAACATACCGCTTTTATTTCCTGTGTGCGATCAGCGCGAATAGATTCATTCAACACGATACTGATTTCATGTGAATTATTAATTTGCCCATGTACGCCCTTAAATTCTTCATGTGGACTCAATAATATTTGTTGGCTGTTTACAAGTCCTGGAGTGCCTCCCTTACTAGCTTTGCTGGCACACCAATTGGATTTGGATGCACATGGATGTGCAAGATCTAAACGTTCTATACTAAATCCCCCCTCGCTTTTAAATTCATCCAGATAAAAACTTTGTTCGTATGCAACCATATCTAATAGACTACTATCAGCATTTAATAAAATGATTTTATCGCCAGTATTATTTAATGTTGGAAACGGATTGATTTCAATACAATTTTTCTGCTGAAACAGCTTACTTGTATTATTAGCGCATAGTATTACATATTCGTTTTTATGTAACCAATAATCTGTTTCGATTCTTACTAATTGACTACTGTCTCCGATATAGAATTTTGTGAGATTCAAACTGTCTTCTGATCGATTATATAGTTCAATGAATTCAGTGTTTGGTAAACCAATACTCGGGCTGGGATCTGGCAAAAACTCACTAATTACAACATCTTGATAATTTGCCTCCGTATTATTCAAAGGTATATTCATTCCTTGCATACCATTCCCGGCTTCGTCAATAATATTCGACGCAAATACAAAATGAAGTCCCTTAGCTAATTTGAAGGGGCTATACACGTGTATTTTGTCGAAGTCCACGTTGTCTCTAAAAACAGTATCTGCTGCAATCCCGTCAATACGAAAGTTGTTCTTTAACGCGGATTCTTTCTTTACACTTTCTGAAAATGTAGTCACAATTTCAGATGGTCTTAAATAGGAGAGGGCTGTGATATAAGGCGCTTGAAAGTCTAGGATACTATCTCCAATATACCAATCGTCAAAATAAAATAGTTTCGCTCGCGTACTTGTATAGATAGATTGAATACCACAAAATTGTACTTGAAAATTAAGCGTATCTAAAACTGAATTACCCAATTCGAATTGATGACTACCTAAGCTATCGATACTTATTGCCCAATAGTTATTGCAGTGCCTCGCTCTTAGTCTAAATGTATTCGTACTCTTGGATAACAAGCCTGTTTTGCCGGCTATTAATGTCTTTACCGTATTCCCTGTTCTCTTTTGTAAACGCCAAGTATCGTTATTCCCGTTTTCACCAACTTCTATATAATACCCTGAAAAGGTACTGTCGCCTTCATTACTTGAACTACAAGCCAAATACCATCGCAGCTGATTGGTAGCAGAAGGAGAAAATTTTAAACTAACCCATAACTGTTGTTCTTGCCAAGTACTATCTGTTAATGTATGCCAAAGGTGCGCAGTGTCTGCATAGCTATACCCATTTAACTGTAGTTGCTTTGCTGTATTGATTTCATAATTAACGGTATCTCCAAAGAATTGTGATTTGTTATCGATGTTGAAATGCTCATCAAGAATTATGTTTTGCGCATTTATATTATGAACACTCAAAAAAATTAGACCCAATAAAATTAGAATTCCCACTGCTCTCATGGGAATTAAACGCAATAAGAACTCTTTTTATTGTTTAGTGTTGCACAATAAATTTTGAAGTACCATTCCGATTACCATTTTCAAATCTGATTAAATAGATCCCATTAGGGTAATTTGTTACTTCAAATTCTGCTGTACTTAAATTCGCTGGAATTTCTTTGCTTGAAATCGCTTTACCCGTTATATCAATTATAGTCAATTTGGTTGTATTAGAGTAAAGTTCGTTCCAATAGATATTCAGTTGATCGGAGCTTGGATTTGGATTTAATGAAAAATTTAATTTGTTTTCACTGGTTTCTGAATTCAAGCCTTTAATCTGAATCGTTTCGATTTGCTTATTAATTTCGATAGGCTCGGTGGAGAGCGCTACTTCCCGTATATCAACCGCTTCGAAGCTTAAGTTCTGATAGCTGCCGCTGATAATGTTCTGCATGCTGCTAGAATCTTCTTGCGACATTCTTGCAGCTCCGTTACATGTTTGGTAGGATGTCGAACTCGATACAACTTGTGCGCCTCCTGTGCAAAGTACCTTGTACCATATAGTGTAATTATCGTTAATGTTTAATCCTGTTATTGTGTAAACAGGATTTGTTAAGGCTGTAACACTGTATCCCGAACTTCCTACTTTTGACCAATAAAGACGGTACCCTAAATTAGTCATCGCAAGTGGGTGTGAAGGCCATGTTACATTTACCTGCCCACAATGATTCAACACTGCACTTGCAGTTGGAGAGACTGCAATATTTGAACATCCGGCGACAGTACTTGCATTCACTGTTTGACTAAAAAATGCTTGTCCATTGCTATTATACCTAGCCCAGATTTGATAGTTAGCACCCGATTGTAAATTATTAATTGTATACGTACTTATTGAAGGTGATAGATTAGTATAAGTATAACCGTTTGTACCTGCTAATCGCCAATATAATTGAATGCCATTGCAATTTGTAATAGAGGGTATTTGCACCGTTAAATTCGAGGTGTTATTTGCTGATATGGCTAGACTTGGTGCATTGGCTTGTATACTTAAACGATAATTCCCGCTCGCATTAATTCCTTCACCTTGCAATTGAATGTATAATGTTTCTCCCAAATAGCTTGCAAGGGTAATCGAACTTATCGATAGGATCCCTGTATTACTGCATCCAATATTATTCCATACCGGGCTTCCACAGCTGTTGTTGCTGAGTATATATGCATTTAAAATTGTATTGAAATTAGTAGTTGAATAGTTACTTCTAAAAGTTAAACTTGTACTACCCATGTTCGGGATGACGCATTTAAACCAAACACTTTTTATGGGTGAATTAGTTGTTCCGCAAGTGCTGTTCGCCTCATTAATTCCTGCATTTCCTGCCCCTGCTGTGTTCCCGTCAAAATAAACGAGGTTGGGTCCTGATGGGGGATTGGATGTGGGTGAATTAATAAGTCCTCCTAAAATGCTCGCCCCTTTATCATATGCTGAAACTTGCGTGCTATTGCCTACTTTCGGACTGTTCGAAGAATAATTCCATGCATTACATGCTTGGTCATTGCTCGGAACTTGTGAAGTAATACACGATCCATTATTTATTTGCGCGTAGGGGTTATAATTGGCAGAGCTGCTATTTGTACAACCTTCACAATTCAAGAATTGAAAAGCATCTACCTTGCCATAACCATATAAATTGTTTGGGACTACTCCGGTATATATATCCGTCTTGCGACAAGTAGTAATGGCTGTTTTAATCTGATTCCAATTTGCTGTCGGATTCTTTTGAAGGTAGTTGGCAATAATTCCACATACAGCAGGAGAAGCCGCGGATGTCCCTTTCATGGGGCCATGTAGTGTGTCAACATACACACTAGTCGGGTTATTTGTTTTGGCCCAATTAATCCAATATAAATCTATGGCCGACATGGTCCATTCTCCTGGTGCTGAAATATCTGGTTTAGTTAATCCATTTCGCGTTGGTCCCATACTAGAAGTAGGATAAATTTTGCCAACGATATTTGCATCACAATTGTTTACTCCGCCAGTGAAAATTGGAAACTGATTACGATTTAAATAATTTCCAACACTAATAACTTTCGGAGAGCAATTCCAATAGCCTACAATCGTTTGAGTTGTGTCTGGCAACTTATATTTAACTACTTCTGAATATTGTACCGGAGTCGGAATGTTACTTCTAATAAGTGAAGTTCCAGTAAAGTTAGGATGACTCCATACGTCGAATTTACCTGTACCTTTCGTGCTAAAACGCCAGGTATAATTAGTGATCGAATCAACATAAATCCCGATATATTCGAAGTAACGACCATTCTGTTTTTCTATATAACTTTCTACGATACCCATTCGTTTCCCATTTATATTGCGAATCGTATCATAGCGTAAGCTATTCTGCAAACTGCCCATAGAGTAGTCATTCAAGGCATTAAGCCATTTCGTTTTGCCTCGCTTTGAAACTATTCCTCCGTTCACATAGTCACAACCAATTGAAAATTGTGAATTATCCCACTGCGCGTAATCACTGTATAATTCAAAATAAGTAATGTATTGACCGCCGCCTATTGAAAATGAATTGAACCACGTGAATGCTGAATCATTCGTTGGAATGGTATAGCCTAGATGAAGTTTATTTCCACCTGCATTCCCAGCTGCCGCCACGAATGCCCGTCCACTTTGAGCTGTCAATAGACCTTCCATTGCTTGTGTCGCCAAGTCAATATTGTCGTGCGCTCCTGAATAGGTGCCCAAGCTCGCGTTAATAACACACGGCTTACCTAACAAAGCCGCTTTACTAAAACAATAATTTGCCGCATCTAAAACACAGGTAATAAAATCATTTCCACTCGCTCCATTAAAGTCGATTGCAACGAAAACAATATCTGCATTGGGCGCCATTCCGCGATAGTTGTTGCGCTGTTGCCCATTACCCGCAGCAATTCCAGTTACGCCGGTGCCATGACCAAAATAATTCAAATTCGGACTATGCGTACATATTCCTGCATTGATCGCTGCACTATCCCAATCTCTTCCATAGTTATACGGACCAGGTGCTGTTCCTACGCCAGCCTTTGTTTGATCCCATAAATAACGTACTCTACTATTTCCATTGCTACGTTTAAAATCAGGATGATTGAAATCTAATCCAGAATCCATTATGCCCACTATTACATTACTTCCATCATAACCTTGCGTTAATGGGGCAGCTCCAGAAGTTACATTGTTTACATTGCTATTAATTCTACTTTGATCATCTAATAATTTCCCTTGATGATAGAAATGCTCGGCTTGCGTAAACCATTCACCTTTTAGAAAAGATTGGTAATTACTTATAGGCACTTCTACTGAATAAATATCGTTGATAGAATAGCGAATGCGCCCTCCGAAAGCAAGTAGTTTTTGTTGTAAAATGGCAGGATCTGCCTTTACCAATAAAACATAATTTCCAGGCATACTTGCCTGTAAACTGCCTAAATGATTTAATACATTCGGGTGAATTTGCGCCGTTAAATCCGTTATGGTTAGGCTCAGTATAAAATAAAGTAATAGACCGATTTTACGCATAATTCTGTTTTAATGTCGCTCGTTTAGTTGTAAATTTTCTTGCTCTATGAATCGTAATATTGCCAGGTGTATTTCTTCTTTGGTGGCATTGAAAACAGTACTCTCAGCGGTTTCTAATGTGAAGGCTACCCAAATCTCTAAACCGTCTAAGCTTATAGATTTTAAATAAGGCGCTTTTTCGATTTTTATTAAAGTATGGCTCTTTAACAGTCGATCTATCTCTTGCAGAAGTTTTTTTACTGAATCACTCTTACTATTCACGCTTAAATAAAATGTAATCTCATGTCTGCGACATAATCTGCCACTTAAATTATCTGGAAGTCCTTCTACTAACTGTTTGTTAGGTACGCTTATGAGTGATTTATCTAAGGTCCTAAGTTTGGTAGACCTAAAGCCTACTTTTTCAACTGTTCCTTCTATGCCATTAAAGCGAATGGTGTCTCCGACAATGAATGGCTTGTCTAATAGTAAAGTGAATGAACCGAATATATTTTCAATGGTCTCCTTCAACGCCAAGCCAATGGCAACAGCTGAAAATCCAATAGTTGAAAGGATAGAAGTATTATTAAGGTTGAATATATATCGCAGACTTATAATGATCGTAACTACCGCCACCAACACTTTTATACTGTCTTTGAAGAAAGGTACAATCTGTCGATCAACATGACGATTGTTTTCTGAAAACTTTTGATAAAATATAAAAGCTAAAAAGTCGATGATTCTCCAGATAATCCAAGTATTAATTCCATAGCCAATCGCTCTGTAAATGGCGTGTAATAGGAAGCTGAGGTCGACTTCTTCTCGTGCCATTTCTTGCAAACTTGCAGGAAAGTGTAGTGCTTTAAAAGCGAAGTAAACGCTGGTATAAACGACAAACCATTCAAATGGCTTATGCATTAAATAATGAAACTTCTTTGCTTCGTTTTCTGAAGTTAATCTTCTGAAAAGCTTATAAACGATTGCACTGAGTAATTGCGAAATATACTTTTTGAAAAAGTAGGCTAAAAGTACAAATGCAAAAAAAATGATCCACCTCGATAGTGAATTATCTAATATTTGATAGGCAAGAATTTTATCCATAGCCTAAAATTAAGGATAATATTCTTAGCCTTTTTTCTTTCTTATGCGTTCAAAACTACTGTATAGGACAACGCCAAGAATAGCACCTAATCCATTATAAAAAGCATCCCACCAATCGAAACTACGGTAGGTACAAAAAAGCCCTTGACAACACTCCAAGCCGAAGCCATAGAGAGCGCTGAAAAGGGCAATTTTAAAATATCTATTTTTATCTTGATTACCAAAAGCTAAACTTGCAAACAAGGTCAATAAGCCATACATACTTAAATGTACTGCCTTATCAAAGTTTGTGATTTTAGGGTCTGGTAACTGATTTGTTGGCATTAGTGATAAAACCGCAATCAAAAGCGCCCACGTATAGAAGGGGAGTGATTTGCGATTAATCATACATTAATGACCAATTAATGCTTTGTATGCTTCTGCTGTAAGCAATGAGTCGAATTCAGCAGGGTTTGCTACTGTCAATTTAATCATCCAACCATCACCATATGGATCTTTGTTTACAGATTCTGGAGCTGCATCCAAACCGCCATTCACCTCAGCCACAACACCACTCATAGGCAAGAACAAATCACTTACAGTCTTAACCGCTTCTACTGTACCGAAGATGGCATCTGCAGCTAGTGTTTTTCCTTTGCTCGGAATATCTACATAAACGATATCGCCTAATTCACCTTGTGCGAATTCAGTAATACCAATTGTAGCAGTATTGCCTTCTAATTTCACCCATTCGTGTTCTTTTGTGTAACGTAAGTTGTCTGGAAATTGCATAGTTGTAATTATTAGACCCTAAAAATACAATGATTTCACGATTTTTCCATTTCTCTTTTAATGAAGTTTATCTTTGTGCCTATGTCTGGTATTTATGTTCATATTCCGTTTTGTAAACAAGCGTGCGCCTATTGCAATTTCCACTTCGCTACCTCGCTCCGTTACAAAAGCGAATTAGTAGAGGCAATAGCCGCTGAATTCGAGCTCAAGAAAAAATCTATTCAAGAACAGCAGCCCCTTCAATCCATCTATTTCGGTGGTGGAACCCCCTCCTTATTAGCCGCTAACGAATTGGAAAAAATTATCCGTCCAATTCAAGAGCAAATCTCTTTCAATACTACTCCTGAAATCACTTTAGAAGCGAATCCCGACGATTTAAGCACGTCGTATGTCAAAGACTTAATCAAGCTGGGTATCAACCGCCTCAGTATCGGTATTCAGTCTTTCTTCGAAGACGATTTGCAATTCATGCATCGTGCACACAACGCCTCACAAGCAGAATATGCGGTCAAAGCAGCTCAAGATGCAGGGATTGAAAATATCAGTATTGATCTTATTTACGGCGTTCCTAACGCAAGCGAGCAGCAGTGGACAAAAAACGTGCAAAAAGCCATTGAATTGAATGTCCCACATATCTCCGCTTACGCACTCACTGTCGAAGAGAATACACCACTTTATAAATCCATTCGTCTTAAAGAAAAAGCAGCGCCTTTGCCAGATGCTACTGTTCAACAATATCAAATTTTAGTTGAAATACTCTCTGATGCGGGCTTTGATCATTATGAAATTTCAAATTTCGCCAAACAGGATTTTCAAGCCATTCATAATAGCGCCTATTGGGAAGGCGAAGCCTATTGGGGCCTTGGTCCATCAGCCCATTCCTTCGATGGTATGCAACGTAGAAGTTGGAATATTGCGAACAATCAATCTTATATAAAGGAAATAACTGAAGGTCGCTTGCCTGAAGAAGCCGAAATATTGTCCGACATTGATTTGTATAATGAAATGGTGATGATCGGATTACGTACTGCCAAAGGCTGCAATTTAAATTTGATTGAAAATAAATTCGGCAGAAAGGTGCGTGATTATTTTCAAACCCAAATGAGTAATGCCATACTTGCACAAAATGCTTTTCAAAATGACCAGCGCATTTGCCTAACAAGTAACGGACGTATGATGGCGGATGCAATTATGCGAGACGCCTTCTTAACGAACGATTTACTAGAAAGTCTGAACCGTTAAAAACTCCTGAAATTGGCAAGTACCATTCGCATTTAAGGACTTGCCTTCGTATTTTGTAAAAGTAGACGTTGAGGTTGTAATTTTACCTTTGGAGTAGTTAAAATACGGGCTTATTGTATACGTGTTGTCGAGATTTTGCGAAATCACCATATAACTCACCGGTGCAACATTGGTGGTTTTATAAGTAACTACTTTTTTAAATGCTGGATCTGATGTGCTGACATTGCTTAAAATAAAGGATTGCGTACGGGTCTCCATAAGAGTCGTTTTTGCACTATCAATTCGCCAATAATGTACAAAGAATGAGTCGACCGGCGTCACAGTAGTTTTCTTTCTGCAAGCAGTGTCTGTAATAAATAGTAAAAACAATCCAGCTACAAGTATAAGGTACCTCATAATCAGTAATATTTGATTATAAATTTAAAACAAACTGTTCGCCTTTTCTATTCTTTCTATACTTTCTTTTTGTCCAATGGTTGCTGCAATTTCAAAAACAGGAGGCCCGAATTTGCCACCGCAAAGCATGATGCGCATCGGCATTTGAACTTCCCCAACCTTGATCCCCATTTCCTCTGCTAAGCCCTTAAAACAAGCTTCGATACTAGCATTGTCCCAAGTTGAAATTGTTTTTGCTCGCTCAACAAATGAAGTAAAGAATGTTTTTTTAGTATCATTCCATTTCGGACGAACTGCGTCAAAATCATATTCTTTCGGGGCTTCGAAGAAGAAGAAAGCATTGTCCCATACATCACTCATAAATGTACAACGCTCCTTCACCAAACTGCAAATATGTTCTAAATAGGCTCTTTCTACTTGCACCCCTTTAGCTGCTAATACAGGAACGGTGGCATCTGCTAAGGCCGAAGCACTCTGCATTTGCACATATTGATGATTAAACCATTTACATTTCTCGAAATCGAATTTCGCACCAGCTTGATGTACACGAGCAATATCAAACAATTGTATCATTTCATCTAATGAAAAAATCTCGTGCGCCACGCCAGGATTCCATCCAAGTAATACCAAGAAATTAATCAAGGCTTGCGGTAAAAACCCGCGCTCGCGGAAGCCAGTCTGAAGCGTACCATCGGCCGTATGCCAGTCGAGTGAAAATACAGGGAAACCTAAACGATCGCCATCGCGCTTACTTAACTTACCATTACCGTCCGGTTTTAAAATCAATGGCAAATGCGCAAACTCAGGCATTTTCTCCTCCCATCCCAAATACTTATACAATAAGATATGTACCGGAGCACTAGGCAACCATTCCTCTCCTCTGAATGCATGCGTAATCTCCATCAAATAATCGTCCACGACTACCGCCAAATGATAGGTCGGCATTCCATCCGCCTTCAATAAAACTTTATCATCCACTTGCGCTGTTTGAAAACTAACCCATCCACGAATTAAATCATGAAATTTCACTTCATCCTTACGCGGCATTTTAATACGAACTACGTGAGGCTCTCCGGCCGCTAAACGCGCTTTCACTTCGTCAGAAGGTAATGTCAAAGAGTTTTTCATATACTCTCTCACCGCCCAATTATATTGCGGAGCAGGATTACCACCAGCTTTCAAGCGCTCACGCATGGCCTCTATCTCCTCTGGAGTATCAAATGCATAATACGCATAACCCGCTTCCACAAGTTGTTCTGCATATTGACGATACATTGGCTTACGCTCACTTTGACGGTAAGGACCATATTCCCCACCATAGCCAACTCCTTCGTCAGGCTCAATACCACACCACTTCAATGTTTCTATAATATATTCTTCTGCTCCTTTTACAAAGCGCGTCTGGTCAGTATCTTCTATACGGAGTATAAATTTACCTCCGAGCTTCTTCGCATACAAGTAATTGAATAGGGCAGTGCGAACACCTCCTATGTGAAGGCCTCCCGTTGGGGATGGCGCAAATCGAACGCGTACAGGTCTAGTCATAACACAAAAATAAGCAGGAATCGTGCAAGTTTACAAGTAATCCACACTTATTAAAGGAATTATTTGTCGACCTCGCTACCGCATATGTGGAAATCCTTTGTTATTTTCGCATATACTCTAAAAGTACTTATGAAAAAGTCTTTACTTTCTTTATTCCTCGCCTTCTGTTTTACAGCTGTTTTGGCTAAAGGAAATGATACCTTGTATCTCTATTATGCTCCGCATGAATTGTCGCTTGATGCAGAAAACTGGAATCGCTTTTTAAGTAAAGTGCCCGCTGCAAATGATTCTAGCATTCGTCAAATAACGTTATATGCTTATCCTTCTGAAAAGCTAGTATCTAATAAACAAAAACGTTTGGCTGAATTACGCTCTTTTGCCCTCGATCGATATTTGGTCGATACTGGTATGGTCAATCCGAAAAGAGTGGGTGTTGTTTTAACCGAACTCTCTGAATATGCCGATGATCCTAATGCAGCTAGTTTAGCCAATACCATCATTATGATCATTGAACATAAGGGCGGTACTGGGTCTTATCGTGTACCGCAACTTTTTAATAATGCAGGAACTTACGCAGCTCAACATAAAAATGATGTAAGTACGGAAAATTCTACGTCTGATGCTGCAACTACCGATACAGATACAGAGAAAGAAAGTAATACTAAAGCCAAGACTAAAAAGCTTAAGAAAGTAGAACCTAAAATCGAAATCCCTTACTGGCAGTCGCCAATATTTAAAACCTTAGCACGTAAAGCGCAATCCTTCAAAGAGGAAAATGCGAAATATGAAATTACCGTAACAACCACCTCAGGTACGATCATTACCATTCCAAAGCAATCCTTGGTCGACTTTGATGGTAATATAATTAAAGACAAAGTAGAAATTCAAGTGCGTGAACTCTATAAGCGTTCTGACTTTATTCAAAACAATTTATCGAATGTGTACGATAAAACTGTAATGGAAGCGACTGGTGCTGTTCAAGTAACGGTCATTTATAAAGATGATGTTTTACGTCTCGCGCCAGGCCGTGCTATTACCGTTGAATTCGTACAGAAAAATAAAAAAATTCCAACGCGCGGTATGAAAGGCTATATCATCGATACCCTAGATGGCCACCTAAATTGGACCTTACCAGAACTTCCACCTAAAGAAGTAAAAGCGACTCTTGGAGGATATAAGAAAGCATTTGAAGAACAAGAGGCGAATGAAGGCTGGAATACCGTTGAATCAAACCATTTGGGTTGGGTTTCTTGTCAGCGTACCATCGCCCAAGATCCTACTACGGTACTAACTATCTCTACCGATTCTACATTAGGAGCTTCATTGTGCGCTGTAGTTAAAGGCGCTAATGCTGTCATTCCTTTTGCATATTACCATGGTAAATACACCGCTAATGTCCCTATGGGAACTATCGTAACCGTTGTCGGTCTTGCTGAAAAAGGGGCTGATAAAGGTAAAGAACAATATTTATCCATTAAAGAAATTAAGGTTACATCAGAAAACCCTAGCGATGTGATCACATTCGCTAAAACAACGGCCACAGCAATTCGTACCGAACTAACCAAATTAGATCGCTATTAAACACTGCTAATAGTATAAAAAAAGGCGCATCAATTGATACGCCTTTTTTTATACCTGAAAACCGAGCTATTCATGCGAATGTTTGTCCGTTTTCTTATGTGTTGCCTTATGAGGAGCTACTTTGTGTCCTTTGAGCATTTCTATAAAATGTTCTATAATGCTTTGGTTAGGGTCTATTTTACCGCCTCGGAATTCTCTATATAGATGAATAAGGCCTTCTGTAATTGCGATGAAAGGACTGCTTTCCGCGTCTTTAAAGGTGCTTCCTAATAGTTTTATACCAGACACAAACCAATTACCAGAATGAGATAAATCACGAATTTGTCCATGAATCTCTTTTTCAATAAATACTTTCTCTGTCTCCAAATATTCCTTCCGCTGCAATAAATCAGCATATGTCTTAATTCGTTTCATCTTCTCCTTCGTTTTGTAGTTGATTGAGCAATACGCGAGTGAATAAGTTTTTCAACATCCGTAGAACAGGGCCTCTAAGCCAAGATATGAATAACACTAATAAGAGAATATTGAATCCTAGGGTGTATATAGCGGCTTGCTGCAAATCTTTTGTCACTGCATAAACACTCCAAGTGAGTAAAAACTCTAAGAAAATAAATATCAAAGTTAAAAGACAAATTAAGATAATGGCAAAGGTTAAATTTGCCCCTAAGTTGGCTAAGCTGCCAACCGTACTTAATTTTGTATATTCTATACGATTGTCGACATAGCGTTTACCACTTTGATATAAATCTTCCCAATTGTTTTGCATTATTAAATGTACGCATAACTTGGGGGAAAGTTCTAAATAAATTAATAGATATACTAATGCATAAAAAAAAGCCGATTTTTCAATCGGCTTTTTTTATGGAATTATTTTTTACCTGGAGGTGGGATAATGAAAGTTGAATCATTACGTACGATATAGGTATATCCTGGCTTAACAGTTATTACTTGATTACCACGAACGATTTGCGGAATCTTAGGATTACGAATTATATCGGGACAGTTGTTTACTGTAGCAGGTTTTACGTCTTTACCAGTGGTGGCAGGCTCTTTTTTATCACTAGCCTTCGTATCGGCTGGAGTAGTTGCTGTTGTAGTTGCTGTTGTAGTTGCTGTTGTAGTTGCTGCTGCGCTAGCTGTTTCTGTAGGTAATTGACCAGTTCCTTTTCCTGTTACTTTTGGGAGATTTTTTGATTTTCCTTTAGAACCTCTAGTCGCTATGCTTTCACCATCAATGCGTGCTACTTTTCCTCCAACATAATGATCACAAGTATATAAAGAACGAACATATGCTTCATCATCTTTTGAGAAAGTATATTCCTTCAATAATCCGTCAACCAATTCATGAACAATTGCAGGATCTCCGCCCATACGACTCAAGCTACTTGCTATCATGTAGTCGATTTCAAAATCGCCAGTGATTTTTTTTGAGGCTTTAAAGTCCTTTAGAGGGGTATAGACCTTTTCATATTTGTGGTTATTCCACATATTGATCAAGTCATTTAAGTAGTCGTCTTGTGCAAGGGCACTACTCTTAGTAAGACTAAGAAACATGAAGGTAGCGATTAGAACGCTTAATATTTTTTTCATGAGGTTAAAGTTTGTCTGCCTCAAAGATAAGCGCAAACTGAGGTAGATACAAATTATTCAAAATAAAAATGCCCCTCCAAATGGAAGGGCATTTCAATATTTTGTTAAAATTATTTCTTTTTGTTGCTTCTATAGGATTTTCCTGCAGGAACCTGATCTCCGGTAGGAGAACCGAAATGCGTCATGGCACAACGGAATCCGATGAAAGAAGTTGATTTTTCTTCAGATAAGAAGCGACGATTGCCTGGCGCTAGGAAGAAAGGACCATCATTCCAAGAACCGCCTTTGAATACGCGTGCATTGTTGTTAATCAACGACTTGTCATTCCAAGGGTCCGTATCACGTGCTTTTGCATCACTCTTGTAGTACATAACTTTAGAGAAAGAAGTAGAGTCCATTTCCTCTCCAATAGTGATGTTGTTTGCAGTACGGTAGTTACGACGACCAATAGCTTCAGAATCTTTAATTGCATGATAGGTGATATGACCTAAGCTGTCTTTTTCTACAGGCTTAAATTCTTCATCTAGTGATTTGGTCGCAAAAACGTTACCGCGATAGGAGTTCAAATCTGCAACATCAAGTGGCGATAATGCGCGATAAACATCGGCTGTCCATTCCGCTACGTTACCAGCCATATTGTATAAGCCGTAATCATTCGGCATATATGCTTTAACAGGAGCGGTAAATTCTGCGTTATCATTCAAACCTCCAGCAACCCCCATATAATCACCGACACCACGCTTATAGTTAGCCAACATTGCACCATGCCATTCTGTACCCATAGCACCTGGATCACGCAAGCTATAACCATTCCAAGGATACATTTTACCATGCAAGTTATTCTCTTCGCCGTTTGCTGGATTGTTACCAATCAACGCTAAAGCAGCAAATTCCCATTCAGCTTCGGTAGGTAAACGATATTCCGGCAATAACATACCATCTTCGATACGAACACCACGTTGTCCCATTCCGTTTCCGTTGTCAGGATTGTAGTCGCGCATTGGTGTTTTTACAGCACCTTGATATTGGCCCACTAAATAAGCTTCTGAGTTGAAGTTATCCGCGTCCTTTTGTTGCGTATTAACATTCAAAATGCCGTTACGAATCAAAATCATTTCATTCACACGATCGGTACGCCATTTACAAAAATCAACAGCCTGCAACCAAGAAACACCTACAACAGGGTACTGACGGTAAGCAGGATGACGCATGTAGTTGTCGACAAATGGCTCGTTATAAGCCATTTTGTTACGCCAAACCAACGTATCTGGCAAAGCCTTACGATAAACTTCAGGATATGTTCCTCCATAAGTACGAAGTGTCCAATAGAGATACTCCAAGTACATTTCGTTTGAAACCTCTGTTTCATCCATGTAGAACGAAGAAACCGTTACACGACGCGGAATATTATTGAATTCGTAAGCAACGTCCTGCTCAACAGCACCCATTTTAAAGGAACCTCCTTGGATGAAAACCAATCCTGGACCCGTTTCTTGGCCAGGATATGCTTTTGATTCAAAGCCACCCCATTTTGGGTCGTTTATAGCCCAACCAGTTCCGGTTGAAACCGGTTTGTCACCACCACATGAGCTTAAAAGCGCAACAGCAGTGATGCTTGCGAATAGCCAATGGATTTTCATGAACGATTTTTTCATCTTGTTCAACGGTTTATAGTATATCTTATGGCAAATATAGAATTTTTTGCCTAAAAATCAACTCTATTTAAAAAAATTAGGGCAACGTAATCTGCTTGGCTGTCCTTTTTCATTGGCATATGGCATAGCACCCACACTTTTCTTTTGATTCTCCCAACTATATGCTAACGATAATTCATGCCCTATACGAGGAGCATTCCATTTTGTTGCAGTCACTTGCTCGAATGAGTAATTTATTCGCCAATTTCCATTATTCCACCCCAAAAACAGATTCCACCCATCACCTTGAAATACTGTATTTCTAAGGCTCAAACCAATATTTAACCCACCAATATCACCCATCACACCTAAGGATAATTTTTTCATCTTCAGCTGCGAGTTAAAATCAAAAAATGGTGCAATTCCCCAACTTGTACTGTGTAATGATTTAGGCGGATGGAAACGGTATGAACCATGAAAATCCATTAATATCGGCGTCGCTAGTTTTTTCTCCCAGCCCCAACCACTTTGATCTAAATGTTTAAGTCCGATACCCAAAAAGCCGTCTTTGTATTCTGCCAGAATGCCGGCACCAATATCCATTTTACCGCGCGATTGTAAGTTGGCAATTGACTCATAATTAAAAACGGAGCCATTCACTTGTCCACTTAAAGGGTCTATTTGTTGTAAGACAGTCAGCTTAGAAAAATCAACGTTGAAAGTCTCGTATCCAGCCTCCAAGCCTCCATGCAAACGTACTTTGTTAGAAATAAGTGTTTGATAAGCATAGGAAAGCCAAACACCTTCTTGCTGAAAAATTCGATTGAATTGATCTTGATGAACAACTTGCAAGCCTATACCTCCATGCAGCTTCGGAAAATATGCGTCAAATGAGCTCGCGTAAGATACATAGGAGCCAAGACCTGTATATTGATTACGATAGTGTGCAGTCCATTTATTTTGGCCATGAATACCTGCCGTAGCGCAGTTTAGATAAAGCGGAGAGCCAAAAAGCTGGCTAAAACGCAAATCTTGAGCACGCGCAGAAAATGTCATTCCAAGTATTAGTAGTAATACTTTAACATTTCGAAATAATATTTTTACTGCTCTACACAATATTTTACCTCACTTTTGCGTTAGATTTGAAGTCCGTACAAAAGTATAGATTTATTTGCCGACCTATATGTCAAATTTTAAGACAGGCTTACTATTAATTATTAGCACTTTGTTGCTAAACAGCTTTTTCTCAGAAAAGGTAGTAGCACAGTCATATCACTATCAGTTGGAATGGGACACAATCGCACAAGTATATGTGAAGTCGGACGGATCTAAAATAGAATCTTGGCGTTTTAAAGGAGCTGATTGGTCGGCGCAATATCTGAATGTGCCTGTATTTATAACCAAAATTGCATGTGGTACCAACCAGACATTGAATATTAAACTACAAAATGCTGTTTATGTTCCTTTAAAAGTTCAGTCACCAAAGTGGTTGCCTGAAATGTCTAGTATTCCTGTTGTTCGCACCAAAAAGCAATTCGCGGCGGGAAAGGCATTTATTGTTGTTGAAGTTTTTCCGCTTCGTTATAATGCAGCCACTGGAAAAGTAGAAGGTTTGCAATCCTTCCATTTAAATACTACGGCGCTGCCTGATCCTAAGGTGCAGACAAAGCAATTGGATTATGCAAACAACTCTGTACTTTCCAATGGTGATTGGTATAAAGTCTCTACGGCAACAGAGGGAGTTTATAAAGTCGATAGAAGCTTCCTTTCTCAATTAGGCATAGATCCTGCAAGTGTAAACCCAAATCGTTTTGGCGTTTTTGGTCGGGAAAATGGAATCATTCCAGAAGATAATGCTGATACACGCAAGGATGATTTGGCAAATATTCCATATCAATGGTTGGGCGATGCCGATAATCAATGGGAGGATGGCGAATACGCTTTGTTTTATACACCAAGCCCAGATAAAATTTATTTGGAGAACGGCTTTTTAACACATAAAAAAAATATTTATAGTGATAAATTGTATTACTACTTGAACTTCAGCCAAGATCAAGCCTCAAGAATGAGTGGATATCCTTCATTAAACAATCCGACTTGCAGTACAAATCAATACGTGGCTTTTCAGTACAGAGATAAGGATGAGAAAAATGTAGTGATGAGTGGTCGACAGTGGTTTGAGAAAGACGATTTCGCCTTTACAAAAACAAAGTCGTTTACGTATAGCTTCCCAAATCGAGATATCAGTAAAAGTGTGCATCTTAAAATTGCATCTGCAGGGCGATATACTAACTCAAGTTATTTGACAGTATCAATGAACGGGACGCAACAATTGATGCATTCCTATCATCCTACCTATGATGGCTATGAAAATGAATATGCACACTATATTGCAAGTAGTACCAATGCAAATAGTGGCGACCAAGATATTCAATTAGATTTTAGTTATTCCGAAACGAATGGAAATGCTTGGTTAGATTATATAGAATTGCAGGCACTTTGCAATTTGAAGCAGACTAAAAACGTGTTTATTTTTTCCAATCCATCTATCATGAGTCAAGGTGGTATTTGTGCCTATACACTTACATGTAAAGATGCGAATCAGCAATTATGGGATGTAAGTGATCCGGTGCATCCGAACTTACAAATAGGAGTTTTTTCAGGGAATGATTATTTGTTCAACGTCGATAATACGGTGTTTTCACGTTATGTGGCATTGAACCCAGCAGAACCAAGTTCATTTGTTAACCCAAGCTTCGTTGCTAAGATTGCAAATCAGGATATTCATGGAATGGTTCAAGGATTTCCTTCGATGCTAATTGTGAGTCCTCCAGCCTTTATGTCTGTTGCAGCTAAAATCAAATCATTACATGATGGTCTTGGGCAAAAGGTGATTGCCCTCAGTACGGATAAAATTTATGAAGAGTTTGGTGGTGGCCGTCCTGATCCAGGAGCGATTCGCGATATGGTTCGATGCTTTTATATGCAAGCGAATGGCGACGAAAGTAAAATGCCGAAGTACGTATTATTATTGGGTGATGGTTCCTATGATAACAGAAGTATTATAAAAGGGAATACTGCATTTATTCCAACCTATCAGTCATATAATTCAACAGAGCCCGTGTTTAGTTATGGGTCGGATGACTTTTTTGCTTTAATGGATGATGGCGAAGGTGAGAATATTGAAAATGGGTATCAATTATTAGATCTTTCTGTAGGGCGTTTACCTGTAAAAACCGTAGATGAAGCAGAGGATGTGTATCGTAAATTAGAGCATTATATCCACGGCTCTTTGGGCAGTTGGCGTAGTACGATGACCTTTGTAGCGGATGATGAAAATTTGAATTTGCATGTGAATCAGAGTGATGGTTATGCAGAGAATATTCGCGTTAGTCAGCCAGCCTTCAATATTGATAAAATTTATTTGGATGCGTATAAGCAAGAGGTTTCATCTGGAGGAGCGCGCTATCCTGATGCGCATGATGCCATTATTCGACGTTTAGAAAGTGGTACTTTAATCATGAATTATACAGGACATGGAGGCGAAAGTGGATGGGCGCATGAACGAGTCTTTCAGACAGATGATATTGAAGCTTTGAGTAATTACGATAAGTTATCGATTTTCATTACGGCGACTTGTCAGTTTAGTCGCTATGATCGTCCAGATATGGTTACTGCTGGAGAGCGTTTAATTTTAAATCCAAAAGGTGGCGCCATTGCTTTGCTTACAACCGTTCGATTGGTTTATTCATCCGATAATCAGGCGATGAATACAGCTGTCTATAAAAATTTCTTCGATAAGAAAGCCAATGGGCAACATTATACGTTTGGTGAAGTGGTGCAAATGGCAAAGAATGATAATGGAGTAGGAAAGAGTGAGAATAATCGAAAGTTTACATTGTTGGGCGATCCTGCATTGCCATTGCCATTTGCAAGTTTTGAAGTGCGTAATGTTACCTTAAATGGAAAGTCCTTAGATAATAATGGTGATACTATTCATGCATTAGATAGAATAAGTATCCAAGGCGATATCACGGATAGCAATGGTCTTGTTTTGAGTGATTATAATGGGATACTTTCTCCTACCATTTTTGATAAGGCTGTTGCAGTAAGTACTTTAGCTAACGACCCTGCTTCCGAATTTCCGGATGGAAGTTATGTTCGTAATTTCAATCTGCAGAAGAATGCGATTTACAGAGGCGCGGCTAGCGTTAAGAATGGTCATTTCAAGTATAGCTTCATCGTGCCGAAGGATATCAGTTATTATTATGGTCCGGCTAAATGGAGCTCGTATGCTAATAATACATCCGAAGATGCTATAGGAGCTGATTTCAGGATATTAGTCGGCGGTATTAATGCGCATCCTGAATTAGATAAAAAAGGACCTAAAATAAAAGCATATTTCAACGCGGCTAATTTCGCGAAGAATGGTACCACAGATGCAAATCCATTATTATTGGTTGAACTGTTTGATTCAAGTGGGATAAATACCGTTGGTAATGGAATTGGTCATGAATTAACCGCCGTCTTAGATGATGATTTTAGCAATGCATTTATTTTGAATGACTTTTATCAAGGGGTATTAGATGACTATCAAAGAGGTAAAATAAACTATCAATTAAACGGACTTAAGGAAGGTAAACATACATTGCGCGTTAAAGCATGGGATGTTTACAACAATTCTAGTGAAGTGATGTTGATGTTTGAGGTGAAAAACGGGACGATGGTTGAGATGGATCATATATATAACTATCCAAATCCATTTACTAGCAAAACTCAGTTTCTGTTCGATCACAATCAGGCGGAAAGCTATTTGGATGTGCGCATTCAAATATTTACGGTAAGTGGGAAATGTGTTAAAACTATTCATGATGCTAGCGTTGCCAATGGCTATCATTTGGATGGGATTGAATGGGATGGCACAGATGATTATGGCGACAAGTTAGGAAGAGGTGTTTACTTTTATAAGGTAATCCTTCGGACAGCCAATGGAAATAAGACAAGTGCATTTCAAAAGCTCGTAATTTTGTGATGCGATAAATAGGTTTTACATTTACATAATAGAATACACTATGAATAAGCGTTTATTAAAAGTAGCCTTGATGGCTTTAGTAGGTTTAGGTTTAACGGCGAACTCTTCTACGAGTTTGGCCGGGAATACTATTTCAAATACTACGATTAACACAATTAATACAGCGGTGCCTTTCTTGCGCATCGCTCCTGATGCGCGTTCTGGAGCAATGGGCGATGTTGGTATTGCACTTTCTGAAGATGCAAATGCTACGTATTATAATCCTGCCAAGCTAGCCTTCGCTTCTAAAAATATGGCAATGGCTGCAACTTATACACCTTGGTTGAAGGCTTTAAATATTAATGATATCTACCTTACTTATTTGAGTGGATATAAGAAAGTAGGTAAAAATCAGGCTATTGGCGCCTCTTTACGTTATTTTTCTTTGGGGGATATTACCTTCACGAACTATTCAGGTGATGCAATTGGCAATTTCCGTCCGCGTGAATTGTCGTTTGATGTTGATTATAGCCGTTTATTAAGTAAGCATTTGAGTGTTGGTTTGGCGATGCGATATATCTATAGTAATCTTGCAGCGGGACAAACCGTGAATGGTGCGCAAGTTCGTTCTGCTAACGGAGCTGCAGCTGATTTGAGTTTTTATTACTGGAAGAATGTTAAACTAGGTGATCAGAAAGCGAAATGGTCCTTGGGTTCTTCTGTGACGAATATTGGTACTAAAATGACCTATACGCGTTCTGCGGTAAATAAAGATTTCTTGCCGGCAAACTTAGGAATTGGAACTGCGTTGAAAATGGATATTGACAAGTACAATACAGTTGAGTTTGCATTTGATATGAATAAATTATTGGTTCCGACACCTTCCATGTCTGATTCGGTTTTGAATTATCAATCAGCTTCTCCTATTTCTGGTGCGATACATTCCTTCAATGATGCTCCTGGTGGAATGAGTGAAGAGTTTAGAGAAATCAATTATTCTGCAGGTGTTGAATATTGGTACAATAATTTATTCGCTTTACGTTCTGGATATTTCTATGAGAACCCTACGAAGGGGAATCGTCAGTATCTAACATTCGGAATGGGTATTCACTATACGGTGTTTAATTTCAATTTCTCTTATTTAGTTGCCGCGAATAAAGGTGCTGGTCAGACTAGCCCATTGAATAATACCTTGCGTTTCTCTTTATTGTTTGATTTTAATGCGATGGCGGCTGACGAAAAGCCAGTAAATCCTTAATAATTTTCTATGTCTAATATGCGTATTGGCTTCGGCTATGATGTTCACCAATTACAGGAGGGACGAGATTTATGGTTGGGTGGTGTTCAGATTCCTGCAGAAAAAGGAGCTCTGGGGCATAGCGATGCCGATGTTATTTTGCATGCTTTATGCGATGCCATTCTAGGGGCGATGAATGCGGGTGATATTGGTAAGCATTTTCCAGATACAGACAAAAGCTTTAAAAATATCGACAGTAAGATTCTATTGCAACGCGTGATAGAAGTGATGAAGTCAAAGGATTATCATATCGTCAATGTCGATTGTTCATTGTCTTTAGAAAGGCCGAAAATAGCACCTCATTTAGATGCGATGCGCGCAGCCATTGCACCGATATTAGAGGTAAGTGAAGAAGATGTTTCCATTAAAGCTACGACAGGGGAGAAGATGGGTTTTGTTGGTCGTCAGGAAGGTCTTTGTGCTTATGCAGTGGTTTTGTTAGAAAAGAATAATTAGAATTGATGAATTACCCGATAGTTGAACATTTTTATACGATACAAGGTGAAGGTTGCTATGCAGGCCGTTCTGCCTATTTTATTCGATTGGCAGGTTGTGATGTAGGCTGTGTGTGGTGTGATACCAAAGAAAGCTGGGATGCTTCCAAACATCCTACCTACTCTGTTGAAACAATTGTTTCTTGGGTAGTCGACAGCGGCGCTGATTTGGTAGTGATTACCGGAGGTGAACCATTAATGCATAATTTAACGGAGTTGACTGCGTCATTGCATGCTAAACATATTCAGTGTAATCTTGAAACAAGTGGTGCGTATGAATTGAGTGGCGACTTTGATTGGATTTGCGTCTCTCCTAAAAAATTTAAAAAAGCACTACCGAGCGTTTTAGAAGAAGCAGATGAATTGAAAGTGGTTATTTTCAATGAGCATGATTTTAAATGGGCACAAACCTTCGAAGAACAAGTCCATGAAGATTGTTTATTCTATCTTCAGCCAGAATGGGATAGCCGCCAAGAACAAATTCCTGCGATTATAAAATTTATTAAAGAACATACACAATGGAGTATGTCTTTACAATGGCATAAATATCTAGCGATTCCTTAATATTACGCAAGCGCTTCGGCTAGCGTCATTAACTTGTCGGAGCGAATACCTTTTTCTGTCATTTGCAAGGTTCCACATTCATTTACGGCATCGTGTTCGTAGAAGAGAATCCAATTTTCTTCACAAGCTTTCTTTAAGAATAATTCTTTCTCTGCAAGCGTTAGCAGTGGTCGCATATCATAGCCCATTACATACGGCAAAGGAATGTGTGCATAAGAAGGCAATAGATCGGCCATATAAGCTACTTTCTTTCCGTTTACTTCAATGACAGGAATCATCATCGCCTCAGTATGTCCGTAAGCGAAAAATATTTCCACGCCAGGGAAGGCTTTATAGAACTGTTCTTCGGTAGGGATCATTTTTATTTTGCCGTGCTCTTGTAGTGGGACGAAGTTCTCTTTTAGGAAAGAAGCTTTTTCCCGCGCATTAGGCTTAATTGCCCAATCCCAATGTTTTTCATTACACCAATAAGTGGCATTTGGGAAAGCAGGTACTAATTCATCGTTTTCTAATTTATTAACAGCTCCACCGCAATGGTCGAAATGTAAGTGTGTTAAGAATACATCGGTGATTTCCTCCGCTTTAAAACCTTTGTTGTTGAGATCTTCTAATAAGCTTGGTAAGTAGTCGGGCTCATAATGATTAAAGAATTTAGCATCTTGTTTGTTGCCCATACCGCAATCAATCAGCATTTTACGATTATCAAATTCTAATAGCAAGCAACGCATAGCCCAAGTGCAGAGGTTGTTTTCATCAGGAGGCACTAATGACTTCCACATTTTTTTAGGTACGACGCCGAACATGGCACCTCCATCCAATTTAAACGTTCCTGTATTGATAATTGTCAGTTTCATAAAATGTAGATAACTTGAAAACTTATGTGATTGCAAATGCGAATTAACGTATTTTTGCTTATACAAAATAATATAAAAGTTATGGTTGACGTTTTATTAGGCTTGCAGTGGGGTGATGAAGGAAAAGGTAAAATTGTAGATTACTTAGCGCCGAAGTATGATGTGGTGGCTCGTTTTCAGGGCGGACCCAATGCTGGTCATACATTGATTGTAGATGGAAAAAAGATTGTATTGCATACAATTCCTAGTGGGGTATTACATGGTCATATTCAAAACTTGATAGGTAATGGTGTCGTGTTAGATCCTATTACGTTTCGCATGGAATGTGAGCGTTTGAAGGAGAGTGGGGTAGATGTGAAGAAAAACTTGAGTATCTCACGCAAGGCGCATTTGATTTTACCAACGCACCGTGTATTAGATGCAGCTTCTGAAGCGAGTAAGGGCGCAGGGAAAATTGGTTCTACCTTGAAAGGTATAGGGCCTACTTATATGGATAAAACGGGAAGAAATGGATTGCGTATCGGAGATGTGTTATTACCTGAATTTATGCATCGTTACGAAGCATTAAAGCAAAAGCATATTCATTTAGTAAAGCAGTATGATTACGAATTTGATATTACTGTGCAAGAAAAAGAATGGATGGAGGCTGTTGAATATTTACGTGGTTTTACGATGGTGGATGGCGAGTATTGGATGAATGAACAAATAAAAGCGGGTAAGAAGATCTTAGCAGAAGGAGCACAGGGTTCGATGTTGGATATTGATTTCGGTACTTATCCGTTTGTTACCTCTTCAAATACGATCACAGCATCGGCTTGCACAGGTTTAGGAATCGCTCCTCATCATATCAAAAATGTAATTGGAATTTCTAAATTATATTGTACTCGTGTAGGAAGTGGACCATTTCCTACCGAATTATTAGATGAAGTAGGAGAAAATATTCGTCAAGTCGGAAGAGAGTTTGGAAGTACAACTGGTCGTCCTCGTCGTTGTGGCTGGATTGATTTGGTTGCATTACGTTATGCGATCATTTTAAATGGTGTTACAGAATTAGTAATCACGAAGGCGGATGTCTTGAATGATTTTGTAACAATTAATGTTTGTTCTCAATATGATGTAGATGGTGATTTGACAAATCAAATTCCATTTGACATGACGCAAGTTTCTGTAAAGCCTCACTATACCGTTCTTTCAGGATGGAAGAGTGATGTATCAACTATAAGAGATAAAAATTTATTGCCAGCTCCATTATGTTCATTGATAGATCATATATCAGAACAAACAAATGTAAAAGTTTCTATTGTGTCTACAGGTCCTGATAGAAATCAATTAGTGAGTTGGTAGTTTTTAGTTTTTAAAAAATAAAAATTTCAAATTTCCAAATCCTGTTTACGTTTGTGAACGTTGGAATGTTGAAAAAATATTTTTCTAAAAATTTGCGAGTGTGAAATAGGTTTTGAAAATTTACATCATCAAAATTAACAAAGAGCGATGGCAGCTAAAAAAGCAGTGACTAAGAAAGCAGCGAAGGCAGCTAAACCAGCAGCGAAGAAAGAAACAAAACCTTCCGCTAAGAGTGTAGCAAAAGCACCTGCAAAGAAAAAGAAAAATGTAGACGATGATTTAGAGATGATCGGCGGAATGGATGATGATGATTTCGGCGCTGATATGGATCTAAACATCTTCAGTGATTTTGAAGATGATGATGATTTCTAATTAATGACACACACATACGAGTTAGTAATAGTAATAACCTTTAAAAACCAAACATATTAGAACTTATACCATACACTCTAACCAGTTACTATTACTTAAAGAAAATGCCCTTCAACGGGCATTTTCTTTTGATAGCTGTTGCTGTCTTTTATCCGAAGGGGATGGTGGAGATAAATATGGTGCCTTTGATTTTTTAATTGCCTATGACGTTCTAGATTCTATCTTACTGGAAACGGCTACATCAGATGAACGGCAACAATTTCTTTTACGCAATGCAGGTGAATATGTCTTTTGTGCGCTTAGCTATGATCTAAAGAATTATTACGAACCAAGCTTAGCTTCTCACAATCCTGATTTTTGTGATACACCTGGAAGCTGTTGGATTGTTTATCGGCATGTACTTCAATTGAAGGCCGAGAAATTAAGTATTCATAGTGCTGCGAATCAAACTTCTCTAGAATGGGATTTCGTTAATCCGGAAATTGTTCATACCCCCACTGCTATAGAATCAATAAATCCTTTAGGGATTAAATTAAAGTATCGAACGCCGAAAAAAGAGTATATAGCGGATGTAAATAAAATTCAAGATGCGATTAGAAGTGGAAGTGTTTACGAACTGAATTATTGTCAAGAATTTTATGCCGAAGCGGTGACGCTTGATCCTGTTGATTTATTTAAACGCATGCGCCAAATAAACGCTGCTCCTTTCAGTGTTTTTTTTAAATGGCAAGGACAGTATTTGATGAGTGCTAGTCCTGAGCGTTTTTTAGCCAAACGCGGGGCGCAATTGATCGCGCAGCCTATCAAGGGTACTCGACGTCGTTTGGCTGATGAAGTGGCTGATAATGTGCAAAGAAATGAATTGAGGTCTTGTGTTAAAGAACGTGCAGAAAATGTGATGATTGTCGATTTAATGCGGAATGATTTAGCGCGTTGTTGCGAAGTCGGTACAATTAAAGTGGAAGAGCTTTTTGGAATTTATAGTTTTTCGCGTGTACACCAAATGATTTCTACTATTGCAGGTAATGTAAAGGAGGGAATTAGTTTTGAAGAGATTCTTGAAAAAACCTTTCCAATGGGGAGTATGACTGGCGCGCCTAAAGTGGAGGCGATGAAATTAATTGACCAATTCGAAAAAGTAAAACGTGGTTGGTTTAGTGGTTCGATAGGTTATGTTTCACCCAATGGGGATTTTGATTTGAACGTTGTGATCCGAACCTTGATTTATAATTCCAAAGCAGGATATTTAAGTTTACAAACCGGAGGCGCCATTACAATTGATTCTGTGCCGGAGCAAGAATATCAAGAATCGCTTTTAAAGGCGGAAGCTTGGATTCAATTGCTTGCTTAAAATACAGGCGTAATTGTTTTATGTGGGCGCTTTTGTATTAGAATTGATTTTGTAACTGCTGTTCCTATAACTGCTCCCATGAAGACATCACTAGCCCAATGTTTATTATCGTGGATACGACTTAATCCTACAGCTGTGGCTAAGAGGTAGATAGGTATGTGGTAGTATTTATTGGGGATAAAATGACAAATTGCAGTGGCCATAGCAAAGGCATCTGCGGTATGTCCGCTCGGGAAGGACAGGTTGTTGTGAGTATTAAAAATACTGCGAATATTATAAGGATTATTAGTTGCATAAGGGCGCGTGCGTTGCACGGAGTATTTTAGAATTCCTACTACGGCATCTGTTATAATGAGTGCTTTAAAACTTTGTAAACCCGCATTTGTAAGTGCGTAATTATGCGTTACACAACCCAAAACTCCGATGCCAGCGCTAATTCCAAGTGGGATATAACCCCGTCCGATTGGCTCGATGAATTTAGTTATACGATCACTTTGAGGTGTTCTCCAATTCTGCGCAAACGTTTTTATTTGTGCATCATAGGTAAAGAGAATCATTTCTGCACCAGTAGTAGCAATCGCACCAATGATTAACTTATCTGAGGGGTGTGTAATTTTTTTACAAAGATATTTACTCGAGTAATAATAGCTTTTAATATAGCCACGATCCACACAACGTTGCGCGGAAGCATTGAAAATAGGTAGCAAGAATAAGCTAACTAGCAAGAGTTTATATATCGTACGCATCTCCGAATTTAAGCATTCTTGATGGAATCAAGAATATTAGCTTCTACTTTTTGGATACGGTCGAATGCTTCTTGAATTATATTTTCCGAAGTGGAAAAGCAAATTCGAATAGATCCTTCGGAATGGGCTTCAAACCACTGTTTTCCACCTGGCACTAGCGCAACGCGAGCATTAGTTAAAATAGCTTGAATGAGTTTATCGGAGGTACATTGCGGAATAGTAATCTTTGGAAAGGCTAGGTAAGTAGCTTCCGGAGCTGCGGGTAAAGCAAGGAATGAAATGGATTGTATTCGATTAAAAACAATTTGGCGCATTTGCATTAAATGGGCTCTGAATTCAATTAGCCAATCTTCGGCTTGCGTGAGCGCTGCTGTCCCTGCAATTTGTGAAAGCGTCGCTATTCCGAATGCGGTGGTGGCATGTGCTGATTTTTCAAAAACAATATCGTAGTGCGTCTTATTGTCGCAGATAATATAGCCAATACGTAAACCTGCTAGGCCAAAGTTTTTAGATAATCCAGAAACGACTATTTTTTTATCGTAAGCCGTGAGTGTTTGGTTGAGAATCGAAGTACAAGTTGTTTCGTAATATAGGTCGCTCCAAATTTCATCACTCACCAACCACGCATTATATTTCGAAGCGAGTGAAATCAGTTCGTTTAGGTGTGTAGGAGCGATTTGTTTGCCAAGCGGATTATTGGGATTGCATATAAAAATTGCCTTAGCTCCGTTTTGTAATTCTTTCTCGACAGCGTCTAGGTCGAAGTTTGCAGAATCTTTTAGAAGAGGAAGGGCGATAGCGGTTGCGCCTGCCGCCTCTACTGCTTTTCTAAAAAGGAAATCAACAGGATCGGGAATAATTGCCTTTTCTCCGTGTTGTAGAATACTGCTCGCGACAATAAAGAGGCCATGTGCAGCAGAATTAACGGGAAGAATGTTTTCTGCTTTTGCAGTTGCATGATAGTTTTTATGATACCAATAGGCGATTGCTTCTTTGAAGACTGGTTCACCATGTGCAGCGCCGTAGGAGAAATAACCTGTATCGGCACATGTATGAATTGCATTTCTAATGGCGGGTGCAACAGGGAAGTCGGGATCTGCTGCCGTAAGCGGGATTACATCCGCGTCAACAGCTGCCCAACGATAGTTGAAGGCATGCGTTCTTAAGAAATCAAAATTTATATTTTCGTGCTTGAATGAATTCATTTTAATGCATGGATAAAGGAATGTCGTATTGTTGCGCTGAAGTAATGCTTTTTAGGTTTTCTAGTAAGGCATCTCCTTCTGTAATATACTGCTTGATTCTGTCAATTCTTAATTGATAGAATTTTTGGTAAATAGTCTCAATTGAGTCAGACTCCTTCTGTTCGGCTAATAACATTCGAAGGGCAATAGCATCTTCGAGGGCTGCATTAGCACCTTGACTGGTGAGAGGCAGTACAGGATGGGCGGCATCTCCCATCAACATTACCTTTCCTTGATGGAATTTTGGCAATGCATCCATTCTGTTTGAAAACCATTGAAACACAAAATTAAAATCGGTAGCACGAATGGCTTCTCTAAAATCTTTTGGAAAATTTCCCGTTGCATTATGACAGAAAGTACGCATGGATTCTACATCGAACTGCACTTCTGGTTGTTGTTCTTTGATGTATTGTACAAACCAAATTATGCGATTTTTCCCAAGTGGTAATATGCCCATGCTTATTCTTTGTTTTGCATCAATTACCTTAATGAATTCGTTTGCTTCGAACTCCGAAAGCGTAAAGTCGATCATGCCAAGTATTTCAACTTCGCCTGCGATTTCAAGTTGAGCGTCTGGGAATAAATCTTGTCGGATTTCTGAACGTACGCCATCACAGCCAATAATCATATCACTCGTACAACTGCAATTGTTTTTTAGTTGTATGCCTTTTACTTGGTTTTCGGAATCCTTAATAAGCGATTGGTAGGGTGATTCAAATTCAAAGATTTCTTTCGGTAAATTCTCGTTTAAAATTTTGTACAAATCCTTTCTTCGCAAGGCAAGACAGTTGTACATATCTTTCTCAATTACTCGTTCACCTTCTGGATTGAGCGCGATGAATTTATTGATAGGGTTTCCAAGCTGACGTGCTTTAGAACCGAAGCCAAGTACATCCAATGCGTCCAAACCATTATCTAAAATCAAAAAACCAAATCCTTTGTGACGATGCGGAAGTTCGCGTTCATGAATCTTTATTTCTACCTTATTATTCACCAGGGTATTCGCTAGCGCCATTCCAGTAATTCCTCCACCGACGATGCACGCCGATTTTATTTGTAATGCATCTCGCTTAATTTTATAAATGGTTCTGTTTACTCTATATACCGTAGTATTTCGATGTTGCTCTTCAATTAATTCTCCCGTTTTTAACGTGTCAGTAATAAACCGTTTAACTTCTTCTTCTTGTAATCCACTTAAGGCTTGTAATTCCGTCAACGACATGGTGCCTAGCGGACTGAATAGTTCGATTAACGGTGGCGTTTTAGTAGATTCTGGTTGAAGTGAATCATTGCTTAAGTAATTAATTATTTTCTCCCAATAGCCAATACTTTCCGAAGGTGCTTTACCATCGCTTAAAAAAGTAGAGTCAATCCAACGGTTGCCTTGTGCATTTTCAAATATTAACGTAGGGAAACGTCTTACTTGAAGATTACTTAGTTCTTCGATATCTTTTGCAAAAAACTTATGCGTTGTAAAGGATGCAAAATCTGACTTAAACGTTTCAATATCTAAGCCTACTTCAATTGCTGCATTTATAATTACCTCTGCTTTTGAAATGTCTTTTTCTTGTAGAAATAATTTTTCTCTGATCAAGCGTAAGTAGTCAGCTGCTTTTTGTTCGTCTTGAATTTTTGCAGCATAATAACCAATGGAAGCAGGAAACGATGAATTTATCGGATGTTCCCACCACATGTCGCCATTCATCACAACGCCATATTTCTTGCTTTGCTCATTCCAAAGTTGTGAGAGATAAGCCTCTTTCGAATCAAATCCTTCTGGCGTAGGGAATTGGTCCCAAGAGCGTAGAAGGCCGCCCATCTTATATTCAACTTCAATACTATTCCTATACTTTTCAAGAAAATGAAGAAAATAGGGTTCCATGATCCAACAAGTGGAACAAACCGGATCGGTATAATATTTAATTTTTATTCGTTTGTCTTGCATGTGTTTAGTTTTTGTCGATTCCTGTAAAATCGTGTAACTAAAGAGATTGAGGACTTCGAAAAACTACCCATTCTTCTAAGTAATATACGCAGTTTTTAACGGTGAATGAAACATTTGTATCTTTGAAACATGCCTAGAATACTTGCTATTGATTATGGAAAGAAAAGATGTGGAATTGCTGTTACCGATAATGAGCAAATTATCGCTACGGCACTCACAACTGTTCCTGCGAATGAGTTGCTAGCATTCTTAAAGGATTACTTAAAAAGTGAGCACGTAATTCGTTTTGTAATTGGGGAGCCGAAAGATTTGCAAGGCGGTACCACGCATGCTACGATTCCTGTTGCCAATTTTGTGGCTTTATTGGAAAAGGAGTTACCTGCAATTCCAATTACTATGATTGACGAACGATTTACTTCTAAAATGGCCTCGCAGGCTATGTTTATGAGTGGTAAGTCGAAAAAACAAAGACAAGATAAGGGACAGATAGATCAAGTGAGTGCGGTAATAATTTTGCAAGACTATATGTCGCGTAATCCTTCTTAATTGTTTATTTTTGCACTATGATTTTACCTATTGTAGCATACGGTTCACCTGTTTTAAAGAAGAAAGCAACGGATATCAGTAAGGATTATCCAGAATTAAAACAATTGATTGAGAATATGTGGGAGACGATGTACAATGCTTCCGGAGTTGGCTTAGCGGCTCCTCAAATAGGGAAAGCGATTCGTTTGTTTATCATCGACAGTGCGCAATTGATGGAAGATATCGATGAGGAAGATGAAGACGCGCCTTTGTTGAAAGATGGCTGCAAGAAGGTTTTTATCAATGCCGAGATTTTAGAATGTACAGGCGAGATTTTCTCCTATAATGAAGGCTGTTTGAGTATTCCTAACATACGCGAAGATGTGGAGCGTCATGAAACGATTCGCATTAAATATTTGGACGAAAACTTTAAAGAGCATATCGATACTTTTTCTGCTATCAATGCCCGTATCATTCAACATGAATATGATCATATTGAAGGGATTTTGTTTACGGATCATTTAAAACCCTTGAAGCGTACTCTTTTGAAAAAGAAATTGGAAGATATTAATAAGGGGGCTGTACGTACGTCTTATCGCATGAAGACAGGCGTAAAATAAGAATGATAATTATTGTAACTTGCAAGTATGTGGTGGATTAGTCTGCTTGTACTTCTTTTTTTAGCTTATATCTTGTTGATTTTAGTGTATCATCAAGGTTTTGAGCGAACGCCTATTGTAGAGCGAAGTGCTAAAAGGCATACGAGTATTTCAATTGTCATTCCTGTACGTAACGAAGCAGCGAATATTGCGGCCTTATTGCAAGATATTCGGGAGCAGCAGTATTCAATAGAACTTTTCGAAATTATAGTAGTGGATGATCATTCAACGGATCAGACGCTTCAATTGGTTCAGAAATTTCAGGAGACTCATCCTGAGTTATCGATTCAAATTTTAGAGTTGCGCCATTCGAAGGTGGAACAAGCATTCAAAAAAGCAGCGATTGAAATGGCCTTAGCAAATGCAACAGGTACTTTGATTTTAACTACGGATGGCGATTGTCGCGTGCCAAGTTATTGGTTACAAAGTTTTGCAAGCTATTATGAAAAGGAGCATTGCAAATTAATGACAGGTCCTGTTAAATTTGAATACAGGCCTGGTCGATTAGTGGAAGAGTTTCAGGCATTGGATTTTGTGTGTATGATGGGTATTACGGCCGGAGCGATACAGACAGGCTTGCATCATATGGGCAACGGAGCGAATCTTTGTTATGAGCGAGCTGCTTTTGATGAGGTAGGTGGTTATAAGGATAATTCAAATTACGCGAGTGGAGATGATTTGTTTTTAATGCATAAAATAGCTGCACGCTTTCCTGGTCAGGTTCGATTTGTAAAGAACTTGGAAGCGCAGGTTGTAACGAAGCCGCAAGAAACGTGGTTAGCTTTTTTACAACAACGATTGAGATGGAGCAGTAAATCGACCGCTTATCAAGAAAAACAAATGACGTTTATTTTGGGATTGGTTTATCTGGTGAATTTATTAACGCCTGTTATACTATTGATTGGGTTATGTTATGGTCCTGCGCGTATGCCTCTTCTAGGGATTTTAGGCATTAAATGGTTGGTAGATTTACGTTTTCTGCATGTAGTGACAGGGTACTTTAATATGCGACGTTTGATGCGTTCTATTATTCCGATTGGGGTATTACATATTCTATATATTGTTGGGGTAGGTACCTTAGGAACCTTAGTTAGTTTTGATTGGAAAGGAAGAAAAATTCGTCGCTAGACACAATATTTAGGGATGTTCTTGCGTTATACTATTAACAATTTCAAATTATGCATAACAAGATTCGAATTTTATGGGCTGACGACGAGATGGAGCTTTTGAAAGCGCATTTGTTGTTCTTGGAAGAAAAAGGCTATGAGGTAATTGGAGTCAGCAATGGCTACGATGCGTTGGATGCTTTACAGCGAGAGCAGTTTGATGTAGTTTTTTTAGATGAACATATGCCTGGCTTGACAGGTTTGGAACTGATACCGAAGATAAGAGAGAAACATCCGTTTATTCCGGTGGTAATGATTACGAAAAGTGAAGAGGAGAATATCATGGAGGAAGCGATTGGTTCGCAGATTGCGGACTATTTGATTAAGCCGGTGAAGGCAAATCAGATTTTACTTTGTTTGAAGCGGTTGATTGACAATAAGCGATTAGTGAGTGAGAAAACGACTAGTAATTATCGTCAGGAGTTTCAGGCTATGTTGGCGGAGTTGAACAATAGCTTAAGTGCAGATGAGTGGGCTGAATTGTACAAGAAGATGGTGTATTGGGAGTTGGAGCTAGATCGTTCGGAAAGTCGTGAAATGCAGGAAATTGTTGCTATGCAGAAACAGGAGGCGGGTAATGGCTTTTGTAAGTTTGTTTCGAAGCGATATACGGATTGGATGAGTAAACCGGATGATAAGACGCCTGTCTTGAGTCATTCATTGATGACGAAGAAGGTATTGCCTTTTATCGATGAAACGATTCCGACTTATTTTGTTTTGATCGACAACCTGCGCTATGACCAGTGGAAGATAATTCAGCCGATGTTGAATACGTTCACCCGGACCATAGAGGAAAGTCATTACTTCGCTATCTTGCCTACCGCGACACAATATGCGCGAAATGCCCTTTTTGCAGGGCTTACGCCATTAGATATCTCGAAAAAATTTCCGGATAAGTGGGTGAATGATACTGAAGAGGAAGGAAAGAATTTGCATGAAGAATTTTTCTTGCAGGAGTTGTTGAAGCGCTCTGGAAAGAATGGAAAAATGTCGTTTCAAAAAATTACGACCACCCAACATGGGAGTGAGCTTGTTAATAACGTATTGAATTTGATGGGCAATTCATTAAATGTGATTGTCTATAATTTTATGGATATGTTGAGTCATGCGCGGACGGAGATGGAAGTATTGAAAGAATTAGCGCCAGATGAACGTGCTTATAGAAGTATTACTGCTAGCTGGTTTGAGCACAGCCCATTGTATGAGGCGTTAAAGAAATTACAAGGGAAGACTGCGCAAATTATTATCACGACTGATCATGGATCTATTCGAGTGAATGATGCGACCAAAGTAGTAGGAGATCGACAGACGTCTCATAACCTACGCTATAAAACAGGTAAGAGTTTGCAGTATAGTGATAAAGATGCCTTTGGGGTGCGCAAGCCGGAAGATATTAAGTTGCCGAGTGCGTTTGTTAGTTCAGAGTTTATTTTCGCCAAGGAGCAGAACTTCTTAGTGTATGGTAATAATTTCAACCAGTATGCTAATTTCTATAGGAATTCATTTCAGCATGGAGGTTTATCTATCGAAGAAATGATTGTTCCTTTTGCTCGATTGCTGACTAAATAAGAAAGACTGTATCTTTGTATGGATGGAACATACAATTAATATCGAGTGGGATAGTGTAGCGGACTTGCCTGCTGTCGCCAAACAGCTATTGGAAGCCTGTCCGACGCTTCGCGTTTTTACATTGACGGGAGATTTAGGTGCCGGCAAGACGACCTTGACGAAGGCGATTTGTTCTCTTTTGGGATATTCTGGTAATGTCGCGAGTCCGACTTACCCGGTGATTGCCGTTTACGGATTAGCTAACGGAGCGGAGATCATTCATATGGATTGTTATCGTTTGAAATCGGAGGAAGAGGCCGAGCAAATAGGCATTCCTTATTATTTGGATAGCGGCGCCTATTGTTTTATCGAATGGCCTGGGGTGATTGAAAATTTATTACCTTTAAATTACGCTTCGATAGAAATTTTTAATACTTCTGCTACCGGTAGAAAATTGACGCTTAACAAACACATTTTATGAGTACTCCAACTTCCCCTTTAGGCGCTTCACAATGGCTCACGCAAGAGCAGTTATTGCCCATGCAACAACAACGAATGTCGATGTCTATCGGAGTCCCGAAGGAAAAGTCGTTTCAGGAAAATCGTGTGGCACTCACGCCAGAGGCTGTTTCAATTTTAGTGAATAACGGCCATCAGGTGTTTGTAGAGACTAAAGCCGGCGAGGGGGCGCATTTCTACGATAATGATTTCTCAGAGGCCGGTGCGCAAATTGTGTATTCGCCTGAAGAGGTTTTTAAATCAGATGTGATTCTTAAAGTAGCTCCGCTCATGGAGGCGGAGGCTGAATGGTTGAAGCCAAATCAGATCATCATTTCGGCGATTCATCTTCCAACCTTACAAGCAAGTTTTCTCGAAAAATTGATGCAGAAGAAAGTAACTGCACTCGCTTTTGAATATATCAAAGATAGTAGCGGTACTTTTCCTATCGTGCGGAGCATGAGTGAGATTGCCGGGAATGCGGCTATCCTCATCGCCTCTGAATTGTTGGGCAACGCGCAACACGGCGGCGGAGGAACGCTTTTAGGAGGTATCACTGGTGTCCCGCCCGCGAAAGTGGTGGTGTTGGGTGCAGGTGTTGTCGGCGAATATGCTACCAGAACGGCTTTGGGACTTGGTGCGGAAGTGAAGGTTTTTGATAATTCTACTTACAAATTAATGCGTCTCCAAAATAATATTGGGATGCGTATCTATACTTCGATTATCCATCCAGAGATCTTGAAGCAGGAGTTGAGCAGCGCGGATGTGGCGATTGGTTCGATTCATTCTGAGGCGGGTCGTTCTAAATTAATTGTCACCGATGAGATGGTGCAGAATATGAAAGCAGGCTCCGTTATAATCGACGTGAGCATCGATCAAGGGGGGTGCTTTGAAACGTCGGAATTGACTTCCCACAATAAGCCTACCTTTAAAAAGTATGATGTGATACACTATGGCGTTCCGAACATCGCGAGTCGTTTTGCACGTACTGCATCTTTCGCTATTAGTAATGTGCTTACACCTAAATTGATCAAAGCTGGTCAGACAGGCGGTTTGGAAGCATTATTTCATACGAATGATGGCACCCGTCATGGTATTTATTTGTATAAAGGTGCTGTCGCAAATCGTCATTTGAGTGAACGGTTCAACTTGAAGTATACGGATCTTGATTTGATATTTAGTGCTTCGCAACTTTGATGGTGAATGGTGAATGGTTAAAATTAATTTTGAACCATCTTACATTTTTAATTTTGATTTATATCTAGTGGGATTGTTTGTGGATGAGCCTTCGACAGGCTCTAATGCTCAGTTAATAAAATACAGATTCCTTACTATTTCTCTCTATCATCAACGTAATCTGTCATTTCAAGCAAAGCGAGAAATCTCAATAGAATTATGTTTTAAAGGAGTGTTCGAAGACACGAAGTAGTAAAGGCACAAAGTTTTTGAAATAAAGCCCTGCTGAATAGCAGGGCGACATGCTAATAGAAATAAATTTGCGGTACACGAATTCAAACCCTGCCGCAGGGCAGGGTGACATTTTAATTTTATCTCAACGCAGGTAACAGCAATTTTGAAAAGGTGTTCGAAGGCACGAAGGGGAGAAGGCTCGAAGGTTTAGCTGGCAACTGATTTTTTTCTTTATGTCTTCCCACTGCAATTTTAAAAGAGTGTTTGAATATAAAGAAGAACAGATTCCTCACTGCGTTCGTAATGACTGACATAGTATTTTATAGAAAAAGGATTGCTGGGCTGGCGTAAGCCAGCCCAGCAATCCTCCTCTTCCTCATCGACAAACGCGGTCATTCCGAGCAGAGCGAGGAATCTCAAAGAAATGTAATTTAAAGGCTAATCGAATTCCGATAATTAATTTGTCCGACTCGTGAGACACGAGTCGGAGCGGTGGAAAATACGGTAACAGCTTCATTATCACCCGCCAGCAATAAAAAAGGACCCATCGGGTCCTTTTTTGTGGGTAGTATTTTGAAAAAATTTAGAAATCTATCTTGTAATACAATAAAGGCAAGAAGCCAAGTTGGTATTGCTTTACTATAGGGTCTTTTCCTGTTTTGATATTATCAGGTTGATAAGTATAACTTAATTCGTTTCGATGTATCGGCTCATTATTTTTATTTTTAATTAATTCTGTAACGTTGATTAAATCGATCGCGATTTCATGTGTGATGCCGTGCTTATGCGAATTGTATTTCCAACCTAATTTCATATCGAAGCGGAAGTAGTTGGCCATTCTTTTTTCATTTCTTTTACTATCTAACACCACCAATTCTCCTTTAAGTCTTGATGCAGCAGTGTCGGGGTCGGTATATCTTTTTCCTCCGCCAATCGTCAATTTACCGCTCACGTTAAAGGCTGATTTTCCAATCTTCTTCTCTGTTCCTGCCACTGCATTCACTGCATATTGCCCATTAAAATCTGTATTACGCCATACCTTGTCATTACCCATCGCTTTTGAATCATACAAAGACCCCGTGAGTAAGAAGAAGTAACCTTTGTTGAAGAATTTTTCTACCGTTAATTCTACCCCCATATTTTTACCAACTCCTTTATTCACTAAAGTGTCAGGGAACATACGAGAAAAGCCAGATCCTTCGTTCAAGATAGAGAAGCTACTGCCTGCACGCGTTTCGATTGGGACATTAAACAAATATTGATAATACGTTTCAGCCTTAATACGCAAGAAAGGATTCAACTGCTTTTCATATCCTAATACCACTTGATGCGAACGGGTGAAGTCCATGTTTTTGTTATACATTCCATCGCTGCTCGGTTTGTCGGTACCTTGGCGATAGAAATACGTATAATAAGGCTGCATCTGACTGTGTAAACCATAGCCTAAGGTTAACTTTTGTTGATTTGGTAAGGAGTAGTTGAAGCCGATGCGTGGCTCTATACTTTTACTGTTTGTTCCTGTATAATATTGCGCATGCAAACCGGCTGTCATGAAGAATTTCTCATTGAAGGAATGTTTCATCTGTACATAAGGTTGAATTAAAAATGCGCTTCCTTCATAGTTCCAACGGTATTTCCAATTAGGCGTAAACTCGCGGATACTATCCTTATAATTGAAGCTAAAGCGATCCGCATGGATACCTGCTTTTAAGGTTGTTGCACTATTGATTTTGTGATTTACAAACCATGAAATGCTCCACTTGCTTTGTCCGAAATGATAGCCCATGATAGGATGAATATCGGTTACTTTATAAGCTGAGTCGCGATAAACACGATCATGATGCGCATCAACGGCTTGACCTTGATTGGCGATCGTAATTTTAGTAAATGTTTTAGGGTTGATGATATGACTGAAGGAAGCACCTGCCACATAAATCGACGAACCAAAATATTGGTCGCGATCGTTTTCACCATATAATTCTGTTGGCGGAACCGTGTCTTTATGTACAATTAAATCAATATTACTGATACCTCCGATTGCAAAGAAGGCTAGCTTGCTTTTCTTTCCAATAGGGAAGTTGAAACGTAATGACGCATCTTGATATTCAGGTATAGATTTTGTGCCGATAGGAATACGTGCTTTCTGTAAAAAGTTGAAATTACTATAACGATAAGTCGCCAAGAAAGATGCTTTGTGTTTTTTGCTCAAAGGACCTTCGATTGCAGCTTCTGTACCGAGGATACCTACTTGACCGGTGAATTCTACTTTGTCTTTATTCCCATTGCGCATGTGAAGATCAAATACAGATGCCACGGCATTACCGTATTCAGCTGCAAAGGCACCCGTCATGAAGTCGGAATTAGAAAGGTATTTATTGTTGATGATACTTAAAGGACCACCAGAGCTTCCTGGGATGGCGAAGTGGTTGGGGTTGAAAATGTCGATGTCTTCAAAGCGCCAGAGTACGCCAAGTGGCGAGTTTCCACGCACTACGATATCATTACGGCTATCGTCAGTACCTTGAACGCCGGCGAAATTAGAGGCCATACGCGCTGGATCTTGACGGCTGCCCGCATAACGCTCGGTTTCATGTACATCGAAGGTACGCGTGCTCACGGTAGCCATTTCGTTGATGGTTTCTCCGGTTTTGCGTGCACCGATTTTTACCTCTCCTAAATTCTTCTTCACACTCTCTTCCATTTCAACGGTGAGGTCGACTTGCTTTCCGCTATTCACTTCAATATTAGTAAGGACACGCTCATTATAACCCACATAACGGGCAACAAATTGGTGTTTACCCACCGGCACATTTTTTATGATGAAGTTTCCTGCAGAATCTGCCTCTGCTACTAAGTTTTGATTGGCATCATCTGTACAAGCGATCACGGCCATAGCGAGCGGTGATTTCGAGTCTTTGTCGATGATAATACCTTTTACTGTTTGTGTTCCTTGCGCGAAGGCGGCGAGGTTCAAAAGGTTTAAGGAGATGAAAAGTAAAGATTTACGCATGTGTGGTTGTTTAGAGTAAATAGTTTAATTTTTTGATGATTGCAAAATAGTCCAAACGGCAAATAAGCTTGCAAATACCGAGCCAAAAACATAAAGAAATGTTAATACGAACAGTCGGTTTTGGAGCAGTTTTATTGTTTCAAGTGAAAAGGTCGAAAAAGTCGTGAATCCACCACAGAATCCGGTCATAAGGAGTAATTTCCAAGATAATTGCGCTTCATTTTCACCGAATCGGATAAAAAACAGGGCAATTAAGATACAGCCGAGGGTGTTGATAAGGAAAGTCGCCCAAGGGAATTGCTGACCGTCGAAGGGTAAAACAGTAGAAAATAGATAGCGACTCACGGCACCTATTGCTCCGCCGAGGGCTACCAAGAGAATATTCTGAAAGCTCATGCCCTAAGATACTAAATTTTAATGCAATTATAAGTCGTAGGAATACGTTTACTTTGCAATCAGCTCATGCCAGATTTTATCCTGTTTATTCGAATTTTTGTACCACTTTTTTTGTTTTTGTGGTGGACGCGTCGCGTGCAATGGGGTAATGCTATCACATCCAATGTGTTTATACTTTGGGGGATTTTGTTGTTGAAGACAGCAGTAGGCGTTCTATATCTGGAGTGGCATCATCGAACTTTAGGTGTATGTGATTCTGATGCGTATTTACGCACTGTTCGCATTTTTAATAGTGCCTTGCCGCATCATATTGGTCACTATCTGCAGTTTTTGATTTATCCCGGTGGCGAGTATTTACCTCCTGATCTTTGGTATTATATAAAGCATACCCGTTTCTGGAGTGATAAAGGGATGATGCTGTTTGTGAAAGTATTGTCGCTCTGTTCTATACTTGGCGGAGGTAAAACGGTATGGGTCATTTTCTGGTATAATGTGCTGGCGATGTTGGGACCAGTCTATTTACTGAAGCGTGTGGCTCGTTTCTTCAGACAGGACGTCAATTATATTTGGTTACTCGTTTTTTTAGTTCCACAAGTTTTATTTTGGGGATCGGGCTTGCATAAGGAAGGATGGATTATTTCTATGCAATGCTTTGCTATAGGTGCGTTCATGGATTTGGAACAGAATAGTTCTATCAAAAGCATCCTTAAAAGTAGATCCTTTTATACGTTTTTGCTTGCGTTGAGCGTTTTATTAGTGATAAGAGGCTTCGATGCAATTGTCATCGTCATCGTTTTAGCTTTGTTCTTTGTAAAATCAGGACGGGTGATTATTTATTCGTTTTTAGTTTTGATAGGGCTGTTGTTCCTCAGTGAATTTTTAAACTTCGGAATAGGAAACTATTTAGTGCAGAAACAGCAAGCGTATTTACATAACGGAGCGGTGGTGTCGGTGCAGCAGGTATTGGATTTGCAGGGACATCAGGTGTGGAGCTTTGTGCGGAGTATCCCAATGGCCATCGCGTTTGCGATGATTGGGAAGCCGGGCTTACGCATAGAGTCGATGTATTTCGGTATGCAACTGCTAGAGGTGTTTATTTTAGTGTTGTTGTTGATTCGCCGAGTGCACCACGTGTGGATTTGGCGTTTCATCAGCATTGCTTTATTGCAAATGACCTTCATAGGTTGGGTGGTTACAAATCAAGGTTCGGCAGTGCGATATGCGTCTGTACCTTGGTTTTGGCTTGGTCTCAGCATTATTTGTGTTAGTTTGAGTGTTAAAAGGAAGTAAAAAGCATCACTAAAAACGGAAAAGCGCGGTTCCTTTTGTAAATTTGCGCTCGCGTTAGCGTATATAGCATTATGTCGAAAAAAAATAATACCGTGTTGGAATGCTCTTTTTGTGGTAAAAAAGCCACTGAAGCAGCAATGATGATTGGAGGAGGACTCTCTAATATTTGTGATGAATGTGTGGAACGTGCCCATGAGATGGTGATTCAGGAGGTGAAGGGTGGTCGTCCTAGCTTAGGAAAGTCTGTCCTTTCTGTTCCTAGCTTACCAAAAGAAGTGAAGCCAAAGGATATTAAGCTTTACCTCGATCAGTATGTAATTGGTCAGGATGATGCGAAGAAATCGTTGGCTGTAGCCGTTTATAACCACTTTAAGCGTATCTCTCAACCATTGAATGACGAAATCGAAATTGAAAAGTCGAACCTAGTTATGATTGGTCAGACCGGTACGGGTAAAACGCTTCTAGCGCGTACGGTGGCGAAGTATTTGAATTTGCCTTTTGCGATTGTGGATGCGACGGTATTCACAGAAGCGGGATATGTAGGCGAAGACGTTGAAAGCATCTTGACACGTTTGTTGCAAGTGTGTGATTATAACGTAGAGCAAGCAGAACATGGCATCGTGTATATTGACGAAGTTGATAAATTAGGTCGTCGTGGCGATAACCCAAGTATTACTAAAGATGTGAGTGGGGAAGGTGTTCAACAATCTTTGTTGAAACTTTTAGAAGGAACGGAAGTACTAGTACCGCCACATGGTGGTCGTAAGCATCCGGAGCAGAAGTTGATTAAAGTGAATACAAAAAATATCTTGTTCATTTGCGGTGGTGCTTTCGATGGCATCGAACGTATCATCAGCTCGCGTGTACAGAGTCGTTCAATCGGTTATGGCTCGCAAGATGAATTGAATGAAGAGGATAAGAAAAATGTCTTGCAGTTTATCAATCAAAATGACTTGAAGAAGTTTGGTTTGATACCGGAGTTGGTGGGTCGTATGCCGGTGGTGGTTGCTTTGGATCAGTTAGATATTCCTGCCTTGCGCATGATCTTGACAGAACCTAAGAATGCGATTATCAAGCAGTATAAGCGTTTGTTTGCTTTGGAAGGTATTGAATTAACGGTAGCAGAAGATGTGCTAGATTTTATTGCGGAGCAAGCCTTTGAAAACAAGCTAGGAGCACGTGGTTTACGCAGTATGTGTGAGCTGTTGATGGCTGACTTGATGTACGAATTACCTAGCGGAGACGTTGCTGCGTTTACGCTTACAATGGATTATGCGGCCAACAAATTGACCGGAAAAATCCTGAAAAAATTGAAAGCGGCTTAAGCTATTAATTTTGTTTTATAAAAGAAGCGGTGCTAATAGTTCCGCTTTTTTTATTGCTGATAAGCAGTGTATAGGCGCCAGCCGGCATTTCTTTCGGCAGACGGATTTCGTTAATTCCTTCAAGACAAGAAGCGCTTAAAATCAAACTACCCTTGAGTGAGTAGATGGCATATTCGCAATCAGCAGCTGCTGTGAAACGGATATTATCCGAACAAGGATTTGGATAAACTTGGAATGATTGCTTTTGAGAAGATGGGACGCTAATGCCTGTGCTAAAGGTGCTATCGCCGATATAATTGATTATTCGGAAAGAGTTATTTGGGACGTAAGAGGCAGAACGCAATGAAAGTAAGGTGATGTCTGAATTAGCGCTGTTCATTGCGATGTCTTGCATGATATCCGCGTTCAAATACGTATCGTTAGGAATAGGGTGATGACCAAATTTGCCGTTTTTACCGAAGGTGTGATCCGGCTTTCCATTCGCGAAATAGCGGAAGAAATAAACGTCTTGTGTGCCCGGAGTGAGGTTATTATACCAGGCGAAATTCAATCGACCGTATTTGTCTTCACAGAAGCGCACTCTGTTCGCTGTTGTACGAAGTGTCGTAGTGCCGTTTGTTGCGAAGCTGTTGTCTACACGACCATTGGCATCGAGCTTTAATATATTTACGATACTTGAGTCTGGTTGTCCTGGCAAATAAGGCATATTATTACTCATGAGTAGCATGCTATTATTTTTTAAAATTTTCATGCTTGTCAAATCATGTGCTGGATAAGGAAATTGATTGACAGGTGTATTCACAATCCCATTCGTGCCATAGGTTGAATCATAAGTGCCATTCGTCTTTAGTTTTAAAACGAAAAGCGCAGAATCTAGCGGATGAAATGCGCCTGCCACTTGTAATAACCCATTGCCAATCAATTTCAAATCTTCCGGCATCGCATAAGGCGTCTCCGGTACAAAATTGAGTGCGATATTCGCTGCAGGTCCTTCTATGATACCTGTTCCATTGAAGCCTGTATTTAGGGTTCCTGCCGATGTATACGAGGCTACAAACCAAGTTCCAACACCAATTACACAATGGTAGTTGCCATAAACCCTTGCAGAGCCACACACATAGATGGTACCGTCTTCGGCAATATCCAGTGCTCTTGTTTCATATTCTGAAGTTGGGTTTGGCGAGCTTACCACCAAACCTGTATGATTGAATGTTGTGTCCGGAGTTCCATCACTGTTGAAACGAGCGAGTGTGATATAGGATAGCGTATAATCTAAGTTTGTTGAGCTTATTATGCCATCTGCAAGCACGACAATTTTTCCGTCATTTTGAATTTGCGCATCAGTAATCCAGACTTCCGATATGTTTGGTACTGGTATATATCCCATTCCTGGTCCGAAAGGACTAAATCCGAATGTTGGGTCGAGGCTCCCATCTTGTTTAAACTTCCAAACACTTATTTGTGAAAGCCATTTTCCCGCAACGATTAGGTCGTTTTGTTTGGTGTACATCACTTTATTACCATTGATGATATTACCTGGGATTTGCGTAAACTCGTTATAGGCAGTATGGTTGAAGGTGGTATCAATGTGAAATTGAGCGAAGGATTGATAACCTAATAGTCCTAGCAGAATGAATAAAAGGGCTTTCATAGGAATAAAATTTGCTCCAAAAATAAAGGCCAGTCGTGAGAAAGGCCTTTACAAATTTCAAGTATTTTACGAAGTCACTTATTTTTTAAAACTAGGACTAACCACCAATTCTTTACTTCCAGGTGTGTGCACATAGAATCCTTCACCGCTCTTTACACCTAGTTTTTTTGCCATTACCATATTTACCAAAAGCGGACAAGGCGCGTATTTAGGGTTTCCGAAGCCGTCGTGCAATACACGTAAAATGGCTAGGCAAGTATCTAAACCGATAAAGTCAGCAAGTTGTAAGGGGCCCATTGGGTGCGCCATACCGAGCTTCATTACGGTGTCAATTTCTTCAACGCCAGCCACGCCTTGGAAAAGTGTTTCAATTGCTTCGTTGATCATCGGCATCAAGATACGGTTGCTCACGAAACCAGGATAGTCGTTTACAACGGTAGGCACCTTTCCTAATTTTTTAGAAAGTTCGACGATGGTATTGGATACTTCGTCTGTGGTAGCGTAGCCGCGAATAATTTCTACCAATTTCATCACCGGCACTGGGTTCATGAAGTGCATACCAATTACAGATGCTGGGCGCTTGGTGGCGGCTGCGATACGTGTAATTGAAATAGAAGAGGTGTTCGACGCAAGGATACATCCTTCAGGAGCGTTTGCATCGATATCAGCGAAGATGCGCAATTTAAGATCTACGTTTTCTGTTGCCGCTTCAACAACTAAATCAGCGTTTTTACATGCATCCGCCAAAGAAGTATTTGTTTGGATATTTTGCATGCAAGCTGTCATCTCCTCCGCAGTAATGCTTCCCTTGCTCACCATACGTTCATTGTTTTTAGCAATAGTAGCAATTGCTTTTTCAAGTGCAGGCGCAGAAACGTCTACTAATTGAACTTGAAAGCCTTTTAGTGCAAAAACATGTGCGATGCCATTACCCATTTGTCCGGCACCAATTACTGTGATATTTTTCATGCGAAGAGATTTAGATTGCTAATTTAGGCAATTTCATTGTAATGCTCAAGTGGAGTGGTATGAAGCTGTTTTAAAGGTTTAATTTAGTATATTTAGGATACCTTAAATCGAATAAATGAAAAAAGCCCTACTGTTCCTTTTGGGATTCGTTGTTGTGTGGAACGAGAAAACCTTTGCGCAAGTAGTAGTGAATGAATATTCATGCGCCAATGTGAGTTTTAGCGCGGATGCTTTAGGTGGTTTTTCCGATTGGATTGAGCTATATAATTCAAGCGCAGCAACGGTAAATCTTACGGGTTATTATTTAAGTGATAGCAAAGGGAATATCATGAAATGGGCATTCCCTGCCGCGAGTACGATTCCTGCGAATGGATTTCTTTTGATCCGTGCTTCGGGAGCGAATACTGTTATTGGTACTGAGATTCATACTTCCTTTAAACTCACGCAATGTGCTAACGAAGAAATCGTTTTTTCCAATCCAAGTGGAACTATCGTAGATTCTTTTACCATTAAGAAAAATCAAGCAAATCATTCTCGCGGACGCACAACGGATGGCGCAAGTACATGGTCGGTGTTTTTAACGCCAACACCAGGAACTGCTAATACAAGTCCTTTTAAAGAATACGAGCCACTTGTTAATTCCTCCATTGCACCAGGATTTTATAGCGGCGCTCAGAATGTTACGCTTTCTTGCAGCGATGCCACGGCTTTGATACGCTATACTACTGACGGTAGTTCGCCTAGTACCTTATCGACTATTTATAGCGGACCGATAGCCGTTTCTGCAACAACTGTCATCAAAGCTCGTGCTTGGTGTACGACAGATCCGCAAGTGCCACCGAGTTTTATAGAGCCGAACACTTATTTCATCAACGATAGTCGACATATCCCGGTAGTCTCTGTTTCGTCTTTAAGCTTGTATTCCTTATTGCAAGCGAGTGGATGGGCCACTACAGATGAAGTCTCTGTTGAGTTTTTTGATTCAATTGGTCAGTTTCAGTGGCAACAAGTTGGTGATGGAGGTAAGCATGGTAACGACTCGTGGGCGTATCCGCAAAGAGGTTTTGATTTTGTATGTAATGATGAATATGGATATAATGATGCGATTAAATACAAACTGTTTCCAAGCGTGACAAAACGAAAAAGTTTTGATCGAGTGATTTTCAAAGCTGCTGCTTCCGATAATTATCCTTTCGGGCCGAGTGTATCTTGTCATACCCGCGATGCCTTTGTACAGGACTTTGCACAGAAACGCCATTTGGATTTAGATTGCCGTTCCTATTTGCCTTGCGCCATGTTTGTGAATGGCTCTTATTATGGCTTGTATGAGATTCGTGAAAAAGTAAATGATAAAGATTATACCGACTATTACTATAAGCAAGGGGAGAATGATATCGACTTTTTACAGTTCTGGGGAGGTATGAATATCACCTATGGTAGTGATACTGCGTGGGTGAATACCTATAATTTTGCGATGGCTAATTCCATGACGAATCCAGGTGCCTATCAATATGTAAAGGATCGAGTGGATTTTAGTTCGATGATTGATAATGCTATCTACAATACCTATATCGTTAATTCGGATTGGATCAATTGGAATACGATGTGGTGGCGTGGAAGAAATCCTGCCGGCAAGAAATTGAAATGGCGCTATTGTTTATGGGATGAGGATAATACGTATAATCTAGGGCAGAACTTCACAGGATGGCCTACGACTAGCGCAAATGCCGATCCCTGTGATTTAGATAATAATTGGGGGAATATCAATACACCTCCAATGGCAAATGAAGGGCATATAGCTTTGCTGAATAAACTGCTGCAAAATCCTGAATTTAAATCGATGTATATTAATCGCTATGCAGACTTAATTAATCGCGATTTAAACTGCGATACAGTAAGTCTTTATTATCAAAAACAGATCGCTATCATTAATCTTGAAATACAAAAGCAGATTACAAGATGGGGGGGTAATTATAGCACCTGGCAAAATAATGTTGCCTTAATGCAGAATTTTATCAATACACGTTGTACTTATATTGATACGGCTCTAACTGGATGCTATACACTTACAGGACCGCACCCAATTACTGTTTTAGTCGATCCTATTGGCGCAGGAACTGTTGGTGTGAGTACCTTGAATCCGTTGCCTTATTATCCATGGACTGGAAAGTACTTTGGCGTAACCACTTTACCATTTCAAGCGAAGGCGAATTCTTCGAAATGTATGTTCGATCATTGGGAGTTGAAACATCATCTTCCAACCAGTACTACGAAAGATACTATGAGTATCTATATCAATCAGCCAGATACGGTAATTGCACACTTTACTTGTATTGTACCTCCGCCGCCTAGTCCTGCACCGAAAGATACTGCGGTCTTATTGCCGAACGCCTTCTCACCGAATGGTGATGGGGTGAATGATAGAATACGTTTACTTGGAAATAACTTGACCAAAGTGGATTGGCGTATTTATAATCGTTGGGGTCAGTTAGTTTTCTCTGCGCAGGATGTGACAAGCGCCAAACAAGGATGGGATGGCACTTTTAATAATGTACTTCAAGTGAGCGATGCCTATTCGTATTACTTGAGTTATGAAAAAACAAATGGTACCACCAATACTATTAGCGGTACCATTGCACTCATGCGATAGAAACTATAAGTTCGTTTCGAAGTAATTGGAAATCTTGTTCAACAAATGTACACGGTCTTTACCCAGCACATTATGTAAATGACCAGGATATGCGAAGTAATCTAATTGCTTTCCTTTCTCCACGCATTTTTGGATGTACATCAAACTGTGTTGCCAAACAACTACGTCGTCTGAAGTGCCATGAATCATCAATAATTTACCTTTTAGATTATCGATATAGTTGAGCGTATTTGCTTTCTGATAGCCTTCTGGATTTTCACTTGGACTATCCATATAACGTTCGGTATACATTACTTCATAATAGTTCCAGTCGATCACTGGTCCGCCACAAACACCTACTTTATAGGCGTTTGGTGTGCGTGTCATCAAGGAAGTTGTCATGAATCCGCCGAAGCTCCAACCATAAATACCCATTCGTGTGCTATCGATGTACGAAAGTGAACGAAGGTATTTGTTCCCTTGTAGTTGATCTGCAATTTCAGCATCACCCAAATGACGATGAATAGCTTGTTCGAAAGCAAGACCACGGTGGTCGGAGCCGCGACCATCTAGTACAAATACGATATAGCCACGTTCAGCCATCAGATGTTGCCAAAGATCAGCGCCGTTCAACCAACCGTTATTGACTAATTGTACATGCGGACCATTGTAAACATAGGTGATGCTTGGGTATTTTTTTGTGCTGTCGAAGTTTGGAGGTAGAATGATACGTGCGTAAAGCGTCGTGCTTGCGTCAGCAGCTTTCAATTTCAATAGTTTTGTTTTGCCTAACGCATATTCTTTTAATGGGTTGCTCGCGTTCAAAAGTTCCTTCTCAACTTTGTTTGAAGCGTTCATTATATTAATGATTCGCGGAGTGGTAGCGTTTGAATACTGATCAATCCAATAGCCATTTGTTTCGTTGATTAAAGGCGTATGAATACCTGGTATAGTGCTAAGATTAGTCGTAACAGTTGCATAGGTTTCAGCCAACTTACCTTTGTTAAATTTGAATTTTGTACATCCAAGATTTATGTCTAAGCCGTTAGTCCAGGTAAAGTATAATTTGTCGTTTGCATAGGCTAGGATATCGAGCACTTCGGTGTTATCGAATCCTATTGTATTTAGGTTCATTCCTGATTCGAGATCAATCACCTGATACATGTGATGACTATAAACATTCGCGCTTTCCCATAATGCATATTTGTTATTCGGAAGCATAAAGAGTGGATGCGTTGGCTCTAACCAGACATTATTGTTTTCAAAGAATAATGTTTTGATAAATTCGCCTGTATTCGCATTATAGGCGTTTACATCCAGATGCGAGGTTTCACGATTTAAGACTACCACATAGATTGTTTGGTTGTCGTTGTTCCATGAAATATTCGTCAGGTATTGATCTTTCGGACCTGTTATTTTAAGATAAACAGTTTGCTTGGTAGTACGATTATATACGCCTATACTCACTTCATGACTTTTCATTCCGGCCATTGGGTATTTGATCATTTTTGCTGCAGCAGGCTTTTGATCGAGCTGATAAATAGGGTAGCTGCTTACCATGCTTTGATCCATGCGATAGAATGCAAGGGCGCTTCCGTCGTTGTTCCAAAACGTTCCTTTGTTGATACCGTATTCATTGCGATGCACCGCTTGTCCGTACACGATATCTTCGCTTCCGTCTGTAGTGATTTGCGTAATGGCATTTGCTGCGTCGATGACAAAAAGGTTATTGTCTTTCACGTACGCCATTGCTTTAGTTGCCGCGTGAAGGTCGTTGTGTTCGGCGTTTTCAGGAATTAAGGTTGTAGTGACACTGTGATTAATCCAATCAAAATAAACGGTATTGTTTTTAACAGTAAATCGCATACTGCTATTAGCAGCTAGTTCAATTTGTGGCAAACGCGTAAGGGTATCTAATTTCGCGATGCGCAAGGCAGCGTTGATACGACTTAACTTTATACTGATAGAAGGGTTGCGATGTGTAGCATCCGTAATTTGGAAAAACTCTTGGTTGTTTTCTTTTTGTACTGCGATATATGCGTTACTATTTTTAACCCATTGAAGCTGGGCGATACGTTCTGGTGCGAGGGTGCTGCGCTGACGGAGCACTGCATCTTCCATGGTCAATTGTTTTTGTTGCGCAAAGCTGGAGATGCTTAAAACGCCTATACAGAGCGTTAGAAAAAGGTTTTTCATTGAATTAATTATGGCTGTTGATACGATATTCTACACTGAAGCCTGATTGCCAGGTGAGATCTGAAGGTTGCTTTTCCAGATACTCTCGTTTGGCGTAAATAGGACCAATATGTTTCGCGTAGATAGTTTTGAAGTTGCTGTTTTCTACTTGCGGAATTAACTCGCCGTTTTCTAGGACAACAAGTGTTGAATCATAATGGGTTCCTTTCAAATCAAAGCCTTCATCGACGGCAGAAAATGAATAATCCCAATCGCCTAAAAATTTAGAACGAGGATCGCTCAAATCTGCTTTGATATAGGCATTTCCTTTCCAAGAACTTCCTAAAACAGGCGGGTAGATGAATTTGATGAAACGTTGGTTTTCTTCCACTACTTCTACACGTCCATATTCTTTGGTAGCCGACCAAACATCTGCTAGTTGAAAGGATTGAGTTGTGTTTTCGCGTGTATATCTTTCGTAGCGATAATTTAATTTCATGTTACTATCACGAAATGTATCTGCCACGAGCATTTTAACTTGTAAATGATGGGTGTAGGAACTGTGTGTAAATTCGTCGTAAACGGTTGAGTCCACATCATAAATGATATATTTCCCCACTTGAAGCGGGTAATAAGTGTCTTTCAAGTCTAACGCTTGGATATCTTGTTTTTTGCAAGCAGTCCAAAGGCTGGTGAATGTTAGTAGTAAAATAAACAGATATAAAATTCTCATAATGTAATATTTACCAAGCGCTATGTATTCTTCCTCCGCCAACTACATCAGCCCCTTCATAGAACACGGCTGATTGACCTGGAGCGATACCATTCACGTATGTGTTGAAATGAATGAGTGCCTTGTCTGCTTGTGTTAGTTGTAAGTTTGCAGGATTGCCGCTGTCTTTGTAGCGTATTTTAACGGTTAAGTTTTCTAAAGAGCTAGGGGATAAATATTTTTGCCAGGTAAGTTTGTGTACGAACATTTCACTGCGTTGCAATTCTTCTTGCGGACCGAGTGTAACGCGGTTATGTTCGGGATCGATATTGGTAACGAACATGGGTTGTCCTAAGGCAATGCCAAGTCCTTTACGTTGACCGATAGTGAAGAATGGATAACCTTCATGTTCTCCAAGTACTTTTCCATTGGCATCTACAAATGTTCCGCCGTTGACTTGTTCTTGTAAACCGGGACGTTGGCGCTTTAAGAATCCGCGGTAGTCGTTGTCGGGTACAAAGCAAATTTCATAGCTTTCGCTTTTAGAGGCAACAGCTTCGTAACCGGCATCATAGGCTTGTTGACGAACTTCCGTCTTGCGTAAGTCGCCTAGTGGAAATAAAGTGCGCTTAAGAGATTCTTGTGAAAGACCCCATAGTACGTAGCTTTGATCTTTTGTATCATCGATTGCTTTACGAATATAATAGCGTCCATCCTTTTCTGCTTTACGAGCATAATGTCCGGTAGCGATAAATTCACAGCCCAGTTGATCTGCTTTTTTTAGCAGCGCATCCCATTTGATGTGTGTATTACAAAGTACGCAAGGATTGGGTGTTCGGCCGGCGAGATATTCGTCGATGAAGTCTTCAATAACCATCTGACCGAATTCTTCTTTGATATCGAGAATATAGTGTGCGAAGCCGTTTTTAACAGCCACTTCACGTGCGTCGTTAATGGTGTCGAGGTTGCAACAGCCAGTTTCTTTTTTGCTACCACCTGATTTTGCGTAGTCGAATGTTTTCATGGTAACACCTACTACTTCATATCCTTGTTCGTGCAAATGCAAGGCTGCCATGGTGCTATCCAAACCACCACTCATTGCTACTAGGATTTTTCCCATTTTACTCATACTGCAAAGGTAAGGTTAATGCGCGTTATTTGTGGCATTTGAAAGTAAAAGCCCGTCTTTCATAAACAATTTTCTATCCGACATATTGGCCAATTCTTCGTTGTGCGTAACGATGAGGAAGGTGATATTAAATTCATCGCGTAGTTCGAAGAAGAGTTGGTGGAGTTCGCGTGCTCTTTCGGAGTCGAGATTTCCGCTCGGCTCGTCGGCACAAATAAGCTGTGGTTGGTTCATTAAGGCACGTGCTACCGCCACACGTTGTGCCTCTCCGCCACTTAATTCAGCTGGTTTGTGATTTGCTCTTTCCTTTAATCCTAATTTTTCCAATAATTCGAGTGCTCTCGGTTCTATAGCTGCCTTTTTTTCATTCGCTAAAAGTCCAGGCATGATCACATTTTCAAGTGCTGTGAATTCTGGCAGCAGATGATGAAATTGAAAGATGAATCCAATGTTTTTATTTCGAAAGGCTGCTAATTGTTTGCCGGAAAATGAATTTATATTTTCACCCCGGAAGTAGATATCACCTGCATCAGGAGTGTCTAAGGTGCCGAGAATATGTAATAAGGTGCTCTTGCCTGCGCCACTACTTCCTACAATACTCACGACCTCACCTGCTTGAATAGAAAGACTTACTCCTCTTAAAACAGGCAGTGTTCCATAACGCTTGCTTATGTTGCTAGCAGATAATAAAGTTGCTGACGTATCCATTGCATTAAAGATACGATTATCCTTTTATCTTGTAAAGGCTAGAATAAATTCGCTGTATTGTGGGAATTGATGCACCAAAATCTCTCTATCAGCCAAAACAAAGTCTTCGAAATCAAATCCAGGAGCTACTTGACAGCCTACCAAAGTAAATCCGTTTGGGTTTAATGATTTAGAAGCAAACCAACAATCTGCTGGGACTGTATACTGCATCACTTCTCCTTTCTCAAGATCAGGTCCGATGATCACTTTAGAAAGACTGCCACCATCACATAGCATCCACAGTTCTAAACTTTCTCCTGCATGGTAATACCATGTTTCATCTGAATGAATTCTGTGTATGGCGGAGAATGTATTACCCGGCAATAAAAAATAAATGGAAGTGCTAAAGTTTCGATCTCCTGAAAATCCGTCAGGAAGGGAGTTTTTGGAGATGATACCTTTGCTGCGGAAAGTTTCTTTATAGAAACCTCCCTCCGGGTGAGGAAGGAGGTTTAGATGTTCTATGTAGTATTCTATTGGGTTATGTGGTGTACTCATTCTTTTGTTTTAATAATTTTATAGCGTTTTTCATTAATTTGAAGAATGTACATCCCTTCTTTTAATGATGCTGTATTGATGTAATGCTCATTCATTAAACTAATTGGCATAATTTCTCCTAGCATATTCCAGCATTGGATGGTAGATTTTGTATCGATATTAGTTGTTGTTTGAATGAAATTCGTACATGGATTTGGGAAGAGCTTATTAGCAGCTTCTTCTAAATTAGCGACTCCGATATGCACCGTGGTATCGAGTACTAAAAAGCTACCCATCATTCCATCATCTTCGTGATGTAACAAGTGGCAGTGATACATGTAGGGTACCATATCATCTGCAAAGTCTTCAAACTTTGTAACGAAGGTTACTGAATCACCTGGCATAACCAAGACAACGTCTTTTCTACCTTGAAAGTCAATTGGGATATTCGTATTTTGGTTGATAGCGTGCACGTAGAAATGCATGTCGTGTAAATGAAATGGATGCGCTATCATCGTGTGATTTACAATACTCCATGTTTCAGTTGTATTTAAGTAAACTGTATCATTGATATGCATTTCATTATAACTGGTATCGTTAATGTGAAAAGGTCCCATTACTAAGGTTGCTGGAATGCTATCTGTTGGTGTAAAAATTAAATTACGATGCACCGTTCCGTTGTTGGCGGTAAACGGAATATCCGTAGCGAGATTGTTAGGAATACTATGAATGGCATTGGCTGTTGCTGCACCCACATTTAGGTGTAGCAGACTATAATCCGAGCCATTGAGTGGATTCAAATTATAATCCATAATCATAGCCATCCCTGTGCCGATACTATCGGCTCCTTTGATACCGTGTTTTAGTTCACTACCATAACACATTAATTGAAATGATTGCCCTTGTAAATTACTTGCATCTACAATCATTTCTACACGTTCTCCGTTTGAGAGCATGATTCTAGAACATTTGTAAGGATGATTCAACAGTCCATTATCAGTGCCTATTACAGTCATGGAATCTCCATTGGAAAGGCCTAGTAGAAAAGTTCTATTAGAAGATCCGTTTACCATTCTGAAACGCACCATTTGTGCTGGAATTGTCAAGCTCGCACGTGGCGTGCCGTTTACCATTGGTAGCGTATCAAGCTCCGTTGAAATAGCAGTTTGATATAAGATATCAAATGCTTTCGTTTGTAGTATGAGCGGAAAATCATCTACGCCATAGTTTCGAGGCAAGTTAAGTGCTAATTCTTGACTATCCCGTACGATAATCAAGCCTGCCAATCCTTTGCTTACTTGAAGGTCGGTAGTATGCGCTCCATGCGGATGATACCAGCAGGTAGCAGCAGGGTTCATTACCTTGAACGAGGCTGTCCAGCTTTGGTTTGGGTATATAAGACTATGTGGGCCACCATCAGCCATTGAAGGCACATGCATACCGTGCCAATGCATGGTGGTAGGCGCATTAATGCCATTATGTACGGTGAGTGATACGTTCGTACTTTGCCATAATTCGAGCGTCGGTGCAAGGAAATTGCCATTCACTCCATAGGTTGGAGTTGTTTGTCCGGCAACCCAATTCGCTGTTCCATTTTGCACCTGCAAACTAAAGTTCGTTCCTTTTAATAATGGAGGAATAAACAAGTTGTTTTGCGCTTGCGCAAACTGGAATAAGCAAATTGAAAGCAATAGACCTAAGCAGTATAAAAACAGTTTAGGAAATTCGCGTTTCATAATTATTGTTTTGTGATGAGTTGCGTTGCAAATTGTTGGTCTTGACGAAGTTTAACTATATAGTTACCCTTGTTCCAATTCGCCGTACTAACAACGGTTGTACTTGTTTTGTTTCCTAAAAACATCAAACGACCGTTCATGTCAAAGATTTCGACAGATAGTGGTGTACCATTATTGCTCTTAATTTGGATGAATTCATTTGCAGGATTTGGCATAATACTGAAATCGCTTGCACTTAATTCGTTTACGCCATTGATTTTGAAAAGATTGCGAACAGCAGTGCCTGCCGCTGCAGTGTCAATATATCCAAGTGAATTATAGCACAAGTTATGATTAGGACCACCCACAATTGCTACTGTTGGCATGCCAAAGCCGCCGTATTGTGCTACTAATGTTGCGCCAGAATCGAATGCCGGACAAGAGAAATTATTATTGCCTTGCCAATTGCTCATTGTTCCACATGTATAGGAATTTGTATAAGCTAATTGATAAAAACGAAAACTCTTGGTTGGATATTCATTTTGCAATCGCGCGATGGTAGCTTCAATTTGATGGCCAACGTTCGCGCAAGTTGTACAGGTCATGACGAATTCTAAGAATACGATTGTATCGTTATTCACCTCGCTGAATAAATGATGGGTTGTGCCGGAGCAATCTTTTTTAGTGAAGTCGGTTGCTGTTTGAGCGAATGAAATTGAAGAGATCAGTAAAAGGCAAATAGCCAAGAAAATATTTTTCATGATTTGTTTTTTGAATTTAAAAAAAAATAGGGTGTCCAATAGGACATATCGTTCTAAAGGACAATTATCGCATGCCTATTTATTCTAAATTCTAAAAACAGTTGTGAGCGCTCGTATTTCTAATGGAGGCCGCAGTTTTAAATGTTCTCTTTTTGAAAATTGACTATACTCGTCTTGTAAATTCAAAAGAGCAATGTGATAACTAATCAAATTATGATCAACTAGGTTGAATGTAATTTTAGTTGCTAAGGCTATTGAAGAAGAATGTGCATGTGCCGTTTCAATTTTTACCCATGTTGAATGGTCATGACAGCAATCATCCATTTCAACCTCTCCGCAGCAATCCTTTTCATTTGGTTTCGAAAAGAGTCGTACCAAACTCAATTTCCCGCCGCAATAATGCAGGTTTAACATTATTCCACTAAAGGAGCTAATGTATAGGCTGAGTAATAAAATCGGGACTATTCTTTTCACCTTACTAAAATAAACGTTTAAAAACGAAATACAAAGCAATAGCGGTGTGAGCTTTTGCGTTATTAGCATATGTTGAAGCTTTTTGCTTTTTTTCTATTGCTTGCTTACTCATTTTCAGTGTATTCGCAAGATGAGCCTGAAAACGGGTTTTACGCTGGCGCATTTGAAGGTTTAGAATATTCTATTCCTAATCTAGAAGCTAAGTATGATTTGAATACTATCGATTTAAATACCTTGTTGACATTTTCATTTTTGAACTCGCAGGATGCAGCCCGTTTATTAGAACATAAAAAACGATTTGGAGTGTGGCGCTGTGTAGAAGAATTGCAAACCTGTACTTTTTTGCGTAGTGGACAAATGGATAGCTTGAAGAGCATGGTATTTGTTGCCAAGAACTATTTTCCAAGCAGCAAACCGGCCAATAAATTCCAGGCCAATTTAGCATGCAGATATTTGCAGAAAGATTCTTTTACTGCGCAACAACTCCCCGACCTGTTAGCGATTCGAACACAATTCAAATTTCAGTTCGATGATTTGAAATCTTTTAATTTCTCTGCAGAGAGAGATGCTGGCGAAGCATGGATTTATAACAAGAGTCCACATCCGTTTGATTACTGTGCCTTTACTTTTAGCGGACTTAACAAATCCTCATCCATACGATATTTCGTCGGCGACTATGAAGTATTGTTTGGTTATGGATTAGGTCTTTATCAAGGATATCTTTTATCGAGTCGAAATGCTTGGAATGGGATACAGGCTTCGGCACAACTTTTTAAAGCGCATACTAGTATGCGTGAGAATGGTTACTGTGAGGGACTTGCAATCGAATGGAATCGAAAGAACTTGACTGTTGGAGCTTTTATGTCGTATCGACGATTGGATAATAATTTACTTAATAAGCAGATTAGTGCGTCACAGGCGTTTCAATCAAATGGTGTACATGTGTCGGGTAATAGTCAGGCGGCACGACAGAGTGTTGCTTTTTATCAGTTAGGAACTGAGATAAAATATACGCTCA
>CANGEV010000012.1 GCA_947452995.1 Chitinophagales bacterium
AAAAAGCAGTCGCACAGGCAGTGGAAAATTATAATAATAAACGTCCGCACTGGATGTTAAAACTTAAAGTGCCTGCTGAAATTTATGCAGCTGCTTCGTAAATAAATCCTAAACCACTGTCCACTTTTTTCAGGACAAGACACTTTTTCCTATTCATTATTCATTATTCACTATTCATTATTCAACATTCCCCATTCCCTATATAGATTCCATCTATACCTTTATAGAAACTATCGTTTTTATCAATGTTTAATTCAGGATACTTTTGCCTTATCCAATTAAACAATAGAACGCATGAAAAAATTCTACTTAAGCTGTCTTGCCGCTGCAGCCGTACTCACCGCAGGCGCGCAAACACAAACGGCAAGCCCAGGCAAATGTCCGTTTATGAATCCAAGTGTTGCTCCTAAAACAGCCGCTATCGGCACACAAAATGAAGATTGGTGGCCAAACCGCCTCGACCTGAGCATGCTGCGCCAGAATGCAGCAATCTCCTCACCAATGCAAGCCGACTATTCCTATAAAGCAGCATTCGACAGTCTCGACTATCAAGCCTTAAAAGCAGATATCAAAACGCTTCTAACACAATCTCAAGATTGGTGGCCTGCCGACTTCGGTAATTATGGCCCCTTGTTTATACGCATGGCTTGGCACAGCGCCGGTACATACCGTAGCGCTGACGGACGAGGGGGTACGCGTGCCGGACTAGAACGCTTCGCTCCGCAAAATAGCTGGCCTGATAATGCCAACCTTGATAAAGCACGTCGTTTGCTATGGCCTATCAAACAAAAATATGGTAGCAAAATTTCATGGGCCGACCTCATGATCCTTGCTGGTAACGTATCCCTAGAATCAATGGGATTCCCTACCTACGGTTTCGGCGCTGGTCGTGTCGACGTCTGGGAACCGGACCAAAGTATTTACTGGGGTAAAGAAACAAAATGGTTATCAAATAAAGAACGCTATGCATACGACCAAAAATTGGAAAGTCCGCTAGCTGCAGTACAAATGGGTTTAATCTATGTGAATCCTGAAGGCCCTAATGGCAGCGCTGATCCTATTGCGGCTGCTAAAGATATTCGTGAAACCTTTGCAAGAATGGGCATGAATGATGAAGAAACCGTCGCGCTTATCGCTGGTGGACATAGCTTCGGTAAAACCCATGGTGCAGGCCCCGCCTCTAATGTCGGAGCCGAACCTGAGGCCGCGCCAATTGAACAACAAGGACTAGGATGGATGAGCCAATTCCAAAGTGGTAAAGGTAAAGATGCCATCACTTCAGGATTAGAAGTGACATGGTCGTTAACCCCAACCCAATGGGGACATAGCTTCTTTAAAATACTTTTCAATAACGAATGGGAACTTACAACAAGTCCGGCGGGAGCAAAACAATGGGTAGCTAAGAATCCGAACATGAATGTCCCTGACGCCTTTGATCCACAGAAAACTCATAAGCCTACCATGTTGACGACTGATCTTTCATTAAGAATGGATCCTGCTTATGAAAAAATTTCCCGTCGTTTCATGGAGCATCCTGAAGAGTTTACCGCAGCGTTTGCAAAAGCTTGGTTTAAATTAACCCACCGCGATATGGGACCTTTGACGACTTATTGGGGGCCTGAAGTTCCGAAAGAAGCCTTGATTTGGCAAGACCCAATCCCGACGTTAAACCATGCTTTAGTGGATGTGAAGGATATCGAAGTAATTAAATCAACGATTGCTAAATCAGGACTGACGATTCAAGAAATGGTTGAAACTGCTTGGGCATCGGCATCTACCTACCGCAATTCCGATCGTCGCGGAGGAGCTAATGGAGCCAGAATTCGACTTGCGCCACAGAAAGATTGGGAAGCTAATAATCCACAACAATTGAAAAAGGTGATTGGGGTCTTAGAAAATATTCAAAAAGAATTTAATAAATCTGCGACAGGAGGGGAAAAAATATCCATGGCTGATTTAATTGTACTTGCTGGAAATGTAGGAATTGAAATGGCTGCAAAAAACGCAGGATACAATATCGCTGTACCTTTCACAGCAGGCAGAATGGATGCTACCCAAGAACAAACCGACATTAACTCATTTGCACTATTAGAACCCATGGCCGACGGATTTAGAAATTATTCAAAAGCAAAATATACTATTCCTACGGAAGCACTTCTAATTGATAAAGCACAACTTCTAACCTTAACAGTTCCTGAAATGACTGTTTTAGTAGGAGGCTTGAGAGCCATGAACGCAAATTTTAATGAACAAACAACAGGCGTATTAACCCAAACGCCTGGTTCATTAAACAACGCATTCTTTGTGAATTTGTTGGATATGAATACAAGCTGGAAAGCGATGGATGAGCAAAAAGAAATGTTCCAAGGTACCGATAGTAAAACAAGCGCTGTGAAATGGACCGCTAGTCGTGTTGATTTAATTTTTGGCTCTAATTCAGAATTAAGAGCACTCGCAGAGGTGTATGCAGCCAATGATGCAAAAGAAAAATTTGTGAAAGACTTCGTAGCTGTTTGGACAAAGGTGATGAATCTAGATCGATTTGATGTACATCCATAGTTTGGTTGAATTTGTGATAAGAGCTCTGAATCGTGGTTGATTCGGAGCTCTTTTATTTTATATCTTTATACCATGCTTTTAGTCATTCGAAACAGAGTTGAAAAAAGATACGGTCACCCCATTGTTTTCTCTAGCGACTGTGAGCGCCTTTCGGAGCATATCTTTGAAACTACCGGTGCACGAATAAGCGCTCAAACTCTTCGCCGAGTATTTGGCTTCTTAAGTGGAAGTACGCAACCGGCTCCACATACATTAAATATTCTTGCAAATTATTGCGGATTAAATTCACCCGAAGAATTTAATCAGACACCAGCTATTCAAATGGAGTTACCGCAAGACAAAGCGATGGTGCAGGCGGAAATCATACGCCATTTTTATACGATAGAACATCTTCCAGAAATGGACTATAACTATCAAAATGCATGTGGCAATATTGCAGAAATCATTTGCCATAATCACCCATTACTAGTCGAACTAGGCAGTTTTCTAAGCCAAAATCCCGTTGCTCAAATTTATTTTTTTGAACGATTTCCTTATATAGACGGGCTTGCAGGACCTTATACCGCATTCCTGAAAAATTATATGCAACATAAGGAAGGTTTCGAAGCACAACTTTTTGGCAACTGCATGCTTTTCCTTGGTGCCTTTTTATCGCAGAACAAAAAAGAACAGGAAGCCTATTATTCTAAAATTGTAGCCTTGCCCGATTATATCAACTACCACCCCTTTCCAACCGGTAGAAGACGAGCAATAACTATCATGCAGAGTGAAGGCGAAGCCCAAAAAAAGCAAATCAAAAAAGCCTTTGAAGAAGAACTCATCATGCGCAAAGAAAAAGAAGTTTTTCGTGCCACACCTTACTATCCCTTTATAATGGTGGAAGGTCTAAACCTTATCAAAGAGTATGAAGCGGCAAATGAAATGATAAAAATTGCGGACGAATTTTATTCTCCAATTATAAATCAATTTGTAGAACCTGGCTACCATGAGTGTTTTAAAATGTCGCGTGCCATTACATATTTTCATACCGGCAAACAAGATCAGGCAAAAAGTCTGATGCAATCTATCAACCCGCGCGATTTTGCATTCACCAGCAGGAAATACTATTCTATCATGCACACCATCATAGAAAGAGAGCTCTGCACAGATGGTGCGAAGCGAAAGAAAGAACTATTGCTGAGTCGATTCAGAGAATTAATTCAACAAACTAAATTCACCTATTTTAAAACACAATGGCCGGCATAAAAAAACCCTTCTAACTTTAATTAGAAGGGTTTATATACCTGAATCGCCGTAGCGAATTAATTAGTGAGTACGATCGTATCTAATGCTTTGCTCTGCCCCTTCTGGATGCGGAGAAACATAACCTTTAGAATACATCATAACGCATGCTGTTAGGAAGAATGCTAATAAAGCAGCAAAAGTAATAACAATGATATCTTTCGCCTTTTGCGTGGTTTCGTCAGTATGATGATGACCGTGTGACATGTTGTTCAATTTTGTGTTACAAATATAGTAAATTTTCTAAAAAAATAGCCTTAAACGGTCATAATTTCCTTCTCCTTAACATCAATATGCTTATCAGCCAATGCAATATACTTGTCAGTTAAAGCCTGAATTTCAGCCTCATAACCTTTAGCCGCATCTTCTGCTAAACCGTCCTTCTGCAACTTCTTGATAGCCTCCATCGCATCACGACGGATATTACGCACAGCCACTTTACTATTCTCCGAAACTACCTTGGCAGCCTTTACTAAATCCCTACGACGTTCTTCTGTTAACGGAGGTAAAATCAAACGTATAACCACACCATCATTCATTGGTGTTACACCTAAATTCGCAGCTAAAATCGACTTCTCAATAGGACCTAACATATTCTTCTCCCATGGTTGAATCACCAAGGTGCGCGCATCCAAAGTATTTATATTGGCCACCTGACTTAATGGCGTTGGTGATCCATAATATTCCACCGATAAACCATCAACCATATTAGGGCTAGCCTTTCCTGCACGAATTTTCAATAATTCTGCCTCAAGGTGTTCGACTGCCTTATGCATGCTTTCTTTCGTCTCATCTACATGCATTTTTGCTTCTTCCAAACTCATTTTGTTAAATTTTAAAGGACAAAATAGCAACAATTTGTTGTAGACTGCAAATAATTTGAGAACATTCTCACAACACAACACTTATCTTTACAGCATTATGCATGAAATTGAGCCTTTTTATAACTGGCTGGATTACTATAATTCAGAAGAGGATGAAAAAAGTCCTTTTTATGGTACTGATCATAGCGAATTTGAATTCAGCAATACCATCTACAACTTCTATGTCCATCCGCAATGGGATAATTTCGGAGCAGAAAATCTTTATATAAAAATCCTTTTCGCGGACTATACCAAACATTTCATGGTTATTGAAATGATTGGTGAATGGAATGACTGCATTACGAATGATATCATGACGTTTAAACGCGATTTCATCGACCCTTTCATCGAACACGGTATTTATAAGTTTGTGCTTATCGGCGAAAACGTTTTGAATTTCCATTATAGCGATGATTGTTATTATGAAGAATGGTATGAAGACATTCGCGATAATGGGGGTTGGATTGCTGCACTCAATTTCAGAGAACATGTTTTAGAAGAAATGTACAAAGCAGGTATCCATCGCTATGTTCTCTTGAATAAACCAGAAGAAGAAATTCTGTGGCGTAACCAAAAGCCGTTTACTTTTCATAAGTTAATTGAAGAGAACTTAATGCCACGATTACTCCACTAATAAGCCGTTTGTATTTCTTATCTTCGCGCTAATGTTAGCGATTGTATTTACGGATTTTGAACGCGAGCTATTTACCAGAATTGGTCAATGCGCCGATACTTTAAACTACCCTTGCTTTATAATGGGTGGCTTTGTACGTGATAAATTATTGCATCGCCAAACAAAAGACATGGACATTATGGTCGTAGGTAGCGGTGTTCATTTTGCTGAGACCTTAAAGGATAAAGAATTTCCGAACGGTCATTTATCGGTGTATCGCAACTTCGGAACAGCACTCATCAAAGAAGAAGGCCTTGAGATTGAATTCGTAGGAGCACGGAAAGAGTCCTACAGAAGTAACTCTCGTAAGCCTATCGTAGAAGAAGGTTCTATGGAGGACGATTTAAGCCGACGCGACTTCACCATCAATGCAATGGGCATCTGCTTGAATCAAGATCGTTTTGGCGAGCTAGTCGATTTATTCGAAGGGCAAAAAGACTTACAAGATCAAATCATACGAACGCCATTAGAGCCTGCATTAACCTTCTCCGACGACCCTTTACGCATGTTACGCGCGATTCGCTTCGCCACACGTCTTGGATTCCAAATCGAAGAAAATACATGGAAAGGTATTTGCGAGAGCGCAGAACGTATCAACATAATTTCGCAAGAAAGAATCACGGACGAACTAAATAAAATCATCCTTTGCGGCAAACCTTCACGTGGTTTTGAATTGCTCGATCAATGCGGACTTTTACAACATATCTTCCCAGAATTCGTCGCTTTAAAAGGCGCCGAATATGTAGATGGCAAAGGACATAAAGATAATTTTACGCATACCTTGCAAGTGCTCGACAATATTTGTTTGGCCTCCAACGACCTTTGGTTGCGTTGGGCTGCTATCCTACACGATATCGCAAAGCCCGCTACCAAACGTTTCGACAAGAAAACAGGCTGGACCTTCCACGGGCACGAAGTTGTAGGCGCGCGGATGGTACCGAAGATTTTTGGTAGAATGAAATTACCACTCGACGAAAAAATGCGCTTCGTTAAAAAATTGGTATTCCTTCACCTACGTCCTATTTCACTTACGAAAGACAATATCACCGACAGCGCCGTTCGCCGTTTACTTTTCGAAGCCGGTGAAGATATCGATTACCTAATGAAATTATGTGAGTCGGATATCACCTCCAAAAACCGACAAAAGGTAATTCGTTATCTCGAAAACTTCGAGCTAGTAAAGCAGCGAATGAAAGAGGTCGAAGAGAAAGATCATCTTCGTAACTGGCAGCCTCCTGTTAGCGGTGAACTCATCATGAAAACCTTCAAAATTAATCCTGGTCCTATTGTAGGACGGATCAAAGATGATATTCGTGAACAGATCTTAGATGGTAAAATTCCAAACACCTATGAAGCAGCCCTTGCATTGATGCATAAACTTGCAGAGGCAGAAGGAATTAGCCTTCGTTAATATGACAAAAAAAGAGAAGACAATAAAGTCGCTACTTGATAAGGCGTATGAAAATTATGCGCATCAAGGATTTATTGAATTCGACCCTATTCAAATCCCACATCGTTTCTCCTTAAAACAAGATATCGAAATAGCAGGATTCTTCGCCGCTATTTTCGCATGGGGCCAAAGAAAGACAATCATCGCCAAATGCGCTGAACTACTATTGCGCATGGATAATGCTCCATACGACTTCGTCATTCATCACTCTAAAAAAGAACTCAAAGGCTTAGAAAGCTTCGTACATCGCACTTTTAATGGAACCGATCTTTTATACACAATCGACTTTTTAAATCGTCATTATAATAAATTTGAAAGCCTAGAAGATGCGTTCGTCCCGCAAAAAAACTATAACAGCTTAGATACAGGTCTTGCGCTGATTCACTTTCATCAACAATTCACTACTTCGGAATACTTCCCAAAGCGAACCGCCAAACATATTGCCTCACCGGCCAAAAATTCCTCGTGCAAAAAACTAAATATGTACCTCCGTTGGATGTGCCGAACAGAATCAGAGGGAATCGACTTCAATATTTGGCATAAAATAAAACCGTCTCAATTGGTTTGCCCACTAGATGTCCATGTCATGCGCGTTTCAGAAAAAATCGAACTTTGTGATTTCGGCACTAACGCTTGGGACAACGCCTTAAAGTTAAGTACTCAACTAAAAAAATTTGATGCTCAAGATCCAATCAAATACGATCTCGCGTTATTTAGTCTCGGTGCTGATGGCTTGTACAAATAAACAATTTAACGTAGTTTAGTTTTATGCGAAACGCACTCTTACTTCTTCTAAGCATCTTAAGCTTCAACGGCTTTTCTCAAGCCTTACCTACCACCAAGATTTTATTTTTTCCGGTGAACTATTCTCCGAATTATAACATCTTCATGCTGTCCGAACCCCTTAATTTAACGAGCTTTCATGGTTATAATAATCAACCTAGCTTCCATGCAAATGGCTCCATGATAGATTACGTTTCAATACGAGAAGACAAGCAAGCCGATATTTATCGCTACGATTTTAAGGCCCAACAAACACAGCGTATTACAAGCACCACTACTTATAAGGAATACTCACCTCGTTGGTCGGCAGACGAAAAAACATTCACTGTTGTACGTGTCGAACCAGACGATAGCACGCAATATTTATGGCGCTATAACACAGATGGTACTCCATTAAAACAACTCTCTAAAATCAATCCAGTAGGCTATTATACACCATTTAATAAAAATGCATTTGGGCTATTTGTGCTCAACAAAAAAGGGGGTGATTTGTATTTATTGAACGCAAAAGGTATCGTACGAAAAGTAGATGAAAATATTGGTCGTTGCTTGCTTCCCATTCATAATAAAGAAACAGATACCACCTTCTACTATGTCAGTAAAAAAGCTTATCCCGATTCCAATTATCATGTGATGGAATGTAATACCAGAGGGCAAATCAGACAAGTTGGTATTTTACCAAAAGGTACGGAAGATTTCTGCATAGGACCAAACCGTATGCTTTGTTTCGGCTACGAACATAAGCTCTATGCGATGCCGATCGGTGACGGATTAATTCATGCTTTAACAGAAGCCTATTTCATTGCAGATTTTAGCACGAAGCCTTGGGCAAATTTTTATCGCTTAAACTATTATGAAGAAAAACCTGGAGCAGGGTATTTCGCCGTAGTAGTGTATGAAGGCGAAAAGCCATAAAAAAAGTCCTCACCAGAACAACATGCATTGTTATTTCAGTGAGGACTTATACTGTCTTACCAAATTACATTTTTAACAACATTGGACGAAGCTCCAAATCCACAGGAAGCAGATTAGCAGGTGTTTGCAAGCAATACACCACTCCATTTGCAATATCTTGTGGCTGCATGAAATTATCATTCACTTGCACCGTTGGATAATGCACAAAGAAATCTGTTTTTACGGAGCCTGGATAGATACAAGTTACTTTTACATTGAAAGGACGAGCCTCTTTAAATAAAGAGGAAGAAAAGCCTCTTACAGCGTGCTTCGAGGCACAGTAAACAGAACCTTCAGGAATACCATTTGTGGCTGCTATTGAAGCTATATTAATGATATGACCTAACTTACGTTCTTTCATATGGGGCAGAACGACTTTCGTCACAAAGAACACGCCCATAACATTTGTTTGCATCATTTCAGTCATCTCCTCAATGGTCAATTCATCAAACAGTCTGAAATACCCTAATCCTGCATTATTTACCAGAACATCAATACCTGCGGGTGCAATGGCCAATGTTGCTTGCATCGCAGCCTCTACCGAAGTATAATTTCCAACATCGCATTTCACAAAATGAAAATGCGGATGACTGATAGCAGCAGGTGCTGATCTACCCCATCCAATCACATGCATATCTTGCGCCAACAAGGCTTCGACCGTAGCCAAGCCAATTCCTTTACTTACGCCAGTAACAATGGCTGTTTTGTTTTTTAATTCCATATTGTAAAGGTAAAAAAGCAAGTGTTATAAAACAAAAAAGCCCCCCTTCCGTTTAGGAAGGAGGGCTTTAAAATATAATTCGTTAAACGATTACTTAGTAACGTTTAAGTTTCTTACATAAGTAACACCATTAACTGTCAATGCTACGAAGTAAGCACCAGCAGTCATGTTGTCTGTATTAACTTTTACTTGTGTAGCACCATTTACATTACCCAAGTTTTGTTGGTAAGCAACTTGACCAGAGAAATTATAAACAGAAACATACGCTTTACCGTTAGCGTTGAAGTTAACATTCACATCACCACCATTTACCAAGTTTGGAACTACATTCATATTGATATCAGCAGCTTCAACAGCTTCAACACCAGTTGTGTAGTGGAACTTAGTTTCGCTAGCGTTGTAAACAACACCAGTAGTAGCGTCGATAGCCATGATAACAATGTGCATGTTATCTTGGTTTTGATCAGTAGGGATTGTGTAGTTGAAAGTATGCGTTGCAGTATAACCATCAACGATTGGACCAGCTACAGAACCAGCATCACCATCATAGTTACCACTCAACAAAGCACGACCTACGTGATCGTAGTACATGTTTGCAGCAGGCACTGGAGATGGTTCAGTTTGCCAGTTATGACCAGCACCGTTCAATGCTTGGTTAGCTTGTGTAGAAGAGTAGTAGTTAGTTTGGTTGTAACCAGCGTCTGTTCCGTGAACATCATCTTCAACCATTACAGCTAACAAATTGATAGTGCTAGAGATAGTTGTTTTGAATGCTGCAGATGCATTGATAGTCAAAGCACGTGTAGATTTATTGAAAGTCATGTTACAGCTAGTAGCAACAGGAGCAACTAAAGTAGACATTACTGAATATAAATTATCAAATCCAGTGTTAGAAACGCTTTCACCTAATAATAAACGATCAACGTTTGCACCAGGGAAACCAGAGAAGTTAGCACCATTATCATACGCAGTAACAGTCATTGGATCTCCGTTATGTACAGCGATACCGATGAACGTTCCGTCAGTGTGCTTGTTATCCATGTATTCCATTGCAACAGCACCACGTGGGCACCATCCACACCATGTACCAGTACCTTCTTCAAATACTGTATTTTTTGCAGGAGGATTAGCTACTGTAGAAATTACAGCAGAACCAGCATTGTTTGTGATATCGCTTTCAGTAGCACCACTGTTTACAGACGTGATAGCTGCGTTGATAGTATATTCACCAGTCATTGACTTATTGAAAGGAATCGTGTGGTTGAAAGTATAAGTTCCATAAGGAGCCAAGTTCAAACTACTGAAAGTAGCTGAATTAGGAGCACCACCGTCAGTCCAAGAAATTGTCAAATCAGAGATAGGAGCTCCGTTATTGTAAACATCACCAGAAATAGTAACGTTTGTATTTGTTTTTTCAAAACGGAATTGGCTCAAGCCAACCATTTGCGCATCAATGTTAGTGATAGAAGTAACGTTGATATCATCAATCCACAAGATATACATATCGTTAGATTTGTTAACGAAAGCAACATTGATTGATTGACCAGCGTAAGCAGCTAAGCTGATAGCATGCTTAACGAAGCCAGAACTTCCTTCAGCAGCGATACTAGTTAAAGTAGATGTGAAGTTAGCTGAAGACGCTGCACCTGTAGTAGAGATCATTACATCATACCCATCAGAATATTGAGGATCTAATGCAAGACCTTCCCATACTAAATAATCAGTTGCACCTGGAGTGAATGATGGAGACATCATCCAGTCGTTTGATTGACCAGCAGGATTGTACCAAGAGATAGACTGAGCAACCGTATCAAACGTTGTACCAGCTTGATTCGTAGCAAAACGGCGAGAGATCCAACCGTTAGTTCCCATGTAAGCTAAATCGGCTTGCGTTGTAGAGTACGGCGTTTTACCATCCAAGCTGATTTGAGACCAACCAGTTGGCATACCACCAGTAGTTACAGAACCACCAGTAGCTGTTGTACTTGTAGTTAAAGTTAAACCTGAGAAGGTTTCGCTCAATTGCGCACTAGCTGCGAAAGGCAACATCGCACACAATAGAGAAAGAAGGCGTAAATTCTTTTTCATTGTTATTCACATTTGTTTTAGGGTGGCAAAATAGTGAAAAATTGACAAATTCCTAACAATTAAATGAATTTAAAGAACCAATTTTAACTGTTTTTCGTATATTTGGACAAACAACTGAACAATGAAGCTAAAATCTACTCTTCTATTGGCTATACTAGTCACATTCGCTTCTTCTTTTCGTGCAAATGCGCAAAGTATTTCATTCACTGACGCAGGCACATCCACTAACGTGTCAGGCTACAATTCGGATTATGACGTCGCAATCTTAGATACTTTAATGAGTACTTATTCTGGCACTAAACAAGTGACCTGGTCGATTGTAAAGGTAAGTGGTCCTTCACAATGGTCGTTTACTAATTGTGACCCTGCATCTTGCTATTCTGCCCAGTCGCCTTACAACTATCTAAGTAACTCAACCACCAATACCCCTTGGGCAATTACTCCTAACGCGAGCGGTGTATTTACATTCCATGTAGTGCTTCATAGTATCGCGGGAAACGGCACTTACAAATTAACAGCATGGGTAGATGGTGATAGCGTAAACACAGCAGTGAGTCGTATGTTGAATATTACAGTAACACAGGCAATCGGAATTAATAAAGTTGCAACTCCTGAAGTAAAATTATATCCAATTCCAGCAAATGATGTTTTAAATGTTGATCTTAATAATTTCAACAATGCAAAACGTATTGAAATTTACAATTTAATAGGCTCAAAGATGGGGAGCTACCCTGTTGATGGCGACAGCAACAACAATATCCCTGTAAACAACCTAAACAGCGGTATGTACTTCGTAAAAGTAATGGATGCACGTAATGGCATTCTAACAACTAAGACCTTCCAAAAACGTTAAGATTTATAATTCAAAAAAAATCCCCTTCCTACCGAAGGGGATTTTTTTTGCCCATACCTATAAATTGCATATATTCAGTTGCATGAAATCAGTAGTAGCCACCTTACTAACATTTATACTTATTCAGATAGGGCATGCGCAAACCTTCGTCAGAAATCCAAACCTCACAATCCCAGATGCAGGAGGATTTAATAATATGGCTATTGATTCCATTACCTTAAATGGATTACCATCCCAGTCGAATAGCGCCTTCGGATTAATGGATATTGGCATTGACATAAGTCACTCGTATGATGGTGATTTAAGCATTTGGATAAAATCACCAAGTGGCCAGGAAATAGCTTTAGTGCGTAACAATGGGGGTAGTGGCAGCAATTTCGCTAACACACATTTCAATTGTCAAAATACGCCGCATATATACCTTGCAACTCCACCCTATGCTGGCACTTATCAAGCGACGCAATGGGTCGGAGTTTTCAATCAAGGAGCTAATCCTAACGGGAAATGGTTTATAAAAGTTTCAGATTGTTGCGCACAAGATATTGGCACTTTAATAAGTTGGAGCTTAACCTTCAGCACTACCCCTTGCATCCCATTATCTGATAGTAGCACATTGCCTATAATAAGCATCAACTCCGGTTCAAACTATATTGTCGATGAACCTAAAACAGCATGTACTATTAGCATCATCGATCATTCTTCGGGAATAAATCACGCTACGGATCCGCCACAAATGAATCTCAATGCAGGAATCGAATTTAGAGGAAGTTCTTCTCAAGGGTTTCCCGCAAAGCCCTATGCAGTGCAAATTTGGGATGCACAACAAAATGAATTAGACACCTCCCTCCTTGGTTTTCCTAAAGGCCATAATTGGATTTTCTATCCCCCTTTTAATGACAAAAGCCTACTCCGCAATGTACTTACCTACAAGCTATCCAATGAAATGGGGCATTATGCGAGCAGGACCAAATTCTTCGAATTATATGTGAATGGAAATTATGAAGGTATCTACGTATTAATGGAGAAAATAGGCCGTGACAATAAACGAGTGGACATTTCAAAAAACGACAGTAGCTCCCTTACCTATCCTGCCATCAGTGGTGGCTATATTTTTAAAATCGATAAATCTACTGGAGTTCAAAACGCTGGATGGAACGGACAGACGCTCTTATGCGATACTCCAAGTAACAGTCAACAAAATCTGTACTATCAATACGACTATCCTAGTTCTACAAGGATCTTACCGCAACAAGCAAACTATATCCAAGGTATTGTTACTGCCTTCGAAAACTCGATTCGCTATTTCTCCCCTTATGATACCGTAAATGGCTATCGAAAGTATATTAGCGCAAAATCGTTTATTGATCATTCTATTATGGTTGAATTAAGTCGTAATATCGATGGCTACCGACTTAGCAGCTATTACCACAAAGATAGAGATGATAAAGATGCACGTATAAAAGCTGGTCCTGTTTGGGACTATAACCTCTCCTACGGCAATGGCGACTATTTATTGGCTACTGATTGTACCGTATGGCAATGGGATATGCTTTGCCCCGACAACCCTGTTTGGTGGCGCCATTTTTTTGAACAAGACACGCTCTATCGCAACGAATATAAATGCAGATACAGTAATCTTCGCCAAACAATTCTTGACAGTACACATATCACACATTTGATCGATTCCTTTGTGCAAGTGGTGCAAGTGCCGCAGCAGAAGCACTATACTCGTTGGCCCATTTTAGGCTATTATGTATGGCCTAATGCCTATTATCCACCGACATTCACCGAAGAAATTGATACATTAAAACATTGGATCAACCATCGACTGAAATGGATGGACCAAATGCTTTTCGATTCGAGTTGTTTACCAAAACTAACCGGCATTAAATATATTAGTCAGACTACAACAGAAACTTCCTATAAAATATATCCGAATCCTGCCGTTAAGGGCGCCGCAATATATTTGCAAAGCAACAATAGCTTGGGAGGATATTGCATGATTTACAATGCGCTAGGAATGCTTGTCGCACGCTTACCTATCCATTCTACTCTAACGGATTTAGGCCCCTATTTTAATCAGGTAAGTGAAGGCGTATATTGGATTCAGGTTAGCAACTTGGATAGACTCTCGACTACCCAACGGATTGTACTTGAAAAAGCCCCTTAAATTAAAACGTATAATCAAACCCTATTGCAGGCAATACTGGCAATTGATTGATACGCTTATTGGTAATACGATCGAAGTAGAACATATTCGCACGATTATAGACATTGGTAATGCTAAACACCGCTTCCAATAAGCCATTCTTACCGATATAGGTTTTCTTCTTCAAGCTGATATCCATTCGATGATAATACGGCAAACGACCTGCATTTAATTTCGCATCATACAAAATACCTAACTGTCCATTATTCGTCAAATAATTAGTGGTAAGGCCTTGCGAGAAATCAAACTTCTCGTAAAATCCTTGCGTCTTGGTAAAAGGGAAGCCACTTCCGTAGTTCCAACGTGCTCCAAACTCCCAGGTAAGATCCTTTCCAAATTGATACGTCATCATCAAATTCACATTATTACGACGATCAAATGGCGGCCAGTAATATACCTTCGTTCCATCCGCTAGTTTCGTTCCATCATAACGCATCACATAGCCATGCCCGTAGACAATCCAAAATGAAAGTCCTTTATAATCGAGCTTACACGACAAATCCGTTCCATACGCATAACCCTTCTCAATCATAAAATTAGGATCTTGCACTTGTACCTTATTGCGGTTAATATTCACCAACTGTGTAAAGTCTTTTACATATCCTTCCACATTAAATTCTAGATACTTCTTCCAGTCGTACTCCACACCAGCAACTGCTTGCCATGCCTTTTGCAATTTACTCGTAGCAATTTGCCCTTCTGTGTTTTTCAATTCTTCCTCCGGCCCCGACATAAACCCTGTGAATAAGTTCACGACATCACGATCCGATTTAGTACTAATCAAGTTTTGAGAATACTTACCGGCAGCAAGTTTAAAGCGCAAATTCTGTGAGTAATTATATTTCATTCCAATACGCGGCTCAATCGAAATTTCATTCAACGAAGCATAATAAGGAATTCTCAAACCAGGCTCGATAACGAATTTCTTGTTTTTAACTTTTTTGAACAAGATATACGTAGCCAATTCTGTGGTATTTTGATCTTCGCCTGATCCTACTTGTAAGCCCGTTGCTGTAAAGAAATGATAGGTTGTTTTGAAGCCATTGACTTCAAAGCCATAGTTCAAATACGCGTCATCTTCCATTCGATAGCCGAAGTCAAGTCCCGCAGAAAAACCACCAATACTAGTGGAACGTGGACGTCCATCTGCCTCACGCAAGACGAGGTTATATTTTGAATAGGCCATATTTCCTTTTACCAAGGTGGTAGAATTCGAAGGGCTTATGACAAAGTTTGCGCCGCAGCCAAAAGAGCCCCAAGCAAATTCTGCTAGCTTACGATAGTTCGCACTATCACGGAAATTGAAGGCAAACAAATTTAATTTAGAGCCACTATTACTGTTGAAGGACAACTTACCATATAAGTCTGTAAACGTGTAAGGAAGGCCATTTCCAGTTGTATCCGCATAAGGATAGAACATTTTAGAGGTGCGATTCAAATAGCTCGATTTGGCACTCACCAAGAATGAGGTACTAGAACCATTATCCCCTTTCATTTTTTTTAATGGTCCTTCTAAAATCACTTTACTAGTAAACGTATTCGCAGACACCTTACCGCTCAAACGTTTCTTATTACCATCGCGTGTTGTAACGTCAATAATCGCAGAAGTAGCTCCACCATAGTTAGCATTGAATGCTGCCGTCTTCACATCTGCGTTCTTGATGATATCTGTTTCAAAAACAGAAAACAATCCTAAGGAGTGAAAGGGGTTGTAGATGGTCATCCCATCGATCATGATTCGATTTTGCACAGGTGCACCACCACGAATATACAATTGCCCTCCTTGATCACCGGAGCTTACTACACCTGGAACAACTTGAAGATATTGCGCAAGATCGGGCGAGCCACCAATACTTGGCATTGATTTTATTTGAGTGGCCGTTACCTGCATGGCGCCCACATTCACATTACTCAATTTCTCATTTTTCTTTGCAGAGATATTTACCGTGCCTGTTGTACGCACTTTTTTAGTCAAGGAAATTCGTTGCGTGAGTACTTGCCCAGCCTTGATCTCGACAGGAATGAGTGCGGTATCGTAGCCGACATAGGTGCAGAAAACAGTATAGCTACCGACAGGAATTTTCTTGATGGTATAATAACCGTTCAGATCACTCTGCTCTGCTAAGTTTGTACCTTTTAGTACAACATTAGTAAGCGCAATGGCCTCACCAGTACCTTCATCATAGACGAATCCTTTAAGATCGCCAGTACTTATTGTTTGAGCATACAAAAAATGCCCACTGAGAAGTAGGCATATTTGTATTATCGCGAAAGATAGTTTACGCATAACAGGGTTTTGGTTCTTTTTCGTTAGCCAGGTCCTTAGCTAACTGCTTGTTTTACCAAGGCAGCTGCTTCTTCCAAACGGATAGCAGACTGTACTTTTAATCCAGAAGCTTCAATTAATTCTTTGGCTGCTTCAGCATTCGTTCCTTGCAAACGAACGATGATAGGTATATTGATCGTGCCGATAGACTTATACGCATCTACTACACCTTGCGCTACACGGTCGCAACGCACGATACCACCGAAGATATTTACCAAGATAGCTTTTACGTTAGGATCTTTCATAATGATACGGAAACCTGCTTCTACCGTAGTAGCATTCGCAGTACCGCCCACATCTAAGAAGTTAGCAGGTTCACCACCACTTAATTTAATCATATCCATGGTAGCCATCGCCAAACCAGCACCGTTAACCATACAACCAACATTACCATCTAATTTAACGAAGTTCAGATTGTATTCTCCTGCTTCTACTTCAGTAGGATCTTCTTCCGTCACATCACGCATCTCTACTAAGTCAGGATGACGCACCAAGGCGTTATCATCCAAATTCATTTTACAGTCAACTGCGATGATTTTTTCATCAGAAGTTTTGAAAAGCGGGTTGATTTCCAACATAGAGCAATCTAAACCAACATAAGCGTTATACAAACGTGTTACGAAAGCAACCATATTTTTGAAAGCATCACCACTCAAACCGAAGTTGAAAGCGATCTTACGCGCTTGGAAAGGAGCTAAGGTAGCATTAGGTTGTACCCACTCTTTGAAGATTTTTTCTGGCGTATTGTGCGCAACTTCTTCAATATCCATACCACCTTCGGTAGAATACATGATTACGTTTTGTCCTTTAGCACGATCCAAAAGAATGGATAGATAGAATTCTTTTGTTGGGTTTGGTCCGTCATAATAAACGTCTTGCGCCACCAAAATTTTATTAACCACTTTACCAGCAGCACCTGTTTGGATAGTAACCAAGGTACCACCTAAAAGGTTTGTGGCAACTGTTTTTGCATCATCTGCAGACTTAACCACTTGCACACCACGTTGTTCAGTACCTTGTACTTTACCCTTTCCTCGGCCTCCCGCATGAATTTGAGCTTTGATTACAGCGAACTTAGAATTCGTTGCAGTAGCAATAGAGTTGTAAGCGGCAATCGCTTCATCAACGGAAGAACATGCAATACCTTCCTGCGTAGGAACTTGGTATTTGTTCAATAAGGTTTTCGCTTGGTATTCGTGCAGATTCATAATGAATAAAATTAGAGGCCCAAACTTACAGCTATTCCGCTAAAATCCCAAGTACAATATGCATTTTATCGGTAAGAATTAATTAACGTGTGGATAAAGTAGGATTTACACTTGAAAGCGAGATTTGCCCTAGAAAATCAAACAAAATGGAATTCTATTTCGGTGGCCCTAAAAGCAATACTTGGAACGATTCTACGAAATTCGAATCTCACCTTCAAAAAATGGAGCGTTCGTTTCAAAGCAGGCCCTATTTCACCACGATTCTAATCATTGCAGGCTTCTTACTGACAAGCCTTCTTTTTATAGCGCTATAAGCTGATTCGCTGAAAAAGCGTACTTTAGCGACATGATTTGGATAATTATCATCACCATTCTTTGTGTCGCTTTCTTTGCTGGCTATGAAATAGCCTTTGTAAGCTCTAATAAGCTACGTATTGAGTTGGAACGCTCTCAAAACAAACTTTCCGCTCGCATTTTAAGCAAGTTCCTAAAAAATCCTTCCCACTTCATAGGTACTATACTCATAGGGAACAATATCGCTCTTATTGTTTATGAGATTTATATGTCGAAGTTGATCGATCCAAAGCTTACCACTTGGATTTATGGGGACAAACACCCGAATGAACTTGTTATTTTACTCTTTTCCTCTTTAATCGCTACCCTGCTGATTTTGGTATTAGGTGAATTTATTCCAAAAGCCCTTTTTAGAATCAACCCAAACTCTTGGTTAAATATTTTGGCCATCCCCTTTCAAATGGTCTATTGGTGCATCTCTCCACTAGCGATCTTTTTTGCATGGTTAGCAAAAAAACTATTGAACGTATTCATTAAAGGTGGCATCGAAGAAAAAAAACCAGTATTCAGTCGGCACGACCTTGAACATTTCGTAAAGCAAACTCAACCGCAAGAGACGCATCACCAAGAAATCAATACGGAGATTTTTGAGAACGCACTTTATCTGACGGAAGTGAAGGTGCGTGAATGTATGATTCCCCGCACAGAAATTGTGATGATTGATGTCAACGCGAACATTGAAGAAATGCGTTCAATGTTTATTCAAACGAAATTATCTCGCCTAATTGTCATTGATGACGAAGCGGACAATGTACTAGGGTACGTTCATCATCAAGATTTACTGCTAGTGCCGCAAAGTATTAAAAGCATTATCAAGCCTATCCCTGCCATTCCTGAATCTATGATGGCAGTTGACCTAATGAATCTCTTCATGCGTGAAAGAAAAAGTATTGCTTGGGTAGTGGATGAACATGGAGGTACGGCAGGACTAGTAACCATGGAAGATGTGCTGGAAGAGATTTTTGGTGAGATCCACGATGAATTCGACGCGGCTCATGAATTGGTCGACCAGCAGCTTGCGACACATGAGTATTTGTTTAGCGGTCGAATAGAAATCGATTTTATCAATGATAAATATGATTTAAATATTCCAACAGGGGAATACGAAACGTTTTCAGGATATGTGTTACATCATCATGAAAGTATTCCGACGGTAGGTGAAGTGCTCAATCTGGATCAGTTTGAAATAACGATTATAGCAGGCTCCACCACAAAAATTGATACCATTAAATTGAAAGTAATACAGGACGTATAATTATGAATTACCTGATTGTAGGCTTAGGCAATATCGGCTCCGAATACGAAAAAACACGTCACAATATTGGCTTCGATGTGGTACAAGCTTTGGCGAATGAGAACAAAGTACGTTTCGAAATAGATCGTCTAGCTTATTATACCCATTTCAAACATAAAGGCAGAAACTTTCACATGATTATGCCAACTACTTATATGAACCTAAGTGGTAAAGCAGTAAAATATTGGATGCAGCAACTGAAAATTGAAAAAGATAATATCCTTGTTGTTTTGGATGATCTGTCCCTTCCAGTAGGCTGTTTGCGCATGAAGGCCAAAGGTTCCGATGCAGGACATAATGGCCTAAAGAACATCGACCTTGAAACGGGAGGCAACAATTACCCTCGTCTTAAATTTGGTATCGGCAATAGCTTTTCAAAAGGCAGGCAAGCGGATTATGTATTGGGGAAATTCAAGCCTGAAGAAATCACGGCTATCGAACCAAAGTTGAAGAAGGCCATGGAAATGGTGCTTGCGTTTGGTACGATCGGTTTAGAACGTACCATGAACCTTTATAATGAATAAGTCGAAGCACTATATAGCGCTATTCATCGGCACTTGGTGCATTGGCTGGTCGGCGATATTTGTAAAAATGACGGGATTACCAGGCGTTTTATCCGCCTATTATCGCGTAGCCATCGCACTTGCAATACTTTTACCCGTTTGGATAATAAGGCAATTAGCCTATCCTGAAAAAAGAGTCTCACTGTTCAACAAACAAATTTTATTAGCCCTTATAGGAGGAGTTTTCTTTGGGCTCGACCTTACATTTTGGAACACCGCCATCATGAAAGGTTCTGCCTCCATCGCAACTGTACTAGCCAACTTTGCACCTATCTGGGTAGCGCTTGGTGCTTGGCTTCTATGGAAAAACAAGCCTTCCAAAAGAGTTTGGATAGGCACGGCTACTGCGATGACTGGTATTTTCTGCATTCTCGATTTCAAACAGCTACAACAAGCACAGATTTCATGGGCAGATACACTAGCCTTGGTGGCCTCCTTTTTCTATGCGATTTATTTACTTACCACACAGGAGGTCCGCAAGAAATTAGACACTTTTAGTTTCATGACCTTTGCCACGCTCGGCAGCACGTTAATGTTGGCTATTTCAGCTTATAGCGCGGGCATTTCATTAGCAATACCACCAAGTACTACCTGGCCGGCATTAATTGGCTTGGGCCTTATCACTCATGTGATTGGATGGATGGCAATCAACTATGCATTAGGCTTTATACCAAGTACAATCGCCTCCGTGAGCTTACTAAGTCAGGCTGTTTGGACCGCAATCTTCGGATACTTTGTTTTGTCAGAACATCTTCCATTTCATCAATGGATTGGTGGAGGAATCGTACTTTTAGGCATTTGGTTAGTGAATAGTAAAAAGGAAAAGTAAATTTCAGAACCAAATCTTCATTCCGTTGTTTAGATGGTATGAAGTACAATATTTTACTTTTAACTTATTTCAGTCTGCTATTGATGGGATGTGATTCCCCGCAAAATATTCAAGTAAATCAACAAAGCAATACGCCAAAAACGATGAACAACGATACTTTTTCAATAAAACTTAGCGAACAAGAATGGCAAGAACGACTTACGCCAGAACAATATTATGTCTTACGTCAAAGTGGCACAGAACGTCCTTTCACAGGCAAGTATACGCTTCACTTTGAAAAAGGGACCTATGTTTGCGCAGGTTGTGGCACAGCATTATTTGCGGACAGTATGAAATTTGAATCACATTGTGGTTGGCCGAGCTTCGACAATGAAATTGCGGGCGGAAAAATCATCAAACGTGAAGATAACAGCCATGGGATGCGTCGCATTGAAATTATCTGCGCCACATGTGGTGGGCATCTAGGACATTTATTTGATGATGGACCTACAGCTAGCGGACTCCGTTATTGTGTGAATTCAGCGGCTATAGAATTCAAGCATTAATCGCGACGAAGACTATATTTCTCGATTTTATTGTACAGATGACTACGTTGAATATCAATTTCGTCAGCCGTCTTCGTTACATTCCAACCGTTCTTCTGTAGTTTAAACTCGATGAAAACACGTTCCATAAAGTCTTTAAACTCTTGGAACTTATCATATTTTTCAAAGATATCTTCAAGCGTATTCGCTTTCGATTTATTCCCTACCACATAATTTTGAACTTCTGTTTCTGTTATTTTTTGTTCACTTAAAATAACTAAACGTTCAATTACATTATGTAATTCACGAATATTTCCACTCCATTGAATTTGTTGTAATTCAGCCATGGCTTTTGGCGTAATAATTTTACGCGTAATGCCATAATCTTCGCAGATCTCATGCACAAAGCGCTCAGCAATCATTGGGATATCTTCTGCACGCTCGTTCAAACTTGGTACATGCATCAAGATAACACTCAAGCGATGATATAAGTCGATTCGGAAATTATTATTATCGATCTCTCGATTTAAATCTTTATTCGTAGCAGCGATAACACGTACATCAACGCTGATGTCTTTGTCGCCGCCTACACGAGTAATTTTATTTTCTTGCAGAGCACGCAAAACTTTTGCTTGCGCAGCTAGGCTCATGTCGCCTATTTCATCAAGGAATAGTGTGCCGCCGTTCGCTTGTTCAAACTTTCCTATTCTTTGTTTGATAGCTGAAGTAAACGCTCCTTTTTCATGACCGAATAACTCGCTTTCAATTAATTCAGAAGGAATGGCTGCGCAGTTCACTTCAATTAATGGTCCGTTTGCGCGATGACTTTTTTCATGGATCCAACGAGCTACTAATTCTTTACCTGTACCATTTTCACCAGTTATCAAGATGCGTGCATCGGTCGCAGCAACTTTATCAATGGTATCTTTAATTTTTTTAATAGCAGGCGAATCACCGACGATTTCACGGTTCTTAGTCACTTTACGCTTCAACACTTTTGTTTGTGTTACCAAACTTTGTTTGTCGAGTGCGTTGCGTAATGAAATTAATAAACGATTTAAATCTGGTGGTTTGCTGATATAATCGTAGGCTCCTTTTTTAACAGCTTCTACAGCTGTTTCAACGGTACCATGCCCGCTAATCATAATAAAAGGGACGTCAGCATTTGACGCGAGTGCTGTTTCAAGTACTTCCATGCCGTCAAATTTTGGCATTTTGATATCGCACAAGACTAGATCATAGGCATTCTCTTTAATTTTCTCAATAGCCTCAGCGCCATCGGCAGCTTCATCGACCGTATATTTTTCGTATTCGAGTATTTCACGGAGCGATTTGCGGATAGCTTTTTCATCATCCACAATAAGGATATGAGGCATTGTATACTGATTTTTAAAGGTTAAGCGAAGATGCCATTTTTTTTTTACACTTCTAAAGGTTTTTAGGTGAAAAAGGACGGCCTATGATAAAATAGCAAAAAGCAGTCCAAAAAAAATTAATTAACTTTAGGCATAAAACTATTTTTTATGGCATTGGTAGATTCAATCAACGGAGCAATTAAAGAAGCGATGTTAGCAAAACAAGAAGGACGTTTACGTGGCTTAAGAGCCATTAAAGGTGCGATTCTTTTAGCTATGACAGAAAAGGGTGCGAGCGACTCCTTGACAGAAGAGAAAGAAATTCAAGTTTTAAGTAAATTGGCAAAGCAGCGCAAAGAGTCTTTGGAAATTTTCGTCAAAGAAAATCGCCCAGAATTAGCACAAAAAGAGCAAGAGGAGTTGGATGTTATTGAAGCATATTTGCCGAAGCAAATGTCGGCTGACGAAATCACAGAAGCTGTTAAAGGATTTATTGAACAAGTGGGGGCCAAATCACCGGCAGATATGGGTAAAGTAATGGGCGTGGCTTCGAAAGCGCTAGCAGGAAAAGCAGATGGCAAAACCGTCTCTGAAACTGTAAAATCACTTTTAGCACAAATGGCTGGTTAATTTATGTGGCTCGATATCCTTTCTATCCTGTTTATCGTCTATGGATTCATACGTGGATTCAGTAAAGGATTAGTGATGTCAGTTATATCTTTGGTGGCCTATATTTTAGGTGTGATGTTGACGATACGTTTCTCACATCAAGTTACTAATCTCTTAGGCTGGCAAGAAAAAGCATGGGCACCGATAGCGGTATTTTTATTGTTATTCATCGCCATTTTTATTGTTTTCAAAATAGTAGGAAAGCTTATTGAAGGGCTTTTGCAGGCTATCGCACTGAGCTTCGTCAACAAGCTTCTAGGCGGAATAATCGGTGCTACCATAGCGTTGATTATTATGAGCGGGATTGTTTGGTTGTTAGAATTCGGTCACTTAATTAATGAAACGACCATTGCCAAATCGAAGGTTTATAAAATTGAACGAAAGGTGGGCCGAATCGTAAGTATGATGAAGGTGGAAGAATATAAAAACGCGATCAACTATAATAATCACTGATGCGAAATCTTGCCTATTTAACATTACTTCTATTTTTTTTTAGTGTCACATGTGAAACGATAAAGGGGCAGCAGGCAAGTGATCTAACTTTTCCTATGCATATCAGTGTAAGTGCTGCTCCGACCAAAAAGATAAGCTTTAACTGGACGGCTGACACTAATTTTGCGACTATATCATTTTCCAAAAAATTAGTTTCGGCGACAACGTGGGGACCCACCAATACCTATAGCGGAACCATTACAAACTATAATGACTTAGCAGTTCAGAAAGGACAGCGCTATGAATATCATATTCAAATTCAACGTAAACATTCACTGCCTACTGTTGATCAATATTATAGTGGAGGCTTTGAAAGCAGCAATGAGAGCCTGTTTGGGCAAATGATTTTACTAATCGACTCCAACTATGCCCTACCCTTACAGAATGAACTGGTTCAATTACAACTCGATCTCACGGCAGATGGTTGGTGGGTACATCCTCTTTATGTAAATCGAAATAGAAGTGTTGCAAGTATCAAGCAACAATTACAAGCCTTGTATTATCAACGTCATGGACTTCCAAGTGCCTTAATGATTGTTGGGCATGTGCCAGTGCCTTATAGCGGCAACCTAAATCCAGACGGGCATCCTGATCATCAAGGCGCATGGCCTACTGATTTAGTTTACGGCGATATGGATGGAGTTTGGACTGATATAAGTGTCAATACAACAAGTGCAAGCAGAAACGAAAATCAGAATACCCCGGGTGATGGCAAGTATGATCAAAGTAATTTACCGAGTGATGTTGAATTAAGTACGGGGCGAATTGATTTTTATAATTTGCCTAGTTTTAGCACATCGGATACTAGCCTCTTACAGCAATATTTAAATAGATTACATCAATTTAAAATTGGGCAGATTAATTATCGCAAGCGCATGTTGATTGATGATAACTTCGGCTATTTCAGCGGAGAGGCCTTCGCTCAAAATGGTTATAGAAACGGCTATGCTTGTGTTGGTGGCGATAGTACGCGTACTGGAGACTACTTCACCACTTTAGCTTCTCAAGATTATTTATGGTCGTACGCATGTGGCGGAGGAAGTTATACAAGTGCTGCAGGAATAGGAACTACAGCAGACTTTTCAAATGTCCCTTTAAACCATGCATTCACGATGAGTTTCGGCTCCTACTTTGGGGATTGGGATGCCAGTGATAATTTTATGCGCGCTGCCCTAGCTGGTTCGAATGGCGCTTTCACGAATTGTTGGGCGGGTCGACCGAATTGGTATTATCATTATTTAAGTGCGGGAATGCCGATGGCTAAGGCCATTGCTGCCAGTCAAAATAATAGTTTTTTATATAATCCGTTAAATTACGGATACTATGGTATTCACATGGAATTCCTAGGCGACCCAAGCTTGCGCCAAGACTATTTTTCACCTTGTCAGAATTTAAGTACACAAGCCATTTATAGTAATAGTCGCGTACAGTTAAATTGGTCGGCTAATCTAGGTAATAATGTTTTGGGCTATGAAGTATTACGTGCGAAAAGCATTCAAGATTCTTTCTATGTGATTTCACATGGTTTGGTTGGCAGTTCGAATTTTATTGATAGCTTTCCTTTATTGGGTACAAACGTCTATCAAGTACGTGCGATTCGTTTAGAGCAGAGCATTTGCGGTAGTTATTACAACCACTGTTTAGGTATATTTGATTCGATTGCCAATATCACGCCGAACGGAATAGAGTCTTTAGCTAACACAGCATGGAGCGTTTATCCAAGTAGTATTACGGATAATGAATGTTGGAATTTAAGTGGCAGCTACCCTACTTCTAGCCATTTCAAATTGTATGATGAAACGGGGGTATTACTTTGGAATGGAAATGCAGAAACGAATCGTATACCGTTTATACCTAAGCGTGCAGGCGTTTACTTCTTAGAAGCGAATGGTGTAACGAAGAAGGTTTTGAAGTTTTAGTGGCTTTAAAAACTGCTATTAAACATCAATTTTTAATTTCAAACGACCACCTAGACCCTTTTCGACGATCTTTTGCAAAGTCGATAGTCGTACTTCCTTTACATCATTTTCAATTTTAGAGATATATCCTTTATTCGTTCCACAACGTAACGCAAGTTCTTCTTGCGTTAAACCGAGTTTTAATCTTGCACTCTGTAACATAAAACCTATTCGAAAACCTTCATATCCTTTTTCGAAATTCTCACGATTTACAGAACCTCTAAAACCGATCTTCGCATCGATAAACTCATCAAGCGTTTTTACTTTTTTATTGCTTTTCATATTCTTTTCGGAGTTTTATTGCCTTTTCTAATTCAAGTAATGGAGTCTTGTTAGTCGTCTTCCTGAAAGCATTTAATAATACAATTTCTTTATCCTGATTAAAAAAGCAGAAGACCCTAAAAATATTTCCAGCCTATGAAATACGCACCTCATAAATACCATGCGATGTCTTCAAATGCTTAAAATAAATCTTTGGTATTACGGGCAAATCTTCAATTAATTTTAAAACCCACAATACTTTATTACGACTTTTTTTATCTAGACCATTGAAAAATCATCAAAATAGTTCCCATATATGACAATCTTTCTGAGCTGTTTCTCATTATTCATATAAAAATAAACTAAGTTGTCCTTACGAACAACTATTTTTTGTTAAATCATTATAGAATAACGCGCAGATCCAGTAAAAAAGTATGTATAAATAATTTCTATTGCCCTCCCGCACGAATCGCTTTAAAATAATCTTCAATCAATTGCTTGTAATACGGGGAGAACTCAGGAGGAACAGTCTGATAACCCTCCATCATAGCCTGACGTTTTTTAATATATTCTAAAACAGCTGGCGGCAAGGCTGGTGTTTGATCTTGGGCAGTATGACTTTCTCTTTTTTGATCTTTATCTTGTTCTCGAGAGGCGTCTTCTACCTCTAGCAAACGCGTTTCGATTTGTTTCTGACGGAGCAGCATTTCGTTCGTCAATCGTTTATTGACCAACTCTGTTTCATTTAAATCCATTTGCTTTATCAGCTGATCTAAATTACCATACTGTTGTTTTCCGTCCTTGTTGTATTGCTGATTAAATTCTTGAAGTGCCTTGCGTAATGCCGCTTGTTTAGCCGCTAACTGCGCAAACTCCTTGCTCGTAGTCATTTGAGCCTGACCAGGCTTTTGTTGTCCTTCTTGCTGTCCTTGCCCGCCGCTACCACCGGCTTTCCCTTGCTTTTGCGCACCTGGTTTTTCGCCAGGTTGTTCACCTGGTTTTGGTTGTCCTTGTTTGCCCATCATTTTCTCTAAGGCATCGCGCATCTCTTTAGACATTTGATTAATATCTTTCAGTTGTTGACCAGCAGATTTCTTACCGCTCTTACCTTGTCCACTACCACCTGGCTTATTACAAGAACCCGATCCAGGCTTGCTTTGCTGACTTTGTTGTTGTTGCATATTCTGCATCGTCTCATTCAACATTAAGGCAAGATTATTGGCTCCTGTCATGATATATTGTTGCTCAGATTGAGCTGCACCACTATTTCTTTGTTCGAGATAATCCATTGCACGACTTTGATGTTTGTTTATCTCTGTCATTTGCTCCGTTACATATTTCTTCAATTGGAAGACCGTTTTACCCAAGGAGTACAAAGAGTCTTCAATCAATTTCGCATCGTCTTTCAATTTACGTTGTTGCTGCATAGCTTGCAAATAAGCTGGCGTATTGATGCTCATGGTCGATACCTTCTTCATCAAGGCTTCTTGTTCGAATGAGAACTGCAACAAATTTTCTAACAGTTGACGAATCGCTCGAAGATCCATTTCAAGCTGCTCTGCCTCTGCAGATTGCGACTTAGACTCCATCTTCTGTTGCATCTTCTTCATTTTCTGTGCTGCAGAAGATTGCTTTTTCGAAGCACTACTATTATTTTTTTGTTCTAGTTGATCCGCAGCATCCTGTTGATCTTGTTGTGCGTCTTGCTGATCTTCTTGTGTTTTTGCAAGATCCATTTTATTATTCAACTGCTCATCCTGTTTTTTCAGGCTCTCCATCTGCTTCATCCAATCCTTATACTCTTTATTCAACTGATCTTGCTGTTGCTTTAAGTCAGCGCTTTTTTCTTTCGGAGCTTGTTCTGATTGTTTCGCGAGTTCGGCTTGCTTATCGGCCATCTCTTTCAACTTCTCCATAGCCATTTGCATTTGCTGATCGAGTTGCATTTGCTTATACAAAGACATCATACGATCCATTTGCTTTTGTTGCTGATCACCCTCTTGTTGTTTTTCTTTCAACTCACGTACTACATCGTCTTTGGTCATTTGATCAAGCTTGTCTAACATCTGTTGAAGATCTTTAGCTTGATTTTCATTCTTCATGTCTTTCATCATCTCCTGTAAAGCTTCGAGCTTCTCTTTCATCTCTGGTGTTAGCGCGTTTAAATCATCGAGTCGAGTTTTATTTTCCTCCAAAGCCTTCTGCATAGAAGACAGCTTATCTTCTAAGGCTTTTTGTTGTTTCTGCAAATTTTCGAGTGCTTTTTGATCTTCGAAAGAGAGATTACGTTTTTGCAATAATTTCTCTTGCATATTTTTAATCTGATCGCGAATTGCCTTCGCATCTTTCAATGCTTTTTCTAAATCCTTTTGTACATTCTTATTCGCATCAGTAAGCGCTTTCTCTGTTTCTTCGGCAGAGGCGAGCTTCAATTGTTTAAGCTCCGAACGTGCTGATTTAGGACCATGTATGCCGTCGTTATCCCAAGTGATCACATAATAATCTACACGATCTCCGGGTGATAAGCCCAGTGTATTAAAGTCGAATGCGTATTGGAAACTAATCTTGTTTTTACCACTGTATGGAATATTGATATAACTCCATGCTTCATTCTTAGCGCCGCTCGCAAGGTGTAATTGATAGGCTAATTGTAATTTAGAAATTCCATAGTCGTCTTCAGCTTTACCATAAAAATAACGTTGGCGTTCTTTCAGTGAATCCGTCAATTCTTCACATTGTAAAATAGGATATTGATCTGATTCGACATTCATTAGATAGCTAACGCTATCGGCACGTAGCATTTCCTTATTCGCCGTATAAACACTATAGTTGCCCGTTCTGCGCGCAATACATGACACTTTAAAATCGTTCGCTTCATTCGCTGTCAATTGCGTGGAGTCGGGTAAAACTAATTGCAGTTGCGTAGCATTTTGCGTAGTAAATTTCCAGGTAATGCGTGTTCCTTCGGGAATATTTAAATCACCTGACTGACGAAGGATTTCAGACGTACGACCAGTATAGGCGGGATATTGCAATTCAACTTCGAAGCCAATAATTTGTGGACGAAGCACGACTTCTACTGTATATAGTTTGGAATGAAATTCACCTGCTTCGAATCTGAAAGTGGCACCCTTTTGTAGATTGCTCAACGCATAACTGAATCGATTGATGCTTTCTTTCTTCATCTTATACAATTGCCCATCCCAGTTGATTTCAACTTCGTTAGGAAATGCGTCCCCTGTAAGTTCAACTTCAATCAGCAAATCATTCTGCTGCAAGACACGCAGTTTTTTTGTTAGCAGGTTAAAGTGAAAAGGAGCTTCTTTTTCAAACTCCACTGCTGGCTGAAACAGTCTTGCGCTCGGTTTCAAAAGGGCATTGGGTGCAAATACTAATAAGACGATAAATACCAATACAGGAACAAGCGTATATGGTAAATATTTTTTATTCGACTTTAAATCAACAGCTTTAGTAAATTCAAAAGGCTGAATCGTACTTGTCTTTTGCTCGATACTTGCCAATAATAAATCCATTGAAACGAGCTTAGTCTCTTGATTGGATAAATCATTCTTCAATTGCAATACCGTCAATAATTTATCTTGAATGGGTTCGAAATGCGTCCCAACAATTTTAGCGGCTACCTCATACGACATGCCTTTCGCAAGACCTAGATAGGCGAAAAGGGGACGGAATAAAAACTGAAAAAAGGTATAGAGCCATAAGCTTGCCCACACACACAATAATACCCAACGAATGTTAGAAGAAAAATAGAACTGTCGCTCCAGAAAATTCATAGCTAAAAAGCTTACTAAGAGGAGCGCGACAGACAAAAGCAAGCCGCGTATTATCTGATTGAGATAATACTTCCTAATAAAGGCATCGAGTTTCTTTATGAGTAAATCTGCTTGGTTCATTGCCTTTTCCAAAGATGCACAAAAATCGTCAAATACACAGCTCCAAAATGTTAATGATTTATCCTACATTTGTTTAGTATTAAAATATCTGAAAATGGAACGTAGTCCGATAATTTCAGTGAACGATTTGCGAAAAAGTTATGGCGAATTTGAAGCTGTAAAAGGTATCAGTTTTGATGTCTATGAAGGTGAGATATTTGGATTACTTGGGCCGAATGGTGCGGGTAAGACAACTACCTTGGAAATTATGGAAACGCTTCGCGACAAAAGCGCGGGAAGTGTATTGATTGACGGACTTTCAGTAGACAACGCGCAAAATCAAATCAAGCAGATAATCGGCGTACAATTGCAAGCGGCTGGGTTTTATCCAGGCTTACACTTATTAGACCTATTGGAATTGTTTTCCGGCTTATATAATGTCAAGATCGACCCTATGGCGATTCTTGAAAAGGTGAACTTAGCAGAAAAGGCAAAGGCCAAATACAAAGATCTGAGTGGTGGGCAGAAACAGCGTTTCAGCATTGCGACTACCTTGATCAATACACCTAAAATTATTTTCTTAGACGAACCAACTACCGGTCTTGATCCGCAAGCGCGACGTAACCTTTGGGATTTGATTCGTCAGGTTAGAGATAATGGCACGACCGTAATGATTACCACGCACTATATGGATGAGGCAGAGCAATTGTGTGATCGCGTCGGTATTATGGAGAAGGGCTCCTTAATAGCCTTAGATACGCCAGATAATTTAATCGATCAATTGGTGGCTAAAGGATTCATTCGTCCGAAACAAGTAAAGCAAGCCAATCTAGAGGATGTATTTCTAGATTTGACCGGTGTTGAATGGCAAGTAGAATCGTAAGCAGCATGCAAAAAGGAAAATTTTGGTTGATGGGTTTAATAGCAGTCGTTGTCTTAACGGCCGCTGGGGAGAGCTATTTTGAAATAAATAAAAACCTAGAATTATTTTCCTCTTTCTACAAGGAGTTATTGAGTAACTACGCAGATCCTATCGATCAGGAGAAGGTTGTAAAGGCGGGTATTGATGCGATGTTGGGTTCTTTAGATCCTTATACGACCTATATCCCGGAAGGTGATATGGCCAATTACAAATTCCAAACAACGGGGAAGTACGGCGGCATTGGTGCTACGGTACGTGATTTGGGGGATTATATCGTAATCGCAGAGCCGTATGAAGGCTTTCCAGCACAGAAGTCGGGTTTGAAGGCGGGTGATGCGATTCTTAGTATTGATGCGACTGATTGTAAAGGCAAAAGTGTGGACGAAATTTCACACTTTTTGAAAGGTCCGGCAGGATCAATTATTACCATTAAGGTACAACGCCCAGGAACAAAAGAGCCTATTAGCATTCCATTACAACGAGAAGAAATCCATCTCAATGCGGTGAGCTATGCGGGCCTATTAGATGGGCAGTTTGGATATGTACGTTTTACACAATTTACAGATAATAGTGCACGTGATTTAGAACGTGCCTTGCGGCAATTGAAAAAAGAAAATCCCTCCATCAAAGGTTGGATATTAGATTTAAGAGGGAATCCTGGAGGATTACTTACCGAAGCGGTGGATGTAGCTAATTTATTTGTTACCAAGAACAGCCCTATAGTGAGTACTCGCGGAAGAAAGCCAAGTTCTACGAAATTATTCAAGGCCTTGAATGAACCATTTGATGCGCAAACGCCACTGATTGTGCTCACTGCTCGCAACTCAGCTTCTGCAAGTGAAATTGTAGCAGGGGCTATTCAAGATTTGGATAGAGGTTTGGTGGTCGGACAACGGAGCTTTGGTAAAGGATTAGTGCAAACAACGTTTCCCTTAACTGGTTTGCGTGCGCAGATAAAGATCACAACAGCCAAATATTATACGCCAAGTGGACGCTGCATACAAGCGCTAGACTATTCTCATCGTAATAGCGACGGATCAGTGGACAAGGTGGCTGACTCATTGAAGCATGCCTTTCAAACCTTAAAAGGCAGAACAGTTTATGACGGCGGTGGAATCGAACCTGATGCACCCGTTGCGGCTAAAGAATACAGTCAACTCATGAGTGTTTTAGTAACTAAAAATTTATTATTTGAATACGCTACGCACTATGTTTTAAATCATCCTTCTGTGAATAGTATAAGAGATTGGCAATGGAATGAGATTGCAGATTTAGAGCAGTTTCTAGAGACACGTTCCTTTACGTATGAAGCTGCAGGAGAAACAGAACTAACCTTGCTTCAAAAGAAGGCAAAAGAAAATGGAGAACAGGAATTGCTAGAAGAATTAAAAGCGTTTAAAGCGTCCTTACACCGTTCACTACATGAGTCATTGCAAGAGAACAAATCGGAGCTCAGCGAATTATTGAGTACTGAGATTGCCAGTCGCTATGCCTTACAGAAAGGGCGTTTCCAGAACGCGTTCCAATTCGATGCAGACATTAAAGAGGCTACTCGTCTATTGAAAGACAAGTTGAATTATGAGCAATTATTACAATTAAAAAAGTGATTATTCAGCGCTTAATAAATCGCGAATAATAGATTGTACTTCTGGCGTATTCCATTTATCCATTACCTGCTCAATGCTAGCCAATTCATTCAAGTAATGATCATGACGTTGACCAGCTTGATAGGCTTGCGCATAAGAGATATGCGGAGAGAAAGTTACCTGTGCATACAAACTTAAGAAGCTTGGATTCTCTTTGCTGATGCGCGACTCGATTTGCTTGCGTAACAAGAATTTAGGATCCCCTGTTTTATCACGCATTTCGATGAAGTTGTCTAGGGCAAGTTGCGCCACCGCATCTCCATTTGGTTTACGTAAGCGACTGAAGTTATTGAATACTTCGGTCCAGTTATCGTCTCCCAAAGATTCCATTAACTCATCGAGCACTACACAATCTTCGAAGCCGCAGTTCATCCCTTGTCCGTAGAAAGGAACAATCGCATGTGCCGCATCTCCGATCAAACACACTTTGTCTTTATAGTTCCAAGGATTGCAACGCACGATAGACAAAGATGAAGTAGGATTAGCATGCCAATCTTCTAAATAGCCTGGCATCATAGGTAAAGCATCCGCAAAATATTCCTGCATGAAAGCAGTGATCTCTTGATCCGTATTCAATTTAGAGAAAGATACTTCGCCTTCGAAAGGTAAAAATAAAGTACAGGTAAAGCTACCATCCAAGTTAGGCAAAGCAATTAGCATAAAGCTTTTGCGCGGCCAGATATGTAAGGCGGTCTTCTCCATTTGAAACCCACCATTAGCATCTGGCGGAATCACTAATTCTTTATATCCACTTTCGATATAGGTTTGCGAATAATCGAAGCGGTCTGTTTTTGTTTGAAGAGAATGGCGGACAGGACTAAAAGCACCATCTGCTCCAATCACGATATCCGGTGTACGTTCTACCACTTCCCCACTTGCTTCGTTCAACACTTTTGCCTTCGCACTTTTAGGATCTACTTCTACACAACGGTGTTCAAAATGAATTTTGATATTTGGATATTGATCAGCCAATTCCATTAAGCGCATATTGATACCACCACGGCTCACGCTATAAATGGCTTGCCCTTCTTTTCCATAAGGTTGGAACGACTGTGAGCCATCCATATGGTGTATTTGACGACCATACATTGGAATTGCTATTTCGCGAATAGCATCTTGCAATCCCGCACCAGCGAGGCCTCTGAAGCCGCGGTCGCTCAGTGCCAAATTGATACTTCTTCCAGCAGAGATTCTGTTCTTACGCATGTCTACACGACGTTCGAACAAATTCACTTCATGTCCACGTTTTGCTAAGTAAATAGAGACAAGACTGCCAATCAGTCCACTTCCCATTACATCAATTTGTTTCTTCATAACAGCGAGGTTCTTTGTTTACAGGGGAAACAAATATAAATTTAGATATTTAGCAATTGAATGATTCTTGTCAGGTCGTCGTCACTAGCAAAAGGAATGCTAATTTCTCCTTTTCCATTTGGTTGACGAGTCATTTTGATACGTGTACCTAACTTAGTGGTCATTTGCGCTTGAATCTTCAAATGCCCAGGTGTTAGGCCATTTGCATCTGCACCACTCGGTGTTTTGAGTGCTTTCGCAGCACCACCGCGTACAGCTTTAATAGATTGCACGTACATCTCCATCTGACGAACGGAGAATTTATTTTCAATCAATTTTTTATACGCCAATAATTGTTGATCGACGTGTTCCAAACCATTGATAGCACGCGCATGTCCCATAGAGATCTTACGTTCTTTCAACGCGATTTGAATTACTTCCGGTAACTTCAACAAATTCAAGAAATGCGTTACAGTACTACGATTCTTGCCTACACGCGCCGCCACTTGTTCATCCGTCAACGCACATTCTTTCTTCAAACGTTGGTAGGTAATCGCAACTTCTATATCATTTAAATCCTCACGTTGAATATTCTCTACCAAGGCCATTTCGACCATTTCTTGATCGTTGGCTGTACGAATATAGGCAGGGACTTCCGTCAAGCCGGCAAGCTTACTTGCGCGCAAACGACGTTCACCTGAAATCAATTGGTATTTATATTCTTGGCCGGTGATACGACGGAGCGTAATAGGCTGAATAAGACCATGTGTTTTGATAGATTCAGAAAGGTCGTTCAAGGCCTGTTCATCAAAATCAACACGAGGCTGAAAAGGATTTACTTCTATTTCAGTAAGCTTTACGAGATCGATAGCTACAGCGTTGTTAGCAGGTTCGCCAGCAAAGGCAGCAGCAGCACTATTCTCGGCATTACGCCCTTTAGGTGCAACTACATCTTCATCGATACCTTGTAACAAGGCACGTATTCCTTTTCCTAAACCATCTTTTTGCTTGGACATATTATCGGGATAAATTATTCTTCAGTTGAGATATTTTCTTCGGTGGTTCCGCTTGCGTCAGCAGATTCGTCAGCGCCTTCAACCTTTTGATTACGCTTCAAAATTTCACGCGCCAAGTTGAGGTAATTCAAAGCACCGGTACAGTCAGCATCGTAAGCGATGGCAGGCTTTCCAATGGTTGGCGCTTCTGCGAGTGAAACGTTACGATGTATGATGGTATTGAATACTAAATCTTCAAAGTGAGGTTTGATCTCATTCACCATTTGATGGCTAAGACGAAGACGTTGATTGAACATTGTCAACAAGATTCCTTCGATGCTTAAATCAACATTGATACGAGTACGAACGATTTTGATGGTATTCAACAATTTGCCCAAACCTTCTAAAGCGAAGAATTCACATTGAACAGGGATCAATACAGAATCAGCAGCGGTGAGCGCATTAACGGTTATCAAACCGAGTGATGGAGAGCAGTCGATGATGATATAATCGAATTGGTCTTTTACAGAATCGAGTACCGCTTTCATGATACGTTCACGATTCGGATGATTTACGAATTCGATTTCCGCACCTACTAAATCCATACTTGCAGGTAAGAGATATAAGTTAGGTGTTTCCGTTTCGATCATCGCTTTATCGATCGTTACTTCGTTGATCATACACTCATAAAGGCCAGAGGTAATCTGCTTCGGGTTGAAGCCAATTCCAGAGGTGGCATTTGCTTGCGGATCTGCGTCGACCAACAAGACTTTATATTCTAAAACGGCGAAGCTAGCAGCCAAGTTAATTGCTGAGGTAGTTTTACCTACTCCACCCTTTTGATTCGCTATTGCAATAATTTTTCCCATAGATATAATTCGAGATTCAAAAATAAGCCTAAAATCAGGTCTAGGAACTACCTCCATTCAAATAAGTTACGCACAGTTCCTAATAATCGTGGATAGCGTGGGGATAACTATCTAATTGCACTAAATTTTAGGCAATTTTTAGGTTTTAGACAAAAAATGCTGGAGAGAGCTTCCACATAGCTCCTACATCGGGTTAGTCGCCTTGGTGCGTATTAATCTAAAAACAAATTGAAGCTAATATAGGCGAGGGCAAGAAGCACCACCACTCCAACGCGTAAGAACCATTCAATTGCAACGTAAGCGTCTATTTTCATCGTGATTAATTTAGCAATTCAAAGATGGAAGAATTTTAGATATAGAACAAACTGATATTTTCTATCTTAGTATAGACAATATCTATAGCATGAACTTACAACAATTAGAATATATCGTAGCAGTAGATCGTTACCGTCATTTTGTGACGGCAGCGGAGAAATCTTATATCACGCAAGCGACCCTGAGCATGATGATTAAGAAATTAGAGGAAGAGCTCGCGATACAAATTTTCGATCGCCGAAAACAGCCTGTAGAACCAACTCCGGCAGGAACGGAAATCATAGAAAGAGCGCATCGCATCTTATTTGAGGTGCGTAGTATGGAAGATTATGCGCGTGAAATCAACCACGGCATGACAGGCACTTTAAGCATTGGTATTATTCCAACACTTGCACCCTATCTCCTTCCAAAATTAATCCCTCCATTCTTAAAAGAACTACCCGATGTTCAGTTGCAAATCCATGAACTTCGTACGGCAGACATGATTCAGCAACTCGCCAAGGGAGAACTAGATCTAGGAATCGCAGCTACACCATTGGCACAAGAGGCGCTCGTAGAATATCCACTCTTTTATGAGCCCTTCTATGCTTACTTGGGAAAGAATGCCAAATCAGATCCGAAAAAATATTTCGACCAGAAGTTATTACTCGACAAACAGCTCTGGTTGTTGGAAGATGGACATTGTATGCGAACACAAGTATTAGATATCTGTTCGCGCAGAAACAAACGAAGTCATATCCCGATGATACAATACGAATCAGGAAGTATCGAAACCTTGATTCAGCTAGTTGATGAACAAGGCGGATTGACCATTGTGCCTGCCCTTGCGGTAGAACGCTTAAGCAAAACACAGAAAACACATCTTCGTGAATTTGCACCCCCTACCCCTGTTCGGGAAGTGAGTTTGGTTAGCAATAAACACTTCGCTCGTAAAGGCTTACTGAAGGCTGTTCAGCAAATCATTCAGAGGAAAATTGAGTTACCTCAAGAAAAACGACAACAGGTTTTACCGATAGTTTAATGGGATAAACTACCTTTGTACAAACAATAATTATGAAAGATAATTACCTAGTAGTGGCTGGCACCATGCGTCAGCATTCCAATACGGAGAAAGTAGCGAGATGGTATGTAGAACAATTAGAACAAGCAGGTAAGAGAGTTCGTTATATCAATCTAAATGAACTACCTATAGCACAATTCGATTTGAATCACAAAACAGAGCAGCAAGAGGCGATGGAAAATACCATGGTACAACCTGCTACGAAGTTTATTTTTGTGGTTCCTGAATATAATGGCTCCTTTCCAGGCTCTTTAAAAGCATGGATTGATTGTTGCGATGTCAAGACAGCCTTCTGGGGCAAGAAAGCAGCAATTACAGGCTTGTCTAGCGGTCGTAATGGCAATTTACGTGGGATGGATCATCTAACTGGTGTATTGAATTATATGAAGATAAATGTGATGCACTATAAGGTTAGCTTACCAACGATTCCACAAATTTTGAACGCGGATGGTCAGATTGAAGATGCGATGCATCTTGATATGATGAAACGCCAGTTAAGTGATTTCATCGAATTCTAATGTTTTCCTTCTTAGTATATCGCCAGAAAAATTTGCAGAGCTATTGGATAGCTTATTGGATTCTTTTGGCGATTTTAGTTGTAACACAGTGTTTACTCACGCAAGACGAATTATTTTTATTCGTCAATCGTCATACAACTAGTTATTTAGATCTACCGATGAATGGTATCACCTTCATTGGCTCAGGATGGGTATTTGGGACGGTTATTGGTATTTCATTTTTTCTAAAAAAGAAAAGAGAAGCTTTTTTATTGTTGACAGTTTATGTATTGAGTACGCTGATTGCACAAGGTATTAAACATTACTTTCCAACGATTCCTCGACCCCAATTGCATTTCGAAGCAATACATCAGGTTATACGCATACCCAAAGGAGCGGAGATATTAAAACTTGCTAGCTTTCCTAGTGGCCACAGCACTTCCATTTTCGCTTTGTGTACCATTCTTGCCTATTTTTTAAAAACAAAAAAGATCGCGCAATTATTATTGAGTATAGCCTTACTAGTAGCGCTTTCAAGGGTATATGTCGCGGCCCACTTTTTCAAAGACATTACTGCGGGGATGTTCATAGGCGTTGAAACAGCAGCCTTATGTCTTTTAATTTTCAAGCGTAAACTAGAAGAGCAATCCTAGTGTTGCAATCATTTCATAGGTTGCAAATGCTTCGCGCGCAGTACCGCCATAAACATTTAAATTATAATAGCGAGCGTAATCCGCTTTATTAGTAAACTCCAAATAAAGCTTGTGATAGAAGCTTGCGCGAATACCGAACTCCGCACCAGTATTCCATCCACCAAATTGAAATTGAGTTTTGTTATGTCGACCGAATAATTCGTTTTCTACATGCGGCACCAAAGGGCCAAACCCTAATCTTGCAATGGCGTCAATACGTATCGGTGCGGTTGGACACGTATACCAATTCCAACGTTTCACCACATTGAACAGGAAGAAGTTTGCCCCGTTATTCAAAAAATAATAATTCCCCGTTTTACGTTGCCAAAGCACGAGAGAGTCGGTATATCGACCATTTAAAGTACCTTGAACGCGCACCATTTGACTATCAGCGATGACATGTTTGGTATGATCGAAATTAAGTTCGACGCCCCACCCTTTCTTTTCATTAATCCAATAGCCTACTCGATAATTATATTGTGGAATGGTCAAGGCCATTTTAAAAATAGACTTCTCATTCCATCCTGGATGATCATGCGCTTGAACAGCTAAATATGTATAATCGTTGTTAAGATCAGGCTGCACGACATGTATATCGGGACGAGTATACCATTCTTTGTTATATCCCCAAGCAAACCACACTTTATCATGGGTTAACCATTTAGGGTTATTTGTTTCTTTGGTTGTTTCTGAAGTACTATAACTTGCTTTTGCAGCAACAGCAATTGAAATATTAAGAATAATAAACAAGAAAAGTATTCCTTTTTTCATGACATAAAATTGAGTTACGAAGAAAAGAAAAAAAATGGATACGCCGTGTGATTAAAGTCAGTATTATTGAAACTAACTTATCGGATGCGGTTAATAAAATCGCGCATCAATTTATTATTAATTATATGCGTTATTTCTAATGCTTCCTGTACTAATTTATCATTGAATGCCTTGTCATTAATATTACTTTGAGCAGCAGCCAACAAATCCCAAGCAGAAGAAGTCAGTATTGCGCTATACCAACCGCCTTTGAAACTTTTCATATCCTTAGCGTCTATGATACCTAATCGCAAACCTTCGAATTGAAGTATTGACTGAAACTCATAATCTACAAAACTGGTAGTCATAGACCATATTATTTCACTTTTAATTGCTTCATTTTTTATCAATATATGTTCAGCGTTAATAAACAAGAAAGCGCGTACCAAACGGCCTATCCATGCAATACGGAATGGCGCATAATTAGTGTCTATGCCAAGTTGAATACCTTGATTCAGTAAGGATTCAAGCTGCTTATCATTTAAATCACCATTCAACGCCTTAGGATATAAAAAATTCACAAACATTCTTGAATAGAGGTGTGGGAATTCAATATGCTCTTGCGCTAATTTACGTTTGTAGGATGATTTAAAATCACTTGATGGAATTGAACCTGACTGCCCTCTTTCAAAGTACTTGTTATTGGCATATTCCTGATAAAACACTTTTTCATGACTGGATACCGCCTGTCCTTTATATATGCGCTCTACTGAATTCAAAAAGTAGGCCCCTTGATTATCCTCATCCACAAAATGATGAAAATAGGATAAGCGAGCTTTCTCATTTTTTTCAATTGCGCGAAGAATCGGCATTGCGCGAAAAGAATTAGAACGAAATTCATTCGCCATCAAATGGTTTAACCGAATATGTGCAGGACTGAGCGGTGTAATATCACTATAATATTCTGCAAATTCTTCCGCACGATTCAACTCAAGTGCAAGTAATGCTCTAGACTCTGATATTCCATGTAAATTATTATCAGGAACTACACCTAAACGCGTTACTTCAAAATCAAATACATCTCGGTAGTTTAAAAACTGTGCTATTGCGTTTATATTGTATAAATACGGCTTCGTTGAGGATCCAAAAAATCCAGCTAAGCGAGAAATGGTATGTGGAGAAATTTGATAATTTGCCGCATTTAAAACCTCTGCAATTTTTAAAGAATCGTTATGAGATTGCAGCCTACAATTGGTGACACGTTGCAATTCCTCCAATAGTGAAGTAATTGTTTCACTTTTTAATTGATATTGCGGCTTAGGCATTTATGGTGTACTGATTAATAATCAGAAAGTTAGAAAAAAATGTACAAAGATAAAAGCTCAAAATATCATTTGCGCAAAACAGCTCTAAGTACCTGCCCCACCCCGTTATGATAAAGTCCTTCACTTAGCTCTATTTCCACTACTTCCAAATAAATAAACTCAAAACCTTTACACCAATTCAATAGCTCCTCCTTGCTATACAACATGGCCTCCTCCTTTGGGCCTCCTATACGTGGATTCTTCAAATTATAAGCTAAATGCCCCTTAGCAAAAGCTTCTAAAATTATTATTCCTCCAGTTTTTAAAAGCGGTAACATAGTCTTGAACATTGGCTCTTTTAATGCAGCAGGAAAATGACTATAGCTAAATGCAATCACATCAAATTGACCTTCATGATATGGCAAGTACATTCCATCATTCACATAATAATCGATCGTAACACCGCATTCGTTTGCCAACTGAATAGCCTTTCTCCTACCCTCCGTACTTATGTCAAAAGCAAAAACATCCCATCCTAAACCGGCTGCAAAAACAGCATTTCGTCCCTCTCCTTCGGCAGGAAAGAGAATTTTTCCAGGCTCTAATTTCAATAATTCCTGTTTAATAAATGCATTAGGTTCTTTGCCATATGCAAACCCTTCTTGCGCATAGCGTTCATCCCACATATTTTTCATTTCAACTAATTTTTCTTAAAGATAAATGGTATATCACAAATCAACAGTGACCTTTGTTACAAAAAAAAAGCCCCTTCAGTGAAGGGGCTTTACGTGGAGAATACCGGAGTCGAACCGGTGACCTCTTGCATGCCATGCAAGCGCTCTAGCCAGCTGAGCTAATTCCCCATGTACGACTCATTAAAAGTACGTATTTACTATTCAATTTCATAAACGACTTAAGCATTCTTCATAAAATAGGCATCCATTTGAAGAAAACTGCCATCCTTTAAATTTTGAGAAACATTTTCAACACCTGCCAAATGAAAATCGTGCTTTTTCATAAAACTATACAAATCATCAAACAACCACTGCCCTTTATAAAGTTCTACAAAACTAGTTTCAATAAAAACAACCTTAACTTTAGATAGTGTCTGCTCAGCCCCTTTCAGTACCAAGGCTTCTGCACCTTGAACATCCAATTTTAATAAAATATTTCCTTCCAATCCCAGAGAATCAAATACAGCATCCAGGGTATCTGCCTTGACTTTTATCGCTGTATTTTTAGCCGTATGTGGATATGCTTCAGCGTGCGTCTTAGACATAGTAAGTATTGAACTACTTCCACTATTAGAGCTTTCATTGAATTCAAGCTCACCACTTTTATCGCTTAAAACGAAATTATAGGCTTTGTGGTTTAGATCATTTTTAAAGCGTTCCGTAAGTTTATGATAAGACTTTGGTAATGGTTCAAAACTTGCAATTTTTGCAGCTGGATAAATCTTACGCGCCTTGGAAGAATAGCCTCCTGTACTTGCACCGATATCAATAATCGAAGCTATATCCAATTTTTGCAACCAAATACTATTCACCTTTGAAAGTCGCTCCTCATATTGATCGCGATCCTTAATCACTAAGCCAAAACGATTTAAAATCTTATTAGCAAGTTTAACGATACCTAAACCCATGTGTTTGTATTTAGCTTAAAATTACAAAATATTAATCGAGTAAAAAATTTAATCACTCAGAATACCTTTCCTGCGTCAATGGCAAATCTCGACAAGACTCACCAACATTTATTCTGTAATGAACTTTAGAGTCGGGATTTAAACTTTTAAAACATGTTGCTTTACTTACACGCATCTCAACCTTCGTCTTCGCAAAAGCAGCCAGTTCCACCTTAGAAAAAGCAACCAATTGCAAAACAGGATGAACAATTCCATTGCCACTTGGCTCATCTAATAAACTCAAATACACTTGAGGCGTTGCAGCACCTTTTTGACCAGAATTAGCGATGGTGAACTGCACATTTATAAATGAGTCGAGCTCTTGTACCACCAAATCACTATACTCGTATTTAGCATAAGAAAGCCCATATCCAAAGGGAAATAAAGGCAAACCCGTCCCATCAATATAATCATCTCCACGACCCGTAGCTTCGTGCAAATAACTTAAGGGCAATTGTCCTTCATTCAATGGAAATGTTATAGGCAACTTTCCAGATGGAGACACATCGCCAGCTAAAATCTGCGCTAAAGCATTACCGCCCTGTTCGCCAGGATACCACATGTCAATAACTGCATCTACACTGTCTATCCATCTGTCCATTCGAATAGCACTACCGCCTGTAAGTACTACAATTAAAGGCTTATTCAAACGAGATAAACGTTTTATCAATTCCTCTTGCCGACCCGGTAATGACAAACTAGAACGATCTCGAAATTCTCCTTCTTCAATGCCAGGACAATAAACAATCACATCCGATTTGCTAGCAACATGAATAGACTCGATTATAGTATTTGATTCATTTTTATCACATTGATAATCCCAAATCAATTTGAGCTGTGCATTTCCTACCGTCTCGCGATACTCAATCTTTATCAGCACTAAATCACCTTTCTTCAATTGCAATACTTTATAATCCCTATGATAAGTCAGTTTTTCCCAACGATCAGCAATCAGGGTATTAGCTATATAAAATCGATATCCGTCATTTCCTTCTACACCAATTTTGTATTCACCATCTTCTGGAATAAGAACCATTCCCTCATAACGAACAGAAAAATGTTCTTTTTGAATCCATGCAGGCGCACTAAAAGTATAATGAAAATTTATACTTTTTTCCATTTGCTTCTTGATAGGTTCGCCAGATAAGTCGGTCGTATTGAAATAGCATGCCGAAAGTTGACATATCGATTGGCAATTTGCACATGCTGATTCAATTACTTTAAATTCAACAGGCATACGCGCAACTCCTTTATGAAAGGAAATCGAAGCCGCACTAAATCTATTTTTTAAGCCTTCTAGATAGGTAATCTTTTCAAATCCTGCTCCAGAATAACCTCCCAATCTGCTCTCTATCGCATCTTGACCCACAACACAAACACGCTTAATATCGTTTCTAAGTGGCAACACTTTATTTTTATTACGTAATAAAACAGCACTTTTTAGACTAGCCTCCAACGCTAATAACTGCTCTTCCCTTCTTTCTTGTTCCTGATCAAGCAGAACATACGGATCATCAAATAATCCCAACTCAAACTTCGCTTTAAGTACCCGTGCAACAGCCGCATCGATGGCTACAGGATTGACAGCTCCTTTCAAAAAATACGGATTAAATAAAGTATCATGTGTGATGGAAGTTTGAAAGATAACATCCAATCCATTTTCAATGGCCACTTTGCCTGACATTGGATAGGAGGCTGAAGTATTATGCAACACATTTGCTCCGCCAACAGCACCTGCGTCGGAGATGACAAAACCCGTAAAGCCCCACTCTTTTTTTAAAATGCGTTTTAACAAATCATCATTCATGCTACAAGGCTTCCCGTTCAATGAATTATAACTAGTCATTATAGAACGCGCACCACCTCGCTGAATGGCTTGTTTAAAGGGTTCCAGGAAGATGTTTTTCATATAATCTTCATCAAGATGAATCGGATAAGAATCTCGACCTCCTTCACCTACGTTAACAGCAAAATGTTTTGGTGTAGTAATGACATTTTTTTGTTCAAAGGCTTTTACAAAGGCTACAGCCATTTCACTAGTTAAGTACGGATCTTCACCGTACGTTTCCTCCACCCTGCCCCATCTTACGTCAGAAGCGATATTAATCACGGGTGATAATACCTGCCGGTAGCCGCTTTTGTACGCATCCTTTGCTATAGCAGTGGCAACACGACGCATTAAAGCAGTATCGAAGGAAGCGGCGAGGGCAATAGATTGTGGAAAAACAATATCATTCGTACCCACCACACCATGTAGTGCTTCGCCAAAAAAAATAGCAGGAATACCTAGGCGTGTATTGTTCACCAAAAAATGTTGAATGCGGTTCATCTCCTTGATAAGAACATCTCTCGTAACAAGCTTATTCTCCATCATCTGTTGATTCCCATTTGATCCTAAACTCGTCGTATTTATCTCTAGACCAAATATACCTGTATTATACTTTGTCGAATCAAATACCCCATCATGCGCAATCATAAACAACTGACGAAATTTTTCTTCCGGAGTCATGCGCTTTAATAAATCTGCAACACGTTCTTCTATTGATAAGGAAGGATTTTTATACGGGAAGACGGATTGCGCAAATGCACCAACTGACGTCAAGAAAAATATAAAACTGAACAGGTAATTTTGCATAAGCTAAGATTCGGAATAATAAAAATACTATGTTTATACTATGAACAAACTAAGTCTATTACTTTTTTCTATCGCACTACTAACGCTTAAAAGTCTTTTTGCGCAAGAACAAGTTTATATCGCACCTACAGACAGTCTTGTCAAAATAAATCTAAAGCAATGGCAAGGTTATAAGTTTGGATTATTGATGCACTGGGGTACCTATAGCCAATGGGGAATTGTGGAGAGTTGGAGCTTATGTCCAGAAGACGAAGATTGGTGTCAGCGTAAAGGTCCTTACGCAAGCGACTATTTTGAGTACAAGAAAAAGTATGAAGATCTGCAACATAGTTTCAACCCGACACACTTCAATCCGGAAAAATGGGCTTCGGCAGCAGCTTATGCTGGAATGAAATACATTGTTTTTACCACAAAACATCACGATGGATTTTGCATGTTCGATACGAAATTGACAGACTACAAAATAACGTCATCACAATGCGCTTTTTCAACTAATCCGAAAGCAAATATTGCAGACGAAGTATTCAAAGCATTTCGTAAAAAGAACTTCAAAATAGGGGCTTATTTTTCGAAGCCGGATTGGCACTGTGAAAACTATTGGTCGCCGTACTTTCCTCCTTTAGATCGTAATCCAAACTATGCTATAAAGAAGCACCCTGAATGGTGGAAAAATTATAAAAAATATACACAAGGACAGATTGATGAATTACTTTCAAACTACGGCCGGATAGACATCTTATGGCTCGATGGTGGATGGGTTCGCCCGGATAGCCTCGATCATTATAAATCAGCGAAAATCAAAAACAATCAAGACATCGATATGGACGCAATTGCGACAAATGCTATTGCAAAACAACCTGGTATTATTGTGGTCGACCGTGATGTGCCAAGTAAAAATCAAAATTACTTGACACCTGAACAAAAGCTCCCAGATACCTTACTACCGTATCCATGGGAGACCTGCATGACCATGGCTACCTCTTGGAGTTGGGTACCGAGTGATACGTATAAAAGTTCCACCGAGCTCATTCAGACACTCTGTAAAATTGTTAGTCGTGGTGGTAATTTCCTATTGAATGTAGCGCCGAATGCCGAAGGAGAACTTGATTCGATTGCTTATGTGCGATTGAAAGAAATTGGCGATTGGATGCGAATTAACGGAGACGCGATTTATGAGACAGAACCAATTTTTCCGTATTCCTATCACAACATGGTTTTTACTAAAAAGAAGAGTCACATTTATCTGATAGTACTACAAACATCGGACTCTGCTGTTATCCCAACAGAAATTAATATCCCTAACTTCAAGTGCAAAATTAAAGCAGCTCACCTTTTAGGAGAGAATAAATTACATCTTAAAATAAGTGATACTAAACTTATTATCGACAAAGCAAGTACGCTTAAATCTTCTCCTGCCTTTGTAATTCAGTTGGATCTGTAAATCAAATATAGATTCACAATATTAAATAGAAGCCCAAACCATTTCCAGTAATTTGGAGTAGCTTGGTCTAACTTTTTATCATCTATAAAAATTAATAAAAGTCCAAAAAATGCTGCAGGATAACGCATTTGAACCGAAATTAAATTAAGGGAAGCAAATGCCATCATGCAAATAATTCCTAATACAGCAAGCGATTTAATACTTGACCTTTCACGTAGATTCGTATAAATAAAGAAAATCGCATAAGCACTGGTGAACGCTAAAAATAGATGATAAATAAAATAAATAAATTCAATGCGGCTATCAAATTGAAGATCCGCAATTAAAGTACCTTGCAAGAGATATAATATTAAAAATAATAAAAGTACGAGCAACCATTGCCTCTCGATGCTCACAATCATTTTACGGACCTCGCCAACTAATAAAAAATAACTTACAATAAACCATTGTAGAACATATTCAAAGCTCGACCAGTTAAGTGTTCCCAGTTTTAACACCTTTGAATTTGCAGGTGCGAGTCCCTTCCAAACAGTGAATACAAAAAGAGGGAATGGTACTATCAATACAAACAAAAGGAGTAATTCAAGCAATGTAATTCTACGTTGTAATAAAGCAAGTATAGGCCACGTAAAAACGACTAGTAATAAATTTTGCTTTCCCACGATTGTCAAGGCCCCTAGTAAAGCGATAAGTACCAAAAATAGAAGTCGGCGCCAAACACTTTCAATATGTGTTAAATATTCAAGGCCCACTAAAAATAAGACGCACGTTAATATCGGAGGGAAATCACCCATGGCTCTTCCAAAAAGCGCAAATGTTCCAGGAATAAATACAACAGAAAATATTTCGAAAGGATTCGTGCGCTTAAGTAAAAACTTAAAAAGTAGATAAACACTTAACACAAATAAACTAACATTCACCCAACGTAAATAGAGAATATTAACCCTTAATGAACTTGGCAATAAGAAATAAAACCAAGAGCTTACTATTCCAGCAGTGCCATGATAATTTTTAATAAAAGCAATAGTCCAAGGTGAGCCTTTCCATTCTAGATTTGAAAAATAAATACTTTCATCGGCAATAGGCAGCCTTGGAGAAAAGGCAACTAACAAACATAAGCTACCTAATAGTAACAGTGAAAAATATTCGTAGTTGAAAGTTAAAAATCTATTTTTCATTTGGATTCGGTACAAAAGTTCGATGAATACCACTTACCGAAACGCGTGAATGACGTCCGCCACTAATTAGATGAATGGTATCGTCAATCACACCACTAATAATACCATGACGTGCCTCTGGCAAGATCCCAATTTTAGACCAACTATCATTTCGCGGATCATAACAATCGACTTCATTCGAACACGACCAAACAAACTCGCCACCAAAAACATAAATTTTATTCTTAAAGACGACAGAGGAAAGTCCTCCACGCGCAGATGGCAGAGAGGCAGCCGAAGTCCATTCCTTACTATCTAAATTATATTTTTCAACAGAAATTAAAGTCTTGCGAAGATCATCTTGCCTTCCACTTATTAGATAAAGACAACGATTGACAATTTCTAAACGATGATGATCACGAGGTATCTGAAAAGATTTTAAACACAACCACTTATTCGACTTAATAACGTAAGCCCATAAATTCGACTGCACTTTTAAGTCTTGACCAATTCCTCCGGCATAATAAATAGTGTCATTTAAGATTGCGACCGCACCAGCACCGCGAACTTCTGGCAAATTAGCTAAGCGCGTCCAGCTATGTGTAATAGGATTAAAGGAGAAGAGCGTATTTTGAGGTGTATAACGTGCAATATTAACGCCTCTATAACGTAAGCCTAATGGTCCAAAACCTCCGACAACAAAAACTAAGCTATCGTTACTTACAACTCCTGCATGATTTAAAGGTGCGGGCAAATCTACTTGTTGAATCCAGACCTTTCTAACCGCGTCATACATCCACATATCGCTGTATGTTCGCATCAGATAATCTAGTCCGCCTAAGACATAAAATTTTTGTTTACAAACAGCGCCGCTAGCTTCAGTCCGATGTACTGGCAATTCCGCCGCTAGATCAAAAGATCCTGCAGAAGAATATACTTTTTTTTCAAGAGGAATGATGGACATGGAAAGGTTCCACCAACAAAAAAATGCAATCAGTCCTAAAATTAATGCGAATGAAAATAGAAGTATAATACGAAGATTACGAATAATAAATTTAAACACTATGTAGTATATTAGATAAGACAGCGGCCTGATTCTTACGAGAATATTGCTTATAATCTGTCGCCGTTGAGTGTACGCAAGCGTTTTGCTTGAACTCCAAGTAGGCTATCTCCAAAGCTTCACAAATCTCCGATGCATTATTACAATTGAAACCAGCGTTAGTTTCTTTCATAATCCGTTCCAAATCGCTGTGATCATTAACTGAAACAATCACTCTACGATTTAATGCTAGATACTCATAAATTTTTGCAGGTAACAATCTATTATCGGGATTCGTCAACACCAACAACAAATTACTCTCAGCTAATTTCGTAAAGAGCTCAAATTTACTAATTCGCGGTGTAGTATTTATATATGCATTAATATTTTTATCAAATGTAAAAATTCGTTCAACCTGCTCCGGTTGATATTCAATTCCTAGAAAACTTAATTGAACATTTGCATTCGGTATTTTAGCAATGAACATTGAAAAGCCTTTTAAAAAATCTTCTAAGCGATGGTAGGGATAAATCGTACCAGCAAAGGCTATTCTGAACACATCAGATTTCTGTTTAACATTTTCAACGAGTGCAATTTCTTCTTCAATATAGCCATTGAATACTGTCTCTGTTTGAATCGTAGAAACTAATTCCTTTAATTTAACTTGTTCAAAGGGGTTAGACGTTATCACTATGCGTGCAGCGCGTAAGTACTTTTTTTCAAAATACCGAAACCAAAAATTATTAAGAAGTTTATTCAGACCACTAGTTCGTAAGTTATCATCCTTACTTGTCCATCCATCTCGATAATCTAACAAATAAGGAATAGCATATTTCTTAGCTAATAAACGCGCATACTTAAAAAGAATAAAGGGCTCTCCTGAAGATAAAATAGCATCAACTTTATTCGTCTTCATATATTCATTGGCAGCCTGGTAGAGGCTCCACTTATTATCAAAAAAAGAAAACGGATAAGACAATACCATTCCTAAAAAAGAGAGCGCCTTCCTTAATATGGAGAAGCGTGTGTTGCCATATTTTAGCAATAGGCGGTCACGCAAATTACTATTATAAGGAACTCGAATAATTGTTGCACCAGCGGTTTCTTCGTAGGTGATAGATTGAGCTGCTGAACTCACCACATAATCTAATGGCGAGTTTTGTATATTATCCCAATGTCGGGTAACAATGATAGGATGGACATCATAAGCCGGCAAATACTTAAACCAACTATACGGACGGAACGCTCCTACTGAATTGTAAGGAGGAAAATCATGCGCGAAAATCAATACACGTTTTTTCATGAATGTAGATCCGCTTCGATTTTAATATATAGGTCAACTAACTTCTTCCTTTCCGCATTCCAGTTAATCTCTTGCTTTGCGGCGATAGCACGTGCTTTGAAATTTTGATAATCCGCAAGTATTTCATTCATTCCTTGTAAGTAGGCTCCGCGTTCATCCGGATTCACACATACACCATTCTTGTAATGATTCAATATATTCATGTACTCTGGTTGTTGCGTAGCGAGTACCGGAATTTCTGCAATGGTATATTCAAATAATTTATTGTCTAAAGCATACCAGTAGGACAAATTTGTTTTGTTCCAAGTTGGAACAAGACCAATATCAGCTCCTGAAAGGTACGATGTGATTTCGGCGGGTTTTACTGCAGGATGAAAATGTACATTTCGAATTTTATTAGCATTCACATAATCTTGAACATCCTGACAACCTTTATCGAATGAGGTGATATACAAAAGATGTAAGCCTTCTTTATTTCCAATTTCATCAATAACCTGCTCGTGATTGTGTGTTCGAGCATAAATATGTGCTCCGATAAATACCAATAGTTTATCGGATGCAGGAATATTATACATCGATTTTAAATCAACAGAATTTTTAATTTCTTCCAATTCAGGCGCATTGCGTATTATAACAGGCTTTTCCTTGGCGCGAAAATAATCAAAAAGGATATCCGACAATGATTGATTCACCGTCAAAAGATAATCGGCTAAACGACCATTACGTTTCTCTCGCAAGACTTGATACTTACGTACGATGTACGACTTTATCAAAATACTCAATGGCAAACCTTTTAGATTATTCAATGGCCATGCATGAAACAACTCATGCGAGTCATAGACAAAAACCTTCGAAGGATCATGTTTTTTTATCCAAGCGCCTGCATCACACATGAATTGATCGTGACAATGAAAAACTTGATAATCTTCACGAGCAATTTTCAAGGCGATTTCACGAATTTCCTTCTCCGCTGAAAATTTAGCAATATGATTGGGGAACACGCGCTTAACCTGAAAACCGTCGATTACCTCTTCATTGGGTAATGACTTCTCTTTTACGCAATAAATACAAACCGAATGACCAGCTTGCGTCAGTTCCTTTGCTTCCCGATGTACACGACGATCGTTCGTGAATGGGTTATCTAAAAGCATGGCTATTTTCATGCCTAAAATTATCAAAAAAGACGCAAAAAGAATGATATTCTGTAGCTTTAATCATGAAAATTGAAATTTGGAGCGACATCGCCTGTCCTTTCTGTTATATCGGTAAACGCCGTTTAGAACAAGCACTAGAAGCTAGTCCTGAAATTCTCCACCCAAATATTATTTATAAAAGTTATCAATTAGCCCCACAGCTGCAAGTAACGGAGCCAACTTCACTAAACGAATACCTGGCCAAGGTAAAAGGTATTAGTATCGAACAGGCTAAAGAAATGAATGCGTACGTTAGCAATATGGCGACTGAAGTTGGATTACATTTCCATATCGAGCAAGCTCAATTAGCAAATACCTTCAACGCACATCGATTTTTACATCTTGCGAAATCACTTCAATGCCAATTGAAGGCCAAAGAACTTCTGTTACAAGCATATTTTTGCGAAGGAAAAAATGTCGATCAGCTGGAAACATTTGTTAATATCGGAGAAAAACTAAACATCCCCCATTCTACAATCACGGATTATTGGCATTCGAAAAATTTCGAAGAAGATGTTCGCCTTGATATGTATGAAGCACAGCAGTATCAAATCACTGGTGTTCCACTGTTTTTATTTAATGAACGAATTGCTGTATCTGGCGCGCAACCCCTCGATGTCTTCCTACGAGCACTAAAGCGTGCTAACGAATTATCGTGAAATCACCTTTTAAAAATCGGTCCGACGTATCTAATCCAAAGCGATAGATGATCATATACATATAGCTTCCAATCTCTTGATCTTGACCATTAAAACGCCCATCCCAAGGAGCATTTGCGTCTGTCGTGAAATAAACACGTTGCCCCCAACGATTATATAACTCCATGCGATATTGAATTAAATTCGCAGCATTTGAAAAGATCGGACCAAATGTATCATCCAATCCATCACCATTCGGACTAAACGCATTCGGCAACATCATCCATCCCTCACATAAATTTATCACCATCATTGCATCATGTGCTTCGCAGCCGTAATTATTCATTACGCTCACACTATAAGTACCCGATGAATGCACCGCGTAATTCTGCCCCGTGCTTCCGTCCTGCCATATAATTTGCTGAAAAGCAGGTACAGATAAGGTTACAGGTGTTTCATCCAAACACAACTCACGATCTGGACCGAGAGATACGCTTATTAAACCTACCACTGGCACAAATATCGAAGCGGTATCCGTACATCCTGCTGCATCTTGCACCCCAACTGAATACCATGCTTCACCCGTTAATCCCCTATTACTATTCGTTCCTAATCCACCTGGCGTCCAAAAATAATTATAGGGCCCATTTCCACTTAATACCTGCACCTCCACTTTTCCTCGTCCTTGCGCACAAGTGTCAGGTCCCATTGCTAACGCTATTTGAGCATCTACAGACGCTGCAATATTAAATGTATCCTTAACATTACAATTCTTCGCATCCGTCAAGCTCATAATATAATTTCCAGGCGACAAACTATTAAGTATAGCACTAGTACTCAAGGCTGGATTCCAAACAAAGCTATAAGCAGGCGTACCTCCATTTGCAATCACTTGTATACTTCCATTATTCTTCGCACAACTGGTCGATTTAACAGTTGAAGTATATTGTAAAGCACTTGGCTGTGTTATCGTAACACTAGCTTGCTTAACACAATTACCGGCATCTATCACATTGAAGACATAGGTACCAGCTTGTACATTGATTAAATTCAAATTATTTGAAACGGAAGGATTCCAAGTATACGTATATGGCGTGAAGCCTCCACTAATCGCCGCTGTCACGGAGCCGTTACTTCCACCAAAGCATGAAATATTTTGTTGATTGCTAAACGCAATAGCAAGCGTATTATTGATTGCAGGGACAGTGACCTGCACGCTATCCTTGCAGCCAACAGCATCTATTACAATGACCTTATAAACGCCTGCAGCAAGTCCACTTGCCACTGCCTGTGTACTTACAACCGGGTTCCAATTGAAACTATATGGACTGGCGCCTCCACTTATATTTAATGAAATCTTACCCGTATGATTAGCACAGGTATCAGCCTTCACTGTAAAACTAATCGTAGGTCCACTAGAACTTAAAATCTTTGCAGTATCTAAGATCGTACAGCCCTTCGTATCACTGAGTGTTAAAATATAATTGCCGGGAGATAGATTCGATGCTGTATTTGTAGAAGAAACAGCAGGGTTCCAAGAATAGGTATAGGTTGGTGTCCCGCCATTAGCTGTCCAGCTGATGCTACCATTATTTTTTCCGCAAGTAGTTGTTTGAATAGTAGGACTTAAAGCTAAAGCCGCTGGCTGCGTCAAGGTATAGGTGGCATTCGCCACACAATTATGTGCATCGGCAACCGATACGCTATAACTTCCAACACCTAAATTAGAGGGGTTTGAGCCACTTAAGGTATTTGGCGACCAGGTGTAGGTATAAGGTGTTTGGCCACCACTCGCACTTAAACTGATACTTCCATTTGTTGCGCCATAACATGTAGGATTGCTTGTATTATTTGCGATGCTAATGGTATTGATAATATTCGGAACATATAATGAAAATGTATCTATACAACCAAAGGTATCTACTACAGATATATGATAAAACCCAGAAGCAATATTCGTTACAAAATTACAATTCGTCACATTCGGCAGCCAATTATACGTATAGAATGGCGTACCTCCGCTCATCACAAAGCTCAACGCACCATTGGAATTATTGCAGTAGGCAGCAGTTATTTGCGTGGTATGACTGAATGCTTGCGGTGCTTTAATGTGTACGGTATCGCTTATACTACAGGTCCCCGCTTGCGAAACAGTAACAATGTAAGTACCTACACCTAAATTTTTAATGGTATCCGTATTTTGCGTAGGACTAGTATTCCACAAAATAGATGGAGAAACAGTATTTCCAGTGATATGTACCATCGCCCAAGCATCATGACCGCCCGGACAAGTTACATTCATAGAATCAATACCCGTCCCTAAAACAGCGATTTGTTTAATGACCGTATCACTACCGCTACAAGGATTCGTTGCGATTAGTTGAACATAATAAACTCCCGGCGCACTGAACTTATGCGTAGGATTTTGAAGACTCGAAACATTGGAAGTACCAGTACTAGGATCACCAAAATTCCAAGACCAATTGTTCGGACAATTAGTAGACGCATCGGTAAATGCAAAGTTAGCTTTCGGAGAACACAACCAAGAAAAGTTTGCCACATACTTTGGCGCATTCATGATGTAAATATCATCTATAGCTATCCCATCAAAGGCATTACAAGTAGTTCCTGCGCCGAAGGTAAATCGAAAAATTACATTTGGCTGACCTGCTAAATTACTCATGCAATGCTTTGCCACCACCCAAGCGCCTGAGCCAAAACCACCCGTACAAGGACTCGTTGCCGATTGCAAAGTACCCGACCAGCCATCGCGCGTTGTTGCTAATGTGGTGAGATAATTAATCGGCGTATAGTTGTACCAATTTGCAGTATAGCAATCAACCGGATCATTATACGCTCCGACATTCGTCCATGAGGTCCCATTATTCAAGGAATATTGCAGGTTACCACCATCATATTTTCGTTCGGACGACCAATAAATTTTAAATTCAATATAGGGATGAGCGAGGTTCGTGAAATCGAAACAAGGGCTTTGTAGCCAAGAGCGTTCGCCATTGGTATAGGCAGTACCCGTAAGTCCACCCGTAACCCAACATTTTAACCCTTGTCCGGCTACAGTAATTACAGACTTGCTAGGCGAACCCCAAGCCCAGGATGTACCTGTTCCGCCTGTTGTCCAGGCAGGTAATGTTTCAAAAGTTTGATGATATGGATAGGCCGTGACACATTGTGCTTGTACAGGATTTCTGTTCACCCAAAAGGCAAAACATAAGATTCCCCACAATACATGCCAAAGGGCCTGCTTTTTCATGCTACGAAAATACGTAACGAAAGCCGATTTTATATGAATTTATAGTTACTATCCACAACAAAAATCAACAAAAAAAATCCCCCTTCTGTGAAGAAGGAGGATTTTCGATTCTTTCAAAAAATCGTTTTTAGTGCTGTATTTCAACAAGTTGATTACTGATAATACTCGCATCCTTTAAAATAACCACGCGATAGGTACCAGCCTGCATGTTTGAAACAGGAATATTTAATTGCTCAATCCCTTGCACAAATTCTTTCACCATGACTAATTGATTTAAGCTATTATAGATTTCACAATACATACCAGCGACGTTAGGACTGTTGTAACGAAGCATTAAATTATCGTGAGCAGGATTTGGATATAAGCTAAATGAATTCTTCACCGCAGTTTTCAATGCCATTATTGAAGAATAAACAGGCAATTCAAAGTTTGAATTTGATACAGCCTTTATTCGATAATAATTCAAGCCTGCAAAAGGAGAGCTATGCAAATACGAAAACTCAACTTGTCCTTTTTTAATTTGGCTCGACTCTATTCTTGCAATTTTAACAAAGTGAATTCCATCCGCAGAATGTTCGATTTCGAATTCACGATTCTCAGTGTACATACTCATTTTCCAATTAATTGCTATACCGCTCTTCTGTGCAACAGCAATGTTAGAAATAAATTGAATAGGCAATACAGAAGCATTAGAGATAATAATGGAAGAGGTTGCAACTGCTCTACAGCCGTATACATCTGTCATAGTATACATTACCGCAAAGGTGTCCACCGTACTTCCTGTTAAAGTGATATTACCGCTCAGAGAGTCGATCAGTAAACCAGGATCTGCACTGAATATACCACCACTAAATCCATTAACCGTTGCATAGGCTGTTCCATGTGCGGGATAAGGACTACCCACATAACTAACGGTAGCCGTTGGTAAAGCATTCACAGTGATAGTCGCTGTTTGTACTGCAGACATATCGACACCTGCATGTACCGTATCTCCATTATCTTTAATATAGATACTTAAGTTAGCTACGCCGCTTTTTCCTGTAGCTAGTGCAAATGCTAAGTTTCCTGAAGCATCAATACTAGGCTGCGTAGAGAATAAAGAATTATTATCATTTGTTACAATGAACGTAAGCGTTTGCGTTGATTCATTACTTGGTCCTGTGGACATCCCTGAAGCCCATCCATTCACAATATTAACTCCACTATTTTCGCAAACGGATAGATTAGTTCCCTTGCTAAAAGTAGGCGCATCGTTTACCGGTAAAATTGTCAAATAAATAGTCCCAACATTAGACGTTAAGGTATCAAAATCTTTTACAGTATAGGTCATACTTACTGCGCCATAAAAATTAGCCGTCGGTGTAAAAGTTACATAACCAGGATAATTTGTAGGACTGGTAATGCTCCAAGTACCATTTGCAGTCACTAGTGTTCCAGTTAAAGCCAAAGTGCTCGGGTCAATCATATTATTATCGACGTCATTTGAAGTAACATCAAACGAAATAACATTATCCTCATAACCTGTTCGGTTATCATCATTCGCAGTAGGTGTACCTAGCGGTAAGATGGTTATATCAATATGGGTCATTGAAGATGTAGCACCACTCTTATCATTCACCGTATAATGAACTTGCGTTAGTGGTCCAACTGGAGTCGAGAAAGTATAAGTAAAAGTTACATTGCCATAAATATCTACAGTATAGGTTCCTTCCCCAGCAACAGTATAGCTAGTTTGCTGCCCTGCAGTATAAGGATCCAAATCAACAGATGTTGAATCGATTGCATCGTCCATATCTGAATCATTTGTCAATACATTAAACGTGACAGAAGCAACAGATGCAGTAGCGGTAGTACTACGAGCATCGCTCACGGTCGTTGGAGGATCATTTACTGGAATCACAGTAACGATAATTAAACCACTATCCGAAACTAATCCGAGATTATCCTTAATCGTATAGGATTTAGGTGTTGCAGTGCCATTATAGTTTGCTACTGGCGTGAAGGTAACTACACCCAAAGCGTTCACAGTATACGTGCCTTGTCCACTCACCGTATAGGTTGTTTGAATACCTGCAGTTAATGGGTCTAAATCTACTTTACTAGAATCTACATACCCATCATAATCATAATCATTCAAAACAATAGTATAGGTCACAGGGACATCTTCATTCGTAGTTAGGGCATCATCAATGGCGAATGGAGCTGAGTTCACCCAATTTACCACAACGGTAATATTGGCGATGTTTGAAACTAAACCAAGTACATCTTTAACAGTATAAGGGATTGTTACTGTACCATAATAATACGGATCAGGTGTGAACGTAACGTTGCCTAACATATCCACATAAAACTGTCCTTGACCAGGCGCATAATAAGCCCCTTGAATACCTGTTGAATTCGGATCTAAATCAACACGCGCCACGTTAATCGCATTCGTACCATAATCATTATTAGTTACAGAGAAGGTAACGCTCACATTTTCATTTGTACTTGCATTATCATTTACAGCGGTTGGTGCTCCGGCAGGAACTACTGTCACATCAATGGTAGTTACATTTGATGTCAATGACACACTATTATCTACTGTATAATACAATGTTGTAACATTTCCATAGAAAGTGGAAACCGGTGTAAATGTAAGGGTTGCGCCACTTAAGGTAAATGTACCCTGACCTGTCAAGGTATAGCTAGATTGGGTTCCAGCCGTATACGGATCTAAATCAATACTACTATTCACAAGCGTACCATCCACATTAATATCATTCGACAACAAACTAATATTCACTGCAGTATTTTGCGTTGTCGAAGCGGTATTTGCAATCGCGACAGGCGGTGCATTTACATGCGTAACATTGATAGTTACAGTACCGGCTATAGTACCTAGGCTTGCATCATTGGCTTTAAAAGTAAAGGTCGTTAATGCATTACCATAAACGTTTACTGGAGGATCATATGTCAAGTACACAATATCAGAAGCTAGAATTGTTTGTCCAACCGTAACTGCAACACCATTTAAATAAAGGGTACCTTGACTAGGCAAAGTAGCGATTGTGATTGATTGCAATGCATCACTTTCAACATCTGTATAAGGAAAATCTGCAGCAACAAAGTGATACAAGACATTCTCTGGAGTGGTGATCGTTGAGTTCGTAGCAACAGGAGGATCATTCACTGGTGTTATTGTAATGGTTATCGTCCCTGAATTGGAAGTAAGATTGTCATTATCCTTCACAGTATAGGTGATGGCAACGGTTCCATTATAATTTGCAACAGGTGTGAACGTAACGACACCAGATGAATTAACAGTGAAAGTCCCCTTTCCTACTGATGTGAAGCTTGTTTGTGTTCCTGCAGTAGCAGGATCTAAATCAACCGTGCTGATAGTTACAGTTCCATCAACGTCATTATCGTTTGTGACAATATTTAATGTAACCGCATTATCTTCTGTTGTAGTCGTTGCATCATTGTTGGCTACTGGTGCAGTAGGAATTTTGATGGCGAAGTTTAGGTTGTTCTCGTTGTTCGTTAAAGCAGTAGTTATTCTATAGCGCAATCTACCATCCGCAACACCTGCTGTACCCGTAATAGTATTACCAATATCATTATTAACCTCCCCAATGAAAGTGGCTCCCGTAGCTCCCAAACTAGGATTCGCAGATGCGTAGGTAGTGGTGGTCGGATAGTTGGTAGTTGATACGACAAAATGGTATGTTGTACTGTTTACCGGAGAAAAATTAATTTGCCAAGTACCGTTTGAAGCAACGGCTGCTGTAGCCTTCACCAATCGATTGCTAGTAGGGGTAGTACTTGAATCGACCATCGAAACATATAATTGTGTTCCGTTAATAGAACCTATTCCCGTTCCATCAACTTTCCCCGGAGCTGCGGTACCATTGATATCCCAATAAACATTTCCCATAATTGGTATAATAGCACCAGCACAGTCCGAAACTTGAATCGCTAAGGAAGCTGGTGTACCTTGACCACACGCATTCACAGGCGTTGCAACTACGTTATAAGAACCACTCTGCCCTAGGTTATTAAAACCTACAACAATTGAACTAGTTCCTTGTCCGCTTAAAATCGTTCCACCTGTTGGTGCTGTCCAGTTGATTGAAGTAGTATTCGTAAAACCACTCACAGTGAACCCTGCCCGCGTCATTGTATCGCAATAGGCGTTATTTCCAATATGATAATTAACATACATTTGCACAGCATCCACATAAGCAACAGCATTGTTCGAACCAATATTTACTCTGTAACGAATACCGAAACGTGGCATGTTAACAATCGTTGGTGTTAAAGTCGCCGTGGTTGCTCCCCACATATTCGTTGCCCCTCCATATGTTGTAACAGCATCTGTTGTTCCCCAATTGGTAGTGCTTACCGTTAAATTACTTCCAATTGATGCCCGCGTCAAAAAGTTGACCAGACTGATACGATTGTCTTGGATTGTTCCACTCGCCTTTTTCTCAACTTGAACCGTAACTCCATCAATAGTTGCATTGGTTGGTATATTAAACCCAAATCCATAAAAATAAATATAGCCTGAATTACCTGTAGTAGAGTTGGTAACAGATGTATAAGCATTATCGCTAACAAATGCGTTATTTATGGTAGACCATATAGGCGATGTAGTTGTAGTTGAATCCTTTGTACATAAATTGTACCCTGCAGTACCTGCTGTATAAGAAGGCGCGTTCAAGCTCGCCGTAATCACACCTGTTCCCATCGTATTTGAAATGGTAACTGTAGCAGGATTACCTGTGATACTTGAAGCTGTACAACCCACCGCATCTGTTACACTTAACAAAGTATAAGATGTCGTTAAAGAAGGCGTTACGCTGATGTTCGAACCCGAAGTATAATTTGAAACTGTACCTACCCCATTATTAATCGATAAAGTATAGGGGGATGTACCGCCAGTAATAGCTACATTCAATCGGTTATTACAATTCGCAGAAGTAGCACTCAATACGGCTGATGAAATGCCTGGATTGAATGTCACAACTACATCATCATACGTTGTCGGACAACCCGGACTACTCAAAGTCCAACGTAAAGTATACGTATTGCCGGAAACCCCATTGAAGGTCGTGTTATATAAGGTCGTAGTAGATGTATTCCCAACACCGAATCCACCACCCGTACCTGAAACAATAGACCAAACGCCACTTGTGCCTGCAGGGTTATTACCACCTAAGGTGATCGTCGTAACGCCACATGTACTTGTACCCGTTGCATCCGCACCTGCATTCGCAATATTGATATCGGCAGGGAAATTATAAATGAAATGACAACCCGTCCCTGTAATATAAAGGTTACCAGTATAAGTTCCAGCATTGGCTGCCGTTACATTACTGATTGTTGGATTTTGCAAAGTAGAGGAGAAGCTGTTCGGCCCCGTCCACAAATAAGTTGCTGCCGGAGAAGATGGACCATTAAATTGAATCGTTCCTCCTGAACAAATTGGCGCATTCGCTGTCATCGTTGGAACAGTACATCCTCCTGTAAATACAGGCGTCTGAGTAGCTCCTGAAATCAAACAGCCGTATTGATTGAAAATACCTGGTGTAGATGCGTTGTCATAGGTATTTCCAGAAACGTTACCCGTCCCAACCATATGCGCACTATTATCAATCTTATTATCGCAATATAAGTACACACAGTCGTTGCTTACGCGTACCTTAAACTTAAACTGCGTACTATCCGTTCCATAAGGAGAATTGTTCACCTGACCACCTAAAAAGCCATTCGCACTAGTACCTACACGTACTTTAACAACCTTTGAAGCTGCAATATAGTCGGCTTGATCATCGCCTACTGCATCTGTTTTTGCACCAGCATTAGGTCCGTATGTAACTGTAATAGAGTTAGGGACATAAATTGCATTCCCTTCAATAGTATCAGTTATGTAGGTATTTATTGAAGGATCTGAACCAATGTTCATCCCTACCACTGTATACTCCAACGTATCTCCCGGAGATGCATTCGCTGCACTTGGATGCGTCACATTACGCACACGAACTGCACTTCGTAAATCTGGTTCATACACGTCAATCGCAGACGTTACAACCTGCGTTAAAAAGATCTCACCACCGGTCGTCTGACGAATAATACCAGATACCGCATTATTTCCGATATAATTCTTTGTACTATTATTCGGCACAAAGATATTCGCATCATAACCCAAGTTATTATTGTAAGATGGATTCCGCAATGGCGTCAATACACCATTCTTCGAAATCGTACTGTTGAACATATCTGAAGTAGGATGTATCGCATCTGATAAATTCACAAAAGCAGAAGCGCCTTTAAACATCAACTGATCTCCTGTTAAAGAACGGTCACCATCATATATAACCAAGCCTAATTCAAAATTAATCGGACCAGAAAGAGGCGTTTGAAACCCAGAAATAGGGATATCGACTGTCGTTACACCTCCACCACCGACGTTTGCCAAACCATCAAAAACAGTCAGGTTACGCATGGTTTGTAGATTATCCTTATAAATTACTACGATGGTCCAACCGCCAAACAAGTTTTTACCCGCTACATCCACCGCAACATTCGCAACAGTATAAATATCGTTTAAGGTACCTGCTTGAACAATGGAAGTGATATCCTTGAAACAATGATACGTCTTGTAACCTACCGTATTATCCTTAAAGTAATCTGCTGTAAGCGTTTGATACGAACCACTATTTACTTTCAACTTAACCTGACTACGTGTGGCAAAATTCTCATCACCCGTTGAACAGTCTGCTCCCCAATACAATCCAGCCCAGGTAATCTCTGTACAGGTCGGCAAATTCAACTGATCACTGCTCGACATGAAGGTGGTTGGATCACTATCGATGTCAACATAATCATTCGTATAGTTATTGTCATATCCTGTTCCACTTGGTGGCATCTCATTCTGCACAATATTGGCAGGAGTAGCTCTAGAAGCCGTGTTGGATAAATACAATATACCGCCCTTTTGCGTGACAGTTTTTCGGATGGTAAATGGAGTAATTACCTGAGCATTTGCAATACCCAAAGTGATAACCATTAAAATTAAAAGTAAGTGTAAACGTTTCATATGATACTTAAAGGTGATTATAAGTTGATATTAATCGATTCTATCTGCCCCTCATCTGTCGTCAGTTCGATTGTATAAGTATGACCCGCCTGAAGCGAACTAACATCCATACTTGCAGAATATGGCAAGCCAATTAACTCCACTGAAAAATACTTAATCAATTGGTGCTGGGAATTATAAATATGAACGCTTCCTTGATGGCCCTGCTTTCCAGCATACGAAATCTGAGCAATCGTATTTGCCCCTTGATGCACAATCCCAACATGCAAATTTGTATTCACACTTGTTTGAGATTTACCATTTGTTAAAAACATTACAAATAATATCTGTAATACAAGTAGACTTTTTAATCTAGACATAGAATTTTATTTATCAATTGTACATAATTTGAACCCACAAAATTACCATTTGTTGAATTTATTTTAATTGACTTAGGTCAATTTGCTTAACAATTAAAGACTAACTGGCTATTTCTCACTACAAAAACCATTTTTTCTCAAAAATAGACTAGTCGAATTAAAGTTTCAACAAATGACAGCTATCTCCTATCGTTAAGTGAACGGATTTGTTTACGTAATTGAACGGAGCGAAAAAAAGATTGGATTAGTCTTTTTCATCACGTAAATTTGAAAAAACATTTAGCTAATACTTTTATGTCAATCCGCAAATTCTCCCCAATAGTACTAGTCGCAATTGCTTGTTATTTCCTAACCTTTACAAGCTGCGAAAAAACCTTTACTGGTCAACTTGTTTTTTGGTGGGATACTGCCTTCGAACAGCAGATGAATACGATTGGAGTAAGTAACGTAGCAGTCTATGAATCAGGCGCCCTAAAAGGATCTTTAGATATCGCTACCAAACAATTTACTGCAGCGCCTGCATGTAATGATGCAAGTAGTGTTACCGTTACCAAAGATCTTGGTGCTGCCACCACCGGTACTTTCTCTTATACGTTTAAATTAAGAGATGCGTCTAATAATGTTATCAGCACTACGAGTGATAATATTACACTTCAAGATGGTTGTAATACCTATCAATTGCAGTAATCCTACTCGCCGTAGTATTTACCGATTTTGTAATTAAGAACTAGTAGAAAATCCTAACTTACAGCCTTAATCATTCCATATGAATAAAGGCCTATCTATCGTATTGGTTTTTCTCAACCTATTCATCTTTACTTCTGCCAACGCACAAAGACAGATAATTCACTTCAATCTATACGATCAAGTTTCTCTTGAGCCACTACAAGGGGCTATATTACAAAACGCCGACGCCACAATCGGTGCAGAAACAGACATAAATGGACGGGGGCAAATTGAGCAAGCGAATCTCCCTGCAACACTTACCCTGCAGGTTCATTTAATGGGTTATGAAAGCTATTCATTTAATATCAAGATCGATACTTCCCTTCATCTTCAACAAATCGGATTACAGAAATTAAATAATGAACTAGGGACTGTTCAAATAAACACACTCCGCACCAATACACGTATCGAAGACGCTGCAACTAAAGTGGAAGTAATCGGGATGGAAGAAATTGGAGAGGAAACAACCCTTCAACCTAGCAATCTGACGAGTCTTTTAGGCGACTTATCCTATATACATGTTCAACATCAAAGTGGTGCTTCGGGAAATAATATGGTGCGTATGCTCGGCCTCAATACCAATTATACGCAAATCCTACGCGATGGGCTTCCTAGCTTGGATGGTTTAAGTTCTAACTTAGGAATATTAAGTGCACAGCCACTCGATTTACAACAAGTCGATGTGATCAAAGGATCTGCCTCTACCCTCTATGGCGGTGGCGCTATTGCAGGGATTATCAATTTGATTTCACCCACTCCGTCAGATTCTCCTACGACAAGCCTATTGCTGAATGTGACTTCTCTTTCGGAGAAGAATGTTCATTTGTTCACCTCTTGGAAAAAAAATAAAATAGGCTATACCCTCTTTGTTGCAAGCAATAATGCGGTTGAGAAAGACCTTAACAGTGATGGTTTGAGCGATGTCCCAGAAAATCATCAATTGATTATTCATCCTCGCTTTTTTATAGACATCAACAAAAAAAATGCACTTCGCGTAGGTATTCAAATACAACAAGACAATCGCAAAGGAGGTGACATGTTGGCTATCCAAGGATATAATGATCTTTTCTCCAACAACGCTTATCAACTATTTTTAACCACTTCGAAATCGGCTTTGGATTATCAATTAACTTCGAAATGGCGCAAAAACCAACTATTCACGTTCAAAGGAATACTTACAAATACGCAACAATTGCAAGATGAAGCCGCAAGGGGTAAAATACAATTTCAACAAAGTGGCCTGTTTGCAGAATTTTCTAATTTGAGCGTACTAAAAAAAGGAAATCTGATTGAAGGTTATTCAAAAAGAGCCTATAACGCCTATCAAGGCTTATACGAACAATATACCACCCACTCCTTTTTTATTCAACACACAAAAAATTGGACGAGCTGGCTAACTACCGAAGCCGGTTATCGTATTGATATGGTGAACGGCAATGGAATGATTGGTATAACAAGTAACAAAATTCACCAGCTACCTCGATTAAGTATTTATTTGCATCCATCAGAAAAATGGAGTTTTAGAATTGGCGGTGGAAACGGTTATCGCAATCCAAGTATTTATACGCCTGAATTACTTGAAAACCCTTTAAACGCCTATTCATCGATCTTTCTTTACAATGCCAAACAACAATTTGGAACCTTAACTGAAGAAAGAAGTCAAGGCATTCAAAGTGATTTTAATTACCACTATCGCAAAGGGATTTTTGGATTACAATTCAACCAAGCTTTTTATTATACACAAATTAGTAATCCAATTACTGTCAATTATCAATATCAAAGAGTAGACGGTGTATATCCGCAACAGCATATCATCATCAACAATAATCCAAATTCAATTTACTCGCAAGGAAGTGACACTTATTTGCGCTTAAATTTGGATGAACTAGAATGGTATTTAGGTTATAACTATACGGAGGTGGCCTATATGAACGCGACGAAGTATAAGCCTATCACTTTATTCCCACATCATAAGTTTGCTTCTACGGTTTTATGGGAATTAGAAGGTGAATGGAAAATCGGTCTGGAGGCTGCTTGGCAAGGCTTACAATATATTAATAATGAAAATTATCAAAAGGCACCTGACTATTGGTTCTTTGCAGCGATGATTAGTAAAATGTGGAAGAATAGTACCTTAACCTTGAACGTTGAAAATTTGATGAATTACCGCCAATCACGCGTGCAAGCAATGTATATCGGTAGTTTGAATACAGGTAGTACCAATCCAAATCTATTACCAGTATGGGGACCACTAGAAGGACGTGTGATTAACTTAAGCTATCGAATCAATTTTCGTTAAAAGAAAATCGCGCAAATACCGATAGCTGCGAATACACAGACCGCATCAACCAAAAGCATCGTACTCAAGGTATAGCGGGTATTGCGAACTTGAATACTTCCGAAATACACAGCAATCACATAGAAGGTCGTTTCAGCAGAACATTGAAAAACACTTGCCAGGCGGCCTGTGAAGGAATCTGCGCCATAGGTGTGCATCGCATCAATTAGAAAACCACGAGAGCCTCCCGAAGAAAACGGACGTAATAAGGCAATCGGCATCGCATTGCTAATGTCTTTGCTCACGCCGAGATAACTTAAGCCTTTAGTCAAACCAGCTGCAATCCATTCAAACACGCCACTATTTCTAAACAAAGAAATGGCGACTAGCATTCCCAAGACGTACGGAAATATTTTCACGCCGGTATTCAAACCCTCACGGGCACCTTCTACAAAGGAGCTGAAGACATCACTATCCTTTTCTGCAAACTTCTTCTCATTCCAAAAAGCGTAGGCAATGATTACAACGAGTATGATTAAAAACAGTGAAGTAGAAAGATGCGATGTAAATACACTTTTTTCTAATAATTCTAATCGGCTAAGATAAAATAGTAGTCCTGCAATTCCACCAATGATAGCCATCAAGATCCCAAGGAGTGCGCCGCTTTTAAACGAAATTTTCTGACGAAAGCCGACGATCAATAAAGCAGCGAGCGTACCTACCAAAGAAGTGAGAATACACGGAATCATAACGTCCGCGGGGTTCGCCGCATTTTGTGCCGCCCGATATCCAATGATCGAAGTTGGTATCAAGGTTAGTCCTGCAGCATGCAAACACATAAACATGATTTGCGCATTGCTCGCCTTTTCTTTTTCAGGATTGAGCTCTTGCAAGGAAGCCATGGCCTTCAAGCCGAAAGGTGTCGCAGCTGAATCAAGCCCTAAAAAATTCGCAGCGAAATTAAGCGTCATATAGGCGATGGAAGGATGATCTGCAGGGACTTCTGGAAAGATGCGTATAAAGAAAGGTGCACAGAATTTAGCTAACTTTTCTGCTGCACCGCTTGCGATCAAGAGTTGCAAGAGGCCACTAAAAAAGGCGAGATAGGCAATGAGCGGAAGGATGATATCCGTGAGTGCGTTTTTACAGGTTTGCAATAATCCATCTGTTGCGAGGGTACCTGTGCTTATACGAACGATACTATTGTTACGTGTATAAATGGTGTCATGCTTTTGCGTGCCACTAATCGTGATAGACTCCACTTTTTGAAGAGAGTCTTGCATCCACTTCGGCAAATGACAAACATATTTTTCAGTAATGATAAGCTGTTCATCCTTTTTACCATTTATCACAGGATCTAGGGAATAGGTATGTCCTGACCACATACTGAAAAGAAGGCTCAGTAAGGAAACGAGCATGATTGAAAGCCAAAATCGACTAAGCGCCATAATATGCGTTTTTTCGAAGATACAATCTTATGTGCGGCTATGCTTTACAAAGATTCCACAGGCTAACGTTGCTGCTGATTTTTTCGGACACCACTTTTTGGATCGATATTTCATTTTTACTTTGTACGCGGTATGCAAAGTCGTAGATAATGGTCCATGTTTGTTTATTAATGGACTGCGTATGGGTACAGAAGTGAAAATTGAAATTCGCTTCCACTAAAGCATTGGTAGGCACTATTGCATTATTACCGGAAGATAAACGCAGGAGAATAGTTCGATTGCGTTTTAAAATAGAATTAATCTGTCGAAGAACTTTTTCTTCGTGTTGTTTTTGTTGATTGTGAAAATTAGTTCGACAGTTATCATCACAAAATTTCTTATCGGAACGTCCTTGTATAGGTTGTTCACAGTCGAGACATACTTTTTTAGAAGGCAAGGTTGTGTTGATTTAATATCAACCTGCGGGGGTATCAAGCGATGGTTATAAGAATATAACGCGCCACACGTATAAAAACGTATGTACTTGTTTATTATACGACTAAAAAAATCCACTCGCTCATCTTTGCATTGTAATTAAAAAATCAAAAAATATGCAATCAATTAGAAATAAGGTTTTGCTCATTGGAAATGTTGGGCAAGATCCAGAGATCAAGGAAATGAAGACGGGCAAGATGGCTCGCTTTAGTTTGGCTACGAATGAAGCTTACAGAGATGCAAAAGGTGAGAAGCAGACTGAGACAATCTGGCATAATTTAGTCGCATGGGGAAAGACGGCTGAGCTTGTCGAGCAGTATGTGAAAAAGGGCGATGAGTTGGCTGTGGAGGGACGTTTAGTTTCTCGCAGCTATGAGGACAAGGAAGGTGTAAAGCGTTACATCACTGAAGTCGTGTTAAATGAACTCGTCTTTTTGGCTCAGCCGTCACATCAGGCTAACGCTAAGTAAGTAGTGAAGGAGAAGTCGGCTACGGTATTCATTCGTAGCCGGCGCCACTCCGCAAGATTATTCCGTCTCGTCTATGAATTTCAACTCGATACTTGGCTGTTGAAAGCGAGCCATAATTTCGGCTTCCTGTGCAAGCGGAATCTTAATGCGAAAGGTGCAAAACAAATCGATTTGTTTTTCGACTACGCTTAATTGATAATACTTGATCCAATGCATCACATCATTCATGGAGTTATAATCGGTCTGCAGCCACAATAATTTTTCAATACTTCGTGTTTCGATTTTTGCAAGACGTAAAGCTTGTTGAGTGGATTGTTTATAGGCGTTTATCAAACCAGGGACTCCGAGTAAGATACCGCCGAAATAACGTACGACAACGACCAGCACATTTGTTATACCGACAGAGTCGATTTGATTCAGAATAGGTTTACCTGCTGAGCCTGAAGGCTCGCCGTCGTCGCTGCTCCGGAAGTTATTTTTGTCCGTGCCCAAGCGATACGCAAAACAGTGATGCACGGCCTTGGGATGTTGTTCTTTTAGCTTTTGAAGTTCCTGCTTAAAATCGAGCGCTGATTCTATCGGAAAAGCATAGGCAATAAACCGGCTGCCGCGATCTGTAAACTCGGCTTCGACAGGGGACGATATCGTTTGGTAGGTGAACAAAAACGAGATTAATTATGATCCCGACAAGTCGGGAATGAATTATGAATTATGAATTACGAATTAAAAATTAAAAATTAAAAATTATGCATAGTGAATAGGAATCAATCCCTTTTCCCTTTTAACTTTTAACTTTTCCCTTTTAACTTTTAACTTTTAACTTTTCCCCTTTCCCTTTTCCCTTTTAACTTTTAACTTTTCCCCTTTCCCTTTTACCTTTTACCTTTTACCTTTTAACTTTTAACTTTTCCCCTTTCCCCTTTTCCCTTTTTACCTTTTAAAAGTCTGCAAGGCGTCGGCAATCGTTCTATCATTACTCAAGCGTGGTACCTTATTCTGCCCTCCTAGCTTTCCGACCGACTTCATATATTGAATAAAGGCATCCGCTTGCAAAGGCGTAACCTTTACGAGCTGCAAAATATTGCCTGTACGGAGATCGTCGTAATAAATATTGAGTGTACGCATCGCTCGATCGATATCCTCGGCGAAGGCCTCCATATCCTGCGGCAGCTCGTCCATAGCCAAGAGCCATTCATGGTAAGGCAAAGAGCCATCTGCTGGCGTCACTTGCGGTGCGACGGTAAACTCACTAATGGAAAGATTATGTTTAGCGCCGGCATTCAACATTGCTTTCTCTACCTCCTCTCCGATCACATGTTCGCCGAAAGCAGAAATAAAATGTTTGATTCGTCCGCTCACCACAATGCGATATGGCTCCTTCGATACAAACTTGACCGTATCACCAATGATATAGCCATACAAACCTGCGTTCGTCGTTAGGATAATCGCATAATTAACGCCTGGCTCCACTTCTGCAAGGGTAAGTCGTGTTGGGTTCTCTGAAAAAACTTCATTCGCTGGCACGAACTCGTAAAAAATACCCGCATTGGTATTTAATAAAAGTCCGGCCTCCGTTTGAGAATCCTGATATGCCAAGAAACCTTCGCTCGCGGGATAAGTTTCAATCGTATCGATCTTGCGCCCGATGCTCTGCATCAACTTCGCACGATATGGCTCGAAGTTTACACCGCCATAAACTAAAACAGAAAAGTTCGGGAACAGCTCGCCAATCGTTTTCCCGGAACGTTGCTCTAATACATCGAAATACATCTGCGTCCATGGTGGTATGCCCGAAATCAAGGTCATATCCTGATGGATCGTTTCGTCGACAATTTTTTCCAACTTCTCCTCCCAAGCCTCAATACAGTTGGTTGGATAGCTCGGCAATTGATTGCGACGTAGATAATAAGGTATGTGATGGTTCACGATTCCCGACAAGCGTCCGGTTGGGATGCCACCGATGCGCTCCAATTCTGGAGAACCACTCAAGAAAATCATCCGACCATCTGCGAAGGCATGGTTACCCGTTTCATGCATATATAATAAGAGTGCATTGCGGGCAGCATCCATATGATTCGAGATAGAATCCTTGGTAATGGGCAAATACTTGGCGCCGCTGGTGGTGCCGGAAGATTTGGCGAGATAGATCGGTTTGCCCGGCCAAAGGATATTTTGCTTGCCTTCTTTTATTTTTTCGATATAGGTCTTCAAAGCTTCATAATCTCGCAAAGGAACTAGCCGTTTGAAATCGTCGTGCGATTTGATAGTTGCAAACTGGTGGCTACGGCCAAATTCTGTAGAAGATCCCTTGGCGATAATTTTGTTCATCCATTCCTGCTGATGGACGACCGCATTGGCTTTATCGTTTTGTACCTTCTTATATATATAAGAGGCGAGCGGTTTGGCTAGTAATGACTTTATTTTCACAGCACACGTATTATTTCACGAAGTTAATGAATCCTTACAAAAGCTAGGTGGCTCAAATTGAAATGGACGAGCTTTTCATATGAAATATAGTATTTCTTAGAGTACATAAGAATATACAGTACACACAATAAGTTGAAAAAAAATTACACAAGTGTTTGCATATACAGAAAATACTTTTATTTTTGTGGCTGATAATTTTGAATCCATGAACGCGATAGTGAACATCCAAGGTCAACAATTTGACGTAACTAACGGTAAAGAAATCTTCGTACACCGCCTTCCAGGCAATATCGGAGATGCAGTTAGCTTTGAAGAAGTTTTGTTGACAGACAACGACGGTAAGGTTACCGTTGGTATGCCTACAGTGGCAAATGCAAAAGTAAATGCTAAGATTTTGGCGCATGTACAAGGCGAAAAAGTAGCAGTTTTCAAGAAAAAACGTCGTAAAGGTTACCAGAAATGGAATAACCATCGTCAAGATTTCACGAAAATCGTGATCGAATCAATTAACTAAAATTATAACAGCTCAATAACATGGCACATAAGAAAGGGGAAGGTAGTTCCAAGAACGGAAGAGAATCCCACAGTAAACGTTTAGGTATTAAAATTTATGGCGGACAAGAAGCTATTCCTGGGAATATCATCGTTCGTCAACGCGGTACAGTGCACAACGCTGGTGCTAATGTTCGCATGGGCAAAGACCATACTTTGTTTGCCACTGCAACAGGTATCGTAACATTCAAACGCAAAGCAAACAACCGTTCTTACGTATCGGTTGAAGCAAAAGCGTAACAAAACCATAGAAACTACTCCATTCAGATGGGAATCAGAATGAAGTTTCAATAAATCAATTCTTAACCAAAACAAAAACCAAAAATCATGGCTGCTAAAAAAGCAATCAAAAAGGCTGCTCCTAAGAAAGCTGCTGCTAAGAAAGCTGCTCCTAAAGCTGCTCCTAAAAAAGCTGCTGCTCCTAAGGCTGCTAAAAAAGCTGCTCCTAAAGCTGCAAAAAAAGCTGCTCCTAAAAAAGCTGCTGCTCCTAAAGCTGCAAAAAAAGCTGCTCCTAAAAAAGCTGCTGCTAAGAAAGCTGCTCCTAAAAAAGCTGCTAAGAAGTAATTCTTCTGAGCTAAATTTTAAAAAAAGGCATCGTGTTATCACGATGTCTTTTTTTTGTCCCTATATTTGCCATTCAATTAAATTACAACAGACAAAAGATTATGGAATTAAGCGGAAAAATCATCCAATTATTGCCCTTGGCAACTGGAACCGGAAAAACAGGTACTGCATGGAAAAAACAAGATTATGTAATGGAAGTTCCTGGCAAATACCCTAAAAAAGTATGCTTCAACCTTTGGGGTGAAAAAATTGATCAATTCAATGTTCAACTTAATGATGAAGTAAAAGTATCATTAGATGTTGAAAGCCGTGAATATAATGGCCGTTGGTATACAGAAGTGCGCGCTTGGAAAGTAGAAAAAGCAGGTAGCTTCTCTGCCGCTCCTGGCTATGGCGAGGCTCCTACTAGCAACTACTCTGACGCACCGACCAATAATGACATTATCGACAACTCAGGTGTAGATGATGATATGCCTTTCTAAGGTATAGCTTCGATTGGATTTAGTACCTTTGATACCTATTATCTTTGGGTTTACTATGTCTGATCAAACAAAAAAATACATTAAGTACTTCTGGTACTCTATTTTAGGCGCATTCGGGTTCTTCATTCTTCTCTTGTTGCTGATTGATTTCGGCGCATTTGGCAGAATGCCTGATTGGGAAGAACTGGAAAACCCGCGTGCAGCCCTTGCTTCAGAAGTGATCTCTGAAGATGGTGCTATCCTCGGTCGTTATTACCTTGAAGAAAACCGCACCAACGCCTCCCTCAACGAACTACATCCTGTAATCGTCAACGCACTCATCGCTACCGAAGACGTGCGCTTCGAGCAACATAGCGGTATCGACATGCGCGGCCTCATGCGTGCCGTATTCAGCTTCGGTCATGACGGTGGCGCCTCTACCCTCACCCAACAGCTCGCGAAAAATCTTTTCAAACGTAGCAAACATAAATGGCTACTTCCCTTCGACAAACTCAAAGAATGGATCATCGCCGTTAAGCTCGAACGTAAGTATACCAAAACAGAAATCCTCAACCTCTACCTCAACATCGTTTCTTTCAGCGATAATGCCTATGGCATCAAAACGGCGGCACAAACCTTCTTTAGCAAACCGGTCGACTCGCTCAAAGTAGAAGAAGCAGCCGTATTAGTGGGCATGCTGAAAAGTCCTTCTCAATACAATCCACGTACCCATCCTGATAAAGCGAAATTCCGTCGTAATACCGTGCTACAGCAGATGGTTAAATACAACTATCTCTCGCAAGCTGATTACGACAAACTCAAAGACAGCGAAGTAAAGCTTACCTATAACCGCGCCACGCACAACGAAGGACTTGCTCCTTATTTCCGTGAATTCCTTCGCATGGACATTCAGAAGTGGATCAAAGAAAACCCAAAGCCCGACGGCTCTTATTACGACGTGTATAAAGATGGCTTGAAAATCTATACTACCATCAACAGTAAGATGCAGCGCTATGCCGAAGAAGCGGCTATCAAACACTTGCGCGAACATCAAAAGAAAATGTTTGCCCAATATAAAGGCAAAGACCCTTATAAAGACCATCCTAACGAATTCAAGCTCGCGTTACGTGGCTCAGATCGATACAAGATGCTTAAAGAAAGCGGACTGTCCGATGCAGCCATCAACGCCGAAATGAAACGCAAAATCAAAATGAAAGTCTTCTCTTGGGAAGGCGAACGCGATACCATCATGAGCCCGTGGGATTCGATCATCTACCACCGTATCTTCTTACAATGCGGCTTTATGGTGATGGACCCTACCAATGGCCATATCAAAGCCTGGGTGGGTGGTATCAACCACAAATACTTCAAAGTCGATCACGTCAACATCAATACCAAACGTCAGATTGGCTCAACCTTCAAACCATTGGTATATACCGTAGCGATCGACAATGGCTACTCTCCTTGTATGCCGGTGCCGAATCAGCCGGTCGTGTTTACTTCCTATAATAACTGGACGCCTAAAAACTCCGATGGCAAATATGGTGGCACACAAACCTTGATGGTTGGCTTGGCACGATCCACCAACTGTATCACCGCCTATTTGATGAAACAGATAGGGCCACGCCCTGTCATCGACCTAGCACGTAAAATGGGCATCACTTCGCCGATAGATCCTTACCCAGCTATCTGTCTTGGAACACCGGATATATCGGTATTTGAGATGGTTGGCGCCTATAGTACCTTTGCCAACGGCGGTATCTGTGCTCGTCCGACTTATATCACCCGCATCGAAGATAAATATGGCAATGTGATCAAAGAATTCGTCGATCAACAAACAGAAGTCATTTCCGACCAAACGGCCTATGTGATGAACCAGATGATGCAGGGCGTCGTGAAACATGGTACTGCTATGCGCGTGCGTAGTTATGGCCTCGATATGGAGATTGCCGGCAAGACAGGAACCACACAAGGCAATACAGATGGTTGGTTTATAGGTATGGTACCACAACTAGTGGCAGGTACTTGGGTAGGTTGTGATGATCCATTTATCCATTTCTATAATATGGCTTACGGACAAGGGGCGGCAGCAGCCTTGCCGATCTGGGGAAATTTCTTCCAAAAAGCCTTCGCCGACAAATCCCTCAAACTGAATCGCAATGCGAGTTTCCCAATACCGGACGACCTAAGTATTGAAATGGACTGTGCCAATTATAAAGGCGGCACTACCCGACCGACGGAGACAGAGGGCGTGAAAGGTGGCACACGTAACGGAGGCGGTAATAGCGGTGATGACTATAAAGGAGATGAATTCTAATGCAGGCAATACTTATAACGATAGGCGATGAATTGTTGATTGGTCAGACGATCGATACCAATTCAGCGTGGATGGGACAACAACTAAATGCCCTTGGCGTATGGGTGAAAGAACGCATCGCAATTGGCGATCAAGCTTCTTTCATCACTGAAACATTAGATGCAAAATGGGCCGAGGCCGATCTGTTTTTATTGACAGGGGGTTTAGGTCCGACGAAAGACGACCTTACTAAAAAGACCTTAGCGGATTATTTTGGCGGGGAATTAGTAGTGGATGAGCAGGTATTGAAACATGTCACTGATTTCTTTGTAAAGCGTGGCAGACCGATGTTAGAGCGCAATAGCGAACAGGCTTTGGTGCCGAATAATTGCAGTGTTTTATTTAATGCACAGGGTACGGCGCCGGGGATGTTGTGGGAGAAAGATGGGAAGATGGTCGTATCGATGCCGGGTGTACCTTTTGAGATGAAGCATCTGATGGAAACGCATGTCTTACCCAAGATAGCGGCGCTTTCAGACACACAAGTGATGCATCGTACTTTGGTAACGGCAGGTATTGGAGAATCGTTTTTAGCAGAACTGATTCATGATTGGGAGGAAGCATTGCCAAGCAATATCAAATTAGCGTATTTGCCTTCTTTAGGCATGGTAAAGCTACGTCTCACGATACGAGGCAAACGCAACGAAGAGCTTCAAACACCTTTAGAAAGGGAATTTGAACAATTACAATCTTTAGTGAAGGCGCATTTGATGTGTGTAGGCGATTATAGTCCGGAGCAGGCATTGGGGAAAGTATTATTAGAGAAAAATGCGACTGTTGCCTTTGCGGAGAGTTGTACCGGCGGCTTGATACAGTCGAAGATGATTAGCGTTGCCGGCAGCTCGACTTATGTACGTGGCGGTGTGGTAGCTTACCATAACGACTTAAAGCAATCGATGTTGGGGGTGAGCGAACAAACCTTGAACCAAGACGGGGCCGTTAGCGAAGCATGTGTGCAGGCGATGTGCTTAGGGGTTATGGAACGCTTACAGAGCGACTATGGCATCTCCGTAAGTGGTATTGC
>CANGEV010000013.1 GCA_947452995.1 Chitinophagales bacterium
ACAAAAAGCAGTCGCACAGGCAGTGGAAAATTATAATAATAAACGTCCGCACTGGATGTTAAAACTTAAAGTGCCTGCTGAAATTTATGCAGCTGCTTCGTAAATAAATCCTAAACCACTGTCCACTTTTTTCAGGACAAGACACTTTTAACCTTTCCCTATTCCCTTTTAACCTTTCCCTTTTCCCTTTTCCCTTTTCCCTCCCGATAGCTTCGCATCGGGATCCCTTTTAACCTTTAATTACCAACCCTCACCTTCACCTTATACGACCCGCTATTGCCGGCGTTGAAGACGGTTTCATAAATAGCTAAATACAAAGTACCACCAACAGTAGCCTTTCCTTTATAACTGGTGCCCGCTTTAACTAGCTCGCCACCCTCTCCTATTTTGAAGACCAAAGCGCCATAGGTAGGGGCGTTTGTGCCACCATCATCCGGTGCCGGAGAGCCGTTGATACCGCCATCGGCCGCATACACATTGCCGCTCAATGAAGCTAAGGTCACTTTACCACTCGCGTTAATCGTAAACGTTTGTCCGGGCTTCAACACTATACCCGTATTTAAAAATCCGCCTTCGTTATTCGCACTGATGTTCTTATTACCCATCACCGCATATTGACGGCTGCTCGGTCCTGATTCATGCGTGATAGGCGTTAAAGTCATCGTCACCACGTCGTTACGAGGAATCGCCATCAAACCATAAGCGGTGCTTACTTCTATCTTCTCTCCTAAATTACAAGTCCCTTCTAACACAAAATCATTATCATATTTTACGATATCATTGATCGCCGTTTTTTCATCGATACCATACTTCGCCATCAAGACATTAATCGCAGCAGGAATCGTATATTCAACATTATTCATCGCCACATAGGCTTCGCTATTCATGTAATCTTGCAAGATCACAATCGCTCCGGCAGATAAGGTCGTTAAAGCATCGAAGGCCGTCTTCTGTGTTTCCGGATCAGGCATCTTCATTTGGTCGGCCCACTTCTCAATCGCCTCACGATCGAGCGAAGGATTATTCAAGCCCAACTGAATCTCTTGCACATTCTCGACGGGCAGGGCCATCGCGCCATAGGCCGTACTTACTTGTATGGTCAACAAATTACTTGCGCCAGAGATCAAGTCGCCATTACGCAAGCGTAGGCTTACCTGCACCTTCGCATTGCTACGATTCGTAGGCTTAGGCTGGGCAAACAACAGGGTGCTCATGCAAAGCAAAACACTCAAAAAGAAAAAATGCTTTTTCATCGTTTTCATTTTATTGAAGATACATTATTTGTCTTAACCATTATTGTGCTCATTCAATCGTTCGGTATTTTCCGCCAATTGTAAAGCTTCCATCATCTCTTGAATATCGCCATTCATAAACTGATCCAAGGTATATACCGTCATCCCGATACGATGGTCGGTGATACGACCTTGCGGGAAATTATAGGTACGAATTTTCGCACTACGGTCACCTGTACTTACCAAGGTCTTTCTTCTGCGTGCAATCTCTTCTTCGTGTTTGCGCACCTGTTCATCATATAAACGCGTACGAAGCATCTGCATCGCCTTCTCTCTGTTACCAAGCTGTGTACGTTCAGTCTGACAAACCACCACTACTCCTGTTGGGATATGCGTCAACAATACTTTTGTTTCTACTTTGTTGACGTTCTGTCCGCCGGCACCACCACTTCGTGCGGTTTCCATTTTCACATCTGCTTCGCGAAGTTCGAAGTCGATCTCATCGGCTTCGGGCATCACCGCAACAGAGGCTGCAGAGGTATGTACACGTCCATTGGCTTCAGTCGCCGGAACGCGTTGCACGCGATGTACGCCACTTTCAAACTTCATCGTACCATAGACATCTTCCCCACTCACTTCTAACTGCACCTCCTTATATCCTCCCATCGTGCCTTCACTCTCTGAAATCATTTTCACCTGCCAGCCTTTCTTCTCGCAGAAGCGCTGATACATACGACTCAATTCTCCTGCAAACAAAGAAGCTTCATCACCTCCTGTTCCGGCACGGATCTCTAATACCGCATTTTTCGCATCTTCTGGTTCTTTAGGAATCACTAAGAAACGTAGTTTATCCTCTAGCTCTTTCTTCTGCACTTCCATTATCTCCATTTCTTCTTTCGCCATCTGACGCATCTCATCATCTTTCTCCGTCTGCAAAAGTGTCTTGGCGGAGTCGTAATTGGCCGTCGCATTTTTATAGGCGCGGAAAACACCCACTAGCGTTTCAAGATCTTTATATTCTTTGCTAAGCTGTGCAAATTTCTTACGGTCGTTCACCATATTAGGGTCTGTCAATAGACGACCTACTTCTTCAAAACGGTGTTCTGCTATTTCTAATTTATCTAACATAATTATCGCGTATCAAGGCGCAAAGGTAGCATTTTTCAGCCACTCAAAGTTGACGAATCTCTAAAGTTCCTTGTCGTAAGATATAGAGGTTATCCTGTTCTACTCGAACGGCTTTCACGCTAGCGCTATCGGGCAAGGAGATGGTCATTTCATTAAAATTCACCAGGTCGAAACTATGTAGCTGTTTGCGTTTGAGGAAGAAGATTTGATCCTTTAAAATTTCAAAACGGGTGATGCCTTTCAGAAAAAACTGCTTTTGGAAAGTGCCGTATTTATCGAACACATAGACGCCAGAGCTAGGGTCGGTGGCATAGAGCTGTTGTTTGAAGAATAGCAATTGCGTAAACTGTACGGGATGTCCGAGTACTACGGAGAGATCTTCCGACTGTCGCTGTTGTATTTTGGCGAAATCATATTCGCGGAGACGCATCGCTTTGCTATCAAAGATCCAGAGCATATTGTCGGTTGTCATGGCTACCGTCTTCAGTGGCACAAAGCCTTCTGGGCGGAAGTCGAGGCTCCGTAAGGGACTTAGGTTTTGATCCAATAATTGTAGCGTGCCGTAGTTGGGATAGAGCAATACCATTTGCAAGGCGTTTTCCGCTTCGAGATAGGTAGGGCGACCCCAACGATTATCGCTGAACTCACGGAGACGGGTGCCATCATTCGACCATTGCGAAAGTACATTGCCTTCGATAAAATAGATCCGGTTGAAGTGGTCGGTGGTGAAATACGTCGCCTTCGTTTCGATATTACGAATGCCATCGATCACCTGTCCGAAAAAGCTCAGGAGCGCATAAAAGTATATCAGCAACAGATGCATATGACACAAAAGTACATTTTTTGAGAAAGGAATGGCAATTTCGACGAAAAAGCTGCGAAAAAGCGACAAAATTACCGACAAAAGGGTCAAAAAATGGATTGGCGAAAGATTTGATAGTAAAATTCACGAAAACCCCAATTGTCCTTAGGCTTGAGGGGGAATTTCGTATTTTTGCAAACTTTAGAAAAATCAAGAACATGGAAGAGAATACACAGCAGCACGAAGAATCGTTGAATCAGCCAGAAGGAGCTTCGGAAGAGAACCAAGCGCCAGAGGCAGCTGCACCAACTACAGAGGAGTTGTTAGCGCAAGAGAAAGACAAGTATATGCGTTTGATGGCCGACTTTGAAAACTTCCGTCGTCAGCAACGTAATATGCAGAGCGACTTAATCAAAACTGCAACGAAGGATTTGATGATAGAACTTTTGACGGTGGTCGACAATTTCGAACGTGCGTTACAGACGATGGAGAACGCGAGTGATTTGAATGCCGTGAAAGAAGGCGTACAACTTATCCATAGTGGCTTCAAGAGCACCTTGGAAAGAAAAGGCTTGAAAGAAATGGAAGCCAAAAACACAGCCTTCGATGCCGACAAACACGAGGCGATTACAGAGATCCCAGCTCCGACAGAAGAGCAAAAAGGACAAGTCATTGATGTAGTTACTAAAGGATATTACTTAAACGATAAAATCATCCGCTTCGCGCAAGTGGTCGTTGGAAAATAATTTATTATGTCGAAAAGAGATTACTACGAGATATTAGGCGTCACTAAAAACGCATCTGCTGACGAGATTAAGAAGTCGTACCGTAAGGTTGCGATGCAATATCATCCTGACAAAAATCCGGATAATAAAGAGGCGGAAGAAAAGTTCAAAGAGGCTGCTGAAGCGTATGAAGTATTGAGTGATGCACAGAAGCGCGCGCAGTACGACCAGTTTGGGCATAACGGTCCGCAAGGCTTTGGTGGCGGCGGTGGCTGGCAAGGTGGCGGCATGGATATGAATGATATCTTCCGCAACTTCGGCGATATCTTCGGCGATGAAAGTCCGTTCGGTAGCTTCTTTGGTGGCGGCGGACAGAGTCGTGGTGGCCGTAGAGGTGGAGCACGTGGCGGTAATATCCGTGTGAAAGTGAAGTTGTCTTTGCAAGAGATTGCAGAGGGTGTGAAGAAAACCGTGAAAATTAAAAAGCAAGTCAGCTGTCAACATTGTGGCGGCAATGGCGCGAAAGATAAATCAAGTGTCGCGACGTGTAAGACCTGTAATGGTCGGGGCGTTACGATGCGTTTGGTGAACTCTCCATTCGGACAAATGCAAACGCAAACGACTTGCCCTAGCTGTCATGGGGAAGGACAGACGATCACTTCAAAGTGTTCACATTGTCATGGTGAAGGCAGAATGTATGGTGAAGAAACGATTACAATGGACATTCCTGCCGGTGCTACGGAAGGTATCCAATTGTCAATGAGTGGTAAAGGAAATGCGGGCGAGCGTGGTGCGGCCGCTGGTGATTTAATCATCAATATCGAAGAGGAAGCACATGAATTTTTAGAACGCGACGGACAGCATGTGATTTATGATTTACATATCAACTTTGTCGATGCGTGTTTAGGTACGACGGTAGAGGTCCCGACGATTGATGGCAAGGCGAAGATCAAGTTAGCAGAAGGCACACAAGCCGGTAAGATATTCCGTTTGAAAGGAAAAGGATTACCGTCCTTACAGAGCTATGGTAAAGGCGATCAGCTCGTCTATGTGAATGTTTGGACGCCGAAGCACTTGAGTGCAGAGGAGAAGAAGATTTTAGAAAAGCTGCGTGAGTCGCCGAATTTCGCACCATCCCCTGACAAGAACGATCAGTCGTTCTTCAGTAAGATGAAAGACTTCTTTAGCTAATGAATGGTGCTCCCGTCCCGACTCGTCGGGAGCGTAGCATCGGGATCACTTTTAACCTTTCCCCTTTCCCTCCGATTGCGAAGCAACGGATTCTTTATTCATCTTATTCATTGCCTTCACGACCATAAACAACGTGAATGCAACGATGGTGAAAGAAATTGCTGTACTTACAAAATTGCCGTATTTGATAGCGGTATTTGGTATCGTCAGTTCGGAGAGATTGGTCAATTTTGCGGCACGCAAGGCGGGGGTAAGTACCGCAGGCGTGATGATATCATCTACGAGTGAGTTAATGATTTTACTGAACTCACTTCCAATTACAACCCCTATTGCGAGGTCGACTACATTGCCTTTCATGGCAAATTCGCGAAATTCTTTTATGATACCCACTTTGATAATTATGAATTAAAAATGTAGAACGAAAATACTAAATCATTTTTTGCGAAAAAGGAATTCGACGCAATAAAACAACGATTAAATAGCTGAGTGGTAAAATCAATAATAATTTCAAACACATGCCGCTAAGACTATGCTGAAAAATTTCATGTGGGTGTCTGTTCAGATAGCGATTCAAGATATCGAGTGGCATTGCATGCACGAGATAAATACCGAAAGTTAGTGGAGCGAAACTACTAAACCAATTGGCAGTTAGTTCCACTTGCAAAAAGAGTTTGAAAATAGCGAGGGAAGCGATCACAACGAGCGGCGAAAGATAGTCGTATGGATAAAGGTTACCGCCGTGTAATACACTAATGGAAGCAGTTTTAGCAATTGCAATGCTTGCGATAAAATAGATAGCGAACAGCAGGAGCGTAGGAATTTTACGTATGTCTTTTAGGACGAAGGCTGCGAGGAAATAACCGAGATACTTTACGAAGTTGAGGGCAAAAAATAGTTTATAATGAAAATAGTTTTCGCTAAAATCAATGAGCATACCGAGGCTTAAGAGCACGGCTGATAGCGTCGCGGCTCGCGTTAGAGACATCAACTTTAAGCGCTTTGCAAAGTAAGGTGCCACAAGATATAGTCCGACAGACATAGTCAGATACCAGAGATGATAAAAAGTTTGTCCGCAAGCCGTATAGCTTAACATCGCCTCCCATTGTGGCTTTCCAGCAAAGTAATAATTTGCAGATAACGTATACACGAGATAGAGCAGGTTCCAAACCAATAGAGGCACAATGATCCGAAAGAATAGGTTGCGTAAGGCATCGCCCCACTCTTCTACCTTTGCTAGTACGAAGCGTCCGCTGAGCATGACGAATAAGGGCACACAGATACGTGTGAAGGCGTCGACATAATTGGCGAGCTGGAAGTGGCTATCGAAGTTAGCTGTATAGATCCCCTGCAACACGTAGCCGGACGCGATATGCAAGATCACAACGAGCAGGGCCGATAAAGTGCGTAAAGTATCTAACGAAGTGTTACGATTCATGTTGAAGAAATTGAAGGTGATTAAATTTAGTAACAATCGCTAACATTTCAACTAAACATTAAGGCCGAAAATCAATTACCGACATGAGGCTACTACATCTTAACATAAGCGTATGATACCCGTTTGATATTACCTAGAGGTTCAAAGCTTTGATTTTCCCTCCAATCACCCCCTTCCTTTTCAATTGATTTTACTTCAACATTAAGTGGCACATCATATTTCATGTGCACGGAATAATCACCCAAAAAGCTGTCGAATTCATACGTAAGGGAAATATTGGTCGCTACTATTGGCAACTTTGGTAAAAAATCATTTTGTGAAATTTCTTGATATTCTCTATTTGTTAAGATACAGGCTATTTTAGTAAGTTCTCCGAAGCGACCTTCCTTAACAAGCTCTAGTTTGCGATTCAATGCGCTTCTAAAGGTTCGATTTAAAATTTTATTATGGACCAAATGATATGAAAAGTTAACATACAAAAAAGCTGAAACAAGTAAGGTAAGTACTATTGATGCAATGATTTTAGTACGAACTGATCCTATTTTTTTTCTTCTGAAATACGCTACAAGTATACGCATACCGATAATAGAAAGTATGGTAACGAGCAAGATATTTAGGATGTCGTTTATATGCGAATCGAAGATGTAGGCTAAATCGTCGAAGGAATAACTCATCAAATAAAACAACAGAATCGCATTTAGCAGTGCAATGAGAATATATTTGAGTGCTTTAAGTATGGTCTGAATAGTAGTTCGCATGTTAATTATATTAATTATTTAACAATGACTGCATCTACTTGTTGTCGAATAAGTGGCTCGCCACCGCAATTACAACAAATAGCACCTCCAGCAAATGAATTGGCAAATCCACTTCTTACCTCGGTTGCGGCATAGGCTGTAGTCTTTTTGTTTTTTTTACTATCTGTGAAATACATAAGTAATCCAATAAATTTATAATTCGACAGAGTACTCAAGGTATCTTCTTTTTTACAACTTGCTGCCTCTTCTGGAAAATCCGACTGCACTTTTCTTATAAGTTTTTTCCATATATCTTCTTGTAACACGAGAAGTTTATCCTGTGCATCATTGGTATATACACCTTCCTGTTCGGTAGCTTTAAACTCCTCGCCTGCCACTCCAAGTGTCTTACTTATTTTCACAAGCACCGCATCTGACAATACGCTTTTTACAAGCACTGTATCTTCAATAACATTTGCCGTAGCTACAACTTCTTTATTGGGATTTTTGATTGGCTTCTCCTTTACCTTTAAAGTGGGATTTTCATTACTCGAGATAATGTAGTAGGTTATAACACATAATGTAGAAAGGCCTAGCAGTCCTAAAAGTAGTTTAATGCTATTTTTCATAGTTGTATATGTTTGAATTAAAATTTAAATTTTATTCGTTTGCTTTGGGTATAATTTTAATTCCCCCACTTTACGCTGCACGAATTAATTCGTGCAGCGTAATGAAAAAACGAGCAGTTATACTCTACTAACGCAGAAAAATTAAATTTATTTCAAACGGAATTCAATCATTCCTAAAGCAAATGTTAATATATGATTTTACGCCTGATTTAAGCGAAATAATCAAAGCAGAAATTGTCAAAACAACATCCAATGCGTAAGTCGACGATTAAAATCGAACTATTAATTGAAGTTGACCGCCAAAGCCAAGTTCGACTATTTTTTGAAGCGTAGAAATTCGAGCTTCCTTTAAATTATTCTCAATTTTTGAGATATATGACTTAGTCGTACCTACTTTCTCAGCAAGCTCTTCCTGTGTCATTCCCATTTCAAGACGTGTATCGTGTATCAAAGCACCAATTTTAAATGCGTCATAACCGGCTTCTAATTCCTCTCGTTGTTTTGTACCACGCTTTCCATAGTTCTTATCTTTAAACTGTTCAAGCGTTATCAACTTCTTATTTTTCGTTTTCATATTGTGCTTTTATTTTAAGTGCCTTTTCTATTTCCTTTTTCGGTGTTTTCTGGGTTTTCTTTTGAAATCCATTCAGTAGAACAACTAGTTGTCCTTTATCAAAAAAACAGAATATTCTAAAAACATCACTTCCAACTTGAACCCGAATCTCGTAAAGACCTTCAGTGTTTTCAATATGCTTAAAATAGGTTTCAGGAACAATTGGCAACTCTTCAATTAATTCGAAGGTCCATACTATTTTAGCCTTTACCTTATCCTTTTGCTGTTCGAAAAAATCCTGAAAGTAATTTTCATAGAACACAATTCTTCTAAATTTCTGGTTTCTATTCAAGGCACAAAATTAAACAAGTTTCACTAAAGTGAAACAATATCAGTTAAAATTTAAAATTCAATTTCATGATTTAGAAACAATCGCTAACATCTCAACTAAAGATTAAGGCTATATAGTAAGCACACCAAACACGTTAACGGCTCATTTGATACTATTTCGATTCATTATAAACGCGCAAAAGCTACCTTTTAGTATCTCCATCCTTCCGCGCACCCAAAATATAACACCAATTCTTACCACACGGTATTTTCTTCACTTCGGCAAACAAGCTTGCCAGCAGCGTTTCGAAGTATGCTTGCCGTTCACTATCCGGGCTCATATAATTCACGGCCACCTTCGCATTGGGGATCATAATCTGCAAAAGCGATTGCCAAAACACCGGATCATAAATAATCGGATGCACTTCCATCCCAACAAACAAATCAACAAAAACCAGGGCCGCCGGCTTCGTGATCACCCTACTCGCAGATTTACGAATCAAGGCATCTTTCAAATACGCACTAACCTCCATATCCACCAATTCCCATGGTCCGCGATAAATTTCTTGTTTGTAGTTACGTGCAATATCCGTCGCTGTTTTTTCATAATCAACGCCCACCATATGTATGTCGCGACGATCATGTTTTTTATGTAAAATAGCAGGCACACTTCCCAAGCCAAAACCCAATATCAACACCACCTCCCACTGATCAACTGGAAAATCATGCAGCTCTTCCCATGCCGCCACAAAAGGAGGATAATTAATATCATTCGAATAAATCGCATCCGGCACCGCCAATTGTAATCGACCATTGCGAACAGACACCTCTATCTGTTCGTGCCTTAGCCCTTTCCCGCTATAAAGTATGACGGGCGTGAAATAGCTTATTATTTTTTGCAACCAGGATATCACCCTTTAAAACTACAAAAATAAACACGTAAAAAATGCGCAATTCATTTCCAAATGCCGTCGAAACGTGTATTTTTGTCGTCCCTGTTAATCACAATTATGGAATTCAGAAACTTACTTCACATCAGCGGCAAAAGCGGCCTTTTTGAAATGGTCGGCTCGCGCAACAACGGCGTTATCGCACGTTCTCTCGACGACAATCAAACACAATTTTACAGCAGTCGTGTCCACCAGTTTACTCCACTCGATTCTATCGAGATGTATACCACCGGCGACAATGTAAGCTTGCGTAAGATTATGCAGAATGCAAAAGATATGCTCGACAAACATCCACTCGTGGCTGCTAACAGCGATAATAATTCCCTTAAAAATTATTTCAAGGGTGTATTACCTGATTACGACGAAGAACGTGTAAAAACAAGCGATATCAAGAAGTTCGTAAAATGGTTTGAATACTGCAAAGACCTCGACCTTAGCGAACCGCAAGAAGAAACGAGTGCTGAATAGTACACTATACAATCCTAAACCGGAACCCAATAAGTTCCGGTTTTTTTATGCCATTTTCATTCTATATTCAAGTTCTAAAACTCTGTTATGTCGATACTGCCAGCTTCTGTTGCCTTAATACGTCGTTATATTTCCGCCGACTTCAAATTCACTGCATGGGATGATCTTGCACCACATTATACTGAACTCTTAAATCGTACTTTGGAAAGTGCTGCTGCAATCGAACAATGGCTTATCGATAAGAGTGAATTAGATTCTATCGTTGAAGACGAAAGTCGTTGGCGTTATGTTCGTCTTACCTGTTATACCAATGATGAGACGATTAAAAAATCATATACCGACTTTGTCACAGACATCAAACCGCATTTAATAGAAGTACGCACCAAGCTAAATGCTAAGTTGCTAAACTGCCCTTCCCTAGCGGATTTGAACAAAGATAAATATGCCACCTTCTTGGCAGGATTAGAAGCTAGTGTGAAATTACAAGAAGAGAAAAATATCGAACAGCTGCGAAATCTAGAGTTGAAAGAACAAGAATATGGAAGCATCACCGGCAATCTTAGTATCGAACACGAAGGAAAAGAATTGACTTTACCAGAAGCAGGTAATTTATTATCTGAAAATGATCGCAACTTAAGAGAAACAATCTATCGTAAGGTACAAGCGGCACGCCTAGCTGTTGCGCCGCAACTCGAAGATTTATTCGACGACTTAGTACAACGCCGTCAAGAGATTGCCGAGCGTGCTGGCTTCGCCAACTACCGCGATTATCGCATGACGGAGTTAGTACGTGTCGACTATACCCCCGAGGATTGCATGCAATTTCATGAAAGTATCCGTAAAAGCTTTTTGCCTTTAGTGAATAAGTTGAATCGTACACGCAAAGAGGCATTAGGCTTAGATAAATTACGTCCGTGGGATGGAGAAGTAGATCTGAACAATGCAGCTCCTTTAAAGCCTTTCATCGATGGTAAAGACCTTACAGACAAAACAATCACTTGTCTGAAGCAGATTGATCCATACTTCGCTGCTTGCTTACAACGTATGCAAGAAATGAATCACCTTGATCTCGACTCGCGCAAAGGCAAATCACCTGGCGGATATAATATGTCATTGCCTGAATGTAACGTACCCTTCATCTTTATGAATGCAGCCTCCAGTGTTCGTGATTTAATCACTATGGTACATGAGAGCGGGCACGCCGTACATTCATTCCTATCTGCCGATCTACCACTTCGTGAATACAAAGACTATCCGAGTGAAATCGCTGAGGTAGCATCTATGAGTATGGAGCTATTTACGATGGAGCATTGGCAAGTGTTCTTTGAAAATGAAGCGGATTACAAACGCGCCAAAGAACAACAGTTTCAACGTATCATTACCATCTTCCCTTGGGTAGCTATCATCGATCGCTATCAACAATGGATTTATACGCATCCTGGTCATTCACGTGACGAACGTCTGGCTGCATGGCAAGAGATTTTCACTTCGTTCAGCTCAGAAGAAGTTGATTATAGTGGCTTAGAAGAGTCTTTAAAGTACCGTTGGCATGCGCAGATCCACCTTTTTGATTATCCATTCTATTATATCGAATATGCCATTGCACAGCTAGGTGCGATTGCGATGTGGAAGCAATGGAAAGAGAAAGGAAACGAAGCCATTGAAAACTACAAAGCAGCGCTTAAATTGGGCTATTCTGTTGGTTTGCCTGCCTTATTTGAACGCGCAGGGATACGCTTTGATTTCTCACCGGCTTATGTACAAGAGCTGGCGGATTTCTTAGAAGCGGAGATGAATAAATTATAAGTAAATATTATTTATCTTCTGAGATAAGATACACAAGCATAGCCATAGCAGCAGCGCCCATGTTCATTTCACGTTGATTTACGTTTTCGAAGACGTCATTCGCCGTATGATGATAATCGAAATAACGTTGCGCATCCACTTCTAGTCCGAAAAGATTTACATTCAGCTCACGTCCGAGCGGACTAATATCTGTTCCGCCGCCATCGCGTTCGAAGTCGCGCAAACCATATGCTGTGAGTAGTCCAAACCAGCGATGTTTCAAAGCTGTTTGATAACGATTTCCCTTGCTACAGCTAAAGCCTGTCGGCGTGAAGCCTCCACCATCCGATTCAATAGCCGCAATATGCTTCTCCCCTTTTTCCTTTGCGGCAGCAGCATAGGCCTTACCTCCGCGATTCCCATTCTCTTCATTCATGAATGCTACCGCACGGATCGTGCGTTTTGGCTTAATACCTAATTGTTGAAAGATTCGTATTACCTCCAAAGCTTGTACTACACCAGTTCCATCATCATGCGCACCTTCTGCAAGATCCCAAGAATCTAGATGTCCACCGACAGTAATGATTTCTTCCGGATGCTCTGTGCCTTTCATTTCGACAATCACATTATAAGAAAGCACATCCCCCAACATCTGACATTCATCCCACAAATACAACTCCAAATTAGGGTTGCCATGCACACAAGCTGCTAAAAGCGCTGCATCAATCGTGCTAAGGGCAAAAGCAGGAATGCGCTTTACAGAATCTTCATAACCCATGACACCCGTATGCGGAAAGGCATCATAGGCATGTGTTACACTGCGGATAACGCTTGCTACAGCGCCATATTTGGCAGCGCGTGAAGCGCCTCCCCAACGTTGATCGACCGCATCGCCATAGGCTTCTCCTGGATCCACGAAAGTTGGATTCATCGGACGGTCATAAAAAACGATTTTATCGCGTAGCTTACCGGCCTTTCCAAGTGAATCAAGTTGCGACCAGCGAAGGATTTCCACCACTTCCGCACGGATCCCTTTTTGAGGTGTTGCCACGGAATTACCGAGGGCGCAAGGATGCATAATAATCGGAGACGTTCCTTGACGATAGATAATTGCTTGCTCAGCTCTACCGCGCACCCAGTGCGGTACCATACAAGGCTGCTTCGTCACTGTTACACCAGGAATGGTTTTTCCCCATTTTTCAAACATATCAACCGCCTGTGCCGCTTGAGGCGAACCCGCCAAACGACCGCCCACTTCTTTACATAATTCTTCCAAATGCAGATAGGCATTGCTGTTCATCATACACTCATTATAAATCTTGCGCAACATAATCGAATCCGTGTTCGACTGCGCACGACTATTTTGGCTAAAAATTGCAAGTATGAAAATTGCTAAAAAGCTGATTTTTAATCGCTCGAAATGCATAATTAAGAATAGTTTTTGTTAAAGATTGGGCAGACTAATAAATCCTATCTGCAATATCGAAAAAAAGAGTGAATTATTCGATTTTGTACCGATTTCGGTCATTTTTCTTATCTTTGATAACTATGTCACCTCGCCAACCACGACTGTCATTTTTAAAATTTTCATGCCTGTTCATTTTAGCATTGGTCATGAAATTTTCGGCGTTGGCGCAAGATCCAAATTTTACTCAATTTTTTAATCAGCCTGTTCAATACAACCCAGCTTTTACTGGTATAAACAACGGCTTACGTTTCGGAGCAATTTTTAGAAATCAATGGTCGCGTATCCCTGGTCAATTTAACACCTATAGCATAGCTGTTGATGCAGAAGCTTTGAACCTCGGTGGAGGATTAGGCTTTAGCGCCTCACACGATGTAGAAGGGGAAGGATTATTATCGACCACCAACTTCAATGCCCTATACGCTTACCGAGTAGTGCAAAAAGATTGGATGATTCAGGCAGGCTTTTCTGCCGGCGCATATACGCAACGCTTAGACTTCTCAAAACTTATTTTCACGGATCAGCTGGATGATAAATACGGCTTAGTTCGTCCAACAAGCACCGGTGCTGTTCCTACTCCGGTAGCGAGCAAGACCTTCGTCGACTTCACGAGCGGTTTTGTTTTCAGAAAAAATATTCGTCATAAAACACAACGTCGAAAAATACTTGCGACCGTGAATGCCGGTTATGCAGCGCATCATATCACTCGTCCGGATCAATCCTTGATGTTGTTGGACGCTCGCTTGCCCATACGTCATTCTTTTCAATTAAATGCGGCTATTCCAATCAAAGGATTAAACGACCCTAAACATCCAGCGCTTCTTATTCCTGCCCTCTTATTTGAATCGCAAATGTATTTTAAAGAATTGGTGATGGGTGTGAATGCTGTAAAAGAACCTTTATTTGGTGGTGTTTTCTATCGCTCGCGTGTTTTCAAAGGCCTACCTCATACCTATGATGTAGACGCACTTGCAGCCAACCTCGGCTTCGAAACACAAGTCAATAAAAACGTAGTAATGCGTTTTTGCTATAGCTACGATATTACAGTGAATAACCTTCGTGGTTTCTCTCCGGGAACGCATGAAATCGGTATCCTCTTGTGGAATAAAAATCTTTATAAAAAAGGAAGAAACGCAAAAAAATCATTGACTTGCTACTCTTTCTAATTCCCTAAATTTTTAGTTTATGTATATAGAACAAATTTACACCAGTTGTTTGTCTGAAGCTTCTTATTATGTAGAATCAGAAGGGCAAGCCTTAGTCATTGATCCTTTACGCGATACCGATGTATATCTTAAAATGGCGAAAGAACGTGGTGCCAAGATTGAATATATTTTGGAAACGCATTTCCACGCAGATTTTGTGAGTGGGCATTTAGAGCTAGCCAACCAAACCGGTGCTGCTATTGTATATGGTCCCAATGCGAAGACGGGTTTTGAAATCCTAGAAAAGAAAGATGGAGACCTTATTACATTAGGAAAAATCACGATTAAAGTTTTGCATACACCGGGTCATACCATGGAAAGCACCTGCTATCTATTGAAAGACGAGATGGGGAACGATCATTGTGTATTCACGGGAGATACCTTGTTTGTAGGCGATGTAGGTCGACCCGACTTATTTGGTGCAACGATGAGCAAGGAAGAACTAGCGGGCCATTTATATGAATCGTTAAATACAAAAATAAAAACCTTGGCGGATGATGTGATTGTATATCCAGCGCATGGTGCGGGTTCGAGCTGTGGTAAGAGCCTAGGCAAAGAGACCTTCAGCACGATTGGTACACAGAAGAGTATGAACTATGCCTTGCAAGATCAAACGAAGGAGCAATTCATCAAAGCAATTACAGAGGGCTTAAATACACCGCCGGTTTATTTCCCTGAAAACGCGCGTATCAATCGCGAAGGTTATACTTTATTGAAGGAGTTGAAGGCAGAATTCCGTGCAATGAATGTAGAGGATATTGAAGCAGAGAAAGAATTAGGGACGTTGATTTTGGATACTCGTCCGGCAGCAGCATTCACCGAAGGTTTCATACCGGAGTCGATGTTTATCGGTATCGACGGACGCTTTGCGGAATGGGCTGGTAGTTTGATTCCATTAGAAACACCGATTGTTTTAGTGACAGAGCCAGGTAAAGAAGAAGAGAGTATGATTCGCTTGTCGCGTGTCGGCTTCGACCATATACTTGGCTATTTAGAAGGAGGCTTTAAAGTTTGGCTAGATGCAGATAAAGGCATTGATATGATCATCAATGTAGATGCAGATGAGTTGAAGATGGATATGCAGTTCGACAATAAGCTCGGTATTATCGACGTTCGCAAGCCAGGAGAATTTGAAGGAGGACATATACAAGGTGCGGAAAATATTTCCTTGGTGAATGTAGAAGACAGCATCTCTGCTATTCCTGAAGATCACAACTTATATATTCATTGCGCAGGTGGCTACCGGAGCGTGATTGCAGCGTCAATTATGAAACGTCATGGCATCCATAACCTTCGTAATATTTTAGGCGGCTGGTCGGCTATTAGCGCTGTTCCAGATATGCCAATTGTAGTACCAAGCAAAAATGCGGAGCTCAATTAAATTTCTACTTTTTATCGCGTTGTTGCTTGCATTTAATGGCTTCGCCCAGCAAAAGTCATTTCCACTCGAAAAGCTTTGTGGTAGCTGGAAAGTGTCTGGAAACGTTGTAGGAGAAACTTGTTCCAACTTTGATGTAAAGGTATATTACGACACCCTTTTGGAAGAATACGTTATTCCTTTACAAGACGAAAAAAATAGTTGCGGAGGGATTTATATCCGCTATTATCTATTCTATAATGCCGCTAAGAAATGTTACGAAGCACTTGCTATTAGCGGTAACAAAACGTACCGCATGCAAGGTAAACTACAAGATGGCTTTTTGCTTTTTACCTATACAGGGCAGGAAGGGATTTCAGAAGTGGTCATTGGTTTTGATCCGAAAGGAAAGTCGTGGAACCTCGATGCACACCTCATCGACCCTAATGTCGGTGTTATACCGATGAATAATTTGCATTTCGAGCAAAACTAAAAACTGTCCTTTTTTGGAATTGGATTCCAAATTTTTCCAAAGTTAATCTATGCCGGATCTACATCAATCCTAAAAGTAACCGACTTAAATTTCTTCATTGCAACGAGCGCTTCTAAGCCTTGTAATATTTCATTTTTTAGTTCTTGCATCACACCTGGTTTACGTTCCACTTTCACTAAAAATTCTCGAATATATAAGCCCTTCAATCGATCAATACCAGGCTTGGAAGGACCGAGTAATCGTTTGCCCATATTGCCTTCCCAACGCTTTCTTAACCACTCTCCAGCAGCCACTGCCGTTTCAGGCAATTTGTGCTGCACTTGGATATGTATCATCCGCGTAAACGGCGGATAGGCAAAACGACGGCGTTGATTTATTTCAAAATTATAAAAGCCTTTATAGTCGTGATGAAAAACATAATACAAAACAGGATAATCTGTTTTTCGCGTTTGAATCAATACCTTTCCACGTCCTTCATGTCGACCACTACGACCACTCACCTGTGTCAACAATTGATAAGCTCGTTCCACCACTCTAAAATCGGGGAAATTCAATAAGTTGTCTGCGCTCAAAACACCGACTAGCTGAACCTTTTCAAAATCTAGTCCTTTCGTAACCATTTGTGTGCCGATCAAAATATCCACCTCTCCTTGCTCCATAGCATCAATCAATTGATGATGCGCTTCTTTGTTCTTCACTTGATCCGCATCCATCCTTGCTATACGTGCTTTTGGCAGAAGCTCTTGCAATTCATCTTCTACACGTTCGGTACCAAAGCCCTGTACTTTCATTTGCAAACTTCCACAAGCACCACAGGCGTTCACTGCTTTATGTGAATAGCCACAATAATGACATTTCAACTCCGCAGAGGCTTTGTGGAAGGTTAATTTGACAGAACAGTTATTACATTCTGGCACCCATCCGCAAACCGAACAGTATAAGGAAGGCGCATAACCTCTTCTATTTTGAAATAGTAAAACTTGCTTTTTATCAGCAATCGTTTTTTTCATTTCTTCCATCAACACACTGCTGAAAGTGCCTTTCATCAGCTTCATTCGAGTCTCATCCTTCAAATCTACCAACTGAATATCCGGCATCGGCTGTTCCCCAAAACGTTGGTTCATTTCAACCAATGTATACTTATCATTTTCTGCGAGATAATAACTTTCCAAAGAAGGTGTTGCCGAACCTAACAATGTTTTTGCTTGATGTTGTTGCGCTAGATACAAGGCCACATCTCGACCTTGGTACAAAGGAGCGGTATCGCTTTGCTTGTACGAAGCGTCATGCTCTTCATCGACAATTACTAAACCTAACTTTGAAAATGGAAGGAACACTGCTGAACGCGCACCTAATACAATTGGATAGCGCTGCTCATAAATAGCATTCCACATTTCAACGCGTTGGGAGGCATTCACACGATGATGATAGACTAAAAACTTATCTCCGAACACTGCATGCAAACGGCGTGTAATCTGTTCTGTGATTGCAACTTCAGGCAATAGATACAATACTTGTTCGCCGCGATCTAAAGCATCTTGGATAAGCGACATATAGATCTGCGTTTTCCCGCTACCCGTAACCCCATGTAATAGCACAGTCGGCTTCGTTAGCCAAGCCTCTTCAATAGCGGCTTTGGCAACAATTTGCTCCCCAATTAATTTAAAATGCTTCGCATCACTTTCATCATAAGCCTTCAATCGCGAAACATTCTCTTTCTCTTGAATTAATATTTTCTTTTCTAATAAAGCGTTTAACGCCGCATCACTACCCTTCAATTTTTCCAAAAGCACAGAACGCTGAATCGCCTCTCCTTTCGGAGCCATACTCATATAAGTCATCAGTACGTCGACTTGTTTCGGAGCACGTTTTTCAAGTCGATTAAACGCCTCTTTCAAGGCTTCTTGATCTTCTAGATAATGTTTTACCAAGCGAACGAAATAGGTCTTTTTTGGGGTATACTTTTCTAATAAGGTCTCCTCCACCAGTACCACCTTGTGCTCCACTAATTGTTGTATCAAAGGCCATACCTTCTCTCTTTGTACGATCAATTGCACATCGGCCAAACTAAGGCTCTGCTGATTCGTCAATGCCTCCGCAACGGTAAATAACTCTCCTTCTAATTGATGAATGTATAAGTCGTGCTCCGGATGTAAAACGATTCGCGTAGAACCGGTTAGCTTCAAACCTGCTGGCATCGCAGCAATCATCACTTCCCCTAAGGTACAACAGTAATATTCCGCTAGCCAACGCCAAAGCGAAATCTGCATTTCCCCTAAAATGGGTCTTTCATCAATTACAGAAAGTATCGGCTTACATTTATAAGGCAAGACAATGTCTTTCTCCACCTTAGCAACCAAGGCGGCATAGACCTTTCGCTGCCCAAGCTGTACTTCTACACGGGTCCCTAGCGCCACCTTAGCCGCCCACTCTTCAGGGACGGAATAAGTCAACGTTTTAGGCAAAGCCAAGGGTAATATCACCTCAACGAAAGTCATGTTTCAAAGATGGCAATAAATTTCGAATCAAATTTGAACGCTTTGTTCAAGAATTGCTAAAAAACCTACATTTCTGCTCTTTTGTGGTTAAATTTGAAGCTTATTGTAAAAATATGAATTCAGCTTTTGTAGGAGAACATAGTTTACCCGGTCAGATGGGTCACTTTTTTGTCATTTTAGCCTTTGTCTTTTCACTTCTAGGCGCCATAGGATATGCGATTAGCGTTCGTCAAAAGGAGGAACAATTGAGTAATCCTTATTTCAGAATTGGACGTATGAGCTTCTTCCTCATGAGCATGAGTGTGATAGGGATTATCGTTACGCTTTTTTCAATTATTTATAATCATCAGTTTGAGTATTATTATGCTTGGCGACATGCTTCGAGAGAATTGCCGACGCATTATATGTTAAGTTGTTTTTGGGAAGGGCAAGAAGGTAGTTTTCTTTTATGGATGTTTTGGCAAGTAGTGATGGGCGCTGTAATTGTATGGAAAGACAGAAAGTGGGAAGCTTCGGTAATGGCCATTCTGCTGTTCTCACAATTCTTCATGGCGAGTATGTTATTAGGGGTATATGTTAAATTGCCGAACCTCTTTTTCTGGACGCCTGATTTCTTGCATCTGTTCAGCTATAGAATTGGTTCGAATCCGTTTCAGTTATTACGTTGGGAAATGGCGAATGCGCCTATCTTCCAACAATCGAACTATATGGATTTCGTAAAAGATGGTAACGGCTTAAATCCATTATTACAAAACTATTGGATGGTTATACATCCGCCTGTATTGTTCTTAGGCTTCGCATCGACGATTGTACCTGCAGCTTATGCAATGGCTGGCTTTTGGAAGAAAGAATACGACGCCTGGACGAAGCCTGCCTTCAGCTGGAGCTTGTTTAGTGGAGGGGTTTTAAGTCTTGGTATTATGATGGGCGCAGCATGGGCCTACGAGGCGTTAACGTTCGGAGGCTATTGGGCATGGGATCCTGTAGAAAACGCTTCTTTAATGCCTTGGCTAACGCTTCTGGCGGGTATTCATACCTTAATCGCTTATCGTCATACGAAGCACGCCTTAATGGCAACTTTCTTATTCTTTGTGGGCACCTTTGTTCTAGTGCTTTACGCTTCGTTCTTGACACGCTCTGGCATCTTGGGAGAAACATCTGTACATGCCTTCACCGACCTTGGCTTAGGCGGTCAGCTTGTGTTCTTCATTCTCGCCTTCTTAATTCCGTATATCTGGATGAGTATTAAGCATTGGAAAGGCGTAGCGGCTGTCAGCGCACAAAAAGAGGAAGCAATTTGGAGTAGAGAGTTTTGGTTGTTCATCGGCTCTCTAGTATTGTTGGTATCTGTTATTCAAGTAACCTTCACCACCTCTATTCCAGTATTTAATAAAGTGCTTGGAACGAAGTTAGCGCCTCCGATAAACGCTGTTGAACATTACAACAAGATTCAAGTTTGGGTGGGTATTCTCCTAGGAATACTTTCTGCATCTGTACAATTCTTACGTTACAAACAATCGGAATGGAAGCAGTTTTTGAAAAGCCTCACTTGGATGAGTTTGTTGAGTGTCTTGATGACGGCTTTTTGCGTTTATGTATTCCGCTTCAATAAGGCTTCCTACTGGGTATTCTTCTTTGCCGGTTTCTTCGCTATTACAGCCAACTTACAGTATCTAATTACCAAAGTAAAAACCAAATTCATTTCTTGGGGTGGAAGTCTTTCGCATATCGGCTTCGGCATGATGATGGTAGGCATTCTAATCAGCAGTTTTAACCAAAAGGTCGTTTCAATCAATCAGAGTGGTATTGATCCTGGTGAAGGCTTCGATGAAAAAGCAAAAATGGAAAACATCTTGCTTTATAAAAACGTTCCTGTGTTGATGAATGGTTATGAGGTAACTTACCTCGGCGATAGTACAGTTAAGCCAAATATTTACTACAAAGTTCATTATGTAAAACGTGATAAGGAGGGCAAAATAAAAGAGGAGTTCTATTTGCATCCGAATGCGCAAATCAACCCTAAAATGGGCTTGATTAGTAGTCCGGATACGCGTCATTATATTACTCACGATATCTATACACATATCACTTCTGTGCCAGACAATTCAAAGGACAAGCAAACCTTAGATAGCAAAGACTTCAGCTTCCATCAAGTAAAAGTTGGTGATACGATTCACGGGAAAGAGTGTAATGTTGTCTTTAAGGGTATTGCACAAAATGTAGAACGAAAGGATGTGGCTTTGATGAAAGATGACATTGCGGTGAGTGCGCGTTTTGAAGTAATTGGTAGCAATACGACTTATCCTGCGGAAGCATTATATATCATTCGCAACAAGACATCATTACCGATTGCAGGACGGGTAGATGAGTTAGGGGTGCAGTTGTTTGTAAATCAAATCATGCCCGATAAACAAGTTTTTGATATTGCTTTTGGCGAACACAAACCGGCTCCAGAATATGTGGTGATGAAAGCACTTGATTTTCCATATATCAATGTATTATGGATGGGTGTAATTATTTTGGTGGTTGGCTTCAGCTTTAGCTTGGTAAAACGCATTCGTAAAAATTCACAAGTGAGCGAAGCATAGGATGAAACGCATTGTCATTTTAGGTACGGGTAATGTAGCAACACGACTAGCGATCGCCTTTCACAAAACGGCCTATGAGGTTGTACAGATATACGGGCGTACACCTGCTTCGACCCGTAAGCTCGCTAAGCAAGTAGATGCGAAAGCATGCACCCAACTAGAAAAATTAGAACCAGCTGATTTATATGTGATAGCAGTAAAAGATGATGCAATTGAGAGTCTGGCAAAAGAATTATCGCTGATACATACCTTGGCACCTAAAGGAATCATCGTACATACGAGTGGCACAGTAAGCTCGCAAGTATTGCGTAAATTAGGCATTGCTTATGGCGTATTATACCCTTTACAAAGCCTAAAGAAGCAAGTAGCTATTGATTTCTTTCATGTTCCCTTTGGCGTTACAGGCGATACAATAAAAACGCGAAAAGCGCTTCACGAGCTAGCACGTAACTTATCGAAGCAGACCTTTATTATTAGTGATGAACAACGAATGGCTTTACACATCGCAGCTATCTTTGCAAATAACTTCACCCATTATATGTTAGTGCAGGCGCAGCAATTATGTAAGGAACATAAGCTCGACTGGCGATTATTATTTCCACTGATTGAACACACCTTCAAACAAGCGAAACAAGCTGATCTAGCACAATTACAAACAGGTCCTGCTAGTAGGAACGACAAGAAAACATTAAAAGCGCACGACACCTTTTTGAAAAAGCAAAACAAGTCGCAAGAAAAAGTTTATCGCTTGATGAGTGAGATGATTGGTGTTAAAAACTAACGCACATTCTCCGGCAAGAATTGTCTTATATCCCCACCAGATTTTAATATCTCGCGAACAATCGTTGAGGAAATGGCGGCATGCTCAGGCTTCGAAAGTAAAAACACTGTTTCCAACTCCGGTACTAATTTGCGATTCATTTCAGCGATCCCGGCTTCGAACTCATAATCCTTACTCGTGCGAATTCCTCGAATGATATAGTTTGCACATTGTGCCTTACAAAAATCAACTGTCAAACCTTCATACGACATCAAACGCACATTCATCAACATACCCAAACTCTGCTGCAGCATCTGCATTCGCTTCGCAAGCGGGTACATGTATTGCTTAGAAGTATTTACTCCCATCGCAACAATTACTTCATCAAACATAGAGGCAGCACGACGAATAATATCTACATGACCAATTGTAATTGGATCAAAACTTCCAGGAAAAACTGCAATTCGTTTCTTCAATTGCGTATGAGGTTGCATGCTTATCATAAAAATAATTTAGGTAATAGGTAGTCCGTTTTTTAAATCAATTTTATCTTTTACAAATTGCGATAAAGCAGCTATGAAAGGCTTATGCAAGGCCGCACTTATAGTATATGGCGTTAAGTTGCAGGAACCATTCAACAACAATTGCTCGACCGGCAAATGCGCCATTTTACTTAATGGTAAGGCTTCGTACGCGCTAGCAAAACCATCGATCTGTCCTTGGCCTTCATGTATCACAATATGTTGTGTTGCATTACGCAATTCAACCGTGATCGGATGTCCTTCTTCCGTTAAACATTCAACACTAAATCTGTTATCTGTACTTTGCAACTTTCCATTGAGTTCAATAAAACCAGCTCGCTTGGACGGAACAATCTGCTCTTCCAAATTGCTCGTATCAAAACTGCTCAGAGTGTTGTCGGTGAGATAATTATACAAATCAATAAAATGAATCGCATTGCACGCTAGTCCCCAATTTGAGCCACTCACACGCATGGTCCAATCTTCCGAAAAGGCCGCTGCATGAAGCTTTTGATAATGCGGAAAATATCTACGCGGACAATTTACAAATGCTTTGACTTGCTTTGATTCTAACAATTGCGCAGCTTCTTCAAAATCCTCCAAACGCTGGAAGAGCACTTTCTCAAGAATCAAATATCGTATAGATGAAAGCGATAATAATTCACGAAGAACATTCATCCGAATATCTGCCGCAGTTGCAATAATAGCAATATCTACCGAAGCAGGTATAGCATTTAATGCGCTATGATAAAATACAGTATGATGCCCCATATCTAGAACATCAATATCCTTTTTTGCAGTAGCTAGGCTTTGTGGAAATGGATCCACTACATGAATTGAATAGGAGACATTAGAAAGCATAAGGCCTTGTAAATGCCTTCTACCAATATTTCCTGCGCCCACTAATACTATCGTAACTTTATTATTCATTTCACTTTTTATCAAAAAAGACTTTCTTTAAATCAACCTTTACTAACGCACGTTTCATAATCTTCACCATCTCATTGGCGGTATTTCCTTTACCAAATGGGTACTTAGACTTTTTACACTCCTTTGTAAATTCCTTGCTCAAGCCTTTACGAATTGCTCGAACAATTGAATTTGTATCATTCGCACAATCAATCACAGTAGAAGGCTTCATACGTCCCTTCTGTCGATCCCCAATATTGATGGTTGGATGTTTAAAATAAGGCATCTCAATTAAACCTGCTGAAGAATTGCCTATCATCAAATCAACATTAGCTAGTACGGATAAAAACCGTTGGGTTCCTAAGGAAGGTACTAGCACGGTGTTTGGCCTATTATTTACAAATTCATGAATCGCATGATTCAAAATATCGCCATCCGTATCCGCATTACTTGTGTTGAATATGACCGACAATTCAGGTACTTTATTCAAAGCATCGAAGAGTTGTTTCAGTTGTTGCAAACTTGTTCGTGGTTCAAGCGTCACCGGATGATAAGTCAATAAAGCACTTGCTTGTGTTAAATCGATTTGCAGCTCACGTGATAAAAATTTCTTATCAAATAATTTAACACGTTTGATATTATCTACAGCTATAGCACCTACATTAAACACACGCTTAGGCTGTTCGCCCATTGCAATTAAACGCTGCTTATGTTCTTCGCAAGTGACAAAGTGAAGATGAGATAATTTAGAAATAGAATGGCGAAACCCTTCATCAAAAGCTCCTGCAGAAGTCTCTCCGCCATGTATATGCATGATTGGAATTTGCATTACATAAGCTGCAATGGCTGCAGCAAATATTTCATAGCGATCGCCTAATACAAGAATAGCATCGGGCCTATTGGATGCAAACTGTTTAGAGAAGCCTTCTACAGCTCTTGCAATATAGGTATTTATCGAAGTTGGATCTGTTTGTTTGATATTCAACTTTACCTTTCCAGCAATCTCACATTTCTCTTTTTCAATAAACTGAATCGTATTGCCGAATGCTTTTTCTAAATGCGCGCCTGTAATTACAAATCGTGGTTGAAAAGATTTATCGGCCTGCATTGCCAAATAAGCAGGTTGCAATAGCCCGAAGTCAGCTCGACTACCACTTATAATATCAACCGTGAATTTGCTTTTGATATTATTTTTCATTTTCATTTATTAAAGCCCCCGCAACATAAGTCTGTTGAGCAGTTTTACCAATTAAATCATCCCAATGCATAGGACTAATACCAGTACCTGGTCGACGTACACACAAATTATTTTGCGTAAAAATTTCACCAGCACGAATGGTTGTTCGAGCCATAATACTCTTCTTCGCCACCTTTGCATTTCGTAAGGCTGCCTCAGAAATCAGTTTGTCAGGGCTTCCCAGGGCTATTTCAATTCCACGTACCTTCTCAACTAATTCTTTCATCTCACGCGGCTCCAATGAAGCTTTATGATCCGGCCCAGGGAGTTGCTTATCGAGTGTAAAATGTTTTTCGACCACACTTGCTCCTAACGCAACAGCCGCCACGGCCACTTCCCAGCCAAGGGTATGATCACTATACCCTACAGCGCACTTAAATTTATCCGCAATACTGCGCATCGCCAACAAATTCACATCCGTCAATGTAGTAGGATATTCCGTATTACAATGTAAGATTGTCAATTGCTCGATCGGAACATTTAAAGTCTTCACCGCAAATTCAATTTCAGTCATATCACTCATCCCTGTCGAAAGGTAATAATGCGAAAACTTTCCAGCAAGATGACGTAAATAAGGCACATTGTTTATTTCCCCGGATGGTATTTTTACCTGTGAAACTTTAAGTCGATATAGCAAATCAATACTTGGAATATCAAAGGGTGTAGATAAAAAAGCAATCCCCTTCTTCACACAATAATCCATCAATAACACATGCTTTTCTTCATTTAACTCCAATCGTTTCAACATCGCAAACTGCGATTCATTTGCTTCAGTTGATTCCTTTTGATAAGCCGCCTTCGGTGCATCAATGTCCACTAACTCTTCTGTACAGAATGTCTGAAACTTTACCATATCTGCACCAGCTTCCACAGCTGCATCTATCAGCTGATAAGCAAGTTCAATCGAACCATTATGATTAACCCCAGCCTCGGCAATTAAAATCACTTTCTGCGACATATAGTAAAGATAATAAGCTTGTATCAAAGCTTCACTATCCTTTTATCCTATACTAATTTCAATATCCACCTTTACTATTCAAAAACTGACAAATCGTCTATTAAAAAAAGCCAAAAAAGACAATATGTCGAGGAAATCAGCCAAATCAAGCACTTTTGACCAACATTTCAACAATGGCTCTGAAATTGCTGATGTAGCCTTATAAATCAAACAATATGAATTTGAATCAATTTACAATTAAGGCGCAAGAGGTCATACAAGCGACGCAACAAATTGCTTTCAATGCCAACCATCAACAAATGGATACCGCCCATTTGTTAAAAGCGCTCCTTAATGAAAGTGCCGACACGATGGATTATATTTTTAAGAAAAACAATGTGAATGCCAACAATATACAGCAGCGCAATGAAACATTACTTAAAAGTATTGCGACGGTTAGCGCTGATCCAGCTCAATACATGTCGCGTGAGTTGAATGCGGTTATCTTAAAAGCACAGTCACTACTCAAAACCTTCAAAGATGAATTCGTAAGCGTAGAGCATCTACTGCTTGCCATTCTAGCTGGTAATGACGCGGTCGCTAAACTTTTAAAAGAAGAAGGACTTACTGAAAACAATGCGAAAATAGCCATCCTAGATCTTCGTAAAGGAACAACGGTGAATTCACAAAATGCAGATGCACAATACAACGCATTAAGCAAATATGGTAAAAATCTAAACGAGCTAGCTTCTGCCGGCAAACTAGATCCTGTCATTGGTCGTGATGAAGAAATTCGTCGCACCTTACATATTCTTTCACGCAGAAGTAAGAATAACCCAATTTTAGTTGGTGAACCAGGTGTCGGTAAAACAGCGATTGCAGAAGGGATTGCACACCGTATCGTGAATGGTGATGTACCAGAAAATCTAAAAAACAAAACTATCTTCTCCCTTGACATGGGCGCTTTAATGGCTGGAGCAAAATTCCGTGGCGACTTTGAAGAACGTCTAAAAGCGGTAGTGAAAGAAGTGAGCGAATCGAATGGAGAAATAATTTTATTCATCGACGAGATACATACCCTCGTAGGTGCAGGTGCTACCGAAGGCGCGATGGACGCTGCAAATATTTTGAAACCTGCCTTAGCACGCGGTGAATTAAGAGCAGTAGGCGCAACCACCTTAGCAGAATATCAAAAGTACTTTGAAAAGGATAAAGCCCTAGAACGTCGTTTCCAAAAGGTAATGATCGACGAACCGACTGTGGAAGACGCTATCTCCATCCTACGTGGATTGAAAGAGCGTTATGAAACACACCATAAAGTACGTATCAAAGATGAAGCAATTATTGCTGCAGTAGAACTTTCGAATCGTTATATCAGCGATCGTTTCTTGCCGGATAAAGCCATCGACTTAATAGATGAAAGCGCCGCTAAGCTTCGTTTGGAAATGGATTCATTACCAGAAGAATTAGATGAATTGGAACGTAAGATCCGTCAGTTAGAAATCGAAAGAGAGGCGATTAAAAGAGAAAATGATGAAACGAAAGTAAACGAACTGTCTCTTGAAATCGCCGACCTAAGCGACGAACGAAATGCGTTGAAAGCAAAGTGGCAGCAAGAAAAACAAATCGTCGATGCGATTCAACTTTCGAAAAAACAAATCGAACAATATAAGCTAGAGGCCGAACAGGCCGAACGTAGCGGTGATTACGGTAAAGTAGCCGAACTACGTTACGGTAAGATCAAAGAGGCAGAAAATGAGCAAATACATTTACATGCTGAGCTCTTGCGCAAAAGTGAAGATGGAAACCGTATGTTGAAAGAAGAAGTCGATGCGGAGGATATTGCAGAGTCCATCGCGAAAGCAACAGGTATTCCAGTAACGAAGATGTTACAAGGAGAAAAGGAAAAACTATTACATCTCGAAGACGAATTACATAAGCGTGTCATCGGTCAGGATGAAGCTATCATCGCTGTTTCAGATGCCATCCGTAGAAGTCGCGCTGGTTTAGGGGACGCGAAACGTCCTATCGGATCGTTCATTTTCTTAGGAACAACAGGTGTTGGTAAAACGGAATTAGCGAAAGCGCTTGCAGAATTTTTATTCGACGACGAAACGATGATGACGAGAATTGATATGAGCGAATATCAAGAGAAACATACAGTCAGTCGCTTAGTCGGAGCCCCTCCAGGTTATGTTGGTTATGATGAAGGCGGTCAATTGACAGAAGCTGTTCGTAGAAAGCCTTACTCAGTGGTACTTCTAGATGAAATTGAAAAAGCACATCCAGATGTGTTCAATATCTTACTGCAAGTATTAGATGATGGTCGCCTCACAGATAGTAAAGGTCGTGTGGTGAATTTCAAAAACACCATCATCATTATGACCAGTAATTTAGGCTCGCATATTATAGCCAGTCACTTCGATAAAATAGATGAGAAAGATGTTCCAGCCGCCTATGAGAAATCGAAAGTTGAAGTCATGGAACTCTTGAAACATAGCCTACGTCCTGAATTGCTGAATCGTATCGATGAAGTATTAATGTTCAAACCATTGATGCGTTCAGAGATTCACAACATTGTGAAGTTGCAACTGAAGGAATTGAGTGACAAAGTAGAAGCACTTGGCTTCCAATTAGAATTAACACCATTTGCAGTAGATTATTTGGCTGAACAAGGCTTCGAGCCGCAATATGGTGCCCGTCCATTGAAAAGATTAATTCAAAAGGAAATCACCAATGCTTTAAGTAGAAAATTATTAGAAGGCAATCTCAACAAAGAAAAGCCTCTATTAATCGATGTTTTCGACGATAAGGTGGTAGTGAGAAATTAATTCGTCTTCGATAGAAAACGCTGAAACCAATAACCCGAGTCTTTCACGATTCGGGTTTGGTCTTCATAATCGACATAGATCAGACCAAATCGCGGACGATACGATTCAGCCCATTCGAAGTTGTCGGTGAGCGACCAAACAAAATAACCCTTTACTGGAAGTCCGTCTAGAACGCAGTTTTGTAATTCCTTCAAATGATTCACAAAATAGGACTGACGTTGTTGATCATCAATTCTTCCGTCAATCACTTGATCAGGGAATGCAGCTCCGTTCTCCGTTATGATAATATCTTTTACATTGCTATAAGCTGCGAATTTCTCTACCATCTCGCGCATAACAGGAGGATATACTTCCCAATTCATCGCTGTATGTTGTACAGAACGTTCGTTCGCTGGAATGAGCCTAGCTTGTAAATATGGAATAATAAATCGATGCGATACTACCTCTCTTGTATAAGGTTGAAGCCCGATAAAGTCGAAGTTACAAGGCAATATTTTTTCATCATTCGGACCAAAATAATCGTATACCTTTCGAAGGACCGGAAGCGATTTAACAGGATAGCCTAAGCCCATAGCAGGTTCGACAAACAATCGATTTAACATGGCATCCATTCTTTCTGCTGCTTGCACATCCTGCACACTTTGCGAATGCGGATGAATTCCTGTGCAAGAGTAAGTGGTTCCTACATATGAATTCGGGACATTACTTCTTATGACCATTTCGCCAATTGGCTGGCATAATGCTGCGTGATGCATAGCAGGCAAAAACTGACTCAAGCCTCTTTTACCAGGTGCATGTAAGCCCAGAAAATAACCAACTCCAGTGAATGCTGTAGGTTCATTTAAAACCATCCAGTGTTTAACCTTATCCCCAAATTCATTAGTCACTAAGTGTACGTAATCTTCAAAATAGTTGATGATATCTCTGTTTGCCCAACCACCTTTATCTTGTAGTGCTTGCGGTAGATCCCAATGATATAAAGTACACCAAGGCGTAATACCTTTTAATAAACACAAATCAATGAGTCGATGATAAAAAGAAAGCCCTTTTTGATTTATCCTTCCATGTCCGTTAGGAAGTATTCTAGACCAAGAAATAGAAAAACGAAAATTTTTAAAGCCTAATAATCCTAGCAATCGAATATCGTTCGGATATTGATGATAGAAATCGCTCCCTTTAGCAGGACCATTATTCCCACTTAGATTTTTCGACTGAGCCGCGAAGGTATCCCAAATAGAAGGTCCTCTCCCATCCTCATTCCATGCCCCTTCCGACTGCGCAGCAGAAGTCGCCGCACCCCAAATAAAATCATCTCCAAACGCCCTTCGAGTAAGCATCCCTTCAAATTATTGAAATAAAAACTGCTCTTCACCAATATACTCAGCACTCAAATTTTTACCAGCATGTATAACTATCTTCCCGACAATTAAATTGCGTTGATCCACATAATTCACCTTTGTATTAGTACCATTCTCCATCCAATCGGCAATTTTTGGAAGATGTTTACGCTTCAATTTCTTGACAACACTTATTTTCATCTTTTTAAGAAACTCAGCATTGCAAGCTTGCTCATATTGCCCTTTCATAGGAATCACACATAACTTTTTCCCGAGGTACAGTGCTTCAGAAGTGGTACCAAATCCAGCATTACATAACACACCTTCACAAGATGCCATCGCTGCTGTAAACTTTTTATTATCTAAAGGTTGAATATGAATCGTTCCTTCCACACGCTCTACAGTGGTTGTTTTTGAAAAAACTTCCCACTTTGCAACGGGCAATCGACTTAATTGCTTAATTATTTTATCATCAGAATAGGATGGCAAATACACGACATAATGACCTTTATTAGTCACTTTAATATTCCGAACTTCATCACGAATAACTGGCGTAAAAATATTTAGGTCGAAGGCCTTATAATGAAATCCATAATTGATATTTGTGGGCGCATAACGTTTTAAGACCATCCACCCTAACAAATCTTTACGCTTAGGACGTGGTGCTGAAGGATGTATCGTAGCAATTTGATTACTCAAGCCTACACAATCACGTTTTGCTAGTAAACAAGCCCATGCCGACACAGGCTCAAAATCACTAATCACCAGGTCATAGTCGTTGACTGGCAACTTCTTTATATCAGACAATAGCTGTTTGGTATTAGCTTGTAAATAGGTGCGCCATACATCCACACCGCCCTTCTTTCCGAAGAAAAAAGAAAGCCCTTTGAAACGATATTTCACAGGAAAGGGCAGCGCAATTTCACATTGCTCGCCACTGATTAATATATCTACATGACCGTGCTTTTGTAATTCGGGTAATAGTGCTATTGCTCGCGTTAAATGGCCATTCCCTGTGCCTTGAATTGCATACAATATTTTCATCATGCTTTCTTTTGTAAAGGAATCACATTAAACTCTTCCATCAATGATTGAAAGATTTCAGCCTGGTCTTTAGTTTCTATTTTTTCATCTTCCTCCTCTTCAAATTGCTCTAGCTCATATTTATAATGCACAAGTTCCCATTTGCCATCATTATACTCTAGTGCACTGCAATGTTCCACCCAATCTCCCGAATTCAAATAATCTATGTTATCTCCATTATCTAATGCGATCTTTCGTTTAGTAGGCTGGTGTATATGTCCGCAAACAACGTAATCATACCCTCTTTCGATAGCTATACTTGCGGCTGCCGATTCGAAATTGTTGATAAACTTCACAGCCGACTTCACACTGTTTTTAATATTCTTCGAAAGAGAAATTTTTTCCTTGCCGACTTTCGTCAACACCCAATTTATCACTGCATTTAAAACAATTAGAAAGTCGTATCCATGCGCCCCCAACTTCGTTAGCCACTTGGCGTGCTGCATCGTAAAATCAAAAATATCACCATGAAAAAACCAATGCTTCTTTCCATCTAGTTCCAAAATCAACTGATTTTCGATCACCAAACCTCCCATATCAAAACCTACAAATTTACGTAACAACTCATCATGATTTCCAGTGATATAATGTACGCGAACACCCTTCCCTGCCCACTTTAAAATCTGCTGCACCACCTGCATATGCTCCTTCGGCCAATATCTTTTACTGAATTGCCACATATCAATGATATCTCCGTTTAAGATCACTGTTTGTGGCTTGATGCTCTTCATGTATTGCAATAACTCTTTCGCATGACAACCATATGTTCCCAAATGAACATCTGAAATAACTAATACTTCCACCTTACGCTTCTTGCGCTTAATGTTCTCTTTGGTCTCCATAAAATACGATTGAAAATTGGAGCGTCGATGTGTGCTTCAAAAGGGAAGCATCGCTCTTTAATATATCCTTAAGACCAACGATAGTCTTTAACATCTAATACAAATGTATAGACGCTATATGATGTAATCGTTAAGAGTATTTAAAGATTTGTAAAAATATAAGCACAGAAACAAGCCGATTACTCTTGTTTCAACTCTAAACCATCCAACCAAACATCTACAATATGGTCGACGTTGATTTCAATTCGGAGACGGTCGAAGCCTTTAGGAACAGTATAGGTCTGTTCAAAATAATTCCAATCCGTCTTCGACTGAAGAAAGATTCGTGTGCTGAGATGTTGGCCATGATGCGCATTGACACCTCCCATCTGAAAAGGAACAGAACTCGCGTCAGCAGATTTTATCCAGCCACTTAATTGATAAGTAGCACCCGCTACAGCAGGCATTTCCTTCGCAATACCTGGCGCTTGATTTCCAGTCGCCGACTTACACGCATTCACTTTCCAGTGCAAACTAAACTGCCCCTCTTTCTTCACAGAAGCGTCCGCACTCGTTGTAAAAGAACCAGGCGTTCCAGTTTCTTCGCTATACACCTGCCAATTATAAGGTGTTGCGCCCTGCCAAAATTCAAAGCCTCCATTGAAGCCCTTAGAAGCGTCTTCCACATATAATGAACTAGCACCCCAACCACAGCTCACTAAAACTAAAAGTGCGACAGGTAAAAAGTGCTTTTTCATCAATAAAATTTATTCTTTTTAGAAACTACTTACTCAAGTGCATACTACGCTCCTTGTACAACTGACGGAAGTAAGGATCGCGCAAGTCTTTGATGAAACGAATCGCCTCGCCGGTAGATTTCATTTCTGGACCTAACTCCTTGTTTACATTAGGGAACTTATCAAAAGAGAAGACAGGTTCCTTAATCGCATAGCCTTTTAACTTAGGCTCGAATTTGAAATCAGTCAACTTCTTCTCTCCTAACATTATCTTAGTCGCTACATTCAAATAAGGAATTTGATAAGCCTTCGCAATAAATGGCGTCGTACGACTTGCACGCGGATTCGCCTCAATCACAAATACCTTATCATCCTTGATCGCAAATTGAAAGTTGATTAAGCCTTTAATGTTCAACTTAAACGCAATCTTCTTCGCATAATCCTTCATCTCCTCGATCACTAAAGGAGTCAGATTAAACGGAGGCAACACCGCATTACTATCACCACTGTGAATTCCCGCAGGCTCGATATGCTCCATCACACCCATCACATGGAAATTCTCTCCGTCACATATTCCGTCGATCTCAGCTTCTTGACAACGATCTAAGAAGTGATCAATCAAAATAGTATTGCCCGGTAAGTGCTTCAACAAGCTCAATACCGCCTTTTCCAACTCTTCATCATTGATTACAATTCGCATACGTTGACCGCCCAATACATAGCTCGGACGAACCAAAACCGGATAACCAATTTTCTTCGCCACTTCTAATGCTTCATCTGCTGTATGTGCTGTACCGTATTGCGGATAAGGGATATTCAATTCCTTCAACATATCGGAGAAACGACCACGATCTTCTGCAATGTCCATATTATCGAAAGAAGTACCTATGATGCGGATTCCTTTCTCATGTAGACGTTTAGAAAGCTTCAAAGCTGTTTGCCCACCTAATTGTACGATCACACCGTACGGCTTCTCCAACTCGATAATCTCCCAAAGATGTTCCCAGAATACAGGCTCGAAGTAAAGCTTATCCGCCATATCGAAATCCGTACTCACTGTTTCAGGATTACAATTCACCATGATCGCTTCGTAACCGCATTCTCTAATCGCCTGCAAACCGTGTGTACAACAGTAATCGAATTCGATTCCTTGTCCGATACGATTTGGTCCGCTACCCAACACAATCACTTTCTTACGATCACTCGGCTTGCTCTCGTTCTCTGTGTCAAACGTACTATAGAAATAGTTGGTTTTACTTTCAAACTCTGCAGCACAAGTATCTACCATTTTATAGGTACGACGGATATTCATCGCAATACGCGCATTGAAAATATCTTCATCGGTACATTTATTATCTAACAACTTCGCAATTTGCAAATCGCTAAAGCCCGTTTGCTTTGCCTTGCGCATATCATCCACACTGATTTCACTTACTGCATTATGCGTAATCAAATGCTTCTCCATATCAACAATAGCCTGAATCTGATTCAAAAACCATTTATCAATCATAGTTAATTTATGAATGGTAGAAACAGAAACACCTGCCATCAAGGCATCCTTAATTCTGAAAACACGATCCCATTTAGGTGTCTTTAAATACTCCAACAATTCTTCCGTCTTCATCAACGACTTGCCATAGTATCCTAAGCCAATCGCATCATTCTCCAAACTCTGACAAGCCTTCTGAATCGCTTCCGGGAAGGTTCTGCCTATCGCCATCACCTCACCTACCGCTTTCATCTGAAAACCTAAAGTATCATTTGCTCCTTTGAACTTGTCGAAGTTCCAACGAGGTATTTTTACAATCACATAATCTAAAGTAGGCTCGAAGAAGGCAGAAGTAGTTTTGGTGATTTGATTTTTCAACTCATCCAAATTATAACCTACAGCCAATTTCGCAGCGATCTTCGCAATCGGATAACCCGTCGCTTTTGAAGCTAATGCCGAAGAACGACTCACACGTGGATTAATTTCAACGACGATGATTTCTTCCGTGTCAGGATTCATCGCAAATTGCACATTACATCCGCCTGCAAAATTTCCTAAGTTGCGCATCATACTGATAGCAGTATTACGCATCAATTGAAAGGCTGTATCACTCAAGGTCATAGCCGGTGCTACCGTAATACTATCTCCCGTATGAACGCCCATCGGGTCAAAATTCTCAACCGTACAAATGATCGTTACATTATTATTATTGTCGCGCAACAATTCCAATTCATATTCTTTCCAACCCAATACTGCTTTTTCTACCAACACTTCATGAATTGGACTTGCAGTCAAGGCTCTGTTTAAGGCCTCATCTAAATCTTCCTTTTTGAAAACAACGCCACCACCTGTTCCACCCAAAGTAAACGAAGGACGCAATACTAATGGAAAACCAATCTCTTGCGCAAACTCCTTTCCTTCTAAAAATGAATTAGCCACTTTCGCAGGACAAACAGGAATACCCATTTCAATCATCCACTGACGGAACAAATCACGATCTTCTGCTTTGTCAATCGCCTTGATATCAACGCCAATCATGCGTACTTTATATTCTTCCCACAAGCCAATTTCATCGGCTTCTTTACACAGATTCAAGGCTGTTTGTCCGCCCATAGTCGGTAGTACCGCATCAATCTCATTTTCTTTTAAGATTTGCTCGATCGATTCAACCGTCAATGGCAATAAATACACCTTATCAGCGACCAAGTTATCGGTCATGATAGTCGCAGGATTGCTATTGATAAGGATTACTTTGATGCCTTCTTCACGAAGTGAACGAGCGGCTTGAGAGCCAGAATAGTCGAATTCACAAGCTTGTCCGATGATAATTGGTCCTGACCCGATGATGAGGACGCTGCGGAGGGAGGTATCTTTTGGCATGGCGGAAGGTAAAATAGATAAACGCCGCCAGGCGATACGTGAGTTCCCGTCTTGACGGCACGCGAAGATAGCAAAAAGACGTGAGTATTTTTCAAGAATCCTTACTTTTGTAAGGAGAATGGACTTAGTGGAATTGCTACAACAGTGGCTAAAACGTCCGCAGACGGGACTAATACTTCAACAGTCTGACGCACCGAACCCGCAGGTGACGCACTTACAAGGAATCGACGCTTCGGCAGAGACCTTGCAAGTCTTGGCCACTTCCTTGCTACAAAGCAATACCTCCAACTGGCTCCTCTACCCCGACAAGGAAAGCGCACTCTATGCCTTTACCGATATCGACAACCTACTCAACCACCTTCAAAAGTCGGTTTTTGCCTTACCAAAAGGATTTTTCTTCCCCGACTCTTTCCAGCGTCCCGGGGAATTTAATTCCGCCGTACAATCGGCACAAGTACTAGAACGTACCGAATTACTCACCGACCTGCTCAAACATCCCGACCGTAAACGAATCATCGTTAGCTATCCGCAAGCAATGATCGAACAAGTCATTTCTGCAGGAGGCTTACAAAAACATATTCTTCACCTTAAAAAAGGAGAAGCTATCGACCTCGACTTCGTTACAGAGCTACTCGTAGAACTCCGTTTCGAACGCACCGACTTCGTCTATGAACCCGGTCAGTTTAGTATACGCGGTGGTATCGTAGATATCTTCAGCTTCGGTAACGACTATCCCTACCGACTCGAACTCTTTGGTCGAGAGGTAGAATCCATTCGTACCTTCGACCCCGCAACACAGCTCAGCGTCGCTAACGTGGCCTATGTCACGATCATCCCGAATACGCAAGTACTCGATGATCAACAAGCCAACGCACCGCTGCTAGACGTAATTCCAAGCAACAGTATCTTCTGGATTAAAAACAATGCAGATCAACTGTTAAGTCTTGAAGCACTCGCCACCAAGGATGCGCCAACTGCCGAAAATGCGCCTACACTCCGTCCCGACTTCGAACGCCGTTGGTCGGACGACCTCGAACGCTTTCCTGTATTTGAATTCGGTACCCGGACGGCCTTTGCACCTTATCTCACGATCAAATACAATATACTTCCACAACCAAGTTTCAACAAAAACTTCGAGCTGTTGATGGATGAGCTAATAGCCAAACAACACCTCGGCTATCGCAATTATATTTTCGCGGATAACCCGAAACAAATAGAACGTTTCAATCATATATTCACCGACCTTGGACAAAATAGAAAAGGAAAAGGAGTCAATGCAAACGTACAGTTTACACCACTCAACCTCTCCCTGCATCAAGGTTTCATCGATACGGAGTTAAAACAAACACTCTTTACCGATCATCAAATTTTTGAACGCTATCATCGCTTCAAACAAAAGGCGGTCTATTCTAAGTCGAACGCCATAACGCTGAAAACGCTGACAGAGCTTCAAGCAGGCGATTTCGTCGTGCACAGCGATCACGGCGTTGGTAGATATTCTGGCTTGCAGAAGCTAGAAATAAACGGTGTTACACAAGAAGTAGTTCGCATATTTTACAAAGACAATGATGTGCTCTATGTAAATATCAACTCACTCCATAAGATTTCGAAGTTTAGCGGGAAAGAAGGCAACGAACCAAAAATCAATAAACTCGGTTCTGATGCCTGGGAACAGCTCAAACGTAAAACGAAGAATAAAGTTAAAGAGCTTGCCTTCGACTTAATTCAGCTCTATGCAAAACGTAAAGCAGCGAAAGGTTTTGCTTTTTTACCAGACACCTATTTGCAAAACGAATTAGAAGCAAGTTTTATATATGAAGATACACCGGATCAGTTGAAAGCAATCAACGACGTGAAAGCGGATATGGAGAAAGCCTATCCAATGGATCGTTTAGTGTGCGGAGACGTAGGATTCGGCAAAACGGAAGTGGCAATTCGAGCAGCGTTCAAGGCTGTTACAGACGGAAAACAAGTAGCCGTGTTGGTACCAACAACTATCTTGGCGATGCAACATGCAAAGACCTTCGCCGATCGATTAAAAGAATTTCCTTGTACCATTGAATACCTGAATCGTTTTAAAACAGCGAAGCAGCAAAAGGAAACTATCCAACGACTCACGGAAGGAAAAGTAGATATTGTTATTGGTACGCATATGTTGCTCAGCAATAAAATCAAGTTCAAAGATCTTGGCTTGATGATTATTGATGAAGAACAAAAATTCGGTGTAGCTGCGAAAGATAAATTGAAACTAATCAAGACGAATGTCGATACGCTTACACTCACTGCAACGCCAATTCCTCGTACGCTACAATTTAGTATGATGGGCGCGCGCGACTTAAGTGTGATTCATACGCCACCACCGAACAGACAGCCCGTAGAGACGCGTGTTTGTACCTTCGATATCGAACTGATTAAGGGCGCAATTGAAAATGAAGTATATCGTGGCGGACAAGTATATTTCATCCACAACAAGGTACAAGATATTGGAGAGATGGCAGCGATGATTCGAAAAGCTTGTCCTGGTTTTGAAATTGGTGTGGCGCACGGACAGATGGATGGAGAGACCTTAGAGCAACGAATGATGAGCTTCATCAACAGAGAGTATGATGTATTAGTTTGTACGAATATTGTGGAGAGTGGCTTAGATATTAGCAACGCGAATACGATTATTATCAATCATGCGCATCATCATGGATTAAGTGATTTACATCAGCTACGTGGACGGGTAGGAAGAAATAATAAGAAAGCATATTGCTTTTTGATTGCTCCTCCGATGCATATTTTAACGCCAGAGGGAAGAAGAAGATTACAAACCATCGAACAGTTTAGTGACCTTGGAAGTGGCTTCCAGATTTCGATGCGCGACTTAGACATTCGTGGAGCCGGAAATTTATTAGGCGGAGAGCAGAGTGGATTCATTACAGAGATTGGCTTCGAGATGTATCATAAAATTTTGGATGAAGCGATTCGTGAGTTGAAGGCAGGTGAATTCAAAGAGCTCTTTGAAGATAGCAACAGCGATTCTTTGTTAGGTCCATATGTACGAGAGTGTGCGATTGAAACGGATACAGAGATGTTGATTCCGGATGATTATGTGAATTCGATTGCAGAGCGTTTGCAGCTCTACAGACAGTTAGATGATGTCGCTAACGAAGCCGCATTGCGTGCGTTCGAGGCAGCATTGAAAGATCGTTTCGGACCAATTCCGGCAACAGTATTTGAGTTATTCGAAGCAGTGCGTGTCCGTTGGAGTGCGACTGCATTGGGCTTTGAGCGCATTCAGCTAAAGGATAATATCATGCGTGGATATTTTGTTTCGGAGAAAGACAATAAGTTTTTTGAAACGGAGCAGTTCATGAAAACGATGGGCTTCATCCAAAGTGAAGGCAACCGTGCCGGCATGAAGCAAAGCGAACGACACTTGATTATTACGGTGAAGAGCATCGGCAATCTGCAACAAGCAGAGGCGTATTTGCAAAGGATGCTGAAAGCGGTTAAAGGGTAAAAGGGATCCCGATGCGAAGCTATCGGGAGGGAAAGGTTAAAGGGTAAAAGGGAATGGTTAAAGGGTAAAAGAGAATTATTCACTATTCACTATTAACCTTAACCCGCTCCGTTTCGTGTCTTCACGAAACGCACCAAACAAAAATCGGAGTTCGATTACTTTCGCAACCGCACTCCGATTATTCATTATTCATTATTAACTATTCACCATTCACTTTTCACTCCCGATTGCTTCGGGATTTTAATTCTTAATTCCTAATTCTCAATTCTCAATCATCCCTCCACCTTCTTCACCACATCCGTATTCTCCCCAAACATATTCGCAAACATCTTTATATTATGCGCCGCCTCCGCATTGCCCGTAGCACGCTCCAAAGTATCCGCCATCGAATGTAGGGTTTGATAATACAACAAATTCATCTCGTCCACACGCATCTCCTTCGTCCACAAATCTATCTTCATCGACTCCTGCGCATCACCATCCCACATGCCAATCAACAAAGCCTTACACTCCTTAGTAGTAGGATTTCCAGACGGATCATTCGCCGTCCACTCTATCTTCTCCGGCATTTTCTGATCATCTACATGCACATCAAATTTGATACTATTTACTTTCTTTTCCATTGTTCTTATTTTAATTCGATAACCAAGTTTCTGGATTCAACTTATCGGTATTTTTCCAAATCTCTAAATGTATTTCTGTTTTCCCTTCCTCTGTATTGGTATAAACTTTGCCGATCACCTGCTTCGTTGTCACCTTATCCCCGATCTTAACATTCACAGATTCTAAGTTTGAATACACCGAAAAATATTCACCATGATTAATCAATACCGCTTTCTGGAAGGCCGGGTTGAACAACACTGCTTTTACCGTGCCCTCGAAGATCGTACGCACCGTAGCACCCTGCTGCGTCTTTATATCAATCCCATTATTGTTCACCTGCACATGATCTAAAATTTCATGCTCATGGCGACCGAAATGACCCGTAATAACCCCACGCTCTACTGGCCATGGTAAACGTCCCATATTGCCCGCAAAATGCTCGCTCAGGGCCTTTGCCTCTGGCGTTAAGGTAAGCACCTTATTACCATTCGATTCGCTTGTCTTACGCGCTGCTTCAATTTCCTTCTTGATGATGTCTTCAATCAACTTATTCAACTTCGCGGCTGTCTTCTTCTTCTCCTTAATCTGGTTCATCAGCTCTGCCTCCTTACCCTTGAGCGAAGCCACCACTTTATCTTTTTCTTTACGCTCCTTCTCTAAGGTATTTTTCTCCGTTTGCTCCGTTCCTAACAATACTTCCTTCTCTTCCTTCTGACCTTTCAAAGATTGTAAAGTCTGCAAACGCTCTGTCTTCGTGGATTTGATCAAACGCGCCTGCGCCAACCGATAATCCGAATATTGTTGTAAATACTTTAAACGCTGATAGGCATTGTTAAAATCACGCGCAGAGAAAATAAAAAGTATCTTATCCAAAGCACCATGCGTCTTGTAGGCTCGAACCACCAAACGCGCATATTCCGCTTTCATACTATCTAATCGCATATCCAACATCTTCAAATTCTTCTCCGTCGATTGAATTCCTTCTACGATCTGGCCGAGCTGTGAATTATAGTTGGCAATCAATTTCTGACGCGCCGCAATCTTTTGCTTCAAGGCCAAAACCTCGCTCACAGAGGCGTTCTTGCTATTACGCGTCTTGCGCAACAAATCCTCGGCATCTTCAATCTCTTCTAACAAACGTTTCTTCTTTTTTTCCAATTCATCACGCGATTCACTGCTCGCGGTAGATGCAGCGTGCTTCTGCGCCAAGACAGGCACAATCACCAAAAAAGAAAGGATAGTTAGAAAACCGAAGAAGACCTTTTTCATGCTTTTTGAATTTATTCGCCTTTAAAAACCGGTTTACGCTTCTCATTGAAGGCAGCGACCCCTTCTGCATTATCAGCACTATTGCCCGCAATCTGCTGACAATACGCTTCGTAATCCAACATCGTATCTAAATCAGAATGGAACGACTTGTTCAACATCTTCTTCATCAAGCCAATCGCTTTCGTCGGCGCCGCGGCATAATAATCGGTATAGCCCTTCACTGCGGCATCTAACTCTTCCATCGGCACTACTTTATTCACCATACCCCACTCCAACGCCTTTTGCGCTGGCACTTTCGAGCCCATCGTCGATAATTCAAAAGCTCGTGCAGAACCCACCAAGCGCGGTAAGAAATAAGAAGAACCAGAATCTAATACCAAGCCTACATTCACGAATACTTCTATCAATGACGCTGTATCAGCGGCTACGATTAAATCACAAGCCAAGGCAATGCTACATCCGGCTCCGGCAGCTACTCCATTCAAACGACAAATAATCGGCTTCGGCAAAGCACGCATCGCACGGATAATCGGATTATAACGCTTATGTAACGACTCACTCAAATCACGCTTGCCAGCCACCTCCTTTATCGCCTTCAAATCCTGTCCACTACAAAACGCCTTCCCTGCACCTGTCAACACCACCACACGCACTTCCTTATCACGATCCATCATCTTCAATGCCTCTTGCATCTCATACGAGATCGTATCGTTAAACGCATTAAACACGTCCGGACGATTCAACGTAATCGTGGCAACGCCGTTGCTTTTCTCAATCAACAAGCATTCAAACTGCTTTTCCATAAAATTTCTTTTTAACTAGAATCCAACGATACCCACGCCTACGAAGAAGGGATGGATATTGGTTCCTTTTCCACTTGTAAAATACGGTGTCAAGGAATAGGTTGCAACCAAATAGACCCAATCATAACCCACACTAAGCTGTGCATTGGCGCGTAAACGGTTCATATTCGGCACACTCAAATACTTTACGGCAATATAATTATTGTTCGCATCATTGCCTTTATACTTTTGATGCGTAGCAGCATGCAAGCCCATACGGATACCCGCATTAAACTTGAACGATCGATTATTACGATCCGCTTTTGTCTTGTATGAAAGCAACAAAGGAACCTCAAAATAGGTGTTCGCGATTTTGTTGAACTTGTACGACTTCGTAATTGGTGCAAAATAGGTCGCACCTAAAGAGTCCGTTTTTGGCGTTCCATTGCAATAGATATTGTCCACTGTAATTCCTACACCAACGACAAAATCAAAAGGAGATTTACCCAAGGGCATCGGATACGTGATATAGGTACTAATGCCTCTAGAAAGTGGTTTGATATTAATCCCTGTCGGACGGTTCATCCAATTATCATGACCAAATTCAAAATGGAAATAATCCATCTTCTTATAGGTATTATCAATTACGATAGTCTTGGTGATCGTTTTCTGCGCACCAGTATCCAAAAGGTTGGTGTGCGGCAAAAGACCAGCAGCGTTCACTGAAAAAATAAGGGAAAGGCTAATAGCCAAGGTCGACAAGATACGCTTCATCAGTACAGATTTTGTATCCTGCAAAAGTAAGAGAATTCCGCGAAAAGAGAGGAATTAAACGAGGGCCTTGCGAACTTTTTCTACCATGTCAGTACGAACCATTTCGCGTGATTGTAATAACATGTTTTTGAAAGCACGTGCGTTAGAGATACCATGACCAATAACAACCGGCGCGTTGACACCTAAAATCGGCATGCCGCCATAAATTTCGTAGTTAAAGCGCGCGAAGTAATCGTTCTCGATGCCCTTTTGCAAAAGCATTTCGTAGATATTTTCACACAACTTCAATACCACGTTACCAACGTATCCATCACAAACGATGACGTCAGCTTTATCATTGAAAAGGTCGCGTCCTTCGATATTACCGATGAAGTTGACACTTTTATTTTCTTTCAATAAAGGATAAGCAGCTTGAAGAACGATGGTTCCTTTACCTTCTTCTTCACCGAGGTTAAGAAGTCCTACTTTAGGGCTATTATTATGCAAAACAGATTCTGCATAAACGCTTCCTAAAATGGCAAACTGATTCAAATGTTCTGGTTTCACATCAGAATTTGCACCCACGTCTAATAAGACGCCTAGCGAACCATCTAATTTAGGAACGATCGTAGAGATACAAGGACGAGAAATCCCTTCAATTGCTTTCACACTGAAAAGAGCACCCACCATCATAGCGCCGGTATTACCTGCACTCGCAAAGGCATCAATTTTACCTTCTTTCAATAGATGAAAACCGATAGAAATGCTAGAGTGCGGCTTTTGCGTAAGCGCTTTCGTTGGGTGTTCACCCATTTCCACCACATCAGGAGCGTGCACGATAGCAAAACGTGCCGGGTCGGCACCTTCCGCTGTAAGTGCAGCCTTGATTTCATCTTCACGACCAATCAAGACAACATGCTCTTCAGCATTTAATTCAGGCAATGCCAATAAAAGGCCTTTGATGGCTTCTTTTGGGGCGTAATCGCCACCCATTACATCGAATCCTATGCGCATTTCTGTGGTTTTATCTGGGTTAGGTTAAATGAAAAATTCCAAAACCCTTCGGTATCTCTTTGTAAGATACGTAAGGATTGTGGAATTTTTAGAATATCAAGTACTAAAACAGCTTAGTTGCTGCCTTTTTCAGCCAAAACTTGACCGTTGTACATTAATTTTCCATCCAACTCATAGGCACGGTGAGACATGTGGTTTTCACCAGTAGCCTTGTCAACCGCTACTGTAGGAGCAACAGCTTTGTAGTGCGTACGGCGTTTATCACGGCGTTGTGCTGAGTGGCGGCGTTTAGGATTAGGCATGACTTTTAATTTATTTAGTTATCAATTATTTCTTGTCTTTTAGCTTCTTGAGAGCAGCCCAACGTTCGTCAATGACAATGTCATCGGTCGAACCTTCCTCTGCTTGATCTTCGTTTTGCAATCGACTTAGGACTTCTTGGTTACAATTTTTGTAACGCTCTTCTAAGTAATCGCAATTCTTAACCATCGGAACGCTGAGATGTATATACTCGTAAATATATTGCGCGACGTTAATGCTAGACTCAGAACGAGCGATAAATATCATCTCGTCTGTATCCTCATTCGCATCGGGCTCTCCGCCTTCAAACTTAACTAACAACTGAAACTGACTGTGAATCGGGTAATGCATGTCTGCCGTACAACGATCACATTCAATCTCAACATGCCCGTCAAGGGTGAAGTTTAATTCCATGTGAGAGGTCTGCTTATCAAAGAGCAACTGCACGTGGCAGCTTCCTTTTTTTGCTTGAGTATCAGGGAATAATGCAAAGAATGCATCATCGATTTGATATCGAAAAGTTTGCGGGCCTTGACTTAGTCCGACAAAATGGATGTCATATGGCCGTAATGCTTTTTCCACGATACCGCAAAAATTGGAGGGCAAAGATAAGAAATTGTATGAAAAAACAATAAAAAAATGATTTTTTACTGTTAAAATTTCTCACGTGGGTAAAAATTAACGCAAAACCGCCAAACGATCCGTGTCAAGCTTCACTAAAATGAATAACATCACCGAAAATCCAATCATAGAAGACCCTCCATAACTGATAAAAGGTAAAGGAATACCAATAACGGGTAATAAACCGACCGTCATTCCAATATTGATCAAAATATGCATAAAAAAGATACACGCCACACCATAAGCATAGACCCGGCTAAAACGAGAGCGCTGCCGCTCTGCTATGCTTAAAATCTTCATCAACAAGGCTAGGTAGAGCCCAAGCAAAACCAAGGCCCCCATAAAGCCCCATTCCTCGCCTATCGTGCAAAAGATAAAATCGGTAGTCTGCTCCGGTACAAAATTGAACTTTGTTTGCGTGCCATGTAAATACCCCTTTCCAAAAAAACCACCCGAACCTATCGCAATTTTCGACTGTATTACATTATAGCCCGCTCCCTTTGCAATCTTACTATCCTGCCCTTTCACTCCAAACGTAATCAAGATACGCTCGCGCTGATGCGGCTGCAATACCTTATTAAACACATAATCCTTCCCAAATAACACAAAGACAGAGCTAATCGTGTAAGCAATAAACATCCACGTAATATAATCCTTCATCCGGCGCCACTTCTTGCGCCAATTATATAACAGGAACAATACTATTCCAGTAAAAATGCCAAACAAAACGAACTTCGGCAATAATATACTCGTTACCAATAACACAATCGCAGCAATACCCGCTACCAAAATCTCTCCTGGCAAACCCTCTCTGTATAATACCAACATCAAACCGCCAAATACCAAGGCAGATCCTGTATCCTTCTCCGCAATAATAATCAAAGCCGGCAAGGCTATAATCGCTATCGCCTTAATACGCGCCGCATTCGTCTTAAAATTGACATCATTTTGCGATAAATACTTGGCCAAATAAAGTGCCGTAAAACCCTTCGCAAATTCGGAAGGCTGCAATTTGAAGCCTCCAAACTCCAACCACGCATTCGCACCATTTACACCACGGGCCACCACCGCTACAAAAGCTAATACCAATAAGGAAATAATGTACAAGGTCAATGGTAAAGTCGTCAATAGCTTACTATCCACCAACAAAATCATGACCCCCACCATAATACTCAAGCCAGCAAACATCAGCTGCTTGCTATAACTCTTACTCATGCTAAACGCTAAACCATGTCCATCCTGATATTCTGCCGCATAGATAGTCACGACACCTAAGATGATTAAGGCGACGTAAATATATAAGACAGACCAGTCTATCTTCTGTTGTATGGTTTTTTGATACATAGCTTTTACTCTAACAATACTAAGTCGTTTTTATTAACCCTAGGCTTTAGGTTGTAAACGTATTCCCAATTCGTTCAGTTGTTTGTCGTCAATACTTGACGGCGCATCCAACATCACATCTCTACCACTATTATTTTTAGGGAACGCGATGAAGTCGCGAATTGTTTCACTACCACCCAACAACGCGCATAATCTGTCGAAGCCGAATGCGATACCTCCATGTGGCGGAGCACCGTATTCAAAGGCGCCTAACAAGAAGCCAAACTTATGATTCGCCTCTTCTTCACTCATGCCCAAGGCCGCAAACATCTTCTGCTGCAAATCTTTTTGGAATATACGTATAGAACCGCCGCCTATTTCATTTCCGTTCAATACCATATCATAAGCGTTCGCCTTGATATCGGCATACGGATGATTCAAATAATTTGCAGGATCCGTAATCACCGGACTATTTTCAATCATACGCTGAATATGATCCGGCTTAGGAGAAGTGAATGGGTGATGACGCGCTACCCAACGATTTTCTTCTTCTGCATATTCAAAAAGCGGGAAGTCCATCACCCATAACAACTGAAAATGATCGCTCTTACGCAGTCCCAAACGATTGCCCATCTCTAAACGTAATTCTGAAATCGCCTTGCGCGTTTTCTCTTCCGTACCGGCCAAAATCAATATTAAATCATCGGCTTGCGCACCGCATTGCTTTGCCAAGGCTTCAAGCGCCGCTGCGTCGAAGAATTTATCGAATGACGACTTAAAGGTCCCGTCTGTACCTACTTTCACGAAAGCCATTCCGCCCATGCCTATCTGCGGACGCTTTACCCATTCTATCAATTCATCTGTTTGCTTACGCGTATAATTCGAACAGCCTGGAACATTAATCGCTAAAACTGTTTCAGCTCCATCAAATACTTGAAAACCGCTATTCGCCATGGGAGCATATAAGGCCTCCCGTTTCACTTTCAAATTCTGCAACTCCATCCCGAAACGTATATCCGGCTTATCATTCCCATAACGACGCATCGCTTCATCCCAAGTCATGCGTGGCACTATATCCGTATAGTCAATTCCTTTCACCGCTTTGAAGATATGTTTAATCATGCCTTCGAACGTATTCAAAATATCTTCTTGCTCTACGAAGGCCATCTCACAGTCGATCTGCGTAAACTCCGGCTGACGATCAGCGCGCAAGTCCTCATCACGGAAGCATTTCACGATCTGATAATAACGATCATAGCCACTCACCATCAATAATTGTTTGAAGGTTTGTGGAGATTGTGGTAAGGCATAAAACTCTCCCTCATTCATGCGAGAAGGCACCACAAAATCACGCGCACCTTCCGGCGTTGATTTGATTAAGAAAGGTGTTTCGATATCCAAGAAACCTAATTCATGCAAATACTCTCTGGCAGCACGATTCACGGCATAACGTAGTTCAATATTTTTTCGAACGGCCGCACGACGTAAATCCAAATAACGATACTTCATACGCAAATCATCCCCAGCATCGGTATCATCTTCGATCGTGAAAGGCGGTGTGATAGAAGCATTCAAGACTTTCAACTCCGTCACTTCAATTTCGATATCACCAGTAGCCAAGTGTGCATTCTTACTGCTACGTTCAATTACATTTCCTTTTGCCTGTAAAACAAATTCCCTTCCTAAACTTGTATTTAATAATTCCGGACGTTTCGATTCATCCAAAGTCAATTGCGTAATACCATAGCGATCACGTAGATCTATGAAGGTTAAAGCCCCCATTTTACGTACTTTTTGTACCCATCCACTAAGAACAACTTCTACGCCAATATGCGAAGCACGCAGCTCGCCACAAGTATGTGATCTATACATAATTTCTAAAAAAACGATTATCTGCAAAAATAACCAAAAAAAGAAGACCTACACGGCTAAATAAGGTCTTTTTAGGCCTCAGAAATGAGAATTAGGAAGGAGCGATAAAATGAAATAAAACTAGTACATTTGTTCTATGATGAAGTATAATTCCCAACGGGGAAAGATGAAGATCCGCGAGTACGGACGATACATTCAAGGAATGGTTGATTTTGCTAAATCCAAAGAAACAAAAGAGGAAAGAACGAAAATTGCGAAAGGGATCATTGAGATGATGGCTATATTATTTCCGCAGAGTAAATCGGTAGAAGACTATCGTCAAAAACTGTGGAATCATTTATTCGTTTTAGCAGATTACGATTTGGATGTCGATTGTCCTTATCCAACGCCAGTGGCAGAGGAGAAGGCACAACGTCCGGAACGCATGAAATATCCAAAGCAACCAATACGTTTCCGCCACTATGGTAAAAGCGTTGAAATCCTTATCAATAAGGCATTGGCGATGGAAGACAAAGAAAAACAAATGGAGTTCGCGCAAGGAATTGCGATCGTAATGAAAATGACCTATCGTAACTTCAGTAACGACGCGGTGGTAGATGATACGATTAAAGAAGATCTTGCATTTATGAGTAATGGCGTATTACGTCTTGATGAAGAATCGACGATCGACAATATGCCATTGCGTAATAATACCGATTTAAGTCGCATGAACAATATGCGTGGTGGTCGTCCAAACAATAATCGCAATCGCAATGGTCGTCCAAACAACAATCGCAATCGTGGTGGTGACTCCAACGGTGGAAGCAGCAGTGGTAGTGGCAGCAGTTTTGGTAATAATAAACGCCGCTTCAACAATAATAATAACCGCAATAACCGTCCGCGGTAATTTTTTCGACAGTTAACAGTTTATAGTGCATACTTTAAGGCATAGAAATACGCCTTGTACAACTTTGTCTAGTACTTTAGTACTGATGAGAAGCCATCACTTTTCATCATTCACTATTCACTATTCACCATTCACTATTCATTTGAATTATGGCAAGTTTTGAAGTTATTGGTGGCCAAGCGCTGAATGGCACCATCATCCCACAAGGGGCTAAAAATGAGGCTTTGCAGATTATCTCCGCTGTTTTATTGACAGATCAGGAGATGACTATCAGCAATATCCCGCAGATTGCCGATGTATTAGCATTAATTGATTTACTTGCATCAATGGGTGTTGAAGTGAAGAAGATCAGTGATGATACCTATAGCTTCAAAGCAGCAAATGTGAATATGGATTTCATGACTACGCCGGAATATCGTAAAAGAGCTTCTTCATTACGTGGTTCGGTGATGGTATTAGGACCTTTATTAACGCGCTTCGGACGTGCTTATTTACCGAAGCCTGGAGGAGATAAAATCGGACGCCGTCGTATGGATACCCATTTGATCGGATTTCAAAATTTAGGCGCTACATTCAACTTCGACTCCGAAGAGCATTTCTTCCGCATGGAAGCCAAAAAGTTGAAGGGAACCTACATGTTGTTAGAAGAAACAAGTGTAACAGGAACCGCAAATATCGTGATGGCCGCTGTTTTGGCAGAAGGTACCACCACGATCTTTAACGCTGCTTGCGAACCTTATTTGCAGCAATTGTGTAATATGCTGAATCGCATGGGTGCGAAAATCAGTGGCATCGGTTCTAACTTACTTACCATTGAAGGCGTAAATACGTTAGGAGGCACCACGCATCGTATGTTACCAGATATGATCGAAGTAGGAAGCTTTATTGGCTTAGCGGCCATGACGAAGTCGAACATCCGCATTCAAGGAGTGGGCTACGAACATCTTGGTCAAATTCCAAATACCTTTAGAAAGCTCGGTATTCAACTGAATATAGAAGGCGATGATATTATCATTCCAGCGCAAGAACATTACGAAATACAAAACTTCATCGACGGTAGTATTCTAACGATTGATGACGCTCCATGGCCTGGTTTCACTCCCGACTTGATTAGCATCGTTTTAGTTACTGCCATACAAGCAAAAGGCAACGTATTGATTCACCAAAAAATGTTCGAGAGTCGTCTATTCTTCGTTGATAAATTGATCGATATGGGCGCGCAGATCATCCTTTGCGATCCTCATAGAGCAAGCATCATGGGCTTAAATCGTGAACATCAATTGAAAGGAATTTCAATGACTTCTCCTGACATACGCGCGGGTGTAGCTTTGTTAATTGCTGCCTTGTCTGCGAATGGAAAATCAACGATTCACAATATCGAACAAATTGATCGTGGATATCAGTTCATTGATCAACGATTAAATGCAATCGGAGCCAATATCAAACGTTTGAATAACTAATAGTAAATTATTCATTATTCATTATTTATCAACCTTCACGGTTCCGCGTAATTTCTTGATTTTATAATTTGTAAAATCTTCTTGCGCCTCCATACCCTCACCGAAAAGCTGTTCGCCATCGGTCGTAATTTTAACAAACTTATCTGTGTAGAGGATATGTTTATTCATATCCCAAATGAGCTCTTCGGTTTCTAACTGTTCACCCTTTACATTTACCACCACCACATTTTTCCGAACTGTAATTGTATTGTGCAACTCATCATTAAACCCAAATTTCGCACTCAACTTTCCATTCTCGCGCAAGCTATCATCGTAAAATTGTACTTCTAGTCCGGAAGGCATTTCCTTACCCGGCTTTGGCATGGTAGTAACCACTAATTCAGGTGTACGTAATTTGGCGCGTAAATGACCTTGTACGCTATAGGTCGTATAAACATTCTTCACCACCTCTCTACTTGCTTCCTTATCACTCGCAATACGATTCACTTTTGCCATATCATTGACACAAGCTTGAAACAAGCTCAGTAAAAGCAATACAGCTATAGCATGCGACCATCTCATTTCTTCTCTTCCTTCGTTTCGGGCTTTACTACTAAATACTTGTCTGGAACATTAAACGGAAATTTTTGTGGCTCATCTAATGTTACCTTCTGGTATTCTATATTCAGATCATAGACTTCTTTCGTAGCCAAACGCACCCTTCTTCTATAGGAGAACAAACGATCGGTCAATAAGCGATAGTCATCGTAATCCATTTCGTAGGTCTGATTGATTACCTTATTCTTCAGCTCTTTTTTTGCCATAGTAAAATTCAAAGCATTAATCCAAATCACACTCTCTATTTGGTTTTCCTTGCTATTGACTTGATAATTACTATCGGTCTTTACAATTTCAGTTTTAGTTGGATCCATTGCCTGCATATCATTTCCCATAATCATTCGTTGCAACTGCGCAAAATTTAAATCTTGTACGCCGGTCATTTGTTGAACATAGCTAAAGGATCGCGCATAATAACGTTTGTTAAATCGATCCATTAATTTAACGGAGTCGGGGGTTATCAGTATTCTTGAAACTTCGATTCCTACTAATGCATTTAATGAAATCCAAATAACACTATCCTTCTTCATCCGAATAACAGCATTCACGGTATTATCGTTATGTGCATCTTCAATTTGAATTTTTGCCTTTGCAAAGAACCATTTGTAAGGAATATCAGGTTGTTCCAACTTCTTCAAAAGATCCGCGGTAGTGGTCTTTTCACCTTCCACACGCGTTTTCGTCTGATGCACAGTTTTACAAGCAGAAGATACAATTCCAATAAAAACGAATAACAAAAATAACTTACGCATGATTAGAATAAGAAAGCCCGTCGACAATCGTCAACGGGCCTATTTTTAAAAAGTTTAATTAGTCTTCTTCAACCGAACCCTTTTTCTTGCTACCACTAGTGCTTTTGCTAGAGCTAGGCTTTGTAGTGGTTGTGCTTGTCTTAGACTTACTACTAGATGGCTTTGCTTTGGAGGAAGTGCTTTCTTCCTCATCGCTCGTACTTGCAGCAGGCTCATCGCTAGAGGATTCATCTGTTGTAGCTTCTTCACTATCTTCTGTTTCAGTTTTCTTCGGAGCAGCCTTCGTAGGTGTTGTTTTCTTGGTATCTGTTCCTGCCGGAGCTGGCGTTTCAGTAGCAGGCTTATTGTTTGGATTACCAATAAAATTAGCACCTTTACCTTCTTTCTCACGAGCTTCTACTTCTTGAGTAGTCGTAGCAGAATCTACCGTAATAGGTGCTGCTTGGTCGTAAATGATAGTGGTATTTGCAATCTGACCAATAATCTTAAATTCAGTACGACGGTTACGTGCACGACATTCAGGACAGTCGCTACCATCAGGACGTTGGTTGATCGTATCTGGACGAGTTTCACCGTATCCTTTCGCAACTAATCGTTGTTTGTCGACACCATTTGTAATTAAGTACTTAACAACGCTTTCCGCACGTGCCTGTGAAAGCTTCATATTGTAGGCATCATTACCGCGGTTATCCGTATGCGAGCTGATTTCAACTTTTATGACAGGATTATCGGTTAGGATACCAAGTAACTGCTTCAGGGCAGGCTCTGATTCTGCTTGTAATTCTGCGCGATCGTATGCATAATAAATACCTTCGATACGTACAGATTTCGGCTTAATTTTTTCAATAAAGATATCTACCGTCATGGTATCACTTTCATCTAAACCTTTAACAGAACAAGTAGCATTATTAGCATAATAACCATCCTTCGTCACGTGTATTTTATACGACTGGTTACGTGCTAAATTGAACATGTAGGTCGCTTTGTTACGAGAGAACGTAGTATCATAACGCATCGCATCTTTATCCGCGGAGTCGCAAGTGATTTGAACAACTGCCGTTAATAATGGATTCTTTTTCTTCTTATCATCAGAATCATAGATACGTCCTTTCACTGCAAAGTGAGGGATAATGATATAGTCGAATTGATAGATATCATCGCAACAAGTAGCACTCTTCAATTCATATCCTCCTGGGCGGTTGGATACGAAGAATCCACCACGGTGATTGGGCCAATGTGTGAAATAGCGATCGTCAACAGAGGAGTTGATAGGATATCCAACGTTAGTCGGATCTTCGAATTTCTTAGTATTTCCTTTAACCCTAAAAACGTCAAAACCACCCATTCCAACACGACCGTTTGATGAGAAATATAAGGTCTTTTCTTTCTCATCATAAAAAGGCGTCACCTCATCACCGGCTGTATTTATCTTCTTTCCTAAATTAACAGGAGCGGTACAAGACCCATCTTTCTTAAAGATTGTATAGTATAAATCTTGGCCACCAGCACTACCTTCTTCGCGATCTGAGACGAAGTACAATATTATTTCTCCTGGCTTAACACCTTTCGCAGCAGCAGGCTGCGTGTTGTTTGTTCCTGCCTTATTTACAGTGCTCGACAAACGTGTTGGTGTCGACCATGACTCGCCTTTACGTTCTGCAAAATAGATATCACAGTGCAAATGCAAATCAGTTGGAGAAGCTTCACGACAGCGAGAGAAGAAGAAATATTTACCATCCGGGCTAAAGCTTCCATTGCCGGTATGATCCATATTACTATTGATATTACCATCGCCAAATTCTTTTGGCTTACCCCAAGCTCCATTTTTGTTTTTACGAGAGGTCTCATAAATACGGGATACATAAGAAGATCGATCTGTACCACCAATAACTACTACAGTATCGGATTTGATGGAAGAATAGATCATCTTTAAATCAGTAACAGCTGCTGGTCCAAAATCAGAATAATGATTATTCACATTTTTGCCCAGATGCTTTACAATAAGTTTTAAAGGATTATTAATCATCTTCAAGGCAAGCTCACAACCCTTTGATTCTTCCTTAGCGATTTTTATAACAGCGGCTTTAGGATCTTCTTCATCGCCTTTGTACGACTTAGCAAGCTTATCGAACAAGGCTTTAGCTTGATCATATTTTCCGTTATACTTCATCATGAGTGCGTAGAAAAACTGCGCGTTCATGTTTTCTGTTTTATTCATAGCAAACGCCTTCTTATACCACTCTTCCGCGCTTATATAATCACGTGCATTACGATATGCGTCTGCTAATTTGAAGGCAACATCTGCATCATCTTTTTCATCTTTCATATACGACTTGTAATAATCGATCGCATTGTAGAAGCTTCCGATTTTTGCCAAGTTATCTGCGATTTCCAATTTACGTTTGGTAGGAATATCCATTGGATCTTGCACTTCCTGTGCGAATATTGGCGTTGAGGCCAACATCACAAAAAACAAAAGCGCAATAGTATATATTCGATTCATATTAGGCGAATTCGATTGATTGAAAAATAGAAAAAATTAGAAACGAGGACAAACAAAAAGCGGTGGCGGCGGCGGCGGCGGCGTTGAATAACACGGTGCCTTATACATGATTGCGAACTCGAAACCGCCACGATATTTCGAAGCTGAACGCAGTCCTGACATATTCACATCATATGAAATTGCTGCGCGGAAACGATTCATCTCACCTCCAAACATTAATTGCGTAGCATCTTTCATACGATAATACAAACCGCCAAAATAAGCTAGTCCGTCTTCATCATTACTGACGTTATAATTTACTTCACCTCCGAAATTAAACTCGCTCGCAGAAGACTGCCCCATATAAAGGATATTCGGAATAATACTTAAATTATCATTCATCTTATAACGAACGGTCGCATGAAACACTTTACGCGAACTCAATTCATTCTTTGAACCTGTGTAAAATGATTCCAACGGGCTCATCACATGGAATAAGGCAAGTCCTGAATAGAAACTCATCTTTTCGTTAATGACACCTGAGAATTGCAAGCCTCCATTCATATCAAACACTGTTGATGTACCGGTTGTAAGATTCGTTTCAAAGGAGTTACGATATGGATCAATATAGTTTCCATCCCATTGTGTTTCCCATGTCAAAGCCCCCACATCTACTTTCTTTTGACGAAACGCAGGTTGCATACCGAAGGATAATTTGTATTGCTGGTAATTTTCTCCAAAGCCTAAATGCAAGGCAAACGTTGGAGATACTTCCATCGTAGAAATAACATTAGAAGCGACGTCATTGAAAATGCCGACACCCAATCCTAAAGCCGCTGAACGTTTACGATTTAGGTACACAGGAATATCATAATATGCCGCAGTAGTCTTGTAAGGAGATGTTACACTCCCCCACTGACTACGATAGTTGACACCTGCGCGCCAGTTACATGCCAAGCCTGCTTGAGCAGGATTCAGCAAAATAGGGTTATGATAAAACTGCGTGAGATGTATATCCTGAGCTGTTGTAGCATAGCCACTTAGCAACAAGAAAAACACAACAACGCATCGAAATATATTGGTTCGATTCATGGTCATAGGATACAGAGGTCTAAACGGATTTTACTCCACTAACAAAAATAAAAATTTATCCCATAAGTTAAGGTCTTTGCCCCATCTTTTTTTACCGGATAAAAAGGCCGATTTTTCTTATTTTTGTCGGTTACGACCCCAACTATAGGTATGCAAGCAAATTACCAAGAATACAAAAGACAGTTACAAAAGATAGCAGATGTCAGAATGGCAGCTGCCGTACTCAACTGGGACCAAGAAACCTATTTGCCATCAAAAGCGGCAGGTATTCGCGCCCAACAGCTCTCTACCTTAAGTGGTATCGCGCATGAAATGTTTACTGAGAAGGCATTGGGAGAAATTCTTCTAACGCTGATTAAAAAAAACGCTGAACTGTCTGAGAGAGAGCTAAGTAATGTTAAACACAGCTTGGAGGATTATCAGCGTGAGCAAAAATACCCGACAGAATGGGTGGTTCGTTTATCACAAACGATCGCCGAAGCCTATCACAACTGGGTAGGAGCGCGTGAAAACAACGATTTTAACCAATTCGCACCTTCTTTAGCAAAGCTTGTTGAGATGAAGCGCGAAGAAGCCAAAATGCTTGGCTATAAGGAACATCCTTATGATGCACTCCTCCACTTATACGAACCGGGATTAACAACTGCGGAAATGACACGCGTTTTCGACTCCGTAAAAGAGCCCTTGAAAGCGCTGTTGGCGAAAATAAAAAGCCAAACACAAGTGAATGACGACTTCATGCGTGAACAATACGACAAAGACAAACAGTGGGAGTTTGGTTTAAAATTGCTTAAAAATATTGGCTTCGACTTTGAAGCAGGTCGCCAAGATTTATCGATACATCCATTCACAACAAACTTTGCTGCAAGTGATGTCCGTCTAACCACAAAAGTAGATGAAGAAGATTTTAATGCCATGACCTGGTCGTGCTTGCACGAAGGTGGGCATGGGCTTTATGAGCAAGGTTTGCCTGAAGATGAATATGGCTTACCTGGCGGCGAAGCTGTTTCTCTAGGAATTCATGAATCGCAGAGTCGATTATGGGAGAATATGGTGGGAAGAAGTTTTACGTATTGGAAATGCCATTACAGTTCCTTGCAAGAGCAGTTCCCAGAAGCGCTTAAACGCGTTAGTTTGGAAGAATTCTATGCAGCCATTAACAAAGTTGAGCCTTCGCTCATTCGTATCGAAGCGGATGAATTAACGTATCACTTTCATGTTTTAATTCGTTTCGAAATAGAAAAAGCGCTTATTGAAGGAAGTTTGGAGGTAGCACAAATTCCAGAAACATGGAATGCTAAATACAAAGAATATCTTGGCGTAGAAATCCCAAATGACGTCAAAGGATGTATGCAAGACATCCATTGGTCGCACGGTAGCTTTGGCTATTTCCCAACCTATAGCATCGGTTCATTTTATGCGGCTCAATTTTTTTATTATGCTGAACAGGCAATCCCTGAACTAGCCTCACAGCTGGAGAGCGGACATTGCGCGACGCTTTTAGGATGGCTACGTGAAAATATTCATCAGTATGGCCGTCAATATACTGCCGATCAACTCTGTCAACGTATAGGAGGCGAATCACTCAACCCTGCTTATTTCTTAAAATATGCAGAAGCAAAGTATAAAGCTATCTACCATTTCTAATTTAACACTCGAACACTAACGATACTATCCGTATGAAAATCTGGAGCTATTTCGCGAAATTAATTTTGAATAATAAATGGACATGGATCAGCATTATTACTGCTGCAACCATTTTCATGGGCTATCACGCCACTAAAATTCATATTAGTAACGAATTCAATAGAAGTATACCGACTGACAACCCTAAATTTGTTGAATACCAAAAGTTCAAACAAAAGTTTGGCGAAGACGGAAATGCTTTGGTAATCGGCTTTAAAGAGGACACCAAAAAGTTATTCACTGCGAATTACTTCAACGCCTATCAGCAATGGATTGCAGATTTGAAGAAAATAAAAGGCGTAGAAAGTGTGCTTGGCGTTGGCAACAGTATCACCGTTATTTATGACACGGCAACTGCTGATTATAAGGTAAAACCAATCTTTGTCAATCATTACACTTCACAAGTTGCCTTAGACTCCGCAAGAGATTTGTTTATGTCATTACCATTCTATGGCGATCGTCTTTACAATACACAAACACATGCAACATTACTTGCGGTAAAGATTCGTAAAGAATTAATGAATACGGATGAACGTAAGAGAATTGTCGCTGAAATTAAAACAGTCAGCGATTCTTTCAGCGCCAAAAATGGTACAGAACTCCATTTTAGCGGATTACCTTATATCAGAACACAGATTGCAAAGAAACTTGCAGCTGAAGGAACACTCTTCACGATTCTTTCTTTGATACTGACAGCAATCATTCTTTATCTTTTCTTTCGCTCTATTTCTGCTACTTTATTTTCGCTGGTAGTCGTTTTAGTGGGTGTTGTTTTCACCTTGGGTAGTATCCATTTAATGGGCTATCAAGTCACCATTTTAACAGCATTGGTTCCAACATTAATTGTCGTAATAGGAATTCCAAATTGTATATACCTGATTAATAAGTATCACTTAGAGTATGCACATCTTGGCGATCGTCGACTTGCACTAGAAGGTGTTGTAGAAAAAATGGGGATTGTAACATTGTTTACGAATTTAACAGCAGCCATTGGTTTCTTCGTTTTCATATTTACCAAATCAGCTTTGCTGACGGAGTTTGGATGGATTGCGAGTATTAATATTCTGGTCATATTTGTTTTATCACTTATCCTAATTCCAATCCTATTTTCATTTATTGCGCCGCCGCATAAAGAAGATACCAACTACCTAGAGATGGGATTCTTACAGCGTATTATTCAATGGTTAGAACATATTGTTTTGCATAAACGCAAAGCCATTTACCTAAGCTCCTTAATCGTCGGTTTAATCGGTATTGCAGGTATGTACCGTTTACAATCACAAGCATATATCGTAGACGACTTACCGCGAAAGGATCCTATCTATTTAGATCTTAAATGGTTTGAAAGCCAGTTTCATGGTATCATGCCTTTTGAAGTAATCATTGATGCACACAAGAAAAACAGAGCTACGAATCCGAAGATGTTTGCAAAGATTGAAGAGTTGGAAACTGCTTTACATCAATACCCTGAATTCTCCCCTACATTAAGTATCACAGAAGGTCTGAAATTCGCTACGCAAGCTTATTTCGGAGGCGATCCAGAAAACTATCGTTTGCCAGAAGGATTCGAACAAGCCTTCGTTTACGATCCATTAATCAAGAAAAAAGACAAGAATACGAAGGGCGCAAATATGCTAACGGCTTTCTTAGATAGCAACAAACAAACAGCTCGCGTAAGTTTAACAATGAAGGATGTGGGTAGTCAGAAATTGCCGCAACTTTTAGATAGTATCCGTCCGCAAGTGAACGCTATCTTCGATACTTCGAAATATACCGTCACACTTACCGGAGCATCGGTCATCTTCTTAGAAGGAAGTAAATTTATCATCAACGGTTTAAGAGAAAGTTTGATTTACGCATTCATTACAATCATTTTCTGTATGCTATGGCTTTTCCGTTCTATGCGAATCCTATTAGTTTCAATACTTCCCAATATATTACCAATGATAATGACAGCAGGTATCATGGGTTGGATGGGCATTCCACTCAAACCATCTACCGTACTTATCTTCAGCATATCGCTTGGTATTGCTATAGACGTCACCATTCGATTCTTGGTTAATTACAAACAAGAATTACCATTCCATGGCGGACATATTAAACCTACAGTTATCCGTACAATTCAAGAAACAGGTGTAAGTATTATTTACACATCCCTTGTTTTGTTCGCAGGCTTCTTCATCTTCGTTGTATCTGATTTCGGTGGAACAAAAGCGCTTGGCTTGCTGACATCCTTAACATTGGTATTTTCTATGATTGCCAATTTAACCTTATTGCCAGCATTGCTCCTTTGGGTAGATAAACGCGTTACGAAGAAAGAGCAGAAAGCCTAATCAGGTAATTTTATTTCTTGAACTACTTCCCAATTTCCTTTTACCTGGATATTGATAGGAAGACTAACTAATTTTTCAGGCTGACGATGTTGGAAATAATTTCCAGTGTCCCAATCTCCATTACCATTGGCATCTTGCAAACATTTCACCTTGTAGGTACCAGGCCAAATATGCTTCAAAGCAACATCTGTAGTGGTAGCAGGAAAACGATAAACAACTTGGTCGTTTAACATTAGATAGACAATTGTGCTCGAAGCAACTTTGTCTAAGTGCAATTGAAGTGAAGCTCGCTCTTCTTCCGTAGCACGATGTAAATTAAACTTCAGCGTATCATAATAATTAGTGGGTAATAATACCAGTTTAAAGTCATTCCAATTCGCAAATCGAGCATTGTCAATTTGCAAGACTAGGCCATCATCAGACAGCATCGAACTATCAATCTGAATTCTGGTGGATGAGCTTGAATCCTTTACTAAATAAACACCGCTCGCATTCAATACATTTGCCTTCAAAGGACGGTTGAAGCGAAGACATAAATTTTGATTCGGCAAGAAGGATTGTAGTATGGCATTCGATTTAGACATGCGTGATCCTGACTGCGTATTTAAGACCGCACTTGCTAAAAATTTCTTTTTCCATTGCAAACTATCTTCGTCGGCTTTTATTTCCCATACAATGGTATCCTTTAATAGTTTACTGCTAACCTCAAGTATTATTGAGTCGCGTGCGGCGGGATTAGTATATACATAGGCCGTGTCATTGTTACGCGTCAAATGGAAGGCACAAGGCTGATTAGCACGTAGTACACGTATGTTCGGTCTTGTATTGCTTAATGGTTTCGACCATATCAACTGCTGAATTCCTGCTGCAATTGTTTTATTCGATATTAATTGCGCTTTATCATTTTCATTCTTAAAAGCCAATAAAGGAATAATTGATCCGGTTGCCTTAGCTACAATCAGCGTATCTGAAAAGGCGATATTTTCTGTCACTTGATCAAAAAGGTAATTACTGTTTTCATCTTTCACAGCAAATAAACGATACTTCGTTTCCTTGATATTATTAATTCGCCAACGTCCGTCTGCATCCGACTTTGTAAAATAATAGGGCATTCGCTTTGCAGGGACAGAATCATTCAGATCTGTATAAAGCATCACCAAATAATCCTTTAATGGTTTTCCTGTATAAGCGTCCTTCAAGGTGCCCGCAACAAAAGCAGTATCTAAAAAATTCCCAGTACTAAATACATATGAAAAATTCTTGACAGGGTTTCGTTCAGTGATATCTGTAATTACGTCTCCGAAATTTACACTATAGGTTGTATTGGGTAACAAGCTATCTTTTATTTCAATGCGAATAGTTTTGTTCTTCGCTTTAATCGAAGGAGTATTACCTAGTGGAGGAGATATGATTACAGCATCCGAATTCAAAAGCTGCACATATTCATCAAACTGAAGGCGAATATCTTTCGATAACATGGCTGTAGAACCATTTGCTGGTAATGCTTTCACCAAGGTGGGAGCTTTAGTGTCTTTTGCACCGCCATCCGGATTTACCACATGCGCACAGGAGACTACTATAGCCAAGCAAAGAATCCATAAAAACGTTCGCAAAATACGCATGTCGCAAAGGTACGATTAACGTTTAAACATCGGTTCTAAAATTGCCTGTTCACGTTCTGTCCACTTCGTTGCATGATAAACAGATTCAATATAGGTACGTCCTTCTGTTGTTTCCAAATAATGCTTCAGTACTGCATCCACAGGACCGCTCAAGCGCGTATTAAACGAACATTTGGCATCCAACAGATAAAGGAAATAATCAGCATCAAATACATGCAGACGCTTCAATGCTTCTGCTGCATTTCTTCTTGTTTGAAATTCATGAGCCGGGGAACAAAGACTGATCAAGGTATCACGGCACGCTGGGAATTCTTTTTCATTTGCAGCCAAACGCTCTAGCACTTTAATACGCAAACTATTCCCTACCCCACAAACACCTTCCTTACGGAGTTCTTGTAATACCTTTATAGTAGAATGCACATTTTCAACTTCCTGCAAACGATCTAGGGCAACACTTATTACAACATAGGAAGAGTCCTTGCACATCGATTCAATTAAATCGATATTCTTCATAAGCGAAGGTCCGCTTAAATCAATATTTCGTATAGCTGCTTGACGAACTTCGCTGTATTGATCATGCATATAAAATGCTAAAGCTTCATTTGTCGCACGACTTGTATCCCCTTTCAACTGATTCATGATTTCTACTTTCACCGCATGGAAATGCTCGGCCTTTAACTGTGCCAAATAAGTAGCTCGTTTGAAAGATAAAGACGTGCTGCGCAAAGCAACAACCGCGTCATAACGATCGATCATATGCTGAGCCAACATTACTTGTAAAAGCCATTCTTCATCAGTATTGTGAATGATTGTCTTCTTTAAAATGTAAGAGCCTGGATCAAATAAAACGAAGGACACTTGTTTGTTTTTCAGATTAGGAATCTCAAATATTTCACGTGCTTCATCAATCCATACTATAACGGAGTCGTAGCTCTTATCAGCATACACCACTTCAACATCAATTGGCATTTTAAATAAACCTACTCCGTCTTTGAGTTCCTGTTTTTGTTCGACAGTAACTTGCGTTGTATAACGGCCATCGAGCTGCACCATTTGCTTGTGACTCACTTCATATTTAGGTTCGCCACCATTATAAAGCCACTCATTGAAAAACCAATCAGGCACAATACCTAAAGTATCTTGAAAGGCTTGATACAAATCGTTCGTTTCAACATTACTATACGGATGATGCGCGAGATAATAATGAATGACACGTTTCCACGACTCTTCTCCGTAAACATAATTCAGCATATCAATTACAGCAGAACCCTTTTGATAAATGCGTGCAGTACCAGGACTAGGATGCACAACCGGTAGCTGATTATTTTCTGCAAGTGAAAGTGCGGCACGATGCTCGTTACGACGATTCCATTCATAATAATCCCGTCCGTATAATTGACGGGTGAAAATTTTTGGATAATAGGTTGCATAACTTTCCTGCAACCAAATTTGCTTCCAACTCCGACCAGTTACATAATCCCCAAACCACTGATGGGTTAGTTCGTGTGCATCCACACCGATATAGGTATTATCAATGGCACCCCGCGCATCATTTTGTATAAAGTCGCCAAATATCGTCGCAGTAGTATTTTCCATCGCACCATACATAAAATCCTGCACAGGTATCTGACTATAACTTTCCCATGGATAATGCATACCTGTTTGTTCTTCCATAAAATCGATAGCTTCGGTCGCATATTGATAGGTAGGCTTCACACGATCCGCTTGATCAGGATAATAATACAAATGCACTGGCACACCTGATTTGGTATAGCGATGTTCGATTTTATATTCTCCAATACCCAACATAATTAAATAGGTACTATGGGGATGTTGCATGCGATAGTGCCAATGTCTCATTCCCGATTTATCTGTTTTAGCAGAGAGTAATGTACCATTTGATAATACTTCATAGGCTGCTGGAAAATGAATGATCGTCTCCGTTATCATCTTATCGTTGAGGCCATCATACATCGGTATCCAATGGCGATTGTCTTCACCTTCACCTTGCGTCCAAATCTGCTTACGCCCACCCTGCTTAGGTTTCCAGCCGATGAAATAAATTCCTTTGCGTGGCGTGCAATGATATTGAATGAAGATAGAGTCTTTACAGCCCACACGAAGTTTCGCAGGGAATTGCAATACAATGCCTGTTGCGGAGGCGATGTATGGTAGTGCCTTGCCATGATACAACACCTTTTCATACTGCATATCTATCCCATGAAGAAACAGCGTATCTGTTGCTTGTAAGGTTGTAAAATAGTGTGTCACCTCACCATTGACAATGCCTTCTGCCAATTGAAACGACACTTCGAGTTTTAGTCGTGTAAAATCTACTGGATGTGCATAGGGTTCGCCAATGGTAGTTTGGATGAATGATTGTGCGTAAGTAGTAGAAGTTGCCAATGCCAAAAAAGCAACAACGAGGATTCGGTGTAGGTACGTTTGCATCTCTTAAAGATAATAAGCTAGTGGAATTAATTAAGCTTGAAGACCTGAGATTTAAATTGAAGTTTTTTGTTGCGGTCGAAAATCAGCACACAATATACCCCGCTTTGAAATTCACTTAAATCAATATTCAAGGTAGGTTCATTCAAGCGGCCACTCAGAACGACATTTCCAACAACATCCTGCACCACATAATACCACGCATGCTTGTCACATTCTACTCGAATTTTTCCGTTGGTTAGATTTGGAAATAGGCGACAACTCTGCGGTTCATTCAAGCGGTTTATTTCAGTGGAGATGCTATAAACCGATGATGTATCAATACAATGATGAAGCGTATCCTGAATAATCAGAAAATAAGGGTGAGCAGAATTTACGATTGCATTATAGTGTAGCGTATCATTTGTACTTAATACAATACCACTTACTGCATCTTGCCATTGATAGGTACAAAAGGCTTGCAAATTAGTTATTGCGAAACTAGAATATCGATAAATAATTGTATCTCTGGGCGATAGGGCGACTTGGTAAACAGTGGTAACAATTGAATCACAGCCAAAAGTATTGCGTAATGTATCACTATAATTATTTATTGGAGCACCAAAGCAAACATATTCTTGAATTTGCAATCCCATAGCTGAATCAACTTTCAAATTAATCGTGATAAGCGAATCACAGCCCCATTTAGAATATAAAGTATCGAAATAAACACCGGCATACGTATAGTTTTTTGAATGATAGACAAAACTATTACCAGCGCAAATCCGTGCATTTATAGATGTATTCGTGTGTGGATGAATAGTCAAATTGGTAATTACAATTGAATCACAACCCAGATAGCTAGAAAGCGTATCATGATAAATGCCCGTCTGCGTATAATAATGTTGCCCTACTATGACATAAGCTCCATTACATAAATCGATTACTTGACTAACAATTTGCGGTACAGCATTCACGAAAAGTTGTAAGGTCAGAAAAGAATCACAACCATGATAATTTACGAGCGTATCATAATAGGTACCGGAATTATGGAGATTCATGCCATTAAACCAATAATTCTGATTCGCACAAATGCTTATGCTGAAGGCATGGGAGGAGGAAGGAAGCGCATTATAGCTTAGAGAGAGAATTGAATCGCAGCCTACATAGTTTTGTAAAGTATCTTTAAAAACACCAGATTGATGATATAAAATGCCATTAAAGAAAACACCTTGCGAAGCACAATTTTGGTAATAGATAGTGTGTGAGGAGGTCGGAAGAATAGTCAGGTAAAGTGTTTCAAGAGAATCACAACCTACATAGTTTACACCATAATAATAATACGTTCCTGAGGTGGTGTAATTGGTTGCATGCCAAAGATATCTTCCACAGGCTGTTTGAGTGGTATTGGAGGTAGAAGGATTACAAGGTGATAATTTTTCTAAGAATGCGTCATCATTTAATGCCATTAGATTATATACGCCGGCCCCGGCATTAAAGTCGACCAGCTGTTCAAAAAAACCGCCCACGAAAATATTTCCACTATTATCTGCTGCAATGCTATTGCCCCAATCATCAGCTGCTCCGCCGAACGACTTAACCCACTGCACATTTCCAGAAGTATCTGCACTGAAAAAGAAAACATCGCGACTACCATTTGATATGCGTTTCAATGAAGGATTTTGCGAATTAAACAAAACAGTATCTTGAAAATACCCCGTTACGAGCAAGCTATTTCCCGACGTCGTGAGAAGGTTATTAATTAATTCTTGACCAGTACCACCATATCTTTGGTACCAATTCAAATTACCGTATTTACTTATATTAACTAACAATGCGTCATTATTTCCCAACGACGAGATAGTACTATTGCCTATACTCAGGTTGCTTTGAAAAAAGCCACCACTTAATACTTCATCCTTCGCATTCACAGTTATGGATAATGCGCTTTCAAATGAAGGGCTACCACAAGTTTGTATCCATTGAAATTGCGCATTTGAATCCAAACCTAAAACAAACCAATCACTGTTTCCATGATTCGTTGCTAGTGAGGTTGAAGCGCCTGGGTCGAAGTCGACATTATTTTCAAAATATCCAGCGATGCGGATATTGTTTTTACTATCACATATTATAGAGTTCCCATCCTGCTGCCCACTTGCACCAATCGATATTGCCCAGTCACAATTACTATTTGCACTATTCCATTTTAACACAAAGATATCGTCCCCACCGAGCGATGTCAGATTCTTTAAATTAGGGATACTCCCGCCATACGTCATCGTTTGTTGAAAATAACCAGTAGCAACTAATTTAGCAGATTGATCGACCGTGATACCATTTACAGCATCGTCATTTATTCCTCCAAGATGTAATGCATTCAAATAGTTCGCATTCAAATCCATTGCAATGATATAAAGATCTGTGCTACCCTTGCTTACTTGTTTATTAATGCCAGCACCCGGATCTAAATCAATAGAATCTGAAAAACAACCGCCCACAAACAAGCGATTATTGACTTTGTCTAAAGCACAACAATAAGCGACATCATCGCCAGGACCAGAAAGTTGTCGAGCCCAAACAAAGCCACCATTTGCTGAAAGCTTTAGGATGAAAGCATCATTGATACCTTGAGCAGTTAGCATATACACCCCAACACCAGGATCAAAGTCGACACTACCAGAAAAATAGCCGCAAGCATAGGTATTGCCTGCATTATCAACTTGAATCGACTGTATATATTCATTAAGACTACCTGTGGTATGTTTTGCCCAATTAAACTTTGCGTTCGTTTGACAAAAAGATTGGTTGAAATGGCATAGCCAAAAGAGAACTATAAAAACGTATAATTTTAATAAACGCATAATTTTACCAAGTTTGAATACATTAAAAATAATAAATATTCTTTGGGGTAAAGGCAAAAAAAATCCGTCTGTACAACCACATACGGACGGATTTCTAACTTGGGTTTTGTTTCGGCGGTTAGCCTCAGGGTGCAAAGATAATACTTTTTCTCGTTTTTAGAATAATTCCACTTAAAATACTTTTAATAAACGGACACTTTATCCTTGATAGGAAGAAAAATCGTATTTTCGACCTTCAAATTCCTTAAAATGTTTAAACGTACCCTGATTTTTGGCCTGATTTTGGCGCTATTATCCCTTATCGGCACACCGAGCTTTGCGCAAACAAAAAAAGCAAAAAAGACTGATTCTGAACAAACAAGCGAAAGTGACAATGACGCCGCAGCTTCTGACGAAGGGGAGGACGCACCAGAAATCAGCAAGAAAAAATCAAAAACTGCTGCCGAAGAAGGCGATGAGGAAGAAGTAAAACCTAAGAAAAAAGGTAAAAGTCGTGTGGAAATTGAAGCTAATTTCAACTCCGACAATATAAACCTCGTTCCTACCGGAGACGAAGGTATCATCCTTTTCTATGAATCTGACGAACGTAGTAAAGACGGTCAGAAGAAATGGATCTTTGTAAAATATAATACCGACTTCAAAGAAGTTGCGCGTACCGAATATATGGCGAGTAAAAAAGTCAACTTCGTGAAAGCTATCTATGACAAATCACGTAAAATGGTGTATATACTCTTGGCAGTACCTGTAAACACAGGTATGGCAAACGGCTATAGCAAAGAAGTTGAAATGGTGCAGTATAATGTTCGCAAAAATAAATGCAACTCCGTTACTGGACTTCTTCCTACACCAACCACCATCACCGACATGTATATGTCGCAAAGCACGGTTTACTTCGGAGGTTTCTCTAACCCAACGCAAAAAGAAATTTGTGGTCGTACCATCCTCACCTTAATGACTTGCGGTATCTATTACTGCGCAGTAGGTGGCGACAATGCCGTGAAGTTCCACCCAATGCTTTACTATGCCGATTTCAAAGGCAAGCAAATCGCATCATTCCCTATCTCTCAAAACGACAACAAAGGTTTTGTAAGCAATATCTCTCGCGGTATCGACTCTTCTAACGTAGCCGTTTCCTTCTGTAAGCAAACAACAAAAAAAGATCTTTTCGTGCAATACGTAAAGTTGATGGGACAAGGTGGTAAAGAAGGGCGCGAATATGAAATCCCAGCTAAACAAGGTATCGGCTTAAATGAAGTAGCCGTAAGCACACTCGCTGATAAAAGCATCTTGGCCGTTGGTTCGTATTCTAAATATGGCGAAAATATCAAAGGCTTCACGCGTAAAAAATTAAAGCACGGTCACATTACTGATGGTTTGCTAACAACAGGTTTCTACATCTCTAAATTGGTAAAAGGAAAGCAAAGCTTCCTGCGTTGCTACCCTTTCAAAAACTTCTTTAAAGATGGCGACAATTCAAACCAAAACGCAGATTACTCAACTAGTCAAGAAGTGCTATTCCACGATCCGATAGAAACGAAAGAAGGCATTATTATGATTGGTGAATTCTACTATGAGCACTATCATACAGAAACCTATTATGATGGCAAGGCTTGGCATACGCGCCAGGTATTTGATGGTTATGTTTTCACCAAAGCATTAGTAGCTTGCTTTGATCCTGAAAATGGTGATATGCTTTGGAATAATGTATTCCCGATCAACTTCTATACTCCGCCTTATGGCTTATATCCGCATACAACCGTGATGAGTAATCCCGATGATGAAGATATCGTAATTGTTTATAACGACGGTAAAACACTTCGCTCTAAAGTAGTGAACAATGGTAAGATGCAGAATGGCACCTTCACCGCAGCGATTAATACTGGTAAAGAAACAGATAAAGTGGTAAGTACTTCTGGTAGTAATGTGGAATATTGGTTTGATAATTACTTCATCGCGTATGGCTATGAGTCGATCAAGACAAAAGGAAAATTAATTGGCGGACGCCGTCAGGTATTCTATTTCAACAAGATTGAGTATAGATAAATGCTAAATCAATTACACATAAAAAAAGGGAACCTTGTGGTTCCCTTTTTTTATGTTACTTACTACATACTAATTTGCAGTGCACAATGCCGGATTCACTGTTTATTACCAATAAATAATGTCCGGCACTCAAGTTGCTCGCGTTTATATGTAAACTGTTTTC
>CANGEV010000014.1 GCA_947452995.1 Chitinophagales bacterium
TGGGGCGATGCAAGCGCAGCTTGTAGTAGCACTAGAAAAATAAAAGTGAGTGGATTCCGCAGGAAGACACGGACTTGCGCAATCCACTGCACGTCGATACCGGAAGAACTTTAATCCAAACGGGATCACAAAAAAGACCCCTGCACGCAAGCGTGACAAGGGTGTTTTTAATTAAGAATGATGAATTAATAATTGGGGGCCCGCCCCGTTTCGTGTCTTCACGAAACGGGAAATTAAAATGTCACCCTGCCCTGCGGCAGGGTTTAAAATCATGTCCCTGCATTTATTGCTATGTACATGCCGCCCTGCTTGAAATGCAGGGCTTTATTTGAAGAATCACTATAGGAATGATGAATTAATAATTGGGGGCACCGCCCCGTTTCGTGTCTTCACGAAACGGGAAATTAAAATGTCACCCTGCCCTGCGGCAGGGTTTAAAATCATGTCCCTCCATTTATTGCTATGTACATGCCGCCCTGCTTGAAATGCAGGGCTTTAATTCTTAATTCACAATTCTTAATTACATGAAAACTCTTTCCCCAACTTCACTTTCCGTAATAAAGCAGGATAGCCCGCACTCGCGTAATGAACGCGTACTAAAAAATGATAATAATCTTCCTTAGGATCGAGATAACGTTTGTCTTGCCAACGCTTATAATACTCCACCCCTTCCTTCCAGGTGGCGAAGCTAAGATAGGTTTTGTAACGAAAGCCAAAGAAATTCCGCTTCGTCATCAAATTTTTATTGCTAAACCAACCCGTCTCACAAACAACTTGCCGGATTACAATATCGGGATGCGCTATCTTCAATTCACACAGATAGGCAAACACCGAATCCAGCAATACCCTATCCGCTGCGGATTGGGCCTTCAAATCTTGTTTCATACCCAGCAGTCCCAAACAAAAAAAGAAGACAAAGAAAAACCTAGAAAGCATTTTCATCCTTTTAAGTTAAGGATTTTTTAGGAAGATCACAATGAGCAGTATCCTTGCCAAAAACTTCGACAATTATTATCTTTGCAACGATTAAATTTCAAGCATGCAAAACTTTTCAGAATTTGGATTCGTCGCCACCATCGTGCCTATCTATGCGGTCGTGATTGGTATTGAAATCCTCCTAAGCTCGATTCGTCATCAACCTGTTTATACCTTCAAAGATACGCTCACCAATATCTACCAAACTTTGCTCAATATGGGTTTGGATATTGCCTTTCGTACTTTTTACCTTTTCATATTAGGCTATTGCTTTCAGCATGCTATTATACAGATAGAAAATAAATACCTCTATTGGACGCTCCTCTTTGTCGCGGAAGATTTCGTCTTTTATTGCATGCACTTGCTTGAACATCGGAGCCGTTTGTTTTGGTCGGTGCACTTCACACATCATAGCTCTTCCACCTATAATCTAACGACGGGCTTTCGATCTTCGGTATTTCAACCGATGTATCGGTTCATCTTCTTCTTACCACTCTCCTTCCTAGGTTTTAAAGCGCTCGACATATTTTTGATGTACTCTATCACACAGATCTATGGCATCTTAGTACATACGCAGATGGTCGACAAGCTTGGCTTTTTAGAATATGTTTTAATTACACCTTCTCATCATCGTGTGCATCATGCCAATAACGAACGTTACCTTGATAAAAATATGGGGATGTGTTTAATTATCTGGGACAAAATCTTCGGCACTTTCCAAGCTGAATTGCCTGAAGAGTCGGTGGTATACGGACTTGCACACAATGATATGAATCCAAACAATCCAATTGATCTAGTTTTGCATGAACCGATTAAGTTGGGTAAAATTTGGTTCAGTGGATTATCTTTGAGCCACAAGATAAAATACACCTTTAGAGCTCCAGGATGGAGTCATGATGGCAGTACAAAAACGGCAGCGGAGCTTCAAAAAAATATAAAAAATAGTTGATATGCGTAGATTTTTACCGATTTTTATTCTTTTGATTAGTATAGGCTTCACTACAATAATTGCAGCCTCTAATGTAGGAGGTGACTCAATCGTAGGGGTTTGGATGGATGCCACCAATCAAACTAAAATTCGTGTATATAAATCAAATGACAAGTACTATGCAAAACTTTTATGGGTAGAAAATGAATCACATCCGGGTAAACCACTCAGTCCTGCGCATCAAAAGTGGATTAACATGACTGTAATGCACGACTTCAAATGGAATGGCAAAGAATGGGCAGATGGCTACATTTATCAGCCTAAAACAGATAAAACCTACACTGCCTTCATCACGCCCATAAATGCGAATAAAATGGAGGTAACAGGTTACGTTATGTTTCGTTTTTTAAGTGAGTCAGCCTTATTCCATCGTGTAGGCAACTAGTCAATTACTTCCGTTCAAACCAAGCTGTAAAGTGCCCTAAAAATTTAGGTTCTTTTACAATTGTGACACCTTTCGAAGAACTTCTTTCTTGCATAATTTTTTGAAATGATTCAATGCGCTATTCTTGATTACCATTTGCATAAAGACGTTATAGTGTAATACGCATAAAGAACAATAAAATCTATAAATGTACCTTCAACATTTTATTAAAACAGCGCTTTCATAAATCACGAAAACTAGCGACGAAAAATCGATATTTAATACTTCTTAGCGAATGAATAGATATTAAAATCACTATCAGATGATACACGAGAAACGTCGTCGTATAGGGCACTACGATCAATATCGCGCATTCGTGATTTTTGAATTAAACGATAGGCTTTTTCAGTGAGGAGCCAATTCCGTTTTTGATTGATATGTCCGTTAGCAATGTAAGTAGCAATCGCATCGCCTAAAACATCGACACCTTTATTTTCGGTAGCTACTGTTTTCAAAACAGGTACTTCACGATCTTGTTCGTGCAAATGACGAATCAAATTAGCGGAATAGCCTTCGGCATGAGGACGATCTGCTTTGTTCACCACAATCATATCGGCAATTTCCATAATGCCTGATTTCATACTTTGAATATCGTCGCCTCCATCGGGCGTCAAGACAACAATCGTCATATCCGCCAAGCCAGCAATTTCAACTTCACTCTGCCCTACTCCCACCGTTTCAATCAAGACATAATCAAAATCACTCGACTTCATCACATCACTAATCTCGACGATTTTTTCACACAAGCCACCGAGTGAGCCACGCGTGCCGACACTTCTTATGAACACTTGTTCTTGGTTGAAATGAGCGGCCATACGCAAACGATCCCCTAATAATGCACCATAATTGAATGGCGAAGTAGGATCTACGGCTACGATACCAATCCGCTTTCCTTGCGTAAGCCAATGCGTAATCAACGCATTCACCAAAGAAGATTTACCAGCACCAGGTGCGCCAGTAATGCCTATCAATGGCGTCTTCGAAGGAGTTAGTCCTTCCAAGATTGCCAGATAGTCGTCACTTTCATTTTCAACTTTTGTGATGCGACGAGCGAGATCCTTAACGCGAGCGAAGTGTTCGTTCATAAAGTATAAAGTGACTAAATTAAACTGTAAATTGCAAGAAAATTAATCCACATGAAGTTTTGGCAACAATTAAGCCGATACTATCCTGCCGTTCGCCTTCTCGCCTTCGGCGGCATTTTGTTTAGCTTACTGTTTTCGAAATTTTTACTGAGTGTTGGGATGATTGGTTTGGTATTAATGGCACTTTTACATCCGGATGTCAAGTCGCATGTGAAACGTTGGTGGAATGAGCCTTTCAACCGAATTTGGTTGTTATTGCCTTTGGCGTTTTTAGTCAGCGGTTTAATCTCGGCCGATACTGCTAGCTTTACGTTTGTATGGAGAAAGAAGTCGCCTTTCCTATTCTTGCCCCTAGCATTCACTGCATTGGAAGGATTTAAACGCAAACAGTTTTATTATTTATTGAGTGGTTTCGTTGCACTCATTTGTATCGGAGCACTTTACTCACTAACACAATACGCCATACACTTCGAAAGTATTAATAAGGGTTATGCCTATGGCCATGTCATGCCGACTCCGACAGATCATATCCGCTTCAGTTTATTAGTGGTGATGGGCATTATCATCGGCCTACAAACTTATAACTACTTCAAAAAAGAGTCGAAAAAATACTTGGCGAATTTAGCGATCGGAGCAAGCATTTTCTTGACACTCTTCCTACACTTGTTAGCAGTACGTAGTGGCTTGCTAGCCTTCTATTGCGTTGTTGTTTATAGTATATTAGATCTTATCATTCGACGTAAGCGCTATAAGGAAGCCGTCATTGGCCTGCTCACGTTTGGTATCTTGTGTATTGGGGCGTATCAATTATTACCAAGTTTGAAGACGAAGATTAATTATATGCGCTATGATATCGAACATTTACAATCCGGAGATGCTGCCAATAATAGCGATGGCGGACGTTTTTTGTCGATGCAAGTAGGCTGGCAATTGGTGAAGGAGAATCCCTTGCTAGGTGTTGGTGCAGGCGATTTGGAAAAAGAGATGAAGACTTTTTACGCACAGCACTTTCCAAACGTTCCTGAAGAAAAGCGCTTTATACCACACAATGAATTCATTTATGCATGGCTCGCGGCAGGCATTTTAGGTTTTATTGCGTTGCTCTATTTATGCATTCAATTATGGCGCTTGACGCCAACGCACTTGCATTGGCTATTTCGTAGCACACTGCTTATTAACTTTATTGCATTGCTTATTGAACCTTCCTTAGAAATGCAGGTAGGTGCAGCGATATTCGTTTTCTTTCCCTTATTTTTTTACTACCAACCAGCAGAAGATTAAGCACTTTCTTGCCAACGTTTTTTCAACTTAACATACTTCAAATACGTTGCGTAAGCCGAAATGCGTGCGATGCGCCATCCGTTGATTCCATCGAGAAATCCGAGTTTAAAAATAAAAGCAGATAAAAATTTCAACGCAGGATTGAAGGTTAGTTTGACGAAGTTCGCCTTCATTCCTTTTTCGTAATATGCTTTCGAAGCGATGTTGGTGAAATACTCCACTTGCTTATAATGATCAGCAAGCGAATAATAGCTATAATGTAAAATATCTCCTTTTAATACTTTTGTGTTCGCATCTCCGGCAAATAATTCATAACGGTCATGCGGATTGATACCTGTCCATTGGCCCTTCGTACTATCCCACAAACGCAATTTGCGATCCGGGTACCAGCCCGAATGTTTAATCCACTGTCCGCAATAATTTGTGAGGCGATTCATGTAATATCCGTCGCAAGTTTCTTCTAGCTTCGCTGCTCGAATAGATTTTATCAACGTTTTATCTAAAGCTTCGTCCGCATCCAAGGATAATATAAAGGGGTACTTCGCTTGCCTAATGGCAAAGTTTTTTTGTTCGATATGCCCGTCGAATTTATTTTCAACGAAACGAGCTCCGTTACGTAAGCAGATTTCTTTGGTGGCATCGGTGCTGAAAGAATCTACTACGACAATATCATCTGCGATGTCTTTCACAGAAGCTAAACATCGTTCGATATTTCGTTCTTCGTTAAACGTGATGATGACAACAGAAAGTAATCGCATGTTTAAAAATACAAATTAATTAATCGCCCCAAACTTTAGTGCCATCACTACAGTTTGCACAGATGTCAATATTCTTACGCGAGGCGACCAGCTTCGCCCTAAAATCATTATAGGCAGGACTTTTCCAAACTTCTCTAAAACTTTTATTTTTTAAATCTCCTAGTTGATGGGTTGCATCTTTATCAAAGCAACAAGGTACAACGAGTCCATCCCACGTGATAACACAAGCATGTGCCATTTTCCAACAATGATTCGAAAGCTCATTTTTAATAGTATACGTTCCATCGGCTTGCAACGCATAACGAGAGTACTTATCAATGGTTGGAATTAAAGGATTACCTTTTTCGTAGTCGTAGATTTGAGCGGTTTTAAAGCGAATATCATCGACGCCTATTTCTTTGGCTAGCTGACATGCATCTTCAATTTGATGTTCGTTTGGCTTTACTACTAAGAACTGAAAAAAGACATAGGGCGTTTTACTATTGAGTTCTTTTTTCCATTTAACGATATTACGTGCGCCTTGCAAAACCTTCTCGATGTCGCCACCGATGCGGTACTGCCGGTAGACGTCGTTCGTCGTTCCATCTAAAGAAATGATTAAGCGATCTAAACCAGACTCAACAGTTTTTTTAGCATTTTCATCGGTGAGGTAATGAGCGTTCGTACTTGTTGCTGTATAGATTTTCCGATCGGAGGCGTATTTCACCATCTCTAAAAAATCAGGATTTAAATAAGGCTCGCCTTGAAAATAAAAAATAAGATACAGCAATTCTGGCGCTAACTCATCGATCGTGGTACGGAAGAAATCTTTGTTCAACATTCCAGTAGGACGAGTAAAGGCTCGTAAGCCACTCGGACATTCTGGGCAACGTAAATTGCAAGAAGTCGTGGGCTCAAATGAAATACTCAGAGGCATTCCCCATTGAATAGGCCGACCACTTATTCGCGTGATATAATAGCTTCCCAACACAAGGCCTGCATTCCACAATTTGCGTATGCTGAGCTTTGAAAAAAGATTTAAAGAATCACGTAGGTTAAAAGCCATATTACAAAGGTACACAAAAAAGAAAAAGCGTCCTCCCTTTCGAGAAGACGCTTCGTTTTTGTCAACATCAAGCCTCCTAGTTCTTGATGAAACGAGTTGCCGTACCTTTATCTACTTGAACAAAATATATTCCATTCGCTAATTCACTTACGTCTACTGCATTTACAATTGACGCTGCCGCTTGTGTTTTAACTATTTGCCCTACTTGATTCAAGATCGTAATTTGACGTGCATTTTCTGCGTGTACCACATTAATCGTATTAGTAGCCAATGTAGGATATAGATAACAATTAGCAGTTTGGATAGTGTTCATACCAATATTGGTGAGCACTTGTTCTTTAGAGAATTTAATTTTGCCATTCGAACTACCGCCGAAGCCAGTAAAGATTACTTTCCAAATTGCATTATTTCTGTCTTGTACAAAATATACAGTTGAATCAGCTAATACCCATGAATTCGTATTCATATCGAAGCTTTTCCATTCATACCCAATTGTATTAATAAGATGATTGAAATTAGCTGGATTATACGTCATCGTAGCAGTATCTACTGGATAAACCTTTTGTGCAAGTACACCTTCATTTTGAAGAACTCCGACCACTTTATATGGAATTGGAGTAACTGCGAAATATTGTTGGAAAGCGAGATCCCATGTTGTTTTTAGAGGTTCGCGTGTTAAGGCTGAATCCGCAGCAATTGAATAATAGCCAAAATTTTGATTGGTATAATTTGCCTTGTTCACCATTGCATCAACTTGGTTAGTCCCATCCAAATTAGCATAGCTAAACAAGTACATTCCGCCTGCTAGTGCATGAATCCAAAGTTTCTTTACCGTGCCATTGCCTAATTGCAAGAAGTAGAGTGAATCGCCTACAACAGCGTGTGTGTTCATATCATAAACACCCCATCCTAAATCAAAAGGATTCGATAAATCAATACCCTGGTTAAATGCACCACGACGCCATGAAGTGTCTGAATTTAAACACTGATTCATTGGAGTCATCAAGCCTGCTGTATCGGCAGCTGTGATAGTCGACCAATGCGTAGTATCCTTTTGTGCGTTGAACAGTTTCGTATTATTTTTTCCATTCACATAAATAGCAGCTTCAAAGCCACTTACTTGAAAAGCCAATTCCCAATTCGAGTTGCTAACGGATGAAACTTTTGAAGAAGACAAGTCATAAAAAATCTGGTTGCTATACCCTGGATTAATGACTACTGAATCATTTGCGCGTGTTTGTGCAAATACAGTGCTGCCGATAGTTAAGGCAGCAAAGAATGAGAGTAAACCTTTTTTCATATAATTACAATTTTTGTTGTTCTAAAGAGATTGTACCTTTCGTTCCTTTATTATCGTAGAAATCGAGGATTCGCATTTTATAAATCAAGCCATTTGTACATTGAATGAAATAATATTGATCGGGACGAATCACGTATTTATTTGCATTGAAATCATAATATTTCCAATCATAGCCTGGTATATCTGCTCGATCAGACATCCCCACTTGCAAGGCATACCTAGCATCTGCTTCCGTGAAGGCTTTATAATTAATCATCCCTTTCCGCATTTCTTGACCGCGTACGCCCTTCCAAATATTCAAAACACCTCCTACAACTGCATAGTTTCGATACGGTGTATTCCAAGGTTGCTCTTCAAAGGTGGTTGTATAACGGGTGAAGCAGATGTCCCAGTCTTTTGATTTCGGAGCCGGATAGACTAAGCCTTTTGTATCGAAGGAATAATACATCAAGGAATAACTTGTATCTCTAGGTATGCGAGCTGTATTAATTTGTACGCTATCGTACCATTGCCATTCCAATTCAAAAGCGGTACCACTTACACTTTTCAATCGAAATTTAACGATGCGTTTAGCGGCCGTGGAATAGGATTTACCACGATCTAATAACATTATCTCGCGGGTAGTAAAATCAGTGCCGAAAGCGAGAGAATCGCTCTGCAAGCCATCTCCATCTGCTAACCAATGATGAGCATTCGTTGTATCGGCAGATGTAAAACTAGTGTCAGTGCTATGTTGTAGTAATTCTATTCGAGCTCCGTTAAGATAAATCGCGTTAAATTTCGTTGCGAAGCCAAGGTCATAAATTCGATTATCAGACGTAGTTATTTTTCCGGTAGCGATGTTATAAAATTCTTGCACATCGTATGTGCTTCCTAGCACTCCGCTTGCGACGCTAAGATTCCCATTAGTAGGTGGTAGAACAATTGCTTGATCTTTTTTTAAACAAGCACTTAACGAGCAGAACAATGTCGCTATAAATAAATATTTTCTCATTTATTTTGCCAGTTATAGGTTAAACGAATAAAGGCGGTACGACCCGTTGCTATCAAAGCAGAATTGCCCGAGTTATGTATCGAAGCGGTGTTTACACCCGACAAATTCATACTTTGCACATTCAACATATTCTTCGCACCGATACTGACATTAAATTTGCCACGATGAAAAGATTTATTAATACTTGCATCCAACCAATGATAAGCAGGACGTACTTGTGCATCAACCATTCCATTTGTACTAGAGAAAAAGTATTGCTTACCTGTTATTTTATAATCAACCGCAGCAACTAAATTTATACGCGAAATTTTATAGGTAAGATTGCTACTAAGTTCCCATTGATTTTGCCAGGGTAATGCGTTCTCCGTACTAAAAGTATTCTGCACTTTAGTATAATTAACTCCAATACGCGTAGTAACTATTGCACTTGAAAAATCGATATTTAGTGCGGCTCCTGCATTTCGAATCTGTTGCATATTGAAATAAGAATACAACAGCAAGTTATTTTGATCTTGCGTTAAAGTAATAGCATTTTGGATCTGCGTTCCAAAGAACCGTGCTTCGACACCAAAAGCATCTTTACTAGTCAAACGTCCTGTCCAATTATATTGCAAGGCAATGGTCTTCGCTAGCTCAGCTTTCAGGTTAGGATTACCAACCAAATCATGATTGATATCAACGAAATATAAATAACGTTCCTTAATAGAAGGTGCGCGATACGCTTCTGCCACTTGAAAATTCAAATGATGATTTTCATTTACATAATAATCCACCACCATTGCCGGAGTGGTAGCGGAACCATAATCGGTGGCTTGCGTTGCACGAATCATCGGCGAGAAGCGCCATTTTTTGTTTGCTTGTAAAATGAGAGCTGCGAAAACACCATTGTTAAAATAGTTCTTATTGCCTGCGTTGACGCGCTTGCCGGCAGCAGATTCAGCCAGACATTCATCACCCAACATCCAACTCCATTTTTGATTCGCACTAACACCCGAAAACCTAATCTGTAAAGCATTTTCATGTAATAAAGTCGTATCCTGCAAACTCGCGTCAGCAGCGATTTCCTTTTGCAAGCTAAGCATATCCTTACGATAGGTTGTTTTGATACGTAGATAGTCATTCTTGTAGGCGCGTATCCATAATTGGCGACGAGGTTTTAACTTGATATCAGCCCAAGCGGTATGCTGCATGCGCAACGTGTGATGATATTCGTCGAATGCATAGGCGGTATAAGGTGTAATTTGCGTTTCACCTAAATTATATATCCAATCAGATAGATAATTACCACTCAAACCGGCACTTAATTTCTCATTGACATATTTTATAGAAGCGGTTCCTGAATAGGTTTCACGCGGTTTCCAAAGTTGATGACGCGAGGTATCTTTCGGCGACCAGCCGTCAAAGAAATTTCTACCGGCACTTATATCGAGCGTAAGATTTTTGTGATTGTGTTGTACAGAGCCCTGTACCTGATAATTAGCTATTGGATCATAATAGGTATTGAAAGAGCCACTCCATGGGCTTTTCAACTTGTTACCTGTGATAATATTAATAACGCCTCCTATTGCATCTGCACCATACAAAATGCTCATTGGCCCTTTAACAATTTCGATACGCTCAACATTTTGTAATGGAAGCTGATTCATATCGACGAAGCCGTTCATTCTACCTAAAATCGGAACACCGTCGATCAATACTTTAACATATTGCCCTCCCAAGCCATTGATACTTAAGTTAGCGCCCAAGGTCGGATCTTGCGTAACTTGCAGGCCGTTCATTCTACTTAATAACTGCCCCATATCCGCAGCGGAAGAACGTTGAATAATCGCCTTATTAATAATCTGTGGCTTGATAATATCAATCTTAGAGAGGCTACTAATACGACTTGTTACAGAAACCGTATTCAAATCCTGACCGTAAAATTTTACGTACACCTTTGCAGTGTCAATTCGATTGCTATCCACTACGATTCGAAAACCGCTCCTGTGAGAAGAAGAGTTACCTTGGGCCACTGCTGACCCAAGGCCTACTGTTATCGCTAAAACAAACAGAATTACTTTCTTCACGAATGCAAAGGAAAGATGAAAATAAACGAATGAATTATGAAAACAGAAAATGTACTTATCCTTTCGGGAAAAATTCAATGGATGAATTATCTTATGTTGAAGAAATCAAAGAATCATTCATTATCTTGTTATACAAATACCACCTTTCTATGAAACGTCTTTTATCAGGAGTAGTTATTATACTTCTTTTACAGTGTCATTTCTCTGCGAGAGCAATCAATTATATCAGTAATCCACAAGCTTTCGTCAATCCGTTTATAGGAACAGGCGGACACGGACATACTTTCCCTGGTGCCACTGCACCCTTTGGAATGGTACAACTATCTCCGGATACGCGTATAGACGGCTCATGGGACGGTTGTGGTGGTTATCATTATGATGATAAAACAATTTATGGATTCAGTCATACTCACCTCTCCGGTACAGGCTGTAGTGACTATGGCGACATCGCTTTTCTACCTTACCTAAATTCAGAATACGAAAAGCTTAACCCTAAACAAAAACCAAGTTTAGCATTAGACCATACATTAGAAGATGCAAAAGCGGGTTACTATCATATTGGTTTTGAAAAATTGGCTTGTTCAGTAGAGTTAACTGCTACCGAACGTTGTGGTATGCAACAATATACATTCAACAAGGAAGAAGATATTGTAATTCTACTTTTATTAGATCATCGCGATGTTCAGCTAGAAGGTAAAATTGTTGAGGAAAGTAGGACACATATTTTAGGAATGCGTCGTTCAAAAGCATGGGCAGAAGATCAGCATGCGTATTTTGATACTAAATTTTCAGTCCCTTTTACCAAAGCAGAATATCGAAGCAACGGATCTGGCACAACGCTAGGCATTTTTCATTTTCATGTTACAAAAGGTCAACATATTACGATAAGCACTGGTATATCTTGTGTAGATGAAAAAGGAGCTTTGCAAAATAGAGAAGCTGAAATGGCGGAATACAAAGACTTTGCAGGCATTCTTAAATCAACTCAACAAAAATGGAATGACCAATTAGGAAAAATTCAAATTGAAGTCGATAAGCAAAAAGGAACTTCGATAGATAATATCGACCAGGCCATTGTCTTTTACACCGCTTTATACCACGCTTGCGTGCACCCTTCTTTAGCAAGTGATGTCGACAATCGTTATCGCGGTCGTGATAATAAGATACATACTACCGAAGGTAAGTTTAAGTACTATAGTGTTTTCTCACTTTGGGATACCTACCGTGGTCTGCATCCTCTCCTAACAATCATAGACCAAAAACATACAAACGATTTTATTAATACGTTTTTATGCCAATACCAGCAAGGAGGCTTGCTGCCTGTTTGGGAATTAAGTAGCAATGAAACGAATTGTATGATTGGATATCATTGTGTACCTGTGATTTGGGATGCTGTAAATAAAGGCATTCACGACTTCGACATGAAACTCGCACTTGAGGCGATGTTAGCTAGTGCGAATCAAAATCAAAAAGGCCTTGAAGAATACCGTAAAGACGGTTTTGTGCACTCGGAGACAGAACACGAAAGCGTTTCGAAAACATTAGAGTATGCGTATGATGATTGGTGTATCGCACGTATGGCAGAACGTTTAGGTGAAAAGACAACAGCCAAAGAAATGTATAAACGTTCTCTCGGCTGGAAAAATTTACACGATACCTTAACAGGGTTTCTACGTGCTCGTCGCAATGGCGGTTTCATCGAGCCATTCGTGCCGGCGCAAGTCGATCAAAACTATACGGAGGCGAATGCTTGGCAGTATTGTTTTGCGCAAGCGCGATTCCTGCAGAAAACGTATGGTACTAATGACCAAGCATTACTTGAAAAAATGTTCTTGGCCAACAGCGCGTTGGAGGGTCGTCAGCAAGCAGATATCACAGGATTGATTGGTCAGTATGCACAAGGGAATGAACCTTCCCATCATATTATTTATCTGTTAGAGAACGATCGCTTGCGTAATGAATATCTGTCGCAGGTGATGAATAATTTCTACCTCAACAAACCCGATGGTTTGATAGGCAATGAAGACTGCGGACAAATGTCAGCGTGGTATGTACTCTCCGCAATGGGCTTCTATCCGGCGATTCCGGGCGATGAAATGGAAATCGCATATCGTATCGGCGTTCCATTATTCAAGCATGTATGTATACATTTCGAAAATAATCGCTCCCTTACTTTAACAAATGACGTGGCTGAACAAGCAGGAGCTTACGATATCGAAGGCGCTTCATTCCCTGGTTATTTGAGCCATATCACCATGATGAGCACACCTGAATTGCATTGGACAAAAAAGCCATTCGGCAATACGAAACTTCAATTCAATAGTTATAGAAATAATTTATTTAGAAGCTGCATAGAAAAGTATTGTGTTGCGCCAGTTATTCGTGCCGATAGAATTTCCTTTAGCGGTAAGTTGAAAGTTCGTGTGACACCTTACCCGAACCTTACGAAGAACGAAACTTATACCAGTATATTGTTCACGGATCCAAGCAAACCAAATGCAGCACCAGCTTATACAATGATCAGCGATACGAGTACCATTCTAACAATCACAGAAAGCTGTAGTGTAGAAGCTTATACCAAGGCTGAAACGATTATTTATGAAAATGGATATAATGGCGATCCTAAACATTCAATGCTTGGCTACCTTCCTACAACGACAGTTGCTGCAAAATATGTAGCCTTACCTGCTGGTAGAAGTATTAAAAATCTAAGCCAATATGATAATCAATACACTGCTGGTGGTCCGGAGGGTATGATAGATTTATTACGTGGCCAGAAAGATTGGCGTATTGGTGGATGGCAAGGTTATCATGGCAAAGATTTCATGGCGTTGGTGGATTTAGGCAGTGTACAAAAAGTGAAGCGACTTGGATTAGGCTGCATTCAAGAATCGAAGCCATGGATTATGATGCCGAAGGAGATTGTATTTGAGGTGAGTGCAGACGGTATTAATTATCATGCATTAAAAACAATTACACCGAAAGAAGATGCGCATGCAGAAGAAGCAATCGTAAAGGATTTATATACCGACTGTCAAGAAGAGGTCCGTTATATCCGCGTGAAAGCCTTACGCTATGGCGCTTTGCCGGAGTTGCATATTAGTGCCGGAGAAGAAAGCTGGTTATTTGTGGATGAAATTTTAATCGAGGAATAGAGATGTTAGTATTTAATTTCAATCCGTTTCCAGTTATTGAAACCGAGCGACTTATTCTAAGAAAACCCGTCCCTGAAGACATTCCAGCTTGGTTTAAAATGCGGAGTAATGAAGAGAATATGCGATATATTGGTCGGCCACCGGCAAAAGATATTTCAGAAGTCGCCTCACTATTTCAGTTAGTCATTGCAGATATCGAAGCCAATAAACATATAGGCTGGGTAGTGGCTGAAAAATCGAAGGCAAGCGGCTTTGTTGGTATGATTGGATTTCATCGTATCAAGCCCGAACATCACCGAGCGGAGGTCGGCTATATGATTGAAAAAGAATATCAAGGGAAAGGCTATGCAGCAGAAGCGGTACGTGCGATTATAAAATATGCTTTTAATGAAATGAAAATTCACAGCATAGAAGCAGATATCGACAAAGATAATATCGCTTCGGAGCGACTCTTACAAAAACTCGGGTTCCGGAAGGAAGGGCATTTTAAAGAATCCTTCTACTTCGAAGGAACCTTTATTGATAGCGTGACTTACAGCTTGTTGAAAAGCAATATTCGGTAATCGCGATATGCGAATTGGAATACGCGATATGTAATCTTAGTTAATAAAAAATTAGGTAATTGCAACTTGAATTAAAGTATTCAAACCTGTATTTAAAATTTGCCCCAATAGAAAATGATGCGTTTAAAATGGAGTTAATGTGAAGCATTAAAGCGAACGATCCCGCTCACGAAGTGAGCTTTGTTCGCTTGCGAAAACATTACGAACATTTTAGCATCAGATTCTCCTGGGGCGTCCCGATTTCGGATTTCTATAACTAAACTCGATATCGGGATTTTACTCCTCCCGATTTCGGATTTATATATCCAACCTCGATATCGGGATTTTGGGAAAAAGTGGAAAGAGAAATTTTAAACCTCTTAACAACAAGCGCCTTCGCTACAACAGCTCGAACACGAATAATAAAAAATAGTCGCTGTAATCGCACCAGCAATCAAATGATAAACCAAATCGATCAAGGTTGCTTTCAATGGTTTCATCAAGAAGTTATTATGCAAAGCACTAGAGCCTCCAATTGCTAAAACACTTACGACCATCGAGCGAAGAATGACAGACATCAAACCCATCTCTCCATCGCAGGCAGCAGCATTACCCCAACAGAAAACGAGACATTGCGCAAATACAATAAATAGCGAGAAGATAAAGGCACGAATCAAGAAAGGTGCCAACGGAGGGCGGTTGTTTTCGTCGGGCATACTTAGATTATTCGCCTTCATCCATGCGGTGCCAATTACTTTTGGAGAGTACCAAATAGCGCCAAGGATAAAATAAGCAGCATTTGCTACCAGCATTTGCCACCAACATTGTGTGATACAGGTCATAGTAGTTTAGTTTTGGGGTTTTATAGCTTTAATTTATAAAAAATTCATCGGAGTGCGTACTTTTGCAACGCATTTTTCAACCATAAAAAATCATCGTCATGGAATTCCGCAAAGAAAAAGACACCATGGGTGTCGTAGAAGTGCCTGCCAACGTTTATTGGGGTGCACAAACACAACGTAGTATCGACAATTTCCGTATCGCGCAAGACATCAATAAAATGCCGAAGCCGATCATCCGTGCTTTTGCTATTTTGAAAAAAGCAGCTGCAATAACAAATTTCGAGGCGGGTGTTCTTCCAAAAGAAAAATGTGAGTTGATTGGTCAAGTATGTGATGAAATTTTAGCTGGGAAATTGGATGATCAATTTCCATTGGTAGTATGGCAAACCGGCTCCGGCACACAGTCGAATATGAACGTTAACGAAGTAGTAGCATACCGTGGTCATGTCATGCAGGGCGGATCATTATTGGATGAAAAGAAATTCTTACATCCGAATGATGATGTAAACAAATCACAATCATCCAACGATACCTTCCCTACTGCAATGCACATTGCAGCATATCAAATCCTTATAGAAACGACTATTCCAGGTCTAGAGCAATTGCGTAATACCCTTGCTAATAAAGCAGAAGCATTTAAGAAAGTGGTTAAAATTGGGCGTACCCATTTCATGGATGCTACACCATTGACACTCGGACAAGAATTCTCAGGATATGTATCACAACTTGATCACGGCTTACGTGCGATTAAAAACACCTTGGCGCACTTAAGTGAATTAGCCTTGGGTGGTACTGCTGTCGGCACTGGTATCAATACACCAGAAAACTATTCTGAAAACGTAGCAAAACATATCGCAGCACTTAGCAATCTTCCTTTCGTTACTGCAGAAAATAAATTCGAAGCATTAGCTGCCCACGATGCAATCGTAGAAGCACATGGTGCTTTGAAAACTGTCGCTGTTAGCTTGATGAAAATCGCAAATGATATTCGCATGCTAAGTAGCGGGCCACGTTCTGGTATCGGAGAAATCTTCATCCCAGACAACGAACCAGGATCTTCAATCATGCCAGGAAAAGTAAATCCTACGCAATGTGAAGCCCTAACAATGATCGCTGCTCAGGTAATGGGTAACGACGTTGCTATCGGCATCGGCGGTTCTAATGGTCATTTTGAATTGAACGTATTCAAACCGATGATGATCTACAACTTCCTACACAGCGCTCGTTTGATTGGAGAAGGTTGTGTGAGCTTTGATTTAAAATGTGCACAAGGAATCGAACCTATTCAAGAAAATATCAACAAACATGTAAACAACTCATTGATGTTGGTAACGGCTTTGAATACAAAGATTGGTTATTATAAGGCTGCTGAAATCGCGCAAACTGCCCATAAGAATGGTTCTACTTTAAAAGAAACCGCTATCGCTTTAGGATACCTTACTGCAGAAGAATTCGACGCATGGGTGAAGCCGGAAGAAATGGTTGGCAAAATCAATTAATCTATCACAATGGAAGAGCATATCTCAATTAATCGGAATCAAGTATTGGGACGTATCCTGGGAGCAACAGTCTTTGTTGCTCTCGGCATATGGCTTTTCTTTTTTACACCCGCTACAGAAAATCTTTGGATCAAAAATCCGCTCATTGTAAAAGCCATTGGCGCCGCAGCGGTCCTATTCTTCGGCTATGCAGGCTTTGTCTTACTCAAACAGCTCAGTAATAAAAACAACGGACTTATCCTTTCTAAAGAAGGTATCACCGACCACTCCGGTGCCGTTAACGCTGGTCTGATTGCATGGAAAGACATTAAAAGTGTAAAACAAATCGAAGTAAGTAAAACTCCTTTCCTGATTCTATTTGTAAACAATCCCGACGAATATATTGAACGTCAACAAAGCAAATTCCAAAAGAAATTGCTTAAGATGAATATGAATACCTACGGTTCTCCAATATGTATCAGCGCTAGCAATTTAGCAATTAGTATAGCTGATTTACAAAGGAAAATCGAAGCAAGAATTAGCAACTAATTTATAATTCATAATTCTTAATTAACCTACCGTCTCTTCAACTCTCGATCCATCTCGCGTCTCGCGTCTTTCTCTTTGATAGAGTCTTTCTTGTTGGCAACATTTTTACCTTTCGCTAAGGCAATATCGAGCTTGATATAGCCACTTTCTGAAAGATACAAACGAACAGGCACAATCGTATAGCCGCGTTCCTTCACCTTGCCTTGGAGCTTTTTCAGCTCTTGACGCGTTAATAATAATTTACGCTCGCGTAAGGGCTCATGGTTAAACTGGTTCGCACCAGAAAATTCTGAAATATGCAGCTGTTTGATGTATAGCTCCTTGCGCAAATGCTCTTCAGCAGTAGATTTAATTTGCTTCTTCCCCTTGCCAGCAGCCTTCGGAACGCGCTTTACCGTAAAATAACAATACGCATCACTTAAATTCGCCTTTCCTGCACGGATCGACTTCACCTCCGAACCAGTAAGCTCTAGTCCTGCAGTGTACGTTTCCATCAACTGATAATGAAAACTCGCCGATCGATTAATTATCTCTGTAAACATCGTGTACAAAAGTACGTGCTTTTATCCAAATAAACGTCTTTCTCGCCTATCCTTTCATTCTATTTTTGTACATTTGTTAGATACGCTTAAACTATAATAAAATGGGAAGCACGTCAATAATTCATGCTAGCAAAGCATTAGCGAAAGTCGCAACGATTCATTTGGTATCCGGCGACGCAAAACCTTCTATCAATAATCTTTCTAAAGATTTAGTCTCTTTCATCGACACGCAGATTAAAGCGAAAAATGGTCAATACTATTTTCAACATGATGGCACTTTGCACATCGTTGTTAAAGTAGAAGCGCATAAGTCGAATAGCAATTACACAAACGAAACTTGTCGTAAGGCTGGTCACGGTGTTTGTGGATTGATCAACAAAATGAAAGTAGCTAAGGTACAGGTGTTGAACGAAACTACCCTAACGCAAGCGGGGCTTTACTTCGCTGAAGGCTTAGCTTTATCGAATTATCAATTTATAAAATATTACAAAGACACTTCTAAAAAGTATAATAGCCTAAGCACTATCACAGTTGTTGCTGACGCGAAGTTGAAAAAGGATATTGATCAAATGAATATCGTTTGCGCAAGCCTTTATACTGTTCGTGATATGGTGAATGAGCCTGTTGCTTCTTTCAATTCTGTCGACTTAGGCAAGCTTGTTCAAAGCAGCGCGAAGAAATATGGTTTCAAAGCAGAAGTGTGGGATAAGAAAAAAATTCAAGCGAAAAAATTCGGTGGTTTATTAGCCGTTAACCAAGGCAGTAATATCCCTCCGACATTCTCTATCCTTGAATGGAAGCCTGCAAAAGCAAAAAATAAAAAGCCAATTGTATTAGTTGGTAAAGGCGTTGTTTACGATACAGGTGGTCTTAGCTTGAAGCCGACTGGCAATAGCATGGACTATATGAAATGTGATATGACAGGCGCCGCAACGGTACTTGGAACTTTCATCGCCATTGCGCAAGCGAAGCTCGATTTACATGTAATCGGATTAATTCCTTCTACAGACAATCGCATCAACGGTAATGAATACACTCCTGGCGACGTAATTAAAATGCATAATGGTCTTTTTGTAGAAGTATTGAATACCGATGCAGAAGGTCGTATGATCCTTGCAGACGCGCTTTCGTGGGCTGACAATTACAATCCAGAATTAGTAGTAGATATCGCAACACTTACCGGTGCTGCTGCTCGCGCTATCGGACATTTCGGTCATGGCCTAATGGGCAATGCCGATGAAAAAGTATTGAATGAATTCAAACAAGCTGGCGAAGAAGTATACGAACGTTGCGTAGAATTGCCTTTCTGGGATGAATATGGAGATTTAATGAAATCATCCATCGCCGACCTTAAAAACGTTGGTGGAGCTGATGGTGGGGCCATGACTGCTGGTAAATTCTTAGAACACTTTACCAAAGCACCTTACGTTCACAACGATATCGCTGGTTGCTCATTCGCGCATAGCGAAGTTAATTATCGCGGCAAAGGTGGTACCGGTTACGGCATGCGTTACCTTTTCCAATTCTTGAAAAATCGTGCTAAATAAATAATCTCAGGGTGCTATGAATATGATGCGTATTGGTATTTCGATTGGTGATTTAAATGGCATCGGGCCAGAAGTTGTCCTTAAGACATTCTCTGAACCTGCCATCCTTAAACATTGCATTCCTATTGTGTATGCTTCGACTAAAAGTATGTCGTGGTGGCGTAAACAACTTCATCTCGATCACTTCAACTTCGTAACATTAAAACCCGGCGACAAAATTATCCCTGGTCATTTATATGTTGTAGATGTCTGGGAAGAAGACCTGAATCTAACACCCGGAAAAGAACTCCCCGTTACTGGTCAATATGCTGTAAAATCATTGAACGCCGCGTGTAACGACTTAGAAGCAGGTAAAATAGATGCTTTGGTGACTGCGCCTATTAGCAAGAAGAATGTAAAAAGCAATGAATTCCCGTATACCGGTCATACGGAATACTTAGCTGCGCGCTTCGGCCAAAACAAATCACTCATGATGATGATTAGTGATGAATTGAAGGTGGCTTTGGCTACAGTACATATTCCTGTACAAGAAATTTCAAAAAACATCAGCACCGATGGTTTATACCGTCGTATAGAATTATTACACCAAACCTTACGTCGCGACTTTGCTTGCACTGCTCCGAAAATAGCTGTTTTAGGCTTAAATCCGCACGCTGGTGAAGGCGGACAAATTGGTAAAGAAGAACAAGAAATCATCCTTCCTGCTATCCAAAAAGCGAAAGAAAACAAAATCTTAGCGATGGGTCCTTTTGCCGCAGATGGTTTTTTTGGTACAGGTCAATACAAGTATTTCGATGCTGTTTTAGCCATGTATCATGATCAAGGTTTAGTGCCATTTAAGACGCTTGCGTTCGACGAAGGGGTGAATTATACTGCTGGATTAAATGTGGTACGAACTTCTCCTGATCACGGAACGGCATTCGATATTGCGGGTAAAAATGAAGCGCGTGAAGACAGCTTCCGTTCTGCCTTATTTGCTGCCATGGATATTGCGCGCAGTCGTAAAGCTTATGACGAAGCAGCTGCCAATCCCTTAAAACGTAATTCACAAGAAGCAGAACGCGGTTCGGTCGTTTAAATTTTAAACATAACTAGCTTATTTATATTTTATATAAAGTAAAAAGCCTCCGTCTTTGACGGAGGCTTTTTTATAACTTATCTAAGTGAAATGAATGTTAAGCTTTCGTATTTTTCACTTGTTCTGTAATCCAAGCATAGGTCTTTTTCATTCCTTCTACCAAAGGTTGAGAAGGCGCCCATCCCAATTTTTCTTGAATCAACGCATTGTCAGAATTACGACCACGAACGCCGGTAGGACCAGTGATATTTTTAATAGAAATACTTTTACCAGAAATGTCGATGACCATTTTAGCGAAGTCGTTAATGGAGATCATTTCTTCACTTCCAATGTTTACCGGACCAGAAAAATCAGAGCGAGTAAAACGCAAAACACCTTCTACACATTCATCGATGTAAAGGAATGAACGTGTTTGTAAACCATCTCCCCAAATTTCTATGACACCGCCTTCTGGGCATTCAGCAACCTTACGACAAATAGCAGCTGGTGCTTTTTCTTTACCACCTGTCCAAGTACCTTCAACACCGAAGATATTATGAAAACGTGCCACACGAACTGTCAAATTATAATTACGTTGATACGCTAGATACAAACGCTCGCTAAATAACTTTTCCCAACCATATTCACTATCCGGAGCCGCAGGATATGCAGAATCTTCAGAACATTTTGGATTGGTCGGATCTTCCTGATTGTACGCTGGATACATACATGCGGAAGAAGAATAAAACACACGTCCTACTTTATGAATATTACACAAATGGCAAATGTTCAAATTGATGATTGCTGAGTTATGCATTACGTCAGCATCGTGCTCGCCAGTAAAAATATAACCCGCACCACCCATATCGGCAGCTAATTGATATACTTCATCAAAATGACCATCCAAAACACTTTCACAAACATCCTGACGACGTAAATCTCCAATTACAAAATCATCAGCCGCCGTAGGCGAAAAATCAGGGTGTTTCAAATCAACACCACGAACCCAGAAATTTTCTGACTTCAATTTTTTTACTAAATGACTTCCAATGAATCCTCCTGCGCCTAATACTAATGCTTTTTTCATTTAAAGAGTTGGGGTATTTGAGCTTTTAGTCTTTGCTCGATTTGGTATTTTTTCGAGAAATAAAAATACAATAAAATTGAGTATCCTAAAAATATTCCAAGCCTAAAGATAAAACCAAGCCAATATCCTTGAATTGGGACATAATACAACAAGCTCAAAGCAAAAATAAATCCTGCCGCAAGCCACATACGTAAGACAGGCATTCTACGCTCCTTTTCAAGTCGTAAATTCAATATCAAGGACACCAATAACTGAGCAGTATATGCCAAAACTTTTACTATTGTCAAGCCCATCAACCCATATTTAGGAATAAACCAATAATCGCCTAACACATTCACCACTAATGAAACAATCGTGATGATCACAAAATATCGTACAATCTCAGCTTTTAACATTAACGAAGTGTTGACTAGCTGACTTACAAAAATCATTAGTAAGCCTCCTACCAATAAAGGAATAAATCGCCTTGCCTCCACCAGCTCTTTATTGCTCGATAACAAGCTAATCACTTCTGAATTAAACATCGAAATTCCTATGGCAAAAAAACCGATTAAATACAAGACGTCTAATACAACCTTACTAGTTTGCGGACTTAACTCGCCCTTTTTATTTAAATTATAATAGTAAGGTGTGAAGGAAGAAAGAAAAGATTCTTTTATAAATGAAAATATACCTGCAAAAGTGGTAGCGATATAAAAAATACCTAAGGAATCTGCCCCTGAATATTGATTCAAAAAGAAGTTATCCGCATATTCTGCAAGTCCGCCTAAAACAATAAAAGGAAAAAGGCCCAATGAAATTTTATAAAGCTGCTTTAAAATATCAATACTGAAATACTTGATAACGCGCTTATAGAATACCTGAAAAGCGTGCATCGCCATGATGACGTTCGCAATGAGTGTTGAATAGATTAAACCAATTACATTGGTGTGGAGAGCTACCACAAAAAAGAGATTGAATCCAATATTGAGAAGGAAGTAAACGTTCTCCGTTACGAAAGCCACTTTACCCTTCTGCATAAATTTTACATAAGATATATATATGCTATATATCGTTTGCAATGGTACATTAATGATTGTAAAAAGTACGTACGGATAAAACGAAATGTCACCTAGATAAGGCTTTAGCAGCCATTTACTCAAGCCTATCACAGCCAAACTCAAAAGCGTTGAACAAGCAACTCCGGCAACAAGTACACTGCCAACTACTTTGTACAAATGCGTTCGATCTTTTTCTGCTGCACTATACAACATTCGTCCCATCGCACGCGGCAACTCCACCAAAGCAATGATTAAAAGTAGGCTCCCTAAGCTATTGGTATAGGAGAGAATTCCATAATCCTGCTTCGTTAGATATGCAGTGAATATCGGAAATAAAATAATAGAGCTAGCCCTTTGTAAAACCGAGCTAAAGGAATACAACAAACCATTTTGAAATAAGCCTTTCAAGCCTTGTGCCATTAGCCGTTCAATTTTTTAATTGAAAACAAGGCCAATAACTGCTTATAATTTTCATCTATGCTATAATTATCCAAAATCAACTTACGACCAGTTCTACCCAATTTCTCGCGCAAGGTGATATCATTCACTAAGGTATTAAATGCCTCCTGCCAATCTTCATCCTTCTCCGCAACAAGCAAATGTTCGCCATTAACTGCTCCTTCAGCCAATCCATAGGGCACGCCTATCATCGGTAATCCCGCACTTAGATAGTCCATTACTTTCATGGCCGACTTACCCTTCGCATGAACCGTATTTCTTTCAGGATAGATTCCAATATCAGCTGTTTCTAACAATTCATAAAAAGTATTCTTCTTCCACTCGTGATGTTCAACAGGTATACTCGTAAACGCTGGAGCAGCCTTTCCTATTACTACCAATACTAGTGGATGTACCTGATGTACTTTTGCTAGTATCGCTTCTATATAACTTAAATTAACTAAGTTGTGGGGTTGTCCAGTCCATACAATTCTAATGGGTGAATGCAATTGATAATCCGTCTTTGCACGATATGTGCTTAAATCGATAGACACATTAAACGGTAGTACATTGGAATGATGTGCGGTGAAAAATTCCATTAAAAATTCGTTTGAAACACTTACTGCTTTAGCATACTTCAAACTTTGCACGGTTAGCTTTTCTTGCTTCACAAAAACAGAATCCCAAAAATCTAAAACAATATTCTTGTTAAATGCATATAATGTCTTTTCTAGGACTGGATTTTCTAAATCAAAGTAAACAGGCCACATACCACGTTGTATGAAAACATGTTCATAACGCAAGGCGTAAGTAAGCTGGAAAATTCTGCGATAAAAAACATAAATCAACAACAAATATCGCTGTGGCATTCCTTGCTCATATTGCGCATGTGCCTTTTTGTGATCCATAACCGTACACACATGAAATGGAATATTGTCCTTTTCTAAATAAGGTAGAAATTGATTGATCCTTCTATATTCTCCATCCGTACCGATAAAGGCATACGGATAAAAAACAACGCCTTTCCGTTTTATAAAAAGACTTGCTACAGGTAATATCAACCTGAACAAAAACAAAATAAAATAACCTATATATTTTGCGATTAAGAAACATAAATAGGCTAACTTATCAATCATTCGCATGCTTCAATTTGCTTATACCCAAAAATATAAAAAATTTATGGAAGCTTGATGAAAATGCCTTCTAACAAGTATCTACAGCATAGCACCAAATGACAAAGGCCTCAAATTGAGGCCTTTTCAATTAAACTATTTTGTATTACTGTTTTACAAATCTTGCACTTCCAAGATTTCCATTCGCGCCAAAGCGAATCATATATGCTCCGACAGATAATTCAGCAACAGAAATACTCGCACTCGTCTTGTCATGAACAGCAATTTTACCACTCGCTACTACCTGTCCTAAGGTGTTCAATACTTCATATGTTGCATCCACATACTCAGCTCCACTCATATTCACTTGTAAATTCTCCGTTGCAGGATTAGGATACAACATCCACTGCATAGCGTTTTGCTTTAAACTAATCACTCCCATTGCTGGCAGATCAGGATTAAACGTAATAGTAAAATTCGCATCACTCACATCAAAGAAATAATTGTCTTCACAAACAACCATAAAACGAACGGTTGTTGTTGTTGGGATATTAGGCGTCGTGATGCTATAAGTTCCATTATTAGCAACATGCGATGCAATCAAAGTTGGATAGCTAACACCTCCATCTATCGACATATAAATATTTACAAATTGGCAATTCACCGTTGCATTGGTTGTCGAAGCGACATTCCAAGTTACTGACTGCGTAGAACCTCCTGACCAGAACTCGCCTCCGTTAGGCGCCGTTTCTTTGAACGGACCAGCACTCGCATCAATACCCACTGAGAAGGCAGCTGTAGAGGAACAACCATTACCACCAGTAGCTACGCCACCACCACCAGTACGATTATCACGCACTGTCAGACGGAATTTCATAGTACGACCAACCGTTGGTAATGTCTCTCCTTTCAAGCCTGCCATCGTTGCGGTCGGATTGGCTGGATAGTTTGCATTGATCACCGCTAAGTCAGGGAAATAACGTGTCCCAGAGGTTTTTGGAATGCGCGATTTAAATACCGGAGCGGTAGTAGAACTTGCGCCGCCATTCCAAGTGGTAGAAGCGCCTAAATCATACTCTTCCCAGTCATACGTCAACGCATCACCATCCGGATCTATTGCAGATCCTTTCAACATAAACGGAGTCCCTTTCGGAATCATTTTTCCAGAAGTCGGCATTGTAACCGCTGGGGGATTATTTCCTGTTTGTGTTGTAACAGGACAACTGTTGCCGCCACTTGCTAAATGCGTATAGGCAACGATTTCATCGAAGCTACATGTGTGGAAATAAGGATCAGAATGCGGTTGAATATCATCATTACCACAAATACCTGCATACGCCATAATTGTAGTCCCAGAACCAGGTTCGTATGCCGCATTCGTCGAACGATTACCAGAACAAGAACCTAAATTAGAATTGAAAGTATGATTACCACCGAATTCATGTCCCACTTCATGGGCAACATAGTCGATATCATAACCATCGCCCGTTGGTGTCGGACTTCCGGTAATACCACGTGCTTTCGTAGAAGTCTTACAAACACAGCCTAACTGTGCTAGTCCACCGCCGCCAGTGCTAAAGGTATGTCCAATATCGTAGTTGGCTGAACCGATATTAGCATCAATGACAGTTTGACTTTCATTAATCAAGGTGTTCGCGTTATTATTTCCGGTATAAGGATCTGTGGAAGCACTTGTATAAACGATGTTTGATTCGGTAGCAACTAAAACTAAACGAACCGCAACTTCTGTTTCATACACTCCATCGACACGATTAACTGTAGTAGTGATTGCGCTCAATACGGCAGATTTTGCAGGATTTGCTCCAGCAACCGCTACTGCATATTCACCCGTACAACCTACCGCAAGACGGTATTTACGCAACTCCGAACCAATACATGTTCCAGCTGCAGCGCTTTTCACCGGCTGATAGCCATCCGTCAAAACACCGTATTCTTCAAATTTTGCCTTCGCTGCGTTATAGTAATCGTGTTTGAAATAAGAAATATAATCGGTTGTATTGGCCTTAGAATAAGGATCTACGAATACCACACCATAAGGAGAAATAATCATAGCATGAAAACCCCAATCCGTAAAATCAACTTTAATTGAAGAATAAGGATCATCTATGCCTTGTCCACCATAAGTCTTCAATTGCGGATATTCATCTGCCAAACCCTTTTCCATAATCGGGGCTTCTACCATAGCAAAACGTTGTAAAGTGCCGTTTGGCATTGGTATTTGAACAATCAAAGGCATTGTACGTGCAGCATTGGTAAACTCCATCGGTGCTTGCTCATAATGCTTTTTCATTTTTTGAATATCCAATTGCCACGCAGTATAACGCTGTGGCACAATCTCACGTGTACTGTGAATCATTTCATAACTCTCACTTAAAGGCGACCAAAAAGTTTGAGCAAAAAGCGATGCTTTAACGAAGCACAACGCTAAAAAAAGAAGTACTACTTTTTTCATTAATCAGTGTGGGTTTAGTGTGGTCTTTAAACAGGATAATAAATATAGCTTTTTTAATCATTTCTAGATAATAAAATCTAGAAACCTGTGCTAAACGCGGATAGGCCTTCAAGATGCACGAATTAATTCGTGCATCTTGTAAGAACGCCAAAACCACAAAAATTATTATATCCTAGGAACAATTCTTAATATACTCCCTTTGCTACGCTCCCGAGGAGTCGGGACGGGATCATTATTCATTATTCATTTTTGAATTCCTGTCCACTTTTTTCAAGACAAGACAAAGACAATTCATAATTATTAATTATTAAATATCTTTCCAACCACCGGCAATCTTCTGCCGTAGCCAAAAGCCTTACTCGTAACGCGTAAGATCGGTGCCGCCTGAAAACGTTTCCATTCATTGTTATTCACCATGCGCAATACACGTTCAACCAAAGCCTTGTCAAAACCCTTATTAATAAGTGTTTTCGGCCCTTGCTCCCCTTCTACATAGGCTTCCAAGACAGCATCTAAAACAGCATAGTCAGGCAGGCTATCGCTATCTTTTTGTCCGGGACGTAACTCCGCTGACGGCGCTTTCGTTAATATGTTTTCTGGAATCACTTCCTGATCTATATTTATCCATTCACATACCGCATAGACCTGTGTCTTGTAGACATCCCCCAAAACAGCTAAGCCGCCACACATGTCGCCATATAAGGTTCCATAGCCCACCGCCGCTTCACTTTTATTTGTTGTATTCAAAAGGATATAGCCAAACTTATTGGAGAAGGCCATCAATAAAACGCCACGTGTACGAGCTTGTAAATTCTCTTCGGCCAAACCAAAAGGTAAGTCTTTAAAGAATGGAGCAAGTGTTTGCTGAAAACTGTCAAAATTCGACTGGATAGGCACTTCATCATACTTGCAACCTAGATTGATAGCAAGTGCACGCGCATCACTCAAGCTATGTTCTGTGGAGTAAGCACTAGGTAACAATAATGCATGCACATTCTCCGCACCGAGTGCGCGTTGTGCCAAAACCATTACCAACGCTGAATCTACCCCTCCACTTAAACCTAGAATCGCCTTCCTGAAGCCCATCTTGTGGAAATAGTCGCGTATGCCTAACACCAAAGCATCATGTATTAAAGCTGACGCAGGAAGTATATTTTGACACTCACCTTTCTTTTCATGCTGCACCAAACGAATGCTTTCTTCGAAATAAGGCAACTCTTCTACTAAGCTACCATCCGCATTCATAACCAAACTGCCGCCATCAAATATCAACTCCGTTTGAGCGCCCACTTGATTGCAATAATAAATGGGTAATTGATAGGCTTTCGCATTCGCGGCTAATACACGCTTTCTATCGTCCGCATGTTTAAAATCAAATGGAGACGCCGCAATATTTAACATCAAATCAGGCTGTAACTTTTTCAACTCTTCCATCGGGCAATGCCTATATAATGGGTTTTGTTGATCAAGGTTCCACAAATCTTCGCAAATAGTGATCGCCAAACGCTTCCCCTTATATTCTACTATTTCGAAGACGGTATTCTCTTCAAAATATCTATGCTCATCAAAGACATCATAGGTTGGCAACAAGGTCTTTTTAATCACTTGTTGCACCTTGCCATCGGCCATAAAATAAGCGCTGTTAAACAAAGGCTTTCCAGGCACTTGCGGATTACGCATCGGTGCCCCAACGAGCGCTGCAATACCGACACACGCTTCTGCAATACGCTGCATCGCCTCTTCGCAACGATCGATAAACTCCGCATAAAATAAAATATCTCGCGGAGGATAACCGCATACGGCAAGTTCTGAAAAAAGTACTAGCTCAGCACCTTTCAACTTCGACTCTTCAATCGCATCAATGATCTTCTGTGTGTTCGTCTCTAAGTCGCCGACAATATAATTCAACTGCGCAATAGCTATTTGCATCGAAAGTATCGTATTAGGATAATAATTGATTAATATGACTCATTGCATGATGTGCGGTTAAATCGAATTGAACCGGCACCACCGACACAAAATTATTAGCCAAAGCCCATTCGTCCGTATCAATACCTGCATCTTCATTTTGAAAACGCCCGGTCATCCAATAATATTTTTTACCGCGCGGGTCTAAACGCTCTTCAAATTCTTCCACCCATTTCGCTTGGGCCTGCCGACAAACACGCATTCCCTTTATTTCTGACAAAGGCAATTTAGGAAAATTCACATTCAACAATGTCTTCTCTGGCAAACCGTTGGCTAAAACTTTTATCGCCAATTCACGTGCATAATGTTTTGCTGCGCTAAAATCAGCTTCGAAAGCATAATCCAACAAGGAAAAACCTATGGCCGGAATCCCTTCTATAGACGCTTCTACAGCGGCCGACATCGTTCCTGAATAGATTACATTAATGGATGAATTACTGCCGTGATTCACTCCACTCACACATAAATCAGGATGACGATGTAATATTTTATCTACTGCCAGCTTCACGCAATCTACTGGTGTGCCGCTACATTGATAAGCCTCTACGCCAGGGATAATATCCGTTGACTCTAATCGTAAAGGACTCCCGATCGTAATCGCATGTCCCATACCAGATTGCGGTTTATCCGGTGCTACCACTACTACACGACCTAATCCATGCATTGCCTCGACAAGTGCGCGGATACCTGGTGCAGTAACCCCATCATCATTCACTACCAATATCAATTTTTCAGTATTCATATTCAACATCGTTTTAATTAAAAAGCCGGAGTCATCGCTGATTCCGGCCTTTTTTTATTTTCAAAAAAGATTAATTATCGTCCTCATCACTTTCCTCCTCTTCTTCCGCTGCTTTAGTCGTTGCAGGCTTTGCTGCCGGAGTAGGTTTTGCCGCTGGCTTTGCTTCTTCTTCGTCTTCTTCATCCGCTTCTACTTTTGCCTTAGCAGCTGGTGCATTACCCGCTTTCACTTCTGCTTTTCCACTTGCTTTTGAAGGAGTCGGTTTTGAAGCAGGTTCCTCATCAGCTTCCTCTTCATCTTCGTCAACTTCAACCTTTGCTTTTACTGCAGGTGCACCTTCTACTTTCACTTCTACCTTACCACCCGTTTTAGCGGTGCTAGGCTTCGCTTCAGCAGCGTCTTCGTCTTCTTCATCCGCGTCTACTTCCACTTTGCTCGCAGTACCGGTAGTTTTTACTTCACCTTTATTTGAAGTAGTGCTTGCTTTTGCTGCAGGTGTAGGCTTAGCATCTTCTTCATCCGCTTCATCTTCATCCGCTTTCTTAGTTTTGCTTGCTGGAGCTGCTTTAGAAGCAGGGGCCGCTGCAGGTTTTGCTGCAGGCGTTGCATCACTGTCTTCATCTTCTTCAGAAGCTTCTTCTTTTTTCGGAGCTGCCTTTGTCGTTGATGTGGCAGGCTTTGCTTTCGCAGCAGGCTGTGCCTTTTCGGTGTTCGACTTCGCTGCCGGAGCAGTGCTCATCCCAACTACTTGGAAGGTACCATGCTTTTCTGTTGGCATTACAGCCATGTGACCACCAGCTAAAGAACCATACATTGGTCCACTAGATCCACCACAGCTAGTCAATACCAGCAATAAAGCCATTACAGCACAAAGCGAGAGACTATTTAAATATTTTTTCATCAGAATTCAATTACGTTTTGGATTGACGTATACGAGTGTGCAAGATAATAAAAAAATCGCAGATTTTTCGATTTTACCAGGAGCCGCCGGCACCGCCGCCGCCGCCAGAGCCACCACCAAACCCTCCGAATCCGCTATCACCGCCGCCACCAAATCCTCCGCTACCTCCTCCCCATCCACCGCGACGAGAGCCAATCATACTACCCCAAAACAAGGCTTCCGCGGCACCACTCGAGACGTGCATCCCACCTCTTCCATTATTATTGCGGCCAAAGAATATAAAAATCAGGATGAAAATGATGAACAATAACACGACCCAGCCCTTTGTCTTTGGATCTTTCACACGTTTGTCATGATACTCACCTTTCGAAAGTTGCATAATTGCATTAACCCCATTCAAAACCCCTTCGTAGTAATCTTTATGTTTGAAGGACGGCGTAATCTCGTGATCAATAATCTGACCAACCGTAGCATCCGGCAATACCCCTTCCATGCCATAACCGGTGGTGATAAAAACCCGATGTTGCTCCGGACAAATTAATAGTAGCACACCACTGTTCGTCTTTTTATTACCGATACCCCATTCTCGTAAGAGAGCTATCGCGTATTCATCGACTTCATAGCCGTTGAGGTCGTCGTAAATAACTACCGCGAGCTGAATGCCGGTACTATCATCAAAAGCGACTAAACGACGTTCAAGATCGGCCTGTTGACTAGCCTCTAGCAAGCCTACATAGTCATTCATCAAACGAGGTGGCGAAGAGGGCTTTGGAAATTCCATCTTAGCCTGGGCAATGCCACACCACGTAAGTAGAAATAAGACAAGCTGTAGGATTGAACGCTTCACGTTAAACTTTTTAATCATTATTATTTCTACTATAAAATCACCACTTCGTCAGGAAGCTCATTTTTATCATCTGTTTGACGAGGGAAATGCTCCTGTAAAGAACGACCACAAGTCATTATCGCTTCACAAAGTCCATCGCAAAGCTGTCCTTGCGAAAAATGTCGATGCATATCTTGCTTTAAAGTATTCCAAAATTCCTGCGTCACTTTCTCATGAATCCCTTTATCGCCTAAGATGGCATATAAACGTTCTCCGTAAGCCATATAAATTAATACCGCATTACGTTCTGCCGTTTCATGCATCTTTAATTTCTTAAAAACCATCGCAGCACGATCTAATACATCATACCCATTCGTACGACGCTCCACCACCAAACGAATCTCGCCTGAAGTGAATAGCTCAGCGGCCTGAATCGCCGATTTAATACGACCCAATTCTTCCGTTGTAAAAACAGAAGCTGCGGGTTTCGATTTAAAAAAGCTAAACATGATTAGTTAGTATCGAAAGCGTCCTTAGAAACTTTCGGTGCAGCACTAGCACCTTGTTCGGCAGCGAAGTATCCTTTCTCCTTAAAACCAAACATCCCACTATACAAAACTGCAGGGAATGCACGTATGCGAGAATTATAATCTTGCGTCGCCTCATTGAAATCACGACGTGCCGTCGCAATACGGTTCTCCGTGCCACTCATCTCACGTTGCAAATCCGTAAATTGCTGACTCGCTTTCAAATCAGGATAGCTCTCTACCACTTGCATCAAACGACCTAAGGCAGCTCCTAACTGACCTTGATTACGTTGGAATTGCTCGATTTTTTCAGGACTCAAATCGTCTGCATTGACCGTCATTTTCGTAGCACTTGCACGTGCTTCAATGACTGCTGTCAAAGTTGATTTTTCAAATTTCGCATAACCTGCTACCGTATTAACCAAATTACCGATAAGGTCGTTACGACGTTGATATTGTGTCTCTACTTGCGACCATGCACTTTTAACCGCCTGGTCTTGACGAACCATGCCGTTATAAGAACTGATTAAAGCGAAGATTAAAATGGCAATGATTGCTACAATGCCGATACGAACTAAAAGTTTCGTGTTCATGTTGATTAAATTAATAATTGAAATTAATGCTTTCCTCGCAATGTGCAAATGAAATACCAATCTCCCTTTCTGCCATATTGCCGTCTATTTCAGCCATTCCGTCCTGACGAAAAGACGAATCCTTTCCAAATTTCGAACATTAACGCTTCTTTTAGTGTTTTCTTGTATAGTCAGCAAGGAATACATTAAATTTGCACTTACAAAAGAACAAACATGGAAGACAATAGCACCCAAGCTCCGATAGATCTATACACCGAAGCCACTCCGAACCCGGAGACGCTTAAATTCGTTTTGAATAAAATGTTGTACGCTTCAAAGAGCGTCGACTACCCTACGCTTGAATCAGCAAATGGATCGCCATTAGCGATGGACCTTTTTGGCTTCCCATTTGTAAAAGGTGTTTTTATCATGAATAATTTCGTGACCATCACCAAACATCCAGAAATCGTTTGGGAAGATATCACGCCTTCATTAAAAGCCTTCATTAAAAAATACGTTCAAGATGGTCGTCCGATTGTTATCGACGCTCCTGAACGCCCAATTGCTACGGGTGATACCAATGCAATTATCGAAAAAATTAAAGAAGTGCTTGAGAATTACGTAAAGCCAGCTGTCGAAATGGATGGTGGCGCTATCGCTTTCAAATCCTATGAAGAAGGTGTTGTTAGCGTACTATTACAAGGTAGCTGCAGTGGCTGTCCTAGCTCTACCATCACTTTAAAATCAGGTATCGAAAACTTGATGAAACGCATGGTGCCAGAAGTTACTTCTGTCGTTGCGGAAGGAATGTAAAATAGTGAAAGGGTAATGGTGAATGGTTAACACCTTTCCCTTTTCCCCTTTCACCTTTCACCTTTCACCTTTCACCTTCCCCTTTTCACCTTTTCCCCTTTCCCTTTTCACCTTTCACCTTTCACCTTTCCCTTTTCCCCTTTTCCCCTTTCCCTTTTCACCTTTTCCCCTTTCACCTTTCACCTTTCCCTTTTCCCCTTTCACCTACAAGGTGTTCCCTCCCATACTCTGCAGTTCTACCAACTTACGGTAGAATCCATTATCGAGTTGCATCAAGGCTTGATGGTGTCCTTTTTCAATGATACGGCCTTTTTGCATCACCCATATCTCATCGGCATGTTGAATCGTACTCAAGCGGTGTGCAATTACGATAGACGTGCGGTGTTGCATCAACTTATACAAGGCATCTTGCACTAATTTCTCACTTTCCGTATCCAAGGCTGAAGTCGCTTCATCCAAAATTAAAATCGGCGGGTTTTTCATAACTGCACGCGCTATGGTTAGACGTTGTCTTTGTCCGCCACTTAGCTTACTGCCTCGCTCTCCAATGATTGTATCGTAGCCGTTTTCTAGCTCCATGATAAAATTGTGTGCATTCGCCACTTTCGCCGCAGCAATCACATCCTCCTTCCTTACATCATTCAAGCCAAACGCGATATTATTCAATACAGAATCATTAAACAAAATCGCCTCTTGTGATACAATCCCCATGTGCTGGCGAATATCATGCAGCTTCAGTTCTTTCACATTGTGCCCATCAATACAAATCTCACCACTTTGAACATCCCAGAAACGAGGCAATAAATCAACAAACGTAGATTTTCCACCACCACTTGGTCCGACCAATGCAATCACCTTTCCTTTCTCTATCGTAGCCGTGATACCATTCAATACAGGCTCGCCTTGATAGGCAAAACTGACGTTCTTATATTCGATTTTTTGTTCGAAGCTCGGCAATGCTTTTGCATTGGTACTTTCATAGATAATCTCATCGGCATGCAATAATTCATTGACACGATCTAATGCGGCCAATCCTTTTTGAATATTGAAATAGGAATAGGAGATCGACTTCATCGGCGAGATTAACTGCGAGAAGAAAAGCATATATGCAATAAAACCAGAGGGCGTAAGGTTGCCATGATGACTTAACACAATCGAACCACCCAGATAAAGAACGGCCGCAACAGCGCCGATACCTAAGAACTCACTCATTGGAGAAGCAAGATCGCGTAGACGTATCATACGATTGTTGATCTTATACATTTCCTGGTTTACATTCACAAAGCGGGTACGCTGAAACCCTTCTCCGTTAAAGGCTTTCACGATGCGGATACCAGAAATCGTCTCTTCAATAAAGGACAATAAAAAGCCATAGTGCGTAAGGCCACTCTTCCCTTGACGCTTCAACGGTTTACCCACCGAGGTAATAATCAAGGCGCTTATCGGTAAAATAATAAAGGCAATGATAGTTAACTTCGGGCTATTATAAATCATCCAACCGAGATAGATACAAACCTCCAATGGATCTTTGATAAAGTTCTCCAAAAGATTCATAATGCCGGAATCCACTTCATTCAAATCATTGGTGATGCGCGACATCAAATCGCCTTTACGTTCATTGGAAAAATAAGAAAGCGGTAGGCGCATCATTTTGCCGAACATTTCATTGCGGAGGTCGCGAATCACCCCATTACGTACCGGAGCAAGGAAATAAATCGCTAACCAGCGAAATAGATTTTTAAAGAAAAAGACAATAACAACCGCAATACAAACCATCGCTAAAGCTTGAATCTGACCATAGCGCGCGATTACATCACTCATGAAAAAATTAAAGCCATCTACCCAAGTCGTAACGCTCCACGTAACGACTGGCTTTTGCGTCACCTTAGGTGTGAGTCCAAAAAGGATATTCAAAAAAGGGATAATCATCGTCAAGGAGAATACCGAGAAGATGATAGCAAAAATATTACAGACGATATTTAATACGACGTTTCTCCAATAAGGACGGAGGGCAAGACGCAGTTGTTTGAATGATTTCATAAGCAAAGACAAAAGTACAAATTAGTTAGTCAGCGGACGAACAAAAGGATTATGCGCCTTTTCAGCACCGATTGTTGTGGTAGGACCGTGTCCGCTTAGCACTTGTGTTTCATCGGCTAGCGGATATAATTTACGTTGAATATGCTGTTCCAATAGCTCAAAACTTCCTCCTGGAAGGTCGGTTCGTCCGATACTTCCTAAAAACAAAACATCACCGCTAATCAGGATATTATTATTCTTATTGTAGTAACTAATACTTCCAGGCGAGTGACCTGGTGTAAAGAATACCTCGAACACTTCATCGCCTAAACGCAAGGTATCACCTTCGTTTAAGAATTGTGGTGCACGCGTAACAGCGGCGCAGTATAAGCCATAGCGCTCACCTACTTCCGGCGCAGCTTGTAATACTGGCAGTTCATCCGCATGCATATAAAATGGGACTTCTGGAAAGTGCTGCAGGAAATCATTCAAACCAAAGACATGATCGAGATGAGCATGCGTCAGCAAAACCTTTGTAGGACGGAGTTTCTTGCCTTCAATAAATTTCAACAAGTCGGCACCTTCTTCTGGACCGTAATAACCTGGATCTACGACCCAACATTCCCCACTTTCGTTATGAAGGAGATACGTATTTTCAGAGAATGGGTTAAATATAAAATTCGTGATCTGCATCTTGCTTAGTTTGCGCTCCATTTCATAACAAAATCGTTCATCACAAAGTTATTTCCAATTTCAAAATCAGCGACGCGTTCAATGTGGAAGCCTAGTTTAAAATAAAAATTAATCGCCTTAAAGTTCTGGCGATTGACAGTCAGACGAATGCACGTAACGCTTGGATTTTCACGCAATAAGCGTTCAAAAGCAGCAGCGCCGAGTCCTTTCCCTTGGGCCTCAGGGCTCATATAAAACTTATGAAGAAAGGCTTCATTTTCATCTAATACACTGAGGGAAATAAACCCTTGCGGGTTACTATCTTCTTTGCCAAAGAGATAAAAATCTTGTCCCTTATCCAGCTGTTCTTTCAATGCTTCATCATTATAAATCAAGTCCAACATATAACGAATTTGTTCTTCGCTGATAATACTCGGATAGTGATGCCACCAACTTTTTTCTGCCAGTGCTCGGATGCTTGGGATATCGGCCAAAAGGGCCTTTCTGAAAGAGAGATCTGAATAGCGCATTAATGAGAAGCGTTCTCGCTCACGTAAATTGTTTTTTCTGCTTGTTTATCACTCGACACGTTCGTGGTGGTGAACGTTACACCACAATTGCCTTTTACACTTGCTTGCACGATTGGATCGTACCCTTCCGCATACAAATAACCACTCCCATAAAGCAAGGAATCGAAGCGCACATAGCCATTCGCATCTGCCGTTGCATGATAGTCGTATAGACTCGTATCAGCTCCGGGATAAGTATTGCAAATAAGTTTATAATGAACGCGAATGTGCGCAATCGGATAGGTGTGATGAAGCGCCTGCACATACAGAGTGATAGGGCCTTTCATCTTTTGGGTAGTGGTAATAATGGTAGTGTCCTTCGTTGTCTTCCGACAGGCGAGCAGCAGTAGCAGCAACGACAATATGGAAAGGTTTTTAAAGGACACTACATTAAATTATTTTATTAGTGACTAACAACGAATTTGCGATTCAAGACTTGTTCGCCTTGACGCCAAACGGCCATATAGATGCCATCATTCAATTTAACAGGAATCACTGTATGACTTTGTGTCAATGGATAACTTTGCATTAAAGCTCCATCAGCCGTATAAAGATACAGGGTCGCATTTAGGCTCAACTGATCTACGATAAGTGTTTTTTCCTCGTTAGCAAAGTGAATTGCTGCCGGAGTTGCTTTATCTAGGTTATTAACCGCTGTCGGCCAGTTTACACTGATTGTGTCGCAGAACTGATTCGAGCAGAAGCCATTCGTTGCCAACAAACAAACTGCGTAGTTGCCAGGGGCTGAATATGCGTGAATCGGATTCGTTAATGTGCTATTGAAGTTATCAGCACCAGACCATGTATATGAAGTAGCGCCTGAGCTTTGGTTTGTGAAGGAAACAAGTAAACCAGGATTCACTGTGTATTTGAATTTACTTACAGGAATACCATTGACTACTAAGTTGAAATTACTTGGGTATGACACACAACCATTTTGTGTAACTATCAATGTAATTGGTTGCGTACCAGCACTCGGCCATGATACGTTATAAGGACCTTGACCTGCTCCGCTATTCACGATGCCGCCGTTAAAGCCCCACGTATAGCTAGCTGATGTGTCCGCGTTACCAGTATAACTTACAATACTTCCAACGTTCACGCAAACAGGAGAGATCGCATTGAAGGAAGATGTTGGCGTTTGGTAAACCATAACGGTGTCTACCTTAGTATTAGCGCCGCTGAAGTTGGCAACGGTAAGACTGATAATATGAATACCAGGTGTGCTAAAAGTAACCACAGGATTTTGAACATTGGATGTAGCAGGGATTGCGCCGCTGCCGAAGTTCCAGGTCCATGATGTTGGTACATTCAAACTTGAATCTGTAATGGCAACCGCAGAACCTGTACACCATTTTGCGCTGCCGTAGCCGAAATTGGCAAACGGAGTTCCACAATTATTCGGTGTAACAGCAACAGGCGTAGCCGTTTTAGAACAACCATACTGATCTGTAATGGTAAGTGTAACGTTGCCCGGAGCAAGGCTATTCCAAGCCACTTGATAAGGCCCCGCGCCATTACCACTATAAACAGTTCCACCACCCCATGTCCAAGCAAAGGTAGGTGTTGGAGGAGGGAACGAAGAAGGTGAGCAAGTGATCGTTACAGGCTGGCCTAGGCAAGGAGACGTATTCCCTACTGAAATAGTGATTGCAGGAGGATTTCCTACTGAAACGATTACTGAATCAGTTGAGGTACAGCCCGCAATAGGTTCTGTTACTGTTTCATAATAGGTTGTTGTAGCAGTTGGTGAAACGCTTGGATTAGCAGAATTTGCATTTGGCGTCAGACCAGCACTAGGGAACCAGTGATAGGTATTACCAGGAGTTGCGCTACCACCTAAAGAAACAACTGTAGAAGTCCCTGCGCAGATTGTGTCATTTGCTGCAACGTTATTGGAAGGATGACCGATAACGTTAATCGTGATATACGCGGTATCATAACCAGCACCATCGCCAACAATCAAAGAAGCAATAAAGCTTCCGGTAGCCGCATATTGATGGAATGCGTTCGGAGCATAATCATGTGCTGAACCATCACCCCAATTCCAATCCCAGGTGATTACACCATTGTTACCACCATAAGATACATCCACTAATGTATCTACTTCTCCAAAACATTTGCTTAAAGTCGGTCCTTGCGGATACATCGCAGCTGTTAATGGAATAGGGTTACAGTTGATAATAGTAATTTGCTGTGACATGGTATTTTGATTACCCACAGCATCTGTCAATGTTTCTGTGGCTGTATAAATACCTCCCATAGGGTAGTTCACTGCATGTGGTCCAGGGCCTGAAGCTGTTGCAGGAACAGGTACTGCTGGTCCACCGCCGAATGTCCATGAATAGGAAACAATCGGTACAATAGACATCATAGAGCTATCCGAATAGTAATAATTTACGCCATTGCAATAGGTAACAGGCGTTGCAGCACCTGGAGCCGCTGAAACTTTAGGCGGGAAGAAATAAGCTGTCGGAGCGCAATTCTGCGCATAGATTGGAGGAAAAGGATTCGCAGTTGAAGGACATTGACCAGCAGGATTACTAGCAGTAACAGAAACGTTTACCGTTCCTTGTGTATTAGGCAACTGAAAATAAAAGGGCCCTTGATTAGATGCACTGCCAATATAGGTTGCAGCGCCATAATTCACATTATAAAGCATCCCTGAAATAGGGTTGTTCAAGGTCAAGGTATCGATTTCATTAGAGCAATAGGACCATGCTTGTTGTGAAACCGTAAAGGCTGCACTAGGCTTCGGATAAACCACAAATACATACGACTGACTATCCGCATTGGTGCCATAAACTGGAGGCAAGCCATTTGCTACCGCAAGGCCTGCAGTGATAGTGATAGGTGTTGATCCTGTATTGGAATAAATCGCTGAGATCGGACCAGCAGCAGACGACTGATGACCAGTACCACCAACGATAGCACCAGCGCCAGTATTAGTAGCGTCAACATCCCACGCATAGGTCGTTGTGCCACCTGTGCCAGTTGAGGTATTATTAAAAGTTACCGTATCCCCAGAACATAAATACGTGAATGATGCGTTGTTACGTTTCATGTTGAAGTTAGCTACCGGAGCGGTAGAAGAGCCTGAACCAGGTGTCAGGACTACTGAAGTAGTATAGACATGGTCGCCAGAATTGCTTGCGTTATTGTTTCCAGCGACACCTGCCGCATAGAAGGTGATATTACCTACGTTAGTAGCAGGAGGCGTCCAGTTGAACGTAAAAGTGTGGAATAGAGTTGATGTAACGCCGATAGAATGGGAAACATAGGTACGTCCACCACTCGTATTAAGGACAGTTCCGATACCGGCAGTAAGTGTTCCGATATTAAGATTACTCGGATCTAATGCAACTAATTGGAAGCCAAAACGTGTCATGCTCGCGTCAGATACTGTAACAGTAACAGGTATCGAGGCCCCACCAGGAGAATAGGATGTAGCACCGCTATTTACAGATATCGCAGCTCCGCCACCCCCGCCATTCACGGCAGTCCCTGTATGACAAGATCCACAATTGCTATTTCCAGGGGCTCCCGTATTCGCTACCGGAGGCGCTCCTGTAGTACCGTTGGAATAGAGATATTGCGTGCTCAACAATAAACCAAGCGTAGTAGCAATGGAAAGAAGCGCAATTTTTAGTTTCATAGAAGGACAGTTTTAAGTCTTATATCGTGGAAAATTAAGGAATTTCTTCCATATTCCCAAAAAGCAAAAACCCTCCCCCTTCGCCGTAAAAAACGAAGGGAAAGGGTCTTTTTATGATAAATCGTCTGATTATTCTTTAACCCACTTGGCAATACCAATGGCACGACCCTGTGCGTCATAAACACGAATCAAATAAATGCCTGAACTCAAGCCAGTTCCATCAATTTCATTCGTATTAGGTTCGCTGATTAAAACACGTCCACTCAAATCTTGCACTTCGTAACGAGCCGCTTTCAAACCAACGATTTGTGTCTTTTGTTCGCTCGGATTTGGTTGCAAATTGAAATGAAGTGTATTCAAACTAGCCATACCATCAGCAGCAACAAAATACTCACTTGTATCTGAGCAACCGATGCTATTTGTTTGAACTAATGAAACAGAACAAGGTCCTTGGTTCCAAGTGATGTTCACCGTATCGGTATTTTGACCTTGATTGATCGTACCTCCATAGACAATCCATGTGAACGTCACATTCGGGTCTGGGCTAGAAGCATAATAGCTATAGGCATTACCAAAAACGATGGTTGCTTGACCCACCACCACACCATGTGTCGGAGCAGGAAGTGCGGTAATAACGATACTTACTGGTGTCGCCTTACAACCATAAACACTTGTCGCGTTAGCAGTATAAACGTTGCTTGCTGTTAGCGGGAAGGCTGTATTATTCACCGCGCCATTATCCCAATAGATAGAATCGTTAACACCCGCTGTGCTAGCGCTTAATGTCAACCATGCATTTGCACAAATCGTATCATTCGGCATAGCCATCGCAGTTAACGTCGGATTTTGATGAAGCACTACTTGCACTGCCGTGTCTGTACCAACACAACCATTGCTGCTATTTGCATTCAAATTATAAGCACCTGCTTGCGTTGTAGCATAGGTTAAGCTTGTTGCACCAGGAATTTGGAAACCGTTGCGTGTCCAGTTGGTAGTTGTTCCACCCGTAACCGTTGCAGTAAAAGTAATCGTATCACCAGGACAAAGATCCGGAGAACGAGAAGTAGTGATATTTACGATTGGCGAAGGTTGAACATTCAATGTTACAGAATCAGAGACGCTACAACCAGCAGCATTTTTCACCACTACATAATATAATGCTGTTCCAACGGTAGGATAAACAGTATCATTACGTGTTAAGGCTCCATTACTCCAAGTATAGGTATAACCGTTTCCAAAAGGGTTTCCACGCATGATAACCATATTACCAGCACAAGCATTCGCGCTACCGCTGATGAAAGTGATTGCTTGTTTTGCTGGGTTAGTAGAAATCAAAACAGGTATACTTACTGAGGTAGCACAAGCGCCATTGCTCGCGGTAGCAACATAGGTTACCGTACTATTGTTTGCTCCGGTAGGAATTACCACAGCCGTATCGCCATTTGTACTTAATGTATTTGGATTTGGCGACCAAGTAAGTGAGGTAGTGTTTGTTGCAGACGCAATTAAAGTAACGGCAGCACCACTACAAGAAGTCGCTGAAGAAGGAGTTACCGACAAGGTTGGTGGATTACCTGGAACAACCGTGATTGGCATAGTATCTTTCACGCTACAACCACCCGCAGTAGCTACAGTTACGATATAAAGGCCGCTTGCTGTCGGTGCGATCGTATCGTTACGTGTAGCAACGCCATTACTCCAAGTATAAGTATAACCAGTACCTGTTGGGTTACCGCGTAAGATGATGGTTGTGCCGGAGCATACAGTATCATTACCTGATAAAATAGTAATCGGCGATTTAGTTGGTGGCGTATTGACCGTTACCGTTACAGTAGCTGTGCCCGGACAAGCACCATTGGAGCCTGTAACAGTATAGTTTGTTGTTCCAAAAGGAGAGGCGAAAACAGTATCACTTGTTGTAGTATTCAAACCTGTAGCAGGTGTCCATGAATAAGTGCTAGCACCTGAAGCAACCAACATTAAAGGTGTTCCTACGCAATAGGTTCCCGCAGCAGGTGACACAGTTATTAAAGGGACACTTCCTGTATTAACTACAATAGTGATCGTATCGGTATTCGAACATCCTGAGGTAGTGCTAGTTACTGTTACGCCATAAACCGTAGTTACGGTTGGTGCTACTGTATCACGGCGTGTTGTATGTCCATCTGTCCACGAATAAGTAACCGTGCCACCTGTAGGAGCTGTAAGAATAACGGTGCTACCGGCACAAATTGTATTGCCAGCAACGTTAGAGGTAATGGTTGCATTCGGAGCTGTACGAACTGTCAAAGTAATATTACCAGTACCTTTACAGCCATTCGCATCCGTACCAACAATTGTATAATTCGTTGTAGTCGTCGGGGCAACGTAAACAGAATCTGCGTTAGCATTTCCACTCACAAAAGCTGGTGTCCAAGTATAGGTTAAGGCACCTGTAGCGGTAATGAGTGTGTTACCAGCGTTCGAACAAACAGGGTTAGCTGCTGCTGTCGCTGTAACAGTCGGATTAGGGGTTGCAATTACAACCACCGAATCAACGGGCGTAAGATAAGTCAAGCCTGAAGCGGAGCAGGTTACAGTACATTGATAATAGGTCGTTGCAGTGATTGTACCTGTTGTCGCGGTGGCACTATTAGTACCGAAATTAGTAAACGGACCAGCAATAGTACTTGCAGAAGCCCATTGATATGAAATACCGCCTACGCCGCTAATTGGAGCAGTAAGACTTAAATTAGAAGATCCAGTACCTCCACAAATTTTAGTTGTGCTCAATACAATTGAACCAACATTCGGTGTACCGGTACATTGATTTGGATAAGTATCCCATTCTACATCATCAATATAAATACGAACGCCACCACGACAAGTACCACGGATGATTACATAGTTTGTTGCGCCTGTAAAGCTTGCAGGGAAATTGAAGCTATATTGCGCCCAACGGTTTGTAGCCTGGGTATCAGGAATATTTAAAAAACGATTACGTGCTACGGTACCAATCTTCGTCGCGTTCACCGTATCTGCGCTTGTATTCACAAATACATCAATACTGTCTACGTTCGCCAACAAGGTACTGTCGCGGTACATCCAAAAGCGGATACCTGCGCTGTTTGTTGAACGGTTGCTCAGATCAAAAACTGGCGTAATCATCGCTTGTTGCGTTCCGATAGCTGTACCGGTGGAACTCGAGCGATAAGAAGCCATGCCCGTACCTGAATGAGGTAACAAAGCGCCATTCGGAGCAACGCCATTGGTACGGCGTGTCCATACGGCCTGACTAGCAGTAGTGGCAGGGTAAAGCACCCAACCAGCAGGAGCAAAGGTCGCTCCGTCAAAGCTTTCCGTCTTAACAGTTACTTGCGCATCAGCTGAAGAAGCAAGCAATAATAGGAAAGCAAAAAGAATAGTAAATAATTTTTGCATGAATGGTAGTTTTATAAGTCCCGAATATGCTAAACTTTAGTCAAGTTTTATACTATAATCGGTGAAAAAGAAGCAATTACCTTCAATTTTTAAATTTTAACAGATCGTTGTGCTTGAACCGGATTAAAATCATACATTTTCCAACAATAGTGTACTACATTTAGGCTCTTATAATTGAATGCTATGCGCATCCTCCTTTGGATATCCTTATTATGTAGTTCTGTTAATTTATTCGCGCAGAACAGCCTTGTTATCTCAGACTTGCAAACCCTGAAAAATTACGCAGAAACGCATTCAGCTAATTTTAAAAATGCCAATGAAAGTGTTTTGCTAGCAACGTATACGCGCATCGCTTCTCAATGGGGCGTGGTCAATCTAACAGGTAATGCAAACGCCTCCCTATTAGATAATGCGAACCTGCCACAGAGTTTTATACCGGCAGAATTTTTCGGCGGAAAGCCAGGGACATTCAAAACAGTAACTTTTGGGCAACAATACGTTAGTAATCTTACACTCAATCCGCAACTAGATATCGTCAACCCTAGTTTGTGGGCGCGTATCCAAACGGCCAAAGCGAATGAGGCTTTAAGTAAAGCAAATCGACTTATCACAAAAAAAAATCTTTTAGAAAGCGTGGCTGCAGCCTATTATAATGTGCTCAGTTTACAAGAGCAATTAAAGTCAAGTCGTACGTTATTAGGCAATAATGATACGCTTGTTGGTATTATTACTTTCAAATACAACGAAGGAATACTTCGCGTTCAAGACCTAAACAATATTCAAGCCAATCAACTTTTAATTAGCGACAAAGTACAACAGCTCGAAAAACAATTACAAATCCAAATTGGGATTCTAAAAGGATTATGTGATATTCCTATGAATACGGAGCTACAATTCGATGAACAGCTTTCATTACCCTATGCAAATGTCGTTGATCCTATAAAAGCGACTGCTAGCCTACTCACGCTTCAAGGTAGGATGCAAGAAAAATATCAGCAGCAAATACTAAATGCCGATAAACTTTGGTTATTACCAAATATCAGTTTGGTAAGTAATTTTATGGTTCAACAAAACACAAACAATCATTTCTTTGATGAGCAAAAAGTATATTTCTCCAATTATTATGGCTTACGTTTGAGTATGCCAATTGTCCCGGATGTCAACAAAATTGCGAATGTACGTAACGATAGAATCAATTGGCAGATGGCTCGTAACAACGCACAGCACGCAGCTTTACAAGACAGCATTAATAATCGTCAACTAGAGTTAGAATATGATAAGGCGTTCAATACATGGCGGAATACCCTACTTATCGAACGATTAAAGGAAGATAGCTATCAACGCAATCTAACTATTTACAAGGAGGGAATTTTTTCGTCCTTCGAACTAATTAGCTCACTCAACGAATGGCTAAATGCAAAACTAAATACAGAGAGCGCTGCAGCTGCCTTTCAGTATGCAAAAGCACGCATCATACTTCAAAACTCGATTCAATAAACACATGAAAAAATATACTTTCCTACTCGGTGCGAGCATCTTCCTAATGGCTTGCGGCACAAAAGTAAAAAGCATTCATCCAGAAAAGAAAGACATCACCGAAATGGTCTTTGCTTCTGGTGTTTTAGAAGCGGATGACCAATACAATCTTACGGCACAAACCGATGGCTATATTTCAAAATTGAATTTTCAAGAAGGTGATATTGTAAAAGAAGGGCAATTGATGGTGGTGATCGATAATTCACAAAATATCGTCAACGCAACGAATAGCGAAGCCTTACATCAAATTGCGCGCGATAATACTTCCGAGAAAGCACCACAGCTACAACAAATTGAAGCAAATCTACAAGCTGCGATAAAAAAGACACAGGAAGATAAGTTACAAGCACAGCGTTACGAACGTTTATATTATCAACGGAGTGTTTCTAAAGTTGAGTTTGAAAATGCACAGTTGGCTGCTAGTACTTCACAAGCAAATGCAGACGCCTTACATCATCAATATGAAGCATTAAAAGTAAGCGCCCGTCAACAGGAAATTGCACAACGAAATAATAGTCGACTAAGTGCTATCATTCAAGATCAAAACAATGTACGAGCTTTGTCGAATGCGCGTGTATATGAACGTCGTAAGCAGTTGGGTGATTATGTGCGCAAAGGTGATATCATCGCTGTTTTGGGAAATCCGCAATTAATTTATGCGAAGGTGAATGTAGATGAAACAAGCATGAGTAAGGTGAAAGAAGGACAAAGCTGCGTAATACGTTTGAACACGAATAAAGAAAAAACATATCACGCGAGCGTGCATCAACTCATGCCCAAATTCGATCAGAGCTCATTGAGTTATATTGTCAAACTTTATTTCACCGATAGCCTCGACTTTCCTTTGGTGGGGACACAGTTAGAGGCGAATATTATTGTAGGTGAACGAAAACAAGTGCTCATCATTCCTAAATCATATCTCGACTACGGTAATAAAGTAACCTTGGCAAAAGATAAAAAACAAATCGTTGTTAAAACAGGACTGCTTTCAAACGACTATGTAGAAGTAACAGAAGGATTAAGTGAATCGGATGAGTTAGTAGAAAATTTAAAATAAACCGGATGCAAAAAAAGTATCAACATCCGGTCAGTAGCGAGATATCACTCACCTATATTACGTCGAAGAAGCGACTAACGATCGTAGCTGCGCTTGGGGTTACGATTGGTATTGCTATCTACATTTTTTTGAATTCCATGATGATGGGATTTAGTCGTTTTTCGGATAATATGATTTTCAAGAGCATTGCGGATGTACGTATTTATCGCGATGATGAAATCAGTAAGCCTCTGATTCCACAAGAAGAGAATGGACACTTGAATCTCCTAGCGAACCCAAACATTGTCCCTAACGATAAAACGATTGTCAATCCACATGCTATCATGGATTTACTACGTAAACAAGAGGGCGTAACAATGGTGAGTGCACAAGTAGCGAGTCCAGTATTTTATCATAAAGGAGAATCAGAATTCTCTGGTGCGACAATTGGCGTAAATATCGATGAGGCAGATCGCTTATTCGATCTTCAAAGTACGATGGTGGCGGGAAATCTGCACGACTTAAACACGACTACGAATGGCGTTATCATCGGTGTTGGCGTGGCAGAAAAATTAAGTGTGAAAGTAGGTGATAATATCAGTTTAACATCTCCAAAGAATGTCCCTAAGGTACTTCGCGTAGTAGGTCTTTTCAAGACAGCCAACGCTGCAGTCGATAAGTCGCGTTCTTATATGAATATTGCAACAGCGCAGCAAATACTTTTGAAAGGACCAGAATATGTGAGTGATATCAATGTGAAAATTGCAAACCACGATTTAGCGCCGAAATATGCAGCCAAGTTTTCAGTGATGACCGGTTATAAAGCAGAGGATTGGCAAACGGCGAATGCAACCTTCGTCTCCGCTAGTAAAATGCGTGCTGTGATTTTAGGGACTATTTCATTCACAGTATTGATTGTGGCTGCCTTCGGGATTTACAATATCTTAAGCATGACGATTAGTCAGAAAATGAATGACATCGCGATATTGAAAGCGATGGGCTTTAAAGGACGTGATGTAACGCGCATCTTTGTGCAGCAGGCATTAATCATCGGTGCTATCGGTGTTTTGTTCGGTTTAATTTTAGCGACGCTTCTGATCTATCGCATGTCGAAAGTATATCTCGGAGGCGATATCGGCTATTTCCCTATTCAATTTGAGTGGACTGTTTATTTACGCGGTGCAATCATTGGTATTTTAGTCACCTTCTTTGCAGGATTGATTCCCGCACGTAAAGCGGCAAACGTTGATCCAGTAAGTATTCTAAGAAAATAACACATGGGAGAAATAATTTTAGAAACGAAAGGTGTTGGCAAATACTTCTACGAACCGGAGAAGTTTCGCGTTTTGGATGATATCAGTTTTGATGTACGCCGTGGAGAATTTGTATCCTTGATCGGTAAGTCGGGCAGTGGAAAGTCGACTTTGCTATATATTCTATCCACTATGGATACGGAGTATGATGGGCGCTTAATCATCGACGGGCAAGACGTTACGGGGAAGAAGCAAAATGAGTTGGCCGATATCCGCAATGAAAAAATTGGTTTTGTTTTTCAGTTTCACTATTTGCTGCCGGAGTTCTCTTGTTTACGCAATGTCATGATTCCTGCGTTGAAGTTAGGTCGTTATAGCAAGGAAGAAATCGAAGCACGCGCATACGAAAAGTTGAAAGCACTCGATCTTGCAGATCAGGCCTTGAAGCCTGCTTCGAAGCTCTCAGGCGGACAACAACAGCGTGTGGCGATTGCACGAGCTTTGATTAACGATCCGCTGATTATCATGGGTGATGAGCCGACCGGTAATTTGGACTCAAAAAATGCAAATATCGTTTTTGATACGTTTAAGGAGTTAGCGCATGTGTATGGTCAGACTATCGTAGCGGTAACACATGATATCGACTTCGCAAAAAGATCAGATCGCGTGATTGAATTATTAGATGGTAAAATATTAACGACGAACAAAACGTTTTAAAGCGTGCATATCCACGGCATTGTTTATTTTTGGGTATGATTCGTCGATGGCTTTTGTCCTTTCTCTTTTTACTCCTTGTGCTTCCGTCATTAGCACAGGTGCGTATTAAATGGCATGGCCTCTTCCCTATCGAAAATACGGGAGGCAAGCGATTACCGTATACGGCACTCGATTCTTCAGATGCAAGCAAGCAAGTACTACAACAGTTCAAACGTTGGCAAGAAAAGGGTTATTTATTGGCGCAATGCGATTCTATTAAATATGCGAATAAAACAAAACTGTTCGATGTTTATTTTACAACCGGAAAAGCATTTAGCTGGACGAAGGTCAAAATTTCAGATAAAGATAGATCTTGGCTACAAGGAGTGAATGCAGCCTTACCGATTGTAGAAAATACGCGTATCCGACCGAAAGCGTTTAGCAACTTCAAAGAGGATGTTTTAACCTATGCAGAAAACCACGGTTATCCATTTGCACAGATTGGACTAGATAGTATTTATATCGGAGACGGAACCTTGAGTGCACATTTAGATTTTCATACAGGTCCTTTTATCGTTTTAGACAGCATCATTCAAAGAGAAGCCGTACAAGTACAATATCCCTTTTTGTATCGGTATTTAGGCTTACAAGCCAATAAGGCGTATGATGAATCTGCTATAAAAGCGGTGAATAATAATTTGAAGAATTTGAGCTTCGTTAAAGTAGCACAGCCCGCGGAAGTACTCTTCTTGGATGGACATAGTTTGTTATATGTTTCGCTACTACCGAAACAGTCGAATCGATTTAATTTCATCATTGGTTTTGTGCCAGCTAATACTAGCACTGTCGGTGTTAGAAGCAATGTGCAATGGACGGGCGATGGGGAATTTCACTTGGAGAATATTAATAAATCAGCCAATGAATTTAATACGACGTTTAAGTTGAATCCAGATCAAACGAAGTTCTTACATGTCGACTATACGCATCCTTATCCCTTTAAATTGCGATTTGGATTGAAAGGTAGCTTAGATATAAATAAATATGATACCAGCAGTTTGAATGTTCTAACGCAAGCGGGTGTTATGCAATGGTATAAAGGGAATAATACGATACAATGGTATTATAAATCGTTTCGAACAATTCTTTTGAATGTAGATACCGTAGCAATTCTTGCTGCACATAAATTACCTGCGCAAATTGATGGTCGGACGCAGAGTATCGGAGCGGAGATGAAATGGCGTACGACGGATAATTTAATTGCACCACATAAAGGCTGGGAAGCGCGATTAAACCTTAGCAGCGGCTTGCGTAAGGTGTTTTACAATAATCAGATCATTGCGTTAGATTATCATTATGATTCAATCAATAGCTTTCGAGCGATGTATGATACGTTGAATAAAAATCAGTGGATGGCTTCATTACAATGCCAGGCAGCGGCGTATATTCCTTTTTCAGAACATCTTGTAATGAAGTTTGGTTTGAGAGCATCGAAGCGATGGGGAGTACAAGCATTCGATAATGAAGTAGAGCGTATTGGTGGATTTAAAACCTTGAGAGGCTTTAACGAATTAACGTTCCCTCTTACTGGCTATAGCATTCAGACAGCTGAATTGCGTTATATATTGGAAGGCAATTCATTCGTCTATCTGTTCATGGACCAGGCGTATACGGAGCTCTATACCTATACCCAACATGTCACGCAACATCCGCTCGGTTTCGGAGCGGGACTAGCCTTTGAAACGAAAGCAGGTATATTTCAGGTTTCCTATGCCTATGGTAAAACCGATCAAACGCCCGTGCAATGGCGTTCTGCGAAAATACATTTTGGTTATTTGGTGCAGTTTTAAGGATGTAAATTTCTTCTTTCTGCCATGTTTCGTGTCTTCACGAAACGCACCAAATAATAATCGGAGTTCGATTAGCTTCTAAATTGCTGTGGGAAGACTCAAAGCAAAAAGGAATCCTTTGCTAAATAAAAACTTCGAGTCTTTAGCCCTTTGTGTCTTCGAACACTTGTTCAAATAAAAATCGGAGTTCGATTACCATCGCAACCGCACTCCGATTATTCATTGTTCACTATTCACCTTTCACTATTAACTATTAATTATTCATCAATCCTTAAACATATGCGCCCCTGGTGTCGGACCTTCATCAATTTCAATTTGACGATACATATTCAAATGAATACTCTCCACGCCGGGCTCTTCACTCAGTAATTTGAAGTCCCTTAAAAATGCAGCATCGAGCAATGGTTTATAATAGCTAGCATGATAATAATTAGAAGCATAGCCTTCTGCCCGTACAGCTTCGAAATGATGTTTCTTTATCAAAGCTTGGGCTGCCTCATTCCGCATATTATAATTTACCTGTACAAAAATACTATGATCAGCATACCAGCCATGCAGACTATCTTCTCCAATCATAAGCGATAAAGCACGCACAGAAGGCTCTTTCAATAAATTATTCACGGCATGAGCCACTCTAAGAGAGTCATACTGAATTGCAACTAAATGATACGTAAAGCTGTGCCGCGAGCCTTCAATGCGCATGCGGAACATCGGATACTTCTTATTCAAACGCTCCCACTCCCGATTCAAAAACGTTTCAGCTGTAGCATCCTTTTGCTTTTGCAAATATTCTGTGTTCCACAAAAGTGCATATTCTCCCTTACGAAATGGAATCGGTGTTTTTAAACCTCCCGTGTAATAATTAAATTGGCCCTCCTTCACCCATTGCAAATTAACCATGTGACGGTTAGACAATTTCTCAAAGCTAAATCGAAACTCCGCAGTTAAATCACTTCCATAGCTAAAACGAATTGCACGTGCCGAAGAATCAATATAGGTATTAAACAGAGTTTGATTAAGCGCATACGGAAGCTTTACCCACTGTGAACGCCCATCAATAGAATGTTTGAGGATTTCTACTTTTAACAGTTCCTTGTTTTTTAAATCAACTTGCGTCGCGCCAACTTTATCATACAAAAACATAAACTGCAACAGCTTATCATATTGCACATTCTGCTGTTCGGCTTGCGTTTGATTCGAATACTGATAATAAATCCACTGCCCTACTTTGCGTCCATTACTTCGTAATAGTTTTCCATAGCTCACTCCACGCCCCTTCTCATCAACATACAAACGCATCAAACTAAGTGAATCCGCTTCATACATTTCATAGTACGCTATTCGACTATTAGTTGAATCGTAACGCTTCGTATTGGCACCGGCCACATAAAATTCATAAGTGAGCGACTGCCCATAATCCGAAGCCGTTTTTAAATAGAGATGTCGATCTACTTTGTAAATACCATTTGGATTGACCGCCACTTGATCATTATATGTAAGGTAATTTGTTTCATGTGCAGCCCAGCGCTTCCCTAGTAAAAAGGCCTTCTGTTCGGCACTTCGCAGTTCTTCTAACACGACGGCTTCATTACAATGATTGGTAATAGGAAAGCTGTCACGGACCGAAACATAATAAGCATTCGTACCTGTCGGACATTGAACAGGCAGTAAAAAATAATTTTGTTGTAGCAATACACAATTCTTTCCGGCAAGCGGATGCTGAACAGGCGGTGGTGGTGGCTTGCGTTCTACTGTATGACGATAAGGGCGCCATGCATTATCATGTAAACTATAGAAATCAATATACTTGTTTTGCGCATCCTCACTTATCCAATAACGAATTGGGATGGAATCCGTCAGCATGACATTTGCATAATCACTCATCAGTGCATTTCTGGTATACGCCTGTTTTAGGCTATCCCACAGCCAATAGTCGTGATGTATCTCTGGAAAATACTCTTTACCATGATACTCCTCTCCGGTGAGGATCACCAAATCAGAAATAGCAGGAACGGGGCGACGCGCCATTGCATTTCGTTCCATCACGGACTCTTTCAAATGCGTTGCATAGAAATAATGTCGCTTCGAAGGTTTAATGGTTTGAACGATTTGTAAGGATTCAAAGTCGATCACCTCAATTCTATCTACAGTAATTTTTGTATCGATAGATCTCGATCCAGCCAAGGTATCATAGTAATATCGATAAATCAAACGTCTAAGGGGCGTTGTAAGTGGCGTTGATAGATTTGGCTTTTGCAAGTTGACATCTATCGCATGAAATTTCTTTCCATTTACTTGCTTCAACTGCTTCACATATCGACGTTCACTTTTGCTGTCGAAGAGATGATTCTGACAAACATTCAGACTACGATTCAGATCAAGACGTACACGAATCGTTTGTCCTTTAAAACTTAATTTGGCAATATAGACAGGCGCTTTGTGCGCAGGCAGATGTGAATTTATTACTATATAATAGTTTTCTCCAATATCCGCTATTACTCTTCCCTCTTGATTGAACGCAAATTCTAGCGGCACGTCCTGCAGTACGGCAGATTCGTATTCATGTACCCCAGATAAGACTTTCCTCGTATAGGCTTTGTCGTTTTGGTCGACCAAGGTGATGCGTAAATTTTTAACGACAGCCGTATCCTCTTCGAGATGTGGATGAATAACAAAAACATATAAAAAGTCTTGATCGCCACAGACCTGCGCATGCAGACTGCCGGAGAACGCAAGAAAAAGTAGGATCGAACTAAAAACAAGTAAGAAACGTGACATAGAATAAAGATGCGAAAAAGAAAGAATTTCACACCAAGTGCGTATAAATTTTTAAGCACGCCCTTTGATTAGTATCTTTAAATTTACAAAAAACAGAACATGGAATTATTAGTTCAGATAGAAGAAACAAAACAATACATTTTAGAAAATACGCAAGGCTTTTTACCCGAAGTGGGGATTATTTTAGGAACAGGCTTAGGTGGCTTGGTGAAAGACATCGACATAAAATACAGTTTAGACTACACGTTGATACCGCATTTTCCGGTATCAACCGTAGAGAGTCATAGTGGTCGATTGATTTTCGGTTATTTGGAAGGCAAGCGCGTGATAGCGATGAGTGGTCGTTTTCATTATTATGAAGGATATACGATGCAGCAGGTTACCTTTCCGGTGCGTGTGATGAAAGCCTTGGGGATTGCGCGTTTGTTGATTTCGAATGCGAGTGGTGGTTTGAAGCCCGATGAGCAGCAGGTGGGTGATTTGATGATTTTGAATGATCACATCAATTTACTACCGGAGCATCCTTTGCGTGGAAAGAATGAAGCGAGCTTAGGACCGCGTTTTCCGGATATGATATTTACATACGATCAAGCGATGATCAAGAGCGGGATGGAGATAGCGCAGGCAGAAGGGATTCGTTGTCATGCGGGCGTATATGCGGCGGTACAGGGTCCTTGTTTAGAGACGCCAGCGGAGTATCGTTGGTTGAAGATTATCGGTGCGGATGTTGTGGGGATGAGTACAGTACCGGAGGCGATTGTGGCGCATCACATGTCATTGCCAGTGTTTGCGATTAGTGTGATCACCGATTTAGGTAACGTCGCGGATCCACACGAGGTGAGTATCGAAGACGTGATCAGGGCTGCTACTATTGCGGAGCCGAAGATGACGAGGGTTATAAAACGGTTAATAGGGAAAGGTTAAAGGGGAAAAGTTAAAAGGGAAAAGTTAAAGGGGAAAAGGGAAAAAAGTTAAAAGTTAAAAGGGAAAGGGGAAAAGGGAAAGGTTAAAAGGGAAAAAGGAATTATCATTCACCATTCACTCCCGATTGCATCGGGATCACCCTTCACCCCAATGTCCTGGTTCGTGTCCTCACGAAACAGAATAATACCAATGTCCTGGTTCGTGTCCTCACGAAACAGAATAATACGAAACAGAATTTGGTTGACGCAATAATTCCGACTTCTCTGCGTTATATAATACAAGGTTTTAAGAAAGTAAAAACACCTTCAATCATTTGCGTGGTTAAAAATAAAAAAAGTTCTAAATATTGATATTTACCCCTAAATTTGTATCATATTTCATACAATAAGACAAAATTATAGTGTTATGAATGATTTATCATACAATATTTGGTATTCTATGAGCGATAAAGCGCTTTCAGAACATATTGGTCGTTTTATCAAAGCAAAACGAATAGAGCAAAACAGAACACAAGAGGCGCTTGCTCATGCAGCAGGCATCAGTCGTTCTACATTGAGTCTTTTAGAGAAAGGTGAAACAGTGACGCTTGCGACATTGCTTCAAGTCTTGCGCGTAATTGAACAGCTAAACGTGTTGGAAGTATTTTCACTACAGCCGCTTATTAGTCCGATGCAATTGGCAAAAGCATCCCTAAAAAAACGAAAAAGAGCTAGCGGGAATGATCATACATCTTCCACAAAATCAGATTGGTAAAAATGAATAGTGCATTCGTGAAAATATGGGGCGAAGTCGCTGGGGCAGTTGTATGGGATGAGCGAACAAATTTGGCAACGTTCGAATATGACTCCTCTTTCAAAAAATTGAATTGGGACTTATCACCACTGAAAATGTCCGTTCAAAGCAAGTACTCCATTTATAATTTTCCAGAACTGAAGCAAGGCAGAAATGATTTATACGATACCTTTAAAGGCTTGCCAGGCCTGTTGGCAGATGTATTACCCGACAGATATGGAAATCAATTAATCAATAGCTGGTTGGCGCAGCAAGGTCGTCCGCAAAACAGCATGAATCCTGTAGAAACGCTTTGCTTCATTGGTACACGCGGAATGGGCGCGATGGAATTTGAGCCGGCTCATTTCACAGAAAACAAACGTGCTTTTGCCATTGAAATGGAGAGCTTGGTAGACATTGCTAAAAAATTGCTTTCACAAAAAGCAAACATTAAGAGCAACTTGAAAAAAGTAAAAGAGCAGGCACTCTTGGAAATTTTAAAGATTGGAACGTCTGCTGGTGGCGCTCGACCAAAAGCAGTAATTGCCTATAACGAAAAGACGGGAGAGCTTCGATCTGGACAAACCAATACGCCTAAAGGCTATGCACATTGGTTATTGAAATTAGATGGAGTGAGTGACGTTCAACTGGGTGCGAGTGAAGGTTATGGCAGAGTTGAAATGGCTTATTATAATATGGCTATTTCATGTGGTATAGAAATGATGCCTTCTCGACTTTTGGAAGAAAAAGGTAGAGCGCATTTTATGACCATGCGTTTTGACAGAGAGCAACATAATATAAAACATCATATCCAAACATTTTGCGCCATCCAACACTTTGATTATAATCAAATAACGAGCTTTAGTTATGAGCAGTTGTTTCAAACCATGCGTGAGTTAAGACTAAGTTATGCAGCGGCCGAACAAATGTTCCGTAGAATGGTATTCAATGTAATTGCAAGAAACTGCGATGACCACACAAAGAATTTTTCTTTCCGTCTAAAAAAAGATAGCAGTTGGGAGTTGGCCCCTGCTTACGACCTATGCCACGCGTTCAAACCAAATCATCAATGGGTGAGTCAACATGCACTCAGCATAAATGGCAAGCGAAGCGGTATAAGTAAAAGTGATCTGCAAGTAATTGGCAAGTCGATTAAATGCAAACAAGCATCAGCGATAATTGATGAAATTGAAACGACAGTGATGAACTGGAAAAAGTTTGCAAATGAAGTTGGTGTTTCTGCCAAACTTCGAGATGCCATTTATAAGACTATTAAGGAAAGGGATCAATGGTAGATAATGAATGATTAAAAATGAAAAATTGTAGAGAGTTGCATACTAACCCTCCCGCCCCGTTGTGTGTCTTCACGAAACAATAAATTAAAATGTCACCCCGCCATGCGGCAGGGTTTAAAATTTTGTCCCTGCATTTATTTCTATTAGCATGCCGCCCTGCTCTTCAAGCAGGGCTTTATTTGAAAATGAAAAATGTATAACGAATAATTAATAATTGGGGACACCGCCCCGTTGCGTGTCCTCACGAAACGCACTGAATAATAATCTGTGTACGAAAACTTTCCAAATTGCTGTTGGAAGACGCTAAGACTCAAAGCAAATAAGGAATCCGTTGCTAAACAAAACCTTCGTGACTTTTATCCTTAGAGTCTTCGAACACGTATATAATTAATAATCGGAGTTCGATTAGCATTTGAATTGCTGTGGGAAGACTCAAAGCAAAAAAGAAATCCTTTGCTAAATAAAAACTTATTGTCTTTCCGCCTTCGCGCCTTCGAACACTACTTCAACTAATAATCGGAGTTCGATTAGCATCGCAACCGTACTCCGATTATTCATTCCCGATATGAAGCTATCGGGATCATTCCTACATTATTCACCTCTACCCATTCACCAATTTTTCCCTTTTCCCCCTTGACCATTTAGTTATTTGTTCTTCACAAAGGTCACATGCTTCGTTCCAACCACAAGCATATAATTACCTGTTGCAAGATTGCTGATATCTTGTGAAGTGTTATTCGACTTCAACTCCCCTATTAAGATTGTTTGTCCGAGTTCGTTAAGAATCTTATAGCCTACAGGATAACGAGCGGCATTGCTTACAATATTGATTTGATTGCTGGCCGGGTTTGGATAGATGTTGATTGCTTCTGCATGTAATTGGTTGATGCCATTTCCTTGACTAACAGTTAAAATAGCGTAGTTACTAGTATCTGAGCAGATTCCATTGGTAGCGATGCAACGATAATAGTTGTTAGACAAACCAAGATTGACATTCGTTATAATTAAAGAATCCGTTGATGTGCCATTGTAACTTCCTGCATTCATTAAATTTTGATACCCGGTTCCGTTGTTCACTTGCCATTGATAATGAGCAGCGTTTATTGCACTAGATTTGAAATAAGTGGTTGAGCCAATAGTAGCACTTACGTTTTGCGGCTGGATTTGAAAAAGTGGAATTTGATAATCTGTGATACGAACTTTATTACTAATAACACTATTAGACGAAACGCAAAGTGTATTCGGATTTACATCACACCACACGGAATCATTGTTATTTAGGCTGGATAAGCTGATGGAGGTAGTGTTTAAACCTAAAAGGTTATTGTTCTTATACCAATTATAAATTGGACTACTACCTGCGTTGGTGGCGGTACAAGTAAAATTAACAGCAGTGCCTTGACAGATAGTGTCGGAGGAGACGTTTACAATGTTAATGTAAGGAGTAAAGGTGCCTTCTCTATATTCGGCAACATAGTACTTTCCTTGAGAGTTTGTAAATTTTCCTGCTGCAAAAGCTTGAATAAGTCCAGAAGAATTTAAACAACTTAGGCTATCAACAATTAAACTAAGAATTTCTCCATTTGCATTGAGTGGAGCCATAGAATTAAACCCTAATTCTGTTAAGCTTAACGGATTAAAGCTGTAGTTACATGTCGCCACATAATGCATTCCTAAATTATTGGTAAAATTACCTGCAAATATATGGGCGCCAGCGTCACAGGCTCTTATACGTCCATTCAAATTAAAATTCGAATATCCTGAGTAACTGTGAATATCATAAAAAGTATTTGTATTTGTAAAATGTCCTCCACAAACAAAATCACCACCATATTCATCGAACGTAAAAATTGTTGAGTTATATTGCGTTCCGTAACTGAAATTACTTTTAAAAACAACATTAGTATTGCTCGGTGAAAATAAGCTTCCAAAACCGATCTGTTTATAATTAGGTGTTAATGGGTTAAAGAAATCCCCAACAGCAACAATATCCATAATCGAATTTGCATTACTATTTTTAATTTCCCTTATTGGTCCATTAAAACCTACTATTAAACTATCCCAATTTGACCCATTGTACCTTGCAATATATTGCTTACCATTTGCTAATGTAAAACTTCCAGCAACTAACAAATTATTCAAACTAACGTTAGGTTTAATCCCTTTTTTCTGAATACAATTTATCCTATTATTTGCCTTTAAAGAATTTTGTCCACCCAATTCACTCCAATAATTACCATTCCAATAAGCGACATATCTATTTCCTTGTCCATTAGTAAAATCTCCAACGGCAATAATACAATTTGTATCAATAATCATTACATCAAGAATATTGCCATTAGCATTTAGTGAATTATTAGCGGTGCCGACCTCATGCCATTTAATACCATCCCATAATGCGACATAACGATAGCCATTATTATTTTTAAATGCACCACCAACACACAAGTATTTGGACCCATGATAATCAAATATACGATCCATACACAAAATCGAATCATTTGCATTGAGTGCATTCGCTCCCGCGCCTAATTCATGCCAACCAGGGTTTTGGGCAAAGGCCGTTACAAAACCAAGTACAAATAGAAGTGTAGTAAGCGTATTTTTCATATGATTTATTTACAGATAGCGTTGTGTTCCTTCGCACCCCCAGTAAATGAGAAAGATTTGGAAGACACTAAAACATTGTTATAATATATTTTACTTGTAACAATACTACTTCCATAATATTTATAATAACAAGTGAAATTTTGACCTTCTGTGACAGCATAATCATCAGAAATATACTGTGATGTAAGGCCACAAATCATAAGTGAAGAAGTTGTATTAGGATTCGGGTTTTTCACCATAATATCTACACCGAAACATTCAATAGTAGGAATAGCTGGACTAAAAGTTAACTCAACCCTTGCCACCCCATTCGTGACAGTACCAGTAGAATTGGTGCCTTTCTTACACGCGAAGGCTATAGGAATTAAAACAAGGACAAGAAGGACTGGAAATAGTTTTTTCATGATTTTTATTATTATTGTAAGACAATTATTTTTTTCGCTTTGAGCTGTCCACTTAAATCTCGAATGGTAAGTGTATAAGTACCTGGACCCGTCCAATTATTTAAGTTACAACTATGCATTTGTTGGGTAACATTGCCCGATTCAACCAATTGTCCTGCTACATTATGTACTTGGAATTGATAATTGAGCATTACATTCCAATTACTTCCAAAATTGATCATCAAATAATCATGCGCAGGATTTGGATAAACAGAAATCTGATGCAAATTCGCAGGAGGGTTTACACCCGTCAATGAGACTTGGAATTTCAAAGTATCTGTAACGGTTGTGTACAGGGTATCATAATAGTGCGTCGTATCTGTCACGGAACATTTTATGGTATCGTAGACGAGGATGGTTTTAGACGTTGAACTGGAACAACCATTGGAATCAGTATACGAATAGTAAATATTCTTGATGCCCATTCCTGCAACAGAGGGTGAAAAAACATTTGATGCATTCAAGCCCACACCCGATAATGTTCCTCCACTTGGAGCTCCAAAGAGTTGAACCGGAGACGCATAATAGTTTATATAATTTAAATTAACAGGGTTAATGATTACGTTCGGATTAGAATTAGCAGTAATTAAAACAGTATCTGTAGAGCCAAAGCAGCTACTGTTAATATACACTACATTGTATGAACCAGATTGCTTAACAACCAAGGTGTTTGTGCTTGTTGTTGCAATCAGAACTCCGTTACGATACCATTGATAATTCCCTGAACATTGAGGAGCAGTAATTGTACAAGAATCATTTCCACACCAAGTTGAATTACCTGTTACACTCAAATTCAAATTTGTAAGATAATTACCTAAACAATCCGCATCCAAATAGGCATAACCGAAATGACCTCCTAAAGAACAATCAGATGTAATAAATTCTACTGATAAACTTTGATTTAAGTAATTTTTGAGATTTATATTTCTAGTTAACCAATTTGAATAGTAAACCCCATTTTTCAATGAATATGTGACATTGGTTAGCAACATGGCAAATGAATCACACAAGGCCGATATCAACACCCCTTGACTATTACGAACATGCACTTTAAAATTTGGTTCGTCTGTTATACCATGGCTAGCACTATTAAAAACCAATGCAAAACTATAACTGAAGATGGAATCCGTAACTTGCATTGTATATTTTATGGATTCAGATTGAGCTCCCGAACTATCATTGCCTAAACGAATAGAAGCAGCACCACCCCAAGGACAAAGTCTTGAAATACCAGTCCATGAATCCACACTAGGTGCAGTTATCATTAAATGTCGAGGATTAACATTTATAGAATCAATTTTAGAAATACGATTCGTCATTGCAGATTGAAACCCTGGATTGCTACCTAAAAATCCTTGCCAATTTGTCCAATGCTTATCATTAAAATCTAAGTTATGATTAGAGCATGTTGAAGAACCCGAACCTCCTCCACTATTACACGCATTTATCGTATAAACATTTGTGGTATCAACACAAGAGCCTGCGCTAACAATAACCTTATAGGTACCAGTTTGACGTGTATTCCACCAAGTTGGCCCATTATGATTTGTCACTAGTGTACCATTATAATACCACGTGAAATTATATCCAGAGTTTGGTGTAACTTGAAGACTTGCAGAATCTGTCGGTAAACAAATAGTATTAGTGCCATTGATCAAAATTAAGTTTGCATTAATATTCGCAGCGCTAACATTAATATAGATAGAGCCAATGCGCGGACATCCGCCATTATTAACAGAAACACTATAATAACCTTGCTGATGTACCACAATACTGGAATCATGAATACCTGCAGTGGTAATTATATTACCATTTAGTTTCCAAGTGTAGTTATAGAGCGGTGACAAATGTGTATTAAGTATTGTAGAATCATTGCTACACAATAAGGTCCCATTAGAGGACGACAAGTTAAAGTTTGGAATATTGGATTGATTTACTGTAACAGTAATAATATTACTTGTATCTGTGCAAGTTCCGTTGTTAATTACAACGTAATAGTTTCCACTTTGATATACTGTGTCCGTAGTAAAATAAGGCCAGTAGCTAGTTTGAACGCCATTGTTATACCATGTATACGTATAATTAGGACCAGTAGATGCTGCACTTAAAACTACACGTCCTCCTTGACAAAAAGTAGTCGGGCCATTCGCATATATACTATCGTTGAAACCACAGTTTATTGAATTAACAGTAACAACGTGGCTTGTATTTATCTGTCCACATCCGTTAGAATAAGTATACCAAATTGTATCAATGCCGGCAGTAATTCCTGAAACCATTCCATTGCTGTTAATTATCGCAATATTTGGATTTGAAGAACTCCAAACTCCACCTTGCGTAGAATCAGTTAATTGGATAGTCGAACCAACCAAAACAGTGCTAGGTCCTTGAATAGCAGAAATACTGTTAGGAGCTTGTGCATTTGAAGTAATATTCACAACATTACTCGTATCAGAACACCCTCCAGTTGATAATTGCACACTATAATTACCAGGTTGTCTTGCTATATAATTAGTTCCTGTTGAACCGGTGATAATATTGCCATTATTATACCATTGGTATTGATAATTTGTTGGATTATTTGGAGATGCTATTAACATACAAGAATCTCCTACACAGATAGAAGTTGGCATTGTTGTACTCACTGAAGAATTTAGAGTTGCACATGGGCTAGCACCATTCGCACTGTAATTATTATACAGTGATAATACTTCACTAGCAGTTAAGGCCCTATTCCAAATTCCAATATCATCCATTTTTCCTTTTACAAAACCCTGATACATTGAATTGTTAGATGAATTACGAACACCAAAGAGTAACGAATCCACATTACTAAAAAAATGATTTGCCGTGAAACCATTATAAAAGGTCACAATTGGCTGCCCATTTAAATAGGTTTGACCTACGCCATTGTTAAAAGTGGAGGTAACCATAATCCAATTGTTTTGAATTGATGGTAGCGTATAATTTGAAGATTGCAAACCACCATGTCTATTTGACAACTGAAAATCGATACGATTATTTGTATTCTTGAACAAAGTATAAAGCAATTCATAGCCACTTCCTTTATCCCATCCTCCTTTAGATATACCAGATGATAAATAATTGTTAGTGACTGTTTGAGGGTTCAAGTAAAACCATGCAGAGATACTTAATTGAGTCCCTGTTACATTTAAAGCACTACTATTAGGTACATATATATAATCGCTCGTACCATTAAACTGATATGCCGCGTTCGATGAACCGTAACGATCCGTTGTAAGAATTGGACCTAAAACAACACCATTATTTGTATTTCCACTCTGATCCAACGCATTTCCACAAAATGGCCACCAGCCTATCAATCCATTTGTTGGAATATTTGAAGGCAAACAATTATTTGCTGAACCACCTATAGCTGTTATCACAAAATAAGCGGATAAGCTTCCGCATCCATTGCTAATTGTATAACTTATTGTATCAATACCATTAGAAATTCCTGTTACCACTCCAAATGAATTAATACTTGCAATGGAAGGATCAAAAGATGACCAAACACCACCTATCGTAGAATCAGTGAGTTGAACACTTGTACCTACCGTGACTGTTGAGGGGCCTTGAATAGATGCAACGTAACTTGGTGCAGAATTGGTGATTGTAACATTGGAAACTGCGCTATTTACGCAGCCATTATTATCTACGCCTATAACGGTATAAGATGTATTGACGGATGGACTAGCTATAACGCTTGTCCCGGTTGCACTAGATAAAGTAGCTGACGGAGACCAACTATAACTATTAGCACCACTTGCTTGAAGAAGACCACTTCCTCCAATACAAACACTTGCACTGTTCACATAAATAGTAGGCTTAGGCAAAACTAAAACATTACAGTAAGCTGTATCCGAACAACCGGTCAAATTGTTAATTGCAACTACCTTATAATTTGCACTTGCAGGAGAATAGAAAGTAACAGTGGAGCCCGTTGTAGTATTAATCCCATAAGAAGGGGACCAATTGACCGTATAGGTCCCTGTTCCGATTACAGATGCAACTAAATTAGTACTCGTTCCTGAACAAATAGTATCGTTCGCAACATTAAGAATAGGGGTTGCCTTTACAGTGATAACTCTAGTTACTGAAGAAGAGCATCCTGTTGCTGGGTCTGTTCCTGTTATGGTATAGGTAGTAGTTATTGTTGGGCTAGCAACAACTGTTGCTCCGGTAGAAGTATTCAACCCTGTTGAAGGACTCCACAAATAGTTAAGACTACTATAATTAGAACTTGAAGCAGTAAGGGTTGTGGAAGACCCATTACAAAGAGTCGTAGCTCCTGATACAGAAAGAATAGGAGCTACACAAGGACTAGGACTAGACGCATTATATAAATTCGTTACTTCTTGTTGAGTTAGCACACGATTCCAAATACCTATATCATCCAATTTTCCTTTGAAATACTTGGTATCATTTTGCCACCATGCACCAAATCGTAATTGACCACCATTACAGATATCTATTCCATTTACATTAATAAAACTTGTTTGCTGTACACCATTCACATAGATTGTAGTTTTCAAGCTATCACAGACAAAAACGTAGTGTTTCCATGTATTAACATAATTATTTAAAAGAGGTTGATGATAATGCCAACCAGATGAAGGAATACAACCAGAATTATATTTTAAACTCCAGTCAAAATGTGTTCCTAACTGGCCTGTTCCAAACATCTCATTTTGAGCATTTGACCAATTTGATTTTGTAATCCAAGATCTTGAAACTGTATCTACGGAATATACCCACACAGATATTGAAATTTTTTGTCGGGTAAACATTCCTGTTGCGTTTGTCTCGACCCTTGCAGCAGTGTTAAAATTAAAGGCTGCATTAGCATTCCCGAATCGATCATTTGTATAATTCCAACTACCGTAAGTTGTACCATTATGCCCATTTCCACTTTGATCATTTACATTACCGCAAAATGGCCACCAACCTATTAAGCCGTTTGTAGGTAAATAACTTGGCATACAAATATTTTGGCTTACATTGATCGTGTAATAGGCGGTATCAGGTCCACAAGCCATATTTGCAATGTAAGATATCAATACTTGACCAGGTGAATTACCGGTAACAAGGCCGGAGGAATTGATTGTAGCAACATTAATATTATTTGAATACCAGGCACCTCCTGTCGTAGAATCTGTCAATGTTATTGTGTTACCGACGATTACATTATTCAGACCCTGTATTTGAGAAATGGAGGGACAAGGGACAGACGCTGAATACAACCCTTGTATTTCCTGTAAGGTTAAACCTCTATTCCACATACCGATATCATCAATATAGGAATCGGTTACAGAAGTGAAAAGAGCAGGATTAGGGCCACTACCCGATCCAAAAACAATTGGAAGTGTAGTACTCTTTATACTTGGATGATTAACAGATTGATAAAACACTCCGTCAA
>CANGEV010000015.1 GCA_947452995.1 Chitinophagales bacterium
CGTGTCTTCCTGCGGAATCCACTCACTTTTATTTTTCTAGTGCTACTACAAGCTGCGCTTGCATCGCCCCAAAAAAACAAAAGTCCGTCAAACGACGGACTTGCTTATCAGAGTGATCCCGTTTGGATTAAAGTTCTTCCGGTATCGACGTGCAGTGGATTGCGCAAGTCCGTGTCTTCCTGCGGAATCCACTCACTTTTATTTTTCTAGTGCTACTACAAGCTGCGCTTGCATCGCCCCAAAAAAACAAAAGTCCGTCAAACGACGGACTTGCTTATCAGAGTGATCCCGTTTGGATTCGAACCAAAGGCCTACAGCTTAGAAGGCTGTCGCTCTATCCAACTGAGCTACGGGACCAGCGCTTTTCTTTAGCGTGTGCAAAGGTACGCCTTTTCTCTTGCTTACCCAAATACAAAGCTATTTCTTAAACAGAAAAACTTGTCCCACAGCCACAAGTGCTGCTAGCATTCGGATTTCTAAACACAAAACCTCTGTCGTTCAAACCCGATCCGAAATCTACTTCCATGCCTAATAAATACAACTCGTGCGACTTATTCATCACCAAATGAATACCGTCAATCTCGAAATGTTGATCGCCTTCCTTCGCCTCGTCAAACTCCATTACATACGTCATTCCACTACATCCGCCTCCTTTCACGCCAACACGCAAAGGACGTGCAGCGCCATCTTTTTCTAACAAACGCTTTACTTCCGCAATCGCAGATGCACTCAATTTTACTGGGATACTATTCATTACTGCTTCCATTTCCTAAAAATTTTATTAGTACAAATTTAAGGGTTCAAACGCATTTTCCCTCCTTTCTTTCGCTTTTGTGCTGTACTTTCGCATTATGCTTCGTCTTAGCACCCTGCTTGGCCTTATAAGCCTCGCTTTCTTTGCCCGAATTGCTTCCGCCCACACGCTTCCTAGCAGCGATAGCCTCGCCTATAGTGAAGCTAAACACCGAGCGCTCGACACCGTTCAGGTAATCCAATACTTCCTCGACGATAGCAAAATGGGCGCCTTTTATACCACCAGCCCAGATACCACGCTGCAACGCTTTCAGTTCAACCAGCCCCATCAAAAGTCCATCCCCGCCTGGTTTATGCAAACTATGCTAACCGGCGCCGTTGGCTCCGCTGTCCTCAACCCCGACGACCCCTTCATCTACCATTCCATGGGCTTCAACCTCGGTCGCGATCGCGCTTATCAAACTTATCGCCTCTTACCTGAAGAAACGCCTATCTATCGGACACACCGTGCCTATTCCAACTTGTCCTATGCCATGGGCTCGAATGCTGAAGTTATGATCGATATCTTGCATGCACAACAGCTCGGTAAAAAATTCTACGGACAGCTACAGTTTCGTAACTACGGCTCCGAAGGAGCTTATACCTTCCAAAAGACCGCACACAAAAACGCACATGCCTTCCTGGAATATAAAGTAAAAGACAATTACCGTATCAGCGGCGGCTTGCTTATCAACGACTCCCGCTTGCAAGAAAATGGGGGGACCTTCAACGACTCTGTCTTCCTGCAAAACTATATCGACAAAAACGTCGTCCCCGTGCGCCGTAACGCTACTCAAACTTTCAAAGACGAAATCTATTATTTCAACCAAACATACCGTCCGAAAAACACTTCCAAGCACTGGTATATGCAACATCATTTCCGTAGTAGCTCGCAATACCAACATTATTCAGATAAAAAATTCGACTCGCTCAATTATCCTTTCGCACAGCTCTCTTTAGCCGAAGGTGATTCCTTAGTCTTCAATGCAGTAATGCATAACTATTCGAACGAATTGAATTGGTATCGCAACAGCTTTAGCGATTCAACACGCAATCATCCTTTCAAATTCAAATTCGGTCTCCGTCACGAATATATCCTCGCAAAGCTTGCTCAACAAAGTCCTTTCTGGAACCAATTCGAAGCGCATGCCTATATCGAGAAAGACTATAATTTCAAGAAAAAATATTGGACGAGCTGGTTTCTAGAAAACACCTATTATCTCAGCGGATATAATCAAGGCAACTATTCCGTTCGTGCGAGCTTCAACCAGTCGATTCGCAAATTAGGTAGCTGGGTCAACTATAGTTTGCACGCCTATATCTATTCGCGCAGTGCTGATTTCTTACAACAATATGGTGCTGCTATCCCGAGCGGAAACAACCCAAGCATCGAATATCTTATTGCACTAGCACCTCTAAAAAATCAAGGACAGTACCTTGGAGCTACCCTGCATCTCGGTAGCAGAGACGCCTTCCGCCTTCGCGTGAAATACAATCTACTCCGCATCAACCAACTCGTTTACTTAGATAGCACTGCCCGCATCCATATGCTCAACAATACGACCATGCAACAGCGTTGGTCGATCGAAGGGATGTTCAAGCTTAATGGATGGCATTTGCAAACAGCGGTACGTTGGAACCGAGGTATGACATACCCGCTACAAATGCCGACCATGTCGAGCTATGCGAATTTGTATTATGAAAAACATTATTTCAATAATGCTTTAGAAGCTCAAATTGGAATGGACGCTATCTATATGAAAGGTTTCTATACACCGACTTTTGAGCCATTATGGAACGACTTCAGCGCGCAAAATACGTGCCTATTTAACTATCAACCGAGTCTTGGATTTTTTATCAATGCACGAATCGAAGATGCGCGCATCTTCTTCCGTATCGATCAATTATTGCAAGGGGTGAATGGAAAAGGAAATTATACGGGCTATGCATATCCGCAATATGATCGCGCATTTCACGTAGGTGTTAGTTGGCAATTTAAAGATTAGTACTTTTACAAAATGGCTGTTGTCCCTTATCAAAATAAAAACGGAGGAAAGAAAGATCAAGTACGCGATATGTTCAATAATATCTCGCACCGTTACGATTTTCTAAATCGAGTACTCTCTTTCGGCATCGACATATACTGGCGTCGTAGAGCGATTCGTGAGCTAAAACGCGATCATCCAAAACAAATCTTGGACATGGCTACCGGCACCGGCGACTTCGCCATCGCTTGCCTGGCTGCTAATCCAGATAGGGTAGTGGGTGTCGATCTCTCGCCGGGAATGCTTTCTTATGGGAAGAAGAAAATGGAGGCGAAAGGACTTACCGATAAAATTCAAATGTTAGAAGGTGATGCGGAAAAAATCCTTTTCCCAGACGCTACCTTCGACGCGATAACCGTAGCCTTTGGCGTGCGCAACTTCGAAAATTTATTACAAGGATTACAAGAGATGAATCGTGTATTGAAACCCGGTGGCAAATTAATCGTATTAGAATTCTCACAGCCCAAGCCTTGGTTTGCGGCCTTCTATAACCTCTACTTCAAGCATATCTTGCCGCGTGTTGGGAAGATTTTCTCTAAAGACTTCGCCGCCTACAACTATTTGTATGAGTCGGTGCAAGCCTTTCCTTCCGGAGACGCGTTTCTCAAGGTGATGGACGAAGCTACGTTTAAAGAGCGCAAACAAATTCCGCTTACCTTCGGAGTTTGTAGCATTTATATTGGTAAAAAGTAATATGAAAAAGTCGTTTTTTTTCTGCTTGAATTTGTTTTTTCTGCTACTGTTTAGCGGAGCAAAAGCGCAATTCAACCAGCTTGATCACGATCGTAAGCAGTATTATTTCGGCATTAATGGAGGCGTGAACAATTCTCGCTTTCGATATTTTCCCGCTAAAGATTTTATCACCAATGATACCGTCTTGCAAATGACCACCACGTCCGGTATCGGAGCGCATATTGGCTTACTTTTTAATTATCGCTTAACAAAACGCTTCGACGCACGTATTTTACCGGCAATTGTTTTCGGCGAGAAGAACCTTCAGTTTCGTGTTCATGATTTTGGCTTGAAGAAGGATAGCATCGCACGTTTTAATATTCAGAATATTTATATCGATATTCCATTTCAATTTAAACTAAAATCCGACCGGGTATCAGACTTCCGCTTTTATATGTTAGGCGGCGGAAAGTACGCCTACGACCTTGCTTCGCTCTCCAAATCGCGTAAGGCCGATAAATTGATTCGCCTTACACCCAACGACTTCGCCCTAGAATTAGGCTTCGGCTTCGAATTTTATTTTCCTCTTTTTATCCTCGCGCCTGAAGTGAAAATTTCGCAAGGAATGATGAACGTCCTTTCGCCCGATAAAAATCTGATCTTCTCCCGCTCCCTCGATGCGTTGAAAAGCAGAACCATCACATTCTCCTTGTTGATTGAAGGCTAAAGGAATCGTAGGAGTTTTGTATCTTAGACCATCTAATTTTTAAAAATGTTTCCGCTCTATAAAAAAGAAATCGCGCAATTTTTTAGCTCTATCATGGGCTATGTCATTATTGCCGTATTCCTCGTATTCAACGGGCTTTTCGCCTGGCTCTTCCCAGACAGCTCCATCTTAGTCTATGGCTATGCTACCCTCGGTCCGCTTTTTGAAAACTCTCCTTTGATTCTTTTCTTTCTAATACCAGCCCTTACGATGCGCAGTATCGCAGAGGAAAAGCGCAACGGAACTTTAGAACTTTTGTATACCAAGCCGATGAATGATTTTCAAATCATCTGGGCGAAGTATCTTGCAGCTTTCTCGCTCTTTGTGCTTTGCTTACTTCCCACTGCTTTGTATTATTATACCATCTATCATCTCGCAAGTCCGGTTGGAAACGTCGATCATGGCGCGATGATAGGTTCTTATATTGGCTTATTATTTTTAGGCGCATCTTATACCGCGATTGGTTTATTTGCTTCATCGATTACATCCAACCAAGTAGTAGCATTTATCGTAGCCGCGAGTCTTTCATTCTTGATGTATAAAGGCTTCGATTTAGTATCGCTCTTACCTGGTTTCTTTGGTAAATTAGATTATATCGTAATGCAGTTTGGAATCAACGCACATTATATCGCAATGAGCTATGGCGTAATTGATACGCGTGATGCTTTGTATTTCGTTACCTTGATTGCCTTCTTCTTATTGCTTTCTTTAACCGCCTTACAGAGTCGCAAATGGTAAACAAAATGAATGCTCGTCGTCGCTCTTTGCAAAGGCTTTTCATCAGTCTTTTAGCCTTAGTGGCCTTAAATATCGCCGCACAATATTTTTTCTATCGCTTAGATTTAACAGCGGAGAAGCGTTATACTTTAACTAGCGCCACTATCGAAGATTTGAAAAAGTTGGATGATAATGTCTATATCAAATGCTATTTGAAAGGCGAATTTCCTGGCGGTTTTCGTCAGCTACAACGTAGCACTAAAGAGATGCTCGACGCCTTTGTAGGTGTGGCAGGAAAGAAAATTAAATACGATTTCATCAACCCTTCAGAAGGTAATGCTACGCAGAAAGAAGAACTCCGTAAGCAACTGGAGAAAAAAGGAATCAACCCAATCAACCTCAATCTGCAAGGAGAAGACAACTATAAAGAACAGATCATTTATCCATGGTGCGTCATTAGCTATAAAGACATGGAATATCCGGTCTTTTTGTTGAATCAACAACTTGGAAAAAGCTCTAGTGAACAGCTGAACAATTCCGAAGCCTTGTTGGAATTTAATTTGATTCAAGGCATTCATCGTCTCACCAATAACAAGAATCGTAAAAAAATTGCGATCTCTGAAGGCAACGGAGAAATGTCCGACCCACAGATGTATGATTTCATCCAGACCTTATCTCTTGATTATGATGTGGCACGTGCTAATATCAATCAACTCCTTTTTATTCCGGATAAAGTAGATGCCTTGGTTATTCCAAAGCCTACTAAGCCTTTGAGTGAACAGACGAAGTTCAAGATTGATCAATATATCATGCATGGCGGTAAGGTGTTATGGCTAATCGATCAGCTGGATGGCGATGTCGACAGTTTGAGAACGCGAAACGAATATATCGCTCCGGACTATGCGCTTAACCTCGACGATCAATTGTTCAGTTATGGCGTGCGTGTCAATCGCGCTTTATTGCAAGATAAGCTCTGTGCTCCGATACCTATGGTAACAGGCTACGATCAGGCAAGCAATCCCCGTACTAGCTTCTTCCCTTGGATGTATTTCCCTGTGATTATGCCTGATGGCACACATCCTATCGTGAAGAATATGGACGCTATTCTAACCCTCTTCCCGAACTTCATTGATACGGTAGGTGGAAAGGGAATTTTAAAAACAGTCTTATTACATAGCTCACCTGCTTCACGTGCTGTATTTAGTCCGGCCTTTGTAAGTTTACGCACTTTAAAGATGCAACCGCAAGCGAGCTATTTCACCAACCCGAACCGAGCGGTAGCTGTTTTGTTGGAAGGAAGCTTTACCTCTTTGTATGAAAGTCGTCTAGCGCCCGAAACGATGGGCTTGCTAGATTCTATGAACATAAAGTTTGTGCCGAAGAGTATGCCTAACAAGATGATTGTTGTGGCCGACGGTGATATTGTTAAAAATCCAGTTAATAAGAAAGGGGTCAATTATCCATGCGGTTATTATCCATTCACCAAAACAACCTTTGCCAATAAGACATTCTTGTTGAATTGCGTGCAATACCTTACAGAAGGGGATGGTGTCATCGCGGCGCGCTCGAAAGAAATCAAGTTGCGTATCCTCGATCGTGAGAAGGTGCGTAATGAAAAGAATTTCTGGATATGGATGAATCTTGCTGTTCCAATTGCTTTATTGTTGCTTGTTGGATTTGTCATTACTGTTTGGCGAGAACGCCGCTACAAGTAATCCCGCTACACGCGTTTTACAATAAGTAAACTCGTAGCGCAGCCTATTAGGAACAAGCTAATACAAGCCCATAGTCCGGCTCCGTGATACGCCCACATTCCGTGTGCACTGTAAACGCCTGCCACCAAGTAATGAACTAGACTGTATAAAATAATCCAAACGCCTAGTAACAATCCAATCTTCGCGATAGGATATGGAATCGGATAATTACGCTGCCCGAAGAAATAGGATACCAGCATCATAGAAGCATAACAAATAAGCGTAGCCCACGCACTCGCAACATAACCATATTGTGGGATGAAGGCGAAATTGATGAGCAAAGTAATCACGGCTCCGAAAATAGTAATATAACTGCCGGCCAATGTTTTATTGGTGAGCTTATACCAAATGCTGAGGTTATAGTAAATGCCTAGGCAAAGATTGGCTACTAAGAGGATAGGAACCACTTTCAACCCCACTCGATATTTTACGCCGATGAAGTATTGGAGTGTATCCATGAAGAACAAAGTTCCAAACAAAATCACGAGGCAGAAAGCGACGAAAAAGTACATGACGCGAGCGTAGAGCTTAGGAGCATCCGCTTTGTCTGCATGTTGGAAGAAGAAAGGTTCGGCAGCCATTCTAAAGGCTTGAATAAAGAGCGTAATGATGATAGAAAGCTTATAGCAGGCGCCGTAGATGCCAATCTGCGTCTTCGCTTCCTGAACATCTGGAATCAAATAGTTAAGCAAGATACGATCGAACGTTTCATTGATCATACCCGCAAAGCCAATCACTATTAGTGGTAACGCATAGGGAAGAAGCGTCTTTACTAAAGTCATTTCCGGCCAGCGTAAATGGCGAAGCAGCGTTGGAAGGAAGTAAATAAATACCAAAGCACTCGCCAAAAGATTACTGATAAATACATAGCCGATGCCGATGCTTGGCTGATAGAGCTTCCCAAACCATTCCGGATGTTTTGGAGCCACCACGATCATCAAAAGTGTACTGCTTATGTTTATTCCGATGCTTCCCAAACGAAGAAGAGCGTATTGCAGGGCCTTACCTTCGTAACGGAGACGGGCGAAGGGTAGGGTAGTAAGCGTATCAAAAAATAAGATACCTATCATACAGGCCATCAAATACGGATATTGTTCGTAATGTAACTTCGTGTTGATAGTAGGCGTTAAAATGAAAAGGATGCTTGAAAAAATCAAACTAGAGGCTAAAAGTAAACTGTTTCCCGTGGAATAAACCGGACCTTCATCTTGCTGCTTACAGAACCTAAAATAAGCCGTTTCCATGCCGTAGGTGAAAATTACGTTGAGGAAGCTGATATAAGCGTAAAACTCAGTGTTGATTCCAAAAGCTGCTGGCGCAAAGTAATTCGTAAGAATGGGCGTCAAGAGGTAGTTCAGCAAGCGCCCTACCATGCTGCTGAGGCCGTAAACGGCCGTCTGACCGACAAGTTTCTTGATTAAGCTCACAAGCTAAAGGTACTGCCTAAAATGAAAATTAAAAGCAGGACTTTTACGTGGTGTACATAAAAGTGGGCATTGTTAAGAAATTTTAAATTCTAAAAAATCATTTTATTATATTCGTTTAACTAAAAATCAAACGCACTTATGAAAAAACTGTTAACACTACTCTTCGTCGTGTGCACATCAATGACGGCTTGGGCCCAGGATGTGTCGGTGACCGGTAAGGTTACCCAAGCGACGGACGGATCACCTTTACCTGGTGTATCCATCCTTGTGAAAGGAACCACCAATGGTGCCATTTCTGATGGTAATGGTGATTATTCTGTTAAATGCGCAAGCAATGCAACCTTAGTTGTTTCTATGGTTGGTATGGCTACTAAAGAAGTAGCGGTAAATGGCGCAACAAGTTTGAACATTTCTTTGGATGAGCAAAAGAAAGACCTCAACCAAGTAATGGTAACGGCTTTAGGTGTGAAACGTAACAAGGAAGAATTAGGCTATGCTGCTCAAAAAGTAGATGGTGCCTTAATGACTGTTACACGTTCTAACAACGCCTTGAGCGCATTATCAGGTAAAGTTTCCGGTGTGGAAATTAAAACAAATAACCAAATGGGTGGTTCTACCAACATCGTGGTTCGTGGTTTTAAATCACTTACAGGAAATAACCAAGCTTTAATCGTTGTAGACGGTGTTCCAGTTGATAATGCCAATAATAACTCTAGCGATCAAACAACAGGTCGTAATGGTTATGATTATGGTAACGCTGCCTTCGATATCAACCCGGATGATATCCAATCTATCAACGTTTTGAAAGGTGCTGCCGCTACTGCATTGTACGGTTCTCGCGCTTCGAACGGTGTTGTTTTAATCGAAACAAAGAAAGGCAAAAAAGGCTTTGGCTTGACCGTGAATATGGGTATGTCGCAAGGACGTATCAATAAAAATACCTTTGCTACCTATCAAAAAGAATATGGCGCTGGTTATGGTGCTTTCTATGATGATACCTTAGGTGGATACTTTTATAAGTATGATTTGAATGGCGATGGTAACGATGATTTGATTGTTCCTGTAACGGAAGATGCTTCTTTCGGCGCTAAATTCGATCCGAAATTGAATGTATTCGATTGGCGCTCGGTAGATCCTGCTAGTCCGAATTATTTAAAGGCTACGCCGTGGGTTGCTGGCGCAAACGATCCTTCGTATTTCTTCCAAAACCCATCCTCTTATAATAACGGATTTACCTTCACTACTGGTAACGACCGTACACAATATAAGTTGGGCTTCAACCGCACTACCGAAAGTGGCATCTTGCCAAATTCTAACTTGTTCAAAAACATGTTGAACTTCTCTGTGAATCAACAAGTAAATGATCGCCTTTCAACAGGTGCTACTGCAAACGTTTCTTATAACGGAGCAACAGGTCGCTATGGTACAGGTTATGATGCGAAGAACCCAATGACGAACTTCCGTCAGTGGTGGCAAGTAAACACAGATATGAGCGATTTGAAAGCGGCTTATGAAGCTAACAAAGAGCGTAATGCTACTTGGAACTGGGGTGACTTCACTGATGTGAGTGCTGGTCCTATTTTCTGGGACAACCCATATTTTGTACGTTATAAGAGCTATGAAAGCGACAACCGTACACGTATGTTCGGTAATATGTTCGCTAACTATCAAGTGAATACTTGGATGAGCGTTATGGCGCGCGTAACAATGGATGCTTATTCTGAATTACAAGAAGAACGCATTGGTGTTGGTTCTATCGACGTTTCTGAATACAATCGTACCGATCGTAGCTATCGCGAGTTCAACTACGACTTATTCGCTAGTTTCAATAAGCAGTTAACAAGTGATATCAAGTTTAACGGGATGTTGGGTACTAATATCCGTAAACAAACGATTAACTCTATCTACTCTGAAACAAATGGTGGTTTGAACGTACCTAATTTGTATTCATTGTCTAACTCTGTGAATCCTTTGAACGCGCCTTCAGAATCTTCAGTTGCTCGTCAAGTGAATGGTATTTTTGCTGACGCGACTTTCGGGTACAAAAATTATTTGTTCTTGGATTTGACAGCTCGTCGCGATGTGTCTAGTACCCTCGCTCCAAAGTATAATACGTATTATTATCCTTCCGCATCCTTAAGCTACGTGTTCACAAACCATATGCCTGATATGTTCAAGGCGGTGAAAATGAGCTACGGTAAAGCACGTTTGAACTTCGCGAAAGTGGGTTCTGATGCACCTTACGGTCGTACACGTGATTATTTCGTGCCTACAACTCCTTTTGCGGGTAACCCAATCTATTCTGTTTCTTCTATTAAGAATGAAGCAAACTTGAAGCCTGAACAAACATCTAGCTATGAAGCTGGTTTGGAATTAGGATTCTTCAAAGATCGTTTAACTGTAGATGCGAGCTATTATAACGCGATAACGTATAACCAAATTATCCCGGTTGAAGTTTCTCGTGCTACTGGTTTCTCTAGCAAATACATTAATGCTGGCAAAATCCGTAACAGCGGTTTTGAAGTTAGCTTAGGTGCTCGCCCAGTACAAACAAAAGATTTTGCTTGGGATATCAACTTAAACTGGACACGTAACCGTAACATGGTAATGGAATTGCCTGATATCGATAATATTCAATTAGCTACTTTCCAAGGTGGTGTTTCAATGAACGCTACTGTTGGTGAATCTTATGGTACCTTGAAAGGTAAATCATTCGTGTACCGTGATGGTAAGCGTTTGGTGGATACAACAACGGGTTACTATATGGTAACGGATAAATCTGACACTACTATCGGTAATATTAATCCGCGTTGGATGGGTGGTATGCGTAATACTTTCCGTTACAAAAATGTTTCATTAAGCTTCTTAATTGATGCGAAAATGGGCGGAAGCGTATTCTCATTAGATCAATTCTATGGTGCGCAAACAGGTGTTTATAGCGCTCTTGTTTCTTATGATGGAATGATTAAAGATCAAGCCTCTTATACTGGTGGTTTAACTTCTGCAGGTATCAACGAAAATGGAGTTGGTGTACGTGAAGACGTTACTGTAGATCCTAAAGGAGGTATTATCTTAGACGGTGTATGTTACAACGCTACAGGTGATCTAGTTGCAAATTCAAAGCGCGTAACAGTTGATTATTTCTTAGGAAATAGCATGCCTGCTGCTGCTTATGTATATGATGCTAGCTATATCAAATTACGTGAAGTAAACTTGACGTACAGCGTTCCTACTAAGTATATCTCTAAAATGAAATTGGTTAAAGGGATCGATATCTCTTTGTATGGTCGCAACTTGGCAATCTTGTTCAAGAATGTTCCTTTTGCTGATCCAGAAGATGGTATGAGTTCTGGTAATATCCAAGGCTTCCAGTCTGGTGCTTACCCAACTGCTCGTATCTTCGGTGGTAACCTTCGTTTCAATTTCTAATTCACCACTCTAAAGAATAATAACATGAAAAAAATAATTTATTCAGTTGCCCTTCTTGCTGTGGTAATGTTGGTCGGTTGTTCGAAAAATTTCGAAGACATGAATACCAACCCGAAGCAGCCTACGGACGTTCCTAGTGCCTATCTTTTAACAAGCGCGCAAAAGAACTTAACCGATATCCTTACTTCCTCAAATGTAAATAGTAACGTGTTCCGTCTTTGGACGCAACACTGGACAGAAACTACGTATTTCGATGAAAGTCGCTATGATGTAGTAACGCGTCTGATTGCAGCTAACTTCTGGACACCGCTTTACCGCGATGTTATCAAAGATTTGGATGCATGTAAAACGGCTATTACGGCGGATTCTAAAATCACTGATAAATCTGTAAAAGCTTCTCAAACAGCGATTGCGGATATCTTGCAAGTTTATACGTATAGTATCTTGTTGGAAACCTATGGTAATGTACCTTACAGTGAAGCAATGGACATCACTAACTTACAACCTAAATACGATGATGCATTGACAACGTATAAGGATTTGTTCAAACGCTTAGATGCAGACATCAAAGATTTGAAAGCAGGTTCTTCTAGCTTCGCAGCAGGTGATGTTATCTATGGCGGCGACAATTCATTATGGGTGAAATTCGCGGCTACGTTAAAAATGCGTATGGCTATGACACTTTCAGAAGCTACTGGCTTTGATGCTAAGACTGCTTTCGAAGGCGCTGTCGCTGATGCAATGTCAAGCAATGCTGACGATGCAGTTTTCCATTACGAAAGCACACCTCCGAATACAAACCCAATCTGGGTTGATTTGATTCAAAGCGGTCGTAAAGACTTTATCGCTTCTGAAACAATCATCGCTTGGATGCAAGATTCATTGAACGATCCACGCTTGACTGCGTACTTCCGTCCGAATGCTTCTGGCAATTATACAGGTGGTGTGAATGGTACAGGTAACTCTTATAAGAACAATGCGAAACCTTCTTATACAGTTACTGATCCTGCCGCCCCTGCTACCTTGATGAACTATACTGAAACAGAATTCATGTTGGCTGAAGCTGCTGCTCGTAGTTGGGCTGTGCCTGGTACTGCTGAAGAGCACTACAAAGCAGGTATCACTTCTTCTTTCGCTGACTGGGGAATTACATTGGATTCTACTAGCTTCGCAACATACTATTCTAATGCACACGTTCAATACAATAGTGCTAGCTATGAAAAATGTATCGGTTTGCAAAAATGGTTAGCCTTGTACAACCGTCCAGTAGATGCTTGGACAGAATGGCGCCGTTTGGATTATCCAGCATTAACACCTCCTCCAGGCTTGTCTGCTTCTGATATTCCAGCACGTATGACGTATCCTATCCATGAACAAACCATTAATGGTTCAAATTATAATGCTGCTTCATCTGCAATTGGTAGCGATAAGCTGACCACTAAACTCTTCTGGGACAAGCACTAAGCTTTTTATGGCCTCAGAAACAACCACAAAAGAGATCCTGCCTGATAAAGGCAGGATTTTTTTTTGCTCAGATTTTGCTTATCTTCAATCGTATACCCATTTACTATGTTGCAAAAAATCAATGATTTCATCCGCCAAAACAAATGGCTTGTATTGATTATCGTGTTCGGACTATTAGCTCGCATCGCTTATGTAGTACTGTTTTCAGGATTTTTTGCTAAAGCATATTTAGGGCGCGATACCTTATTCTATCCCGGAAGTGACTTTGGGACTTCGCTCATCGCCTTCAAAAATCTTGTTCAGCATGGAACCTATTCTGTAAACCTAAACGATCCATTAGGTGCATTTAACCGAATGCCTGGATATGCTTTCTTTATTGGAATCATCTCCCTACTTTTTGCAGAACCCTATAACATGTATGTTGTCAGCGGCGCTCAAATTATCATCGATTGTATTGCCATAGTTTTGGTATTCGCCTTACTCCACAAACGGTTTAATACAAGCCTTAAAATAGCACTGCTAGGCGCTTTCATCTATGCAGCCTATCCCATTGCCATTATCTGGACGCCCGTATTGTTTTCTGATTCTATTGGCGCCTTCTTCTCCTTATGGATAGCCTATGTATTCCTTGCCAATCAAGAAAATAAAAGACATTGGTTTATACTCGGACTACTTATTGGCTTTGCAATGTTGTTCCGTCCGCAAGCACTTTTGTCCATCTTAGTCATCGGTGCCATAGAGCTTTGGATAAACAGACGGATACTAAAACACTATTTCGTGTGTATGCTCTTTATGGGAATCGGTATCGCATTAACGTATGGTATTTACCCTGCCCGCAACGTCGTATTACAACATCGTTTGGTATTGTTTCAAGATTTACGCGGTTCTGGTAACTGTTGGAATGATGCGACCGTCAATTATATGCAATATGTTTATTCGGTGCAAAGTCATTGGGATCCGGCATGGACTAGCATCCTGAAAAATAAGCCATTTGAAATTGATAAAGCAGCCTATGCGGTACCTGGTGATTCCTTGATTTTAATGCGCGCCGTTAAAAATGCGCAAAATTGTAGCTATGCCTTCAGTTGTTGGGATGGCTACTGGGCAGAAAGACGTTCGTCTAATAATTTATCTTGCGATAGCGCTATAGCAGCTGATTTCGCGCTTTTGCGTGCGCATCAGATAAAATATAACGCATACCATTTTTGGGTGAGCTTGCCATTAGAAAACTTGAATAAGTGCTTATTAAAATCAGAGATAAGTAATAAGAAGAAAGGAGGTCTCGTCGCGCAATTAGTGCCGTTTGTTTTTTATTATCGTACGCTTTTAATTCTGTTAGGAATCCTCGCTTGCGTAATCGGCCTTTATCGTCGTCAACATACCCGCGCCCTGCTATTTATTTTGCTTTCATTCACCTCTTGGTACTTACTCATCTCTGCAGGCACTATGGCGCAGCTTCGTAATATCGAAATGCGCTATCTATTACCCGTAGATGTTTTATTGTTGGTGCCCGTCGCTTTGCTTTTCACAAAATTGAAATTCTTCGCTAAGGAAGACGAATGATTCAGCAATCGCTTAGGCTTTCGCTTGAATCTTCTCCATGATATAGATCGGAAGTAATAATCCCGTCAACGCATACACGAAATCTTCTATCGGGATCGTGATGAAGCGAATACCGATGATTTCATGGCCACTATACCAAACGACCGGCGAAGAGGTGACAGCGCCTGTTAATATGCCATTGATGAGGATGAAGGGGATTAAATGAATGAAATAAGCAATCCAAAAGGAGCGCATCCAAACAGGCTTTACAACAAAAGTAAGATAGGATAAGAGTAAAATCGCAAGGACGAAGTTTACTAAAGTATATAAGCGATCTACGAAAAAGGGTAATGCGAACAATAAGGCTACAATGACCACCCAATTCCAATACTTGATGGAAGTAGATGATTTTTTTAACGAAGGGAAGTATGCGTTTGAACAGGCATAAATGAATACCGAAGCATATGGAACTACCACGAAGAAACTCCATTCCTCAATCGGCAAACGTGCCCAACGTGTTGCCCAAACATAGTCGGGATTAAATCCCCAAACACCCTGCTTAACAAACCATGAATCCCAGCTGATAAATAAAAGTGCGTTGATGGCAATGCCGATAAATAAGCCCTTCCAATGCTTATAAAACGCCACTTTTTGGTCGAAACTCAAAGCGAGTGGACCAGTCAATGAAGCGAGCATTAGCCAGGCGTATAAACTCATTTGCTGGTATTTGGATCTTTCCAGTATTTGTAAGGCACAATTAACATTCCGAAGTTCTCACCATCTTCCTTACTAATATGTTTGTGGTGCATTTTATGCGCTCTGCGAATCGCACGTACATAACGATTATTCCAATGCGTCCAAATCTTGAAACGCTGGTGAATAATGATATCGTGCACGATAAAATAGCCTAGTCCGTAAATCGAAATACCAATGCCGATATAAAGTTTGAAATCCAACCCGGCAATGATACCTGTGATATAACAAATCATACTAGGCACCGCGAAAATCACGAAAAACCAATCATTCTTTTCAAAGAAACTGCCGTCAACAGCATGATGATCTTCATGCAAATGCCATAAAAAGCCGTGCATGACGTATTTGTGGGCAAACCATGCCACAAATTCCATAAAGAAAAACGTTGCGATAACGATGAGTATATTCCAAATCATAATTGTAAAACACGAAGTACGCGTTTTTGTTTAATCTTTTAAGAACAAAATGAGTCCGCTAAAGAACAAAAGCTGTAATCCATACAAAACGCCTGATAGGCGATTAATTGGCAATGTTCGTCTGTTCCGCAGGATGATATACTGTACGCCGATACCTAAACAGAACCAAGCTAGATAGTTTTGTAGCGGAGCCGTGCCTGCGTCCCAATACCAAAAGTCGAGCTTCGAACAAATACGCTCCATCGGCAAATCCGTCAGTACCATTAACAAACTGCCGAAAATAACCTGTAACAGGAGATCTTTGTCAGATAGCAAGCTTCGCGCAAGTTCAGCGCTTAATAAGGCTAGCAGAAGCCAGTTAATGCCCATCGTTAAGGGAATACCATCCAACTTCCATCCTAATCGTTCTCCGTAATGATACGCACCAAAGGGAAATGAAGTGCGCACTCCCAACCATTCTATCCCAACGCCGAAAAGTACTAAGCCAAGCGCTAATAGTATTTGACGCAATTGCCAAGACCTTCCTTCACAAAAAATAAAGAGCGACATACAAACGATTAAATGTATCGGAGTGGCCTGCTGTACCCATTCTACGGAACGAATAGTTCCAATAAACCCTACCAAATAGAGTATGATTAAGAACAATGCACTGCCATTCGTTTTATTAATTTTCATATTTCGCAATGAGTTCACTGGTTATTTTAGCGCTATTCAAACATAATGGAATGCCTCCTCCCGGATGAACACTGCCTCCGCAAAAGTATAAATTTTTGAGACGATTGCTTTTGTTAGCTTGTCGCCAAAAGGCTGCCATTCGCTCATTCGAGGCATGTCCGTACAAGCCACCACCAATAGATGCAGTACGCTGCTCAATACGTGGAGGATCTAGAAAATCTTCTTCTTCTATCAACGAAGCGATGTCTTGTTGTAGAATCGCACTCATTTTTTCAATTACGTTCGTCCGAACACTTTTTCGGATCTCCTCCCAATTTTGCCCATTATCTGCCGCTACATTCACCATGACAAACCAATTTTCTCCTACGGCTGGCGCGTCGGATATAACTTGCTTTGAGCCGATATTGATATAAATGGTCGGATCATCACTATAACCTTTTCCATTGAAAATGGCTTCGAACTCCGATTTATAATCCGCGGTGAAGAAGAGGTTGTGTAGGCGTAATGCTGGGAATTTTCGTTTCACACCCCAGTAGAAAATGATCGCCGATGACGAAGACGCAAGTCGATCAAATGCCTTCGGAGCAGGGATCTCTGGGATTAAGTGTTCATAGGCAAAACGAATGTCAGCATTACAAACCACTAGGTCGCTACTTATCTCTTGCTCATCCATCAAACGAATGCCAACAGCTTTGCCATCTTGTGTTAGAATGCGTTTTACCGCTTTATTGAATTCAAACTGCACCCCACATTTTTGCGCTAAGGCGAATAAGGCTTCTGTAATTTGATGCATTCCTTTTTTGGGATAAAAGGTGCCATAGCCGTGCTCAAGGTGCGGAATCAAATTCAACAAGGCTGGCGCTTCATACGGATCACTGCCATTATAAGTAGCAAAACGATCAAAATATTGTTGTAAGCGTTTATCTTGAAAAAGTGCTTCATTCTCTGTATGCATCCGTCCGAACAAGCCTAATCTAGGCACTTTTGCGATGGCTGGTAAAACGGCCTTCGAAAAATAAGTACGCCATTCATGTAAGCTGCGTTCCAAAAATAAGGGAGCCGTGGCTTCGTAGCGGAGCTTCGCGCGCGACAAGTGTTTGAAAAAAGTAGCTACCTCCTTTTCTGAAAAAAGTGCGCTAAGACGCTTGCGGAAAAGCATTTCGTCCTTATGCGTATAAAACGAACTGCCGTCAGAAAAGTGATAGTAAAAGGCTTCGGGAATTTCTTCGAATTCAAAATAGTCGGCTGCCCGCAATCCTGCTGCATGAAATAAGTCGATCAACAAATGCGGCAAAGTAAATAGGGAAGGACCCGCATCAAACGTATAAGCCCCCATTTTTCGTTGCGTGAGCTTACCGCCGGGATAGGCGTTTTTCTCATACACCGTAACACGCTTGCCTTGTAAGGCTAAACGAATGGCCACTGCCAAGCCCGCAAGCCCCGACCCAATAACGATTACCTGCTTTGCTTGCTTTTCCATCTTTTTAAAACAATTGTTACTGTAAAAGGTTTAAGCAATATCCTTGTATTTACTTCAAACGTTTAACAAAATAAGCATTTGATTCACAGCATATTCATTTTCAATACAACAAAATTTATATAAATTTACCATAGCTTATTTTGCTCTTTATGCGTTTCCAACTATTCCTTTGTCTGGCTGTTTTTTGTTTTAGCCATGCATCCGCTCAAATTATTGAACGAAAAACAACAAGTGCTTCTGATCGAATTGGTACAGATTCATTTGCTGTGCACTCACAAGCGTTTTCATTAAATCGTACGGGAGAAGCCAATATGCAAAGCGCCGACCTTATCTGGCGCCCATTACTTAAACATGTTTGCGAAGCTCACGAACCCCGTATACCAGGGGATGAAGAGATTGAACGCATTAAAGCACAAAAGACCGCCCTTAAAAGAAGTACAAGTGTAAATGTTATTGCAGAACGTTCTACGAATACTGCCGTTGTTCCTACTGTTGGGGCGAACTTTGCTGGCAATTCTAATAACGGACATTCACCTATGGATAATCATATCGCTATTTCGAATGGAGGAATGATTGTGAGCGTGGCCAATACAACCATCGAAGTAGACGACAAATCTGGAAACACGCTTTACTTCAATGATATCGTTACATTTTTGAATGATGCAAACATCACAAATGTTTGCGACCCTAATGTCTTGTACGATCCTGCACAAGACCGTTTTATATTCTTTGCCCAAGAATGCGCAGGCGCCTCTGCTAATTCCTATCTCTGTATCGCCTTTTCTAAAACGAATGATCCTTCGCAAGGGTGGTGGACTTATAAAATAAGTGGTCATCTTATCCCTGGTACTTGGTTCGATTATCCCAAAACAGCGATTTCAACCAACGAATTATATATTTCTGGTAATTGTTTTGATGATTTGGGCAATTATGCTGAATCTATTTTATATCAGATTCAAAAGAACAATGGCTATAGCGGCGCCTCTTTGAGTTGGCAGTATTGGCATAATATTCCTGGCAGTCCGTTTACATTATTACCGGTGTCTTATGGCATAGGTAGTACGTATGGCCCCGGCTGTTATCTCGTTGCAACAAAAGCGGGTGGCGCATCTAGCTTTGATTTTTATAATCTGACGGATGATATGACAGCGAGCAATGAGCAGCTTCTGCATTCTACTATTTCTACTACAACCTACTCACCTTCCGGAGATGCTTTGCAACAGGGCACTACTTGCCTTTTAGATAACGGCGACTGTCGTGCACTATCTGGATTTTATTTGAATGGAATCCTGCACTTTGTTTTTCATTCTGATTATATGAATGGATATAATGGAATAAATTATAATAGATTCGATGTAGCTAAGAAGAAAAACACCAGCTCTACATTTGGATTGAGTGGCTATGATTATTCTTATCCTTCTGTAGCTGCCTATACGAACGTTGTTTCAGATCCTTCTGTCATGATCGGCTTCGGAAGAAGTGCATCTAACATCTATCCTGAAATGCGTGCAGTACATTGTGACGTGAATATGAATTGGTCGGCTTCTACGCTAGTAAAAAGTAGTACTAGCTATGTTTCCATGACCAGCACCACTAAAGAACGCTGGGGGGATTATACCGGTATGACACGCGACCATTCAAGCGCAACGCCTTCTGTGTGGATGAATGGAATGTATGGAACAGGTTCTAATACCTGGAAAACATGGATCGCAGAAATACACGACCCGTGGATGTCTATACCACCGCTTGCAAAAGACGTAAAATCGCTTGTTAAAGTATCACCTAATCCCGTTACAGATATATTTCGCATTCAATTTGAAATCGAACAAACGGAACGTATCGTCATTAGTTTATACGATATGCAAGGGCGTTTGGTGCGAGAATTATTCAATAACGTAGCGCAAACTGGTGAAAACATTTTTACCTTCAATAAGGCGGCTCTTTCTAATGGAAGCTATCTTTTAAAAATCAATACAGCGACAAAAACATTAAGCCATGAAGTTATTCAAGTACAGTAGTATTAGTTTTTTTACTATAGCCTTCTTTAGCTGTAAAACCTTAACAGAAGGGCAGATTGATCAAAAGCAATCGAAAGAAATAGCTTCGCAAGAAGCCTTTTCTACGTCAAGCAATGGATCTACGAATGGCGAATCAAGAGCTAAAGATACCCCTACAGTCAACAATAAGGCCATTCATCACACAGCTCCTGACCAAGCCCGAATAGATTCAATCAAGCAAGCTAAGACCAGCAAAAAACAATAACATGGATAAGCTCAAAACATTATGGACAGCTTATCGCTGGTATATATTCATTGCACTATTGCTTATACTTGGCCTTTACCTATATTTTCAATTTTTCGGAAAAGCATCTGTAGAAAAAGGGAATCATTCCCTCGATAAACATTATGTTAGTTTGGGTGCGCTTAGCAACTATAAAGAAACAGTAACAGCGGAGTATTTCAATTTATTGTATCAACAATTGCAAGAAGAACAAAGTCTGTATGCTGATTCTGCTGAATGGCAAATGTCGGATGTGATGAAACGCCGTTGGGAAATGGTGCAATCAAAATTCACCACCGACCCTCAAACGAATTTTTTCAAGAAAGTAGTGCAACGGATGAAGTCGGATAAAACAAAACGCGGGCTGGAAGAAGCTAGTTTACGTATTCGGAACGCGCAAGACTATAGCGGCAAGTTTGCTTTACGCATGCCTGTTAAACGGCAGTTGATTAATACACGTGGTTTAGCCTTGATTGATTTGTCAAAGCGTGTCGATTCTTTAGAAGCTTTAATAGAAGTAGAAGCTAAGACGATTATTGATATTACGACTTCTTACAAAAGTACAGGTAAGCCAGGTGGTGAAATGGCGAATGTCCGTCGTGCAAAGGAATTGGTCGATGTTTGTCTTAAAAATATTGCGGATCCAGTGCTTCGAATTCAATATACGCTAGATACCGTTAAGGCAGCGAGTGCGTCTTTACAAGCTTCACAGCAAACTGCGTTAGCTGAATTCGACAATACGGATGCTATGTTAAAAAATGATTTGAATGCAATTGTACCGGATTGGTCGCCCATACAAAATACGATGACGGCTTTGCGAACTAATGCGGAGGTATTATATCGAACGAACTATCGGAACAAGCTCTATACTAATTTATATATGCCTGTATGGACGAAGGAAAATGAACGCTTACATGCCGAAGAAAAATTTTGGAAGTCAATCGCAGATGTAGTTGCGAAGATGTAAAAAAAATCCCCTTCCAGTAATGAAAGGGGATTTTAAACCAATTCTTAATTCTTACAAAAACTTATTCAGTAGGAGCCGCAGGTGCTGGAACAGCCATCAACTTCTCTTTTACCTTACGCTCGATTTCATCTGCCAATTCTGGATTATCCAACAATAAAGATTTTACACTCTCACGTCCTTGACCAAGTTTGTTGCTATCGTAACTAAACCAGCTACCGCTCTTTTGTACAACACCACATTCAACGCCAAGATCCAAAATTTCACCTACCTTGCTCACGCCTTCACCATAGATAATGTCGAACTCACACAAACGGAAAGGTGGCGCCACTTTATTCTTCACCACTTTTACTTTCACGCGGTTACCATGAATCACATCACCATCCTTCAACTGACCAATACGACGGATATCTAGACGTACAGAAGCATAAAACTTCAAGGCATTACCACCCGTTGTAGTTTCTGGGTTACCGAACATAACACCAATTTTTTCACGCAACTGGTTGATGAAGATACAAGTACAACCTGATTTCGAAATAGCAGCGGTCAATTTACGCATTGCCTGACTCATCAAACGCGCCTGCAAGCCCATTTTGCTATCACCCATTTCGCCTTCCAATTCCGCCTTCGGTACCAATGCTGCAACTGAGTCGATTACGATAATATCAATCGCGCCAGAACGAATCAAGCTGTCTGCGATTTCTAATGCTTGTTCTCCGTCATCTGGCTGAGAGATTAATAAGTTCTCAACGTCTACGCCCAACTTCTGCGCATAAAGCTTGTCGAATGCATGTTCCGCATCAATGATCGCTGCGATACCGCCTTTCTTTTGTGTTTCTGCTATTGCATGTATTGCAAGTGTCGTTTTACCACTCGATTCTGGGCCGTAAATTTCAATGATACGTCCTTTGGGATAACCATTGATTCCAAGTGCGATGTCTAGTCCTAATGAGCCAGACGGAATTGCTTCTGTTGCTTCTACAGCCGTATCGCCAAGTTTCATGATCGTTCCCTTTCCGAACTTCTTTTCGATACCTTCCATTGTCAGCTTCAGCGCTTTCAATTTTTCATTGTTGTCAGCCATGTATTTAGTTTTTATTGTTTACGAAGATTTTTTACGTTTTTTGCTTGTTACAATATTTTGATACATTTCGTATCAATTGTGACTTTAGCAAACTACATAAAAAAATATAACGCGCAACTAAATCAAAATATTTTTTTTCGAGTCCTAAATATTATTTTTGTTGTCTAACCTGTGAAATGCCTTTTTTTAGGCCATTTCTTCCTAAAAATAGCCTTTAGGCCCCCTAATGAAGCACTTATCTTCTTATAAATCTCTCGAAAACGCTGCTAATCAACGAATTTTGATTATTGATGGTGCTATGGGTACTATGATTCAGCGATATAATTTAACGGAGCAGGACTTTCGCGGCGAGCGATTTACTGCTCATTCAGGCGATTTAAAGGGCAATAACGACCTTTTGAGTATCACCCGTCCGGATGTAATTGGAGCGATTCATCGTGAGTATTTGGCCGCTGGCGCGGATATTATCGAAACGAATACCTTCTCCGGCACAAAAATCGCGCAAGCCGACTATCATCTCGAAGAGGCTGTTTATGATATCAATTTTTATTCTGCAAAAATCGCACGCGAAGCTGCAGAGGAGTATACCGCCAAAACCCCCGATAAACCGCGCTTTGTTGCCGGAGCCGTTGGGCCAACGAATCGTACACTATCACTCTCTCCAGACGTTAACAACCCTGGATACCGTGCTGTGACCTTTGATGAAGTAAAAAGCGCCTACGCCGAACAAGTGGCTGCACTCATCGACGGTGGCGTTGATATCATCCTAATCGAAACAATCTTCGATACCCTCAATGCGAAAGCAGCGATCTTCGCAACAAAAGAAGTCTTTAAAGAAAAAGAGATCGAACTGCCGATTATGATTAGCGGTACCATCACCGACGCAAGTGGTAGAACCTTGAGTGGACAAACCTTAGAGGCCTTCTATATCTCAATTGCCCATGCTAAACCCTTCTCCGTTGGTATCAACTGCGCACTCGGTGCAGAAGATATGCGTTCTCACATCGAAGAGTTGAACCGCATTTCAACGTGTCGCGTTTCTTGTTATCCAAATGCAGGACTACCGAATGCATTTGGTGGCTACGATGAAACACCAGAACATATGTGTCATATCGTCGAAGAATGGGCGCAAAATGGATGGATTAATATCGCAGGTGGTTGTTGCGGAACAACACCCGAACATATTCAACATATGAATAGTCACCTAGCGAAATTAAGTCCGCGTCCATTGCCGCAATTACTCCAAAATTAAGTTGCACTTCTTCTTTGTGCTGCCTTGAAAAAGCATGCGTAAAAGTCCTTTACAAATCCGTAATTTGCATCAGCATACATGAATACGATACATCCATATCTTAGGCTTTCCGGATTAGAACCACTCGTGGTTCGTCCTGAAACAAATTTTATAAATATTGGCGAGCGAACAAACGTAACGGGTTCGAAAATGTTCGCGCGTTTAATCAAAGAAGATAAATACGACGAAGCATTGGCCGTTGCCTTGCAACAAGTCGAAAATGGCGCACAGGTGATTGATATTAACATGGATGAAGGGATGTTAGATGGCGAATTTGCCATGACTAAATTCCTGAATCTTATCGCCTCTGAACCTAATATCAGTAAGGTGCCTATCATGTTAGATAGTAGCAAGTGGAGCGTGATAGAAGCCGGCTTGAAATGTGTGCAAGGAAAAGCAATTGTCAATTCTATTTCATTAAAAGAAGGCGAAGATAAATTTATTGAGCAAGCAGAGAAATGCTTGATGTACGGTGCTGCGGTGGTGGTAATGGCCTTCGATGAAGTTGGGCAAGCCGATACGATCGAACGAAAGGTGAGTATTTGTGAACGCGCCTATAAGATTCTAACGGAGCGTGTAGGCTATGCGTCACAAGACATCATTTTTGATCCAAATATTTTCGCAGTCGCTACAGGTATTGAAGAACATAATAACTATGCGATCAATTTTATTGAAGCAACGCGTCAAATAAAACAGAAAATGCCATTAGCTAAAGTTAGTGGTGGCGTTAGCAATATCTCCTTTTCCTTTAGAGGGAACGATGTCGTGCGTGAAGCAATGCATTCAGTATTTTTATACTATGCTATTCAAGCAGGAATGGATATGGGTATTGTCAACGCAGGGATGATTCAAGTGTATGATGAAATTGAACCTACCTTATTGACCTTAGTAGAAGATGTGATTCTGAATCGACGTGCAGATGCGACAGAACGTTTGGTTGCGCATGCCGAAACGATTAAAAGTAAAGGTAAAGTATTAGTAAAGGATGAATCATGGCGTCTGGAATCGGTAGAGTCGAGGCTGACACATGCCTTGGTAAACGGGATTGTAGAGTATATCGACATTGATACCGAAGAAGCACGCGTTAAATATAGCACGCCACTTCAAGTGATTGAAGGACCCCTTATGGATGGAATGAACGTCGTGGGTGAATTGTTTGGCTCAGGGAAAATGTTCTTACCGCAAGTAGTAAAAAGTGCTCGCGTAATGAAACGTGCAGTAGCCTATTTAAATCCATTCATTGAACAGGAGAAGAAAAATAACAATACGACTTCGAGTGCGAAGAAAGTCTTGCTTGCCACTGTAAAAGGGGATGTGCATGATATTGGAAAGAATATCGTTGGCGTAGTATTGGGCTGTAATGGCTATGAGATTATTGATATGGGAGTGATGGTTCCTGCTGACAAGATTCTACAGAAAGCAAAAGAAGAAAACGTCGATATCATCGGTTTAAGTGGTTTGATTACGCCTTCGTTAGATGAAATGGTGCATGTCGCTTCGGAAATGAAACGTCAAGAGTTTCGTATTCCATTATTAATTGGCGGCGCCACCACATCACGTATGCATACTGCAGTGAAAATTGCTCCGGCATATGATCATGCTGTAATCCATGTATTGGACGCATCGAAAAGTGTACCTGTTGTTTCTGCCTTGTTAAGTGAAGACGGTCGAGCGCCGTTAAGCGAACAGATCAAGAATGAATATGATGCCTTGCGTGAAGGATTTTTACAACGTAAAGTGGATAAAGATTTTCTTCCAATTAGTAAAGCAAGAGAGAATAAGTGGACCACAGATTGGGCGAATTACGCGCCGCCAGTGCCTCCGCAATTAGGCGCACGTGTTTTCACAAATGTAAAAATAAGTGATATCGTTCCATTTATCGACTGGACTCCCTTCTTCATTGCATGGGAGTTTCGTGGTAAATACCCAGAAATCTTCAATCATCCTGAATGGGGTACTGTTGCGAAAGGATTACACAATGATGCGTTGAAATTGATAGATCAAATCATTGAAAATGATTGGTTGATTGCGCGAGCAGCATTTGGTTTTTATCCCGCTTATTCTGACGGAGATGATGTGGTGATTACGGATCCTAAAACAAATACTACGAAGCGTCTGCACTTTGTTCGCCAACAAATGGTGAAAGCTAAAGGGGAACCTAATTTCTGCTTAGCTGATTTTATTGCACCTAAAGATTCGGGTAAACAAGATTATATCGGTGCCTTTGCCGTTACTGCTGGAATTAATTTGGAGGAACGCGCAGCTTTGATGCAAGAGCGTTTGGATGATTATCAATCTATTTTGCTGAAAGCAGTTGGCGACCGCTTAGCAGAAGCATTAGCGGAATACTTACATCTAAAAGTACGTAAACAATATTGGGGTTATGCGGCTGATGAAGAATGGAATAATGATGAATTAATTCATGAAAATTATCGTGGTATTCGTCCTGCTCCAGGCTATCCGGCTTGCCCAGATCATACAGAAAAGCTGACCTTATTTGAGTTGGTTGACCCGGAGGCTAAAACTGGGATTACACTTACGGAATCACTTGCCATGCACCCTGCAGCAAGTGTTTCAGGTTGGTACTTTGCACATCCTGATGCGAAATATTTCGGTGTTGGTAAGGTATATAAAGATCAGGTGGAAGATTATACCAAACGGAAAGAGCAATCTTTGGAAGAGACAGAAAAGTGGCTGCGCCCTAATTTAAGTTATGATATATAATATAGTAATATGTTAGGATTGATAACTGGTTTTTTGTTTTTTAATTGGACGGATTTCCTGATTACGCCCATCTATATCTATATTATTGCTAAATGGTTTAATTCATTCGTAAAAAAGGAACATGGTAGCGACCCTCATCTGGTGAAGCTATTGACCTATGCTTTTTGGTTTAAGATAGCTGGTTCTATTTTTATCAATTGTATTTATGAGTTTTATTATAAAGGGGGCGACGTAGAAGGTTATTTTTATGGAGGTGGAGGGATCTATAATTCTTTTTTTGAAAATCCACTCTATACCATTGAAATGTTACTTAGCTCCGCAACAAAGTTCAAGAGCTTTATAACAATGTATGGGGTCGATTTTGAAATGGCAAAGTATGTCAACTCTCGTCACTATTTCAATACGCCTGAATTGACGGCGATTAAAATGTCGGCACTCGTTTCTTTCCTTTGTTTTCATACGTATACCACCATTGGAATTTTCTTTTCCATGTTCGCCTTTGCAGGAAGTTATAAGCTCTTCGTGATGTTGAAGGAAAGATATCCTGATATGGTTACTCCTATTACAATTTGCTGTTTCTTTATCCCTACAGTAATTGTTTGGGGCGGGGGAGTGCTCAAGGATCCATTGACATATGGGGCTACCTGCTTTATTGTTTATTATCTTAATTTAATATTTGTAAAGCGCAAATTCAAGTTAATTAATTACGCCTATCTATTCGCATCGGCAGCACTTGTCGTTTTGATTAAACCATATATATTTATGTGTTTAACACCAGCCGTTTTCTTCTATGTCTTAATTAGCTATGCACGTAGCATTAAATCGAAGTATATTTTTGTTGTGCTTATTCCAATTGTCGTGCTGACAACCGCGATACTTTCTTTTGCATTAATCTCTATTTTGAAAAAAGAGTTGGGTAAGTTCTCTTTGGAAAACCTTCAAAATACGATGGAGAACTTTCAGAGTTGGCATGCTGCAGAAGCGCTTATTTCTGGGGGTTCAGGGTACACATTAGGTGAAATGGACTTCTCCACTACAGGATTGTTGAAGAAGATTCCTTTAGCTATCAATGTAACCTTCTTCAGACCTTACTTGTGGGAATCACGAAAGCCTATCATTTTGCTTTCAGCGTTTGAGTCTTTATTTGTCTTTCTCTTTTTCATGCGAACACTATTTCGTGCCGGTATCAGATTGTTTTTTCAAACGATTTTCTCCGACCCCTTTATTACTTTCTGTATCATTTTTGCCATAATATTCGGAACCGCGGTTGGTTTAACTAGTTATAATTTCGGAGCATTAGCACGATATAAAATTCCAGCTATGCCTTTCTTCTTGTTCGCCATCTACTTGATCGATAATCAATACAAGGCAAAAAAAGTAAAAGTTAAGAAAGGGAAAAAAGCTCCAAAAAAGCCTTTGACTGCGCCCGACTTGAATACTCCTTCTCTACCGTAAGTTTTCCTGCCGCGCCTAATTGATTACGAAGCGTTTCGCTTTCTATTAACTGCTTTAATTTAACATACCACGTATCTAAATCGCTACACAATTCTCCATTTTCGCCAGGAGTAATTACCACCTTATTTGTACCGACAGCACTCATCACCGTCGTTATCCCTAAAGCCATATACTGTAATCCTTTCATCGAACATTTTCCCTTGGCCCATTCTGTATCTGGAATAGGCATAATACCTATGTCAAAGCTATTAATGACATGAACTTCTGTATCAGGCGACCAACGAATACCCTCTATACCGAGTGCTTCATTCCGGTAGTTTGGATCTCCATATACAACGAACTTAATTCTGTCACCAAATTCTTCCTTTAAACGTATTAAAGCTGGCGTAATTTCATCGAAATAGGGTACAGTCGTTCCGCTACCACTCCAGCCAATGCAGACTACCCCCGGCTCGCGTAAGCTACGGTCGATTTGATAATAGCTTAAATCGATCGTTGAAGGTATTAAAATAGTGTTCTGGTTAAATTGCTTCGCGTATTCTTCTAAATACGCATTCCCACAGATCACCTTGTCACATATAGAAATTATCTTACTTGTTTTTTGTGGATATTTTAAGAATCCCCACTTCGCATTTTCTTGTGAAACGTTTGGGAGCCATATCGCATCATCAAAATCGAAAATGAGTGGCTTACCCCAAATTTTAAATAGACGCTCGAAAAAAGGCCCACCAATAAAATAAGCTTCACGTTGGATAAATATAAAATCGTAACGTCGACTTTGCCACACATGTTTTACACGCATTAAAAAAAACTTAAGTAACAGCAAAAGCTTTAGCAAAGGGCTATAAGGCCCATAAAAACGAATATCATCTTCTTTGTTAATCAAGTAAGCCAAGGTGTATTCGAAGCCGTTGTTTGTCAATATCGAAAAATACTGTTCAAAGCGATAACGCTGTGATGGCGAACGATCAGGGCGATGCGCTGCGACAAAAAATATTTTCTTGGCTCGACTCATATTGCATTTAAAATTTGCTGATACACATGCGTATACCTTTTTATTCCTTCTTCTAAACCATAAAATGAAATGGCTCCAGCACGTATTTCTTCACTATTAGCACTTGGATTAGGCCACGTATATGCAGCGACAATTCGTTCATAGACTTCATCATTAAATGCATCACAAACCCAGCCCGCATGCCATTTATCGACCACCGCCGCGGTATCGCCAACGCCGCTGTTACAGATAATCGACTTTCCCATTGCCATAATCTCCCCTTGTTTAGTAGGAGAGGATGCGTTTTTGGAAAAACTTGGTCGTATAAAGAAAATACTACTATCCGCTGCCGCAATATAATAAGGGACTTCCTTTCGCTGTGCCGAACAAATACTAACATGTGCGGTCGAAACACCACTTGCGAGAGCCGCTTGTTCTATGATGGCCGGATTCTCTTGTGTAACAAATAATAATTTCGCCTTCGGATACTTACCCAAGAATACATTAAAAAAATCCAACATCTCTTTACACATATACCAAGTGCCAATCGCACCAACATAAATCAATAAGGGTGCTTCATTCGGCTGTATGCGATTCCGAATAATTGCGATTTCATCTTTGTTTAAATTTTCGTGATGGAATAAATTCGTATCAACACAACAAGGAATCACTTCTATCGGCGACGGCGTCTTTTCCCAAGTCCATGTATTTAATAAATCCCGTCCCGCATAGGTCAAAGAGATAGTATAATCCGCTTCAGTAAAAAATTTGCGTTCTTGTTTTTTGAAGAATTGATAGATATAATTGAATAAAGGATTTTTGATATTCCAAATTCCTCCTTCTACGCGCTCGTCAGCCCAGAAACCACGCATATCAAATAAAAATTTCGTACCATGCTTTCTTTTCATCCCTTTACCAATCAACGCAGTTAAGTAGCTCCTACAGTGTAATAAGGCAAAGTTCTTTTCCTTATGTGCTCTTTTTACAGCGTTGTTCAAACGAAGTAAGTCATATACAGTTGATAAGACAGGTGGACGTTTGGTATAATGCATCGGACGCCAATCAATGCCGGCCTCTTGACAAATATTTTCGATGGTCGGACGAACATTTTCATAGCGTTCTGCTTTTTCAAAACTGAATAATGTAATACGATATCCCGCCTTCGATAAACCTGTTAGATAGGGTAATACCTGCGATTGACCTAAGGGGTCGGTCATCCCATCATAACTTAAAAACGCTACTTCTTTCGACATGCTTTGCTTTATCAAACTAAGTTTTAAATTTACAATATTATTTGCAGAAGTACTGAATCTCATGAATGATATCCCATTTCAACTCAATTCCAAATTGCCACAGGTAGGCACCACAATTTTTACCGTGATGTCGGCCTTGGCAGCTGAACATCAAGCAATTAATCTTTCCCAAGGCTTTCCAGACTTCCCTTTGGATGAGCAATTGTTAACGTTAATTGGTGAAAAATATAAAGCTGGCTTAAATCAATACGCACCAATGCCGGGTGTACCTGCCTTGCGTGAGGCGATTGTCGAAAAATGTCGTCTTCGTTATGGCATTCATTTGCATGCCGATGATAATATCACCGTCACGCCAGGTGCTACCGAAGCTATTTTCGCAGCTATTACTGCAGTAGTACATCCCGGAGACGAGGTGATAGTCTTCGAACCCGCCTATGATTGCTATATTCCTGCAATTGAATTGGCTGGTGCTAAAGTTATTAGCATCCCGCTGAAAGGTCCTGATTATCGTATACCCTGGTCGGAAATGACTCAATATATTTCTCCTAAGACGAGCATGATAATTTTCAATACGCCGCATAATCCAACGGGTACTGTTTGGGAAGAATCTGATTTAGCACAATTATATCAGTTAGTAAAAGATACTAATATAATTTTGTTGAGTGATGAGGTGTATGAGCATATTTATTTTGATACCGAACAGACAGCCTCCATTCTTCGTCATCCTCAACTCGCGGAACGTAGCTTCGCTGTTTATTCCTTCGGCAAAACATTTCATGCCACAGGTTGGAAAGTAGGTTATGTTATAGCGCCGAAAGAACTGACAAAGGAGTTTAGAAAAGTGCACCAGTTTAATGTGTTTAGTACGCATACGCCTATTCAGCATGCACTTGCAACGCATATGCAGAACCCTGCTCATTACGAGGCTTTACCAACTTTTTATCAGCAGAAGCGAGATTATTTTTTAGAACTGATCAAAGATTTACCATTTACTTTTACCCCAAGCAAAGGCTCTTACTTTCAAGTGGTTGATTATAGCGCCGTTTCAAGCCTGAATGATCTTGATTTCGCTAAAAAACTTACTATCGAAGCAGGTGTTGCAACCGTTCCTGTTTCTGCGTTTTATAGCCGAGGTTCCAAGGAAAAATTCATTCGTTTCTGCTTTGCTAAAAAAGAAGAAACGCTCTTGGCTGCCGCTGAACGATTACGAAAATACTTTGCCTTATGAGGAAGGAGAATTTAAAATTTGCAGTTATACAGACTGATTTGACTTGGGAGAATCCGATTGCTAATCGGAAGATTTTAGAGAAAAAAATCCGCGCTTGCGATAGAAGTACCGATGTCATTGTATTGCCTGAAATGTTTACCACCGGTTTTACAATGAATGCAAAGCCCTTTGCGGAGACGCTTTCAGGCGATACAGCTAAATGGATGAAATTTCTTTCTGTACAAATGAACTACGTGATTTGTGGAAGCATTATTATTGAAGATAATCACGAATATTATAATACGTTTTTATGGGTACAACCTGATGGAACCGTACATACCTATTCCAAAAAACATTTGTTTCGACTCAGCGATGAACATCTAACCTATGCGGCCGGCGATGAAAAATTAATCATCCATTATAAAGGATGGAATATTCGACCAATTATCTGTTATGATCTTCGCTTTCCTGTTTGGTGCCGCAATAAAATTCATACTAGTGAAGCTTATCGAGGCGAATATGATGTTCTTCTTATCGTTGCTAATTGGCCTGAACGTCGCGCTCTTCCGTGGAAAACGCTACTTCAAGCACGTGCCATTGAAAACTTAGCCTATGTGGCTGCATGCAATCGAGTAGGCGAAGATGCTAATGCAATTTATCATAGTGGCGACTCCGCCATAATAACGCCATTGGGTGAAAAGCTCGCTGAAAATTCAAAAGAAGAAACAGTCTTACATGCTGAATTATCTATGGAGAAGCTCATCCACATACGACGCACCTACCAATTCTGGAAAGATGCAGACAATTTTGAACTAATCGATTAAGACTTCTTGTCGTCGTTAGTACTTGAAGATTCCATTTGCATCATCCCCATCAATTGCTTCATCGTCTTTTGCATCCCTTCTGCACTTCCATCTAAGAAGATTACATTGCCTTTGCCATATTCAGCAAAATTCTTAATAGCCTCTGTCCACATGCTAAATAGAATCACATTCGTATCAAGATTAGCTTGCTTCATTTGCTCTGCGGCCTGACTCATCCCTTTCGCTACTTCTTCGCGGAACAATGCAACACCCTGACCACGTAATTGCGCAGCAGTACGCTCCGCTTCCGCTGCAATCTTGATCGCATTACCTTCTGCTTCTGCGGCTTTTGTCTTTGTGATTAGCAAGGCTTGCCCTTCATTCTCTGCAGCAGCTTTCAAGTTGTTACTGGCCACTACTTTGCTCATGCTTGTCATAATCGCATCATCAAAAGTGATGTCGTTGATTTGTAAGTCTTGTAAATGGTACCCCCACGTTTCTAAAATATGATCTATTTGATCTTTTACATATTCTACAATCTCGCCGCGTAAAGTCAAAATTTCCGCTTGCCGTTTAGTGGCAACGAACGCACGAATACTTCCTTCAATGGTACGTACCAATGCTTGCATGAAATCCCGTTCAGCAATGAATTTGAACGCTACATTTTTAATCGTTTCTTCATTTGTATTCAATACTGAATATAATAACATCGACTTAAAATAAACGTTGGCTTGGTCGATCGTTACTGCTTGGAATTCCAATTCAACTGAACGGTTTTGAACGCTTACTCTGCGGAATACCGTTTCTAAAAAAGGGATTTTAAAGTTTAATCCTGGCTGCACCGTTCGACGATATTTACCAAACATCGTGATGACACCGATCGTGCCTTGTTGGACAGAAAAGAGGCCGGTGAAAAGAATGATTAAACCGAGCGCCAATAAAATGATAGGAACAACAGCCATTTTGTAAAAATTTATACTACGAAGGTACAGTAAAAAATGAAAAAGCCGCATCCTTTAAGAGATACGGCTTTTTCGTGCACTAAAACTAAAAAAAACTAAAACTTAAATATGAATGGTCAAATCTGGATCTCCAGCCGCGATTTTCTTGCGAAGCACACGATGTTGCTGACGTAATTTTAAACGGTAACGCATCAAATACAAGCAAGGAGCCACGATAAGTGTTAGGAATGTAGCGACAAACAAACCATAAATGATGGTCCATGCTAATGGTCCCCAGAAGGCAACACTTTCACCACCTAAGTAAATATTAGGGCGGAAATGAGTAAACAAGCCTCCGAAATCAATATTCACACCTACAGCTAACGGAATCAATCCGAGGATAGCTGCCGAAGCTGTTAATAATACCGGCGTCATACGCGTTGCTCCACCTTCGATAATCGCTTGGCGAGTACGCATCCCACGATGTTTCAACTCATCGATGAATTCGATCAAGATAATACCATTCTTCACCACAATACCCGCTAAGGCCATAATACCAACACCTGTCATTACAATGACCATCGGGTCACCGCTAATGAAATAGCCTAGGAATACACCGATAAAGCTAAACGCAATCGTACTAAAGATGATCAAAGGTTTAGACGTTGAGTTAAATTGAATTACAATGATCACAAACATTAAGGCAATGGTTGCCAAGAAGGCTACAGACAAGAAGCTTTGTGTTTCTTTTTGATCTTCTTGTTCACCTGTTTGCTTAATCTCATAACCTTGTGGAGTACGGATATTCGCCAATACACCTGCAATTGAAGCATTAATAGCATTGCCATTAAAGCCATTGGTTACAGAACTTCCTAAGGTTACAACGCGTTTCTGATTCTTACGGTTGATACCAGAGAAATTATTATTGAAGGTAACGTTTGCCACCGCTGATAATGGAATCTGTCTGAATTGACCGGTATTCATGTCACGGAAGGCAATGATTAAATTCATTAAGTCTTCCGGCTTCGAACGGTACTCTTTCGCTAAGCGAACATTAACAGGAACTTCGTCATCATCATCACGCATCTTAGAAGGGTTACGATCTCCGTTAAGTGATGCGAATAAAATAGAACCTACCTGACCAACACTCAAACCTTCCCGTTGTGCTTTCTCTTTATCAATGACAACGGTTAATTCAGGTTTGTTCAGGATCAAGTCACTTCTTAAATTTTCAATTCCTTTAATACCGCTATTATCGATTGCTTTTTTAACGATAGCACTTAAGTTAACTAAGGAGTCGAAGTTGTCGCCACTAATTTCAATGCTGATTGGCTTACCAGTTGGAGGTCCACCCATATCGCGTTCTACCGTGATGGTAGCTCCTGCAACTTCTTTCACGTTAGCACGGATTTTATTCAATACATCAGAAGTTGATTTACCATGACGCTTTTCGAATTCCTTATAAGCAACCGTTATTTTACTCTTATGTGATTGCGGCGTACGATCTGGTTGACGAGGATCACCTGCTCCGATCGCAACATTCGTAATAACTGATTCCACGATATCTGTATCGTTCTTGATTGATTCATATACCTTCTCTTCCAAAATTTTTGTCAAAGAATCGGTATAGTTCAAATCAGTTCCTGTAGGCAATTCACAACTTACATAGGTGAAATTCGGATCTCCACTCGGGAAGAAACTTACTTCAGGAGTACGTAAACCGAACAACAAGAATGCACTTGCAAATAACATTGCAAAAGCACCGATGAAAATATAAATCGGACGGCGACCCATTAAAGCACCTTTAATTAAACGCGTATATCCATTTCTTAATTTAGGCAAGAATACATCTTGGAAACGGTGAATGAGCGGATTAATCGCATAGTGTATTGCAAGTAATAAGACGATTGTGAATAGGAAGAAATTACCCATGCCAATTCCAGTGCTATTACCGCCACTGAAAGCATAAGAAAGTAAGGCAAGGATACCTAGAATGATAAAGGTCTTTTTGTATTTGCTGATATGATCATCTTTACTTTCGTGATCGCGTTTCATAAAGGCAACCGCGAAAACTGGATTGATTACGAATGCCACTACTAAGGAAGCAAATAGCGTAATGATCAAGGTTACAGGCAAGAACGACATAAATTTACCTGCGATACCAGGCCAGAATAGTAACGGGAAGAAAGGTGCAATGTTTACCAAAGTTCCACTGAATACAGGCCAGAATACTTCGCCTGCAGCTTCACGAGCAGCTTGCAAAACCGTTTTGTTTTTATCCTTATTGAATATTCGATGCGTATTTTCAATAACCACAATGGCATCATCTACCACAATTCCGAGTGCAAGTAAGAAAGAGAATAACACAATTACGTTTAAGGTAAAGTGTAAACTCGGCATGAACAAGAAGGCTAATAAAGAACTTAATGGCACTGAAAGACCTACATAGAAGGCATTTTCAACACCCATGAAGAACATCAATACAACGGTAACGAACAAGAATCCTAAGATTACTGTATTGATTAAGTCGTTCAACTGTGTTTGTGTTTGAACACTTAAATCACCTGTGATGGTTACTTTTAAGTCGGAAGGAAAATTTGTCTTTTGTTCTTCCGCAATAGTAGCTTTGATTTTTTCAGCTACGTTAATTAAGTTCTCGCCGCTACGTTTGATTACGTTTAAGCTAACAACAGGCTTATGATCTAAACGCGCATACGATTCACGATCTCTAAAAGCATCTGTCACTTCTGCGATGTCGCCTAAGCGCACTTGGTTGCCCATTCCACCTTTGAAAATCAAATTACGGATTTGTTCTACTTTGTTAAACTCGCCGGTGATACGAAGTGTACGACGAAGATTACCTACGTTAACATCACCACCTGAAATATTCAAGTTATTGTAACGGAGTGCGTTTTCGATGTCAGAGAAGCCTACATAGGCTGCTTGCATTTTATACAAGTCTAAACTTACTTTTACTTCACGATCAAGAGCGCCAATGATATCACAACGTGTGATTTCTTTGTTCATTTCAATTTTATCCTTCAACTCTTCTGCATATTTTTTCAAACGTGCAGCGTCATAGTCGCCAGACAAGTTGATATTCATTACCGGCATTTCGCTGATATCGAACTCTTGAACGTTTTGGTTTTTGCGTGCATCAGCAGGGATGTCTGTCGCTTTGTCAACAGCGTCTTTCACCTTTTGCTTAGCATCTGCTACCGATACATTACTGTTGAATTCAACGGTGATTACAGAGATCGATTCCATCGATTGACTCGATAATTTCTTTACACCGCTAATCGCTTTGATTTTCTTCTCTAATGGCTTCGTTACCGTATTTTCGATATCGGCAGGTGAAGCACCTGGATAAATAGTGGAGACGAAGATGGTTGGTAAAACGACATCTGGAAAGCGTTCTTTCGGAATGCTATTGTATGTCATTACCCCCGCTATCGTCACCAAAATCGTCATCACGAAAACAGCTGTTCTGTTTTTGATGCTCCAATTGGTTAATGGGAATCCGTTTTTCATTTTTTAATATTGTGTATAATTACAATTTGATTTCTTGTCCTTCAACTAATTCACTGAAGCCGGTTGTGATAAGCTCGTCTCCTTCTTTCAATCCTTCACTAACAACTACATTGCCATCATAGCTCATACCTGTTTTAACCTCTACACGATGCGCAATTTTTTTACCATCCTTGGTGATGGCTAACCAAACAAAAGCGCCGTTTTCTCCTTGTTGGATGATGTTCTGACTGATGAATGGTACTTTATGGAACACTGCATCGTTGATACGAATACTCGCTACCATATTTGGTTTCAAGGAAGCATTTGCACAAGCTACTTCAACGTTGAAAGTACGACTCGCTGTGTTTACAACAGATCCTGCATAACTTACAGAAGAGGTAATATCTTCATCACTTTCACTAAGGTGAATGATTACTTTGTTACCACGCTTTACCTTGTTGATATACTGATCAGCAACGTTCGCTTTTACTTTTAATTTGTTTGGATTGACCAAACGAATACCATTCATACCACCTGCACTCATTTCACCTTCTTTGATTTTTACTTCATCTACAATACCTGCAAACGGAGCTATAATCTTAGAATAAGAAATCTGTTTTTCCATCGCAGTGATAGATTTTTCTAATGCTTGCTTTTGCGTTTTTGCTTGCAAGTATTGAAGTTCTGTACCAATCTTTTGGTTCCACAAATTTTCTTGACGTTCAAATGCTGTTTTTGCTAAGTTGTATTGCACTTGCATTTGTTCTAAATTTGATTCCATTGCAGACGCATCGCCTTCAGCCAATACTTGACCAGCTTTTACGTTATCACCAGCTTTTACCAAGATGCGTGAAATTGTAACACCTGGTTGACGGGTACCCACTAATGAGTTCTCTTCAGCTTCCACATTGCCTTGCACTTCGATAAAATGCTCTGCATTTTCAATTAAAGTAACAGGCATGATTTGTACCAATTTCGATTTCTTCGCAAGACTAGTATCTGTCTTTGCTAATTCATCTTGAAGCTTTTGGATTTTTTCTCCAAGCGTTTTGTAATCCGCTTGCATTTTAGCCAATTCAGCTTTTTTATCGCCACCTTGCTTCGATCCACAAGCGTAGATACCGATGATGGCTGTGATTATAAGGAGGATTTTTTTCATTGTGATTTATTTAAAGAGTTTGGTTGATTAAGGAATTAAAGAGCCCATTGCTTTTTTGTATGTAACACCGGCCATATAGGCATCATACAATGCACTTAGATAGTTTGTTTGCGCTTCTTTCAAAGATGTTTCTGCATTCATCACCTCTAAACTGCTTCCTACACCTTGTTGATACTTGATCTTCGTAACGCGAGCAACGTCTTCGGCCATAACCAAGTTTGATTTCTGACTTTGAACGCTTAATAAAGCATTACTTAAGGTTGTGCGTGCATTCAAGGCTTCTAATTGCAAGCCATTTTCAGCTTGTTCACGTGTGTTTTTAGCTTGTTGAATCTGCAAGCGTATTTGATCCATTTTATAATGGTTCTGCATGCCATCAAATAAAGTAGCATTGATGGTAAGTCCAACCAAAGCTGTCGGATAATACTTTACACGATCAAATGCATCGAAATCATTAGAAGGGCGAGCTGCTGAAACAGAACTGTATGCAGCAATATTCGGAATCCATGCCAAGCTACGTGCTTTTAATTGCATTTGCGTAAGCTGTATTTGTTTATCTAACAACTTCAATTCTACACGCTTATTAGGATCGAAGCTTTCGTTCATTAAATTCAAACTCGTTAGTTGCTGATCACTTAAGCTATCTGTCAAAGTGATTTTCCCTAGGACATTATAGCCCATTTGAAATTTTAAGGCACCGCGCGCAAGTTCTAATAATTCAACCACTTTGGTTTGTTCTGTTACTAAATTCACGTACGCAATTTGTATACGATCAACATCTAGCTTTTCTACCAAACCTTGTTGATTCGCAGCACGTGTTTCGTTTAGGATTTTATTAATGCGAGTGATGTTCGCATTTAATAGCTCCATTTTCTTTTCACTGATGAGCACCGTGAAATAGGCTTTGCTAACTTGCTCAGCGACATCCGTTTTAGAACGAGTGGTACTGTATTGCATTAAGCTACCTAATTCTTTTTGGGCTTGTAAGGCAAGTAAATAACTCGCATCGGCAATCAACCAAGAGGCAGAAGCTCCGGCAGAGGTATTATACGTGGTACCGAATTTTAAGGCCATCAAACCTCCTGCTGGGTTAAAGAAATTAGGTACAACGGAAGTTGGTACTACCATAAAATACTTCATGTCGCCATTCAACTTTACCTGAGGTAAGCTAGCGCCACGGAATTCATTTACTTTGTCGGTCGTAATCGCTTCTTCTAAAAGTGCATTTTTGATGCTTGCAGAATGACCATATGCGTAATCGATTGCTTGTTGCACCGTGAAGGCATCCGTTTGAGGAGCCATGCGCGTCTGTGCCTTCGAAGCAAAACCGATAAACAACAGGGCCATCATTACACCTGTTTTGAGTTGGGTTTTATTCATCTTCGTGGATTTTTTTGTATTTGTTGATCAGTTTGTGTCCTTTTAATGTACTAATGCCATGCATGAAAATATCCATGCTCGTTAGTTGTACCTTGTCGATGTTGAATTGACGTTGTGGGAACTTCTCAGGGTCCATGCACATCTCAATTTCAAATAAGCGACTTAATGCAACGATATTTAGATCAAGACCTTTACGATATAATCCTTGTTCTATTCCGCGTTCTAAATTCTCTCGGATGCTGTTAATCATAAAACCTTTATGATTTTCATGAAACAATTGCCAGGCATTCGGATAATGTTTGCGAAGATCGACAAAGGTGGTTGGGTTTACGTTTTTCATGACGCTTCCCATTAGTTCTGAGCCTTTGATTAACTCTTCCACTGCATCCTTACAGTTTAGTTTGAATGCGGTAACATCCGCTTGTACTTTTTCGACGAAGGCTTTGAAAACAGCTGTAACAAGTGCGTCTTTATCGTCGAAGTGTTCGTAAAGGGTTTTCTTAGAGATGCTTAAATGACGAGCGATATCATCCATGGTGATCGATTTGATCCCATAGGCGGAGAAGAGGTGCCAGGATTCCTGTAAAATGCGTTCTCTTGTTTCCATGATAAATTTGCGCGCAAAACTCAGAAAACTTTCAAGATTAAAAAAGTTTCCTGCGTTTTTATTTTGTTAACGTTTTAACAAAAGACAAGTCAAAAGGTTCAGTTTTTTGTAAATTCGTTTTATAAAATTCAGAATATGCGTTCACACGAAATTGATTATCAGATTATTGGAGATGATATCCAAGTAGTTGAAGTGGAATTAGACCCACAAGAGATTGTCCGTGCCGAAGTCGGGGCAATGTTATATATGGAAGAGGGTATTCAGATGCAAACTTCTACCGGAGGCGGGATTTTTAGCGGTTTGAAACGGATGGTGACCGGCGACAGCTTTTTTATCACTTCTTTTTTGAATAATGGTCATCATAAACAACGCGTAGCCTTTGCAGCGCCGTATCCTGGAAAGATTATCCCGATAGACCTTTCTCGTGTAGGAGGTAACTTTATCTGTCAAAAGGACGCGTTTTTGTGTGCAGCCAATGGGATCGATATTGAAATTGCCTTTACGAAGCGTTTGGGTGCAGGATTTTTTGGCGGAGAAGGCTTTATCTTACAGCGCCTGACAGGTGATGGGATGGCCTTTATCCATGCGGGAGGTACGATTATCGAGCGTATTTTACAGCCTGGCGAGACCTTACGCATCGATACGGGTTGCTTGGTGGGCATGGAAGAGTCGGTAGATTACGATATTAAGTTTGTAGGCGGCTTCAAAAACGCCTTATTTGGCGGAGAAGGACTCTTTTTAGCCACCTTAAGTGGTCCGGGTAAGGTTTATTTACAAAGTTTGCCATTTAGTCGCTTGGCAGATCGGATCGCTTCCGCGGCTAGTTTTGGTCATAGAAGAGAGGAAAATAGCGGTTTGGGTGGGCTTTTAGGCGGATTTATCAGCGGCGACTAAAAAAAGATGAAAAAAAAATGTCGAAAGGTTTGCATAATTGAAAACGACTCGTATCTTTGCACTCCCAATCGAATTAATAACAAAAGGTCATGAAACGTACTTTCCAACCGCATAGCAAGAAACGTAAAAAGAAACACGGATTCCGTGAGCGTATGTCAACTGCAAACGGCCGTCGTGTATTAGCTGCACGTCGTCGTAAAGGACGTAAGAAATTGACTGTTTCTGACGAAACTGCTTTAAAGTAATAGTATCTAACTAGATATATAGGAAGCCGAGCTGCAAAGTTCGGCTTTTTTTGTGCCTAAAACCGCCAGCCAATCGTTGCTTCAGGGTATTGTGCCACGCCGAGATGATTTTTCATCATAATACCACCAAACAATTCGCTTCCATTTAAGGCAGAGCGCCACAGCAGATAATTCACGCCCAATTGCTGGTAGATTGCCATCTGTGGGTCCAGGCCTTGATGTAAATAGTAGCCTACATTACCCACGATTCCAAATTTGCCAATCAGCCATTCTTCACCTACTTGGATGGCTACAGTACTGGCCCGATCTAACACTTTATTTTCCTGAGGGAAGAAAAACTGACTGGTCCATGCTGCCCCTGAATTATACTCTCCACGTAGTCCGACTCTAAATCGATGTACGGAGTTCCATTGCTTGCTAAAGCCGCCATAAAGCACGTAAATATTCCATTTAGGTCCGTTCGGGACCGTAAACTCTGTTCTGCCGAAGCCAAAGCGCATTTCCTTCTTCCAGGTTTTGTCAACTTGACCGACCTTCAAAGGACGATAATTCGCAGGCATATCGGCAATCGCATAGTTCAAACTCAAGCCTGTCGTTATTATATTAATGCCAAGATTAGGCGTTTGATAACGTGCATTTGAAAAATGTGTCACCCCGCTATTCCATTTTATACTCGCATAGTCTGAAAGCACATAAGTGAGGACTAATTTAACAGAGGTTACTTCATTAATATGCGACCCAATTGCATTTCTATTCGTATCTATTGTTGCTTCGTATTTATTGGTTAACCATGCTAGTCCATCCGAAATCCCAATATGAACTTGTAAGCGATTTCCTCTATATACTGGCAATTGAATCGTTCCAAGCACTCCAAATGCGTAGCCTAACTGATTTACGTTCGGAAAACGATTAAACAAAACAGTATAGCCAACACGAGGAAAATGATACGTTGCATTCCATACCTTGCTTCCGAATGTTTGTCGTAAAATATTTATCTCCGTACCAATGTCAACTCCTCTATGATCTGATTTAAATTTCGGCGTATGTTTCCAAATCCCGCCTCCGAAACAACTTACTTCCATTTGCCATCCTTTTCCCTGACTTGGAGGATTTAAGAGGTGTAGTAAAATGGAGTCCTGCCAATGCGTCTGTGCAAAAGAGAAAGAAAAGGGTGACAACAAAAGAAGGAGTAAAAGGTATTTTTGCATTGGTTCAACAAAATTATCCCGTTTCATATGACTACCAAACGCTTATTAAATTATTTTTTACGCGGATTACTCGTAACAGGCCCACTCGCTTTAACGGTTTACGCACTTGTTATGGTTTTTAATATGGTGGACAGCATTATTCCAATGCGGGAATGGTCGTATCAAATATTCCATGTACGCCTTTATGGGATTGGGTTTCTGCTGGTAGTAACCTTTACTATTTTGATGGGTTATTTTTCCTATAACTTCCTCTTTAATAAATTGATCATTGCAATGGAAGCTTTGATTGGACGAAGTAAATTATTAAAGCAGGTATATGGTAGTATAAAAGACTTAATTGGCGCTTTTGCAGGTGAAGAGAAACGCTTTAATAAGCCTGTCTTGGTGATGGTTGATAAAGAAAACCAGATTCAGCGTATGGGTTTTTTAACGCAAGATGATTTAGAAGATATCGGTACTAAAGAGTCTGTGGCAGTTTATTGTCCGATGTCGTATAGCTTTGCTGGAATCGTGTTGATTGTGCCGAAGTCGAGTATTACACCAATTACGGGAATTACTTCTACGGAAGCAATGAAGTTTATCGTGAGTGGCGGCGTGACAAAATTAGACGACTAAGTATACGTTTTTATCAAGGGCGATCGTTATATACAAGTGAAAAAACGATTTGCATTTCTTCTTACGGTTCTAGGATCTTCCTTTTATCTGTTTGCTCAAACGCCAGCTCCATGGGGTTTTTGGGGGCATCGACATATCAATTACTATGCTGTATTTTGCTTACCTGAAGAAATGTTGCCTTTATTTAAAGAGAACGTCGACTATCTAACGCGACATGCAGTAGATGCGGATCAGCGTAGGTATATACTGCCGGAAGAGGCAGCACGGCATTATATTGATTTAGATCGATATGAAACGGAGGCCGGTGAAATACGTCTGCCGAAAGAATGGCATGCTGCCTGTGATAGTTTTTCTGTCGATAGTTTGAAGGCGCATGGAATTGTTCCGTATCAGGTGTATTGGAACTTTTTGCATTTAGAAAAGATGTTCCTTGCACATGATCCTGCTGCTGTATTGAAGGCGGCGGCCGACCTCGGGCATTATGTTGGAGACGCACATGTGCCCTTACATACAACGAGTAATTATAATGGGCAGAAAACTAATCAGAAGGGCATCCACGCCTTTTGGGAGAGTCGGATTCCTGAAATAAGCGGCGTTAACTATTTCAATTTTGTTGCGCCAGTTGAATATATTGTAGATCCACAGCAATTCATCTGGGAGGCAGTTTTGGAGAGTCATCGCTTAGTGGATTCAGTGCTTTTGTTGGAGCGCGACTTACGGGAAAATAGTTCCGAAGACGCGATGTATGCGATTGAGCGGAAGGGGCAAAATTTGCAGCGGGTGATCAGCAAAGAATACGCGCTTCGTTATGAAAAGCAAATGAATGGGATGGTTGAAAGGCGCTACCGGAGCGCGATTCATGCACTTTCTTCTCTTTGGTACACGGCATGGATAAATGCCGGTCAGCCCATACTTCCGTTTCAGGAGATATCATTTACGACAGATAGCATATCCACCATTAGCGATACGCTCTCTGCTCTGCCAGGGCATTCAGACTAATTTTAATGTTGGGTTGAGGCAGTAGTAAAGTAATGGATGACGACTTTTCTGTCCTCTTTTTTGCCTTTTTTACGCGCTAGTATACTCTGGTCTGCAAATTGTTCGCCCATAGGTTTAATACTGATAATATCCTTGTTAACTCCTGCTGCTACCATTAAGAGTTTAATCCCAACGCATCTTAATTTAGATAATTTAATATTACTTACTGTACTACCCATTGCATCAGTATGGCCTATTAATTCTATGTGCTCTAGAGTTGGCTTTAGTCTCAGTAATGTTTTGCGTTCGGTCTTCCAGTTTTTTGTTCCAATTTCTGTTGCACCCATTTTAAAATATAAGGTCGATTCAATAAATTGAATATTCGCGTCTATCATTTGAACATCTACTTTACCTGTTCCTGAAAATCCATACGCGTATGAGATCGTTTTTTTGTGCTGCGCAGGCAATTGAATATTCCATTTTAAAAGCAATGCATTATCTACGACCTCTTGCTTTTTATAATTGCTTAAATTAGTCATTTGATGAATGAATTGCCAGTTGCCGTAATATATACTATCTGGACCGTTGAGCAAGCTATTTTTGAGAATGCAACGTGCATTGATTTTTGACGTGCTGTTGTTTAGTCGTAAGTTAATGCTCTCTGGCATTTGATTTTTACTGCATACCCATGAATTTAAGAGCTTGTCTTTATTAATGTATGCGCGTGGGTTATCATTCTGGTCTAACATAAAATCGTTTAACGTGAGAAAATTAACAACCTTGTCTTGGAGGCTGTAATTTTCAAGTTCGTATTCTATTTTATATACACTGCCATATGTGTTTTTTTGAATGGGATTTAAGGTAGAGTCCACAGGTGTAAGTCGTTGAATAATGCGCACATTTTCGAAGTAAAAAACGTCTTCGGCAAGTGTAGAGCCCTTATCGAAAGGGACTTCTAACTGCTCTTGTGCTTTGAGATAAATGGTATTCTTTAAATTAGGGTCATTCGAAGCACAAGCATCTCCCACTTGAATGATAAAATGTGATGATGAACTATTTGAATTGCCATTGTAGGTTAGATACTTTCCTCCTCCAATAATATTGAAACGACCATCTGAATAATTGCTTGCGTCATTTTGAGCTGTACTGCTAATATTTCTTTCAGGATTGCTATAGGAAGTATACATAGCAGACTTGGAATTACCCAAATTGGTGCTTGTATTTTGTTTTGAAGCTGAGATTTCCTTTGTTTCTAAATCAGTTTTTTGTTCTGTACTAATGCTTAATATTAACTTTTTTTGAATGAGCAATGCGTCGTTCTTAAATACTTCAAATAAATAGGAATGTGTTGAATCTGGCTTTAGCGTTAAAAGACCTCTATCGTCAATTAACTTTTCTCCATTCATAACAATAAAGGCCCCAGAAAGATGTTTTGGTTTTCCATCTAAACGATAATGGAGAACGGCGCTGTCACCTATGCTGAGCGCATCATGATCAAGGTCGATATTAAGGCGTAATGATTTTGGTCGCCCCTTTTTAATTGTATGTTTTGATTTATTATTTGCATTTGTTGCAAGTAGTTGTTCTGACTTTTGATTTGCTAACGTATTCGGATTGGGTGTAAGTGCTTTTCCGTCGACAAGTACATATACTGTAAATGACTTTGTAAGTACGGGTTTATTATATTTTAATACTTGAAAAACATAGGTTGTACTTGAGTCTGGATTCAAGAGTTCATATCCTTTGTTTGAAATTAATTTGACTCCTTGTAAGGTTACACTAGCGCCTAATAATTCACGGTCTGAACCTTCTAACGTATAATGTACAATGCTAAACTCCCCAGCGCGTATTTCACTTTTTTCTAAGTTAATCGTAAGCCTCAAATCCGAATTAGAAGCCTTTAAATTGCTATTCATAAAGCAAAACGTGAAAAGTAAAATAATGGAAGTATAAATACGTGCAGGCATGTTTATGGAATTAGAATTATTAGATAGGCCTATTGTAAAACAAAAGCCTCTTCTTTTATTGAAGAGGCTTTCATTTTAACTTGAAAATAAAAATTATTTATGTTTGAAAATCGACTTGATCTTGCTAACGATGCTATTCAAAAAGCTTTTTGATTTCGCAGCAGGAGATGCAGAAGATGAAGAAGAAGGCGCAGAAACTGTAACAACTGTTCCGTCTTCCTTTGTCTCAGTTGTAACAACAGCAGCACCTTCAGGACCACCCATTAATGTGTTGAAACGATCAGATAAAGTTGGCGTAGTAACGATCGTGCGCGCTTCTTGCGTACCACCTGAAACATTTGAAGTTGTATTGTTATTGTTGCCTGTACTGCAACCGCCACAACAAACAACAGGAGTTACGTTGTTCAAGATAACAGTTTTAGCTTCTTCTTTAGCAACAGCAGCTTGTGCTGCGAATTCTTCAAACATTTTCAAACGTGCTTGTTGAGCTGCTAAAGCCGCTGCGTTAGCTGCATCCGCATTCGCTTTTGCTTTTGCTTCGTTAGCTGCAGTGATTTCTGCTTGGCTACGTGGATTTTTATAATAACCAGCGAATCCGGTAACTTTTGCAGTTGATTTACCTCCAAATATTAAGATTTTTGCTGTAGTCTGGATTTCGTAAATTGGATCTACCAAAACGTCCACACGATTTGAAACGATTGCATCATAGTAAGCTTCGTTACGAGCCTCATCTACTGAACGACGAGAACCAGAAGTTCCTGTTACACGTTTTGTGAAATCATGTTCAACCTCAACTGCATAGGTTTGAACTGAAAGTTTTGTGTCAGGAATCGTAGAAACACGATACGTGTTTTGATAGCTAACGCAAGAGGTTGCAAGCATTGCGACAATTGGAGCAAAAAGAAATAGTTTTGTTAATTTCATAATGTGTTTAATGTTAATTGTTTACAGTATGAAGATACACTTCTTTTTTGGTTTAGCGCATTACAAGTAATTGCAAGTTAGTCCTTTAGTTCATTTTGCGCCTTATGTCCAAAACAAGCCTAAAAGTGGTTTTGTTGAAGCTCACCTTCTTTAAGAAAGCTTTTTCTTCAACACCTCTTTCTCCATCTCCTTCTTATAATCAATAACGGCTTGTTGAAGTTTCTTGTCATGGCTGCCAAGTATTTGAAGTGCAAGGATGCCTGCGTTTTTAGCGGCATTTAAAGCCACCGTTGCCACCGGAACTCCGTTAGGCATTTGCAAGATCGACAAAATAGAATCCCAGCCGTCAATCGAGTTGCTCGACTTTACAGGAACACCAATTACAGGGAGTGGGGTGATAGCAGCCACCATCCCAGGAAGATGCGCAGCACCTCCGGCTCCGGCAATAATCACTTTTATACCACGACTGTGTGCTTTGCTGGCAAAGTCCATCATCAACTTCGGCGTGCGATGTGCTGAAACCACTTTGGCTTCCACACTAACACCATAGTTCGCCAAGAAATCAGCGGCGGCTTTCATCACCGGCCAATCTGAATCAGAACCCATAATGATCGCTACACTGGCTACGCTTTTACCTTTAGTGTTTGTTTTACCCATTTTGCTTTTTGTTTGGCCGCTTCCACTGTCGGAGCGATGATGGTGATATGTCCCATTTTACGCATAGGACGCGTTTCTTTCTTACCGTAAATATGCACTTTAATTCCTTCTTCTGCTAAACAAGCTTCAAGTCCTTCATAAACCACCGGACCAGAAAATCCGGGTTCGCCCAATACATTGATCATCACAGAAGGTTGGATGATTTTCGTAGAACCTAATGGGAAATTAAGTATGCCACGGATATGATTCTCATATTGTGAGGTGATACAACTTTCGATGGTTTGGTGTCCGCTATTATGTGGACGAGGCGCTACTTCATTGATGAGTAGTTGCCCGTCTTTGCTCACAAAAAACTCCACAGCTAATAAGCCACATATATCGAAGGCTCGAATGATTTGTGCGGCTAGTTCTTTTGCTTTGCTCGCAATCGTATTATCTACCGAAGCCGGGAATACTAACTCATCGAGCAAATTAGCATCGCTGTGAACGTCCATCTGAACGGGATCGTAGCAGACAACTTCATCTTTTGCATTACGCACTGCTATAATGGAGATCTCGGTTGCTAAGTCTACCAAATCTTCGCAAACGCAATCTGTATCGAGTAATTGTGCTAGATCTTTTTCACTGCGAACGAGTACAACACCTTTTCCATCATAGCCTGCTTTCCGCGATTTTTGCACGAAAGGGTAGGTGAGTGTACCTGCTGTGATAGCGGCTGCCACTGCCTTTGCGTTGTCAAACAAACTATAGTTCGGAGACGGGAGCTGCTGCTCCGCATAAAAATTACGTTGTAAGCCTTTGTCTTGAATGATGCGTAAGGCTGCAGGTTTTGGATGAACTGTTTTACCCTGTGATTCCAAAAATGCTAAGGCTTCGGTATTGACATGCTCAATTTCGATCGTAATAACGTCCGCATCTTTTGCGAAGGAGCAGACGGTGTCGTAATCAAGTAAAGCGCCTTGCGTGAAAGAATGGGTGAGGTGCTGTGCTGGCGCATCTGCCGCAGGATCTAATACTTTTGTGTTGATGTCCCATGTCTGAGCACATTGTAAAAGCATTTTCCCGAGCTGACCACCACCTAGAATGGCAAGCGTTTTTTGTCCGGAGACAAAGGCGTCTTTGTTCATGGACACAAAGATACAATTGAACGATGAATAATGAATAATGTAATAATGAATAATGTGGTAATTATGAATTAAGAACTATGAATTATAAATTATTGCAATAAAACGAACCTGTTTTAGATTTAACGATAATAAAGCTCTGCTGAATAGCAGGGAGACATGCTAATTTGAAACAGTTCATTTCTAGCAAAGCGAGAAATCTCAATTGAATTACATTTTAAAGGAGTGTTCTAAGACACGAAGTAGTAAAGGCACAAAGTTTTTGTAATAAAGCCCTGCTGAATAGCAGGGCGACATGCTAATAGAAATACATTTGCATGACATGAATTCAAACCCTGCCGCAGGGTAGGGTGACATTTTAATTTTTTTCAACGCAGGTAACAGCAATTTTGAAGAGGGGTTCGAAGACACAAAGGAGAGAAGGCACGAAGGTTTTGTTGGCGATAGATTCCCTTTTTTTCTTTGTGTCTTCCCATGGCAACTTTAAAAGAGTGTTTGAATATAAAGAAGAACAGATTCCTCGCTGCGTTCGGAATGACGACAAAGCTATTTCAAAAATTTAAGAGAGCACACAAACACGCAGTCATTCCGAGCAGAGCGAGGAATCTCAAAGAAATTTAATTTAAAAACTAATCCAATTCCGATAATGATTCGATGCGAATCGTGAGTCACGATTCGAAGCTGCCTTTTAATAATGACCCTTTAGAAGAGTTTAGTTGAGGAAAGGTTAGAAGTGGAAAGAAGAAATTTTATCTTCGTTCTATGGCAACGTTTAAAATCATCAATAAATCGAATAACCCATTACCTGCCTATGAATCAGCGCTCGCGGCAGGAATGGACCTCCGTGCATATCTTGACGCTCCTGTCACGCTACAGCCGATGGAACGTCGTTTGATACCAACAGGCTTATTCATCGAATTGCCAGCCGGTTACGAAGCGCAAGTTCGTCCGCGTAGTGGCATGGCCTTGAAACGCGGATTGACATTGGTAAATACGCCTGGGACAGTTGATGCAGACTATCGAGGTGAAATCGGATTACCTGTTATTAATCTCTCGCAAGAACCGCAAACCATTGAAAGTGGCGACCGTATCGCGCAAATGGTCATTGCTAAATTTGAACGGATCGAATGGGTGCAGAGTGAAGAACTTGGCGCAACAGCACGTGGTGAAGGCGGTTTTGGCAGCAGCGGCGTAAAATAAAACCATGAAAAAACGAATTGTCTTCGACGCACTGAAGCTCTCTAATCCCTATGTTGGGTTGGGGCAGGTGGCCATGCACTTGGGTAAAGCCGTGTCTGCTAGAGCGCTGGAGGAAAAGGAATTCGAGTTATGTTTTTTAGTCCCGCCCGAACAGCACGGCGTTTTCGGAGATAGCGTCGCCTACTTTACACCTAAATGGTGGCAACGATATCTGCCAATCGGTCTTCCTACAGCTGATTTATGGCATGCGATGCATCAAGATGCCGCTTTTCTCCCACCTAAAAATACACCACTACTACTGACAATACACGACTTCAATTTCATGTATGAGAAGTCGCCAAGTAAGTCTGCGAAGCGCCTTTCACGGGTAAGACGATTAATTGCGCGCAGTGTTCACCTAACGACGATTTCAGAATTTGTACGTCACGAACTGAAACGTTTTGCGCCAGAAGGCTATGCGAAGAGTCGCACGATTTATAACGGCGTTCCTGATTTGAGCGCTTTGGCAGAGAATCATACAGTGACGGAGCCGTATATTTTTACTGTCGCGAACTGGACTGCGAGAAAGCAGTTGCACGTATTGTTGGAGGTGATGAAGTATTTGCCAGAATTGAAGTTAGTCGTAGCCGGCAACGTAGAAACAGCCTATGCAAAGCCTTTGGTAGCAGCCTGTAAGGCGTCGAATCAAGCAATTGAATTTGTGGGCAAGGTAAGCGATGAACAGAAGGCGAACTATATGGCAGGATGTAGCGCATTTGTTTTTCCTTCACGGATAGAAGGCTTTGGCTTGCCGATCGTGGAGGCGATGCAATTTGGAAAGCCTATCATCACGACAGATGGCACTTGTCTGCCCGAAGTGGGTGGTCCGCTAGGATATTATTGGACAGCAGGAATGTCGTTGGAAGAACAAGCGGCTGTCGTTAGAAAAGCGATTGCAGAAGATGATTCATCACGACAAAACGCCTTGAAAGCGCGTGCCAACAGCTTCTCGTGGGACAAAGCCGCCGAGCAGTTTTGGGAGGTGTATAAAAAAGTTTGAGATGACTAACTTGCAAATCCAATCCTTTCTCCACCCCCTTCCCGCTCCGAAAGCAGCGATCCTGCAAGCATTACATCAAGCTATCCAAGAAAAATTTCCGCAAAAGGAGATCTCTTTCCTCGATGGAAAAGATGAGTCAGGAAAAATCGTCAGCAACCCCAATATCGGCTACGGAAGTCAACTCATCCAGTATAAAGACGGCAGCAGCCGGCCTTTTTATCAAGTTGGAATCACGGCCACTTCGAAAGGAATTTCTGTTTATCTGTTGAGCATAAAGGATAAAAATTATCTCAAAACAAACTACGCCACACGTATCGGCAAAGCCAATGTGACAGGCTATTGTATTCAGTTTAAGGCTTTAACCGATATCGACCAAACTGTCTTGTTTGAGGCGATAGCCTATGCCTTCGAGCAAGGTTAATTCATGGGTCCTTTGTTTGTTTCTTCTCATGAAAAGATGTACATTCAATTAAAGCAAAACTCCATGCGTCGAATTCTCTTTACTCTTTTTTTGCTAAATGCATGTACTCTTTTCGCACAAGAGACGAACCTGAGCAATAGTCTTCTATTCGATGGAGAGCCCTATATAGCGCAGAATCCGGCCAACCCGCGTAATCTCGTTGTCGCCTGGATGGGATTGAAATTTAGTAATAACGCTTTTCATATTGCGATAAAAACGCGTGCCTCTTTTGATGGTGGCGCGAGCTGGTCGACTGCAACAACGCTACCGCATCTGTCTCCAAGCTTCGGATCTGCCGATGTTTCAATGGCTTTTGATCAAAGCGGTTTATTATATGTTTGTTATATCGACTATCGCCAGATGCCCGATAGTGGCGGTGTCTATGTTGCCCGTTCGCATAATGGCGGACTAACATTCGATGCCCCATCGAAAGCCTTCGATATGTACGACGTCGCTGGCAAACGTCCTGTTGACAGGCCTTTTATCGCTGTTGACCCATCTAACGGAGCGAAGGTTTTTATCACCACCAAGCCTGCTCCATGGATCGCACCGCCGAATCGTTCCTACTACAAAGTATCGTCGGATAGCGGTCGTACATGGACTAGCATTCAAGCGGTGGATCAGGCTCCGTACTTAATAGGTAACGCGATTGCAGCGCCGTTGGCGGCGCTTAACATCGATGCAAATGGCACTTTGCAGATGTTGTATCCTAGTTATGTGGCTTCACAAAATGTCTTGCCGACCTTTTATCATGCGAGTAGTAGCAACTTTGGTAATAGTTGGAATTATAATTTAGCAATAGTTTTGAACCCTGGAGCGGCGGACACCAATTATAAAAACGCCTATCAGTTAATTTGTCATCCCACGGATGCAAACAAGTTATGCTTCGTTACGACAGGTTATCAATCAGGAGATGCGGATATTTTTAGCATTCATTCTGAAGATGGTGGAACGACGTGGAGTCCTTTGCAACGAGTGAATGATGATGGCTTAGCGAATGGAAAAGGGCAAGACATGGTATGGTCGGCATATAATGAACAAGGGGCTATGGTCGTGTGCTGGCGGGATCGTAGAAATGCTACCGTTAATGGCTTTTGGAACGCCGACTATCAATTTTATTATTCAACGAGCGTAGATAACGGAGCACATTTTTCCACTAATAAAATCATTCATCAAGCGATGATTCCTTTCGATTCTTTAATCGCAGAAAATGGAAATGATGTGATGGGCTGTGCTTTTCATAGCGACACGCTTTATACGGTATGGGGCGATACGCGGAATGGGAAAATGAATATTTATTTCAATAAAACGATTGCTTCTTCAAATAGTTCGATAGGATTTGCTGAATTAGCTTCAGATGGCGACTGGAGGTTGTTTCCAAACCCTGCAAAAGATCAAATACGGATAACAAATGTAAAGGCGAAAATCGGAGTAAATTGGTATATCACAAATACGATTGGGCAATGTTTGTTATCCGGGAAAGTTACGCAAGATGAATTCGATATCGATCTTTCGCGCATGAAGGAAATGGGCGCATTTTATTTTATTATCGGCGACGACACACAAATTCTTATGAAGGAGTAGTTTCTATTCTATGCCAATTAATATTTTCTTACTAGTAAATTGCCCTTGTGTGTCTTTCGCTTGAAGGATATAAATGCCTAGGTCTGGTTGCTGTATCCATTGAATTTGAATAGAATCTTTGGATTTATACATCCACTTTAATGGAATCTTTTGCCCATCTAAGGAATATACCTCTAGTGTTTCAATCGGTCCAATTTGTAATTGAATACGTGACTGATTATATGAAAGGGTAGTTGGAGTTAATTGAATGGATTTTATAAGGTTGGCAGGTTCAACACCTTCTGCATAAGCGACGTGTTTGGTGTTCCAGTATTCACCACCAGCAACGCCATTATGTCCGTCGTTGTTCGAGGTATTGACAACGGCCCAGAAGGATATCTGGCCGAAGCCGGAGTCGGGAGCAGTCCATTTTGCATCCACTTGATATTTTGAGCCATAGAGTCCGTTTCCACTGATGGCTAGTGCGCGGTCATTTTGCTCAATAATATTAGCGTTGTAAATACCGTTTTTTGATGCAGTATAGCGAACGTCGGTGCCAAGGTTCATCGTATCAAAACTGCCCGCATTAATTAAGTTGCTGGTAGCGCTATCCCCTTGCATACAGAGGAGTTGAAATCCGAACGTCGGTAAAGTGTCCTGTCTTTTGTTATAGGCTGTTAGACGTACTTTATAAACCTGCTTTGGAATATATTGCGTAACGATTTTGTTGTTCGCATCTAGTAAATCAATCCGCATTTGAATGAGTGCGCTTCCTGTGTTAGTATGACAACCAGCGCCATTCATGCTGCACCCCTTAGGGTTGTTTTTTTCAGCTCCAGTGCAATTAACATTACCCCAATAGGCCGCTCCGCCGTGGTAACTACTAAAAATCAAGCTTCCTAAAAATAAAAGAGGAATGGCGATTAACTTGCGCATTTTTTTGTTTGCAAGGTCTTGTATGTAGGTTCTTTTTTGATTTCCTAAACTTGAATTTTTAGTTAAAATCTATTGAGGTTTTGTTTTTACCGGCCACTACTGTTTTAATGTTTATTTAACAATTTGGCACTGCAGATTCTTTATCTTTAATAACCGCAAAAATTTAATCTATGAAAAAAAACGTTGTACTTATTTATTTTCTTAATGATGTTTTTCGGCGTACGCCTGAATGCATCTCACTTAATGGGTGGGCAAATCGCTGGAATGCGTATTGATACCTTCAAATACGCGGTTGATCTAACGCTTTATCGTGATACCGATGGTATTCCAATTGCAACCATCGACGTAATTAACTACGCTGAAGACAGTATGGGCGTTTGGAAATTTGACACTGTTCATAATGTATATGCTGATACCGGAGCGTATTTTATTAATGGTACCGAAGTATATCACTACTATGATACCATCACTTTTAAACATTACGGGAAGTTTATGATTTCTTGGCAGAATTGCTGTAGAAATTTTGCTATATTAAATATTAGTAATCCTGGAGGAGAGAATTTGTATTTGCAAACCATCTTGACAGTAGATAGCATCATGCCAAATTCAACGCCAGGTTTTTTAAATGCGCCTGTGACATTGGCTCAAAAAAATATGTATTGGAATTACAATCCATTACCATATGATGCGGATGGTGATTCTATTGCCTGGCAATTGGTGAGTCCGTTGAGTTATGGAGGAATAAGTACAGTTGTTGGTTATACCATTCCACGTAGCAATCCATTACAACCTTTTGTTTTGGATACCATTACTGGGCAAATTTCGTGGATGCCAGATACTATCGGTCACTTTGTGGCTTCTTTCTTAGTATCTGAATTTAGAAATGGCGTAAAAATTGGAGAGATTCGTCGCGATATGCAGATTATCGTGGTGGAAGATTCAACGAATAATAATGGATTAAAGTTTGCCACTAATTCATGGAATGTGAATGCACAAGGTTACTTCGAAGTACCTGTTTTAGTTAATAAGCAAAATACTTTAACGGTTGTTGCCACCGATGCAGATAATGATTATTGTGATTTAACTGCGGCAGGAGAAACATTCTTATTAACACCTAATCCTTCAACACTAAATGTAGTTCCGGGAAATGGCACCGTTACAGCTACTTTTTCTTGGACGCCCACTATGACGAATCTTCGTTCTAAAAACTATTTAACAGTTTTCCGCGGCGATGAATTTCACGGTGTGAATCACTTCTTAACAGATTTGACAGTTGGGTTTAAAGTAATCGCGACTGATGGAATTTCTACCAACGCCGAAGACGTATATTTAAGCGTTTATCCAAATCCTGCAACGGATAAAGTATTAATTCAGTTTAGTCAACAGTCGACAGTGAATAGTCAATTGCAAGTTATGAATAGCCTTGGTCAGGTGGTACTTCAGTCTAATCTTGGAACCAATACCGGGGCACATAATGTGTTCATCGAAACAAGTTCATGGCCGCAAGGTGTTTATTTGGTAAAAGTGCTTCAAGGAAATCAAACAAAGACACAACGTTTTGTGAAGCAATAATTGATTTATTAGGTTATAAAAAAGGAGGGAAGGAAACTTTCCTCCTTTTTATTTTACTACCCGCCTTGTGAAGGATTTCGTATCTTTGCCCGCGAAAATTCTCGCTTTATGGCATACGATATCGAAATGATTAAAAACCTCTACGCGCAACTTCCTGCTCGCGTAGCTGCTGCTCGCACTTTGGTGGGGCGCCCTCTCACACTAACTGAGAAAATTCTTTATGCGCATCTTCACCCTGAGATGAAGACGCAAAATGGTGGCTTCGAACGCGCTAACAGCTACGTCGATTTCGCTCCAGACCGTGTTGCGATGCAAGACGCCACTGCACAGATGGCATTGCTTCAATTCATGACCTGCGGTCGTAAAAAAGTCGCTGTTCCTTCTTCTGTTCATTGCGATCACTTGATCAATGCGAAAGAAGGTGCAAAAACAGATCTTGACTTTGCAAACAGTGAAAGCAGTGAGGTATTCAATTTCCTTGCTTCCGTTTCTAACAAATATGGTATCGATTTCTGGAAACCAGGTGCTGGTATCATCCACCAAATAGTTCTCGAAAACTACGCCTTCCCTGGCGGTATGATGATCGGAACCGACTCTCACACGGTGAATGCAGGTGGCCTTGGTATGATCGCAATCGGTGTCGGCGGTGCTGATGCTGTTGATGTAATGGCTGGCCTTCCATGGGAATTGAAGTTCCCTAAATTAATCGGTATCAAATTAACCGGTAAATTAAATGGCTGGACTTCCCCTAAAGATGTTATTTTGAAAGTTGCTGGTATCCTTACCGTAAAAGGAGGTACAGGTGCTATCGTAGAATACTTCGGTGAAGGTGCTACTTCTATGAGCTGTACCGGTAAAGGAACGATCTGTAACATGGGTGCTGAAATCGGTGCTACGACATCCACTTTCGGCTACGACGAATCAATGAGTCGTTATTTAAAAGCTACCGGACGTGCAGATGTTGCGCAATTGGCAGATGCAATCGCAGAACACCTTACCGGCGATGCTGAAGTATATGCTAACCCTGCTCAATACTTTGATGAAGTAATTGAAATCAATCTTTCAGAATTAGAACCATATATCAACGGTCCTTTCACACCAGATTTAGCTACGCCAATTTCTAAAATGAAAGAAGCGATGGTAGCAAATAACTGGCCTGCGAAAATCGAAGTAGGTTTAATTGGTAGCTGTACGAACTCTTCTTATGAAGATATCGCGCGTGCCGTTTCTTTGGCAAAACAAGTTTCTGAAAAGAACTTGAAATCAAAGGCTGAATTCAATATCAACCCTGGTTCTGAACAAATTCGTTATACCATCGAGCGCGATGGTTTCATCGATGTGTTCAACCAAATTGGTGCGAAGGTATTTGCAAATGCATGCGGACCATGTATCGGTATGTGGAGTCGTGTAGGAGCAGAGAAGAAAGAAAAGAACAGTATCGTTCATTCGTTCAATCGTAACTTCGCTGCGCGTCAAGATGGTAACCCGAATACCTATGCATTTGTTGCTTCTCCTGAAATTGTTACTGCATTGGCAATTGCCGGTGATTTAGGATTCAATCCGTTGACAGATTCATTGGTAAATGAGCAAGGTGAAACGGTGATGTTAGATGCACCAAGCGGTGATGAGTTGCCATCAAAAGGCTTTGCTGTCGAAGACGCAGGTTTGGTGCAACCAATTGCTGACGGTAGTGGAGTAGTGGTGAATGTTGCAGACGATTCAAAACGTTTGCAATTGTTAAGTCCATTTGCAGCTTGGGAAGGCACTGATTTGAGTGGTTTGAAATTGTTGATCAAGGCGAAAGGTAAATGTACAACGGATCATATCTCTATGGCAGGTCCATGGTTGAAGTTCCGCGGTCACTTGGATAATATCTCGAACAACATGTTGATCGGAGCCGTGAATTTCTTCAATGAAAAAACGAACACGGTAAAAAATCAGTTGACAAGCGAATACGCTGGTGTTCCGGACGTACAACGTGCCTATAAAGCACAAGGCTTGGGTAGTATCGTGGTAGGTGATGAAAACTATGGTGAAGGTTCTTCTCGTGAACACGCTGCTATGGAGCCACGTCATCTTGGTGTTCGTGCTATCTTGGTAAAATCATTCGCTCGTATTCATGAAACGAATTTGAAGAAACAAGGTATGCTAGCTTTGACATTCGCAAATAAGGAAGATTACAACAAGATTCAAGAAGACGATACAATTGATATCGTTGGCTTGACAAGCTTCGCACCAAATACGCCATTGACTGTGGTTTTACATCACGCAGATGGTAGCAGTGAAAACATCAATGTAAATCATACCTATAATGAACAACAAATTGGTTGGTTCAAAAACGGTGGTGCATTGAATGTTATTCGTCGTGAGTTCGGCGCCTAATCGCATCTCTTTCATTTCATTTTGCAAAACCCTTCTTATCTAAATAGGAAGGGTTTTTTATTGAAATAAATTAGTCGAAACAAAGGTTAAATATTCTATTCCATTTAATGTAGACCCTGCCGCATGGCAGGGTGACATTTAATCAGGGTGACATTTAATCAGAATTATTTGTTGAATTGCATTTCCAAACCCTGCCGCATGGCAGGGTGACATTTAATCAGAATTATTTGTTGAATTGCATTTCCAAACCCTGCCGCATGGCAGGGTGACATTTAATCAGAATTATTTGTTGAATTGCATTTC
>CANGEV010000016.1 GCA_947452995.1 Chitinophagales bacterium
CGTGCTGGTAAACATTACGCTTATGCAACAGCATATGGTTGTCGTGGAAATGACACCGCGATTGTGATTGTGAAAGATGTGTACGGTTGTGACTCTGCGTTGTATACAATAACGAACTATGTTCCTCGTGCTGGTAAACATTATGCGTATGTTTCTGCTTACGGATGTAAAGCTTCTGATACCACATCATCCATTGTAAAAGACGCGTACGGTTGCGATTCGACTTTGTACACAGTAACGAATTATGTGCCGCGTGTAGGTAAACATTATGCGTATGTTTCTGCTTACGGATGTAAAGCAGCTGATACCGCAATTGCGATTGTAAAAGATGCGTATGGTTGTGATTCTACCTTGTATAATATTACGAATTACTTAAGACAAATTGATACAGTAGAACTTTATAAGTATGTTGCAATATGTGGGCAAGGCACAACTTTGAAACAATTCTTCATCAATAAATACGGCTGTGATTCTCTTGTAATTACTCATATTATATCAGATCCGAAATTAATTGCAATTTGGAATTTCGATTCGATGGCATTGAATAAAATCGACACAGTGAATGTGTTAGCAAATGATTCATTATGTCCGAATGAACCATATTTGATTAGTCTTAATGGTAATTTCAAAAATGGTACAGGTAATATAATTAACCTCAATGGTGTTCAGCAGATACGCTATGTGCCAAACTTTAATTTTACTGGATTGGATTCAGTAATATATACGCTTCAATACGTAAATAATACTAAAATGGATACAGCGTGGTTGTACATTGCTGTTCATCCGATTAATGATAAACCAATTGCTGTAAATGATTTTGATACCGTAGGTACTGGTACTTCTGTTTCAGTATTTATGCTCAATAACGACAGTGATCCTGATATTACGAATGCTTATCCCGAAGGATTTATTTTAACCCCACATTTACCTAAAACGCTACATCAACCTATTAAAGGGCAAGTGGTATTAACGGGTCAAAATATAGTTTATACACCTAATGCTAATGCTTTTGGAATTGACAGCTTCCAATATTCAATTACGGATAATGGATCACCTGTGCTTGGCGACACAGCATGGGTTTACATATGGATAGATAGTAACATGACTGCATTGATTGCCAATCCTGATTATGCATCTACTTTGGTTAATACAGCAGTGAATATTGATATTCATAAAAATGATGTTAATTTATTCAGTCCGGTGAATACCGTTATTCATATAGCACCAATGCATGGTGTGGTTAATATTACGACTAATGCGCAGTTGCATTATATGCCAGCTCAATTCTTTATAGGAAGAGATACATTAATATATAGTTATTTAGGATCTTGGGGTGGTAATACTTATCAGGATACAGCTATTGTAATCATTGATGTGATGCCTATTAATAATCCGATAGTTGCATTGAATGACTCTGTTTATGGTCGTTATGGAATTTCGTTGACGACGCCTCCTGTTACCTTGAATGATTATGACCATGATGATTTCATCGCATCAGTAGGTAACATGTCAACAGCATCTGTATTTATTGATACAATGAAAAATTCTACACTTGCAAAGCCAACTCAAGGAAGTATTGTATTGAATTCAAACAATTCATTCACATGGACGCCTACGCCAAATAATAAGGTGCGTGGTTATCATGTAGATAGTTTCCAATATGTTATTACCGATAATTACGATAATACTGAAGTGTTAACAGAACATGCTGAGCTTGGTTTATCTCATCGTGATACTGCTTGGGTTTATATTAGTGTCGGTCAATGTGATTTGGTAGTGGATGCAGGACAATATCAAGTTGTGTGTCCTGGTAACGCAATTCAATTGGGTGGTTCAAGCACAGCGAGTGGTGGATTCGGTAATTACATGTATAATTGGATAGATTCTTCTAATACCTTAAGTTCTTTTGCAGCAAACCCTGTATTTACATTTGCGCATTCGACTGTCTTTACACTCCATGTTGTTGATGAAAGTGGTTGTCATAAAATAGATACGGTTAGTGTGCATGTAAAAGAAACTGTACCTGCTAAGTTTACGGTTGATAGTGTTTTCTGCTCTGGGTCGAACCCTATTGCCTTGCAAGGGTTGCCAAATGGCGGTAGTTTCTATGGAGTAGGAGTTTCAAGTATCGGAGGAACAAGTTATTTCAATCCATCTGCAATAAGTGTTGATACTCCGATTGCAATTACCTATGCAACGATTCAAAATGGTTGTTATGTGAATGCTTCGCATGCAGTAGTAGTTCATTCATCTCCGCAACTTACTGTTGGTGCAAACCAAATAATTTGTCCTCAATTGCAGGTTAACTCCGCACAGTTGTATGTCGCTGGGGCAGATAGTTTTGTTTGGTCGCCATCTTCAAGTTTAAATAATGCGTATATCTATAATCCAATTGCAACTCCGAATGTGCGTACAGTTTATACAGTAGTTGCTTATAAGAATGGTTGTACAGCAATGGACAGCGTTGTGGTTGATATATGTAAGTTGCCTAGCGAAATTTCAATTGACGCCTTCGATGATAGCGCTAAAGTTCGAATGAATCAAAGCGTAGCGGTTTATGTTGCAATGAATGATACATCGAATGTAATGCCGTTGATTAACTATCAATTAACTCCGATAGCTAATCCGAAACACGGTTCAGTTCATCAAAATGGGGCTAGTCTAAACTATACGCCATTTAAAAATTATGTTGGTGGAGATACGTTCCAATATCAAATATGCATTCGTAATGCAGGTAAAGATACTTGCGATATTGCTAATGTATTTATTACTGTACTTCCATACGCACCGGATTATTGGTTAGGAACAACAGAATATCCATTACCTTGTATCGATACCTTGTTACGTCCTGCCGCAGAATTGAGTACTGGTGTGATTGAAATTTTAACTATGCCAATGTTTGGAACTGCTTGGGTTGACTCTGCTGGATTTATTTATTATCAAGGCGGAAATACAGATGGTATTATCGACAGTCTGGTGTATCGTGTTATGGTAAATGGCCTAAGTGATAGTGGTGTGATTTATATAAATTCTAAGTGTACGCCGCCACTGTTACCATGTCTGATTCCTGAAGGTTTTAGTCCGAATAATGATAATGTGAATGATTACTTCTTTATAGATTGTATTCCGCAGTATCTAAATAGTCGCTTGACTGTCTATAATAGATGGGGTAATGCGGTTCATAACACCTCGCCATATCAAAACAACTGGGATGGAAAATATAACGGACAGGATTTGCCGGATGGCACGTATTTCTATATCTTGCAGTTTAATGACGGAATAACACCTAATAAACTGGGTTATCTTGTTATTCATAGATAAGTATGACAAAAATTGTACGCTATATTGTAATGATTGTTTTGGGTTATGTCCTTACGACTTCAGTCGTAAAGGCACAACAAGATCCGCAGTATACGCTATTTAATTTTAACCCCTTAACGAATAATCCTGCTACAGCAGGTGCGCACGGCTGTCTTTCAGGCACTGCTCAAATGCGTCGTCAGTGGGTAGGTCTTGCTGGTTCTCCGATCACTATTAATGCTAATTTAAGCGCTCCAATCTTATTAACACATTCAGCTTGGGGTTTTCATCTAACCAATGATCAAATTGGGGTAAGCCGTTTTACTGGCGTTGAAGGTGATTATGTTTATAAGACGGAACTAGATAACGGCAGTCGCTTTTCTTATGGTTTAAGGGTTAGTGTTTTTAATTATCGGAATGATCTTACGCAGATTACTACTGTAACTCCTGGTGATAACGCATTCATGTATAATGACAATCTACTACTTGGGAATTTGGGTTTTGGTTTTTTGTGGGAAAAGGAAAAGTTCATCTTAGGCGTAGGCATTCCCCACGTTTTTAATAATAAGCTTTCTGAAGTATCGTTGAATGCCAAGCAAACACAACACTTTTATCTTCAAACAGGCTATTCCTTTGCTATTAATGATCATATAGATTTTGAGCCCAATCTTCAATTAAAATATGCAATTGATGCTCCGATGCAGTTAAATACAAATGCTCTTTTCTCCTTCTATAAAACATTATGGGTTGGTGCCAATTATCGTAGTGATTTTAGTAGAGCCCGACTTGCGGCAATAGAGGGATTCTCTGCAATTTCTTATTTATATCTTAATAAACACTTACGTGTTGGCTTAGCCTATGATCAAACAGTAAGTAAACTTCAATCTAGTCAACGAGGTACGTACGAATTACTACTTGGTTATGATTGGATTCACAAGCCTTTGAGAATGTTAACACCACGCTTCTTCTAAACCACCATGCTTCGCCTCTTAAAAGTTATAATGTTCAGTTTTCTGTCTATCACTTTAACTACTCATGTAGTTGAGGCGCAGACATTGACTACCTTATTGAAAAGAGGGGATGCCTATGCTGAATTGTTTGCCTATTCTAAAGCTGTTCAATACTATGAGCAAGCAGCCACTTATACGCCTAATGATAAGGCGCTGCAATTAAAACTGGCCGAATGTTATCGTAAATTAAATAATGTTAAAAAAGCTAGCTATTGGTGTGAACAAGCCTTACAACCTGGCGAGGGTAGTGCAGAACAAATTTTAGCATTTTCGCAACTGTTGCAACAAATGCAGCAATATGAAAAAGCACATGTCGGCTTCGAAAAGTATTATAAGCTTCAACCAAAAGAAAAGAGAGCCTATATGCTTCTTTCGTCAATTGATTCCATTAGCAATTGGAACAGTACAAGTACTAATTATATCATCAATCGACTGTCACTGAATGATTCTGTGTATAGTGATATAGGTCCAATGTATACTGAAAATGGTTTACTTTTCTCTTCTGATCGTATAACAAAAAATACCAATAATCGATATTCTTGGACTAACGCTGCATTTTATTCTATTTATACATCTTTCAGTCAAGGTCCTCAATTCACGAAGCCTAGGGCCTTGTGGGGTGCTGCTAATCGTTTTCATGAGGCGGTTACTACCAGCAATCCTGCCGGCAATATAATTTATTATACCAAAGGAAGTAGCTTTAAGCGTCGTCCATTACCCGATGAAGATCATATAGTTCGCCTGCAAATAATGTCGCGCGCAAAGGATGCTAAAGGAAAATGGTCTAAGCCAATAGCCTTTCCTTATAACAATGAAGAATATAGTTTTGGTCATCCTAGCTTGACGCAAGATGGCAGCGCTCTGTACTTTTCTAGTGATTGTCCTGGAGGTTTTGGTGGTGTAGATCTGTATGTTTCTTATTGGGAGAATGATCATTGGGGAAAGCCTAAGAATCTCGGCTCCGAAGTAAATACAGAAGGCGATGAAATGTTCCCATTTATCGCTGCAGATGGTATATTGTATTTTGCAAGTAATGGCCATGCTGGCTTGGGTGGACTCGATATTTTTTCTTCCCGTAAAATTTGGGATCAGTGGACTTTCGTTCAAAATCTCGGTGGCGGTATTAACTCTTCTTTTGATGATTTTAGTCTAATTACACAAGATGGAATGAGCGGCTATTTTTGTTCAAACCGCGCTGGTAGTGATGATATCTTCTCCTTTAGTAAAGTGGCTATCAATTTGACAGTGATTGTTTACGATAAAAAAAGTGCTTATCCGCTTGCTAATTCTTCTGTCGTGGTCTACGAGAATGAGAAGCCTATAGCTACGCTTAAAACAGATGCTCGTGGCGAGGTAAAAACTAATTTAGCTATTGATAAACGCTATACGTTCAAAGCAGAAAAACCAGGCTTCGAGCCCAATCAAATGGATTTTTCTACCCTTGGTCTATTCAATGTAAACACACCAATCCGTATCCCTCTTGAAAAACTTAGTAAGTTTGATATGAAGGGTATTGTGTTCAATGCAGGAAGTAAACAACCGATGAATAATGTGAAGGTATCTTTACTAGATCAAACTTCTGGTAGAAAAGAAGAGCTCACAACTGATCCAGGTGGTAATTATCATTTCGATCTTGAACCAAATCACGACTATGTCGTCAATGCTGAAAGTGTGAAATGCGGACTTAGTACAAAAGATACCACGACACGCGGTCTAGAGGGTTCTGCCACTTTAGTAATGAATCTTCCACTGTATTGCAAGGGGGATACCATTAAAATTGAAAATATTTACTATGATCTTGATCGTTGGAACATACGTCCAGATGCTGCCATCGAATTGGATAAATTATATGCTATTCTAATTGAATACCCAACGATGAAAATCGAGTTGCGTAGTCATACCGATTCTCGTGCTCCGGATGATTATAATTTAATATTATCACAACGCCGTGCTACAAGTGCAGTAAATTACTTAATCAGTAAAGGGATTGATCCTACGCGTATGAAAGGCAAAGGATATGGAGAAATGTTGCTCGTGAATCGTTGTGCTGACGCTGTACCATGTACTGAGGCGGAGCATCAAGCGAATCGCCGAACGGAATTCATTATCCTTAGCTTATAAAAAAGCTGTTTTAACTTCGAAGAGTTATCGCAAAGTATAAAAAAAACGGACTATTTAAATAGTCCGTTAAGTTCTGCGTTTACCTTAGAGATTACTTTTGCGAGATCTTCTTTTCGCTCTGCGAAATTTAAATCATCTACATTGATGATTAATACAGGACCGTCTTTATAACTACGAATCCAATTTTCATAATGTTCATTCAAGCGCTTTAGATAATCAAGGCGTATATTATCTTCATATTCACGTCCACGTTTCTCAATTTGATTCACTAGGGTTCCAATGGAGGCTCTTAGGTAGATAATCAAATCGGGAGGTTGAACCATTGAATTCAATGTTTTGAATATACGTTGGTAGTTGTTGAAATCGCGTGTGCTCATCAATCCCATTTCATGAAGGTTTGGTGCGAAAATATTCGCATCTTCATAAATAGAACGATCTTGAACAACCACTTCTTTCCCTTTTAGGATATCAATAATTTGTTCAAAGCGACTGTTTAAAAAGTATATTTGAAGATTAAAGCTCCAACGCACCATATCTTCGTAGAAGTCGTTTAGATATGGGTTGTTTTCTACATCTTCGTAATGAGCTGTCCAACCAAAATTCTTTGATAGTAATCCTGTAAGCGTAGTTTTTCCAGCGCCGATATTTCCTGCTACAACAATATGTTTATAAGAAGGAGTTGTTTTTTTTGCCACGTGTGTGTTCTGTTTAATAGGTTTGTAAAATTACGAAGAATCTTTTGCTAAATAAATGCTTTGTAAATTAATGTTGTAATTTAATCAATTGCGTTTGTGCGATTTCACGCGCAAGCCGATCACTTTCTATATAGTTCTCAATTTCAGTGCTATTGTTATATGGAGCGATTTCCATACAACTTTCAATGAGTTCAGCTATCTGAAGAAAACTGATTCGCTCCTCCAAAAAAGCCGCCACGGCCACTTCATTAGCCGCATTCATCGTACAAGCTAAATTTCCTCCTTTCGCAAGTGCCAAAAAGGCCAAATCTAGGCATCTAAACGTATTTCGATCCGGTGCGTTGAAGGTCAGACTTGGATAGTCCAAAAAGTTGAATCGAGGAAAATCCGTCTTCATACGGTAAGGATAGGTGAAGGCGTATTGAATCGGTAGCTTCATGTCCGGCAAACCCATCTGCGCTTTCATACTTCCATCTTCGAATTGAACTAAGCTATGAATAATGCTTTGAGGATGTACAATAACATCGATTTGTTCATTTTGCAAACCGAATAACCATTTCGCTTCAATCACCTCCAGTCCTTTATTCATTAAACTGGCGGAGTCAATCGTTATTTTAGCTCCCATAGTCCAGTTTGGATGTTTTAAAGCTTGTGCTTTGCTTACATGAAGCAATTCTTCACGTGTTTTACCACGGAAAGGACCGCCACTCGCCGTCAGATAAATTTTCTCGATTTTATTATCCCATTCACCCGCCAAACATTGAAAAATAGCCGAATGCTCTGAATCGACAGGATAAATATTTACACCATTTTCTCGAGCCAACTGTGTAATCAATGCACCAGCCACCACCAAAGTTTCTTTATTAGCTAAGGCAATATTCTTTTTTGCTTTTATGGCACTGATAGTTGGTAATAAGCCTGAATAGCCTACCATTGCAGTAAGTACTATGTCGATAATATCCATCTGAACTACTTGTTCAATAGCTTCAGCACCACCATATACTTTAATAGGTAAGTCTTCTAAGGCCTCTTTAACCTTTAGGAAGGCCGCTGAATCAACTGCAACGACTACGTTAGGTTTAAATTCTCTCGCTTGTTGAATTAACAAATCAGCGTTGGAATGGACTGTTAAGACCTCCACGGCAAATTCTTCTGGATTGGCAGCAATGACTTCTAAGGCTTGTGTCCCAATACTTCCACTACTTCCTAAAATAGCAATACGCTTTAATGGCTTCATCGACTGCAAAATAATAAAGGATTAGCTTATTCTAGGCTATTTTTTAGTAAAAGGGAGCGAAAATTCGAATTTATAGGTAAAATGACGCGTTTCTGTACTATCCGAATTTTTTTTGTATTTTAGCTAAGTATAATCCTTTTAAAAACCACTTTCAATGAAGAAAATTTCCTTCTCTTTTTTGATGCTTGTTTCCTTTGTTTGCTTCGCAATTTCTGGAGCAAATGCACAAGCAGTCATCTCGGCAGAAAGCTTTGACGGTACTACATTCGTACCTAATGGCTGGGCGCTTTTTCCAGCCACGTCTACATCCCAAGCAGTATGGTCGCGCCGTACTACGGGTACGCAAACCGTTACGGTTGCTCCGCACACAGGCGCAGCAATGGCATCTTTCCGTTCATCAGCAGGCGTTGCTGGTAATACACAGTCGCTTATTTCTCCAGCTTTTGATCTTTCGAATCGTGGGTCGAATAACGCAGGTATCCGTTTTTGGATGTTCCGTGATAGCGGATTAACTGCTAACGTAGATCGTATGGAAATTCTTGTTAACACTACTCCAGATACAACAGGCGCTGTGGTAATTGGTCAAATTGCACGTAATCGTTACGTAAATTTACCAGATACCCAATTGGCAAACGGTTGGTATCAATACTCGTTTACTTTCCCATCTAACTTCCAAGGCACAACAAACTATGTAATGTTACGTGGTGTCTCTGCTGTAGGTAATCGTATGTATGTGGATGATGTAGAATTTGATGCGTTCCCTCCTCCTTGTTCTGGAATGCCTTACGTAGGAGATATAGCTAATTCCTTAAACATCCTTTGCAATGGCGGTGGAACAGCTACATTATCTTTCACCAACCCATTAACTGGTATCGCTGGTTTGACTTATCATTGGCAATATTCAGTGAATCCGTTAAGCGCGTTCACAGATTTCGGTGATACCCTTTCAAATACAGTAACTACACCTGTTTTAAGCCAAACAACTTATTTCATGTGTACCGTTCATTGTGCTTTCTCTGGTCAAGATTATATCACTAATATTGATTCTATCATCGTATCTCCAAACCCAAATCCAACCATTACTGTCAATAATTTGACAGGACCTGTTTGTCCTTATACTGGCGGTGTAACACTAACGGCAACTGGTGCTGTTTCTTATGTTTGGACTCCGGCTGCTAGCATTAGTAACTTAGGTAATAATTTTGATTCTGTTCTAGCTAATCCTGCAGGAACAACCAATTATACAGTGGTAGGTACTGACGCATTTGGTTGTGTTGGCACAGCAAATACTACTGTTCAATTAAATCAAGCACCTGCTAAACAAGCAATTCAAGTATTGGTAGGTAATGATACAGTATGTGCTGGAGCAACGGTTATTTTACGTGGAAATCCTGGCGGTTTCGGTCCTAACCAAAATACCTATACTTGGTCAGATGGTAAAACAACACGTAACGATACAATCTTAGCTTCAAATTCAACTTTATATGTTGTTACTGTAACAAACGGTGGTGGATGTAGTACTCTAGATTCACTACAGTTAGTAGTTACACCAGGTACAGCTCCGTCAATTAGCGTTGTTGGCGGACCGTTCAGTTCTTGTAACGGAACCCCTGTAACCATGAACGTAACTGGTACAGGTACATCTTATTCTTGGAGTCCTGCAGCAACATTAGATACTGCAGCCGGAACAACCGTTATTGCAACACCACTTAACACAACAAACTACACTGTAACAGCTACATTAGGTTCTTGTACTAACTCAACATTAATTACTGTTCTCGCTGGTGCTTCTCCTACTTTGAATCCGACCGTTTATAACATGAATAACCAAGCTATTGGTGATACTGTTTGTGCGGGATCAACCATTGTATTAAATGCAATGCCTTTCGGTCAGAATGGCGTATCCTATGTTTGGTCTGATGGTAAGCCTACACGTCGTGATACCATCACTCCAACAGCTTCTGCAATGTATGTAGTGAATGCAACTTCAGCAATTGGTTGTACCAATACTGATTCTATCTATTTAACGGTAGTTCCTGCTCCAGTTCCTGCATTTACTTACGCTGCTACTGGTTGGACTGTTAACTTCACAGATGCTTCAACAGGTGCTTTGTCATATACTTGGAGCTTCGGTGATGGTACTTTCGATAATAATGCAAGTCCTTCACATACCTATGCTGCTGATGGTACTTATAATGTAACATTGACTATCATGGGTGCGTGTGGCCCGGATAGCACAACTCAATCTGTAACAGTCGCTGCTGGTATTGGTATCAATACTATTGCAACAACTAACTTCAATGTTTACCCTAACCCAGCTGCAGATGTAATCGCAGTTCGTTTGCCTTCTGCAACTACAGTAGTAATAACGAATGTTATGGGCCAAGAAGTAATGCATATGGATATTGCAGCACAAGCTTCTTTGAATGTGAATCAATTGCCTGCTGGTGTTTATAGCATCAAGGCTTCTGATAAACAAGGAAAGGTTTATACAGCAAAATTTGTAAAACAATAAGTTTTGCCAATTGTTAAGTTTAAGTCCCGATTAACATTGTTAGTCGGGACTTTTTCTTTTTATCGCTTTGAAGTGCGTAACTTCGTACTTTAATTATTTGATATGCGAATAGGTATAGTTTGTTATCCAACGTTTGGTGGAAGTGGTGTCTTAGCTACGGAATTAGGTAAAGCCCTTGCTGATCAAGGCCATGAAGTACATTTTATCACTTACAAACAGCCTGCTCGATTATTGGATTCTTTTCATGAACGTATTTTCTATCATGAGGTGAATGTAAGCAACTACCCATTGTTTGACTATCCGCCTTATGAATCCGCATTGGCTGGGCGTTTGGTCGATGTTGTGCAAAATGAAAAATTGGATTTATTGCATTTACATTATGCGATTCCTCATGCTGCTGCAGCATTTATGGCAAAGCAAATTTTGAAAGAAAAAGGAATTTCTATTCCTTATATCACCACCTTGCACGGTACTGACATTACCTTGGTGGGGAAGGATGAAACCTTTAAGCCATTAGTCGCTTTTTCAATCGAACAATCAGATGCAATCACCACTGTTTCTGAAGATTTAAAGCGCGAAACGATACAGTTTTTTGGTATTCAAAAAGCGATTGATGTTATTCATAATTTTGTTGATCTTAAGCGCTTTCGAAAGCATAATAAAGAACATTTTAGAAAAGCAATTGCAACAGAGAATGAAAAGATTGTAATACATACTTCCAACTTCCGAAAGGTAAAACGTGTTGAGGACGTTATTCATATTTTTAATAAAATACATTCTCAAATTCCTGCGAAACTCTTGTTGATTGGAGACGGACCTGAGCGTCATAATGTAGAGCTGTTATGCCGTAATTTAGGGATTCTAGAACATGTGCGATTTCTTGGAAAGCAAGATGCACTCGAAGAAATTCTTACCATAGGCGATCTATTCTTATTGCCTTCTGAAACGGAGAGTTTTGGATTGTCTGCCTTAGAGGCGATGGCGTGTATGGTGCCCGTTATCTCTACCAATGCAGGTGGCTTACCGGAGGTAAATATTCATGGAAAAACAGGCTATATGGCCGATGTCGGTGATGTGGAGTCGATGGGCCAATATGGAATTGATTTATTGTCAAATCCAGTATTACATCAGCAAATGCGCGAAAATGCGCTCATGCAAGCGAAAACATTCGACATCAAATATATCTTGCCTAAATATACAGCACTTTATGAGCGTGTCTTATTAGAAAATGGCAAATCAGATTGCTTTAAAAATTGTGCGCGTTAAATAAGGCGAAACGCTTAGTGTATACCCATAAATAGGCGATTCCAACGTACTTTTTGCCACATACTACGTGGATGTTCATCCAAACTAAAGAAGATGAATAGTGCTTTTCCAACTACGTGATCCTCCGGAACAAAACCCCAGTAACGGCTGTCTTCGCTATTATGCCTGTTGTCGCCCATCATCCAATAGTAGTTCATATTGAAGGTATAGGTATGCGCTTCTTTACCATTGATGAAATATTTGCCATTCTTTTCTTCTAAAGTATTGTGCTCATAAACACTGATTATCTCACGATAGAAGCAAATATTTGCAGGTGTTAATGTAACCGTTGCGCCCTTTTTAGGAATCCATATCTTACCATAATGATCGGCATTCCAACGATAATGTAAAGTGTCATGCGGGAATACACGCGCCTCCATTGCAGTATCAGGACGTACATTCGGACGTACTTCCACGATGTTACTCATTTGTTTGATCGCAGCAGCATTTTCAGGTGTTAAAAACAAATTGAACGAACCATCATTCATTTGCCAGCCATCTGTCACTCCCATATCCATGATAGCCTCCGCATCGAGCATAGAACCGTTCGTGCGAACAATGTATTCCATTTGTCCTTTCGGAGGAGCATAGCCTATTTTACCATTTACATAAAGCACACTTTGTCTTACCTCGATGGTATCACCAGGAACACCCACACAACGTTTGATATAATGCTCGCGTTTATCTACTGGACGATTCAGCGGCGCCTTATATTCCATTGGATAGTTGAAGACTACCACATCATTCCGCTGTACATCTCCAAATCCTGGTAAACGGTGATACCCCCATTGTACCCAATCTAAATAGGATTGAACACCGATGATCGGAAAACTATGATGTGTTAAAGGAAATGCAATTGGCGTCATTGGAGTACGCGGACCATAACTCAACTTGCTCACGATAAGGAAATCGCCAATGAGTAAAGATTTTTCCATGGAGCCTGTCGGGATATTAAACATCTCTCCCGTGAACATACGTATTATTGTAGCTGCAATCACCGCAAATAAAATGGCGTCCGTCCACTCACGTGTTTTAGATTTCTTTTTCTTCGGAGTTTTATCGGTATTATCTGTTGCTGTCTTTTGCCAAAATTTCCAGTTCATTGCTTAAAAATTGAGATGCTAATTTACCAAATATATTCTTGCTTTCCCGAAGGGAAAGTTAATAGGACTTAAATATTTTCTTTTTCCCAAATATTGTTCTTTTCCAAGGCAACGGCTTCACCCCAAAACAACTTTGTGATCTGTTCGAAAGCAGCCGTATAATCTGAGACAATAAAATGATGTGTTCCCAATTCCTGCTGCGTATTGAGTAAAGAAAGGTTCTTTAGTTGTGATTTAACTGCTTCGGCAGTAATGAGCGTCGAGTCGAGCACCTCAACTTTCTTTTGATAAAAGTCTTCGATATAGCCTTTAATTATAGGGTAGTGCGTACAAGCTAATATTAGTACATCAATATCTTTTAACGTTGCTTGATTCAAGTACTCTTCCACTAATAATTTGGAGCCCGCATGCTTGCTAAATCCTTCTTCAATCAAGTGGACGAGCAACGGTGTTGCCAAGGCATGCACATCTGTAATATCCTTTAATGCAAGCTTTCTAGGGTATACACGCGCATTGACAGTTCCTTTGGTAGCAATGATACCAACTTTCGCTGTAGGATAGTGCTGCTGAACGTAATCTACCATGGGGTCTATCACATTTACCAATAATATTCGTTCTCCAAATTCACTTTGCAATGCTTCGAAAGCGGCTGCAGATGCCGTATTACAGGCTACTACTACCATCTTACAGTTTTGTTCTTCTAGGAATTTAGTGATACCTAGTGAAAACTGACGCACCGCTTCGGCAGATTTATCGCCATAAGGTAAGTGGGCGGTATCTCCGTAATAAACGAGGTTTTCATGCGGAAGCAACCGACTAATAGCATGTGCTACAGTGAGTCCTCCGATACCTGAATCGAAAATGCCAATAGGTTGTTGTGCTTGCAAATTCACTACTCTAAAGTACGAAAATTAATCCTTATACGACTTGTAAGATGGCAAACTTTAGATAAAGCGTCTCTGGGATATTCCAAATAGCAGGATGATCCGGGGATTGTGGTTGGAAGACCACTTGGCGTAATTGTCTACCTACGTCGTTTGCGGCTTCTGTAATGACTTGTTTGAATTCTTCTGGATAAATAAAATGGCTACAGGAGCTGCTAATTAAATAGCCGCCTGGTTTTACCAATTGTAAGCCTCTTCGATTGATTTCTTTATATCCTCTTAGTGCGGCTTCTAAGTTTTTACGCGATTTGGTAAAGGCTGGTGGATCGAGCATCACCACATCGAATTGTTCACCTTTTTCGACCATTATTTTAAGCTCGTCGAACACGTTTACCGTACGAAATTCGCATTGTGAAAAGCCGTTTAATTTAGCGTTTTCACGACATACATCGATTGCCTCTTGAGAAATATCTAGGCCTATTACTTCTTTAGCGCCGAACTTTGCGGCATACATGGAGAAGGAGCCGGTATAGCTGCAAGCGTCGAGTACACGGGCGTTTTTCACGAAAGGTTGTATCGCGAGGCGGTTTTTACGCTGATCATGAAAGAAACCGGTTTTCTGTCCGTGCGCAATATCCACCTTGAATTGAATACCATCTTGTTTGAATACAAAATTGGTAGGCCCTTCTCCGTAAATCCATCCTGTGCGTTCTTCTAGGCCTTCCAGTGTACGAACGCTTACGTCGCTACGTTCATAGATCGCTTTTGGGGCTACAACTTTCACCAAGGCATCAATGATTTCTTGGCGGCGGATATCCATTCCTAAGGTAAGAATTTGCACGACCAAAATATCTTCGAACTTGTCGACTACTAAACCACTTAAGCCATCTGCTTCACCAAAGACGATACGGCAATTCTTGTCGTATCCGATACTTTTGCGGTAGTTCCAGGCTTTCTCTATCTGGTTGATGAAGAATGCCGCATCAATTAATTCCTGTTTTTTACGTGACAGAATGCGCACTCTAATGAGCGATGCGGGGTTGATATATCCTTTACCAAGGAAGTTTCCTCGTTGGTTACAAACATCTACAATGTCGCCGGCTTGATATTCACCTTCTTCTTTAACGATTTCGTTGGCAAAGACCCATGGATGGCCGTGTGCAACGCGTTTATCTTTTCCTTTTCCGAGTATAATGGTAGACATAGGGTTGTTATAAAAATAAAAAACGCTTGATTTTAGACAAATCAAGCGTTTTGAATATTGTTGCGATGCGCAAAATTATTTTTCAGCGATACGAGCTGCTTTACCGCGTAGGTTACGCAAGTAGAAGATACGTGCACGACGTACTTTACCACGCTTGTTTACAACGATTGTCTCGATTGTTGGAGAGTGAACAGGGAAGATACGCTCTACACCGATACCGTCAGAAATCTTACGGATAGTGAAAGTTTCAGTAGCGCCTGATCCACGACGTTGGATAACGTCGCCTTTGAAAGACTGCGGACGAGTTTTGTCGCCTTCTACGATTTTATAAGTAACGGTGATGTTGTCACCAGCTTTGAATTCAGGAAAACTCTTGCGAGTAACTAATTCATTTTCTACGAATTGAATTGCGTTCATAACACGAATGTTTTTATGAGGGAGTGCAAAGGTAAGCAATATTTCAGATTTACCAAGCTTTTTTAAAGATTTTTTACGGAACTAAAATTCCACTAACGTAAGCGTTTACCAAACGATCTTCTGCGAAGTTTAATTGGGCTTTTCCTTTCATGGCAGCATATTCATGATTCCAACGGCTTTGGCTCATTCTTTCTGCGTGTGGTAATTCGTGACACGATGAGCAACGGCTCTCGTATAATTTCTTCCCTTCCGCTAGTTCTGCGCTATTTACGCCAGGGAAACGTGTTTCAGCTTGCTTGAGTTGCTCTGAAGTGAATCCAGTGCTAACACTTGCGTTTGTGCTTTTTTTTACGCCGCAAGCAATGCCTAGGATTGCCGCAATTATACCTAATACGATCGTTCTTTTCATCTTATTTGTTTATTTCAGGATTTAGTAGGGCTTCCGCCTGTTTTTTTAATTTTTTGTCGCCTTGTTGTTCCGAAAGTTTTAAACTAGCGTTGGCCACTCGCGTAATCAAATTTGCAACCTTTTCTTTACCGTATTTACCTTCAAAAAGCGCTTTGTTCTTGGTTAAATAGGCGAAATTAGGGCTAAGTACATTGGTTTCGAATAAATTCATCACCATGAAAGGTATTTCTTCTGCGAATTGTTCTTCTTTCAATCCTCCAAAATAACTGCGTAGCACCTTTTCTTTCATCGGATGATTGGCAGGTAGCTTTAGTAAAAGGTTCACTAAAAAGCGTGCATCTTTTTGTCCTTTTTGATAGCTTAAAAGCATCATATCCAGCGCTGGCAAGTTGAGAGCTTCCTGTGATTTTTTATTAAATTCTGGAACGGGTAAGCCTCCTACTTGTTTGTTCAAAATATGCGCATTCTCATCAAAGTAAATCATAGTAGGATATGCATAGATGCCGAACTGCTGACTCAAGCCTGGTCCTTCTCCTTTCTCCATGTCCTGCTTGAAATTAATATAGTTGTTATTATGCCACAATCCTACGGTATCATCGGTGAAAACATTTGCAGCCATCCATTTACACGGACCACACCACGATGTATAACAATCGATGAAAATACCTTTCTGTTCTGCTTTTGCCTTTTGCATAATTTCAGCCCAACTGCCATGCTCGAAATGAATTCCTTTCGCAGCTGGCGCATAAGGTACTGCCTGCGCCAATACCTGCGCAGAAAAGATACTTAACAGAATACTTAATAAATAACGCATAATAAGGTTTGCTGGATTCTAAATTAATCCTTTTTTTTACTTCGTAAAGATAACAGAAATAATCCGACCTTTGCCATTCATACATGCAGCGATTTAAGAGAATATTGTTAATTGCCTTTTTATCCATTCTAGTCGTGGGAGAATCGCGCGCGCAATATAGGGAGTGGGGTGCAAGTGTAGGGCTCTCTCATTATTTTGGCGACCTGAATGCAGATTTCAACCCTACACATCCCGGAGCGATGGCCATGCTGAACTATCGCCGCATTTTAAATCCATTTTTTGCTTTTCGAGTCGATGTGGCAGGAGGGATGTCTTATTATGATTCGAAATGGTCGTGCAACTCATATTGGGCCTATCAGAATTTTAATTTTAAGGCGCAATACGGGATGGTGAATTCAATGATTGAATTTAATTTGTTCAAGTTTGAAGTAGATAAAGATAAATATGAAACAGGATTTACGCCCTATGTTGCCACCGGTATCGGTGCTGGCTTTTTTATAAATCAAGCTACCTATAAGGGCCAAACCTATAAGTTGTATGATTTACATACCGAAGGCATTAAGTATAATCAAGTGTTTTTTAATTTTCCAATGGAGTTTGGTTTGAAATGGCGTTTGGCGAAGGCATGGACGCTGGCTGTACATACTACCTATATTCCCACTACCACAGATTATCTGGACGATGTGTCTGGTGTATACCATGGGATGGATTTTATGTTTGGTGGGAATAATCTAACAGATCCTTCTAATCCAAATAATCCGCTTGGTGATGTCGTGAACAAGCAAAGAGGAATGAAAGGAAAAGATGCTTTATTATTAACAGGAATATCCTTGCATTATTCAATTCTGTACAAACGTTGTCCGATGGTTGGCACAGATCCAGATGCAGATTATATTCGTTGGTGGAAGAGTAGATAATTTATGATTACAACTTGTATTATTTTAGCGGGCGGTTTAGGAACGCGTTTACAGTCGGTAGTGGCTGATAAGCCGAAGGTAATGGCTACAATTGGAGAACACCCTTTTCTATATTATGTCTTTAGTTATTTGCAGCAACAAGGTGTTCGTAAAATCGTGCTCGCGGTATCGTATCAGCGCGAACAAGTAATTGCCTACGCCGATACCTGGAAGGATCTATTTGAAATTCAGTATAGTATCGAAGAAGAGCCTTTAGGCACCGGCGGCGCTATACGAAAAGCAGTGCTTGGTATGGATGATGAACACGTGCTTATCATAAATGGCGATACGTTCTTTCCTGTAGATTTAAATGATTTATCGCATAAACACTTGCATCACGCAAGCACTGATTTAACCATTGCTTTAAAGCCATTGACGGATTTTAATCGATATGGAGTAGTGCATGTGGATGAAGAAAATAATATCACTGCGTTTAGTGAGAAAGAACACCGTGCAGCAGGAACTATCAATGGAGGGATCTACGCGCTTCGCACGGCCTGTTTAAAGGAATTTATCTTTCCTCCGAAATTTAGCTTTGAGAAAGATTTTATGGAAACACATGTGAATGTGCTTTTCTTCAAGGGATACGCTTATCAAGATTATTTTATTGATATTGGAATTCCAGAAGACTATGCAATTGCAAATGAAATTTTACCTGCGAACTTTTAATTTTAGGCATGCGTTTTTTATTCTCTCTTTTACTTCTAATGAATCTGCAAGGCGAAATTTTTGCCCAACAAGATTCATTGAAAAAAGTCGCTCCTGATTCTATTCAACAGGCAAGATCTAAAATGCTGTTTAGTCCTAGTCCTAAAGGTGCTGTCATCCGTGGTGCACTCATACCTGGTTGGGGACAAGTGTATACGCATAAGTATTGGAAATTACCGATTGTTTATACGGCATTGGGAACTGCTGCTTATTTCATCGGCGTAAATTATTGGTCGTATCAACAAACCAGACTTGGGATTGATAGGAGAATAGATGCCGACCCGAATAATGATTACAATCCTTTATTAGTACGTGATTTTAATTATAAGCAGTACGATGTCAGCACTCGAACGACTGAAGATCTATTCAAGGTAAAATCCTATTTTAGGCATAATTTAGATTTGAGCGTGATTGCCTTTGCGGCTGTATATATGCTGACCTTAGTAGATGCTAATGTCAGCTCACATTTGTATAATTTTAATATGAGTGAAGACTTTAGTTTGTCGCCACGTATTGGACCAACAAGTATTGGCTTTACTTTAAATTTTAAGTAGCATGAAAATAGTATTATTGGGTTATGGTAAAATGGGAAAAACCATCGAACGTTTAGCGCATCAAGCGGGAGATGAAATAGTTGCCGCTATTGGTTCGTCCCAGGTTAATATGCTTACTGACGAAATTTTAAAGTCGGCTGACGTAGTGATTGAATTTACGCAACCAGAAGCTGCAGTCGAGAATATATTACGTTGCTTTGCTGCTGGTGTTCCTGTGGTATCTGGTACTACTGGTTGGTTTGATCAATTGGGTTTAATTGAAGCAGAGGCAAATAAGCAGAATGGAGCATTAGTGTGGGCTAGTAACTTCAGTGTTGGGGTGAATTTGTTTTTTGAGTTGAATCGAACAATGGCTGCCATGATGGCGAAGTATCCTGAATATGCTGTTAGTATTGAAGAAACGCATCATACACAAAAGAAAGATTCTCCTAGTGGTACGGCAAAGACCTTGTTGGCGCACTTACAAGAATTCTATCCTGATCAAGCAATTCCAGTGCTTGATCATCGCATTGATCCTGTCGTTGGTATTCACACGACACATTATCATTCTACGATAGACAGTTTACATTTTACACATGAGGCGCATAGTCGTGATGGTTTTGCTGCTGGGGCTTTAATGTCCGCAAAGTGGTTGTTGGGCAAGCATGGAGTTTATACCATGAAAGATGTTTTAGGATAGTTTAGTTTATAAGCGCGCATAAAAAAAGGGAACAGCATGCTGTTCCCTTTTTTGTGATAAGCGATTGATTATTTTGCGCCAACAATTTCTTTAATGTGGTCACGAAGTACGAATTCATCACCTTCTACATAGCCAGAATGCGTATAAGCAATTTTACCTTCTTTATCGAAGATGATTGCGAATGGGATACTTTGAAAATTTAATGCACGTTTCAAGTCTTGGTTAGGATCGATATAAGCAGGAAACTCCCATTTCTGACCATTTACATACGATTTTACCTTCGCCATATTACGGGTATCATCAATAGAAACAGCTACCATGTCGAAGTCCATTGTTTTTTGCCACTCTGGAATCAAGTCTGACATCGCGTTAATTTCTTTTTTGCACGGAACACACCAAGTTGCCCAAAAAGAAACAACCGTTACACGTCCTTTTTTTACAACTGAGGAGAAGTCTACGTTTTCGCCATTTAATCCTTTGATGTTCACGTTTGGAACTTCAGAAGTACTTTGTGGGATGAAGCTTACAAGGGAGAAGCTTAAAAAGGCAACAAGGCCGAGTAGATATTTTTTCATTTTAATTCCTTTTACGGATGCAGATGCAATTTACATACCAAAATTATGAATTGCAAGATTATTTAGACTTTATAGAATATTAACTTCTCGTTCGAGTAGAATTCCAAACTTTTGATGAACTGCATCAATCACTTTTTGTGAAAGTGCAAATACTTCAGCGCCTGTCGCATTACCATAATTAACCAATACAAGTGCTTGCATATGGTGTACGCCACAATTTTCTTCACGATGTCCTTTTAGTCCACATTGTTCGATAAGCCAACCTGCTGCTACTTTTTTTGCGTTGTTTTCTGTGGAAGGGTATTGCGGCATAGTTGGAAATTGCCTAAGCAAATCATCCGCTTGCGCACTTGGAATACTTGGGTTTTTAAAGAAGCTACCTGCATTACCTAGCTCTTTTGGATTGGGCAACTTTGATTGTCGAATGTTAATGACTGCATCTGCAACAGCGCGAATACTTAATTCGCTAATACCCATTTTATCGAGCTCTTGTTGAATAGCGCCATAGCTTGTATGAAAGGAAGCTTTTTTAGCAAGACGATAGGTAACTGAAATAATGATATATTCACCTTTGAGACGGCGTTTGAACACACTTTCTCTATAACCGAATTCGCAATCTTTTACTGTAAAACGATGTACCTCATTCGTGTGGATATGAAGTGCTTCTAATTCATGAAATACATCTTTTATTTCCACGCCATAGGCGCCGATATTTTGCATCGGGGATGCACCGACACAACCAGGGATTAGCGATAAATTTTCAATGCCTGCCCAACCTTGTGTAATACAATAATGAACAAAATCATTCCATCCTTCACCCGAGGCGGCTTTGATATAATAATGATCAACGTCTTCACCTACTTTTTCTATACCTTTTAAGCAGTTGCGAAGGGTAAGACCTTGTTGGTTGGGTTTGGTAAATAATATATTGCTTCCGCCACCAAGAATTAATGAAATGCGCTTGCGAAGTGCATTATCAGCGCATACATTTTGAATACAATCGAGTTGATTAAAGGAGAGAAGCTCCTCGGCAACACATTCGATATTGAATGTGTTGTAAGGCTTTAATGACTGGTTGGTAAGCAATTGATTCATTACATGTCTAAGTTACTATAAATGCACTTTATTGCTTATAATGTTCTGCACATAGTTCTTCCCACGTCTGATAAAGCGGATAGCAGCTTTGTTTGTAGCAGAACTGAATTTGAGTTGGCCTCAGGTTTTCAATGCTTTTTGCTATTGGGAGCTGGCTGTTTTTTTCTGCAAAAACAATCAATTTGAATGGGTCGTATTTCTGAAGAATCTGTGTTTTGTATGGAGAATCCGGATGAATGCTTATTTCTCGAAGTCCGATCATCTGCATTGTGAATAGCATGGCCCAGTTGGAGAAGGAGCTTGGATATTGTTTCAAGCCAGCTAGAATGGCAGGATTCATTTTCTCTGCTAAGGCAATCCAATTACTATCGTTAAAAATGCTGCCTAACTGTATGAAAAGACCGTTGATAACGGAGTTCGCAGAAGCTGTCGCTCCGTCATAATATTCTGCTTTTGCCAGAAGTTTATCCTTTTGCTGATTGCTAGTGAAACTGTAGAAAACAGAATTTTTTAATGCAAATTCGTCCCTAATGATTTCGGCAATCTTCAAGGCGTCTTGTGCGTAGTTACTATTTCCACTTGCTTGATAGAGTAACAATAAAGCGTCCCCTAAAAAAGCAAGATCTTCTAAGAAATAATTCTCTTGTGCCTCGTTATTCAGAATATGTTTAAGCTTGTTCCATCCTTCACAATGTGCCTTCATCGCCTCCATATTTTTAATGGCAGCAAGTAAGTATTTTTCCTCTAAAGTGGCTAGGTAAGCTGCACTCAGGGCGCTATTCATCAGTGCATTCCAGCTTAATTGAATTTTATTGTCTAATCCCGGACGAATTCTTTTTTCTCTTGCTTGCAATAAAATGGAATTGCACTCATCCACTTTTTTAGAGAATGCATCGCTATCCAATTGCATACTCGCAGCGAAAGCATCCTTGTTTTCTGTACGATGTAAAATATTCTGATCTTCCCAGTTTCCTTCTTCGCTCACGTTATAATAGCGCTTATACCAAGAAGCATTTTCACCTAGTAAGGCATCTATTTCGGAGGCCGACCAGATATAATATTTCCCTTCTACACCTTCGGAGTCGGCATCTAGAGCTGAATAGAACAATCCTTCTGGATTAGTCATCTCTCTTTGCAGAAAAAGGAAGATAGAGTCCATATCCTTCTGGTAGCCTAAATCTTTTTGTGCAGCGTGCATGTCTGCCAATAATCGTAGCAGTAATGCATTATCGTAAAGCATTTTCTCAAAGTGTGGAACGAGCCAATGTTCGTCGGTACTATAACGACATATGCCTCCGCCGATTTGATCATAAATACCTCCCATTAGCATTTGGTCGACACTCAATACAACTTGTTCTTGGCTTTCTTGATGTGCATAGGTTTGTGCATACCACCACATCCAACGCAGACTGAAAGTACCTAAGAACTTCGGCGCTCTACCAAATCCACCACGCATTCTATCTGAATTTTGTAAAAGCTTTTGTGCGATCGAATGCAGGTCGTCTTCGTTCAGATGCATGTTCTGCGCAGCATCCGCTTCCTTAGTGATGTGTTGTCCTTTTTCAATATGTGATAACAAACGTGTCGCTTGGTCTTCGACCTCCTCTCTTTTTTCTGAAAAGGCTTGCGCTAAATGTAGAAGTACATTTTTCCAAGAAGGACGATTATGCGCGGGTATTGGAGGGAAATAAGTTCCTCCATAAAATGGCTTAAGGTCGGGTGTAAGGAATACATTCAAGGGCCAACCACCGCTTCCAGTAAGGATTTGAACTGCTTCCATGTAAATATGATCGAGGTCGGGACGTTCTTCGCGATCGACTTTAATATTGACATAGCGGTCGTTCATTATAGCCGCTGTACTCTCATCTTCGAAGCTTTCGCGTTCCATTACATGGCACCAATGACAAGCCGAGTACCCGATGCTTAGCAGTATAGGTTTATCCTCTAGTTTTGCTTTTTGCAAAGCTTCTTCACCCCATGGAAACCAATTTACAGGATTATGCGCATGCTGTAGAAGGTATGGGCTCTTTTCGTTTAATAGGGCGTTTGACATAATTATTTTTTATTCCCAACGGAATACACGGACGGCGATAATATACACCACTATTCCCCAAAGGAGCATAATGCCGATTTCGTTGCGAACATCCCAGAGTGTAGCTCCGTCGAATGCGATTTGGCGAAGAGCTTCGTTAAGGTGTGTTAAAGGCATTGCTTTGCTAATTACCTGCAACCAAGAAGGAAAATTGCTAATGCTGAAGAAGGTGCCACCTAGCAGGAACTGCGGCATGGTGATAAGGTTGGCAAAAGGAGGTATGCTTGTTTCATTTTTAGCAATACCGCTTACAATAAAACCAAAACCCATGAAAATGATTAAGCCTAGTCCACATAGTAAGATCATTTCAAGACCTGTGATGAATCCGTTTACCAGTGTGAATTTGAAGAAGAAATGACCGATGATGATAATTAAGGTTGCGGCCATCAATTGAAACAAAATTCTAGAAATTCCTTCTCCGATGATAATATTTCCGCGGCGGATTGGCGTGGCGAAGAAGCGCTTCAAAACAAGTGTCTGACGGAGTCCGAAGAAAACGAACGCTGCGCCAAAAACACCCGCACTTAACATGGAGAATCCTAGTTGCCCAGGAAGAATGAAGTCGATACTTTGATATACGCGTGCCTGAACAGGAGGGGGAAATGATAACGTAGCGAATTTCGGAAAATAGTTAAGTGTTTTTTCACTGATTGCATTGACGTATTCCTTTACGATACTTTGAAAAATACGGCCACTCTGTATGGAGGCAGTGGAGGTTTGAATGCTGATTTTGAGGGGCGTATTTCCGAAACTGTCAACGGTCCCATTACGCATATCGACCATTGCATCAAGTTTGCCTTTGAGCAGTTGTTCATTAAGTTCTTTCGCAGTTCCAACGTGAATATGGAAGTTAGAATCTGCTTGCATCCATTGGTAAACAGGGTTTTGCTTATTAGTACCTTCGGTAAATGCGATATTGAAAGTCATCCCACCGCGATCGCCAATAAAGCCGAAGACAAGAATGAAAATGATCGGAAAGGCAAGTGAAAAGATGACTGCAGAAGGACTTCTGAACATCGACTTTAGACTGGCTTTCGTAATGGCAAGTGTTGCTTTGGTTTGGCTATAACGCTGAGACATAGTTTTCCACAAAATTTGAACAAAAGTACAAAGCAAAAGCCTTTTTTACGTAAAAACGTTTAGTTTTTGATAGTTTTGTAAGGTAAACTAATTTGACGATGGAGAACCTATTGCAACATATTGAAGCCTTGATATTTACTTCTGAGAGTTCTTTAACCTTAAAGGATATTCAAGAGTGTTTGAACAAACGTTTTGGATTATTTGTTGCGGACGCTGATTTGCAAGCAGCATTGGAGCAATTGACTGAAAAGTACAATGCTCCCGAATTTGCCTTTGAATTGAAACGTATTTCTAAAGGATATTTGTTTATGACAAAGGCGGATTATCATGAAACGGTGAGTGTGTTGTTGAAAGAAAAAACAGTAAAACGTCTTACTACAGCTGCAATGGAGACCTTGGCTATTATTGCCTATAAACAACCAATTAGTAAAACGGAGATTGAAATGATACGTGGTGTTAGTGCCGATTATTCTATTCAGAAATTATTGGAGAAGGAGTTGATTGTGATTGCAGGTCGAAGTGAACAAGTAGGAAAGCCTGTCTTGTATGCAACTAGTGCTACGTTCATGGATTATTTCGGGTTGAATTCAGTAGATGATTTACCAAAACTTCGTGATATTACTGCACCTGAAGAGGGTAGTTCTGCAGGTGTTCCTAACGAAACGCTAAACAATTAAGTATGAAAAAAATTATCGCTATCCTTATCGTCGTGATGATGAGTATTTTTGGTGCAACGCATGCGATGTGTCAAAAGCATAAGAAAAAGCAAGTGATGCAAAGTGGTGTAGTGATGAATATTCCGGAAGGTAGCAGTACTTATGTTATTATCCCAGATAGTAATCCTAATCAGCGCTATTTAGTTGATTTACCAGCAAATTTTCAGCATGCCGGGATGAAGGTAGAATTTAGTGGGGCGGAAGGCACGATTGATCCTAACGTTCGTATGGTAGGTACTCCTTTTAGATTGAGTAGAATACGTGAGAAAAAATAAATTAGCTTGAAACATTATATTCGCGAAGATCATTTTCGCCATAAAAAGGCCTTAGGTCAACACTTTCTTCGTGATCAAGATATCGCATTTCAAATTGTTGATGCGCTTAAAGAAACGGGTTATTCTGTTTTGGAAGTTGGTCCTGGTTTGGGTGTCCTCACACAGTTTTTGTATCCGAAGTTCGCCGGTAATTTTTATACCGTAGACATTGATGATCGTTTAGCGAAAATCATACCTGAAAAATTTCCTCGTGTCCATTTTTTACATCAAGACGTTTTGACGCTTGATTTTGAAAAGCAGTTTCCAAACGGTGTTTGCGTCGTAGGGAACTTTCCTTATAATATTTCAACAGAAATTATTTTTACAGTAATTGATAATGTGAAGTTTGTTCCGGAGGTAGTAGGTATGTTTCAAAAAGAAGTGGCACAACGTTTTGCAGCAAAGCATGGCAACAAAGTTTATGGTGTTACATCCGTTTTGACACAAGCATTATATGATGTAAAGTATTTATTTGATGTTCCTGCCCATTTGTTTGATCCGCCTCCGAAGGTGGTGAGTGGAGTGATCCATTTAAAGCGTAAGGAAGTTCCAATGGAAATCTTGGATAATAAATTGTTCCGACAAGTTGTAAAAGCAGGGTTTTCACAGCGGCGCAAGACCTTGAAGAATGCATTGTCTGGTTTAGAAAAAGAATTGCTGCCTGCCATTCCTGAAGAGATTTTAGGGTTGCGTGCCGAACAATTATCTGTCGAAGCGTGGATTAATTTGTCGAACGACTTTGCACGGATCAAGCAAAAAAACAAGTAATTTCGAATTGTATGGTGAAGATTGGTCCTTTAGAATTGCCTGACTTTCCTTTGTTACTCGCGCCTATGGAGGATGTGAGTGATCCGCCATTTCGTGCTGTGTGTAAGGATGCTGGTGCTGATTTAATGTATACAGAATTTATTAGCAGTGAAGGACTGATAAGACATGCTTTAAAGAGCAAAAAGAAGTTGGATATTTTTGAATATGAGCGTCCGATAGGGATCCAGATTTTCGGCTCCGATATCGAAAGTATGGTGGACGCGGCGCGTATTGCTGCCGAAGCTAATCCTGATTTAATTGATATTAATTATGGTTGCCCAGTTAAAGCGGTAGCGTGTAAAGGCGCTGGGGCCGGTATTTTGACCAATATCGACAAGATGGTAGCTATGACTAAAGCTATCGTGGATGCAGTAAAATTGCCGGTTACGGTTAAAACGCGTTTAGGTTGGGATGAGCGCACTAAGAATATTGTGGAAGTAGCTGAAAGGTTACAAGACATCGGCATTAAAGCATTGACTATACATGGTAGAACACGACAACAGATGTATAAGGGGAGTGCTGATTGGACATTGATTGGCGAAGTGAAGAACAACCCTCGTATGCATATTCCGATTTTTGGTAATGGTGATATAGATTCACCTCAAAAGGCGAAGGAGTACAAAGATCGTTATGGTGTCGATGGGATTATGATTGGAAGAGCTGCAATTGGCTATCCATGGATCTTTCGTGAGATAAAACAATATTTACAGGATGGAACATTGTTGCCCCCTCCTACCATTGAAGAGCGTTTCTTGTCTTGTAAGAAACATCTTGAAATGAGTTTGCAGTGGAAAGGGCCTAAACTCGGAATTCTCGAGATGCGTCGACATTACTCCAATTATTTAAAACATTTGCCTGAAAGTAAGTTGTATAGAAGTCAGCTAGTGACATTGAATGAGGTGGAAGAAATTTATGCGGTATTGAAGGAAGCGGAGACACATTATTTGTCGATACCTGGGTTGATGGAAAAAGTAACAGAGTCAATGCGACAACCGAAATCGATTCAAGAAGAATATAATCCTACTGATTTTCAGGACGGATAAATTTGTATATTTATAAAATTGAAGAAGACCTATTTCATATCTGATTTTCATTTAGGAACGCCAAATCATGCTGCAAGTTTGTTGCGTGAGAAACGTATTTGCGCTTTTTTAGATGAAATGAAAGGAGATATGGAAGCACTTTATCTGGTTGGTGATATTTTTGATTTTTGGTTTGAGTATAAAACGGTTGTTCCGAAGGGCTTTGTGCGCTTACTAGGGAAGTTAGCTGAGCTTCGTGATGCAGGTATTCCGGTTTATATGTTCACAGGGAATCACGATCTATGGATGAAGGATTACTTTGAAACAGAGCTGTCGATTCCAGTTTATTTTAAGCCAATTAGTCGAACGATAGGAAATAAACTTTTTTATATCGGACATGGTGACGGCCTAGGGCCTGGTGATAAGGGATTCAAGCGAATGAAAAAAGTATTTCAAAATTCATTCGCGCAGTGGTTGTTTCGATGGGTACATCCGGATATTGGTGTTGGGATTGCTAATTATTGGTCGCGCAAAAGTAGAATTGCTAACGGACCAAAAGATGAAATGAACCATGGTGAGGACGAGTGGTTATTGCAATATGTTCGTAGAAAAATAAAAGAGGTTCCGGCTGATTATTTTATTTTTGGTCATCGTCATTTACCAATGGATGTAATAGTAGAGGGATGGAGCAGATATATTAATTTAGGGGATTGGATAAACTATAATACATATGCGGTATTTGACGGAGAAACATGTACACTTAAAACCTTTAACACATGAAGTATTTTACATTAATTATTTTATTGGGAGGAGTGTTGGCTTGTAGTTTTATTGCCATGAATAAGGATCGAATTATCACGTATGATCAGAAAAATAATAAGGTGATAAAAGGTTTAATTTCTTTTGAAGAATTGCAGCGTGATTCTGCCTTTGCATGGTTTCCTAAGGAATATAGTTTGTATCATCCGAAAGGACTTTCTATATCACAGCTGAAAGCTTCCGCACGCGAAGATCAAATTGTGATTTTTGCAGGTACATGGTGTGGTGATACGAAGGAACAACTGCCTCGATTTTATCATGTTTTGCAAGATGCTAACTTTCCAATGCATCATGTAATAATTCATGGTGTTGATCATAAAAAGCATGCGATTGGGAGGGAAGACAAGAAGTATAAGATTGAACGAATCCCGACCTTTATCATTTTACGTAATGGTAAAGAAATAGGTCGAATCGTTGAAAGTCCGGTAAAAAGTCTAGAGGAGGATTGGGTTGATTTTGATGAGAAGTTTGAACGCAATCAATATTAAAGGAATTTTTCGCCTTTATTCCTTTTGATGTCGATTGTAAAATCTTTGATTTTTTGCTCCTGATCTTTTGCACAAATTAAAAGGACGTCTGGTGTATCGATAATTATATATTCTTCTAGTCCTTGAATAACTACAAGTTTGTTATCAGGTACATGAATCATATTATTTGCCGCGTCATACAACATGACTTGTTTGCCATTTACAGCATTACCATGATAATCGTGCTCGCGTAAGGAATAAAGTGAAGTCCATGTGCCAACGTCTGACCAACCGAAATTAGAAGGTATGACACGTACATTACTAGCCTTTTCCATCACACCAAAATCGATTGAGGTATTCGGACAAATAGAATATGCTTTGTCAAGGAATTTGGATTCATCCTTTGTTCCAATTACTTTCTCGTAGCCCTTGAAAGCTTCGTAAATATCAGGCATGTGTTGATGAATTGCGTTGAGAATTGTGTTTACATTCCATACAAACATGCCACTATTCCATAGGAATTCACCGCTATTGATAAATTGGACTGCTAATTCGAAGTTTGGTTTTTCAGTAAATGTCTTAACCTTATGTATGCCTGTTTCATTCGACTCTTCAACGAATTGAATGTAGCCATATCCTGTATCAGGTCGAGTAGGACGAATCCCTAAGGTCAGTAAGTGATTATGTGTTGCGACGTGTAATAATGCTTTCTCTACAACTTCTACAAATACTTTTTCCTTTACGATATAATGATCCGAAGCTGCAATAACAATATTGGCTTTTGGGTTTAGATGTGCAATATAATGACAGGCATAAGCAACACAAGGTGCCGTATTTTTTCTGCTCGGTTCAAAGAGGAATTGCGACTTTGAAATATTTGGTAATTGCGCTTCTGCGATCGTCCTGTAGTTTTCATTGGTGACGATATAGATGTTTTCGGTGGGAATAAATTTAGCAAACCGATCAAAGGTAAGTTGCAACAATGATTTCCCACTTTGCAGTACATCCAGAAACTGCTTTGGCTGGTTGTTTCTGCTCATTGGCCAAAATCTACTGCCAATGCCGCCCGCCATTATCACCACGTAGTTGTTACTTGTGCTTTGCATAAAGTAAAGTTACAAAAGGAATTGGCTAAATACTACTTCGGTATTAAATTCCTTGGTTATTAAAGCGGCATTCAAGCCGATTGATTTTGCTCCTTCCACATGCTGAATCGAATCGTCCAAAAAGAGGGTTTTCGCTAGGTTTAGTTGATGGTCATTAATGATTTTGAAGAAACTATCTGGATTTGGTTTGCGAAGTCCGATTAGATGTGAAAAATATAGTTCATCAAAATGAGCTTGGAGGGTTTGACCTGGATTTTTTTCTTCAATCATTCGTTCTACCTGCGGCAGATGTAATTCGTTGGCATTACTGAGCAGAAATAGTTTGAAATGTGGTCTGATTTTTTTTATGGTCTTAAATTTAATGGGATCCATACCTAAAAGCATGGCATTCCAACACCTGATAAAGTCGGCATCTTGATGTTTGCCAGGAATTTCTTGATGTAAATAACTTAAAAGTTGTTGTTGATTTATTTTGCCTATTTCAAAGTTATCAAACCAATCATTCTGATGCGCTTGGGAATACAGTTGTTTGAAATCAGGGATTCCTAATTCTTCGAAGGCCTTGGCTGATAGGTGATAGTCGATATCAAATAATACGCCACCGAGGTCGAAAATGACGGTGTCAATATTTTGTAAATTTATCATAGCAGAATATATTTTGCGGAGGCAAAATTATTGTTATTTTTGCAACGCTTTTCAAAAAGATCAGCAGGCGCCTATAGCTCAGTTGGTTAGAGCATCTGACTCATAATCAGGGGGTCCTTGGTTCAAGTCCATGTGGGCGCACGAAAATCCCTTCTCTAGTAATAGTGAGGGGATTTTTTTTGTATTTTCGTTCTATAATTATCAAAGCGTGCGTATTTGTTTATTTGGCGATGCCGGAAGTATTCACCTCGAAAGATGGTGTCAGTTTTTTATAGGCGAGGGGCATGAGGTACATCTCATTTCTTTCACAAAGGCTGAAGTGCCAGGAACTAAATGCTATCATATCGATGCAGGTCCGATAGCGGTTCAAGGCGGCAATTGGCGTGTTTTATTCCAATACCGCAAAGTACGAAAGCTTGTTAAACAGATTCAACCGGATGTTTTTCACGCATTATATGCTACGAGTTATGGAATTACAGGCGCGCTGGTAAATTATCACCCGTACATTATTTCAAGTCTTGGGTCGGATATTCTAATAAGTCCGAAACGTTCTAAAATACTTCGTGCATTACTTCGTTTTGCGTACGGCCGTGTAGATGCTTCTACAACGATGTCTCAGCAGATGAAGGATGTGTCTATTTCCTATGGTTTGCCAGGGGATAAAATTCAATTACTTCCATTTGGAATTGATCCGTCGGTCTTTAATGCAGATGGCAGAAACCTTGCAGCTTCTCCTTTCATTATTTGCAGCACGCGTAATTTTGAAGAAGTTTATAATATACCTGATTTAATCAATGCGGTTGCGGCCATCAAAAATCAGCTCGGGAATTTTGAATTATGGATGGCAGGTATAGGGACGCTTGAATCGCAAATAAAAAGTTTGGTTGCGGAGCATGGTTTATCTGATAAGGTTCGATTTCTAGGGCGGTTAAAGCAACCGGAACTAGCGCATAAATTAAGAAACAGTCATGTGTTTATCAGCATGTCGAGCTCTGATGGCAACAGTGTTTCATTGAGTGAAGGAATGGCTTGTGGCTGTGTTTGTATCGTGAGTGAAATTGAAGCGAATAAATTTTGGATTGAACATGGTAAGACAGGATTTTTTGTCCCAGTTCATGGCGTAAGTGAGCTGTCAGAACGTATTTTAGCGGTTAAAGCAGATTATGAAGCAATACAAAAACGTATGTTCGAAATCAATCAGCCTATTTTAGAAGAAAAGGGTAATTGGTTTAAAAACATGCGTACTGTAACCGATCTTTATGCACGCGTTTTAGGCAAAAATCAACCTAAATAGCGCGTGTGAATCACATTCCAGTGATGTAGTGCATGTCCTGCAAGAAAAAGTGCAATGGATTTAGGGTTGGTTGCGTTGTTATTCGCTGTTCCAATTTTATTTATTTGTTCGTCAGACATCGCATGAAACAAAGCGACAGTCGACCATCTTACCGCTTGGTACTCTTCTTTCAACGATACCAAATCCCCTTTACAGTCTTTAGTTGCTTGCGCGTATGCGTTTTCATCAAATCCTGGAAGTGAAGCTGTTTCCCCTCTTGAAATACAAAGTGCTCTAAAGGTTAAAATTCGCTCACAATCAATTAAGTGTTGAATCACTTGTTGAACAGTCCATTTCCCCTCTGCGTATGCTTTTGAAAGGTCTTCTTGCGTTAGTTTTTCAAGCCAATCACGTTCTTTTGTCCATGTTTCACGGAGTGCTTGCATTGGGTTGTCAGTATTTGTCAATTTAATGTAGTAATCGTAATACGGAGGGTGCATATATCTATAATTAAGAATTAAGAATTAGGAATTGAGAATTAAGAATTAAGAATTGAGAATTAAGAATTAAAAATATGGTTTCACCACCCATTATTCACCATTCACCATTCACTATTCATTATTCATTGGTCTTGTTCAGTCATAATCATGATTTCATCGACAAAGAGCCAAGCCTTTTCACCAGCGCCGTTTTTGCCTTCAGGAATGGTTCCTTGATTTTTTAGGTCGATACGCACATAACGGCCTGACCAACCTGTCATAAAGAAAGGAAATTGTTCATTGAACATTTTAATTTCATCTTTTCCGTATTTCATCACTTGCGTAAAAATGAGGCTATCATCACTCACATAAACCGTAATTTCTTTCGGAGAATAAATCCAACTTGCTTCATCTTTCAAGGTGGATACATAGGTATGTAAAATAGGCTTTTTACTACCAAGATCAATGACAGCAGAAACATCTTCGCCACTCCAACCGAGCCAATCACGCCCGTACCAAGGTCGGTCGCCAACAATACCGTCGTTAATCGTTAAACTGCCACCATAGCTATAGGAGGGGGAGGGTAGATGATCAAAGTTTACTTTTCTGCCGGTAGAACCGCTTGGCCAGAATGATTGCTTCCATATATTTCCTTTACGTACACCATTTTCATAATAAGCGGCTGTAAGCGTTTTGTGACGATAAATATCAATTGGACCATTCAAAATCGGGTCGCTGATTTTCGGAGTACTATCATTTAATGTGTAATGAATTTGCCCTTTAGTAAAAGGACTTTTGAGCATTACGCGAATTCCATTTGTATCCGGGATTGTTTGAACCTCCATTTGTAAATCATAAATAGATTGCGCGACGGTGTATCCACTTTTTTGTAGTTGGTTCATTTGCGGAATTAATCGCGGTAAAAACGTGTTAAAATCCCGTCCTGTTGCGTTTTGTGGCAAAGGAGTCCAGAGCGCTTCACTCAATGCTAACATCCTAGGTAGCATCATATACTCTACTTGGTGCCAAGTTGGAATATACTCCGTCCAGATATTTGCCTGTCCACCTAAGATATATTCTTCTTCTTCCGTGCTTAAACCGCTGGGGATAGGGTTGAACTGATAAGCTTTTTGTACAGTTGTATAACCTCCAATAGCAAGTGGTTCTGTTTTTTGATAGCCTTGATAGTGATCAAAGTAGCAATGCGTTCCCGGGCACATAATTACCTCGTGATGTTGTTTGGCGGCTTCAATACCTCCTTGTATTCCTCTCCAACTCATGACTGCGGCTCCGGGAGCTAATCCGCCTTCGAGTATTTCATCCCAACCTAGCGTGTGTCGACCGCTTGCTGTAATGAAGGAGTCGATTCTACGAATAAAATAACTTTGTAATTCGTTTTCGTCCTTCAAACCTTTCGCCTTAATTAAGGCTTGGCAATGCGGACAAGTTTTCCAACGTGTTTTCGGCACCTCATCGCCACCGATATGAATATAGCTAGACGGAAATAAAGCCATTACTTCCGCGAGAACATTTTTCATAAAGACAAAGGTCTCCTCTTTCGGACAAAATACATCTTCACTAATGCCCCATTTGGTAAGCGTTTCAAAAGGCCCTCCTGTGCAACTATATTCAGGATAGGCTGCTAAAGCAGCGAGCGCATGACCAGGCATCTCTATTTCTGGAACAATGGTGATATGTTTTGCAGCTGCGTATTTAATCAGTTCTTTTATTTGTTCTTGCGTATAAAATCCTCCATATGGTGTGTCATCTCCTATAAATGGGAAGAAGTTTTTACCAATCATGGTTTCTTTACGTTTAGAACCGATTTGTGTAAGCTTGGGATATTTTTTAATCTCAATTCGCCAACCTTGATCATCCGTTAGATGCCAATGTAAAGTGTTCATTTTGTACATAGCCATCACGTCGATATAACGTTTGATAGAGTCGATAGGGAAGAAGTGACGAGAAACATCGAGATGCATTCCACGCCAGGCAACACGAGGTGCATCCTCTATAATTTGACAAGCTATTTTCCCCTTATTAAATGCTTGTGCGTTGTCTGCCAGTTGGAAAAGGCTTTGTAATCCATAAAATCCACCTGCCTCATCTGAATAGCTTAGTTCGATGTGTTTGGAATTAATCGATAATAAGTAGGCTTCTTTTTTATCACTTATTTTTTTCTTGGTTAGCAAAAACTGTTTGTTTTTTGCAACTATATCGCTTCCGTTTGTAACAGTAAACGTAATTTTACATTCAGTTGATAATTTGCCTTTTAAATTGTTTAGAATGCTTTCAGCAAGCGGCATTTGACCCGACTCCGTGATAACAATTTCGTTGATGGAGGATAAGTTACATTGCCCTTTAGTATTTACGATACTTGCAGGTAATGGAATAATCGGGCATACTTGCGAAAAACTACTTTGGGAGATAAGCAAGGAGAGAAAAAGAAATATACCTAAAGTGCAGGATTTCATAGTAGGAGTTTAGTATGGCGAATTTCCTGAAAAAAATCAGTCTTTCAAACTTTAGTTTCTCCTTTGAAAATCCCACTTATTAATTAGTTTTGCCAAATAATTCAGCATTATGTTAAACCTTATATTATTTGGACCTCCCGGCAGTGGCAAAGGCACACAGGCAGAGAAGTTAATTGAGAAGTATGGCTTGCAGCATTTAAGCACGGGAGATATCCTACGCAACGAAATCAAGGAGCAAACCGCATTGGGTATGGAGGCTAAGAAGTTTATGGATCAAGGTTTACTAGTTCCTGATGAAGTAGTTATTGGAATGATTAGCTCTAAAATCGATGCTACGGTAAATAGTGTAAAAGGATATATTTTTGACGGGTTTCCGCGTACGATACCGCAAGCAGAGGCTTTGGACAAACTTATGGAGTTGAAACAAATTCCAGTTGGAAATGTACTTTCACTTTTGGTTGGAGAAGAAGAATTGGTAAAACGTTTATTGGGTCGTGGAGCTACAAGCGGACGTACGGATGATCAAGACGAAAATATTATTCGTAATCGTGTTGTTGAATATCGTAACAAAACAGCTCCGGTAGCTGATTATTACCGTGCACAAGGCAAATTGTCTGAAATTGTTGGAGAAGGATCAATTGATGATATCTTCAACAAACTCTGTGCTGCAGTCGGTTAATTTTTATTTGTTAAAAGCTTTTGATATAGGCTACGAACGTCTTTCACGAGTCGTTGGTAGCCATATTTATTTACAACGGAATCGTAGCCTGCTGCGCCCATTTTTTCTCTTAACATCCGATTCGCCACTAGATTTTTAACGTGTTGTGTAAATGCTTTGCCTTCACTTGTCTTGGTGAGAAAGCCTGTAACACCATCCTGAACTACGTTTGCAACGCCACCTACATTCGTACTTACCACAGGCTTTCCTGCTGCTAATGCTTCAATTAAGCTTACAGGAGTACCTTCGTTCAAGGAGGTCATCGTGACAATATCCAATCCTGCAAGTGCCACTGGAATATCTTGCATCCACGAACAAAACACCACATCTACCTCCATTGCTTCGTTCTTTTGAGTTTGAGCTTGCTGCTCACTAGGTATTTCTGACCAATGACGGATGCCCAATCGGAGGCCCATTTCAGCACATTGCAATTCCAATGCCTGTCTGTCTTCCCCATCTCCTATAATAAAAAACTTAACTTTGTTTTGAACGCCTTCCTTCACATATTTAGCGACTTTTAAAAACATTGGATGGTTTTTGATTGGAACCAATCTGCCGATAATACCAATGGCTACCTCGTTATCTTCCAGGCCGTAGTATTTTCTAAAAAGTTCTCTTTTGGCAGTTGTATTTTCTCTAAAGCGCTCTAAGTCGAACCCTAAAGGAACCACATGTACTTTCTCTGCTGCACAAATATTAAAATCTTTGGTTAGCTCTTTCTTTTGCAAATCACTAATGGCAATGATAGCAGTTGATTTTTTAGCTAGATATTGCTCAATCTTGATAAAAATTTTATTCTTGAAAGAGTTGAAGTAGGAGTGAAATACGTGTCCGTGGAAGGTATGTACAATTACCGGTACCTTTTCATGAATTGCCGCCAAACGTCCTAGAGCACCCGCTTTTGCCGCATGTGTATGAACTATATCTGGTTTAAATTCACGTATTACCTTACGAATCTCCCAATATGCTTGCCAGTCTTTTTTCAAATTAATGCTCCGATACATACCATCGATATAGCGCGCCTTTAAGCCTTGACTTTCTACAATAAACTCGCTACTAGCCTCTGTTTCATCTTTATTTCCTGCAAGGAAAAGGGTTTCAAATTCAGGTGCTAAATGCTTCGTTAAATAGGTTGCGTTATAGGTTGGTCCACCTAAATTCAATCTGTTGATGATTCTTAATACACGAGGAGGTTTAGCCATGGGTGTTTACAGATTTTTCCTTGTAATGATTGTTGAAATTAGTTGTTGCTTAAATGTAATTGGTTTTTCTTCCACCAAATTTGAAAGACTAATAATGCCCAAATTTGTTCTACTGCGTCGTTAGGACTGTTAGAATACAATTTGTTTTTTACCATTTCTATGATTGAATAATTAAAGATGCCTTGTCGTTCAACGAATTCGCGACTTAATAAATCATCTTCAATCAAAGATTTTAATTCGCCTTGAAACCATCTTAGCAAGGGTACTTCAAATCCTTTCTTTCCTCTATTAAATAGTTCTTGCGGTAGATAATCTGCAAACGCTTCTTTTAATATATGCTTTCGATGGGCTGCATTAATTTTATAATTGGTTGGCAGCGTAAATGCAAAGTCAACAATGGCATGATCCAAGAACGGTACACGCATCTCTAATGAATTTGCCATACTCATCCGATCTGTTTTAACTAACATGTCATTCTCTAGAACTACGCGTAGATCGGTGCGGAGAACACTTTCAAAATCGTCGTTGCAGTTTAGCAGGCAGTCTTTTTTTGTAGTTTGATATCCTTGTTCATCCGTATAGGATTCTTTTAATAGTCCTTGTTCAGACAGCCCAGCCCAACGTGCCCATTGCCAATAACGTTCCGGAGCACTCCATTTTAAGCCGTTTACATATTTTTCCAACTGACGGAAGCGATTGCCTAATTTGCTATTGCGTGATTTTGGTAAAAGTGGTAATAGGAATTGCGTTTGTTTGAGCAAGGTGTTACTAAGGCTTCGTTCACGTATTTTAAGTTCCGCCGCATGTTTGTTGTATCCTGCAAAAATCTCATCCGCTCCATCTCCCGAAAGTGCTACCGTGACGTGTTTTCGTGTTTCTCTACTCAATATATATACAGCCAGTGCTGAAGAGTCAGCAAATGGCTCGTCTAGATAATCTAGCATATCAAATAGATGTTCATACAAATCAGCATTTCTTAATGAAAAGACGGTATGCTCCGTTTTTAAGCGATTCGCCATTAAGCGTGCATAAGCTGTTTCATCGAACAGCGGTTCGTCTGCAAATCCGATGGAAAAGGATTGCAAATGTTTAGTTTGATGTGAAGCAATTGCTGTAATGATGGATGAGTCGATACCGCCACTTAGGAAAGTTCCTAAGGGAACATCGGCAACCATTCGTCTTTGTACGGATTCTTCGAGTAAAGTGCGCAAATGCGATTTTGCTTCCGTGAAACTCAAGGAAGTTTTCTCGCCTGCTTTTACCTCGTAATATTTGTTTATGCTTGCGTTTCCATTACCCTCAATTTTCATCCAATGACCGGGCATTAATTTTTTAACGCCTTGGTAAATACTTAACGGAGACGGAATATAGTTTAAGTGAAAATACGCTTGTAAAGCCGCTTTATCTATGGCTTTATTGAATGGAAAGTGGATGAGTGCTTTCAATTCAGACGCAAAACAAAGAGTAGACTCGTCTGCGTAATAATAAAGCGGTTTGATCCCGAAACGATCACGTACAATATTTAAGCATTGTAATTCTTTGTTATATAACGCAAACGCAAATTCACCATCCACCGCTTCTATACCTTTTTCAATACCATGCTCAATCAGGTGATACAATAAAACTTCTGTATCCGAGCTCGAAACAAAGGAATAGCCCTTCTTAAGCAAGAGTTCTTTCAGTGATTGATAATTGTATATTTCACCGTTGAACACTAGCGTATAATTGCCTGTGCTGTCAGTAAAAGGCTGTTGGGCAGCGCTACTCGTGTCGATAATAGAAAGACGCTTGTGTCCAAGCGCAAGCCTGTCATAGGTATAAATACCTGCCTGGTCAGGCCCTCGTTTATCCATAGCCGCTGTAGCAGCATGAATGGCTTGGAGATAATGGTCTGTTCCGTCTTTAAAGGCAATTATGCCAGCAATTCCGCACATAGTTATTTACTTCGACTTCTAAGATACATAATTCTCATAAGTTCTAAATAAAGGACGTATTTTAGTAGCATGATTTTAAAGCGAAATGGCTTATCAAAATTGGAACGACTGCATTCTCGTAAGCAAATGGATGAACTCTTTTCTCACGGTAGATCAGTACGCCAAGGGCCATTGAAATTTATTTTTGTAGAAACAGCTTTAAAAACGGACCTACCATCGGAGTTTATGTTTACCGTTTCTAAACGACAGTTTAAACGTGCGCATGATCGAAACTATATCAAACGCCTACTCCGAGAAGTGTTTCGTGTCAACAAACATCAGATTAACGATTATCTAATATCACAACAGAAGGGTATGCAAGGATGTTTCTTATTTCTTGGAACGCAAAAGCCTACCTATGCCAACTTAGAAAAAAATATACTCCGAATTTTTGCTCAATTAATGCCACAAGAAAATGAAATGGATCAATCAGCTAATTAGTGGGCTTTTTTTAGCAATTATAAAATTCTATCAGTGGGGTATCTCTCCACTAATTGGCCCGGCTTGCCGTTATCAGCCTACCTGTTCTAGATATACTGCAGAAGCAATTAGGAAATATGGTCCTTGGAAGGGTAGTATACTTGGCATCAAAAGAATCAGCCGTTGTCACCCTTGGGGTGGACATGGCTACGACCCCGTACCCTAATGGCGATAACACGATTAAATATTACAGAATTTTTAAGAAAAAGTCCGGATGGACTTATTATCGACGTTCGTTCTCCGAGTGAATACAAGCATGCGCATATGCCCAATGCACTTTCTTTGCCGCTTTTTAGTGATGAAGAACGAAAAGTGGTTGGTACAAATTATAAGCAACAATCTCGTGAAGATGCTATAAAAATTGGCCTCGATTTCTTCGGACCCAAAATGCGTTCAATGGTTGAACAGGTGGAAATGTGGATGCAGGAGCGAAACCTCGATATTAAGCAAACACCCCTGTTCGTTCATTGTTGGAGAGGTGGGATGCGTAGCGCAGGAGTTGCCTGGTTATTGGATTTGTACGGCTTTAAAGTATTTACCTTACATGGCGGTTATAAGGCTTTTAGGACATATATTAATGAATTGTTGAATGCAAATTATAAGTTAAAAGTATTGGGAGGACGGACAGGTGCAGGCAAAACCATGTTTTTGAAATCAGCAAAAGAAAATAAGTTGCAAGCCATCGATTTAGAAGGACTTGCTAATCATAAAGGCTCGTCTTTTGGAAAGACAAATGGTGTGCAGCCAACGCAAGAGGCATTCGAAAATGCCCTAGGAATAGCGCTTTCGGAAATTGACACTAGTAAAGAAATTTGGGTGGAGGATGAAAGTGCTAGAATTGGGGATGTTCAAATACCAAATAAATTTTGGGCCAACATGCGCGCAGCTATGGTAGCGTATGTAGACATCCCTTTTGAAGAACGCTTGAATTATCTCATAAAGGATTATAAGATCGTTTTAAACGAAGATTTAACTGCTTCAACGCTTCGTATCGCCAAGCGTCTGGGTGGTTTGGAAACGAAAAACGTCTTACAATATTTAGCAGAGGATAATCGAAAAGAGGCCTTTAGGATTTTGTTACGTTATTATGATAAATGGTATGATATCGGCATTTCAAAGCGGGAGCAGTCTCCGATACAAAAATTTACGTTTGAATCACATGATAAATTTGATTGGAAAATAGTTGCGAATGGAAAAAATTAAACTCACGGAATATGCGCATGGAGCGGGTTGTGGATGTAAAATAGCACCACAAGTATTGCAAAATATATTGCAAACAGATGCAGTTGTGTTTCGTTCCGATAAATTAATCGTTGGTAACGAAAGTAAGGATGATGCGGCCGTATATGATATGGGTAACGGAAGGCTTTTAATTTCAACAACAGATTTCTTTACACCTATCGTAAACGACCCCTATGATTTTGGTCGAATAGCCGCTACAAATGCTTTATCCGATGTTTATGCAATGGGTGGACACCCGTTTATGGCACTAGCCGTTTTAGGATTTCCGGTCGATAAGTTGCCTATAGAAGTTGCACAGCAGATATTGAATGGAGCTCGTGCTGTATGTAATGAGGCGAAAGTTGTTTTGGCAGGTGGGCATAGTATCGATAGTCCGGAACCAATTTTTGGCTTATCTGTGAATGGTGAAGTATCGAAGGAACATTTAAAGACAAATAATGCAGTGCAAGAAGGAGATTTACTCTACTTAACAAAGCCAATTGGAGTCGGTATTTTAGCGACTGCTGAAAAACGCGGCGTATTGAAAGAGGAGCATGTTGGTTTGGCTGTTAAGTATATGACGGAGCTTAATCAAATAGGTGCGAAGTTTGGTCAACTAAAAGAAGTACACGCGATGACCGATGTGACAGGGTTTGGTATTGCTGGTCATCTTATAGAGATGTTAGACAATAAATTCAGCGCAGAAATATATTGGTCGAAGTTGCCATTTATTAATGGACTGCAACATTATTTGGATACCAATATTATTCCGGATGCGACCTATCGCAATTGGAATGGTTATGGTGCTGAAGTGGAGTGGGGAGCAGGAGTTCCTATAATGGATGCTTTCAAACTTTTGCCAGATCCTCAAACGAGTGGAGGTCTTTTGGTTTCGGTGGATCCTGCAGCACAAGCCACTTTCGAGGCTATGTTAATAAATATAGGGTATGCATCCTTTGCACAGCCAATTGGCCATATCAAGGCTCGAGGTACTAAATCTGTTAGTGTGATTTTGTAATTTGGCAAGTTTGGTGATTAACCTGGAATCCAAATTAATTTTTTGAAATCTATAATTTGATCATTCACTACTTTGATGCCTTCTTTATCGAGAAGTTGTTGCATCATGTCTGGAGTAGGGAAGTGGTGTTTTCCGGTGAGTTGCCCATTGCGATTGACTACTCGATGCGCAGGCACCGGAGGTAGCATGCCATGGGATGCATTCATGGCCCATCCTACCATACGCGCTGAAATACGTCCTCCGCAAGCCTCTGCGATGACACCATAGGAACATACTCTTCCAGCAGGAATTTGCCGAACGACTTCAAAAACACGTTCAAAAAAACTTTCTTTAGTGGACGTAGCCATCGCGTTTGAATTGTGAACGGATATATTTTATGATCCTTTGATTGCCTAGATGCATGCGCTCATAGTGTGTTCGAATATTGAGCAAAGGATTTTCATTCCAACCATTCGCGTATACATTGTCTTGCTGTTCTACCACTTTGAAATACTTGATTGTATCGAATGGATATTTCTCTTCTGCCTCGCGACCCGCCCAAGTATCTTGTGTAAATTGATAGAGCGTTGGATCGTCCGTTTTTAAATTAACGAAGCCGCCATCTTGTAAAATCTGACTGTACAGATTCATAAATTTTGTACTGGTCAGACGCTTATGTGTTTTACTTGAACTTAAGTACGGATCCGGGAATGTGATCCATATTTCACTTACTTCGCCTGGAGCAAAAAAGTCGTCCAACCATTCAATCATAATGCGCAAGAATGCAACGTTCGTCTTGCCCTCTTCCAAAGCTGTTTTCGCGCCACGCCAAATACGAGCCCCTTTCACATCAATCCCAATAAAGTTCTTTTCCGGGTATAAGCCCGACATGCCAATGGTGTATTCACCTTTACCACAAGCTAATTCCAGCACTATCGGCTTATCATTTTTGAAGTAGTCGCTCGCCCATTTGCCTTTAAACGGAAAAGTAGCTTTATCATTCGGCCCAACTTGCAATACATTTGAAAAAGTTGCAACCTCGTTATAGTGATGTAGTTTGTTTTTGCCCACGATTCTATATTTTACACCATCAAAAGTACAAACATTCAAGCGGAAATTGGAACGAAGGCCTTAAAGCTTTGTGCTTTATTCGTACTTTAGCATCAATGGGTATTGTCATTCGTCAAAGTATTCGTAGTACCGTATGGGCTTATTTCGGCGTTCTGTTGGGAGCGGTTACTACTTTATGGCTTTATCCGCATTTTCTAACGGCAGCGCAAATCGGTCTTACGACAGGTGTTCTGCTCTCACTTGCAAGCATACTTTCTCAACTCGGATTGGCCGGAACGCAAAACACCGCCTACTTTTATTCTGCCAAAGTAAATGATTCGCCAACAGCGAAAGCCTCTCTGCTAGGCTTGTTGGTAAAATTAGCCTTTTATTCAACCTTGATATTGTTGCTGCTTTATATCGCTATGCAATCAATTTTTGTGCATTGGTATCAGGCGAAATCAGCACTTTTTTTACATTATTTCTATGCTACGATTCCCTTTACCATAACGGTTGTAGCGTATAATCTTTTGGAAGCATTCGTGCGTTCACAAAAGCAAATCGTATTCACCAATTTTACCCGAGAAGTATTATTGCGACTTATCAATATTGTTGCACTTGTTGCTTTAGCATTCAATTGGATAAGCTTCGATTTTTTTGTCTGGACCTTCGTTTTTGCTTATGGCGCCTTATTCCTTGCGCTGTGGTGGAATCATCGTAAGGATGATTTTATGAAAATTAGCTTCGACAATAGCTATCAATCACTCATTGAACGTAAAGAGATCATTCAATACAGCCTCTACAATGTACTTGCCGGAGGCGCTTGGTCGATTGCCAATAGTATAGATAGCTTGATGTTGGCGGGCCATAGCCTGAGCGATGCAGGAATTTATCGCCTGGCCTATTTTATTTGCTCGGTCGTACAAATGCCGCAGAAAACCATTTCTCAGATCTTATTACCCTTAGTGGCAGATGCTTGGCACGATAATGATACTAAGAAATTAGATGAACTTTATAAGAAATCAGCCATGCAGTTGATGATCGCAGGTAGTTTTTTGATTTTACTGCTCGTCCTTTTGGTAGATGCTTTTTTAGAACAGTTGCCTGCCGAATATCACGGTGCTAAATGGGTGGTATTACTGCTTGCGTCTTCGAAGTTGATTGATATGGCGACTAGTATCAACGGAGAGATTATTCAAACTTCTAAGTATTATAAGTTTAATCTCTATCTCATACTTGCCTTGATGGTCTTCACCATTTTTGCAAACGCCTATTTCATTCCACGTTATGGAATTATCGGCGCAGCGCTAGCCACAACCTTAGTCAATGTGCTCTTCAATATTGCGAAGTACCTCTACGTTTGGTTTAAGGTGCGAATCCAACCTTTTACTATTGGAATCTTTTGGGTCTTACTCGTTACCTCCAGTATTGCACTTGCTCTACTTTGGCTCACGCAAGGAATGAATATTTGGTGGAGCGCCTTTTTGAGATTTAGTTTGGCAAGCGTCGCATTTATTGTATTTTTGTTAATGAGTCGGGTATCACCTGAAATACATAGTATCTGGGTAAATCAAGTATTACCACGACTCGGTTTTAAAAACAAATGACGCGTATTCCTTCCATATCGGCCTGTATGTATCAGCCAACGCTATTTTTTAGCTTGCAGACTGATGAGTTGGAGCGTTTGCAACTGCGGTATCCCTATTTTGCGGATATCCCTGCCTTATTAGCCAAGAAGTACCAACAAAGTGGCGATATGCGTGCCAATTCTCAGTTAGTACGCGCAGCGCTTTACAGCTCTGATCGTGCTTTATTGATGAAATGGATGACGCTGGCATTGGTAGCATCGGAGCTCGACCTTATTCAGGTTGCTGCACCAGCACCAATTGAATCTGTTCCTAGCACTACTCCGACCATAGAAAACGAGATTTCAATTACTACATCGACTATTGAAACGGAAGTTGAATTGCCTGCTGTTGTAGATATTGTTGAACCAGTCGTGGAGCCTGTATCGGAGTCGGTTGTTGTAGGAAGTATTGCTGTTGAAGAAAACGTAACGGAAAGCGTAACGCCCATTGCACCTGAAGAAATTAGCAAGCCTGACTTAATTGAAAAGCCTAAGAAAAAACGCGGTCCTAAGAAACCGGGTCATGATATCGACTGGGAGGCGCTTTACGAAGACGCTAAAAAACCGCATAGTCAAGATGCCCGTCTAAAGGCATTAGACGATGAATTAGATGCCTTGATTCGCTCTGCAGCTTCCTTAGCAGCGAGTGATCGAGAAGCGTATTTTTCAGATGAGTATGTAGATATGGAGATGGATATTGAAGAGGGTGAAATGATCGACCTTAGCTTTTTTAAGAAAGGTTCAGATAGTCAAAAAAATAAAGAAACGTCCGATGCTCCGGTAAAGCAGGAAATGACGTCAGCAAAGGATAATTCGCCTTTAGCGGCAGTTAAAATCGAGAAAGAAGAAAAAAATAGTACGGTAGAAATGGCAAATGAGCTTAAATCTGAACAAAATTCTGAAAATCAAGAGAATAAAACGGCTTTTTTAAGCTTTTTAAAGCAACATAGTAAAGGTTCGGCTATCGGACAAAATCGCGCCCGGACCCACGCTTCGCAACTTCGCAAGGTAATGGATGAATTCGTACAATCCTTTGAGGATGCGGCTTCTGGGGTAGAGAATCCGCAAGTGGATGTCTTAGAAATGAGTGTCTACGGCTTGCAAGAGCATGATGATTTTATCACTGAAACCATGGCTGAGATGCTGCTCAAACAGGAGAAATATGAAAAGGCTCTTGCAGCTTTTGAAAAACTTCGTTTGCTAAAACCCGAAAAAAGTGTTTTCTTTGCTACCCGTATTTCTGAAATAAAAAATAAATTGAATCAAATATGATTACTGTTTTAACAATATTGATGTTGATCGCCTGTGTTTTGTTGGTACTTTTCGTATTGGTACAAAACCCTAAAGGTGGTGGGTTGAACGCTACTTTCGGTGGCGTGAACAACCAAATTTTAGGTGTTCAAAAGACAACTGATTTCTTGGAAAAAGGAACTTGGTGGTTGGCTGGTATCTTCTTGGTATTGTGCTTGTCTTCTAACTTCTTCGTTCGTTCTTCGAAAGGAGACGCTAAAGGTGCTGCAAAATCTGAAGTAATTGATGCGTTACCGAAGAGCGCTCAACCAGGAACAAAATAATTATTTGTAACAAAATATTTGCGTCCTTTCCTTTTCTTCTCCTTGAAGTGATGGAAAGGACGTTTTTTTATGCCCTATATGATTCAAATAGACAATAAGCTCATTAGTGATGATGTAGTCAAAGAACATTTTGCCTGCGATCTAAACGCATGCAAGGGAGCCTGTTGTATTGCAGGTGATGGCGGCGCTCCGCTGCTGAAGGACGAGCTACCCCTTTTAGAAAAGGCTTATCCAGCGGTTAAGCATTTGCTAGGGGAGGAAGCCCAAAAAATCATTGAAACGGACGGCTTATATGTGGAAGATGCGGATGGCAGTCTTTCTACGCCCTTATTGCCGAATATGGGGCCATGCGTGTACACTATTTTTGATGAAAAAGGCTTCGCCTGGTGTGCCATTGAAAAAATGTGGAAGGAAGGAAAAGTAGAATGGCAAAAGCCTATCTCTTGTCATTTATATCCAATTCGTGTAACTGAATTACGTAGCGGCGACCTCGCATTAAATTACGATCGCTGGTCGATTTGCAGCGACGCCTGTAAACGCGGAGATAAAGAAAAAATACGTGTCTATCAGTTCTTAAAAGAGCCGATTATTCGCCAGTTTGGAGAAGAGTTTTACGAACAACTCGATGGTGTCTCGAAGTATTTGGACGAAAACCCGACATTGGATTGAAACGTGAAAAGTGAAAAGGGGAAAGTGAAAAGGGGAAACTAATTCACTATTCACCCCGATTGCAACGCTATCGGGATCACTATTCACCATTTGTGGTGTTTTTATTCGCCAATTGACCACACGCTGCATCAATATCTTTACCACGACTACGACGAACACGAACGTTCACACGATTCTTTTGCAAGTAGGTAATAAATTTATCTAAGCTTTCATGTCCTGCCTTTTGATAAGGGACATCATCTACGGTATTATATTCAATCAGGTTTACTTTTGAAGGAATACGACGACAGAGTTTTACCAAATTGGCGGCATCTGTTTCGGAGTCGTTCACATCTTGGAATAGGATATATTCATAGGTAATGGCAGTGCCTGTTTTCTTGTAGAAATAGTCTAAAGCCTCTACTAAATCTTCCAAGGTATTGGTATCGTTGATTGGCATCATTTTACTACGTTTTGCATTGTCTGCAGCGTGCAATGAGATGGCTAAGTTGAATTTCACTTTTTCATCTGCCATTTCTCTGATCTGTTTAGTAATACCTGAAGTAGAAACAGTGATTCGGCTTGGGCTCATGGCCATACCTTTCGGAGACGTGATTTTATCGATGGAGCGGATTACGTTATTGTAATTCAATAAAGGTTCGCCCATTCCCATATAAACGATATTTGAAAGACGTTTATTGTAGTTCTTTTCTGCAATTTCTTGTAGAATGGCTACTTGGTCGAAGATTTCATAATGGAATAGATTACGCACGCGTTTCATTTTGCCAGTCGCACAGAAACGGCAGGTAAGACTACAGCCTATTTGAGAACTAATACAAGCGGTTAGACGGTCGGTGGTAGGGATTAGCACCCCTTCGATGAAGTGGTTGTCAAAAGTCTTAAAACGGACTTTAATCGTGCCGTCACTACTCTGTTGCGTTTGATCAACTGTAATGGCTCTGAATTCATAACGAAGCGCGAGTTCCTCGCGAAGGTTTTTTGAGAGATTGGTCATGGCGTCGAAAGAGCGTGCCCATTTCATCCATAACCATTCGTGAATCTGTTGCAGTCTGAACGGTTTTTCATTCAAATCATTCAACAAAATGCTCAGCTCTTCATTGGTAGCTTCTCTTAATTCTTTTTTAGCTTTTGAATTCATAACACAAAGATACTCCAAAAGACGATGAATATGTACATTTGCAGAATGGCTTATTTGTTGCATATCGAAACGTCTTCAAACTGTTGTAGTGTCGCATTAAGTGAAGATGCCGTATTAAAGGGTGTTCTGGAGGAAATTCAGCCCAATACACATGCTTCTTCTTTGCCTCTATTTATTCAAGAATTGCTGAGACAAAACGGACTATCGACACGTGATTTAGCTGCCGTAGCAGTTGGTATTGGACCAGGCTCCTATACGGGTTTGAGGGTTGGATTGAGTTTGGCAAAAGGAATATGTATGGTTAATGATATTCCTTTAATAGCACTTTCTTCTTTGAAAATAATGGCTAAAGGTATGCAAGAACGATATCCAACGCATAGCGGTTATTTTGTACCACTTGTAGATGCAAGAAGAATGGAGGTGTATACTGCTCAATATGAGCAAAATTTAGAGGTAATAAAAAGCGAATATGCGCTGATTGTTAAAGAGCAGGATTGGTCTGAATCGTCCATTCCATGCTTGTTTGGAGGTAGCGGAGTACTGAAAGTAAAACAGCTCTTGGGCGAAAGTGAAAATCGCATTTTTGATGGCGAAAATCAGTTTAATAGCGCCCGTTTTATGCCTGATTTGGCTTTTGAAAAGTTCCTCAAAAAGGAGTTCGCCGACCTAGCCTATACTGAGCCAGCCTATTTGAAGGAATGGGGGCAATTTTGAGTTATTAGCTTATAAAAATATTAACAAGAATCCTAACGTTTAAACAAAGAATGATATATCTTTGTAAGTATCATTTAATTAAAAAATTACTTAACAATGGAGTCAAAAGTAAAAAATGATTTAATCATTTCCCGTAATGGCACATCTAGCCGCGATCCTATCGTTGTTGGTGCAGTCAATTTAAAAACATCAGCGCACATTATCCGTGCTTTGAACCACAAATTGCGTCAGCAAATTTTGAAAGTTATTGAAGACAACAAGAAAATCACTGTGACTGAAATCTATGTGAAACTTCGTTTGGAACAATCAGTAGCTTCACAACATTTGGCAATCTTGCGTGCAGCTGAAATCGTGAACACAACACGCGATGGTAAGTTCATCTATTATACAATCAACCGTCCGCGTTTGGCTGAGGTTGCTAAGATAATCGATACTTTAGCTGAAGGATAATAGTCTAACACTAAACTACAAAAAAAGCCCTTACTATTTAGTGAGGGCTTTTTTATTGGTATGACTTTATATCTTTTATTTTTTGTCTGATTGAATAGGTAAACGGTATAACTCGTATTTCAATCTTGGCATATCACCCATTCCTCTTGAATCCATTATCACCATCGTATCTCCTATTAATTTCTCCAACAGAAAATCACTGCTAGGAGTAGGAGAGGCACTATTCATTCCCTGCAAAAGAATCATATGCTTGGTTGTATCCAACATATATTTGAAAACTGCACGTTCTGCTTTATTAGATAAAATATGTAAAGTGCTATCTGCATTAAAACTTAATACCAAACTCTTCTCTGTTTCTTTGTTGGATTCTTGAACAGCATGAATAAATAAGCTGTCTTTCGACTGTAGCATGTCGGCCTCATTTTCGAAGTGTACCGATTTAACATGCCATTCCCCAACTAGTGGATTTTGATGGTCTGGAGAACTACAAGCTACAATACTAGCTATCGATAGAAATACTAAAAGTTTACGCATGGCTTTATTTTGTTAGCACAAAGCAATTAAGTATCTTGCTATTATTCAAATTTAAATGAATCTTTTTTATGTCGAGTGGTGAGCATATGGATTTAAGGCCTTTACGGCAAGATTATGAAGGAACGCCTCTTCGGAAGGAAGATTGTTCTGAATCTCCTTTTGTGCAATTTCAACTATGGTGGACCGAGGCGCAACAGGCAGGCGAGGCCGAACCGAATGCCATGACTCTCGCTACGGCAGATAATTCCGGTCAGCCTCATGCGCGCGTCGTCTTATTGAAGGCGCTCGAAAATCAACGTTTCGTTTTCTTTACTAACTATTCATCTGATAAAGGACGAGAAATTGAGCAAAACCCACATGCCTCCCTATCGTTTTATTTTCAAAAACAATTCCGACAAATACGTATCGAAGGACGTTTGGAAAAGATCGCTGCTACCGACTCCGATACTTATTTCTACTCTCGTCCACAAGAATCACAAATAGGTGCCATGCTTTCGCCGCAATCGCATGTGATTCCTAACCGCGAATTTATTGAAGCAGGATTAGCAGAACTTAAAGCCAAAATTGAAGCAGGAACTATGATGATTCAACGTCCTGCTCATTGGGGTGGTTATGCACTAATAGCCCACAGAATCGAGTTTTGGCAAGGACAACCTTCGCGTTTACATGATAGAATTTCCTACCATCTCGAGAATAATAATTGGATCAAACAACGACTAGCTCCTTAATTTAAAACAACACACATGGAAAATATCTCTCGCGTTAGAGCGACTCTCTACACACTGATTACCGTTTTTTTCTTCTGGGGTTTTATCGCCGCAGGTAATAGTGTTTTCATCCCATTTTGTAAACACTATTTTCATTTGGATCAATTTCAATCACAATTGATTGATTTTGCATTCTACCTTGCTTATTATATCGGAGCTTTAGGATTGTTTGCTGTAGGTGCTTTTACGGGCAAGGATGCTGTTGCTCGTTGGGGATATCGTAAGTCGATAGTCTATGGTTTATTATTCTCTGCCTTAGGTGCACTCACGATGATTGTGGCTGTAAATGCAAATTCATTCAACGGGATGCTTGGCGGATTGTTTATCGTTGCTTTAGGATTTTCTTTGCAACAAACGGCTGCAAATCCGTTTGCACTAGCATTGGGCGATCCTAAAACAGGTGCACATCGCATTAGCCTGGGAGGAAGCGTCAATTCATTCGGAACAACGATCGGACCTATTGTAATTGGTCTTGCCCTTTTTGGAAGTACAAAGTCAATCTCTGATGCGCAGATTCAAAACCTGAAATTAGAATATGTAAATATTTTATATGCTTGTGTAGGAGCCTTATTTATAGGCGCGGCAGCCTTATTTTACTTTTCGAAGAATGCTGTAGAAGGTATTCAAGAGGAGCTAGATCAAACCGCAACAAAAGAAACTAAACCTATGAAAGCCTTTCTCTTATTGGCTTTCTTGACACTCGTGCTTGCCGCAGCTTATACACCTATTTTCAATTCATATCGTGGTGTGGAGGCGCAGGAAATTGCGACTTTGCAAAAACAACTTGATTCGAAAGTATTAACAGGAGAAGCATTAATGCAAGCGAATACACATTTAAATGAATTAAAAGTAAGCCTAGAAAGCTTTCGCACGCGCTGTTTGATGATTGCCCTCGCAAGTATCTTCGCTTTATTATTATTCTCTTTGCTTCCTTCTCGAAAGAATAAAAATGGTTGGGGTGCTATGCAGTTCCCGCAACTTATCTTGGGTATGTTAGCCATTTTTGTTTACGTAGGCGTAGAAGTGAGCATTGGTTCTAATCTCGGTGAATTGCTTAAGCAGAAAGCCTTTGGTGGCTTTGAAGCTTCGCAAATTGCAGTATTCGCCTCTGTATATTGGGGTAGCTTGATGGTGGGACGCTGGACGAGCGCGATTAATGTTTTTGAATGGACAGGTCTTAAAAAGCAGTTGGCGACGGTGATTGTACCGATCTTAGCATTCGGACTAGTTCTTGGAGTAAATGCATTGGCGCAAAAAGATGTTTCTACCTTATATGGATATGTGGTATGTGTCCTTTTACAAGTTGCTGTCTTCTTTATCAGTCGAGGAAAACCTGCTTTAACGCTTTTATTATTTAGTATCGGCGGCGCATTGGCTATGTTGATCGGAATATTGAGCAGTGGGCAATTGGCGATCTATGCCATTCTAAGTGGTGGCTTATTTTGTTCGATTATGTGGCCGAGTATTTTCTCCTTATCATTAGCAGGATTAGGATCATATACTACGCAAGGTGCAGCATTTCTGGTGATGATGATTTTGGGAGGTTCTGTGCTTCCTCCCATTCAAGGTAAACTAGCGGATTGGTATCAAACCATGCATCCTGAGCAAGCAGGAATAGGCATTCATCAATCGTATTGGTTAGCATTCGCCTGCTTTGTCTTTTTAGGATTATTCGCATTAATCGTAAAGCAGCTTTTACAAAAACAAGGGATCAATTATGACGAAAATAACGCTGGGCATTGATATTGGCGGTACAAATACCGCCGTTGGTTTAGTGGATTCGAAGGGTAAATTACTACAGCGATTTTCAATTCCGACTAGTCAAACGCCAGCGGCATTAGTAGACGCTGTGAAAGCCGCCTATATTGCCTGTACGTTAAAGGAGTACGACTTGAAAGGCGTTGGCATCGGTGCTCCGAATGGAAATTATTATAAGGGCACAGTAGAGTTTGCTCCGAATTTAAGTTGGAAAGGGGTGGTCCCTTTGGCTGAAATGTTTGCAAGTGTCTTCTCGGTTCCTGCTTGGTTGACGAACGATGCGAATGCAGCAGCCATTGGCGAAATGCAATTTGGCGCGGCAAAAGGGATAAAGGATTTTATTATGATTACCCTTGGAACCGGCTTGGGCAGCGGTGTGGTGGTAAATGGGGAAGTGGTATACGGACACGACGGCTTTGCAGGGGAATTGGGTCATATCGTCTATGATTATGATGGTCGGAGCTGTGGTTGTGGTCGGAGAGGGTGTTTGGAGACTTACGCTTCTGCGACAGGAATTGTGCGTACGGCCGAAGAATGGTTGACTAACGCGAGCGTGAGTTCTTCGCTACGTAACAATACGATTATTACAGCGAAGGGTATCGCAGTTGCTGCTGAAAATGGAGATGAATTGGCACTTGAAATTTTTGACTTTACGGCTAAGATATTGGGTCGTCAATTAGCGGATGCGGTCGCCTTTACTTCTCCAGAAACAATCTTTCTGTTTGGGGGTTTGGCAAATGCAGGCGATTTATTGATGCAGCCCCTAAAAAGGCACTTTGAGGAAAGTTTGTTGCAAATTTTTAAAGGTAAAATTAAACTTGCTTTTTCAGCGTTGCCAGAGGGCGATGCAGCTGTTTTAGGCGCTGCTTCTCTTGCTTGGCATGAATTAGCTTGATTTTTAGTCCTTTTAACAGAATTTTGACTCATTTCGGGCACCTTTTCCGTATCTTTGCACTTCGATTATTATGGCAGAAAAGAAAGTAAAATATGTGTTTAATACCCATACCCTCAGCTACGAGACGGTAAAGCTCTCGTGGTGGGAATGGACATTGCGCGTATTCGGCTTTTTGAGTGCCACTTTAGTCTTTGCCATTGTATCCGTTTATTTTGCCTATCAATACTTAGATTCCCCAAAGGAGAAAATTCTAAAACGTGAGTTGAACAAAGTTCGTTCGCAATACGAGCTGTTGAATCGTCGAATGGCGCGGGTAGATGCTAGTTTGAAAAGTATCGCCGATCGCGATGACAATACCTATCGGGTGATTTTCGAGGCCAATCCAATCAGTCCTACCCAACGCTCTGGTGCTTTTGGAGGTACGGATTTATATGCTGATTTGGACGGTTATGATAATACCGATTTGATGGTGAATACGACGAAAGCGCTCGATAAAATCAGTCGAAAGCTTTACATACAATCGAAGTCTTTTGATGAGATTGAAAAATTAGTGCAGAGCAAGGCGCAGATGATGCAGAGTATTCCTGCTATTCAACCGATTTCTAATCGTCGCTTGAATAGTATTGCCTCAGGCTTTGGTTATCGGACGCATCCAATTTATAAGATTGTAAAGTTTCATAGTGGGATAGACTTTGCTGCTAGCCCTGGCACACCAATATATGCTACCGGAGATGGGGTAGTGGAGGGTGCGATTGCCGATCACAGTGGTTATGGAATGCATATCATTATTAACCATGGCTACGGCTATCGTACCTTATATGCACATATGAGTCGTTTCAAGGCAACACGTGGGCAGAAGGTTAAGCGTGGGGATGTGATAGGTTATGTGGGTAGTACAGGCTCTTCAACAGGACCGCATTGCCACTACGAGGTAATAAAAGGTGGAACACAAATTGATCCTATCAATTTCTTCTTTAGCGATTTGAAGCCATCCGACTACGAGCAGATTTTACAACGTGCTAGTCAGACTAATCAGTCGTTCGACTAATTTTAATTTTCTTTCAGATATACTGGGTAATGCACTGGCTAAAAGTTTTACAGGAATGTGGGACCTTTTCTTTTTGTCCGATTTATGGTTTGTGGGTACAAGAACCAAGAGGATTTAGCCTTGAAGGTTGGCACGAAGAAGAGTTACATTTCTCGATTAGAAAATGGCAAGAGTGATATTCAATTATCTACGCTACGAAGAATAGTGGAGGAAGGTCTTGGACGAAAAATTCAAATCACGATTTTGTAAAAAAGGCGCGCTTATTTCAGTTCTTTTAA
>CANGEV010000017.1 GCA_947452995.1 Chitinophagales bacterium
AAATATAAGATCCATTACCTCCTGTGGCAGCTCCATTTAAGGTTGCTGAACTACCCGCACAAACTATTTGACTAGCACCTGCATTTGCAGTTGGTTTTGCATTAACAGTAATTAATGCTGCAGAAGTGTTTTGTGAAGTACAACCATTAGCATCTGTCACTGTTAAATTAAAATTATAGGAACCACTATTTGATGAGGTAAAGGATGGTTGAGCAATATTTGGATTATTCAGCGACACGCCACTTGTTGTCGTCCATGTGTATGTGTATGTTCCATTTCCTCCTATTGCAGCTCCATTTAAGGTCGCTAAACTACCCGCACAAACTATTTGACTAGCACCAGCAAGTGCTGTTGGTTTTGCTTTAACCGAAATTAATGCTAAGACAGATGTATCTGCAGTACAACCTACTCCACCACTTACTATCACACGGTACGGATAATTCCCTACATTTGATGTTCCTGTTATTCTCAACGTATCAGTGTTTGCACCTGTGTAGCTAGTTCCTGCCGGAGTACTATTAGCAACCGCGGTCCAATTGCCTGCATTCAAATACTGCCATTGGTATGTCAATCCTGTACCGCCCGCAGTTGTAACATATAACTTAGAAGGCAAGGTATTTCCGGAACAAAGATTAGCTGACAATGGGCTAAGTGGAATGGAGATGTTATTATAAACACTAAAAGTCATAGTTGAAGGAGTTGATTTACAACCATTTCCATCCGTTACTGTTAAAGTATAATTCGTTGTCGAAATAGGACTTGCATTCGGTGATGCAATAGAAGGATTGCTTAAACCAGATGTAGGTGTCCACGAATATGTATAGATACCATTACCAACTGTTGCAGACCCATTCAAACTAATATTCCCTCCTGAACACATTGATTGATTAGCACCTGCACTAGCAATTGGTAATTGGTTAACAGTTACTGTTGTGCTTGTACTACTATTACAACCATTAACATCCGTACCCGTTACAGTATATGTAGACGTAGTTGTAGGGTTGGCTGCTACAGAAGTACCAAAAGTTGCATTTAATCCAGTACTTGGTGACCAAACGTAGGTACTTGCTCCTACTGCAGTCAATGTCGCACTAGAATTTTTACAAATACTTGGTGAGTTCACAGTAATTGTTGGTAAAGACCATACGGTAACTGTAGCTGATGCAGTATTTGTACAACCATTGGCATCCGTACCCGTTACAGTATATGTAGACGTAGTTGTAGGATTGGCTGATACAGAAGTTCCAGAAGTTGCATTTAATCCGGTACTTGGTGACCATGTATAAGTACCTGCACCTCCTGCAGTCAATGTCACACTAGAATTTTTACAAATACTTGGTGAGTTTACAGTAATTGTTGGTAAGGACCATACAGTAACTGTAGCTGATGCATTATTTGTACAACCATTGGCATCCGTACCCGTTACAGTATATGTAGACGTAGTTGTAGGATTGGCTGTTACAGAAGTGCCAAAAGTTGCATTTAATCCAGTACTTGGTGACCAAACGTAAGTACTTGCTCCTCCAGCAGTCAATGTCGCACTAGAATTTTTACAAATACTTGAGGAATTAGCTGTAATCGTTGGTAAAGACCAAATGGTAACAGTAGCTGATGCAGTATTTGTACAACCATTAGCATCCGTACCCGTTACAGTATATGTAGACGTAGTTGTAGGATTGGCTGATACAGAAGATCCAGAAGTTGCATTTAGCCCGGTACTTGGTGACCAAGTATAAGTACCCGCACCTCCTGCATTCAATGTCGCACTAGAATTTTTACAAATACTTGGTGAATTCACTGTAATCGTTGGTAAAGACATTACGATAACTGTGGACGAAACAATATTTGTACATCCATTAGCACCTGTCCCAGTTATTAAGTAGGTACTTGTAGTTGAAGGGTTCGCGGTAACCGTAACGCCAGTAGATGCACTTAATCCTATACTAGGTGACCATGTATAGGTATTTGCACCTGCTGCTGTTAAAGTAGTACTAGAATTTTTACATATGCTAGAATTAGCTAAAGTTGCTGTTACAGTAGGGGCTGTCAAGGCAGAATTATAGGTAATAATGGAGCTTGCTGTATTTACACAACCATTCGCATCAGTTCCTACCACTGTATATGTTGTTGTTGCAATAGGATTTGCAGTTACTGTGCTTCCTGTTGTACTACTAAGACCATTGCTTGGAGACCATGCATAACTATTTGCACCAGAAGCTGTCAATACCACACTTGCACCAATACATATCGTTGCATTATTAACTGAAACATTTGGTAAAGCTAAAACACTTAATGATGCAGTTGCAACAGGGGAAGAAGTACAAGCAGCAGTATCAGAATAGGTGGTTCTAAATTTCACGATAGAACTTCCCGCAGTACTAGCCGTAATGATGGTACCATTAGTATACGTGCTCCAAGTAGTACCCCCATTAAGTGAATATTCATTGGTATTTGTAGCACCTGATCCTCCACCAGAACCCGAAGAAATTGTAGCGCTTAATGTTGCGCCGGCACATATTGATCCTCCTGATACAAGGCCATTACTAATTGATATGTTACCTGCGGAACACGTAACTTTTGCATATGATTGTATATTTGTAAAAACGAAAAGACTTAACAGGAAAAATATTTTTTTCATAAATTGATGTTACAATTTTATGCTTAGCCCTAAATTGGGAATAAACTGACGAGAATTGAATGCTGGAATGGAGTATAAAATGGAACTATAGGAGCCATTATAATTGGCATATTGGGCATAATCCCGATTTAGATTTACAGAAGAAATTCGTAATACACTAAAATCACAACCTAGATAAATACCAACAAATTTGTAGTAAACATTTGCCTTGATACCAAAAGGTATTATCATCTTACTTACAGCCATTTCAGGAGCTGTTGTATTTTTTAATAAATAATTAGATACTAGACCACTTGATGGCACATTACTTATCACATGATTTATATTGCTATAATTTGCAGTAGTTGTTAATCTCATTGCATAATTTTCATAAACAGAATTCGAAAAACAATAGGACGGTCGAACTGTAAAATCTAAACTACTTTTCCAATCGTCTGTTAAATTAAATTCCTTGGTAATGCCTAAATTGACACCAATAGCTATTGTGCTAAAGTGTATCTCATCATATAAATCATTTATGATTAGTTCTCTTTTTTGAACAATGTTTTGATAGGTATATTGATTGGAAACAAAATGCAAGGAGTCAGCTTGAAAGGATGAAACCGTTTGAAAATATCCCCCACTTATACCTACGAAAGTTTGGAATCCTGATTTATCCGATTTAAGTGGTAAACACCTATTGTACTCCAAAGCAAAGCCACGTATTTGTCTTTTGAATTCACCATTACTTATCGAATTAGCATTTGCATAATTTTGAACTCCAAATCGTAAAAAACCATTAGTTTTCTCGTTGTCAGCAAAAGACTGAAAGATTCCGCGTAAAACCCTTGCTGAGTCTCTTAAGTCACGCTTTAGCGCTTTTGGAGAAAAGTCTTTAATTTCGCTTGAAGCAGTAAATGGGTAGTACCCTTTTGTGTTTTTTATAAGAATATCGGTATAAAATTTAATCTTATTATCTGGACATGCTTTAAACTTATTCAATTTATACAAAGTATAAACATCCCAATCACAAACGGGTGTAATTTCAAGGCCGTTTATTTCATTATCTTCTAGAGTTAACGCTGGTGCCCGATGTTCAAAATCATTGTAAAGAAAAAAATAAGACATTTGATTTAAATCATATGGCTCAGAACATCCTGTAAGCCTGACATAGGATCGCTCAGTACTTTGAATGTTGGTAATATGTATAATTAATAAATTAGGATCAATAGTAGTCTCTTTAAAGTCAATACCTAAATCATTTTTTGAAACATACTCTACTATTCCAGAATAATTACCATCAGTTGTTATGATAATACCTAACAATTTTTGCTTATTATAATTTTTTGCGATCGATTCCAAACTGAAGTCAGCATGTACCTCGACAATTTTGTAGGTAGCCCCGAACGAGACAAAACTGGCAAAAAGAATGCATTGAATTATTATAAAGTTCTTAAGCATAATTGATTAATAAGAACAGAGTGAAAAATCAGCTTTAAATGACGGATAAGGGAAATCAAGCAATAAGTTAGTTTCTAGTGGAACTATTTTAATAAAATAATACTGGTGATCAATAATATCTCCCCAGGCAGCACGTTGACCAGGTTTACTAGGATTTTCGGCTGTTACGTCCAAATCAAATTTCAATATTTTATACTCATTAGTAACCCCAACCCATTCTGGTAATGGTAAAACTTCACCAAAACGAACTCCATTTTTATGAAGATGAGTAAACGCTTCATCATCGTATATTTCTATTTTAAATTTTGTTAAAAACTCACAATTGGTTTTTATGGGAATTCCCCAAAAACCATCTTTTACCTGGGATTTACCATCCTCAAAACGACGATCAACGAATCCATATAAAGTAAAAGTCTTATCGTGTTTTTCAAAATATGCGAATGGCTCTAATGCCTTTACATTTCTGACAACTTCAATATTTACTTTAATAGCTTCTTTCTTCGGAGTATAAATTGATTGAACCAAGACTATTAATTTCCGATTATTACCATTTTTTTTGTTTCGCTTGAAAAGGGTTAAAATAGTATTATGAAAATCCTGCTTATTAGAAACTCGAGTAACAGGTATGGTTGAACTAAACAATTTTGATTTATCATTATTAAAAATGATAAAATCGAAATTTGATTGCTTTTGCAAGTACGATTCTATCTCTTTTTGCTGATCTACTAGTGAATATGTGCTAGCATTATAGGGAGCATTATTAAAGCGAAAAACATTTTGATCATTTAATTCAATACGCTCATTAATTATACCTGGAATTGGATATGTAATAAAATTCAGTGAGTTACTTTTCAAGCCTTTAAAAATAGGATCACTTAGAACTGCAATAAGATTAGAATCAATAACAGGTAATTCAGCAATGACAGTTACCTCCGGTGAAAACTTTCTTGTATACTTGAACTTTTCCGATTTTGCTAATAGTGAAAAACAGGAAAAATAAAAAATAATTGCAATCAAAAAAAAACGCAACATCCAATTCATATTTTTATTGTTTACCACCATGACTACATAAAATTTTAACTGATCTTTTAGTATCTGAAGCAAGAACATTACCTTTACTGTCCTTTGCATATACTGTCACATCCCATAAATATACCTTTTCACTTTCTCCAGGATGCAATGCATCTTGAATATTCGTTATACGGGCACTATTTTCCTGCGGATTAGTTATATCCCATGTTATTCCTGTAACGCCGCATTCAGTGCAAGTTTGTTCACTATATCCTTGCGCATAATCAACACTGACCGTATATTTTGCAATTTTCTTTGCATCTCCTGTAACTGTCCATCTAAAAATTTGAGCACCATTAAAAGCTAAGGTTAATTTCAAAGGAGAAGGAGGAGGTGGTGGTGGTGCACAATGTTTACTACATTCATCCTTACTAAGATACTGACCAGGCAATAATGCAGCAGATTTACATACTTGTTTGGCAATACATTTTCCACCAATACAAACATATATAATTTTTATATTTGCTTTGATACATTCATCACATGTTAGGTATTCACCAGGACCCAGCTTCGCACACTTATAAATCAGTTTAGCTTCGCAAGTACAAGTTTTACAATTAAAAATATAAACTGTTTTTGTATTTTGCTTTCTACACTCCTGTAACGTATTAAATTCACCAGACTTTAATTTATACTCAATGGCCTCCAGCCTTACATTACATTCACATCCACTGTAAACAGTTTTTTTTACAGGTATTTGATCGAATATAATACAAATCCTTGCAATGCTTTGGCTATTCTTTTTTTGTCTTACAATATAATCTTGTATATCTTTTTCTAAATGTGAAGAATACTTAATAAAATAATAGTTTTTATCAGAGACATAACGCGGAATATTTTCCTTATTTACTGAGCTTTGATAAATTCTAGAGTCTTGACATTTAAAATTAGAAAGGAATTCTTTAATTCCTTTCTTCCAAATCGAAAATGGTGCACCCATTAAATAATTATCAAAAATTTCAATTTGGAAAGTAGGATATTTATTAGGGGCATCCCAAAACGTATACCAGTTCGCAGAATTACTTGTATTTGAATACATATCATAACGCGCAAGCTGAAATGAACTCACTACATAGTTCAATTTAACTCCAGAGTAATTTACTGTCTGGGGGGTGCAAATTTTTTTAAAATTATCACCAAGGCTTTCATCATGATTGGCAATTGGTCCGTTTGTTATTACAAGAATTTTAATTTTTTCAACTTCTGCATGAGCACTGAAATTTAAAATTCCTGCAATAAAAAAAAGTAGTATAAATACTTTATCTATCAACTTATTCATTTTTTTTAAATTTAGTCTAATTGAGCAACTAATGTAACGCCCTGGATTGCAGTACATTTATCAAGTACTGCACCATTTCCATCAGAATTATTTGAATTGACAGGAATCACAAGACCGGTTATTTGTTGAATTTGTGCTGCTAAAACGTAGTCACGTACTACAGCAAAATTTCCTGAAAAACTTTGCTTACCTGCAAGAACCAAGCCATCAGAATCTTGCATAAAATTCGAATAACTTAAAGTATGATTCGCACCTTGGTGTCTAAAGTTAAAATGAGACGTAACAGGTGCCCCAGCAATGCCCCCAGCTTTAACCCAAGCATCATAATCAGAAACTAAAGACTTTTTGAATCGATCGAATTGAATTTTATACCCAGAATGTTTAATATGTATATAAGCGATAAAACAATACAAAAAACCAAAAGGAACCCAAAACAATGGCGTTGGAAAGAAAATATACATTACAAAAATTTTGAGTGCGGCAATCAGATAAATAGCAACATAAAGAACAATATCAATAATAGTATGATTAGCATTTGTAATCGTTGCCTTTAACTGACCTACTGCTGCAGGGCTTAATCCAAGTATACTTGCAATTTTCAACTGAGCTCTTATTAATCGATTTTCAATATCATTTCTACGCAATAAGATGCCAATTCTTACATCAAAAACAAATCCAATTACAGTTCCAGATAAAGCAAGTAAGGGATAAATCAATCCTTCGTCAAGTAAGAAAGCACCAATAATTAATGGTATTGCACTGCCCAATTCTAGTGCAAATGCTGTCCAAAACATTTTTCTATCTCGGTCTACGTCAAAAGTGTTCAACAGACCTGGAAACATCATTTGAGGATCTTTTCTAGTGCCTATCCAATAATTCAATGTTGCAGCTGAAGGAGCAAACTGCCTATTCAAAAATGAAGTCCAAACGTTTCTAAAGGAATAAGGAGGCATACATCAAATCTTTTAATCTTTACTATTTATAAGTCATTAACAATTACATACAAAATTGCTAAATACATCTACCAGTATCCACTCAAATTTATTGTATCCAACAATAATTTTGTATATTCATACCATGAAAACAAGTAAACAGTACAAAGCCCCATCTAATCGCATTAAAATAATGCGTGAGGCACAAGGTTTTAGCCAAGAATATGTTGCTAGTAAGCTTAATTTAAGTCAGCAAGCGTATTCAAATCTGGAGAAAAACCCTGATAATGTTAGTGTTAAACGTATAAAAGAATTGTCTGAAATACTCAGCGTACCAATTACCAGTATTATTGGTGAAGAGGATACATACATACAACAAAATTTTCAACAACAAGGTGGTCAAGCTAGTACAGTTATGAATGTACAAAGCAATGATAATATAAAAGAAGTTTATGAACGTTACATAAAAGATCTAAAAGATGATATTCAAAACCTTCGTTCTCAGATAGAATTCATGCAAGGATTAATAAAAAGAAAATAAGTTCCAAGGGTTCTTTCTCTTCGAACTAAATTACTCGTTTTACTTGTACCTGTTAATTTAATATTCTTAAAAGCTATTATTAGACTATTTTAGAACATCAATAAAAGCAAATACGTCGATCTCCACCCCGCCCCTATGAAAGCCATTTATTTTGAATCGATTATAAGCAAAGCCTTAGAGGCGAAGATTATTGGTGATCAGGAATACAACTACGTTAGAGAAAATATTGGGAAAGAAAACGCAGGGATCTATATTCAAAAACTACTCAACCGTCTACTCCATCAGGTGATGCGCGCCATCAATAGCAGCGCCAACGATGAAAACGCATTACCACAACTCAGCGAACTTTGTAACCAACTCATCCAATCCATTGCAAGCATCCAAAAGGATGATGAGCTCCTATCAGAAAGCATCATTTCTCCTCCGCAAGTGCTAAAGGCCAAGTACGCTAAAATCGACTCCGGCATACATAAGGTCGAAGAAAATATACGCTCGCAATTCCCAATAACAGGCTTCAATCAATCTGTCCTCTTCTCCGGAGGAAAAGATAATGTATCCCTAGAAAGCGAACTCCGTAAGGAAATGCTCTCCTCCGACGAGATCTACTGGCTTGTATCGTTTATCAAGTTTGAAGGTATCCGTCTCTTTGAATCTACCTTCCGCGAACTAGAACGCTTGAATGTACCTATCAAAATTATCTGTACCGTCTATATGGGTGCCACAGATCCGAAGGCCATTCAATTTCTGTCGCAGTTTCAAAATATAGAAATTAAGATATCATACAATACTAACTTAGAACGTCTGCATGCGAAGTCGTATATCTTCAAAAGACAAAGCGACTTCAACACAGCCTATATAGGCTCTTCCAACCTTTCACGCAGCGCCATGACCAATGGCCTAGAATGGAATCTGAAGATTACCTCACAAGAGGTACCGCATGTCATTCAAAAATGCTTAGAGACGTTTAACACCTATTGGAATGATAAAGAATTTCACAGCTTCAAAATTGAAGATGATTGGGATAAACTAGTCGGTGCAATTAATCGCATTCGCCATACGGAAGCAAACGATACTTTCACGTTCGTAGAACTGACGCCCTTCGAATATCAAAAGGAAATACTAGAACAACTTGCGCATAAACGCGCAGAAGGACAACATAGCAATCTCGTTGTAGCTGCCACTGGAACGGGCAAAACAGTCATTGCTGCGTTCGACTTTAAAAATATCCTTTCAAAGAATCCACAGACAAAATTTTTATTTGTCGCACATCGTGAAGAGATTCTTAAACAAGCACAGTTCACCTTCAGACAAGTTTTACGCGATGCAGATTTTGGAGAGCTGTTCTATGGTGGACGTCAGGCAAATAGCTATCATCATCTCTTTGCGACCATTCAGACGATGAACAGTCGCTTACATGAACTAGCCTTGATCAAAGAATTTTACGACTACATCATCATTGATGAAGTACATCACTCGGCAGCTAAAAGTTATGAAAAGCTACTGAACTATTTTCAGCCAAAACAATTACTTGGATTAACAGCCACTCCCGAACGAACTGACGGCGATGATATTACACGCTTTTTCGCTAATAATATTTCAGCAGAAATACGTTTGCCGGAAGCACTTAATAGAAGGCTTCTCTGTCCTTTTCAATATTTTGGAATCAGCGACACGATCGATCTTTCGCGGGTTTCATGGCGTAAAGGGAAATATGATATCAACGAATTAGAAAATGTATATACAGAGGATAAAAGAAGAGTTTTAGATATCATTCGCAACTGCGAAAAATATCTGCGTTCGATGACGGATGTGCGCGCAATAGGATTCTGTGTTTCTATTAAGCATGCGCAATTCATGCAAAAGCAGTTTGAAGAAAAAGGTATTAAAGCAGGTATACTAACTTCCTTGCAAGCAGAAAACAGAAATGCAATTATTCAACAACTGAGAAGAAGAGAAATCAATTTTCTATTTGTAGTTGACATTCTCAATGAAGGCGTAGATATCCCTGAAGTAGATACTTTATTGTTCTTACGTCCAACAGAAAGTATGACCATTTTCTTACAGCAACTCGGTCGTGGCTTGCGTACTACGGAAGGAAAAGAATATTTAACGGTTTTGGATTTTATTGGTCAATCCCATGTTGAATATAGTTTTGAGCACAAGTTTAGAGGTATGCTTGGAAAGACGCATACAAGGGTCGTTGACGAGTTAGAGAATGATTTTCCGCACCTTCCATTGGGCTGTTCAATTATTTTGGAAAAGCAAGCGAAGGAGATCATTCTACAGAATATCACTCGCGCCTTACGAGGTAATCGACAAAATTTACTTCGCCGAATAACGCAATTTAAACAGGACTTTTCACAAGATCTGAGCCTGACTAATTTTACTAACTTAAGTCAGATTGCTCTTCAGGATATTTATAAGTACGGCTTACTATTCACTGAACTTGTGGCGGAGTCGAACCAAGCTACAAAACCTTCATTCAAAGATGAGATTGCAATTAAAAAATTAGCGGAGTGCATGGGTAGCACCTGGTTGAGTTGCGATTCACCCAATTATTGGAGAGCTATATTATCCTTCATTACAAATGATTTTTCAAATTGTAATGAGGCGCTTAGCGAACAATATCTTTTGATGATCTATGCAGATCTGTTTACCAAAGCGCCGCAATGTAGCAAGGAGGAGTTAGCTCAAACACTTAAAGATATTTGTTGTCAGGAGGGTGTAAAGCAAGAACTCATCGAGTATCTGAATATCCGTATCAAAGAAAGCGAAGTGCGTGAAAGCAGCTATGAATGGAGTTTTTCGAATGCATTACAATTGCATGGCAGATATAACCGTAATCAAATTTTGATTGCAATGGGTATAAGTAATCTAAACAAGTTATACCCTAGTCGAGAAGGTGTTTTGGATATCAAGGATAAGGGGATGGAATGTTTCTTTGTCACTTTAGATAAAACAGATTGGCGGATGAATGCGAGTACGAAGTATCACGACTACTTCATTAACGAAGAGTTATTTCACTGGCAGAGTCAGAATGCCACTTCGGAGACGAGTACGAAGGGGCTCTCGTATATACACCATATGCGCCAAAATAAACAGTTATTATTGTTCATTCGCGAACGTACCGAAGACGAGCACAACAATCGTATGTCGTTCATATTCTGCGGTAGCTTGCAGTATGAATCTCATACGGAGAACAAGCCGATGAACATTAATTGGAAGCTAAACCAATCTCCACCAGCGGCTTTGGTTAGCGAGGGTCGGAAGCTGGCGATTGGGTAGGAAAATCACTAAAAACAAAATAATGCGTACAATTATCTACATTTTTATTTGCATACTTTCGTTGTCATGCGTTTCGACAAATTACTATCAAATTCTAGAAACAAAAATGCTCACAAATGAAACTAATATTAATAACCTCGTTTTCGAAGATTCAACCCTACGAGTAACCTATAACCTTTGGAATGAAAATGGTCATGTTTCATTTTCCGCATACAACAAAACAAGTTCCAATATTACCATTGATCTAACTAAATCTTTTTTCATCCTTAATGGAGTTGCAAATCAATATTATCAAGGAAGAAGTTATACTTATTCTAGTGGTATTAATATTGCAAACGCGACGAGTTCTGGTTACTACAAAGGTCATACCTCACTTACAAATTTTACGTCAAAAGCAACAACATTTGACGAACAAAAAGAGCTAACTATTCCAACACATTCAGCTGTTATTATTTCAGAATTTACAATTTTAAAAGAACGTTATGCGGATTGTAATCTAAATAAAACACCGACTAAATCAGCAAGCCTAAATTTCACATATTCAAATTCACCTTTCGTTATTCGAAATAGGTTAGAGTACTATTCGGAATCAGATACTCAGACAGTTGAACATGTATTTTTTGTAAACAAAATTTCAAATTATCCAGAACGCCTTTTATATAAAGATGTAGACACTTCAGTATGTGGTAAAAAATTAGATTTTCCTCGAAAAGTCTTTTTCGCAGGTAATTCAAATTTATTTTTCATCCCTTACAATATTGAATCGGAATAATAAAATATCTATAGAACCCCATGATTTACCTACCCGGCGGAGATAAAATTTAACCAGTTAAAAGTGTAGCGAAAGGCTAAAACTCGATATTCAATAAACGCTAAATTTTCCAAATTTCCTTCCGGTGCCATTTAAAATTTTGGATGAGAGGATAATATCTTTCCTCGCTAGGCAATAATATTTGAGCCCCTTCAAATTGCTTTAAGGAATATGGAGAATCATTACTTTCCGTTACCGCTGGAGATACTCTCACAATGAATGATTCTGAAACTGTAATAAGGCCGCGATCAAATGCCCTATGTAAGTTAGGACTTAAGCAAATTCCATTTCCCACCGTATCATCTTTTGAAATGTAAAATGGTACTATATGGCAAGCATCGACCATCTGAAATGAAAAGTTGTGCATAACTGACATGCGAGAAATTGCACAAGTAAAATTGTATAATTTGGGAATTTGCTTCTTGAATAAATTCCCTCGAACAAAAATTTCTTCCTCTAGCTGTTCATTATTATTTCTCTCAGTAATGTTTAATAATCTAGCAGAATATTCCTCTTTAGATTCGTTTAAAATCTGATTAACAATATTTTCTTTTAACTCATAATTTAATATTTCCGTAGTATGATCTGGGAAATATAATTTAATTAAATAATCCTTTAATATTTTAGCTGCTGATTGATTAAACATGAGCTCGAATAATTTTTTATCAATTTCTGCATATAAAACAGATTTTACTAGAGCGCCTAAACTAGAGACACTTTTAGATGAAGTAATAATTGAATTAAAATTATCCTTAAAAACAATTTTCCAAAATGGCTCTGAATTTAAATGATAAAATGGCAAGGCGAAATTCGATTTATGTTGGGTAAGGACATAAAATCCCCAGAGTTCCTTAAAACGAATAATTAAGTCCTCCGTAATGTATACCTGACTTGAATTAATTTCACCTGCCTGTACTGAATCGATAACTGCTAAAAGTAAAATTGGCTTATGCGGAGCACCGCCAAACTGCGCAGCCCTCCTTAATTTCTTGAAATAATTACAATAGATTTCTAGTGTTTGCTCCATTATTCATCAATTCTTAAGATTTTTCAACCACTCCCTTGTCTCCTTATCAGCACTGTAAATATAGCAACCCTTCATACCTCTTGTCATTAAGGTTCGATAGGTGTTTTTAATAATCAAATCAGTCATTTGTTTGGCCTTGATTGCATCCTTTGATGCCATTGATTTCCAACCATGAATACTTTTATCTGATTTAGCTCTTTTTTCTGGCTGACAGATCCATTGTCCATTGCGAATAACTAAATCAGGTCCGATAATTACACCAATGTAATCAACCTCTAAACCTTGACAAGTATGGATACATCCTATTTGATTCACTGAATCCTCACGTATTATCCAAAGTGAACCATCCTCAACTAAATTCCATTGCATTCCAAAATTCTCCTCCGGAATAACAATGTCCATCGCGTTTCTATTCTTTTTAGAATTCCAAGGCCAACAATAACCTGCCACTAAACGTGCTCTATTATTAATGCTATTCTTTTCTAAAACAGCTTGCTTCATTTCTTGTATCGAATCAAAAGAACGAAAATCATAAACAGAATTATCTAACTCAACATTTGCTGTATTACGAATATTCAAGAAATTATCAAGCCAAGCTATATAAGCATCACTTCCATTGCATCGAAATTGACTTTCTAATTCCCAATAGTGAACTTCAGCGTTATAAAAATTAGCCCACTTTTCAACTTCCTCTTTTGATCCAATATCCTTCATTGTAACACGCTGATCCTCATCAACAAAAAAGACACTACATTTGGAAGCGTTAATTATTTCTTTTATTTGATTCTCTCCTAAGTTAGAATACAAACCACTTTTTTCATTCAATCGATGCGCCTCATCGACAATTAACGTATCAAATTCATTCGCGGCAGCATTCATATAGGAACCTGATCCTTTAAACAAATTATTTACCCAAGTCTTTGCTTTGATACCAGCTAACTTACTTGCGTATACATCACGTGGTGCACTATTTTTACTTATATATTGTGCCAGCTTTTTGTCGTGTGTCAGTCGAGCTAAAAGTTGCACGGCTACTACAGATTTTCCTGTTCCTGGTCCGCCCCGGACTATAAATACTTTTTTGCTCTCTGCTGTTGCTAAATTTGAAAGTTTAATCGCGTATTCAAATGCAATTTTCTGATCATCAATCATGACAAATTCCTGATTACCTTCAACCATCTTTACAATTTGATCAGCAATGGTTTTCGAAGGTCTTATTTTGCCATGTTCAATACGATACATCACATTGGACTTATCTCCAAATTTTACGTGTTGTTTGATAAAATCAGCAAGCTTTGCAACATCACTATCAATAAAAAGTGGAGCCTTATCAAGATGTTCTTTATAAAAGGAGTTTGTTAAATCACCGGGAATTCTACAATTATGTAAATAAGCACATGGTTTAACTAGTATATTCTTTGTATATACCTCTTCATTAAATCCTTCCAATAAAGCGGCATAACTCCAAGCCTGGTATGAAGGATGACTAACATCACGCATACCATGTCCGGTATATGTACGCACTACACCATCCATATTAGTTTTGGAAGCGCCTTCCCATTGTTTCAGTTCTACAATTACAGCAGCATCTCTTCCCTCAGCATTTTGGCCCGTAATAATAAAATCAATTCGCTTGCTTGTACTTGGAACTTGACACTCTATACTAATTTTAGCATCATTCGGAATTGCATCATCATCCAACACATTGCGCATATACTGCATAGAATTGCGCCATGATCTTTGTTCACTATTGGATGTTTTGCGTCCGAGGCGGTCCTTAAAATTAGCGTAGATTACTTGGTCAATTTTACTTTCGCGAACCTGGCGCATAAAGGTTGACTTATCCTCTTGGTAGACTATCATAACTCATCATACTTTTTAGAACTGCCTTTCGACTTTTCAACAGGATACTTTTCTGCATTGCGTTGCAGTTTCGCAGAAACAATTTCACTTATATCTAACTTATAATGATCCGCAATTAATAGTGCATAGGTAAATACATCTGCCAATTCTTCCTTAACCTTTTCAACTTGAGCTTCTTCTGAACTCTTCCATAAATAAACTTCCTGCAACTCGCTCGCCTCAATTGATAAGGCTATCGACAAATCCTTCGGATTATGGAATTGCTTCCAATCCCGTTCATCTCTAAATGCGATAATTTTTTCCGTGAGTAAAGTCCAATCTGCCTTAGTCGACATACTATTTATGTTTATACCTAAAGTTAATACAATTAGGCAATTAATACGTAGTACATTTGAATAACGATAATATTATCGTCGTATAAGCATATTATCAATACCCACCCCCATGCACCTCTACCTCGACATCGATGGCGTATTAGTGACGACGCGCAACACAAAGGCTGCCTTAGTGCCAATTGCGGAGTTCCTTCAGCATAAACGCCTCTAAAGACTCCTTGGAAGGTAACTGAACTAAATACTTAGAAACAAACAAATGGTTATCGATGCCAGCAGTGGCGTATTCGACTAAAGCTTCATTTTTATTGGTCACTAATAAAATGCCGATCGTTGGATTATCGTTTGCTTGCTGTACTTCCGCCTTATAATAATTGACATAGGTGTTTAGTTGTCCGACAGAATGATGTTGAAATTCTTCCACCTTCAACTCCACTAAAACATGACATTTAAGTATCCGATGATAAAATACTAAGTCGATGAAAAAGTATTCATCCCCAATTAGGATTTTCTTTTGCCACGCTTCAAAGGGTCATCTAGTGTAAATAACAATTCTAAGTGCGTGTATGAAAGATTGCTTAAAATTTTCTCGGCCGGCACTAAAATAGTAGTGTTCTCGGATTCGGTGGTCAGCGACCCCCGAATTGCAATTCCCTCTGATAGTGGGATTGCCGACCCCAAAATTGACAAGCCAGGAAAATGACTCAAAATATAGGTTTGTAATTGAGGATATTGCTTGTAAAAAAGCCTGAAATTTCGAAAAGAACGTTCATCGAATCCTTTGATATGTTTTGAACTTTCAGCCAATTTGGATAACAATTTACTTCCATATTCGGCTCTGTCTTCTCCCTTTTGTTCAAACTCAACAATGTAATATCCAACTAACCAATTGCGAATGGTGAGTGATACATTCACTGCTTTTACAGCATGCTGCTGAAAATACTGATGTGTTTGCTCAATTGCAGCAACAAGGGTTTTCGAAATTGCCTTTATTTGAATGCATGCAAAATATTTTTATTGTTTTAATCAATTACAATGCGAATTCAACCTACATTTATAGCACTGCCTTAACAAAACGCTAGCACCTCGATTTTTCGTATATCAATTTCTAAACATTTTACCCCCCATGCACCTCTACCTCGATATCGATGGCGTTTTAGTGACGTCGCGCAGCACCAAGGCTGCCGAAAAGGTAGATTCGTTTGTCGACTTTATCACAACGAATTTTGACTGTTATTGGCTGACAACGCACTGCCGTGGTGATGCGGCTCCGGCAATACAATATCTTAGCGAGTACCTGCAAGAAGAAACGATTAACAAATTACGCCAGGTAAAAGCAACGAACTGGTCGGCATTAAAAACGGAGGGGATAGATTTTTCAAAGCCCTTCATTTGGCTAGATGATCAGCCTATGCAAGCAGAACTAAAAGTCCTGGAAGCACATCATTGCGAAGACGCGTTTGTGTTGGTAGACCTGAATAATCTGAATGAGTTGATGGAGATAGCAGCCTATCTAAGAATGACTAATAAAACAATGAATAATGAATAATGTAGGAGTCCGTTAGTCGAACGGCGAAGGCACCTTGCGAAACTTACACTGTCTTGGTTCGTACCATGAAAACACTTTTTGGAATATCCTACACCACCCTTGCCTCGCCATCGATGTCCATGATTTTAATTTGCGCATAGAAGGTCTCCCCATTTATGATTTGCATAAACCACACTAGCCCACCCTCTTTTAACAGCGGCTCGATATCTGGATTTTGAGGTTCCCACACAAGGTTCGTCGCAGGACTTTCAGTATGATATACCGGCCGTACCCGAATAAAATCCACCACCCATTTACCATCTTCCAAACGTAAAGTACCTGGGGTACACATCTCTTTTGTAACCATTGTCGAAGGGGTTTTGACCTTTGTACGTAAGAAGGGGATTATTCTTTTAGGGCTTTAGAAAAACACCTTGGAATATATTTTTTGTCATACAAAAAATTGTATTCACTAACTTAGTTAACCATTACACATGCAACCCACTCCCGAACATAACGAGAAAATTGCGAAGTTGACATTCGCCTCCGTCTATCCGCACTATGTGGCGAAGATGGAGAAGAAAGGACGTACCAAAGCAGAACTGCATCAAATAATTGAATGGCTCACTGGCTTTGATGAGAAGAAATTATCCGAACTCATCGAATCCAAAGCAAGCTTCGCCACTTTCTTCGAACAAGCGACGCTACATCCAAACGCGAAGCTCATTAGAGGACTTATCTGCGGCTACCGCGTAGAAGAAATCGAAAATCCACTCACGCAAAAAGTGCGTTACCTCGATAAGTTAGTAGACGAACTCGCGAAAGGAAAGAAGATGGAGAAGGTGATGCGAGGATAATTTATATAGAACATGGTAAGGTAACCATCATCGTATCCTTTTCCGCTCTATCATTTCTATAGATTATTTGCACTTTATTTTTACCTACCTTCTTCAGAAGACTTTCTCCTTGCCTTAATTCGTTCAATTGCCAATCCCAAATATCAAAAGACAGCAACTCTATCCATTTGCCATTTTTGAAAGTAACGACATGCCAAGTGTTTAAATTCGATTCTTGAACCCATTCCACCACATAGGAAAGTTCATCTGTTTTATCTCCATTTAAATCTCCTTCATTTTTCGCGTAAGATAATCCAATGTGAACTCCCTGCGTTGTTGCAAACAACGTATCTACTGTACGATTATCATCAAGCAAATAAGAAATAGGTTTCTTCTGGAAGACTAACGCTTGAAGAAACTCCATACCATTTAAATTTTCATAGCTCTTATTAGTTTCTTGTCGAGACACCCCCGACACATAGTGCTCTTTCAGCTTTTCTAATTTACCATCACCGTTGAAGTCTCCAACGATTTCAAAACGATGACCCAAAATTGGTTTACAATTAGGTGGAATAGTTTTCACTAAGGAATCATAATAATCACTAAGGGAAAAGGTGTCCGTAGTCCTCGACACAACATTTGCTGTGGCAACTTGTGATTGATGGTTAGAGCTGTCTTCTTTACATGAAAGAAGGATGATTGGAATTAGTAGAACGCAAATAGGTAATAATATTTTCATAAATTTAAATTGCGTTTTTTATAAAAAGATTAATTAAATACGGCAGTATAATAAATTAGAAAAACCTCTTAGGGTTAATTAGTAAAATTCATTGTTAATTGAATCTGTTACATATTTTATGGTTATTATTTTATTTTTTTGTGTAGCTCATAAAAATAATATATCATGGACTTCGCTATTGCTTCCCAATTGTTTTTTTCTTCATTTATTTTAAGAATGCTATTATTATTTAATCGCTCTTTATCAAATTCAAAATTTAAAGAGTTTTCACTTAACCTATTATACTCATTAGCGTAAAAGTAATTTGCAAAAATTTCATCAAATGACTTAAATAAAAAATGTGGTAAAAAAATATTTTGTCTGTTTTTCCACGAGGAAATTAAAAAAGGGACACTATTTTTTAATTCCCCATTTTTAATCCAGTACCTATACGCTTTGTATTCAAAAGGTTGAGAGTCCATAAAGGATCCAATTATTTTTAGTTCTTCAGGATCATTAAATTGACTCCACGCAAATACATTAGCTAAACTTTCTTCAATTAGCTTTTCTGCAACTTTGTTTACCTTAACAAATTTAATTTTACGTGTACTTTTTCCAAAACACATATAATGGTGAGCCATCTCATGCAAACATACCTTTAGAAAAAGTACGTTCATTACGTTGCTATAATGGGATAATGGCGACTTCTGAAAATTACCTAGCGATATAGTATTTTCATTTGAACCGAAATCTTTGATTGAAACATAATTATCAAAATCAGATAATGCAATATCACGAATACGTTCCGGACATATAAAAATTACAGGTCCTGCAATATTTTTAATTTTACTAAAAACAGCATATTGTAACTTTTTAATTATTCGCTTTTCATATCTACTACTATTAAAGTCATGTACATAAAGGCCGATGGCAATGTTCCTTTGATTTTCATAAACACGCCATTTAGGAAGATCAAAGCGTTCAATGTTTATTGTATAATTCTTAAACATTTTATCGAAGTCAATACCTCTTCTTTTATTTGGCGGATACAAAATATCCATTAAATGGGGACTAACAAGGTATATTTCCTTTTTCCAGAAACCCTTGGTATTTTTTTTTAATCTACTTTCCAAGTAATCTAAATCAAAAAAGTCCTCAATTACTTGATTTAGAACACCAAATGAGTCAATATTATTAAAAATCATTTTTGTATTAATTAAAATTATTTTATAAACTAATTATGCGCTGTCCTAGAGGTTAATTATCCATCATAGCTTTCAATGTCTTTGTATGAAAGTATTATATTTTCATCAACTACAAACTTTTCGTAATCTTCTACTTTACCAAATAAAGTGTAAATTGGCCCTTTCTTATAAAGGTTAATATAAGTTTCTGGGAAATTATTTATTAAATAATTTTTTATTTCAAAAGTAGGTATAAGAAAAAGATGATGAAACAGTTCATCATAAATTTTGGCGCCCGTGACACCAATTTCCTCATATCTTTTTGAGACAATGCTGTCTGAACTTAACAAGTAATCCAAAAATGCAGGTTCCCGCAAATTGAAATAAACAACCCCATAGCTCGCATAAAAAAAACTGGTTGAACCTAAAAAAAGACCAAATGCTCTAGCAATTTTATATTGCTTTTCATTCATCGTCTCTTTGTCGAAGTTCAACGGAATAATATTCGTACACATTGGATAATCATTGCAACCGAAAAACCTCTGTCCTTCAAAAGGTCCTTTTTGGGCCGTTCGAAGTACTAAATTTGTACACACCTTATTTTGCAATTTACAATTCATCTTTTTTAATTAATTATTCTTTATTGCATTAACTATATGTGGGCTAAACATTCAACTCGAACTGAAATTTAAACGAAGGATGTAAGTTGAATTTTGGGGATTGCCAGAGAAAAATCCAATGTTAGCTATTTTCTAATTAATTTCAATCATTATTCACGCTCGCATTTCACTGAGTACTTATACTTTATCTATACGGAAATTCGGCATTACACCTACTCCAAAATTCGAGTCCATCTATTTCATTAAAATGTTTACGAAAAAATTCTATCGTTTCTTTTTCCATAAAAGCCGAAGCCTCGATAAATTTTCCAATAAATATTAAATGAGATTCTGTCGCAAGTCGACCCTGATTCATTGCATCGAAAATATACACAGGTTCTAAGTGATATCTACACCAACTTAAACAATTGCCGATTAATTTTGGATATAGTGTTAGCTGTTGAAATTTGTTGTAAGTTTCTTTATAATAGGTATAGCAGACCATATCTGTCAATACAGTAAAAAATAATGCAACTCCAAAAAGTTCTTTAGATGTCTTGTCTAGAAAGTCTAAGTGATTATTTTCTGGAGTTAGTCTCTCGTATTGAATGGAATATACTCGCTTATTCTCTTTGTCTTCGTGAAACTTACTGCAATCAGGTATTGACGAAAAGAATCTATTAATATCTTCACGAAATTGTGTGATATAATAAGTTTCAAAATTCTTCACCTTTAACTATAAAATTGAATTATTTAATTTCATTTAAACCTGATAAGTAAATCGCACTGATTCGCAATTAGTTTTCTTCAATTTACAAAACAGTTTGAATTAGGCGAAATTTTACCCCGTATATTAAAATTAACAAAAATCTATAAATCACACAATGATTAATGATTTTTACCATTATATTCTATAAAAAAACTCTTATCTCCCCCCTCACAACCTCAACTTCGGCAAAGAACTCGCGGCTTCTATCTTTTTGCGGTCGACGATCTTCGCATAAATCTGCGTTGTCTTGATCTCGCGGTGACCAAGCATCTTACTCACCGTATATAAATCGATATTGTTCTCGAGCAACAAAACAGCATGTGTATGACGCGCACAGTGGAATGTGATCTTCTTGCGTATATCCGCGCGCAGCACCCAGCGCTATGGCTGCATTGACATAATCACTATAGAGCAAACCTTCAAAGATAAATTCACTGTCGCCTTTGCGCTCGCCCAACATTTCAACCGCCTGCTCACTCAATGGCAAATACTCTTTCCCGCGCGTCTTTTGTTGCCGGAACGATAACTCGTACCCACGACTCGTAGAATGACGCAAGCACGACCAAGTAAGACGTTTGATATCGCCGAAACGAATGCCCGTCAGACAAGAAAACAAAAACGCACGCTTCGTCACTGGATAGTCGCAAGGCGTATCTACTAAGGCCTGCACCTCCTCAAACGTAAGATACTCCCGATGCGTCTCACCTTGCGATAAGCCCGGTATAAAGTCGGCGAGGTTTTCGCGAATGATACGCTCTTTATAAGCGACCCGCAAACTAGCCTTAAACTTGTTAAGATAGGAGTAACGACTGTTCTGCGATAAGGGGCGACGTGAAACAGTGCTCGCATCGCGCTCGATGAAATGTCTTAACTGCAAACACCTTTCAATCCTAAGATCGTGGATATCGAGTTTTGTTCCGAAGAACTTCTTGATATACTTCAAGGCAGAAGCCCAGTTACCATAGTTACCTAAGGAATCCTTGCGCGAGCGCATCAGGCGCGCATAGAAATCATAATAGCTAAGGCTAGTCTTCTCGGTACGATGGAGTCCGTAGCGATTGTCTTGCAATTCGATTACTTTAATGGCTTGCAAGTTCTGGATGAGCTCTAGATCTTGCTTGTTTTTAAAACGTTCGGCGGCAGTTGTAGGATTAGGAATAAACTTTGCTTCTGTGCTTTCTTTTACTCTTCGGCCATTCACATGACGTCGAGAAAATAGGTATAAATACCATTGGCGCACTTGCGTTTTCCTATACATGAAACGATAAGAAACAAAAAACGCTGAAACCCTAGTAAACAGTGACTTTCGAGAAGTAATTCGAGCAACAAATGAGCAACTATTGACAACTACATCAAGGCAAAGAGACTCAATCCGGTGAGAACTAATAAAAGGCATCACTTTGCTGTATCCGAAGTTAAAGGCTTGTTGTACGTAACAGAATCACCCAAAATTAGAAGCTACCAGGAAGACATTCGTTCTATGTTGCAACAGGTAGCAAAAATGGATGAGCTGGGCGAGGATTGGTAGTTATTGCATGAATTTTTCCATTTTTTGCATGCAATTAAAAAAATATCTGTACTTTTGTATCGAAGAAATGAATTTGCTCCGTCAACATATCAAGCAGGGTGAGGTATATCGCCGTTCTGACCTGGAATATTATTCCACGGCCATAGATAGACATTTGGCTCAATTAACCAAAGACGGAACATTGGTAAAATTAAACCAAGGGTTGTATTACGCGCCTAAACAATCAAAATTTGGGGCTGTTCCTCCGGATGACCGCCAAGTTGTAGAAAGTTTTCTGAAGGACGGAGACTTTCTTTTGGTATCCCCAAATAGTTTTAATTCATTAGGACTAGGCCTAACACAACTTTACAATTCCACATGGGTATATAACCATAAGCGCAAAGGCGAATTTCAACTCAATGGAAAGACATTTGAATTCAAACTAAAATCCTCTTTCCCTAAAAATATCTCAAGAGAATATTTGCTCGTTGATTTATTAAACAATTTGGATAACCTAGCAGAAGACCAAACACAAGCCTTAAATAAATTGCCCAATAATGTATGTAGTTTTAATGCTGATGCTTTGATGAAGGCTACTCAACAATATGGAACAGGCAAAACAAAGCGCACTTTAAAATCAATAGTTAGAAACGTACTCCTGCATGCTTGATTTCATACATAACGACCCTGAATTCAAAGAGCTTCTCTCCATTGTATCTTCCAAAAAAGGCATTGATATTACTTTGGTTGAGAAAGATTATTGGATCATGCATGCATTGTACTCTTTGCAACAACAGGGAATTGAGTTTGAATTGAAAGGTGGAACGTCATTATCCAAAGGCTATGGATTAATTCATAGATTTTCAGAAGACATCGACATTCACATTCGTACAAATTTTGGTTTACCCATTGAAGGGAAAGAAGACAAATCACAAGTAAAAACGGCACGCAAAGAATTTTATGATGTGTTTGCAAAATCGCTTTCGATAAATGGGATTAAAGAAATTGTTAGAGACCATGAATTTGATGACAAAGAAAAATTCCGAAGTGGAGGAATAAGACTCTACTATGAAAGTTATACCCCTACGTTGGAAGGGCTGAAAGATGGGATTTTATTAGAAGCTGGATTCGACACCGTAACACCCAATAGCCCCATCGATATCTCTTCTTGGATTTGGGAACACCTTATTTCAATAGGAGCACACATCAATTACATAAACAATACTGCAACAGGCGTACAATGCTATCATCCAGGTTACACCCTAGTTGAAAAACTTCAAACCATCGTTCGCAAATATCGCAACAGAGATAACCCTAGAGCTTCTGATGATAAAAACTTCATGCGCCAATATTATGACGTTTTTTGCTTGCTTGGCAATTCTGATATAAAGGCTTTCATTGGAACTCCTGAATATTTAGCACATAAAGCAGCTAGAATCAAAGGTGCTGACAACCAAATACCACTTCGAGAACATCCCGCACTTTTATTAAGTGATTCGGAGATAAGAGAATCATTCCAAAATCGCTATGAATCCACTTCCAAGCTTTATTATAATGGGCAACCAGAGTTTAAAGATATTTTGGCAAGAATACAATTGCATTTGAATCGGTTGTAAAAGGGTTTCAACTACCGAGTATTTCTCGGCAGTTGAACATACTATTTTTACAATGCAACCGCTAGATTGAATTTAATCGAAAAAATGCAAGAGTTGAATCTAACTATTTGCTGATGCGTGATACGGTATGATACGCAAATATACGATACCGATACTGCACTCTTGCTTGTGTTCACCCATCCATAAGTAGCTATCTATGTTTTTAATTTTCCTTATTTGTACGGGCTTACTTCCCGATACAAAACTTGCTAAAAATGGTGTCCAACAAATCCTCGTTGGTGATATGCCCGGTAATGAGACCCAAATGATGCAAGGCATGACGAAGCTGATGCGCTATCAAATCACTCGGCAAATCGCCATCTAAGCCTTGCTCTACCTGCTCCATGAAATAAGCCGTTTGTTGCAGGCTATCCACGTGGCGAAGATTGCTTACGATTACCCCTTCCTCTTGCGTGCGCGCGTCGGTCATCACCTGCTCATATAAACGGTTTTTCAGCTCATCAATACCCTGCCCTTCCTTCGCCGAGATACCAAGCACCGACACTATCTCCCCACCCCAGCTCATCTCCGTCAGCGCCAAGGGCTCGCGGTCCACCTTATTCATCACCACCAATTTCATCGCCGTCGTTTCCGGCAGCTGTTCTAAATGCGCCACTGCGTCGCCCTCCGACTGCTGCGTAGGGTCCATCACATAAAGCACTAAATCCGCCTGCTGCATCTTCGCTAGGCTACGCTCCACCCCTATCTGCTCGATCGTATCCGCACTGCTACGTAAACCAGCTGTATCAATGAATCGAAATAATAAGCCATCAACATTCATCTCTTCTTCAATCGTATCACGTGTAGTCCCGGCAATATCACTCACAATCGCACGCTCCTCTTTCAATAAAGCGTTCAACAAGGTACTCTTCCCCGCATTAGGCATACCAATGATAGCTACTGGAACGCCCTTCTTCAAGACATTCCCAAGCTTAAAACTCTGTAACAAAGCCGACACCTTCAACTTAATCACGCGCACCAAAGTCTCCATCTGTGAACGATCTGCAAACTCAACATCTTCTTGCGAAAAGTCTAATTCCAACTCCAACAAACTCGCAAACCATATCAGCTGTTCACGCAATTCTTTCAACTCACTCGAATAGCCTCCGCGCAACTGCTGATGTGCCAAATTATGCGCCCCTTCATGTTGTGCTGCAATCAAATCGGCCACTGCCTCCGCCTGCGAAAGATCCATCTTCCCGTTCAGAAAAGCACGCTGCGTAAACTCACCCGGACGAGCCATCCGCGCACCGCCTTGCAATAAGGCATCTAATACGCGCTGTACGATAAAGCTCGAGCCATGTAACGACAACTCCACTACATCCTCTCCAGTATAACTCTTCGGATTGCGAAACACCGTCGCCACCGCTTCGTCGAGCCATTGCCCTTCGTGCACCAACTTAACAAAGTGAGCAGAATGTGAAGCCTTGTCGGCTAAAGATTTTCCATTTAATATATTCTCACAAATAGCGATAGCATCCTTTCCAGAGAGACGAATAACAGCAATCGATCCACCGGGCGCAGTGGCAGGTGCAACGATTGTGTCGTCAAGGCGTACATTCAAAATAGACATAACCCAAAATTAAGAGGAATTTGATATCTTGTAGTGTTAAAATTGCTCTTATGCGTAAAACAGCAACCACTTTTTTTAGTGTCCTTGGATTCGCCGTATTATTGGCGGCCGGACTAACCTTTCAAACACCGCGCACGGCGAAGGTGCAAGCTTCTTTAAAAGCCTTAGTAGCGCGTAGTGGCGGTACGGAAGATCCTGAAGAACGCGAACGTTGGGAGGAAGAGATGTTGGTAGATCCTGCCACAGGAAAAATACCTGCTGGTATCCATGCTGCAGAAGCTGCATTTGGAAGAGAACTTTTAAAACAACAACTCGCGAAACAAAACAATAGCTTCGGCGGAACATACGATCAGCGCGGTATTTGGGGACCCATCGGTGGACGAACACGTGCCTTCGCTATTGATGTTACCAATTCAAATCGACTACTAGCAGGCGGTGTTTCTGGTGGACTGTGGCTTTCAACAGATGCAGGTGCTTCTTGGTCGCGCGTAACGGATCGCATGTCGAAGCCCGATGTAATCGCTATTGCCCAAGATAAACGCCCTGGTCATACCACCACGTGGTATTATTTAAGTGGTGAAGCTTATGGAACCAGCGCTTCGGGAGGATCAGCCTTTTACCTTGGCGACGGTATGTTTAAATCTACGGATGGTGGCCTGACATGGGCGCCGATTAGTTCGACGGCAAGCGGTACGCAGAATCAGTTTTCAACGAATTGGCAAGTAACCTGGAATGTAGTAACGGATCCGAGTAATCTTACGCAAGAAGAAGTATACGCAGCAACCTACGATGCAATCTACAGAAGTGTAGATGGAGGAACAAGCTGGACCGCCGTATTATACGGAACTTCAGCCGGTAATTCCTATTTCACCGATGTAGCAGTGAGTGATAGTGGCGTTGTCTATGCAGCGCTTAGCAGTGACGGTACAGGAAAAGGAATCTGGCGTAGCGCAGATGGAATCTCGTGGACAAAAATCATCCCTTCGAATTTTCCTTCTAAATATGATCGTATAAAAATCGGATTAAACCCTAGCAACCAAAATGAAGTTTATTTCATTTGCGCTGCTACCGATACAATGGGCTTGATGACGATTAACGCGTGGGGCGAAAAAGAATGGAATAGTCTTTATAAATATACTTACTTAAATGGTAACGGGGATAGCACAGGTGGTGTGTGGAACGATTTGTCTATGAATTTGCCTCACGGAGGCGCGAGTGTTTTCGATGATTGGCATGTTCAAGGAAGCTACAATTTAGGAATTAAAATAAAGCCTAATGATCCTAATACCGTTTTCATTTTAGGAACGAATGTTTATAGAAGTACAGATGCTTTTACAACTTCAACGAATACCACACAAATAGGTGGTTACGCATTAGGAACGCAATTAATCGGTTTTCAATTATATCCTAATCATCATCCAGATCAACACGACTTCTGGTTTGATCCAAACAACCCTGATAAAGTTTATTCTGCGAATGATGGCGGTATCTATCGTTGCGACAGCGTAATGTCAAGCAATGTAAATTGGCATAGCTTAAACAATGGATATATCACACAACAGCTATATACGTGTTACGCAGCACACGATCCTAATTCAGACATTCTAATTGCAGGCTTGCAAGATAATGGCGTTCGTATGATTAATTCAAAAAACCCACAAGCCAATTGGGATATGCCTTTCAACGGTGACGGCTCCTATGTGGCTATGTCGAATGATGATCAAACCTATTATCTCTCTATTCAACAAGGAAAAATTTTAAAGGCAAAATTGAATGCGAATCATCAAATGACACAATACGCTCGTATCGATCCGAGCTTAGTGCATAACCGAGACGATTATCAATTCATCAACCCTTTTCTACTGGATCCTGTCAATGATAATATCATGTATCTTCCAGCAGGACGTAAGCTCTTCCGTAACGATGATTTGAGCGTTATTCCAATGAATAACAACAATGATTCAATAGCTACAAATTGGATTCAATTCCCAGATACGGTAACAGGTACTTCTAAAATTACAGCAGTATCAGTTTCGAAAAATCATCGCCTATATTATGGTACTAACAAAAAGAATGTCTATCGTATTGATAATGCAAATACAGGGACTCCAACCCGCGTAAACATTACAGCAACAGTATTCAACGCTAATGGATATGTAAGTTGTATCGCAATCGATCCGACTAACGACGATAATGTGGCTGTGGTTTTCTCTAATTACAATGTCTATTCTATCTTCTATTCCAAAGATGCAGGAGCCACGTGGATGCGTGTAGCAGGTAATCTAGAGAAAGGAACTGGCGGAACGGGTGATGCGCCTTCCATTCGTTGGATGTCGATGATGACGATCAATCATCAACTAAAATACTTCGTTGGTACAAGCATCGGTTTGTTCAGTGCAGACAGTTTAGAGTTGCATGACAATTCTCATCCAGGAACACAATGGACACAAGAAGGTGTGACAGAAATTGGGCAAACAATTGTTCCTTATATGCACACGCGCCAAGCCGATCAATTCATGGCGGTAGCCACACACGGCTCCGGAATCTATAGCATCAACTTCCCATTTGCAAGTGGCATTAAAAATCCATTGCAAGCCCTTGAGATGAGTCTTAGTCCGAACCCAAGCGCGAACACCTTCCTTCAAATTGCCGATGGAAAGGGCGCTCTGACGACTGTTCGCGTCTTCGATATGCAAGGACGTTTGAAATTTGCGGATCAATTCCAAGCACATAAAGGCAGTATGCGTTATGAGATACCAGGTGCACAATGGCCTGCAGGAACCTATATCGTGAAGGTAGAACAAGGAACTGAACATTGGAATGGTAAATGGATTAAGTCTAATTAATATATTTTAAAAATATGTTTTCACTAGCGATACACGGTGGCGCGGGAGCGGTTACAAGAGAAACAATTCCAACTTCGGAAGATCCACTTTTCCGTAAAGGCTTACGCAACGCTTTAGATGCAGGAACTGCCATCCTATCTACAGGAGGAAGTGCACTAGATGCGGTAGAGGCTGCGGTCCGCACACTCGAGAATGATCCGCTCTTCAATGCGGGTCGTGGTGCGGTTTATACTAAAAAAGGTGTGCACGAAATGGATGCCTCTATTATGGACGGTTCTAATTTGAAAGCGGGCGCTGTAGCTGGTGTGCGTAATATTAAAAACCCTGTAAGCCTTGCTAGAAAGGTGATGGAAGAATCTGGTCATGTATTGTTGAGTGGTAAAGGAGCGAATGAATTTGCCTTAAAAGTGAAAGCAGAAATGGAGCCCGACGATTATTTCTATACGAAATTCCGCTACGATCAATGGTTGCGCGTTCGTCACACCGACTTCTACCATCTCGACCATATCGTATCCGAAGATCCAGACCGTAAATTCGGTACCGTAGGTGCTGTTGCGATGGATGCCCACGGACACCTTGCTGCAGCCACTTCTACCGGTGGTATGTTAAACAAACAATACGGCCGTATCGGCGACTCGCCAATCATCGGAGCCGGCAACTATGCGAATGATGCTACCTGCGCAATCTCTTGCACAGGGCATGGTGAATACTTTATCCGTTATGCTGCATCATTTGATGTTCACTGTTTGATGGAATATAAAGGACTTTCACTAGAAGAAGCCGTTCGCACCGTCATCTTCGACAAGCTAAAAGTAGCCGGAGCAGAAGGCGGTATGATTGCCGTGGATGCAAAAGGTAATATCAGCTTGCAATTCAATGCGCTTGGCATGCACAGAGGCTTCCGTCATAGCGATGGTAGAGAGTATGTGGCGCTTTATAATAATGAATAATTAAATAATGAATATTGAATAATGTAAAAAAGTTAGGGGCAATACAATATTGAACAAAGCTTCGGCGTTATTATGAAACTATGGCGAAGCAAAATATTTTAAAAGAACGCTCCTTTCAAATAGCGATTCAGGTTGTAAATCTATCGAATAAATTAAAAAGCGATCATTCAGATTATATTATTTCCAAACAACTCTGTAGATCCGGCACGTCTATAGGAGCGCTTATTCGAGAATCGGAATACAGCGAAAGCAGAGCAGATTTTGTTCACAAACTTGCAATAGCACTTAAGGAATCCAACGAATGTTTGTATTGGTTAGAAATATCCAATGAAATATATAAGACTAACTCAACTCTAATTTCTGATTTAATAAAAAGAATCATTGAGATTATAAAAATATTAACCAGTAGTATTATCACTTGTAAAAAACATATTAAGATTAAAAAAAATGAATAATTAATATCTTTCTATTATTCATTATTCATTTCAACATTATTCATTAAACAATCACACTCCCTTTCCCGCCCGCAATGGTGCGTTTGGATTCAAACAATAGTTTAATCATGGATTGCTGGACGATGATTTCTTCTTCGCTCTTCATATCTTTCAACTCCGCCATATAATTGTCGATCATGCGCATTACTTTACGCAATTTGAAGTAGTGTACTACACTCAAAACCTCTTGTTCATATACTTGATCGCGCTTGTTGATGAAGATATTTTTTGACTCCCAATTAGGACTCAATTCATGTTGATCTTGTACTAAATCAACAGCCATTTTACATAAATCAGGATCTGTCAAACTCGTATACCAGCTCATTGGAGGGATAACACCATTTTGATATTGTTCCATAAAAAGCTGTACAAGCTGCATCAGTAGCGGATTCTCAAACATCGCAATCTCTACCTCTTCATTGATATATTGTGCTACCGTTTTTTCATTCGACATCGGTAAGGCTCCGAATTCTATCAATGAACGAACAATCGCTCTTTCTTGTGGCTCTTCGTTCTTCGCCGTAACAAGCTCCTGTGGTGCAGGACTTGTAACGGCAGATTGCAAGGCATGTAGCTGGTCGATATCTGCGGCCGGAGCATTCGAATCTTTCTTTAACTTCGAGCGTATCGCTTTATTGACTTCTTGTAATACCTGTGATTCACTAACTTCAATCAAGTTGGAAAACTCACGTACGTATTCCGCACGTACAAAGGTGTCGGGCACCTTTGCCAACAAAGCTATCATCTCACGCACCACTTCCGCCTTGCGATAAGGATCAGCCTTTGCAGCCTCCATTACATCCTGAATCTTAAAGCGCATAAAGTCTTTCGCATTCGCCGTCACGTACTCTGTAAAACCGTCGATACCACGACTCTGCATGAAGCTATCCGGATCTTCTCCGTCAGGCAATAGTACCAACTTCAAGTTCATCCCCTCTTCTACAATAATCTCAAGCCCACGCATCGCGGCTTTAATACCGGCTGCATCGCCATCATACAACAACATGAGGTTGTTAGTAAAACGTTTGATTAATTTCACCTGATCGACTGTCAAGGCCGTACCAGACGAGGCCACCACATTTTCAATACCGCCTTGCGCAAGCGAAATAACGTCCATATAACCTTCTACCAAATAGCAGAAGTTATTGCGTACAATTGAATTCTTTGCTTGGTAAATACCATAAACACCACTGCCTTTATGATAGATCGGTGTTTCTGGACTATTAAAATATTTCGCTATATTTTTATCCTTCTTCAAGGTTCTAGCACCGAAGGCCACAATTTTTCCAGACAGATTTTGAATTGGAAATATCACCCGACCGCGATAAAAATCACCTTCTCGTTCTTTTTGTGTGAGACCTAAAAGCTTTAGCTCATCGAGCTCATAGCCATTTTGAATGGCGAAATTAGTGAAGCGTCTTTCTTGATCAGGGTTATAGCCTAGCTGAAATTTTTGAATGATATCGTCGCGAAGATGACGCTCTCTAAAATAGCTTAAGCCAATACTTCTGCCTTCATCATCATTCCAAAGCATATCCGTAAAGAAACGCTGTGCGAAGGCATTGATGGCAAAAAGTCGTTCACGCGCTTGCGAAGCTTGTGCTTGCTCCGGACTCATCTGCACTTCCTCGATTGGAATATTGTACTTGCGTGCTAGATATTGAATCGCTTCAGGAAAGCTGACATGTTCGATATCCATTACAAACTTACTCGAATTACCACTTGCGCCACAGCCAAAGCATTTGTAAATACCTTTAGCAGGCGATACCGTAAACGAAGGCGTTTTCTCATTGTGAAATGGGCAATTGCCAATCATATTCACCCCTCGTCTTTTCAAGGGCACAAAATCACTAATCACATCTTCGATACGTGCGGCGTCTAATACTTTCTGTATGGTTTGTTCAGGAATCACTGTTCTTAAAGATACGGAATATGTGCTCATTTTAAAAAATGAAAATTATTGAATCTCGTATTCAAATTAATTTTAACTTTAATAACCAAACCACCCCCTTCTATGAAACGCTACTCCTTCCTTCTTGCCCTCCTGCTTTCGCTAGGCAACACAACACATGCACAGTGGATTGATTGGGGCTATGCACATTCAAACATCGACTCTACCTATTTCAATAATACCCCAAGCTGGCTCACGCAAGATACATGTGCCGCACCTCTTTGGCAGATAGGCGCTTCTCAGAAAAACGTCTTCGCCAACAACACTGGTATTTCTACAGATACCATCAACCCCGTCTCCGCCAATCAAAATCACTTTTTTGAAATTATAGTACCAAGTGGCTGTTATTCCCTAACTACCTTCTCCTTCGAACATAAAATGCATGCCAACCCTTTGCATTCCGGCGGGTATATCACCTATTATAGTCCGAAAGACTCTCTTTGGCATCCCATCATGTTACCTCCTAATACATGGGATAATAATGGCGCTGAATTTATTACCACTGCAAATCTTTATACCACGAACGACACCTTATTTAATCGTCAATGTGGCTATACTCGGCAAGATCCTTCTTGGCAATTATCCTATGTGCAATTGCGTTGGTTCGTCCCCGCAAAAGGCGCTGGCTGGTCGTTTCAAGATTTTGACACCACTCGCTTCCGTTTCCACTTCATCAGCGATACCTGTAGCAATATCGGCGACGGTTGGATGATTCGTAAAATCACCTTGATCAGTGTCTTCACATGGGGCGATGTAAAAAATCTAAATGAAATCAACGAGTTTCAATGCAATGAGCTCTGCGAAAACAAGCTCTCCGTAACAGTCGCCATGCCCGTACATGGAACGCTCACCCTCAGTAATATCGCGGGGCAAACCGTGCTTCAACAAGCCATCGAATCGAACCGCGCTTCCTTAAATACCAGCGAACTTGATAATGGAATGTACTTCCTACAACTAAAAGATGTAAGCGGTAAAATCTTCAAAGCAAAAAAAATAGTAAGGCTGAGTCAGTATTAATTACCTAACTCGCTGATGAATTTTATGCGCATCAACTGCACTTGCTCGTAGTTGTAATCGTCCTTCCCAAGCTCGTTTACAGCCGTGGCGATATCATCTGTTTCGGCCGAACGAAAATATTCAAAAATATCATCTTGTGTATATTGATCAATATGCTGGTCGATATAATACTTCAAATTCAAACGCGTACCACTCGCAACGATAGACTCCATCTCCACCATCAACTCTTCCATCGAAATCTGACGCGAACGCGCGATTTCTTCTAATGGAATTTTCTTATCGATGTTCTGGATAATCTGCACCTTCATCGCGCTTTTATTGGCAATCGTTTTCACAACTAAATCCATCGCACGCTCAATATTATTATCCTGCACATACTTGTCAATCATCGACACAAAGGGAGCGCCATAGCGCATCGCCTTCCCTTTACTCACCCCTTGGCAACGCTCCAACTCCTCTAAGGTCGTCGGATATTGCAATGCCATATCTTCCAAGGTAGGATCTAAGAAAATGACAAATGGTGGTAGTTTCTTTTCATTAGCCACTTGCTTGCGCAAATCACGTAGCATCTGCAACAATACCGGATCTAAGCTAGCGCCGCCACCCGACTGCGTGCCGGTGATAATATCCTCATCATCGCCTTCGTCGGTCTTATCGTAGTTATGATTCAAGGTAATCTTGACAGAATGTGGCTTCTCCAAAAAGGATCTACCCTGGTCGGTCAATTTCAACAAGCCATAATGTTCGATATCTTTGCGCAGATAATCATGCAACATCGCTTGGCGAATCACGGAGTTCCAATAGATATCATCCTGCTCATTGCCGGCTCCGTATTCTTTCAATTTATTATGTTCGAACAAAACAATCTGTTGATCTTTTTTGCCCGTGATAATTTTAACGATATAATCGATTCCATAACTCTCTTCTACCTTCAACACCGTATTCAAAACTAACTTAACAGCATCCTTACCTTCTGTTTGCTCTTTCGGATGCGTACAGTTATCACACATGCCGCAGTTCTCCTGATTCAGCATTTCACCAAAATAATGCAAGATGAATTTACGTCGACAAGCACTCGTCTCCGCAAAAGCTTCCATCTCCATCAACAGCTGTGCACCCAAATCACGCTCTGCAGCAGGTTTGTCGCGCATAAACTTCTCTAGCTTCAATAAATCACTATAGGAATAATACGCTCTACAAACACCTTCCAATCCATCTCTACCCGCTCGTCCTGTTTCTTGATAATAATTCTCCAAAGATTTTGGGAAATTATAATGAATCACATAACGCACATCGGGCTTATCAATACCCATTCCAAAGGCTATCGTAGCGACAATCACATCCACCTCTTGCATCAAAAACCAATCTTGTCGTTGGCTTCTTACTGCCGCTTCTAGTCCGGCATGATAGGCCACGGCTTTCACGCCATTCACGGTCAATATTTGAGCTAGCTCTTCCGCTGTCTTTCTAGAAAGCGTATAGATGATTCCCGATTTGCCTGATTTCTTACGAATGAATTTGATGATATCCTTGATACATTCATCTTTCTTCGGCTTCGGTATCACCTCGTAATAAAGGTTCGGACGGTTGAAAGAAGAAATGAAGATATTCGGTTCGTTCATGCCAAGATTCTTCAAAATATCGCTCTGCACTTTTGGCGTTGCAGTAGCTGTTAGGGCAATCATAGGAATGCGTTCACCAATCGATTCTATCATATCTTTGATAGAGCGATAGCTCGGACGAAAATCATGTCCCCACTCGGAGATACAATGCGCTTCATCGACGGCAAGGAACGACACTTTAATGCCTTTGAAGAATTCAATATTGTCTTCGCGCTCGAGTGTCTCCGGCGCGACATATAATAGTTTTGTTATGCCCTTTTTAATATCATCCTTCACTTTTTTTGCTTGCGCTTTGGTGAGTGAAGAGTTTAAGAAGTGCGCTACAGCATCTGTTTCAGAATAGGAACGAATCGCGTCCACCTGATTTTTCATCAAGGCAATCAATGGAGATACGATGATTGCGCAGCCTTCACTGATTAGGGCTGGGAGTTGATAGCACAAGGATTTACCACCGCCTGTTGGCATAATCACAAAAGTATCTTGCCCGGCAAGGATTGATTCGATAATAATTTGTTGGTTGCCCTTAAACTGATCGAAGCCGAAATGCTCTTGCAAAGCGGCTACGAGCGACTCATTTGCTTTTATTTCACGGGGCAAAAAGTCTTTTTCATTACGCAATGGCTGCGATAATAAGGCTTGCGCACTAGTCGACTTACGAGCGGTACGTACTTTCGACTTACCTATTTCCTCTTCGGAAACAGGTTTCGCTTTTTTTACCGCCTTTTTCGTCACCTTCTTTTTAGGAATGAGTGCCATATACGCTTATTAAAATCCCTAAATTCAGTTTCTAGGGCTCAAAGATGAAGATACCAAAAATCCTTAATCTATCCAACTGTATTTCAATTTTTAGCTCCCTTTTCCCGAATTAAAGGAAACATGACACCAAGCCCAAACTCGAAAAATAAAAAAGCGCAGTTTCCTTGCATTTTTATCCTTTTCACCCCTATTTTCGCAATATGCATTCAGCAAAGACAGATCAGGTTGAAATAACAGTAAAGACGCAATACGAAGGCGAACGTAATCGCATTCTAAATGGTCCGTACGTGTTCTCCTATGTCATCAGTATCACCAATCATGCAGCTGAAGCGGTCCAACTATTACGTCGACATTGGTTTATTATTGATGGAGACGGACAGAAAAGAGAAGTAGAAGGTCTTGGCGTAATAGGTCAACAGCCCATTATTTTACCAGGAGAAACTTATACATATAATTCCTTTTGTCCCCTTTCGCAAGAAGTCGGTAAAATGTGTGGTTTCTACACGATGATTCGTCCGATCGATGAGCACTTGTTTGTGGTAGATATTCCTGAATTCAGTCTTACGGTACCGTATCGCGCTAATTAATGCTTCGGCACACCCAACTCTTCATAGTGCTTGAGATACTTCTCATAAAGCTCCGTTTGTCCATTACGTAAATTAACGGTATTGCCATTCAAACAGGCATAGCGGATGATCGAGCTTTTCATATCCAATACATCCCCTTCACTGACGATCAAATTAGCATCCTTACCAAGTGTGATGCTGCCTGTTTTATCAGCAATACCAAGCACAGTCGCTGCATTCAAGGTGATACATTGCAAAGCTTCTTCTGGTAAAAGACCATAGGCCGCTGCAGTACCCGCTGCGAAAGGTAAATTACGCTGATTACCACTCCAGTTTTTATGTTGTATTGCCACCAAAACACCCGCTCTATAAAGCTGCGCAGGCGTTTTGTAAGGCTGTTGGATATCTTCATCGTTGCGCGCTGGAAGATTATGCGTCGTACCGATAATCACCGGTATTTTCTTCGCTGCAATTTGATTGGCCAACAAGTAAGCCTCTTCCGCATCCACCAAAACGGCATCCAGATTATATTTGGCGATAAACTCGAAAGCTGCTAAAATCTCTTTCGCCGTATGCAGGTGAATATATACCTTCTGCTCGCGTGACAACACCTTCTGCATCGCGGCCAGTTTCAAATTCACAGGATTCGGATTTTTACCATACACTTTCGCATCCTCAAACAATTGCGTTAATGTCCGCAAAGCCTCTGTCCATACTTTGTTCGGGTCTTCGCTACTCCCTTCTGGCAGGCGTGGCAACTCCATGCTCGGCCAATGAATATGCAAGCCATCATCCGCACGATACGCCGCATCTTCCCAATTCCAGGCATCTAACTTAAACACCGACGACTGGCCACAAACCAAGCCTCCGTCAGGCACCGTCTGCACCATTAATACGCCATTGGTTCGTAAGGTCGGACCAATTTTAGAATCGGTATTATAAGCGATGAGCGAACGTACATTCGGATTCAACTCGCCCACCTCTTGCTCATCGCGTGTTGGTCGAGCCAGCTCAATTTCTTGTAAGCCAATATTCGTATTACAAGCAATCAAAGCAGGATAAATCTGTTTACCATTAAAGTCGCGCACCTTCGCGTCATTCGGCACTTTCAAGGTATCACAAGCACCGAGGCCCACAATTTTCCCTTTATAAATTTGAACATATCCGTTCGGGATGACAGTTTTGCCGTCGCCGACATGTATCGTCGCGCCGCGCCATATTTCAAGCGTTTGCTGCCCAAAACAACATTGGATACTCGTTAAGAGAACAAGTAAGATAGCAGCAGATTTAAGAGAGTAGTTCATAGCTTAGGGGTGCGACTGTTAGTCCTTTTTCGTAAATATAAGCAAGGGTTTTGGGAAGTGCATAACGGAGCCGTTTTTCAGCTTTTGCACTATCATGGAATAGAATGATATCGCCGGCCGAAAGGCCTTTTCCAAGGACGTTTTGCAGACATTGTTCTTCGCTGATCGTTTGATCAAAATCAGCAGAGAGCTTATTATAAAGGACAATTTTACTTTCTTGCCCGATACGCTTACGTTGCGAAGGCGTAATTTTTCCATAAGGCGGGCGAAACAAACGCGTCTTCGTCAGACGCTCCGTGCGTTCATACTCTGCAAAATAGCCATCGGAAGGCGTTTTCCAGCCATTCACATGATGATAGGTATGATTCGCAACTACATGGCCAGCTGCTTTTATTTCTGCAAAAATAGCCGGATGTTTTTCAATTTGTTCGCCAACACAGAAGAAGGTCGCCTTAGCATTATAAACGGCTAGACAGTCCATTACAAAACGTGTGACTTCCGGATGTGGTCCGTCGTCGAAGGTCAGAAACACCTCCTTAGAAGCCCGCTCCACCCGCCAAATAAGCGATGGATAGGCCCGTTGCACCCAGGAAGGGATGCGTTTTAAGTACGGCGAAACCAATGCCATTTTTTCTTCTTTGCTTTTTTAGCACGTTTATCCATCGCCGCTTGATCTTGCTCATAGGGGTTCATATAAGCCTTCTTCGCAGGACAGGCATTATCTTCTGCCACTTTTTTATTGAATTTATGCACCATCTTCATCTTCTGCCGATCGTATTTCGACAAGCCTTTATAGGGGTCGTGACGATGACAAGCAGACAGCATGCATAAAAGACAGACAGATATAAGCAATAATAACCGACGCATACGCGAAAATAAGAAATTTTGTCGCGCAGAAAACGTAATTTGCGCACGCTTTTGGCAATTTTGTCGCATTTTTTGTGTTGGCACACTCTTCGCTAAGAAAGTCAAGCCTCCAGGAGTGGTGGCAAATCAAATTTTAAACAATAAAAAACATAAATCAAACCATGGGAAAAGTTAAAGTAACTCCGCTTGCTGACCGAGTGCTTGTACAACCAGCACCGGCCGAAGAAAAGACAGCTTCAGGTATTATCATTCCTGACACTGCTAAAGAAAAGCCTATGCGCGGCACTGTAGTTGCTGTAGGTACTGGCAAAAAAGACGAGCCAATGACTGTGAAAGTAGGCGACACCGTATTGTATGGTAAGTACGCTGGAACGGAATTGTCTATCGAAGGCGCTGACTATTTGATCATGCGCGAGTCTGACATTTTTGCAATTGTTTAATCCCCAAAAAATTAAAATATTAAAATGGCTAAAATTATAACTTTCAACGTCGATTCACGCGAAGGCTTGAAGCGTGGTGTGGATCAATTAGCAAACGCAGTTAAAGTAACTTTAGGACCGAAAGGCCGCAATGTGGTTATTGAACGTAAATTTGGCGCTCCTTCTGTAACGAAGGACGGTGTTTCTGTTGCGAAAGAAATCGAATTAAGCGACCCATTAGAAAACATGGGCGCACAAATGGTGAAAGAAGTAGCTTCTAAAACAAACGATAGCGCAGGTGACGGTACAACTACTGCCACTGTTCTTGCGCAAGCCTTGATCACACAAGGTTTGAAAAACGTGGCTGCCGGTGCAAATCCGATGGACTTGAAACGCGGTATGGACATGGCTGTTAAAACGATTGTTGAGGAATTGAAAAAAATGTCGAAGAAAGTAGGTGAAGACAATAGCATGATTGAATCAGTGGCTACTATCTCTGCTAACAACGACCATACTATCGGCAAATTGATTGCGGAGGCAATGGCGCGTGTGAAGAAAGAAGGTGTGATCACTGTTGAAGAAGCAAAAGGTACCGAAACAACTGTTGAAGTGGTAGAAGGGATGCAATTTGATCGTGGTTACTTGTCAGCTTACTTCGTTACGAATAGCGAGAAAATGGAAGCTGAATTAGAAAATCCACTTGTATTAATTTATGACAAGAAGATTTCTAACATGAAAGACTTGTTACCGGTATTGGAAAAATCAGTACAAACAGGTCGTCCTTTGTTGATCATCGCGGAAGACGTAGATGGAGAAGCTTTAGCAACATTGGTGGTAAATAAAATGCGTGGCACCTTGAAGATCTGTGCGGTGAAAGCTCCTGGCTTCGGTGATCGTCGTAAAGAGATGTTGGAAGATATCGCGGTATTAACGGGCGGTACGGTTATCAGCGAAGAGCGCGGTTTCAAATTAGAAAATGCAGACTTGACATTCTTAGGTAAAGCAGAGAAAATCATCGTCGATAAAGACAATACAACCGTTGTGAATGGTGCTGGCAAAAAAGCAGATATCACAGCTCGCGTTGCACAAATCAAAGCGCAAATTGAAAATACAACGTCTGACTACGATCGTGAAAAGTTACAAGAGCGTTTGGCTAAATTATCTGGCGGTGTGGCGGTATTGTATGTAGGTGCGGCTACGGAAGTAGAAATGAGAGAAAAGAAAGACCGTGTTGACGATGCTTTGCATGCAACGCGTGCTGCCGTTGAAGAAGGTATCGTTCCTGGTGGCGGTGTAGCTTATATCCGTGCGCAAGCAGCTTTGGATAGTTTGAAAGGTGCTAACGAAGACGAACAAACAGGTATCGAAATCGTTCGTCGCGCTATCGAAGAACCATTACGTACCATCGTAGGTAACGCTGGATTGGAAGGATCTGTGATCGTGATGAAAGTTCGCGAAGGTAAAAAAGACTTCGGCTTCAACGCACGTACAGAAAACTTCGAAAACTTGTTAAGCACAGGTGTTATCGATCCTACGAAAGTAAGTCGTGTAGCCCTTGAAAACGCATCTTCGGTAGCAGGTATGTTATTGACAACAGAATGTACTATCGTAGAAAAACCAGAACCTAAACCTGCTGCTCCGGCAATGCCAGGCGGTGGAATGGGCATGGATTACTAAAAAACATATCCGTCAGCTGACGGATAGACTGTTTGTAATATCACACAAACCCGATTGTTATACACAACAGTCGGGTTTGTTTTTTTTAACAAGACCCACCACGTTTCGTACTTTTGTAGGGAACGATGAAAACAAAACTCTTATTTGCCTGCGTATGGTTCTTGTCATGCTTCAGCATCGCACAAGCACAACCTTCTTCTAGCTCCGGCATCACCTTAGTACAGCCCGACGAAGTCAATAAAGTAGTCCGTCGCCATGTGGTATCGAATAATGTAAGCGCGAGCCGTCAGCCAGGATGGCGTATTCAACTCAAATCATCCTCCGACAGAGAAGAAGTGCTGCGTATTAAAGTGGCCTTCCTTAACTTATTTCCAGATGTCCCTACCTATTTAACTTATCAGCAACCCAACTTCAAATTGCGCGTGGGGGATTTCACCAATAAGGCAGAAGCTTATAAACTAGAGAAGCAAATCAACGAAACGATTAAAGGTACCTTCATCATTCCAGATATCGTGAACGTAGAGCCGGATAATAATGTCAACGACCGACCAGAATGGATGCGTAATGAAATACGTTTGCTTCGCCTGGAGGATAAACGTAGAGAAGACTCACTCGAACGTTTGAAAGCAGATACCTTAGGGAAAAGCGCCGCTGCCAAGAAGCCGACTACGAAAAAGAAAAAGCCAGCAAGTGCCGTCGCAAAAGACTCTTCACAGACGCGTTCGAATACTAAAACAGTGAAAGAACCATCCACTACAGTTGGATCCAAAGAGAATAAGGAGCCATCTACTCCGGCCAATAAAAATTCATCCAACAAAAGTGCTACGAAGAAAAAATCGACGAGCACTAAAACCGCTAATCATCGTGATCCAACGCATTAAAACGCTTACAGCCGAGGTATTACCGCAGGTAAAACAGATTCGTGAACATATTCACAAAAATCCTGAATTATCTTTTCAAGAAGTGAATACCGTTCGCTTCGTTGAAGTGACCTTACGGAGTTGGGGATTTTCCACTATCAAACCGATTGCAAATACCGGCTTGATTGTTTTGATCGAAGGAAAAAATCCATCGAAAAAGGTTATTGGTTTGCGTTGCGAATTAGATGCTTTACCCATTTTAGAAAAAAGCAATGAACCGTACTGCTCCGTAAACGACGGCGTGATGCACGCTTGCGGGCATGATGTCCATACTGCTTGCTTATTAGGTGCTGCAAAAATTCTCCATGATACACGAGAGGAGTGGGAAGGAACCATTAAGTTATTCATTCAGCCAGGAGAAGAGAAAGAACCAGGCGGAGCGTCTGTTTTAATTAAAGAAGGAGCCTTAGAAAACCCTCGTCCGGAATGCGTGATTGCGCAACACGTCTACCCCAACCTACCCGCCGGAACGGTTGGCTTTAAAGAAGGCTTGTATATGGCTAGTGCAGATGAGATTCATATGACGGTGAAAGGCAAAGGCGGACATGGAGCTTTACCACAGACAGTGATCGACCCGGTATTAATCGGTTCGCATATTATTGTGGCCTTGCAACAGATTGTGAGTAGAAATGCTTATCCAATTATTCCTTCAGTATTGTCCTTTGGGAAATTTATTGCCAACGGCGCAACCAACGTAATACCTGACGAAGTACATATTGCAGGGACTTTCCGCACGATGGATGAAACGTGGCGCAAGAAGGCGCATGAGAACATGATTCGTATTGCAACAGGCATTGCAGAAGGTATGGGCGGAAGTTTGGATATACAAATTTCAAAAGGCTATCCTTGCCTAGTAAATGACCCTGCGGTAACTAGCAAATGCAGAAATATAGCACAAACTTATTTAGGGAATGAAAATGTGAAAGAGCTTGATCTTCGTATGACGGCAGAAGATTTTGCGTTCTTCGGCCATGAAATCCCAATCTGCTATTATCGTCTTGGTACTTCAAGTACGGATGGAAAATTTACCGCTCCGGTACATACGCCTTCCTTCGACATTAGCGCGGATGCCTATGAAACAGGTGTTGGCTTGATGACCTATATTGCTTGGTCGCATTTACAAGATTAAGGGTTCAATTATTTTTTGTAAATTTGGAATGGATTCACCTGACAAACACCCAACCCAAAGATTATGAATCTTAACAACCTCGACCTTTCACTGACCTCCTTCGTACTATTCATCGTCGGAGTTTTTCTGTCTATTTTAGTAAATAGCTTATTCCTTCATTTCTCAAAAAACCTCGGAATGCGCAATGGCGCCGAGACGGAGATCATACGCTGGGCAAGCACTAGCAAACCTGCCTTCGGGGGTATTTCATTTTTTATTTTATTTCTATTCTCCTTCGCACTGTGCGCCATTTATCCGCAAATCAATTCTGAGGTAGAGGCCATAGGCATCAATAAGCATCAGTTGGCGATTTTATTATGCTCGACCGTTGGTTTTTTAATAGGATTGGCAGATGATGCTTATAATACAAAACCTCTTTTAAAGTTCTCCGGACAATTATTCTGTGGGGTTATTCTTTTAAGTGCAGGTATTATCATCGATGTAACACCCTTTAGATTGGTAAATTACGTGTTCACGATTCTATGGGTTGTGGGTGTGATGAATTCGATTAATATGCTCGACAATATGGATGGTATCGTGAGTTCGATTTCAGGAGTTATTATTTTGGCGATCCTAGTATTTGCCAATATGCAAGGCAAGTTAGATCCTTTCTTTTTCATCACTAGTTTAGGCGTTGTGGCAGCCTTAATAGGTTTTTTATTCTATAACTGGCATCCTAGCAAAATGTATATGGGTGACACAGGATCGCAATTCCTCGGAGCCTTCTTATCTGCCGCGAGCATTCATTTTATTTGGAATCTTCGTGATGTTAATGGACCCGAATTTCAAATTCGTCAATTTATCACCCCGCTTCTTGTCTTTGCGATTCCTTTAATCGATACGACCACTGTTTCGATTCGTAGAATTATGCGCGGTCAATCCCCGTTTGTAGGCGGTAAAGATCATATTACCCACCATATGGCATTCCTCGGCTTTAAAGATGGAACAGTCGCTTTTATCTATTTGCTGCTCTCCATATTAAGCGCTTCCATCATCCTTTTTGTGAATATGAAACATTGGGAAACAAAATACGCCAATGCGATTTCGATTGGTTATTTCTTTGTTCTATTCATGCTTATTCAGCTGATGTATCAAAAGAATGCAGCACGCCACGACAAAAAGTAAAACAGCTTAAATTTTCCCGGAAATCGGGTTCATGATTATTTCTTCTGGAAATGCTTGCGGACTCATCTCTAAGCCTGCAATCACCACCTGTGCGATATCTTCTGGCATCATGAAGCGTTCCTTGGGTAAATCGATATCTCCCCAAGAATCCGTTAATACTGGTCCTGGCAGGATCGCAGTAACACGATAGCCTTGCTCCGCTAATTCCAGACGCAAATTACGTGAAAAGCCAAGCAGTCCGAACTTAGCAATGCCATAGCTACCACCTTTGGGATATGCTTGTAGACTAGCCGTGGAGCATATATTGAAAATCATTTTCAAGGCTCCTTTCTGCAAGTGCGGATAAATTGCGCGTGTTAGGTAATAAGCGGAAAACAAATTACTTTCCATCATGGCTTCGAACAAGCCATCCGGCTCTGCCATTAGATTGCCTGGCTGAAAGCTACCCGCATTATTAACCAAAATATCTACCTGCGGCCACTTCGTACTCAAATCCTGATATAGCGTTGCACAAGCCTTTTTATCAGCTAGGTTCACTGCATAGTAAAGCACCTCTGCCTGCGGAAAATTCGCTTGCAACTCCGCACTTGTCTTGCGTAAGGTATCTTCATTCCTTGCCAACAAACATACGCCAAAGCCTCTCGCTGCCAACGCGCTAGCAATGGCTTTTCCTATTCCTCTTGACCCTCCTGAAATAACAGCATATTGACGCATAGTGTACTATTTAAGCTCAAATTTAACGATAAATGTATTCGAAAATAAAAAAACAAAAATTAGTACCTTTAGTTTGAATAAATCTATATGCGTTCTGCTGCTATTTTTATTGGTCTGCTATTATGCTTTCTCCAAAGCCGTGCACAATCTGTTGTTGAGCTAGTCATCAATAACGACACAACAATTTGTGCAGGTTCCCCCCTTAATTTGCATGCCAATTTAATGAACGCCCCAAGTGCTACGCAGAGCTATTCGGTACAAGGAATTAGCTTTAATCCTGACCCATATATTGGAGCGAACAGTGTTACTTTAGGAGATGATGATCAAACCAGAGCTCTAAACATAGGATTCGACTTCTGTTTCTTTGGCAATGGCTATCAACAATTTTATATCGGATCCAATGGTTGGATCAGTTTTTCAGCCAACCAACCTAATAGCTGGGCAGGTTTTACATTGCCGAATGCAAGTGGTTTCGTGCCTCAAACTGTCATCATGGCTCCATGGCAAGATCTAGATCCTCGTTGGGGAGGAACGATTAGCTATGCTATTTATGGGAATGCTCCTTATCGTCGACTAGTTGTTAGTTATAATCAAGTACCGCATTATGCTGCCGGTGCAAATGGATGTGGTGTAACAACAACTACGCAAATTAAGCTTTTTGAAACGAGCAATATTATTGAAGTACATCTTCTAAATAAGCCAATTTGTACGGTTTGGAATAATGGGAATGCAACCGAAGGAATACATAATAGCACGGGAACAATCGCGAATGTTATTGCCGGTAGAAATAATAGTACCTGGACTGCCAATGGCGATGCATATGCCTTCTTACCAAACGGCATTCAATCGCAAAGTATTAATTGGTACGCTAATGGAAATTGGATAGGATCAGGCGCGAATCTAAATTATACGCCAATACAATCTCAAACTATTAAAGCAATCGCCCAATTTGGTTGTACTAACACTTTATTCGATACGGCTACGTTTAAGGTGAATATTGATCAAACCGCTATTTCGATACAGCAAATAAAAAGCATCAGCTGTAACGGTGTCAAAGACGCGATTTTACTCGCAAACGTGAACAATGGTATTCCGCCATTTAATTTAAATTGGAATACAATTCCTGTACAAAATAATGCTTCCATCACTGTCGGAATGGGCGCTTATACTGTTCATTTAAGTGATTCTCTTGGCTGCACAGCAACGGCTACCATCAACGTATCCCAACCTGCGAAAATTAATGCGAGTCCGATTGTTACCATTCCGCCTACCTGTTCTTATTCTAAGGATGGAATGATCACCTTAAGTTGTTCGGGAGGAACAGCACCTTATCAGTACGTGTGGAATACAGGCTTAAATGCGCAACACATCGACAACTTAGAAAACGGAGACTACCATGTAGTAGTTGAAGATGCAAATCATTGTAAAGACTCGCTCGACTTTCATTTCAATACTCCCTTATTGCAAGTGTATGCCGGACTTGATTATGCAATTTTTGCTGGAGAGAGTGTACATCCAGAACCCTTGTTGAACACAAACACTCCTTTAACGTATAGCTGGACACCTGAAATAAATATACTTGGCGAACATAGCTTGCATCCAATTTTAACACCTCACAAGACTACAAATTATACCCTCACTGTGCAGGACATGAAAGGCTGTAAAGCCAGCGATGAATTAACTGTCGTGGTGAAGGTAATGACAGACTTGCCAATCTATAATGCATTTACGCCTAATAAAGATGGAAACAACGATGTATTCAGTTTGAAAATGTTCAACGACAAAATTCAATTAGAAGACTTTTCAATTTATAATCGCTACGGCCAAAAAATATTTGCCACCCGTTCCTTACAAGAAGGTTGGGATGGCACTTTCCAGGGTGAGGAGCAAGAAATAGGCACTTACATTTATGAAATTCGTTTTCTAGATGCGAATGGCGACGAACACATCAAAAAGGGGGATATCATCCTCATGCGATAAAATAAAACATATGCGCAAACTACAACTACTCTTCTTAGCCTTGCTAGGCTTTGCAACTGCCAACGCGCAAACTGCGCCCATTATTGATAGTTCTGACTTAGTGTTTGCCGGAGAATATTTACGCTATATCAAATGTAATGCTACTGCCGGCGTTGATTTCGCTACAACGGGATCAAACGTCGTTTGGGATTATAGTCAGCTAACGAGAAGTAGCCAATTTACAGACTCCTTCACGACGCTATTTGGATCACCAACGACCTATGCATTCGCATTTTTCACGAGCAGCAATTTAGCGGCGCCTGAGAAGAACAACATGAGTGTAGCAGGCTTTGCGCTGAGTAATGTGTGGAATTACTATCGCAAGACGTCTACGAAATTTACGCAAGCTGGCTTCGCAGGCAATATCCAAGGGATTCCTTTTCCGTTAAGATACTCCAGCGCTGATTTGCTGTATAAATTACCATGTACATTCGGTAATATCGATAGCAGTAACTATAAATATACACTGACGATTCCTGTGGTTGGCTTTACTATTAAAGAACAACGTATACGCCATAATGTAGTTGACGGCTTCGGCACTTTACTCACGCCTAGCGATACCTTTTATAACGTAACGCGCATACACGCTAAGCTAAACATTCTCGATAGTGTGGCCTTAGATACATTGGGCCTAAACGTAAGTAATATCGCGTCTATTCGTCATGAATATAAGTTCTTGGCGAAGGGCTATGATTGGCCGGTCGTAGAAATTATCACAAGCGAAATTGCTGGTAACGAAACCATCACTTCCATTGTATACAGAGATAGCCTACATCCTTATGTTTCCCCTGTGGTGAATGCTGTTGAAACGATGGATTATCACACGAATAACGCACATATCTATCCAAATCCAACAAATGATTTTCTAGTGATTGAACTGCCGGAAAACGCGCATTCCTACGCGATTTACAATCAGCTAGGGCAAGCAATCATTACACGGAATATCAAGGCGGGCGGTAGCGTTGTTGAAGACATTCGCAATTTATCCTTCGGGACCTATCTTGTTGTGATTGACAACAAAAAAGGTGCTCCGTTACGAAGCACCTTCCAGAAAACAAATTAAAATTTATTGAATTATCTGCCGAAGAACTCGATGATTTGGGTCGCTAACTCAGATCCGATTCTCTCTTGTGCATCTTTTGTAGATCCACCGATATGCGGTGTAGCGCCAACACGTGGATGCGCTAGTAAAGCAGCATTTTCTGTAGGCTCTTTTTCGAACACATCGACACCAGCAAAGCCTACCTGACCATTTTCCAAAGCAGCTAGTAAATCGGCTTCCACCCATACATTACCGCGAGCACAGTTGACAACTATAGCTCCTTTTTTCAACTTAGCGAATTCAGCAGCAGTCATAATTGGCGCGTCGCCTTTCTTCCCTGTTGTATTGATTGTTACAACATCACTCGTAGCCAATAATTCATCCATGCTCACACAAGGAATCGTAGCATTAATTGTTTGTCCTGCAATTTCAATTGGCAAAACAGTGGCTTCACCATTACGTTTGAAGCTGATTACATTCATGCCTAAACCGAAGGCCATGCGTGCCACTTCTTGTCCAATACGACCCATACCAACAATACCCATCGTACGTCCTTTCAACTCAAACCCAGCACTGTAAGCCTTTTTCAAATCATTGAACTGTGCAACACCATTGTTCGGCATATCACGATACGCTTGATGTAGGAAACGAGCGCCCGCTAGCGTTTTGGCAATCACTAATTCAGCCACACTACGACTGCTTGCAGCGGGTGTATACACCACCGCTACACCTTTCGACTCCGCATAAGCAACGTCGATATTATCTAGACCAACACCTCCACGACCAATCAACTTAATATTCGGACAAGCATCAATCAAGTCTTGACGAACCTTAGTTGCACTACGCACTAAAATCGCATCATAATTCTTCAATGCAGTTGCTAATTCTTCTTGCGGAACTTTATTAGTATCCACTTCAAAGCCGGCTGCTTCTAAAAGCTTTTTACCGCTTGCTTCAATGCCGTCATTGGCTAAAATTCGTATGGCCATAATGTGTTTGATTTTTAGAAACGCGAAGTTACACATTTCCACTAAAGAAATTCTCGCCCAAATACTGAACAATTTTAACTTTTATTTGTAATTGCTTAGGGTAAGATTAAACAAGCCCCGAAATTTTTGAGTATTTTTACCTATCAAGACCTCTTATAAGCATCTCTATGTCAGCAGCCGTTCCTGGACCATTATTAGCAAAAGTGACCTACCCTTCCGACTTGCGTAAACTACGCAAGGATCAATTGCCTCAACTTTGTCAAGAATTGAGACAGTTTATTGTAGATACGGTAGCGACACATGGCGGACACTTCGGCGCTAGCATGGGCGTGGTAGAATTATCTGTAGCATTACATTACGTGTTTGATACACCGAATGATCAATTGGTGTGGGACGTCGGACACCAAGCCTATGGGCATAAAATCTTGACAGGAAGAAGAGATGTATTTCATACGAATAGAAAATATAAAGGGATCAGTGGTTTTCCAAAGCGCGACGAAAGTGAATATGATACTTTTGGTGTTGGTCACTCTTCAACTTCTATTTCTGCTGCTTTAGGAATGGCTGAGGCTAGCCATTATTTGAAGCTGAATAAGCAACATATTGCAGTGATAGGAGATGGCAGTATGACAGCAGGTATGGCTTTTGAGGCCATGAACCATGCAGGTGTAAGTAATGCGAATATGCTAATCATCTTAAATGATAATGGCATTTCCATCGATCCGAATGTTGGGGCCTTGAAAGAATATTTAACAGATGTTACCACCTCTTCAACCTATAATAAATTCCGTAATGATGTTTGGGACGCTTTGAGTCATGTACCTGGCGGAAAAACATCACAAGCTTTACTGAGTAAGATTGAAGCGTCTTTGAAAGGAATTATTTCAAAATCGAGTAATATCTTCGAAGCCCTTAAGTTAAGGTATTTCGGTCCGATTGACGGACATAACGTCATTCGATTAGTTGAAGTATTGAGTGAGTTGAAAAATATCAACGGACCAAAGTTGTTGCACATAGTAACGACAAAAGGTAAGGGATATGATTTAGCAGAGAAAGATCAAACCTTATGGCACGCGCCAGGATTATTCAATCCACAAACGGGCGAGCTAATTAAGAAAGTTTCTGACAAACCTACGCCTCCGAAATATCAAGATGTTTTTGGTCATACGATTATCGAATTGGCAAAACAAAATGATAAGATCATGGGAATCACGCCGGCAATGCCGAGTGGCTCTTCCTTGAAATACATGATGAAAGAAATGCCAGATCGTGCTTTCGACGTAGGCATAGCAGAACAACATGCAGTGACTTTCTCTGCAGGCTTAGCTACACAAGGCATGCGTCCATTCTGTAATATCTACTCCTCGTTCATGCAACGTGCTTATGATCAGGTGATTCATGATGTTGCCTTACAAAATTTGGGTGTCATCTTCTGTTTGGATCGTGGTGGTGTCGTTGGTGATGATGGAGCAACACATCACGGAGCCTATGACATGGCGTATTTCAGATGTATCCCGAATATGGTGGTGAGTGCTCCAATGAATGAAGAAGAGCTGCGTAATTTGATGTATACAGCTCAGTTAGAAAAAAACAATCGCCCTTTCAGTATTCGATACCCACGCGGAGAAGGTGTAATGGTTGATTGGAAAAAGCCATTTGCGGAAATAGAAATTGGGACAGGACGTAAAATCGCAGAAGGAGAAAAGGTTGCGATTCTCAGTATCGGACATACCGGAAATGCAGTGGTTGAGGCTATGGCAAAGCTTGGTGCAGAAGGCATTCATCCGGCGCATTACGATATGCGATTTGTTAAGCCGTTGGATGCAAAATTATTGCAGGAGGTTTTTTCTAAATACAGTAAGATTATAACCATCGAAGATGGCTGTATTATGGGTGGTATGGGAAGTGCTGTATTGGAATGGATGTCAGACAATGGCTTTAACGCGAGCGTGAAACGTCTTGGTATTCCAGATCAATATATTGAGCATGGCTCACAACAACAGTTGTATACCGACTGTGGCTATAATGTACTGGATATTGAGAACGCGGTAAAAGCGTTTTGGAATTAATTGAATAAGCTGCATACTAAAACAAAGGGAAAATACGTTTATTAAAAGTGCACGAATTAATTCGTGCACTTTTAGAAAGCTCGAAAAAAAAATAAACGCACACTTGTAAAAATCATATGCATACGTGAGATACCTTTGCACACTTATTTTCGCAATATTAATTTTGATTGCATTTCACACGACTAGTAGTGCACAAGAAATGCTAATACAACAAACTGATCCTATACAATTAGCTGTAAGAACGAATACAACAACACTTGCTAACGCGAGACGAACCTATGCGCATGCAGGTATTTTAAAAACGCCTTTAGCTGCAGCGCTTTACTTTTATCAAAATCTAATTTCGGAAGCATTCCAAACTAACTGTCCGCACTACCCTTCCTGTTCAGGATTTGCGAAAGATGCGCTCCAACATTTTCATCTAGTCAAAGCACTCGCATTATCGGCGGATCGACTTTCTCGCTGCACACCAATGGGAATAAAGGACTATCACGAAGACGAGCTGAACAACTATCTAGATTTAATCTACGACCCGGTAAACGACTATTAAAATGCGCAAAGCAATTTTTCTTTTAATAGTTATAACAAGTGGTATAATGCCGTTAAAAGCGCTTGCACAAGAAGCTTTCAACTATAATTTTTTTCTTTTTCTGCTAAATGAAAACGCTTATAGCAGCGCAGAAAAATATCTTTCTTTCTATCCTAAATCGGATAGCATTTTATATTGTGAACAACGCTTACAATTAAAAAGCAAGAAAATTTTACCCAGTACACATTCAGATTTCATCAACATTACAGATTCAAATTCGCTTTTGAAAAATAAAACGGCTGCACTTCAATTTTATAATGAACATGCGAAGACGTTTAGAAATTATTCCGACCTAAACAATATTAACGAAAAACATATACGTTTTTATCAGGCGAGCATCGCAGCCTACGAGGAAAACTATGAAGCCTTCATTGCGTGCTGGATAGAACATTTTACAAAAGACACTTCTAACACGAATATTTATTTAGATGAATCGTGGAATAGCTTGTTTGAAGCTGTTACAGGACATATGAATGCCAAGCACAAAAACAAATTCTTCGCAACAGGCTTATCTGTTTTCGTGCCTGGTCTTGGTAAAGCCTACCTTGGTAAACCCCGACAAGCCCTCAGTACCTTTACAGGAATTGCTTTATTGGGCTTAGAAACATGGGAGGCTTATGAGAAAGGAGGCATTCGTTCGCCCCTATTTATTACATTTGGTGGCATTGGCACTCTTTTTTATTTAGGAAACATTTATGGAACCTATCTATTAAACAAGGCTTCTGCAAGTAAACAAAAAGAACACTATCATGAAGAAATTATGGCTATTATGGGCCCTCGCTTGGTGGAGTAACTTTTTGTATGCGCAAACTATTTCGCAGCACGACTTTCAGCTAGATATCAGTAAGAAAATATATTCGCTAAGGTCAACAAACCTAGCTGCTACGCCACTGATCAATGCCTTATATCTTCAACTAGCAGACTCAGCGATCAATCATCAAAACTGGCTAGAAGCGCGAAACGCTTTAGCGAATATTCAAGAAGAGCTGTTATCAGCAACTGAGCAAGATAAGTACAATTACAAATGGGCTTATGTTTCGGCAGCACAAGGTAGGTTTCAAGCAGCTTTAGAGATCCTGCTCAAAATAGAAAAGCAGAACTATAATTCAGAACTACTAGCTTGCGTAAGCGCATGCATGATTTTGGATACCGCCTATCTATTCAATCACGTGAAGAATTTAAATTCGCTTGTAAACGATTCAATTATTTCTACCTGGAAAAATGACTTCCCAAAAGATAAAAACCCTACAGCTGCTCTATGGCTATCCGCTATTGTTCCAGGAGCAGGATCGGTTTATGCACATAACTTTAAACATGGAATCACCGCTTTATTAGGTTGTGGCTTATCTGCAGTAGCAAGTATTTATTTAATGAGACAAGACTACTATATTATTCCATTCGTCGCTGGAATAGGCTTATTTACGCGCTTCTACGCCGGTTCGCTAAAAAACGCAAAGCTCGACACCGCAAATTGGAATGAAACCAAATTAAAATCGTGGCAAAAAATTGTTTGCACAAAACTTCTTGAAAGACCTATAGCGAAGAGCTTAAACTAAAAGGCCTGCATCGAGGTTAGATGCAGGCCTACAAGGTCATAAAGGTGATTAATCAGACCCCGGTGTGGTTGTATGTATATAGATAAACCCTATTTAGAAATATTAAATTTACCTGTATATAGTTTCTGCCCTCCAGCAATAACTTCATAGAAGTATAACCCGTTTTGATAATCCCGGGTATCTAGTAGATACTCTTGATTATTCTTAGTCAACGTCTCTGCATGCATCAAAGCGCCGTTCATGCTATATACTTTTAACGTAGCTTGTGTATTTGCTTGCATCAACTGATACGCAAAGTGTATTTCGTTAGCCGCCGGGTTGGGATATACATTGAAGTTGCTGATATTACCCTTGCTACCCAATGCAATCATTTCACTGTAGCTAACATTACCATCTACATCTACTGCTTTCAAACGATAGTAATGAATGCCTGTACCTGCTTTCGCATCCAAGAAGTTATAGTCTGCGCCGCTGTTACGTGCTCCTTTTGCTGCTACCTCTCCGATTGCTGTAAAGTCATCTGCGTTCTCACTGCGCTCAATCACAAACTTAATCGTTGCTTCTTCACTCAAGGTTGTCCAAGTCAAGGCATTGCCATCTTTCGTTTGCTCACCTGTGAAGCCTGTCGTTTCCAATGGCAATACTGTACTGCTGCTAAAGCCTGCTCCAAACTGTGAGAACGATACTAGGCCTTGTAATTTCAACGCTACGGCTCCACTATTGCTATTCTGTGCCTGGTTCGTGCTCGTTGCAAAGCTTCCACCATACAGGCCCCATGCACCACCACATGCTGGCTTCTTCATCAAAGTATAGTAGCTGTTTACGTTTGCATAGCCGCTGATACCATTATTGTGTCCGTTGAACAACATCTGCGCATCGTAAGAAATATTCGGAGTTGTAACTAACACATTACTTGCGTTATAAGGCTCCACTGTATAGTAACCAAAATTCAACATATCATCCACAAATCCTGATTGAGAACCATTGCTCGGCTTCGCATAGAAGCTTGGCGTATTACCTGTATAACCACAACCTGACGCAAACTTGTCAAAGTATACCAAGATATTATCTACGTTTGTGTTGCTGTTTACAGTGATCGTTGCCAATTGATAATTCTGCGAAGTTCCCAATGGGAAGTCGTAAACACCCGTGGTTACCTTACGACGTAAGTTACCCTCTACATACGATGAATTGTTTGCTAAAGCCATCGAAGCATAGCCTGTGATCGCGTTTACTGCTGTATTTGATACAACCAACACTATTGAACCTGTTGCTGCAAAATGTCCATCCAACAAATTCAATGTATTTGTAACAGTCGTCGTTTGGGCAAGCGTAACCATGTTATTAGAACCTGTACCCGTATTATTAACCGTCAAGTTCGCTACTGTTGCTGGCAAACCAGACCCTGCTGATTGACTCGCTGTTCCATCATACACATAGCTAGCTGTACTTGGGAAGGTTCTGTTCGTTGTTTGAATATTACCTTGGTTACCACTTGAAGC
>CANGEV010000018.1 GCA_947452995.1 Chitinophagales bacterium
GCAGTGAAGAACTTGCAATTGCCAGCGGGCGAGGCAAGCGAAGGCGCATTAGCTTTGATGGCGAATACCTTTGAGCGTTTTGTATATGGCATTTTCGGATTACAAGAAAGTGTTCAAACGAGTGGTAGCAAGATGGACGATGTGATGCAAGTGTTGATTAACATTCGTAAAGAAGCGCGTGCTAAGAAAGACTTTGCCACCAGCGACTTGATCCGCAATCAACTAACGGAAAAAGGAATTAGTATTAAAGACGAAAAGGACGGAACGGTGTCCTGGACGATAAACGAATAATTATGTTAGAAGTAAAAGTAAATGAAGCTCAGGCTATGCAGCTTGAATTTAAGGACGGTGTTCCACAAGTAAATGGAGTAGACTGTCCTTGGGATATGCAAGTAGTGGGCGATGGACAGTTTCACATTTTGATGGCAGGACGTTCTTATAACGCGACGGTATTAAGTTTGAACAAAGAGGAGAAAACGGCACGCATTCGTGTAAATGCAAATGAGTATACGGTGAATGTGAAAGATCGCTTTGATCTCTTGTTGAAGCAATTAGGAATGGATGCGAAGGCGGGTAACAAAGCGAATGATTTGAAAGCGCCAATGCCAGGTTTGATTTTGCGTATGATGGTGGAAGAAGGACAAGAAGTTAAGAAAGGCGATTCTCTTTGTGTGTTGGAAGCGATGAAAATGGAGAATGTCTTGAAAGCGGCTGGTGACGGCGTCGTGAAGAAGATTGTGGTTAAGGAAAAGACTACCGTAGAGAAAGGACAGTTAATGATTCAAATGGGATAAAAACAATAAAAATGAGTTCAGAAAAAATAACAACAGGAAAGGCGCCAAAGCCAGTAGGTTTATATCCGCACGCACGTAAGGTGGGAAATTTATTATTCTTGAGTGGTATTGGTCCGCGCAAGCCGGGTACGAACGAGATCCCGGGAAACGTATATGATGAAAGCGGGAAGCTGACAGCTTATGATTTCGAAGCGCAATGTCATAGCGTGTTTGAAAACATAAAAATCGTTTTGGAAGAGTCGGGAGCGAAGTGGGAGAACTTGGTGGATGTGACGGTATTCTTAACGAATATGAAAGGAGATTTCCCAACGATGAATAAGTTGTATGCAGAATACTTCAAGGACAGCTTACCTTGCCGGACGACGGTCGAGATTTTGTCGTTGCCAACCGCTATTGCGATTGAGTTGAAGTGTATTGCGGTGGTGTAATAAGGTCAATAGTCTTTATTAAAGATTAAGTCTTCATGCCTTAATCCGTTGTCGATGATTAGTTCGACGTGGATTAGGGCATTTTCTTTGGTGGCGATTCGTGCTGTTTACTTCGCCTTCTTCCGCAAACGTAAATACTCTCCAGTATATCCTGCCTTACATTTCAATAATTCTTCTGGCGTGCCTGTGAATACAATCTCGCCTCCGCCAGCACCCCCTTCCGGACCCAAATCGATCACATGGTCGGCGTATTGGATGACATCTAGGTTGTGTTCTACTACAATAACGCTATGACCGATTTTTATCAAGGCATCGAATGCGATGAGTAATTTTTGTATGTCGTGGAAATGCAAGCCTGTCGTCGGTTCGTCGAATATGAATAAGCCCGGCTTCGGCGAGGTACCTTTCACTAAGAAAGAAGCCAGCTTCACCCGCTGTGCCTCTCCCCCACTTAAAGTGCTACTGCTTTGACCTAAGCCGACATAGCCTAGTCCCACCTGTTGTAGCGGACGAAGACGATCAACAATTCCTTTTATGTTTTCAAAAAATAATAAGCCTTCGTCGACAGTCATGTTTAGAATGTCGTAGATGTTTTTCCCTTTATACTTTACTTCTAACACATTCGACTTAAAGCGCATGCCTTTACATTCTTCACATTGCAGGTGTAAGTCGGCCAAGAATTGCATTTCTACAATTACCTGCCCATCGCCCTTGCAGGTTTCACAACGACCACCTTCTACGTTAAAGGAGAAGTGTTTTGGTAATAAGCCTTTCACTTTTGATTCCGGCAATTTTGAGAACAAATCACGAATCTCATCATAGGCCTTCACGTAAGTTACTGGGTTGCTACGAGAGCTTTTGCCCAGTGGATTTTGATCGACAAGCTCGACGAAATGTAGTTTTTTTATATCGCCAGCTAGTCCGTCGAACAAACCTGGCTTTTGATCGGCCGTTTGTCCTAAAGCGATTTGAAGGGAAGGATGTAAAATTTGGCGGATGAGTGTTGTTTTTCCAGAGCCGCTTACGCCACTTACCACTACTAAATTATTGAGTGGAATTTTGACGTCTACATTTTTGAGGTTATTCTGACGGCAGCCGTTCAGGTCTAAATGATAATTAGAAGCTCTTCTCGATTCCGGCGTAGGTATGAATAATTCACCACGAAGATATTTAGTGGTAAGGGAACGCTCGTCGTTGCCAAGGGCTTTATAATCGCCACTAAAGACTACTTCTCCGCCATGTACGCCTGCTTCTGGGCCCATGTCGATAATATAATCCGAAGCGCGCATCACCTCTTCTTCGTGTTCCACAACAAGAACGGTATTCCCCAAGTCGCGAAGACGGAGCAATACTTTAACCAGACGATCGGTATCGCGTGGATGTAAACCCACGCTTGGCTCGTCGAGAATATAAAGCGAAGAAGTAAGATTACTACCTAAGGAACGCGTGAGTTGGATGCGTTGCGTTTCACCACCACTTAAGGTAGATGAGTTTCTGTTGAGATGTAAATAACCTAAGCCTACTTGTAAGAGAAATTCAAGACGGTTATTGATTTCAGCAAAAATGATTTTAGCAATACTCTGATCATAGGCATTCAATTTCAAATTTGCTAAGGTCGGTGCAAGGTCGGAAATCGGCATGAGTAAAAGTTCGCCGAGCGTAAACCCGCCAACCTGAACATAGCTAGTCTCTTTACGAATTCTACTACCATTACATTCCGGGCAGGTCGTTCTTCCGCGATAGCGCGAAAGCATTACACGATATTGAATTTTATAGGTCTGTGTTTCTAACATTCTGAAGAAACTATTCAATCCTTCAAAATATTGGTTGCCCGTCCAGAGTAAATTGTATTGTTCTTTCGTTAATTCTTTAATGGGTCGATGGATAGGGAAGTTGAAACGATGTGCGTTTTGGATAAGCAATTGTTGATATTCGCTCATTTTATCTCCTTTCCACGCTGCTATTGCGCCATCGAATACGCTAAGTGATCTGTTTGGAAATACGAGCTCCGCATCAATACCTAGTACATGACCAAAGCCTTCACATTTCTTACAGGCACCAAAAGGGCTGTTGAAAGAGAAGAAGTGTTCATTCGGTTCATCGAAGCTCATGCCGTCGCGTTCGAACTTGTTAGAGAACCAATGGGTTTGATTGTTATCGTGAATAAGGATAGCACATTCACCTTGCCCTTCTTCAAATGCAGTTTTTATCGAGTCGGCTATACGAAAAAGGTGGTCTTCGTCGTTATATACAACAGCGAAGCGGTCGATGAGTAGAAAACAGTCTTGCGGTAGTGCTTTAGTGTTTTTGTTTTCAGCGAGCCAATCTTCAATCAGAAATATCTCTTCTCCGATACGTATTCTAGAAAAGCCGTTCTGTAAAAGGATGCTGAGTTGTTGTTCTGCCTTGCGATCTGGGTGTGGTAAGATGCGCGATAAAACAAGGATGCGCGTGCCTTCCACTTGTGATTGAACAAATTGAACGATGTCGTTTACTTCGTCTTTTTTGACTTGTTCTCCACTTATTGGCGAATAGGTTTTGCCGATACGCGCAAAGAGCAAGCGGAAGTAATCATAGATCTCAGTGGCTGTTCCAACAGTGCTTCTTGACGATTTGGTGCTCACCTTTTGTTCGATGGCGATCGCAGGGGCTAGGCCTTTGATGTATTCTACCTCGGGCTTGTCCATTCGTAGAAGGAATTGACGTGCGTAGGAAGAAAGACTTTCTACATAACGGCGTTGTCCTTCCGCGAATAAAGTATCGAAGACGAGGGTAGATTTTCCAGAGCCAGAAACACCAGTAACTGTTACTAGTTTATGCTTTGGAATTTGTACGTCAACCCCCTTCAAATTGTGCATGGAAGCGTTTTTGATGAGGATATGGGTATGTGGTGTGTACGTAGATTCGCGCATACGTAATTTGGTGTATTCCGTTATAATTATACGTGATTATGCTGATGGTTTTGGGCTTCTTCTCGAACTACCTTAGCCTCATCGAAACATAAAACTAAAAGACAAAAATTCTAATCATGAAAAACTTAACAACACTTCTTGCCATTAGTTCGTTATTCCTTGCAATAAGCAAAGATACATTGGCAAACACCAAAACTGCAGGATCTTTTACAAATCCTGTCAACAGTATCAGTGTAGATGAAACGAATACTAAACGTATTGCTTTTGGCAACGCATCCCCAGTATTGAAAGATACGTCTTATATCAACGGTAAAGCGGTTGTTACTACTTATTGCTTAACGAGTGGTAAAGAGCAAAAGCTGTTTAGTGTACATAACTTAAACAACGAGCAGATTGCTTACGTAACGAAGTTGGGAATGTATAATGGACGTAATATCTATCGTACTTATTTTATTGCTACGCAACAAAGCATTTCTGGTTCTTTGTATGAATCACCGTATGCTTGGGTTGATTTAATCAGTGAGAAAGTAAAAAATGGTGCAATCAGTGCTAGCTCGGTAGCAGCATTAGCTAAAGAATTGCATATGGACCTCAGAAATGATGTTGCCTTTTCAATGCCCGCAGCTGAAGCAGAACGTATTGCAAATGCATATGCCGCTGAAATCAGCAGAAAAGCGATTGCTGTTGCTACGCAAACAACGCCGGTAGTGGCTGTATCTATGAAGTTAGAGAACGAGTCGAATGATAAACAAATTGTTCAATTCAGTTATAATCATGCGTATGCTTCGGTAGCTTCTGATAAAACAGTGGTAGAGCCGGGTCATGCTCGCGTAATTGAATTGCGTAGCGGTGATTATATTGCATTATTGAACAAACAAGGTGTGATTATTGAGCGCATCGAAGTTAAGCAAGGACTTCAAACGATTAACGTAAGTGCAGATGGAATGCATTTACAAGCGATGAGCATCGACGATATCAGCAATGAAGCTGTAGCGATGGGTAATCGATAAACGATTTATTTCAATTTAGAGTTTGTTTTATGACGATCAGCATCTCGGAGAGTTTTCTTCGAGATGTTGTTTTTTAGGGCCTCTGTGAGGTCAATGCCTGTTTGATTGGCAAGGCAAATTACCACAAATAAAACATCTGCCAATTCATCCGCCAGTTGTTTTCCTTCGTCTGATTTCTTTTTAGACTGTTCTCCATATTCTCTTGCGATAATTCTCGCCACCTCTCCCACTTCTTCGGTAAGCATTGCCATATTGGTTAGTTCGTTAAAATAACGTACCCCTGTTGTGTTGATCCAATTATCAACGGCCTTTTGCGCTTCTTCGATAGTCATTAAAATAGGTTGTTTTTAATACGGCGATTCCAAATACGAATCAAAATAAAGGCGAATAGCATACCTCCTAAATGAGCAAGGTGTGCTACATTATCATTTGGATTATTTTGCCACATCGCATATAATTCCAAAGCACCATAAATCATCACAAAATATTTTGCTTTGATAGGAATAAAAAATTGGAAGTAAATAATGGTATTTGGAAAAAGGTATCCAAAAGCAAATAGAACACCAAACACTGCTCCGGAAGCACCTACCAGGTTGGTAGCAAAACGTGTGTCGAACAGATTTAATGATTCTGCTCCTTGTAAATTATACATGTTTTGTTGATAGTTCCGCATGATTTCTACCGCCTCATTTGCATAGTGTGAGCTACGCGGGAAAGATTCCCAAGGTTGTATCAACTCGCCTACAATATAGTTCTGATCCAATCGCATAAAATCGATTAGATGATGCGTGAATAATAGGTCGCGTAAGCCGGAAGGTGTTGGGTGATTTAAAAAGTGTTGTACCAATACTTCTGTTTGATGCGCATTAAACCACATGACACTCAAATAGCATAAGGCGGCGCCTACCCCTGTTAGCAGATAAAAGATTACAAAGCGACGTGTTCCCCAATAGTTTTCGAGTACGGAGCCAAACATGTAGAAGGCGAGCATATTGGAAAATAGGTGCATAAAGCTACCATGCATGAACATGTGCGTTATCAACTGCCACGGATGGAAGTGTGGACTTTTAGGGAAGAAAAGACCTAAGTAATCGTTTAGGTCGATGTGATAGACGTTGTTGAATACGAAGGTAGCAAACAACAGTAAGCCGTTGATGATAAGTATGTTTTTTACTGCAATGGGTAGCAGACTAAACTGACGAGGACGAAATTCGTTCATATTATTTTTTCAATCCGATTTCTATAAGACGTTCATTCAAATATTCTCCTGCAGTGCAGGGTGCATAGTGAATAGGGTTTTGTTCATTCACACAGGTTGGCAAAACATCTAAGCGCATTTCATCGCGAGGATGCAGGAAGAATGGAATAGAGAAACGAGAGGTATGCCATAATTCGCGAGGAGGATTCACTACGCGGTGAGTAGTACTTCGCAAGACATTGTTGGTAAGGCGTTGTAACATATCTCCGACGTTGATGACAATATGATCCGGTGATGAACGTACTGAAATCCATTCTCCATCGAGTGTTAAGACTTGCAATCCATCCGCAGAAGCACCAATCAATAAGGTAATAAGATTGATATCTTCATGTTGTTCGGCACGGATGGCAGAGGCTGGTTCTTGAGTGATCGGTGGATAGTGAATGGCGCGAAGAATAGAGTTGCCATTTTTTATTTTATCATCGAAGAAGGTTTCTGGAAGTTGTAGGTAGATTGAGATGGCGCGAAGTAGTTCACTTCCGCTTTTTTCAAAGGCACGATAGGCTGCTGCGAAAACTTGGTTAAAGGTAATTATCTCTTCACCTGTTGGGTTGGGAGGATAATGTTCATCGCTCATTGTTTCTCCTTCTACATTTTGGCCATACTGCCAAAACTCTTTTAGGTCGCCTACATCACTTTGTTTTGCTTTTTCTTTCCCGAAGGAGGTATAGCCTCTTTGACCGGCTAATCCTGGGATTTCGTATTTAAGTTTTGTTTCGAGAGGTAATGCATAGAAGCGTTTTACTTCCTCATACATTTGCGCAATGAGATCGTCACTGATGCCGTGATTTTTTAGCGAGACGAATCCTACGTTTGTGAAGGCTTCTCCTAACTGTTGAATAAATTGTTCGCGTTGCGCTGCATCTCCTTTCGTGAAGTGTGCAAGGTCGATCGATGGTATTTCTTTGAGCGCCATTATTATTCAGCTTTAGCGTTGTTGATTGAACATTTTACATCTTCTGCGTCTAGCGGCTTTTCAATTTTGAAATCGAAATTAATACTGCTATTTGGTTTCACTGATTCGTGGAGGGTATAGTCCATGCTGCTTATTACAGCGCCGTTTTTAGAGATGAATTGCAGGAGTAATTCAACTTCATTAAATGTGGTAGCGCTTGCTTTACTTGTGATGGTGCCTGAAATTTTAAATTTAGTACCGACGCCAAGGAGGGTACGTTTAGCGCTAGCATCTACACTAAGAAAATTTAATGGATTTGTTTTTTCAATTTTGCTGACATCTTCTACTTGACGCTTATATTTTTCTGGTGAAAATTTAGATGAGCTACTAATAAAGTAGTAGCCACCAGCGCCTAAGATGGCTATAACTAATACGGTGATAAATATTTTCATGCTATTGATTTATTGCGCAAACCTACAAAAATGTTGGCAAGAAAGCGCGAGTAGCATGAATTGGATTAACTTTGTAAAAACAATTTTTTATGCGTTTAGCCATTGTTGGTGCAACGGGTTTGGTGGGTGGCGAGATGATGCGTGTGGTTGCAGAGCGAAAGTTTTCTTTTGATGAATTGATTTTAGTTGCTTCAGATAAGTCGCAAGGGCGTATGATTGCATTTGAGGGGAAGGAATATCAAGTTCATACGATGGCGGAGGCCATTGCGAAGCGCCCGCATATAGCTTTGTTTTCAGCGGGTGGCAAGACATCAAAAATGTATGCGCAGCAGTTTGTGGAGGTGGGTACGGTGGTGATAGATAATAGCAGTGCATGGCGCATGGATCCGGATAAGAAGTTGATTGTACCGGAGGTAAACGGACATTTGCTAACGGAGTCGGATCGTATTATAGCAAATCCTAATTGTTCTACGATACAGCTGGTAGTGGCTTTAGAGCCGTTGCGAAAGCGCTACGGGATTAAACGCGTGGTGGTATCGACCTATCAGGCGGTGACAGGCACGGGTGTTATAGGTGTTCGTCAGTTGATGGACGAGCGGCAAGGGATTTCGGACGGACCTAAGGCGTATGCGCATCCAATTGATTTAAACGTAATACCTCACGGAGGCGATTTTTTAGCAGATGGGTCGACGACTGAGGAAGAGAAGTTGCTGAAGGAAAGCAGAAAGATTATGGGCGACGACAGTATTGGCGTTAGCGCTACCGTTGTGCGTGTGCCAGTGACGGGCGGACATAGTGAGAGTGTGAATGTGGAGTTTTTGTCGGAGTACGATATTACAGAAATAAGACAAATTTTAACATCTGCACCAGGAGTGCGACTTTTAGACAATCCGTCACAAAATGAGTATCCTACGCCATTACAAGCATCGGGGAATGATTGGGTATGGGTAGGCAGGCTACGTCGAGACGAGAGTGTAAAAAGTGCTTTAAATTTGTGGGTAGTTAGTGACAACCTTCGGAAGGGTGCTGCGACCAATGCCGTGCAAATAGCGGAACTTGTAAGAACTTGGAATTTTATTGGATAGGGATGTGAATAAGGGAAAATTTACTTATTTTTAGGCCTACGATTGAACACACTAAACCCAAGAAACCCTTAATCAAATGAGAAAAGCTGATTTATTTCAGGCAATTTCCGAGAAAACAGGCATTCCTAAAGTGGATGTCTTAGTAACGATGGAAGCCTTCTTCAAAGAAGTAAAAGACACACTAAAATCCGGAGAGAATATTTATGTACGCGGATTTGGCAGTTTTATTTTAAAGAAGCGTGCTGCTAAGGTAGGACGTAATATTAAAAAGAATACTACTGTTAATATTCCTGAACATCATATTCCTTCTTTTAAACCTGGTAAAGAGTTTATGCAAGAGGTGAAAAAGATTAAATTTGCCCCTGGAAAAATTAAGAAAGAAATTGAAGATTAAACCATTTTTACTTTTAGCAGGATCTTTTGTCCTTGTTATCGTATTATATTTTTATTTAGACACTCAGGCTCCAAAGACTTCTATCCCAGCCATGGCGAAACGGAGTGGGAGCCTGATTGATTTAGACGCCTTATCAAAAAGTGCACGCACAGAAATTGATGCTCGATGGATTCCATCACTAGATCGTCTGGATGCTGAATTAAAAGCGGGAAAGCGTGATGAAGTGAGTATTTATAAGGATTTAGCCTCTGTTTGGGATAGTGCAGGTGCGTCTATTCTCTCTGCAGAATATTATAATCGTATTGCACAAAAAACACAACGTGAGTCCGACTATCGTCAGGCAGCGGATCGTTTGATTGATGTGATGCATCGTGCAGCGGATAGTACCATGGCAAAGGCTTTATTCGAAGATGCTTATGCTAGTGCTCGTCAGGCCTATGAGCTTGATTCTACGTCACTTGACAACCAAACTAATCTGGGCGCTTGCGTGATGGAACAGGGAACAGAAGTTATGACAGGGGTAAAATTATTACTCGGAGTTGTAAAAAAAGACCCGAATCATTTGAAAGCTAACTTTATTTTAGCTAAATTTGCCGTCCTTTCGGGGCAATATGAAAAAGCAAAGGTTCGCTTAGAACATTTGTTAAGCTTGGATAAACACAATATTAACGTGTATTTACTCTTAGCAGAAACATATAACCGGATGGGGGAACGTTCGAAAGCTGTAGCTACGCTACGTACTTGTGTCTTAGTAATTAAAGACGAAAAAGGCAAGAAAGAAATACAGCAGTATATCGAACAACTGGAAAAAGGAAACTAAAAGCTATTCTAAACATATTTAACGAACGACTATGCCTTGCGGAAAAAAAAGAAAGCGTCATAAAATTGCAACTCACAAACGTAAAAAACGTTTGCGTAAGAATCGCCATAAGAAGAAGTAATAGGCTCTAGCCTTTTACTCGCTTCTAGCGTGCAAGATTTTTTGACAATATCCTTCACTACAATCTCAGCCGAACGGCGAAGGTGTGTTTAGTGAAGGGTTTTGTTGCATATAAGCGTCAGCTTCGTTATCTATGTTCATGTAGCGTAAAACGCATATTCACTTGAACAAGGAGCTAATTATTAATTCGAATGCCGAGGGTGTTGACATTGCTCTATTGGAAGAGAAACGCTTAGTCGAACTCCATAAGGAACGCACAGGCAATCAATTCAATGTCGGAGATATTTATTTAGGTCGCGTCGCTCGTTTGATGACCGGCCTGAACGCCGCTTTCGTGAACGTAGGTTACGAAAAGGAGGCCTTTTTGCATTATACAGATCTCGGACCGAACCTTCGATCCCTTTTAAAATTTACCGACAATGCCATCAAAGGGCAACAAGGTAAACTTTTACAAGGATTCGAAATCGAGACAGAAATCATCAAAACAGGTAAAATCAACCAAGTACTAAAATCGCGTATGCCGATTCTAGTACAGATTTTAAAAGAACCTATCGGCACAAAAGGTCCACGCCTGAATGCTGAAATCTCCCTACCCGGCCGTTATTTGATCCTCAACCCATTTACCAACTTCATCACGATTTCAAAAAAAATCGTAGATAAAGAAGAACGGATGCGCCTTACAAAAATAATGGAGAGCATTCGTCCGGATAACTTTGGCGTCATCCTGCGTACCGCAGCCGCAGGCAAACAAACAGGGGAATTACATCAAGATCTTCTTCAACTTTCTCAGAAGTGGGAAGATATGAAAGATGCCCTGAATAACGCTACTCCACCATTAAAGGTGATGAGTGAGCTGGATAAAACATCTTCTATCTTACGTGATTTGTTGAATGATAATTTCAGTAAAATTATCGTCAACGATAAAAATATGTCAGCCGATCTGAAAGCCTATATCGGCAAGATTGCGCCTGGCAAAGAAAGTATCGTCCATTTTTATAGTGGACAGACGAATATCTTCGATGCCTATGGCGTGACGATGCAGATTAAAGCAAGCTTCGGAAAGCAAGTTCCTATGGGCTCGGGTGGTTCTTTGATCATCGAAAAAACAGAAGCCTTACACGTAATCGACGTGAATAGCGGCAATAATGTCGGAAGTGCGAATAAAGAGCATGAAGAAAACGTACTGAAAGTAAATCTAGAAGCTGCTAAGGAGGTAGCTCGTCAGTTACGTCTTCGTGATATGGGCGGGATTATCATCATCGATTTTATCGACTTGAAAGACCCTAAGAATCGCTTATTATTATTCAACACCATGCGTGATGAGATGAAGAGCGATCGTGCAAAACATACCATTCTTCCTGTGAGCAAATTTGGTGTGATGCAAATCACGCGTCAGCGCGTGCGCCCTGAAGTTCAAATAACCACTACCGAGGCTTGTCCGACCTGTAATGGTTCAGGAAAAATAGGTGCCTCTGTCTTGTTGGTAGATGAAATCGAAAAAGCGATGCATCATCTTTTTGTCAATAATAACCAATCAGCCCTTAAATTAGTGGTACATCCATTTGTAGAGAAGTATTTGAAAGCTGGATTGTGGAGTTCTCGCATGAAATGGATGGTGAAATATAAGCGTCCGATTCAAATAATGGCTGATGCGAATTATGCGTTGACACAATACAAGTTTTATGATAAGGTAGGTGATGAGATTGATTTAAAATAATCCTCAAACCCTTTTAAAATGGGTAAGCTACTCCGGTATTTATTGTTTTCACTATTCTTGCTAACTAGCTTCAGTCTGGCTCCGAAATTACGTTTGGGCCTGTTGAAATATAATGGCGGCGGAGATTGGTATGCTAATCCAACTTCATTACCCAACCTCGCTAAATTTTGTAATCAGGAATTGGGGACCAACCTCGATGTAGAGAATGGTGTGGTAGAAGCGGGTAGTCCGGAAATTTTTCAATATGCGTTTATCCATTCAACAGGGCATGGCAACATGACGATGAATGAGCAAGAGGCTGCTAATGTGCGCGCCTATTTATTAGCAGGCGGTTTTTGGCATATCGATGATAATTATGGTATGGACCCTTATGTTCGTCCGACCTTAAAGAAAATATTTCCCGAAGCCGAATTAGTCGAATTACCCTTTGATCATCCGATTTATCATCAGCATTACCAATTTAATAAGGGCTTGCCAAAAGTTCACGAACATGATGGAAAGCCACCGCGCGGTTATGGCTTAATAATAAAAGGTCGTGTTCTTGTATTTTATTCGTTCGAGTGTGATCTTGGGGATGGTTGGGAAGATTATGCTGTACATAAAGATCCGGCAGAGAAGCATATTCAAGCCTTACAAATGGGCGCCAATATTCTACAATATGCATTTACACATTAAGCGTACACAGTGGTTTATACAAACCAGTTAGCCACCATCATTCCCACGAATCCTACCATATAACCGGCATAGACTTCTTCTGTGACATGGGCTTTTAAGTATAAGCGACAGCTTCCTACTAATCCGCAGGCGAGCAAAACGATGATAAGAATAGCATTAAACGGCTGCAATGCGAAGCTATAAGCAGCGATAGCAACGGCTGCAAGACATGCTGCACCTAACGCGTGAATGCTTATTTTTAAAAAAGTATTAACGATAAAGGCGAATGAAATAGCGAGGCAAGAGCCTAGCATCATCCAGTTCATTATTGGTGGTAGGTATTGTTTACGAACCACTAGATAGGCCCAAATATAAAAGATAAGAATAGCGATATACGGCATGAAACGTTGCTTCTGACTCGTGAGATAATAATCGTCTACGAAGTTGAGCTTCTTCATTAAGAATAAAGTAAAAACAGGAAAGAAGAAAGTCAGGATAAATACCAAAGGGATGATTCCTAAACCACCTCCTTTAATGTGCGCAAAAGCGTAAGGATTGGCTAACAACAACACTATAGCCGCATAGGTGGGCAATAATAATGGATGAAAAATATAAGCGATAGATTGAAAAAAATACTTCAACACTTTATTCATAATTATAATTCTTTACGTAAGCGAGCAACAGGAATATTTAATTGTTCACGATATTTGGCGACCGTGCGGCGTGCGATATTATAGCCTTTTTGATTGAGTTCTTGCATTAAAAACTCGTCACTTAAAGGTTTTTTCTTGCTTTCAGCATCGATTAAATCTTGCAATATTTTTTTCACTTCTTTCGTAGAAACCTCTTCGCCTGATTCAGTGCTAAGCGATTCGCTAAAAAAGCTTTTTAAAGAGAGCGTACCAAATTCTGTCTGTACAAATTTACTATTGGCAACGCGTGAAACGGTTGAAATATCAAGCCCCGTTTTTTCGGCGATATCTTTTAATATCATCGGTTTTAACATGGTCTCATCTCCAGTTTGGAAGTAAGCCAATTGTTTATCTAGGATGCTCCGCATCACCAGCAAGAGTGTATGCTGACGTTGTTTGATGGCATCAATAAACCATTTAGCAGAATCGAGTTTTTGCTTTATAAATATCAAGGCTTCCTTTTGCTGTTTATCTTGCTTTGCGCCTTTTTGATATTCTTTAAGCATATCCTTAAAGCTATTTGAGATGCGTAATTCCGGTGCATTACGTGCATTCAAGGTAAGCGTTAAGTCGCCTTCATTATTGATGATAATAAAGTCTGGAATGACATATTGCTCTTGGCGACCGCTTCCAATAAAGGCACTACCAGGCTTAGGATTTAGGCGAATAAGAATGTCTATAGCAAGCTTCATCACCTCTTCACTGATTTCAAGGCTACGCGCAATTTTTTCGTAATGTTTCTTTTTAAACTCTTCGAAATGATTTGTGATTATTTCAATCGCAAGTCGGATAAGTGGTGTATGTATATCGCGACGGTTCAATTGTAATAAAAGACATTCTTGTAGGTTGCGTGCGGCAACACCAGGCGGGTCGAAGCTTTGAATGGCATGTAGGATGCTTTCCACCGTTGGAATATCTGTGAGGATATTCATCGAAAAGGCAAGGTCGTCGACCATCGCATCCAACGGGCGGGTCATATAGCCATCATCATCTACGCTACCAATGATTTGTTGAGCGATTTGATAATGTTCGTCGCTGAAATCAGAGAGGCCTAATTGTTCTTCTAGGTATTCTTGAAAGGAGAAGTTTGAGTCGGCAGTAGGGATACTTTTTTTATCCTCTATCTCATCATTCGGATCGTAGTTATCTGCGTTTAGTTTATAGTCGGGGGTGTCGAGATCGTCAGGACTTAAATACTCATCGATATTGGTGAGTTCATCGTCATTCAGACTAGTATCATCGGAGTCGTTATTCGACTGTTCTTCTTCAAGGTCTTTGAGGATATTATTTTCATCTTCGTCGGTAGCGGCGCCATCCTCTAGTGCGGGGTTTAGTTCTAGCTCTTCTTTGATTCGTTCTTCTAATTGCGCAGTAGGCACCTGAAACAGTTTCATTAGTTGAATCTGTTGTGGCGACAGTTTTTGCTGTAGTTTGAGAGCTATCGACTGTTTTAACATAGGACAATGTAGGGTATAAAGTTAATAAAATGAGCGTTGAGATTTAAGAATAGGCGAGAAGAGTTGAGTATTTTTGGGCAATAATTTTTTCTATGAAGATTTTACTATTGGGATCCGGCGGTCGAGAGCACGCTTTTGCCCAACATTTGTCGAAGAGTCCGAATTGTGAACGCTTGTATATTGCTCCGGGCAATGGAGGTACAGGAGTCTGTGGTGAGAATGTGGCATTGGGGGTGGAGGATTTTCCTGCGATAGCGAGCTTTTGTTTAGCGCAAGGAATAGACATGGTAGTACCGGCTTCGGAAGCGCCTTTGGTTGCGGGTATTTATGATTATTTTTTAGCGGATGAGCGTTTATCTTCGATAGCAGTAATCGGCCCGTCGAAGGCTGCGGCGCAGTTGGAGGGTAGTAAGGCTTTTGCGAAGGCGTTTATGGAGCGTAATGCTATACCGACAGCGGGATATAGAGAGTTTACAGTTGCGGAGTTAGCAGAAGGAAAGCGTTATCTGGAAGGGCAACAGTTGCCGATAGTATTAAAGGCCGATGGTTTGGCGGCAGGTAAGGGTGTGGTGATCTGTGCGAGTGTGGAAGAGGCGAAGCAAGAGATGGAAGAGATGTTAGCTTCTGCGAAGTTTGGTGCTGCCGGAAGTAAAGTGGTGGTAGAGGATTTTTTGAAGGGGATTGAGTGTAGTGTTTTTGTGTTGACAGATGGTGAGAATTATCGACTGTTGCCAACGGCGAAGGACTATAAGCGAATTGGAGAGGGAGATACCGGGTTGAATACTGGCGGGATGGGCGCGGTATCGCCGGTGCCGTTCGCGGATGAAAAATTCATGGAGATAGTGAATCGAACAATAATAAAACCAACGATAGAAGGCTTGCGTAAGGAAGGCTTGGTATATAAGGGCTTTATTTATTTCGGTTTGATGAAAGTGGGCGATACGCCTTATGTGATAGAATACAACTGTCGAATGGGTGATCCGGAGACGGAGGCGGTTTTGCCAAGGATTACGAGTGATTTGGTGACGGAGTTTGAAAAGGTGGCAGCAGGGAGCTTGGAAACGAAGCCCTTAGAGGTTTGTGCGGAAGGGGCGGTGACTATTGTTTTGGCAAGTAAAGGTTATCCGGAGCATTTTGAAAAGGAAAAGCTAATAAGCGTAGGATCAATACCTGCAGGGGGCTTTGTGTTTCATGCGGGGACGAAATTGAGTGATGGTAACTTATTGAGTAGTGGCGGAAGGGTAATGATGGTAACTAGCTTGGATAAAGACTTGCGGGAGGCTTTGCGTAAAAGTAATGCTTTGGCACAAGTCGTTGATTTTGAAAATAAATATTACCGGAGGGATATAGGGGTGGATTTGGGTATAGGCGAAGGATAATATTTGCAAGAAGGATTAAAAAAGCTTAAATTTAGGACGTGTTCTGTCAGTTCGATAGGACTAAGTTATTTATTACTATGAAGTATATGCGACGAATAAGTTTATTGTTAATTGGAATGTTGTTGTTGAGTTGGAATGTTCAGGCTCAAACGCCTTGTTTTACAATTTCTGCTCCTGGAACAGCCTATAACCAAACGCATCAGTGTGTTCCTTTTCAGGCGACATTGAATGACTGTAGCACGGGTTCATATGATCATGCTATGTGGACTTTATTAATAGCAACGAATAGTAGTTGTTCGGGCCCCTTTGGTACTTGGCAAGTGGTAGGACCTTTGGCACCGGGTACGCCAGCAACGATGAATGTCAATGCTACAGGGGTTTATAATGTCCGTTTGGATTTATATGATGCGTCGAATAACTTATTGGCAACTACCACACAGAACTGTATTTTTCAAATTTTTCCGAAGCCATCTATCAATGCGACGGCGTCACCTAATCCGTTATGTGGAGGAGGTGCGGTAAACTTCACGCCTAACGTGAGCGGAGGTACGGGCCCCAATGCGAATTGTGGATGGACCTATCAATGGAATTTTGGAGGTGGTAATCCAAGTACGTTTAATGGTTTAAACCCTCCTCCAGTTTATTATTCCTGTCGTACAGCTCCTTATAGCGTAGTATTCATTGCGACGGATTGTAATGGTTGTAATGACGTTTATGTGAATGCTGCAGCGGTAACAGCCCCTTGTAAGCCAACAGCTTCGTATATGATTACAGCAGGAAGTTCATGTAATGCACCTGCCAACCTAACGTTTGCTGCAAGTCCGATCGGACCGAATTATAGTTATGGATGGTGGTTTCCATCAACCTTACCTACCACAGGTGGTGCAACGCAGACGGGAGTTAGTATAGCGCATAATTTTCCTTCCTTAGGATGTTATAATTTGCAGCTTGCGGTAAAGGATAATACGACAGGGTGTTCGGATACGATGACGTCTCCTAATGCGGTATGTATTGATGGGTTCTCTGTAACATCGATGAGTATCAATCAAACTAGTATTTGTAGTGGCCAGTCGGTATGCTGTACTTTACATATTGTTTCAACATCGGGAGTAACGATGTCTAGTGCCTTTTTCTCCGGTACGGCTACACCAACAACAGCTGGTATTCCGACTACAGCAACCTTTAACTATATTGGTAATGGTGATTATGTTGGATGTTTTAATTTGGGTGCAAGCGCGAATACGCTGACGTACACAATTTCTGTTGGTACGATTACAAATACCTTGAACAATTGTACCATAAGCTATTCTGGTACTAAATCAGTGACTGTAAAGCCTGCACCGGTGGCGCAGATTAATATGCAAGCGCCTTACGTTGACAATTATTGTGCGCCTTCGCATCAGTTTTGTTTTACGGCGTCACAGCCTGCAATAAATGCGGGTGGCACATACGATTGGTATTTGAATGCAGGATATAACCCATCAGTAGGAACAAGCCCTAGTTCGTATTGTACGAATTTCAGCGGTATAGGAATGCATAATATCTATTTGAAGGTTTGTATTAACAGTGCTGCGGGATTATGTTGTTCGTTTGACATGGACACTGTTTATTTACAGAAACCACAATTGGCTTTTACTGGTGATACTTTGAGCGGATGTTCTCCTTTTAACACGCACTTTACGGCTTCACCGTTTAACATTAACTCAGACTCTATTTTCAAGTGGTTTCCGACGGGATATCCTGCACCTCCAGGTGCTGGGCCATTTGTTACTACTGGTCCTACTTTCACTTATACCTATAGCTCACCAATCGATACTTGTTACAATGTAGCATGTATTATCGTTAAAAAGGCTACTGGGACACCAGCCTATGCATGTACTGATACAGTTCGTTTATTAAAGTACGTAAAAGTAGGTCATAAGATTACACCGATTGTAAATGTAAATCCGAACAATGTTTGTTTGGTTAAGAAAAGTGCCTGTGTTCAGTTAAACACAGTTATACCAGGATATTCGTTACCTATTCCTGCGACGAAATGTCCGGCTCCGTTATGTGATTGGTATTTTACGCGTCCTGGTAATAAGTCAGCGATTCTTCACAATTATAATTGCGACTCACCAAAAGTGTGTTTTACCGATACGGGATATTATAATGCGCATTACCGTGTTTGTGTTGGGAATTGCTGTGATACGGTACACGTGGATTCTGCCATTGTAGTATCTGGGATTATCGGGGATTTTGCAGATTCAACACACTGTACCTCTGCAGGTACTTTGAATGCAGGTAACCCAACAGTAACTTTCAAAACGAAATATAAAATTTTCCCTAATCCGACTTCAGGTAAGGTATATACGCAATTAGTAATAAACGGCGTTCCTAATCCATCAACGGGCGTTTCGCCGTATATAATTTACGATTCATTAGATTATGGAACTCCGGGTAATCCTTTGCATCCGAGCTTTAAGCGATATACGGTTAATGCCTTCCCGCAAACAGGGTCCTATAGTATATGTTGGATAGTCAGTTATCCTCAAAGTGGCTGTCCGCCGGATACTACCTGTAAGACGATTCAGCTTGTTCCAATCACAGCTGTTATTCGTTTGGTTGGTGCAAATAAAACTACTTGGAGCCAGTGTAAGCCGGCTACATGGACCTTCTCCTCTGCAGGCTGTAGTCCGACGCATCCAGCCATTGTACAATGGATTTTTAGTGATTCTCCTAATGTGATTCATACCTATCCTAATCCTTCGACGGATACTACCATTGCACACGTATTTGCTAATTGTGGCTATGTATGGGCGAAATTGAGAATATCCAACGCTTCTGGTTCGTGTAAGGACTCTGCGATTATTTCTGGTTTACAAGTAGTTGATTTTACGCCTTCCTTTACTTTAAGACCCGTGAGTGCAACGTGTAATACCTGCTTTTGGTTGAAAAATAATAGTACCTATTGTAATACCGGCTACGATAGTTGTGTCATTAATTGGAACTACTATAAACCTGGTGGAGAGATGATGTATCTCCCTAGTGATTTTGATTCTGTATTCTACTGTGTGAATAATGTTCCATATGGTGGTCAATCTTCCGTTGTTGTAACGCTTTGGGATACCATTGCACATTGTAATAAGTATCAGCAGTTCTATTATTTTGCTGCGGGTGTGGTTCCTGACTTTAGCATGTCGAGTGATACAGTAGTGTGCGCCGGATCTAACGTGAGCTTCTTTAGTACGACGAAGGGAACGCCTGATCCATCTAAATATGTTTGGAATATTAATAACGGCCCATGTGTCGGACCGAAAGTAGGAACACAGGCTTCTAATTCAACTCCGAACTTCGCAAGTGGCGTATCGTCTATTAGTAATACATTTACGACGCAAGGCTATTATAATGTCACTTTGTACGCCTCAAATCCTGCGGGCACTTGTTCGGATTCCATTTGTAAAACGATTCATGTACAAAATCCGGTAGCATGCTTTACTTGGAAGCGCGATACATTAACTTGTCCGGGCTTGGACACTTTGTATAATTGTAGTTATGGTGCTGGGGATTCTTTGATTGTTACTTTCTCTACGAATAATGCTGGTGGCTCGGGCTTACCGTTTGTTTATACAGCCTCTTATTCTAAGCCGTTCCCAAAGAAGATTATTGTCCCAGCAAAATTGCCAGGGGTTTATAATGTGTGTATGGAATTGCGTAATAATAGCGTTGGCTGTTTTGATTCTATGTGTCGTACCCTAACAGTATTGGGTCCGATTGGTTATGTAACTTCTATACAAAATAGAGTTGTGTGTGCGGGAGATCCAAGTTCGATATGTTGGTATACGAATTCATTTACGAAGCCGAATTTAATTTATTGTGATTCCTTACCTATCGCAGTTCCCTACAATCCTGCTAATACTTACTGCACAACGCATTCGTTTAAATATCCGGGCTTCTGTAAAAATCAAATATGGATTCAAGACTCAGCCGGATGTTCTTATCCTTTAACAGATACTGTTATTGTAGATAAGCCACTAGGCGGCTTTACTTGGTCGATCAATGGTAAACCTGGTGTGAATGGTACTTATTGTGGACCAATTACTGTTTCATTTGCTGATACCTCTAAGAAGACAGTTTATAACTTAGATCCTTTAAGTTATAAGTGGACTTTCTTCCATGCTAATGGAACTACGATTAGCACTTCAACGCAAGTTAATCCTTCTGTTGTGTTCTTCCCACCAGACACTATTAGTGCTCAATTGATCTTGTCTTCCATGTATGGATGTAAGGATACTGTTTATGCAAGTAATATTGCAAAGTTATATTCGTTCCCTGTTGCGGCTTACCAAGCTACTGCAGATACTGTTTGTAGGAATGCATGTGTTAGCTTTACGAATACATCCTTAAACCTAGATCCAGTTCAACAGTATACATGGCATTATAACTGGCCTGCATCTTCACCAATGGATCACAATACAAACGGCTATCAATGTTATAATACTGCTGGTAATTTTACAGTCGTACTTATTGATAGCTCTGTAAATGGTTGTGTGGACACTAGTTCTACGCGGGTAGTGACAGCATTACCTGATTTGGTGGCGGCATTTACAATTGCGAATGATACGCTATGCGGAAATAGTGCGACTGCAATTTTTAATGATGCTTCAAACCCAACTAGCGGCCTTTCTTATTGTTGGAATTTTGGTGATTTGTATGATGCTACTGGTAATCTAGATCCAAATACCTGTCAATCCACCCTAATAAATCCAACACATCTTTATACGTTGAATCCTCCTAACGGAGCGGGAAATCAATTCAATGTAAAATTAGTGGTGACTAGTCGTTATGGATGTATGGATTCGATAGCGCATGATGTTTGGTTGTTTGCAAACCCGGTGGCACAATTGAGTTCTTCTCCTTTGGTTGCCTGTGATCCGATGCTTACTAACTTTATCGATCTTTCTAGCTCTGTTAATCCAATTGCGAATTATCACCTTGTTTATGGAGATGGTAAGCCAGATTATAATAGTCCTAACGCAATCGGTGGCGTTGCTGGGCAACATACATATAGTCCGGCAGGAAGTTATACAGCGAACTATACAGTAACAACGATACAAGGTTGTTCTACATCCTCAACACTTAACTTTACGGTTAATCCGAACCCTGTAGCTTGTGCGGGCGCAAACGACACCATTTGTGCGGGCGATATCATTGCGATAGGTTGTATGCCTGTTCCTAATTTGCAGTACAATTGGTTTAACCCAGGAGGACCGATATATACGCCAAATAATACGATTGCTCAGCCAACAGTACATCCATATCTTTCAACGACCTATCAATTAGCGGTGATCAATCAATTTGGTTGCTCTGATACGGATGATATATTCATTTATGTGTGGCCGTTGGTTTCAGTTTCTGCTGGTCCAGATTCAAGTGTATGTTATGGACAGCCAATCACCCTTTGGGCAAATAATGTTGGTCCAATAATCGGTCCATTCCAATGGCACTCTTCACGCTATGATATAGTGGCGAATACACAAAACATTACTGTTTCGCCAACGCATTCAGATCTGTATACAGTAGCTGTTAACGGACCATGTAACAGTGATAGTGCTTCTGTTCAAGTGAATGTATATATGCCGCCTCCAGTTACTTTAGAGCCAAGTGCGACAATCGTTGCGGGTCAGCCATATAGCATACTTTCTGTTGGAAATGGCAATGCGAATTGGTATCCGAATTATATGATCACATGTACTGACTGTGTGAATCCAACCGTTTCTCCAGAGGTTAACACAACGTATCATGTAATATTAACGGATATTCATGGTTGTATTGATTCTGCTAAAATCACCGTAACTGTATTGTGTGATCGTACCAATGCGGTTTATGTTCCGAATGCCTTTACACCTTCGAAACCAGGCTTGAATGATCATTTCTATATTCAAGGTACTGGCGTTAAAGAGGTAAATTATTTACGCATATACAACCGTTGGGGTAATTTGGTCTTCAGTAATGAACACTTCCAAATCAATCAAAAAGATTTAGGTTGGGATGGTAGATTTGGTGGTCATGAACTGAGCTCAGATGTGTTCATGTATCAAATGCAAGTTGAGTGTGCAAATGGTAATATATTCCCTATTTCAGGCAACTTCACGTTAATACGTTAATAGTTAGCTTATACAAAAAAGCCTCTCTGGATTCAGAGAGGCTTTTTTATTTTAAGGCTGTTTATTCTTGTACGATAACTTTCCCGCAACTCATCTTGTCGCCAGCTTTAATTCTGTAGAAATAGACGCCATTTTTCCATTTAGGAGCAATAGTCGTTGATTCACCAAAACTGCTACGATAGAAAAACCTTCCTTGGTCATCGTAAATTACGATTTCACTGTACGCGCTAGCCGGACAATGAATATTTACGGCGTCTTGTCTTGCAATAATATTCGGATAAAGTACGATGCCGTTAGTGCTATTTTCTATTTCTGAAATTTCAGTAAATGAGTTATTGCTATTAGATGTAATGAGCAATTGTCCGTTGGAAGGGAGGTTGCAGTTGGTGTAAACTAAGCGACCTCTCGCTCCGGCAGTAGCACTGTCTGCCGTTTCACGTACACTTCCCCAGGTAAATAGGTCGGCGCGTGGTTTGCGTTGATACAAAGCGAAATTGCTTGGATTTTGCGCATCTGTTGCAGCAATTGGTCCGACATTATTCAATATCATTTTTTGGAAACGTGCGCTTGTATCGGAGCCGTAATTGTCGATAATCCAATAACAACGTCCGCTATTAAAAGAAGTAGGTAAAGTATCCGGACGGAGATTGATACGCGTAGTTACGACTTCTCCATTTGGTGTTGCCCCATTCCACGTCAAACTAGCCCCTGTATTACCGAAGGTATAGGTGCCTGCATTTGATACATTCAAACGAGCGCTGTTACCACCACCTAATGGCGCAGTTGATTTCACCTTACTGGCACTACTTGAAATGGTTCCATGATTGCCATTTGCTTTATCCAAAATAGTACTTCCATCTTCATTCATCTGATAATATGCAACAAGACTAGGATCCTGTCCGGCAGGGCGTGTTAGGTGCATATGCTCTCTAATTTCGTTTTGTGATAGTGCCCGATTATAGATACAAACTTCATCTACTTTACCCGCAACATAACGAGCTCCGCCATTCGGATCGTAGCCAATCATCGTTGCACTGCTAAAGGTTTCCATTGTATGCGATCCAGTATTCACATTTGAAACGCCATTTACATAAATGGTTCCTGTGGTTGGTGTAATAACCAATACGACGTGGTTCCATTCATTGGCTTTCATGTATAAGCCGCTGCTCCAACTCCAATAGTTATCATTCCAATGATAACGTACTTCGAGATTATTGCGAATGCTGATACCGGCCGCAGAGCCACTGCTTCGACTAAAAATTAGTCCACCCCAATCGTGTTGGGTAGCATCTGGTTTAATCCAAGTCTCAAGTGTAACAGTATTGCTATTTAAATTGAAGGCAGGCAAGGTGGCCTTTGCACTATTACCATCTAATAGTAGTGCGTAACCAGGTATAGTATCTGTTCTGCATTGATCATCCACACTTAAAAATTTATTTAATGTTTGTGTGCTCGTTCCATTCGCATCTGTAACAGTGAGCGTAACTGATTTTTTGCCTGGGCTATTGTAGAGTACTTTCGGATTCCGAAGGGTCGAGCTAGAAGGTGTTCCACCAGGGAAGCTCCAATTCCAAGTAGCACCTGTTGCTGCAAGGGCAGAGTGATCAAAGAAATAAAAGGTGTCTTGTAAGCATGAGTGAGCAAGGTGGTCGACAGAAATACATGCTACTGGAGCAGTATTCTCTTCGTATAGGTCGCATACATAAGCACTACGATTCGTTCCGTTGACAATTTTACGATTTTTATAATCGATGACAAGTTGTGTTGAGCTTGTGATAGCTGGTAGGTTATTATTGAACAGCGCCCAGTCAGACATTGTTTTATTACGATAGTAAACAGCGCGGCGCGTACCGATATAAACGCCTCCGTTACTACCTTTCTGGTAGACGATATTCGTGATGTATTCATTGTTTAATAACGGCGTTGTGAGATTATTCCACGTGGTACCCGCATCGGAAGAATAGAATACTTTATATCCGTTTAAATTGTTGTAGCTAGAACTTTGTGGCGTGCGCACGAGCCAAATTTCATTTGGATTATCGCCAACGGCCATATCAAACGGAGCCCAGAGTTGAGCGTTCATCGTTGCCGAAGAAGGTGTGATGTCGATCCATGTTGAGCCAGTATCCTGACTTACATATAGTTTCTTAGCACCCCACCAAGAAGGATAAACAGCGGCGTAGATTGTTTTTCTGTCAGCTGCAATTTCTAAGGAAGTTACTTTTCCATTTGGAAATGAATGTACTAAATCGAAGTTGGCTCCATTATCTTTCGAGTACCAAATAGCGCTGTCATGGGCAATATACAGCCCGTTGTAAGTATTCGGATCAAATTCAAGTTCTCCATCTTCTCCAACAATATAAGAGCTCGAAGGAATCAAGCTCATTGGCATATCGGTTTTGTTGATCATGCGATTGCCAGATAACTTATGTTGTCCCCATTCAGTATAAATCAATCGGTCGTTACCGTAATTCACAGCACCCAAAGTGCCGTCGCCACCGTTCATACAAACCCAGCCGTTAGTATATACATTATTATCTTTTAAAAGCGTCCCATTATGATAAGCGCCACCCGCCATCACTTGTGTGCCATCCCACCAGCCTGTTGCGAAGCCCCAGAAATCCGAACCAGCAATACCTAGCATTCTACGATCAATGGTATCGCCAGAGTTAGATGAATAGAAAACACCGCCGTCACAAGCCATCCAGAGGTCGTTTCCGAAGAAATTGATATCGTGAATATCTGCGTGGACGTAATTTACTTTATAGCTATGGCTCCATTTCGAAGGGCATATGAAGTTGACCCCTCCATCATAACTAACCCAATGATTCACGGCTCCGACATGTAGTTCATTACTATCCACCGGAGATACTGCTAACGCGAGATCATAGTAATATTGTCCGCCGTCATCACTACCATCATCTGCCCATGCACATAAGTTTTTATTGCTGTTTGCATTCGGTGCGCCACCTGGTCCTACTCCACAACATTGAAAGCTCCAAGTAGTACCTTCATCATGACTCACATAAACACCATAAAGTCCGCTACCACCGTTTGCAACGCCTGTTGCGAGTGCATAGACAATGGAAGGCGCAGCTGGCGTTACAGCAATTTCAACACGTTTGTTTTCCTCTCCGGCAACTGTCGGCGTAGGCCATGTGCCACTGGTATTTGCTGTGAAGCTTGCACCTTGGTTGCTTGATTTCCAAAAGGTCGTTGATACGCCACTTTGTGATACTGCATAAACAATCGCAGGATTAGTAGGGTGCCAGTTCACTTCTAGCCAACGACCGCCTTGTAAAAGCGTCCAATTTAATCCTCCATCGATCGTTCTAAAAAGGCCTTGCTCTGTAGCTGCTATCAATTGATTGGTATCAATCGGACATTGTTGAAGGTCGTTCAATTTTCGAGTTGCTGCCTGGAAAGTCGCATCACCAGTGGCATTGAAGCTTATACCGCCGTCTTGTGATTTCCAAATTTTCCGTCCGTCTCCGAAATAAACGGTGTTTGGATTAAGGCTATTAATTTCTAACGCATACACTTCGGCAACATCGCGGTACAATGTTAAGCCTGTCCAATGCAATCCTTTATCTATCGATTTCCAGAGGCCAGCATTGGCCGAGCCTGCGTAAAGTGTATTTGGATTGGAGGCGGATTGTTCGACGGTATAGACGTGTGCTGCGCCGGCGGCATAAGAACGTTGAACGGATTCTTTATCGAAGTCGAAAGGCCCGATGCAAGTCCATGCGGAGTTAGAAGATTTTGCAAACGCAGATTGTTGACAGCGAAGTAGGTATTGATCGAGTTCTTGTTGCGTTGCCGCCGAACGAGGGCTACCGAGGGCCGTTCCGTCGTAATCGAGACGGACGGCGTGCAGCAGACGTTTATATTCTTGGGTTTCTGTATTCTTCTTGAAAGGATGAGTGCGATAATAGGTATTATAGGCTGCTGTTAAAGCTCCTAGATCAAGAGGTTGGGTATGCATAATCTGCACCCAGGTAGGGATGGATGAAGTTTGTGCCATAACACTTTCCGTGCCTATGCTCAGGATGATTGAAAGGAGGTAAAGGCTTACTGCAAGGAGTTTTTTTTGCATTTTAAGGTTGTTTAGTAGTGGCAACAAAATTGAGAAGGGCATGACCATCATTACTAATTAGTATGAGATGATTACCACTAATCATATATGCTTTTGTTTTTTGTAGATGTTCTAAAATAATTTCTTCATTTGCCAATTCGCTACAAGCGGTTTTCGTGCGATTGATATTGGTGAATTGAATTTCTTGTTGTTGAAACTTCCAAATACCCCACATCATATTACATGCAGCATACCCTGTGAAACGCCCATCAGTGCCTAGTTCTATATGAACAGGCTGACTTGTCTCTGCTTTATAGTCGATACCATCCAGCTGCCAAAGTTTCCAATATGTATTTTCTAATGTGTGATTTGCTTTTTGGAATCCGACTGTTTCTTGCGTCTTACAAGCGACAAAAAGTAGAAGGAAGCAGACAATAAGGTAAGTATTTCTCATAAACGGGTTTATACGTCTGCAAAATACAAAAAGCAAGGTAAAAATCGACTTGTGAAAGCTTTGTTAGGATGACGAATTTATTTCACGAATTGCGCACATCTTAGTATTTTTATGACCTTAAGTTACGTGTATGAAATTCATTCCTGGAAACGAAACCAAAGAGGAATTACTATCCTTGTACAAAGGCTTGGTATTACCTCGTATGATTGAAGAGAAGATGTTAGTTTTACTTCGTCAAGGTAAAGTAAGTAAATGGTTTAGTGGTATTGGTCAAGAAGCGATTGCTGTGGGCGTTACATCAGCTTTAGATGCGGATGAATATATCATGCCGATGCATAGAAACCTTGGCGTCTTTACGGGGCGTAAAATGCCATTGGATAAGCTTTTCATGCAGTTGCAGGGAAAGAAGGACGGTTTTAGTAAAGGTCGCGAGCGTTCCTTCCACTTCGGAAGTAATGAACATCACATCTGCGGGATGATTTCGCATCTTGGTCCGCAATTAGCTATCGGAGATGGTATCGCCTTAGCACATAAGCTTCGCAAAGAGAACAAAGTGTCTGTAGCCTTTACAGGCGATGGTGGAACTTCGGAAGGTGATTTCCATGAAGCGTTGAACGTAGCTGCTGTATGGGGTTTGCCGGTTATTTTTATTATTGAGAATAATGGATACGGCCTCTCTACCCCTGTTCGAGAGCAGTTTGTGTGTGATCAATTAGCAGATCGTGCGAAAGGATACGGTATGAAAGGTGTTACGATTGATGGTAATAATATCTTAGAAGTCTATCGTACAATGAAGGAAGCCCGCGATTATTGTATTCGCGAGCAGAAGCCTATTCTAGTGGAATGTATGACTTTCCGTATGCGCGGACATGAAGAGGCTTCGGGTGTAAAATATGTACCGAAGGAATTGATTGAAATGTGGGCGGTGAAAGATCCCGTTAAAAATTTTGAAGATTATTTGCTTCGTCAAGTAATTATCAAACAAGAAGAGATAGATGCTCTGAAAGCTAACTATAAATCAGAGATTGAAAGTGCCTTAGCGACGTGTTTTGCGGCTGCCGAACCAATTGCTAATACAGCTGAAGAATTCAATGATTTATTTGCGCCACGTACCCTTCCTGTAGCCGGACCAGCATCTTCAGAAACGAAAGACATGCGTTTGGTAGATGCGATCTCGGAAGGCTTACGCCAGTCGATGGAGCATAATGATAACTTGGTGATTATGGGACAAGACGTTGCGGAATATGGCGGCGTTTTCAAAATAACAGACGGCTTTGTGGAAGCCTTTGGCAAAGAGCGTGTACGCAATACGCCTTTATGTGAAAGCGCAATCATCGGTGCAGCACTGGGAATGAGTATTAAAGGGATGAAGAGCGTAGTAGAAATGCAGTTTGCCGATTTCGTGACTTGTGGCTTTAACCAGATCACGAATAACTTAGCGAAGATGCATTATCGTTGGGGACAGAATGCGGATGTTGTAGTGCGCATGCCAACAGGCGCAGGTGTAGGTGCTGGTCCGTTTCACTCGCAAAGTAATGAGGCCTGGTTTACGCATACGCCGGGATTGAAAGTAGTTTATCCTTCAAATCCTGCAGATGCAAAAGGTTTGTTGATTGCAGCGATTAACGACCCGAACCCTGTCATGTACTTCGAGCATAAAGCATTGTATAGAAGTATCAGCGGTGCCGTTCCTACGAATTATTATGAAGTAGAAATTGGTAAAGCGGCTATCGCAAAAGAAGGGAATGGTATTACGGTATTAACGTACGGAGCGGGAGTACATTGGGCCTTAGAGGCGGCGAATCAAAATCCGCACTACGATTTACATATCATCGACTTGCGCACTTTGTTGCCGTTGGATTACAGTGCTATCGAAGCAGCGGTACGCAAAACTGGTAAGGTGGTGGTATTGCATGAAGACTGTTTGATTGGTGGTATCGGAGGCGAAATTTCTGCTTGGATTAACGAGCATTGTTTCGAAACCTTGGATGCGCCTGTGATGCGTTGTGCTTCGTTAGATACCCCTGTGCCTTTCGCGATTCCGTTGGAACAGAATTTCTTGCCGAAGCATCGTTTTATTGAAACATTAGAAAAAATATATAACTATTAATTTAAAACCTCCTGCCATGCGTAAAAACATTTTACTTACTGCAATGCTAAGCTTGTTCTTCGTATTACAAGCTGCGGCGCAATGGACCCCAACCGCTAACTTGACGATTTTTTCGGATGATGGAAATAAGTTTTATCTAATCTTGAATGGCGAAAAATATAACGACCAACCACAAACGAATATTCGTGTGGAAGAGTTGCCTAATCCATATTATAGCTGCAAAATCATTTTTGAAAACAAAGCGATTCCTACAATTTCTAAAAGTATTCAGCTAACAGATGCGAATGGTATGCCGCAAGATGTAACCTATCGTATTAAAGTGGCTTCGAAAGGTAAATATGTTTTACGTTTCTATTCAATGATTCCAGCTGAGCAAAATATGATGCGCCCGAGCAATTGTACGGTGTATCATTTTGGTCAACCGAATACTATTATCGGCGGACCAGGATATGTTCAAACTACGACACAACAGCAAGTCTACAATCAAGGGGTTAGCACTGGTGCAAATATGAATGTAAACGTTGGTGGCGTGGGAGTGAATATCAATGTCCCAATAAACGGTAATGTGACGACAAGTGGTTCTAGCACGACGACTACCACTACAACAACAACGACAACCACTTCTGGTGGAGGAAACTATAACAATTATGGGAATGTACCTGCTCCTCCTCCGGTAAATGTAAACGGTGGCAACTATAACACGATGTGTTCGTATGCAATGGCGCCAAATGAATTTGAAGATGCACGTAAAACAATTGCGAATAACGGCTTCGACGATACACGTTTGTCTACCGCTAAAACAATTATCAGTACTAATTGTATGAACACGACGCAAATCATGAACATCATGAAGATTTTTAGTTTTGAAGATTCTCGTATGGACTTCGCTAAATATGCGTATCAATACTGCGTTGATAAAAAGAGCTATTATAAAGTTGCGAATACCTTCTCTTTCGAGAGTTCTAAAACAGAGTTGAACAATTATATTCAAGGACGATAATTATATCGTAATTCAACCTTCAATCAAATGCAAATGAAAAGACTTTCTTTAATCATAATCAGTACACTTACTTTTTTAACAGCGAGTGCACAACAAGGGGTTTTGCATTTGCAACCAGATACTAGCAATGGGAATCATTCATCCTATATTTCAGATGATGGTTCTGTTTGTAATAATTGTTGGATTATAGGCGCTGGCTTAGGCACAGTGAGCGCTGTTCCTGTTTTATCACGAAGCTATTTTCAATTTAATCTTTCACTGTTACCTAATGGAGCTGCAATAGATAGTGCATTTTTAAACTTGTTTCATGAACCTACCGTTCTTCAAAATACGCAAGGAGGCTCAAATGATGTGATGCTAACAAGAGTTAGCACAGCTTGGAACATGGCTAGTATTAATTTTTTAAATCAACCTGCTTGGTCGGCTGATTCAATAAACTTAGGACCTTCTTTTACACCGACCGATGATAAAGTACATATTGATGTTAAAAATAGCGTTCAGTTTTGGTCGTTAAATCCATCCTTAAATTTTGGATGGAGCGTGTATGCTAGAACAGAGATAGGGCCGATTTATCGTTTTCAACACTGGGCAGGCTTTAGCAATTCCGATACCACGCGTCATCCTTCACTCGACATTTACTATACTTTGACTGCTGGTACGAATAGTATCTCCAAAATAAAATACGAACTTCGAAACCTTGGTGAATCGATTGTAATTGATGGAGCTGATGAAATCATCGAAGTAGCAGTAATGAATGTTTGCGGACAGCAAGCCTTACAACAAATTATTAATTCATCGGATAAGATTAATATTTCTATTATTGGATTGCCGGTTGGTTTATATGTCGCGCAGATTAAAGAAAAGAATGGTGCAATGCAATCGTTGAAATTCATTAAACAATAAACATTTTATTATAGTCGATATAGAGATGCAGAAAATTGCTTTTCATACACTCGGGTGTAAATTGAATTTTTCAGAGACTTCCTACCTCGCGCGTCAGATGGACAAAGCCGGTATGGAACGTGTCGATTTTGACGGCGTTTCGGATGTGTATGTGATCAATACCTGCTCCGTTACAGACAACGCCGATAAAGAATGTAGACAGCTCGTTCGACAAATACGTCGGCGTGCACCTGAATCGTCTGTTGTGATTATGGGCTGCTATGCGCAGCTGAAGCCGCAAGAAATCGCGAGCATTGAAGGTGTAGATCTTGTGTTGGGCGCAGCAGAGAAATTTAATTTACTCGAGCATCTGGAATCAATAAAAGGACAAAGCGAGCCGAAAGTACTCAGCTGTGCGATTGAAGATGTAAACGATTTTCATAGCGCCTATTCTTTTGGCGACCGTACACGTTCTTTCTTGAAAGTACAAGACGGCTGTGATTATTCTTGTTCGTTTTGTACTATTCCATTAGCACGCGGAGCAAGCAGAAGTGATACCATTGAAAATGTTCTTGCAAAGGCGCATGAAATAGCGTCGCTTGGGGTTAAGGAAGTAGTGCTCACGGGAGTTAATCTCGGCGACTTCCACTATACCGATGCTGCAGGAGAAAAGAAAAATTTCTATGATTTGATTCGTGCACTGGATGAAGTGGAAGGCATTCAACGCTATCGAATTTCAAGCATCGAACCGAATTTGCTTACGCGTGAAATAATCGAGTTTGTCGCTGTTTCAAAGCGTTTCATGCCGCATTTTCATATTCCACTGCAAAGTGGAAGTCCGGATATTTTGAAAGCGATGCGTCGTCGTTATAAGCGCGAAGTATATGAAGAGCGCGTGGCTATTATCAAAGAAGTGATGCCGCATGCTTGTATCGGAGTTGATGTGATTGTTGGTTTTCCAGGTGAAAGTGATGCGCATTTTAAAGAGACCTATGATTTTATTCATGGCTTGGATGTGTCTTATCTGCATGTGTTCACGTATAGCGAACGTCCGGATACTGTTGCAATCGAGCTTCCAGATGTTGTACCTATGAATATTCGCAAAGAACGCAACCAGCAGTTACGTAACTTGTCGATGAAAAAACAAAATTTCTTCCGCGAGCAGTTTGTCGGTCAAACCCGCAAAGTGCTTTGGGAAGGGCAAGATAAGGAGGGTATGATTGAAGGTTTTTCTGACAATTATATTAAAATGCGCGCTGTTTATGATGCGCAAAAAGTAAATCAAATTTTACCTAGTCTAATCGATTAATAAAGGTCACACTATTATGTATCCTACGCTTGCAGATGTATTTCGGGACCTTTTAGGAAATAGCCTTCCAGAGGGAATATATAAGTTCTTTCATGTTTTCAATAGTTTCGGAATCATGATGGCGATCTCGTTTATTGCGGCGGCCTATGTCTTGAAGAAAGAATTAGGGCGCATGATACAGCTTGGTCAGATACAGAAGATTCAACGCGAAGTGATTGAAAACGAACCGGCGACAATAAGTGGATACCTTCGAAACGCTCTTGTAGGAGGCTTTCTCGGTTTTAAGATTGGATTATTCCTTACGGATTTTAACCGTACCACGGCAGATGTGCAGGCTGCTTTTTTCTCCAAACGGGGAAGTGTTTTGTTCCTCGTGATAGGTGCCATTGCGGCAGCACTAGTTTACTATTGGGAGAATAGAAACAATAAAACAACAACTAAGAAAACAATACAACTCAGTGCCGGCGAAATAGTCGGTGAAGTGGTTATACGTGCAGCTTTGGGTGGAATCATCGGTGCTAAATTGTTTCATTGCCTAGAGTATTGGAGTGATTTTGTGCAAGATCCTTTCGGTTTGTTATTCTCCGGAAGTGGACTCACATTTTATGGTGGCTTGATTTTGGGAGCTGTTGCCGTTATTCATTGGGCCTATCAGAATAAGGTTTCCTATCGTCGTTTGGCAGATGCTATTGCACCTGGATTGATGTTGGCTTACGCATTAGGTAGAGTGGGCTGTATGCTTGCCGGAGACGGAGATTGGGGAATTTACAATAGTGCTTATATAACGAAAGGTGATGGCAGTGTTGTATTGACTACCGAAGCAGGCTTCCAACAGCAAGTGAATGATAACGCACATTATTTTTATCGTCTATATGAAAGTTTTGATAAAATTCCACACACAGCTGTAAAGGCTCCGGCATTCTTACCGGATTGGATGTTTGCTTTTAGCTTTCCACACAACGTGATTAGTGAGGGTGTGTTGTTGGAAAATTGTCAAGGAGAACATTGTGCTGCCTTACCTGTACCGGCCTTCCCGACGCCATTCTACGAAACAGTCATTTGTTTACTGTTCTTCGTTGTTCTTATGTTATTCCGTAACAAAACAAAAGTGGCAGGAATGATCATAGCTATTTATATGGTATTAAATGGTGTCGAACGGTTTGCAATCGAGCAGATACGCGTGAATTCAACCTATACTATTTTTGGTTTTCATCCAACACAAGCTGAGTTAATTTCCATGGCGCTTATACTTATCGGAGCCGCTTGGTATCTCTTCTTAGCTCGAGCACAATCTAACATTCAAAACGAATCAAACTAACAATATGCAATTTTCAAAACACATCAAAGTACTTTTATTATTGAGTATGTTTTGTAGCGTGCAAGCTTTCGCACAGCTTACAAGCTACAAGTTACCGAATGGCCTGACAGTCTACCTTCTTCCAGATGCGCATGCTAGTCGCACTTTCGGCGCGATGGTGGTGAATGCAGGCTCTAAAAATGATCCGGCTGACGCTACAGGTTTGGCACATTATCTCGAACATCTGTTGTTCAAAGGATCAGAACATATGGGTACGACGAACTTCGCAGCAGAAAAGCCGCACTTAGATAGTATCACGATCTTGTATCGTGATTTGGCAAAAACGAATGTAGAAAACCAACGTGATTCCATCAAACGTTTGATCAATGCACAAGCCTTGAAAGCCTCTGCCTATGGACTTCCTACGGAGTTTCATACTTTGTTAAGTAGTATCGGCGGTACGCGCATCAACGCTTTCACGCAGCCTGATCGTACTGTTTATCATAATTCATTCCCTGGCGAACAGATGGAGAAGTGGTTAGAACTTTATGCGGAGCGTTATAATCATCCCGTGTTCCGTTCGTTTCAATCGGAGTTAGAAGTGGTATATGAAGAGAAGAATAGAGGCTCTGATAATTTTGGTCAGCAGCTTATTGAGACACTCAATAAAGAATTATTTCCTGGTCATCCATATGGTACACAGTCTACGATAGGTACGACTGAACATTTGAAAAATCCACCAATAGATCGCATTTATGATTTCTACAATACGTACTATGTCGCAAATAACATGGCTTTAGTATTGAGTGGTAATTTTGATGTAGAGTCGACAAAGGCCTTGATAGAAAAGAAGATGAGCGGATTGCGTGTTGGGAAAGTTCCTGAATTCGTAGCACCTACTGCTGCGCAGTTTACAGAAGACAAGAAAATTGAAATGCGTATTTCGCCGATTAAATTGGCGGTAGAAGGCTTCAAATCTATTCCTGCAGGCGCTCCAGATGAAGAGGTATTAGAAATTTGTGCTAATCTTTTATCGAATAGTGCAGGTACTGGTTACTTAGATAAACTACAACAAGAAGGTAAATTGTTGGCCGCACAAATGTTCCCCTATCATCAAACAGATGACGGAGCGGAGGTGTTTATCATCGTACCAAAATTAGTCGGACAGTCATTTAAAGATGCGGAAGGATTGGTGAATGCACAGTTCGAGCATTTGATGCAAGGGGATTTTAGTGATGCTGAATTGATGCAAGTGAAGAATGCCTTGATTCGTGAGTACAATCAAAATATGGAAGATGCGGAGCAAAGAGGTTTGGAATTGGTGATGACTTTTAAAGGTCCGCGCACTTGGGCAGATATTCAAAATTATCCATCGAAGATTATGTCATTGACGAAGCAAGATATCATGGCTGCCGCGAAGAAATATTATGGCGGACATCATATCACGCTTGAGTCGTCAACAGGCTTTCCAAAGAAAGATAAATTATCGAAGCCCGGCTTCAAACCTGTCGTCGTACACAATGCGCAGAAGTCTGTTTTTGCACAGCATTTCGATAGCATCTTGATGAATAACGCGTCTCCGAAATTTATTGATTTCGCACACGATATGCCTGCATTCGATTTGGGTAATGGAAATCGTTTGTTCCATGCTGAAAACCCTTATAACAAGGTTGCTTCGCTACAAATCAAATATCATATTGGATTACGCCAAGATCAAAAGTTAAGTTTAGCAACAACATTATTAAATGAATGTGCTCCCCAAGGTATGACATTGGCAGAATATAAATCAGCATGGGCAGCAATCAACTATACCTATTCATTCGGTGTGGATGATGATTATTTCACGATCTCTTTAGAAGGTGATCAATCGAAGTTGAAAGAAGCACTTCAATTATTGGCGAAGTTGCAAACGAATCCAGTTCCTTCTGCAACGGCTTACAAAACTTTGATGGAAGGTTTGAAAGCAGCGTATCAGCAAGAAGCTAAGGATCCTTCTACGATGGGTCGTATTTTAACAGAGTATGCAGCCTATGGTGCGAACTCTGAATACTTGCAACGTTATGGACTTAAAGCAGCTAAGAAAATTAAGCCAGAAGAAATGTTGGCAGCTTTCAAGGATGTATGCGCACATGCTGCAAGCCTTCACTATTGTGGTGGTGTCGCTATGGATGAAGTAGCTATGACCATAAAAGATAATGCACAATTAGGGAAGGGTGAATACGCAATGACACTTTACGCTAAAACCCCGCAAGTGCATAGTCAGAATCGATTGGTAGTGGTGAATGATAATAAGTCGCGTCAAAATCAAGTGTATTTCATGTTGCAAGGACAGAATTATACGCATGAAAATGATGTTGTTTCCCATTTAATGGATCAGTATATGGGTGGCGACTTCTCAGGTTTAATCTTACAAGAGATTCGTGAATTCCGCTCGCTAGCGTATTCTGCGGGAGGTCGTTGGGTTCGTCCGGTGAAGGAATCTAATCCGCTTGTGTTCCGTAGTTATGTAGGTTGCCAGGCTGATAAAACAAACGAAGCAATTAATGTGATGATGGATTTGTTTAATAATATGCCGCAGTTTACGGATCGAGTGGTGCCATTCCAACAATATTTGAAAGCCGCTGCTTGTACTGCATATCCTTCCCCACGTGATTTGACGGAAACCATTGAAAACTTACAATTGCGTGGTTATAATTATGATCCTTCCTTCTTAGATTTTATGAATGCGGATAAAGTGAGCTTTGCCGATATGTATAAATTCTATCAAGCAAATATGCAAGGACATCCCGTGACAGTCACTATCTATGGAGATTTATCGAAAGTGGATATGGAGGCTTTGAAAAAAATCTTCCCAATTGTTGAAGAAAAGAAGATAAAAGATATCGCAAACTATTAATTTAGGATATGCCTTTGCGCAACCTAATGAATTTACTGAAATCGCTTTCTTCCCGCATAAGGAAGGGAGCGATTTTTGTTTTATGTTGTTGGATAGTCCTCGCCTTCATTGCCCCATGGATAGCTAGTTCGGAGCCGTGGTATGTGAAGGTAAATGGAAGCTCCTATTTCCCTGCATTTTCTAAAACGCGTTATTATGATTTGCCGTCGAGTGGAGGAGGATTTTCGATGCAAGATAAATCCGTCTACGATTGGCAAACTTGTGAGGCAGAAAGCATTCTGTTTGCGCCGATTCCCTATGCGCCGAATAGCAGCGATTTGGACAACGCAGATTATTGTTCCCCCTTTGCCCAACAAGTAAAAACGATAGATGGACAGGAAACGCCTATGCCGCTTCGTTATAGACATTGGCTCGGCACCAATAAGCGTGGCGAAGATGTATTGAGCGGAATACTTCACGGAGCACGATTCAGCCTTGCTTTAGCCATTGGCGCTATGCTAATTGCCTTGTTAATAGGCTTATTCATGGGAATTTTATCTGGCTATTATGGCAACACCAATTGGCGTGTCAACCGAGACGCGCTTGCGTTACGTACGCTTGGCTTATTACTTATTTTCTTTGTCAGTATTTGGCAACGCTTAGCCATTTGGCGAATGGCCTTGGAAGAAGAAAGAATCGCCTCCGCCATTGCGTTGAGTCTGCTACTATTTATTGCTGCAAGCACGCTTTGGTATTTCTTCATTCGTTATCTAGAACGTAAAAATTATCTAGGATCGAAAATCGTGAAAGTACCTTGGGATAGTATTGCGCAACGTATCATTGAATTAATACAAGCACTACCTTTGATATTGTTTTTGATTTTAATAGCCTCAATCAGTCAATCTTCTTTCTGGCAACTGATGTTTATAATGGGTGCTGTAAGTTGGATTTCTATCGCGCGATTCTTGCGCGTTGAATTGCAAAGTGCTCGTAACGGTGATTATTTTATTGCGTTACGTGGTTTAGGTGTAAGCGATTTTTCTATTTTGTTTTATAAGGCATTACCAGCAGTATTGCCTTTATTGATGTTGAATTTTTCAATGGGAATTGCACACTGTATTTTAGCAGAAGCAGGCCTTAGTTTTCTTGGAATAGGTATACCTGCAGATATTGTTACTTGGGGTACCTTGTTGAGTGCAGCAAAGGAAAATTGGAGCGCATGGTGGCTGGTGCTTTTCCCTGGATTATCGCTTGCTTCGGTAGTAATTTCGTTTAATACGTTGTTTCGTAGATAAAATTTAGCTATCTATTGAAGTACTGAGGGGGCGGAAATTTAGAAGTTGTGATAAGGATTAAAGTTTCATCTTTTTTTCTTCCTTTCTACAATAAGACATTCCTAATCTTACGTGGCTTATAAAAGACAAAATATATTCCGCCTTTTTTATCAATTTCAAATTCCGCTTTCTACAAAACGCACGAATTAATTCGTGCGTTTTGAGATAAACGCGAAAAAAAAGAGTTTTAGTATTTACAATCAGATTATTCTGTAAATATCACCTTAAAAGTCCACAAACGCTATAACTCTCGTCTTTCAATGGATGTTTTACTTTAATAAAAAACCCCGCCTTCCGCGAGGAAAACGGGGTGATGTGGACACAAGGCCACAACAACACAACGAATTTATTGCTTAGTAGAAATTTTGAATGGAATATAGAGTGGACAAAAACTAACGGCTGACGTTAGTAAGAAGATTGCACCTAAAATAACTAGAACTGTTGCAGCAATACCTTCAACAATCCCTGTCAGCGTTAAGGTGAAGAATATTAATGCTACAATTATTCTAATGATACGATCGATCGAACCCATGTTTGCTTTCATGATAAATGTTTTTGTTGCTATTGTTGATTTAATTTCTAATTCAAAGTTACAATCAACATACATTCAAAAACGGTAACATCTGTTACATATCAAAGCACTAACGGAGATGAGTTCCCCAATACACAAAATCCCAAAGGATCCGTCGAACGCGATTTCCTAACGAAGCCTTGATCTTTTTGTCTTGTTGCCCTAAATCAAAACGCCATAAACAGCCTGCACTCCAAGGTAACTTTTCATTGCTTATATAAAGTGAATGATCATCACTCATGCAAACAGCTTCGAACTGCGCAAAATAACTAAGGTTGATTCGTGGATGAATTGGTCCGAAGAGTTTATTGGGTTCAGGCTGAAAGCTGTACAGAAAACCTTGCCCATGATTCGTATAGCCAATGAGGTAAAGACTATTATTTTTTTCATTATAACATGCACCTGTAATCAATCCCTTCGCGTCAAAACTGTCGATGAAATTAGCCACGTAATGCCCCGGTGCTGTCGGTAGGGAATACGCCTTACAATGGCCTCGCAGCCAGTCTTTCGTAAAAACAAAAATCTTGTCCCCAATAACCGTCATCGCCTCCATATCATAAGGGTGCTTGTTGAACTTGATTGTCGCATCTCCAGCAGGTATTGGAATACTGAAATGAATCGTCTCACAGTTAACGGTATCCTTATGCTTGTCAATTACTATCGGAAGCATACAACGATAAATAGTGCGTTGTCTGTGCTTGCCATTGTTATTCCCGAAGTCGCCTACATACACATACATGCCGTCAGTGGTCATGTCTTCCCAATCCATGTTCTTCGCATTGCGCAAATAAATCCATTGTAATACCTTGCCGCTCTTTTTGTCGATTCGGTAAATACAGGCTTCACCCTTGCTGTCGTTGTGAGTATAAATCTGACCATTCACATGGATTAAACCCGAACTTTCATTAACTGTTTGAGATAACTTACAAACGGGCTTCAAAGGATTGTGGGCCTCTGCGAAAGAAACACAAATCAAACTAAATAGGATCGTCAGTATACGTTTCAAATACATATCAAAGACAATTGTATTCTTTCCAATTTTTTAATAACTGAATGCCCTCTGTGGTAAGGATAGATTCTGGATGAAATTGTACCCCCCAAATAGGCCATTCCCTGTGCGCTATCGACATTACATGCCCATCCTCACTATGTGCAGTGACTTCTAGGCAAGGAGGCACTTCCTCTAATACTAAAGAATGATATCGCATCACTTCCATTGGATGCTTAATGTTCGAAAACATCCGATGAGAAGGATTTTCAATCTTTAACTTCGATGTCTTACCATGCATAGGATACGTCGCTTTACGCAATTTCGCTCCGAAAAATTCTCCTATTGCTTGATGACCTAAACAAACACCCAAAAATGGTTTTTGTTGATACCACTGTTGTAATACCGCCATCGTACAACCACTATCTGAAGGCGTATTCGGGCCCGGACTAATTACAACCGCTTCGTAAGGAAATCGGTGCAAATCATCTGCTAACAAAGCGTCATTCCTTCGAACCTCCGTCTGCAAGCCAAGTTGCAGTAAGTAGTCGTTCAACATATAAGTGAAGGAATCGTAATTGTCGATTAGTAAAATCATTTGCTTGTTGCAAAGTAAGTAGATATAAAATTAAAGTTTCGGCAAAAGCACAATATATTCTTTGCCTTTCTTCACAACAAGATCTTTATCACGGAGCCAAGGGTTGAAAATTTTCAATTCCTTGTAGGTACAGCCTTTCGATTTCGCATAAACGGCTAAATCTTTAACAGTGGTTCTGATGGTGTCTGTATAAGTGTTTCGTGGACTGAAATAATCCTTCTCCTTTACAGAAAAGTGATACTGCTTAGGCTGACTAATGATATTTTTGAAAGCTAGAATTCTGAAAACATAACGCATGGTTTCATCAGGCAATAAGGCATCATAATAACTTTTTACCTGTTGTTGATACATGAATTTTTCTACTCCCGCTTCTCCGCAATTAAAGGCCGCTGCGACTAAGGTCCAGCTACCGAACTTTGCATAAGCCCTTTTGAAGTAGCGACAGGCTGCGCGTGTAGATTTCTCCACATGATAACGTTCGTCTACCTGTTTAGAAATCTCTAATCCACTTTGCTTTCCCGTTTCCTCTAAAAATTGCCAGAAACCTACTGCATCACTCTTCGAAACGACTTGCTGTAAGCCACTTTCCGCCACGCAGAGATATTTAAAATCTTCAGGAATACCTTCCTCTTTCAATATCGGAACAATCAACGGAAACCACCGACTGGTCTGCAGTAAAATCCAGGTATTGCCTGCATGTAAGTTTGTATTGATTAACATCTCACGAAGTAGACGCTCCCTAACATCGCTCTGGTCCAATGGCACCGCTTCGCCAGCAAAGTCGAGCTGCGACGGTAAACTCGGCAGTATGTCCCGATCCTTCGCAGCCGCCGTCTTTATAATGGTTTTAGGCGCCCTACTGCTAACTACCCAATAGCTAATGCAGTAAGAAAGTATCCCGGCCGTAAGGACGGTCAGGCTAAAATGGAACCAAAATTGTCGTTTTGTCTGCATGCTCGGAGATTGAAGTGATGTCGTGAAACAAATTTAACCAAATCTATTATAAGCTCTTCGTCAAATAATACTGAATCTTAAGTAATTTGAAAGCAACTCTTTCCCAATTTTTATTTCTTAATTCATAATTCTTCATTATTACGTTTTCCCTTTGAAATCTCGCTTTTGCCGAGTACTTTTGATATCTTGTAAAAAACCCTTTTTGGGTTACAAATAGAGAATTTTATGTTAGGTTTTTTAGCCAAAATATTTGGTGGCAACAAAAGTGAAAAAGATGTACGCGCCCTCCGTGAACAAGTGACCCTTGTCAATCAATTCTTCAACTCCTATCAAACTATAAGTGATGATCAATTACGTGCGAAGACAACTGAGTTCAAAGCACGTATCCAAGCGCATTTGACGGAAATTGATGCCGCTATTGCGGATGCTAAAGCAGAGGGTGAAAACGAAGCCTTAGAAGATCATGAGAAAGAAGAATTCTTCAAACAAATAGATGAACTGAAGAAAAAACGCGATGAGAAAATTGAAGAAGCACTGAAAGAGATCCTTCCAGAAGCCTTTGCTGTCGTAAAAGAAGCCGCTCGCCGTTTTAAAAATAATCCAACAATCACCGTTACCGCAACTACCCTCGATAAAGAATTAGCCGCTCGTCAACGCAGCTACGTAAGCATCGAAGGCGCGAACGCTACTTGGAAAAATACCTGGGAAGCTGCCGGAAACACCGTCGTTTGGGATATGGAGCACTATGATGTGCAGCTGATCGGTGGTATGGTGTTACATCAAGGTAAAATTGCTGAAATGGCTACCGGTGAAGGTAAAACCCTCGTTTCTACCTTGCCAGCATACCTCAACGCCCTCGCAGGCGAAGGCGTGCATATCGTAACAGTGAATGATTATTTGGCACGTCGTGACCAAGAGTGGAATGGCCCATTATTCGAATATCTAGGATTGACAGTTGATTGTATCGACAAACACCAACCGAATAGCGAAGCACGTCGTAATGCTTATTTGGCGGATATCACTTATGGTACTAATAACGAATTTGGTTTCGACTACCTACGTGATAACATGGTGCATGATAAAGATGAAATGGTGCAACGTAAACACCATTACGCGATGGTCGATGAGGTCGACTCCGTATTAATCGATGATGCACGTACGCCCTTAATCATCTCTGGTCCAGTACCAAAAGGCGATGATCAAGAGTTTCATGTCTTGAAGCCACGTATTGAGAAGTTGGTAGAAGAACAAAAGAAGCTCACCAACGCATTCTTGGTAGATGCACGTCGTTTGATTAGCGAAGGGAAGACCGATCATGAAACAGGCGGACTAGCTTTGTTACGTGCTTATCGTGGATTGCCGAAAAATAATGCGCTCATCAAGTATTTAAGCGAAGCAGGAATGAAGCAATTGTTGCAGAAGACAGAAAGCCATTATATGGCTGAGCAGATGAAAAATATGCCGAAAGTCGATGCAGAGCTTTATTTCACTATTGATGAAAAAAATAATCAAGTTGATCTAACAGAAAAAGGGATTCATCTAATCACCGCTTCTGGTGAAGACCCACATTTCTTCGTCATGCCTGACGTCGGTGCTGAAATCGCCGAACTCGAACGTCAAACTCTTCCTGTTGAAGAGAAAATGGCTGTCAAAGATCGCTTAATAGCCGACTTCGCCATTAAAAGCGATCGCATCCACTCCGTACAACAATTATTGAAAGCCTATACGCTCTTCGATAAAGATGTGGAATATGTCGTGATGGAAGGTAAAGTAAAAATCGTCGATGAACAAACAGGACGTATCTTGGAAGGACGTCGTTACTCAGACGGTTTGCACCAAGCCATCGAAGCGAAAGAAAATGTAAAAGTAGAAGCTGCGACACAAACCTTCGCTACGATCACTTTACAGAACTATTTCCGTATGTTCCACAAGTTGGCAGGTATGACAGGTACGGCCGAAACAGAAGCAGGGGAGTTCTGGGAAATTTATAAGTTAGATGTCATCCAAATCCCGACACATCGCTCTATCGTGCGTGATGATCGTGACGACTTCGTCTACAAAACGAAGAAGGAAAAGTATAACGCTATTATCGACGAGATTAATAAGCTTACGGAAGCGGGCCGACCAGTATTGGTGGGAACAACGAGCGTAGAAGTGAGTGAGTTGTTGAGTCGTATGTTGAAAATGCGCAATATAAAACACAATGTGTTGAACGCAAAACAACATCAGCGCGAGGCGGAAATTGTTGCCGAAGCCGGATATCCAGGAAGTGTTACGATTGCAACCAATATGGCCGGTCGTGGTACGGATATCAAATTGAAAGGAGGTTCGAAAGAGAGTGGTGGTTTGGCAATCATCGGTACAGAACGTCATGAAAGTCGTCGTGTCGATCGTCAGTTGCGTGGTCGTGCTGGTCGTCAAGGTGATCCGGGCTCTTCACAGTTCTTCGTTTCTTTGGAAGATGATTTGATGCGTTTATTCGGTAGCGATCGTATCGCTGCGGTAATGGACAGAATGGATTATAAAGAAGGAGAATATATCCAAAGCAGCATGATCTCTCGTAGTATCGAGCGTGCGCAGAAGAAAGTGGAAGAAAACAACTTCGGTATTCGTAAGCGTTTGTTGGAATACGACGACGTAATGAATAAGCAACGTAATGTTATCTATACAAAACGCCATAACGCCCTTGGTGGCGAGCGTTTGAGCTTGGATATCGACAATGCGATATATGATTTAGTAGCGGTAGTCGTACAAACACATAAAGAAAATAATGAGTTTGAAAACTTCCGTTTAGGAGTAATGATGCAGTTCTCTATCGATACAGCAATTACGCACGACCAATTCGTTCGCGCTGCCGAAGATGAATTAGAGAACATTCTTTACCATGAAGTGAAAGATGCGTACAAACGTAAGAATCAAGCGATCATGGCTGAAGCATTACCTGTTTTACAAAATGTTCGTACTAATAATCCGAATATTGAAAATATCGTGATGCCGTTTACCGACGGACGTAAAGGATTGCAGGTGGTTTGTTCTTTAGATAAAGTGCTTGCGACGAATGGTCAAGAAATCATCACTACCTTGGAGAAAACGATTTCATTGGTAGCGATCGATGAGCAATGGAAAGAACATCTTCGTGCGATGGACGATTTGAAACAAAGCGTACAGTCGGCTGTCTACGAACAAAAAGATCCTTTGTTGATTTACAAAGGGGAAGCCTTCAACTTGTTCAAAGAGATGATGGATGAAACGAACCGCGAGATTTTGAATTATATCTTGAAAGCGCATCTACATCAAGAAGAACGCCAGCCGCAAGAGGCCCGTCCCGCAATGCGTACCGATATGAGTCGTTTACGTACAGAGAAGGAAGAGTTTAATGCGCAAGCAGAAAGCGATGCCGCTAATAGAGAGGCTATGCAGAATGCGGGTGAAAAGCCGAAGCAGGCGCCGATTCACGTCGGACCGAAAGTCGGACGAAACGATCCTTGTCCTTGCGGCAGCGGCAAGAAGTTTAAATCCTGTCACGGAAAAGATATCGCTGAATAAAACAAAAAAGGGAACCAAGCGGTTCCCTTTTTTATTTATAGTTTTTTTATTTTTTGAATTTATCAAGGAGCGATTTCATCATTTTGATGGTCTCATCTTTTTCTTGAATCCGTGCATCCTTTTCTGCAAGGAGCTTTTCATACATCGCCTTCATCTCTTCATGCTGGTAGTCGTTTACTACGTTACCAACGTTTTTTACATTGTGATTATGATGCGTGGTATTGAAAATTTGTTTGTCGTTAAAGTCGATAATATCATTCAAGGCAACATCCATCACCTTTGAAAGTGACTGTAACTGCTCGAATTTTATTTGAGTCTCGTTATTTTCTACCTTAATATAGAAAGAACGAGAAACGCCCAATTTCTTCGCGACATATTCCTGGGTCAGATTTTTCAATTCTCTGACCTTTCGGATATTATGACCAATATTGTGCATATAAATCGACTTATTGTTTATACGAAGATACATAATGCAATTTAAATAATCTTCAATTCAGCTCAACTTTGTATGACTCCTCAAAGCGAGTACATTTTGTACTTAATTTGATACTTCAGTGTTAAAGTGTTTTTGTTTATAATCTTTAACCTGTTGAAAGTCCGACGCAAGTGGGACTTTATTATTTTTTCTATAGATGTTACACATGAACTACAAAAAGAATAAATTTTGTTCAGTTCAATGCGTAACTGAACGCTTAGATACATTGTAAATGCTTTTAAGTAGTTTTTAATTGATGTTTATTGAAATGCTATATATCCACGAATAGTTTTAATGTGTTAGTTGTGTATATATAATAATTATTCAGATGTTTTTTAATGGAGTCTATATTATATTGATTAATTAATAAGTAGTTGATGTATAGCTATTACAGAATCGTATACAATAAAAACAAAAAGTATTTATAGAGCGACAAATTGTGAATTATTGTTTTTTTAAATAGGTATAGATTTGTACTAATCATTTAAGGAATGAGACAGTGTTAAAGTGTTTTTGTTTTAATCTTTAATGCTGTTGGGGTTCTATTTCGATAGAACCCCTTTTTAATCAAACCATTTTAAAAGTTCAAAATGAAAAAACTATTTCTCCTATTTTTTACATTAGTCATTCTAACATCTGCAAGGTCTCAGGTAATATTACGTTCAGGCTTTGCTATACCATTGGAGCTTTCTAGCTCTGTCTCTTCTAACTCTGCAATGCAAGGGCAACAGGTTGATCTTCGGGTTATTTACGATATTACTGTAGATGGTAAGACTGTAATTCCAGCAGGAACATTGGCAAAAGGTATTGTAAGACGTGTATCGAAAGCTAAAGGTGCTGGTCGCGCTGGTGTGATTGAATTGCAAGTTGAATCAATAACAATTAATGATCAGCAAATTGGTTTAACAAGTAACACTTTGTTGGTTGAAGGCGAAAATAAAAAGGCTCTCGCTTGGGGTCTTACCGGAGGTGGTTTTTTTGTTGTTGGACCTCTTTCTTTCTTCTTTTTACTAATAAAAGGAGAAAGTGCAGTTATTCAAGCAGGAACGAAATTAGATGCAACTTTAGTTAAAACTGTTAGCGTAAACCAATAAATAGTATGAAATACTTTTTAGTTATTCTAGCTACTTTAATCACTTTTTCAGTATGTGCCAAACAAAAACAAAAAACCTTACTTCATAATACTTATCAAGTCTTTACTGTGGCAAGTGATAATGTAAAAATGAAGGGTGGATATTTTGTCTTTGAGAATGATGATCTTTGGATTGTATATGATTTTTGGAATACTGCTGGAGCTTTCTCAATGCGTATTCACAATAAAACTGATCGACAAATAACATTCGATTTTGGTAAAAGTCAAATTGTTATGCCAGGTGGTTTATCAAAACCATATTGGACTGACAAGGTGGAAATTACTTCGAACACTTATTCTTCTCAAACGACTAGATCGGCAGCAGCAGGAAGTTCAGCGACAGTTTCAGCATCACAGGCCGCTGCCATTGCACGAGGTTCTTATGGTCTTATGGAAGCGCAGGGTGCAAGTGCATCAGCGAGTTCTGTATATGGTATTTCTAGAACCAACGGTTATTCATCAACAAATACTGTGATTGACAAGCCTTTAAGATATATTAATATTCCTGCTGATGGTTCAATTGAGATGAAAGGTTTTGCTGTTGTTCAAGATGTTTATGCTACAATGGATTTTCCCATCAATAATGTAACTAAAGATCCTGTTGAAATTTCTTTCAAGCGTAATGAATCTCCTATATCTTTTGCTAATAATTTGAGTTATTCTTTTGAAGAGGGCTCCAATAATGTAACCACCATCATAAGTAAGTTTTGGGTTAAGAAAGTAACTAATATGTTTGTTTCTCATTATAACGGCCCCAAAATTTCTAGAAAATACCATGATGAGTATGGAAATGTAAATGAACGAAAAGAATTTCAATATCCATATGCAGCACCGAATTCATTCTTTATTTATCGTCCAAGAACAATAGACAAATTACTTGCACTTAAAATTGCAACTGCCTGTGTATGTGGTCCGCCAATTATTTATGTTGCTTTAGCAGGTCTTGTAGCAGGAATTCAGGCTATAAGTAAATAGTTTCTTTGAGTTAAACTGTAAATTAATTTAGTATGCGATTTCTTAAGTTTTTTTTCATCGTTATATGCTGTGCAGTTACTATGTCCGCAAGCGCAATTAGTAGTGAATTTAAATTAAATCAGAAATCTGTTGATGAGCAATTTAAAAATGCAGAAAGCGTATCCCTGAATTTGTTTTTAGCTTCATTTTGGAATATCCCTAGTAAGCCCGATTTAACACATAATGAACTTTGGGTAATTAAAAATCGTATTTACTATTCAATTTTTGGCTTATTTAATTATTATAATTATTATGATACAAAGTTTGATTTGACTTGTATTATGTCTTAGAATTATTTATCTATTCAAAAAATTTCATGAAAAAATTTATTCTTGCTTTACTCCTTTTTTCGTTTGTTAGTTTGGTTTCCTCTGCAAATCCGCGCCATTCAGTTTGTAAAGGTTATTATCAGGAACAATATACATGGCAAACCATTACAATTGAAATTGAAGAAAGTAATGGTCGTTATCAAGTGTATTATTGGGATAGAAATCGTCGACCATGTAATCAGTATCAGCATTTTGCTGCGCCGTTAAATCCGAATAATGATTAAGCGAAAAATAATAACTTAACGCATTATGTCTCCACTCAAGAATATGGTACAATATATTTTAGCGTATATGAGTGCCAATAGTTCTAGATAAAAAGTCCCCACACAAAAAACCCCACCACCTCTCGGTCGTGGGGTTTTTTATTTTTGGCCTTTTCACATTTTTTAATGCGTTACAAGATGCCGTTTAATTAGCAAAACTTGCATTTTTTACAAGTTTTGCTAATTCTTGCCTTTCCAAAGTACAACGCCTATTACTAAATTTTCAGGCTTATGGCGCGCTGCAACTAGCAAATACTGTGCGCGTACACAATAACTATATGTGTTATAATGGAAAATATTTTCTATTTACAGTGTTATAGTGGAAAATTTTCGACCTTTTTCGAATATATGCGACTTTTAGTGGAAAAACTGAACAAATAACTTCATCTCATTAATTATCATTGATTTAAGTTCACTTACAGCAATAGACAGAAGTCTTATAATGGAAAATATTTTCCCAAAATAGGTTTATAGTGGAAAATTTACGCTAAACTTGTGATAAATCTGATAGATAATGGAAAATAATCTACCGCTTCATTTACAAGAAGTAATCTTTAGTTCAAAGAATCCTGCTATCTCGAAACAAATAGGCAAACTGCAAAAAGTTGGAGCCATCAGAAAAATTGCGCCCAGAATATATTCGTCCAATTTAGAAGAGCCCATTGAAGGCATCATACGCAGAAATATCTTTCAGATATTAGGCAATCTATACCCAGGTGCACTGTTGAGTCACCGGTCGGCTTTTGAATTTCAGCCCACTAAATCAGGTATGCTGTTTTTAACAACGAGTTATACCAAAAAAGTAAGCCTTCCGGGCATTACACTTCAATTTTTACAGGGGCATCCACCCATTGAAGGCGACAATAAATTTTCAGGTGAATTGTACGCATCTCAAAAGGCGCGCGCTTTTTTAGAAAATTTGCAAGCATCCAAGAAAATAGGCAGTGATTCTAAAAGTTTGAGTTTACCGGAAATAGAGGAGCGTTTAGAGCAAATAATACGAGTGAATGGCGAAGATGAAATCAATAAATTGAGAGATCAGGCTAGAGCCCTTGCCAAGGAATTGGAAATGCCCAAAGAGTTTGAACGATTGAATCGCTTGATTAGTGCATTGCTTACTACTAAGACATCTAAAATTCTAAGTTCACCACTGGCCAAAGCAAGAGCATTTGGGAAGCCCTATGATCCTGCTCGCTTGGAATTATTTGAAATGCTGTTTAGAGAATTGAAAAATACGGAATTTCCCTATCGAGCAGAAAAAAATACCACCCCCACATCTTTCCGAAACTTTGCCTTTTTTGAAAGTTACTTCTCGAATTATATCGAAGGAACTGTTTTTGAAATTGACGAAGCAAAAAAAATCATACAAACCAACAAACCACTTCCTTCGAGAAACGATGACAGTCATGATGTGCTGGGAACCTATCAGATTGTTTCAAACAAAAAAGAAATGCAGATAACTCCTTCAACGCCTGAAGAGTTTCTTAAAATCATTTCGTTTCGTCATTCGGTACTCATGCGTGCTCGGCTGGATAAAAAGCCAGGGCTGTTTAAAGACAAAAATAATTTTGCCGGCAGCACAGCCTTTGTGGATTTTAATTTGGTGAGGGGAACATTGGAACAGAGCTTTGGATTTTATTCGGCATTGGATCATCCCTTCGCTAAAGCAGCCTACATTATGTTTGTGATCAGTGAGGTACATCCCTTCTCGGATGGCAATGGTCGTATTGCGCGTGTGATGATGAATGCAGAATTAGTAAAAGCCGAGCAATCGAAAATCATCATCCCAACGGTGTATCGAGAAGATTATATGGGCGCATTGAAGAAATTCACGAAGCAAAGGAAGTGCGATACCTACATCAAAATGCTACAAAGAGCGCATCAGTTCAGTGCTAATGTATATGATGATAAAATGGATGACATGCAAGAATATTTAAACTCCTGCAAAGCATTTATGGAGGATTCGGATGTTATATTGAAAATAGTACAACGCTCTAATTAATTATTCGAATTTTTAATGCAATGCACGCTAATCGTGTAGGTTTAATTATAATTTTTTACCTCCCTTAGTAACTCTCCGATTCATTCGGGAAATCTTGTGATTTCACATCGTCGATATAGTTGCTTATCGCTCCTTTAATGCCATCATATAATTCCATATAACGACGTAAAAAGCGTGGATGAAAGCCTGTATTCAGTCCGAGCATATCGTGTAATACCAAAACTTGTCCGTCGACCCCCGCTCCGGCACCAATGCCAATTACAGGAATTTTAACGGTCTTCGCCACGCGCTCAGCAAGGTCGGCAGGAATCTTCTCCAATACCAAAGAGAAACAGCCTAACTCTTCCAACAATTTCGCATCCTCAATCAATTTCTCCGCCTCAGGCTCTTCTGTTGCACGTACGGTATAGGTTCCAAACTTATTAATCGATTGGGGCGTCAATCCTAAATGACCCATTACCGGCACCCCTGCAGATAAAATACGTTGTATCGATTCTTTAATCTCTTCTCCTCCTTCCATCTTCACCGCATGCGCACCACTTTCTTTCATAATTCGAATCGCAGATACCAAGGCCTCTTTCGAGTTTCCTTGATAAGAACCGAAAGGAAGATCTACTACCACTAAAGCACGTTTGATAGCACGCATTACACTCGAAGCATGATAAATCATGTGATCAAGAGTGATTGGTAGGGTAGTGTCATGACCAGCCATAACATTACTGGCAGAATCGCCTACCAGAATGACATCCATTCCCGCATCGTCTACAATTTTCGCAAGTGTATAGTCGTACGCTGTAAGCATACTAATTTTCTCACCACGCTCTTTCATTGCTTGTAAAACGTGGGTCGTCACTTTATTGACATTCATGCGGCGTTCCGTACTCATAACAATTCGCTTTTGTGCTTGACCAAAGGTAAGGAAGCTATTTAATAGCAAGAAATATATATCTCTTCCTTTTGTAACAAATGTTGCCGTCAGGGATTGATTAAGTAACGACCTTTGTTGTATGAAAATACAGTCTTTCTTTCGTAGGTATTGGTTGACAATGCTCGGCGTAATTCTCGGAGCAGGTATCGGCTATGGCTATTATCGTTTGGTGGGCTGTCCGAATGGGACTTGTATGATTACAAGCAAGCCTTCTCACAGCATGGCCTATTTCGGCGTGTTGGGTGGGGTGATGATTCAGTACTTTAAAAAAAATAAAAAATAAGTCATGTTAGAACAAATCATTAAAGAGGGTAAATGCAGTATCGTAGATGTACGCACGCGAGAAGAATTTGCGATGCAAAGTGTGAACGGAACGGTGAACATTCCTTTGCAAGAATTGGAAATGCACCTCGATGAATTGAAAGGAATGCAGCAGCCCATCGTCTTATGCTGCGCCTCTGGCACACGCAGTGGCATGGCGAATATGATCTTGAATCAAAAAGGTTTGCAGTCGTATAATGCCGGACCATGGTTTTATGTACAAAATGTTTTAGCAAACAAATAATAATTTAAATATATGTTATCATTACTTAAAAAATTGTTCTCTTCAGCGCCTGCAGTAGATTATAAAGAGCTTGTAAAAGCTGGTGCAATTATTTTGGACGTGCGTTCGAAAGGGGAGTATGCAGGAGGGCATATCAAAGGATCCATGAATATCCCTGTAGATCAGCTTTCCCAGAATCTGTCGAAGCTGAAAGACAAAAACAAAACGATCATCACGTGTTGCGCTTCAGGTATGCGTAGCAGCTCTGCTCGTGGTATCTTACGCTCGAATGGATATACGAATATACATAATGGCGGAGGCTGGATGAGTCTTAGAAACAAATTATAAATTTTTTACAAGAATTAAAGCTTCGTTTACGCTAAGCACTAAACGCTTTGTTTATCGACTTTCCAAGGCCGGCATATAAGTCGGCCTTCGTTATTATACTTAAGATAAGATTTACAATTCAGTAACAGTTTAATTTGGTAGTGTAAAAAAATAAGAATACCTTTGCACCTCCAAAAAATGAGTAGGGAGTGAATCACCCGCTTCAAATATCGATAAATACGATGTTTGGGCACAGTTGACAAAAATTAATTGATTGAGTCAGCGCTTCTGAAAAACGAAAAATAATTGACTTTTGTCACGAAAGTTGAATAAAAGTCTTAAGATTTTGAAAATTTTTCGTTCTCGTTTTTAAACAAAATTTATGAAGAATTTCTTTAGTGTTCTCGCCTTATTCGTTTGCCTTCTAGGAAGCAACGTACAGGCTCAATTTTTTCCTTCTACCACTGCGGATAATCGTACAGGTTGGAGCATCGGTGTAAACACCGCTACTACCAACTGTGATATCTTTGATAATGGCGTTGATCGTTTAGTAACCTATGTTGCCTATGATTCGACTTGTATGTTTAGTTATATATTGGTAAACGACCCTGTATGGGGTGGTTTGGGAAATTATCTTCCAATGAATAGTCGCTATCATGATGTTGTTATCTCACACAGCTTCGGAGCTAACCACTATATTCTTAATGTCACGTATTACGACCCAGCACAAGGGATGGTGCTCGAACAAATCGATTATTATGTTGGAAGCGGTTTCTCTTCTAGCGTTGTGACTGTTTTAGATAGCATGATTGGTAATACAATGCCACTTACTGGTCCTCGTATCGATATTGATCAAGAAAACTGTCACGCGGCAATCGTTTGGCATAATCCCGCTCAAAATGTGATGAAAGCAGTACATCTCAATTTTTACTTAGGATTGACTGTTAAGTCTCCGGTAAATATTCTTCCTTTTACTGCTAATTGTATCGAACCTGATGTCGCTGTGACGATGGAGGCTGCCTATTTTACTTTCCTCAATAAAACGCGTAAAGACGTTTATATGATGGAAGTAACATTGAACGACCTCGATCACAACTCTGGTGCTTTTCAAGCTTTTTTAATGCTTAAAACATTACATGGCTTCGATCATTATAATCCTCGCATCGCCACATCGTGTATGAATACTAAGAATCATGGTGATTGGACTATCGTTGTTGGTGCAGGTACCTGTACTAGCGCAGGCGTTTACGGATGGAGTGGTTCGGGTTCTAACATTTACACCAGCTTGCCGCACAACTATACTAATAGCTTTACCTGGTTGAATAAAACAACGAACAAGTATCAAATGGATAATGGGAATAGTCTTAACCTTTTCCCTGTAGTTACGTACCAACATAGTAATGGAAATACAGGTGCTAATTATTTCCAAGTTGCATGGCAAACAACAGATGCCCTAAATAATTATATGGGTAAAGTTGCGGGTACTACTACTATTGTAAGTGTTACCTGTGATAATATTGGAAACCCAATCGCTGTTGGATCTACTAGCAGTGCTCAACCTGAATTTCAAATCGTACCACATTACTATAGTGCAAGCGCAATGCCTCCTATTAACTCTAATAGCGGTGTAAATAATTTTAATAGCCAAAGCGCTGTTAGCCTTGCCGGACGTAACTCACAACAAAATACTCAGCTTGCAGTTTATTTTGACGCTTATAATGTAGGCGTTAATAAACCAACGTGGAACGAAGCAATCTTGAAGGAAAATGTGTCTGCTATTGGCGGTTTTAAAACGCAAGACGTTCAAAGTGTTTCGTTTGAAACGCCCGCTTCAGTTCGCATCTTCCCTAATCCAGTAAGTAACCAAATTACGCTCCAAAGTGAAACGCTTACATCGGATATGAATTTGAGTGTTTATGATGTGAATGGTCGCCTCTTAATGCAACAAAAGGCCTCTATAGACCAATTAAATATGCAATTAAACGAGCTATTACCTTCTTTGGTTGCTGGAACTTACCTTGTTGAGATTTTCTCAGACAACGGATCTTTAGTGCTAAAGCATAAAATGCTTAAAGCTGCCAATTAATCCCAACTGTTTTTATCAGTGGTTATACATAAAAAAGCCTGACGATTTTTCGTCAGGCTTTTTTATTTCTGCTTCTCATTCTCTTTCTGTTTCTCCTTCTACAACCTTGCTGTAAAGCCCTGTTTAAAGCGTAGCGCAAAGCAGGGCGACATAGCCATAGCATCGTTTATTGTACCGAATAATTAAACCCTGCAAATTGCAGGGTGGCATTTCAATTCTAAAACGGTTTTGTTTACCCGATTCCAAAAATGAGAATACGGTAGAAATCTTTTTAAATAAAAGAAAATCAATAAATTATATTAATGTAAACGAGACAAGTCTCATTTATAAACTAGTCAAAACTACGTAGATAATCCAAAAAATGAACGCAGTACTACGTAGTACGAAATAGGTGAAAAGA
>CANGEV010000019.1 GCA_947452995.1 Chitinophagales bacterium
TCGCCAAACCCGTTACAGTGATGTTTTCGTAGCTTTTGTATTTGTACTTGATGCTGTTCGCCAAGATAACAGAAGCGATTAAGCCACTGATAGTAACGAAGATGACAACGAAATGCTGTTTCAATAAGGCGATGAACTTTTCTTTCATGGAATTATTTTAAACCTATGTACGCCGGATTCATAAAATCTTTCAAGGCTTTGTATGGCACGGTCAACTCGCGAATACCATCCGCATAGGAGCCCATTTCATAAGGGTTGTATAGGAATGTGATACCCTTTTTTTCAAAGGCAAAACAATCGGCTAGTTCAAACTTTTCACTCATTGATTTATAGCTAGTGCCATATTCTTTTTCATAATAGGCCTGCACTGTTTTAGCTACCGCTTCTAAAGTTCCTTCCCGGAAGACATTTTTATAGGTCATCCGTTCACCTGTTTTTAAATCAAAGCTGTTTAATACAGCGCCATAAAAACCATGTGCACCGCCCATATAGCCTCCATCATTCTGTACAATACTCAAATAGTCATGGGTCCATTCATCGATTGTCATATTGCTTGATTGAGAATAAATGCTGGAAAGAAAGTCGCTATCCTGATACAATAAAGCTTTTGCTGCAGAAGAATGTCCCATTACCAAATAACGAATAGTATCATTGATTTTTTTCCAAACCGCCTGATTGCTATTCGATTCAAATTGCAAAAACTGAATCTCAATCTTATTCGGATCTTGAGGTGCGAAACCTGGCCAATCCTCGCGTTCTTGGCCAGTGGCATTTTTAAATTTTACCAAAAAAGTAGAATCAATATGCTCTGCGCTATAGGTCATCACCCGTACGCCGGCAATGGGTGAGACGATGCTATCTACCGGAATAGCGTGAAATAAAGATAGGGACGTATCTTGAACGCTTTCATTGCTCGAAGCTTTGTTGCCACCCGCTTCTATATTAGTGCAAGAAACGATGCTTAGTAAGGATACGAATGCAAGTACGGGAATATAGTTTTTCATACCAATTACATATTCTTCGTACTCATAAAATTCTTCACCGACTTACGGTGTTTCTTCTTACGGCAGGTAGAGCCTGTTTTATAGACTTTACCATGCTTGCTGTGCTTGCTAGAACTACACGATTCCATCGCTGGTACGAGCATTAAGAAGGCGAAGACAAAAAGTAAAACTTGGTTTTTCATAGGTTGATTAATTAAGGTTTGCAAAATTTTGAACGACATTCAAATCCACCTTTCCCTGAACACCCTTTAATCGGGCATCATGCGTATGCTGCCACATCGTCCACTCACGACCGTCCGGCAAAGAAGGTCGTAAACCACTGATGTCACAGATCCAAATTGGATTATCTTTAAAAAAGCCTGCAATGATCCGCTCATAGCCTTTCTTGTTAGAATACAACATCACCTTACGTCCTATACGACTTTCAACAATAGCTATCATCTCTGTTAATACCGCCCGCACTTCTTGCGCTTGCGTCGCATTCACTTCATAATTGGTATACTCCTCAACATCAATTACCAAAGGCATATCCGTCGTATCCACCAATGCTACCGATAGGAAATTCTGCGCCTGATCACTACCCGACTGGTCGAAGCGGAAAAAGTGATAAGCCCCAACACGTAAGCCTGCTAACTTTGCCTTTTGGTAATACCTCGTATAATTCGGATCAACGTAAGATGTTCCTTCCGTCGCCTTCATATAAACAAATCCATAGCCTTGGTCGGCAACCGCCTCCCAATCAACCTTTCCAGCATAACGCGCAATATCTATTCCCTTTGTAGCATAGCGATTCCGTAACGAAGGATAAGGTCGTTTTAACTGTGGACCAAACTTAAAATAGCCCACCAAAATAATTGCTACTAATAGGAGCCCTGCCAACGTAAACTTTATTAGAAAAAGAGGAATCGACTCCTCTTTTGTTTTTTTCTTTTTCGCCATTACTTTTCTAAATTACAGCTTATACATCATAGTTTTTACGCATTAGTTCAATTTCTTTTTTATGCTGCTCCCGCACTTCGTCCGGCGACACCACCGTCACCTTCGATCCATAACTCAGAATCAAATTCATCAGCTCAATAGAATGATAGACCCGAATCTGCACCAACAAGGATTCACTCGTCTTCGAAATAATCTGCATACTCGGATGTAGTTTGTGCTCCATAATCAAAGGAATAACCTCTTTTGAAAATTGAAGCTGCACGTCCATCGGCTCTTGATTGTTTTGATGGAACACGCCCAAAGAATACTTAAAATAGTACTCCTGGTTGAAATACTTGTCTTCAAAATAGGGTGCATCACAGGACAGAATTTCTTGAATACGATAGAGCTTAAACACCTTCGTCGCGTTCTCAGAATAGGCCACCATATACCAACGGTTTCGAAACTCTTTTAAAAGGTACGGACTCACAACGCGCTCCTTCAGTTCTTGTCCAAATGGACGATACTTAATGCGAATCGCACGCTTTTCAGATATCGCCGCAAATATTTCCTCTAACCACTGCTGCCCCGTGTCTTCTGCCATTTCACCTATCTGTATGCTCTTGGCTAAGTTGGGATGCGATAGCTTACGCAAAACAGAACCCGTCAATAAGCGTGTCACTACGTCATCAAATTTTTGAAAAAATGCGGTTCCTTTAAAAAGGTTGAAGGTCTGCACCGCCATCTCCAAAGCCGTCCGCTCTTCTCGCGTCAAAGGTACTCGCTCGATATCGTCCTCCCGAGAGGCATAATGAAAACGACCTTTCTTCCGCTCAACCGTCACAGGATACACCTTTTGAATGTCTTCAATGTCCTTATATATCAACCGCTGCGTCACAGGCTCAAAGCCATCCATCATGAGCTGCTCATTGACATGCTCCATGATCTCTTTGGCGGTATAATGACGAGCACTACCTAATAATTCGTTGATAATCTTATAACGACGGAAAGAATTCTTATTAATTGGCATGACGCAAATTTTTGAGTCTTTTGTGAAATTTTGTTTCAAATATGTAAAAATATTTTCAAAAACACTTTCATTTTGAAATAAAATTTCAAAGTGTGCGTAAATCTTTGTATCCTAATTAACCCGCAACGATGATTATGAAAGACAAAGAAATCGCTAAACTCCTCCTCCGAGCTGTTCAATGGACTACCCGCGAAACGAAAAATAAAGACCTCAACGACGAATACTTAGCCACCATCGATACGCCACTAAGTCCTATCACCTGCTTCTTCGCCATCAGTAATATGGAAGCAGTAGTTCTCTCCCTTTACCTACATGCGCAATATCGTAACGTCAGCCTCGAAGCCGATAGCCTTGTACAACACTTTGGCGAAAATATCGTCGCACTTGCCGACATCCAAGATGCAATCGACGCACTAGTAGAAAAGAAATTCCTCTTCGGTAGCAATACCAATAAGAAAGATAAACTCAACGGCGAACAACCCAGCTATCGCGTCAACTATAAAATCATGGAGGCAGTCATCAACGGCGACCTTTCCTTTCTAGATGCTAAACCAATCCTCACTTTCCTAGAATGGATGGAAGAATTCAACGAACTCCTTCCTATGCGTAAAACAGGCTATATGAATAGCCAACGCTTTATTGATGAAGTAAACACCTTGCTCACACAACATCCTAACATCGACGAAATTCGCTGGATTGAAAACCTTGGACTAAACGCGAATGAGAAAGTGCTCTTTATCGCGCTCGTCGCAGAACACCTCTATGAAAGCGAACAAGTAGATATGGATGATCTTTGTCGCGACCTTTTCGATTCACCCATTCAGCGCGCTAGTCTAAAAAAAGGACTCCGTGACGGCTCTCACCCTTTCCTACAAAAAAACTTAATCCAATACCATAGCGAAGATTTTATCATGGGCAACTATGTAAAACTCAGCGATGAAGTACTTTCCAATTTGATTGGAGAAGAAGTAAAAATCGAACAACGCCTGTTCAAACCACGCATGGGCACTTTAATCGCACCTGCCACTATCACAAATGAAACACTCTTCTATAATGAAAAAGAAGAGAAACAAATAGAATTGCTTGCCAAAACATTAGATGAAAATCGACTCCACATTGTATTTAATAATCTTAAACAGGCAAGCATGAAACCGGGACTCAACATCCTTCTGATGGGCGGTCCCGGTACTGGGAAAACAGCAACCGTGAAGAACCTAGCGCAGCAAACACAGCGCTCCATCTTGATGGTTTCCATTGATAAAATTCAATCTAAATGGGTCGGCGATTCGGAAAAGAATTTAAAACGTGTTTTTGATGAGTATCGCCAACTCTGTAAATCCTGCGAACAAACACCCATTCTACTTTTTAACGAAGCGGATGCAATCCTCGGTAAACGTATCGAAGTAACACGAAGCGTCGACCAAATGAACAACGCCTTGCAAAATATTTTATTGCAAGAGCTCGAAGATTTCGAAGGCATATTCATGGCTACTACCAACCTCGCCACACATCTCGACAGCGCCTTCGACAGACGATTCCTCTTCAAAATTGAAATGGAAATGCCTACAAAGGAGGTACGTTTGAAAATTCTAGAAAACAATTTTCCAAGCTATGATGATGTAACCTTACGCGAGATAAATTCGTTATACAAGCTAAGCGGCGCACAAATCAATAATATCAAAAAGAAATTATTGATTCGTTCTGCCATCGAATTCGAAGCAAACGCCAATGAAATACTACTAGGCCTTTGCGAAGAAGAATTCGTCATCAGACGCAATACCCACAAAAAAGCAATTGGTTTCACTAACTAAAACTAAATACTATGTTGTACTATATCCTCTTAGCAGCTAGCGCCTTTTTAATTGGACTTTTAATCAGTCGACTCCTCGGCTCTTCTCGCCTCGCCGCAGCTGAAGCGAGAGCCATGAACGCGGAAAATAACCTCGCAACAATGTCTGAAGAACTAAAAACCTTACGCATGAAAACAGAATCAATGCTACAAGAAAAAAGTAAAGCAGAACAAGAAGTGTATTTTTTAAATCAACAGCTTAAGGCTAAAGAGACAGAACAAGCACAACTCATAACAACCTTGAAATCACAGTTTCAAGTGATAGCGCAAGAGATTTTAGAAACGAAGAGTAAAAACTTTTCCGAACAAAGCGAGAAGCAATTACAAGAATTGCTAAATCCATTAAAAAAGGAAATCACTGATTTTAAAACTAAAGTAGAATCAACTTACGAAAACGAAGCGCGTGAACGTCATTCCTTAGAAGGACGTATCAAAGAACTAGTAGCAACGAGCGACAAAGTAGGAAACCAAGCAGATGCCTTAGTGAACGCACTTCGGAACAATACCAAACAACAAGGTGACTGGGGGGAAGTAATTCTCGCCTCTATCCTGGCAAATAGCGGCTTACAAGCGGGCCGCGACTTCGAAGAACAAGCCTTCATCAAAACAACGGACGGTAAAGTTATCAAAGATAAAGACGGCAATACGATGCGCCCGGATGTCACTATCTACTTTCCAGACAAAAGAAATGTAATTGTAGATTCAAAAGTATCACTCACAGATTGGGTACGTTACTGCGAGACAACGGATAATGCACAACGAAACGAGGCTATGAAAGGACATATACGTTCCATCAAAAAACATATTGATGAACTGAGTGCGAAAGATTACCCCCGTTATGCAAATGCATTCGGACAAGTATTGATGTTTATTCCTATCGAACCTGCTTTCTTGGAGGCCTTAAAATTCGATACCAATCTATGGAAATACGCCTACGATAAAAAGGTGTTGATGGTGGGTCCGACTAACCTTATGGCGGTTCTTAAAATTGTACTCGAGATGTGGAAAGCGGATGCGCAAAATAAAAACGCGATTCAAATTGCAGATCGCGCTGGTGAACTCTATGATAAAATTGTAAACTTCCTAGATAGCTTAAATGAAGTAGGCGAATATCTTAAGAAGGCGCAGGAGTCGCATGCTACAGCTGTGAAACAACTATCGACAGGTAAGGGGAATGCGTTAAAAAAAGCGCAAGATCTCAAAGAGATGGGGGCTAATACGGTTAAAAGTATTCCCACAAAGTATCTCAGCGACGATGAAAATAACACACTAACAAATTCAGAAAATCAATAAAAACTAAAATTATGTTTGGAATCGAAATTAAACCTAACTCGTATGTAACTGTTCGTTTGAATGGCGGAGACAGCAATATCAATTTTACTTGCGTCAATGATATGCGCGAATTAATTCAACAACTAAAATGCCTTTTCAGAGGTCGTCTGATTGATGTACTCATTATGCAAGAAGGTAGAACACTCGGACAATTAATGATTGACTGTTCGGCATAAAAAAGCCTATTCAAATAAAACGATTTAATTTGTACGTACTAAATAATTATATTTGTACGTACAACTAATTTATCATGAATACCAAACTCACAATTAAACTGGATAAAGAGGTGATTGAACAGGCGAAAATTTATGCAAAAAAGCAGAATACCAGTTTATCAAAACTGATTGAATACTATCTTTCTCAAATAACATCAAAGCAAAAGAAAGAAACAATTAATCCTATTGTTAAGGAACTTTCAGGTATCATTAAACTACCAAAGAATTTAGACGCTAAAAAAGCCTACCGTCAACATATTTTAAACAAATACAAATAATATGACAAAGGTTTTTGTTGATACCGATGTTTGCATTGATTTGCTTTCAGAAAGAACGCCGTTCAATTCTACGGCCGAGATTCTATTTACACTTGCTGCAGATTCAAAAATAAAAATATTTGTATCCGCAATTACCTTTGCAAACATCGACTATATTCTCCGTTCACAATACTCCGCTAAACATTCACGTCAAATTCTTTCCAAATTTAAATCTATCGTGCATGTCTTAGCAGTTCAAAGTTCAACTATCGACTTAGCAATTAACTCTGAATTCACAGATTTTGAAGACGCAATTCAACATTATTGTGCAATTGAATCAGGTATTCCTTTGTTAATCACACGAAATCTTAAAGACTATAAAAAAGCTTCTATAAAAATCTTAAATCCTGAAACTTACTTAACTTCCGTAAAATTTTAGGATCCATGAAAATGAAAGCTGCCACTGTTCTGGACATTTTAGCTAATATCCCAGAAGAGAGAAAAGAGGCGTTCAATAAACTACATAATACCATTCTGAAAAATTTACCGAAAGGCTTCGAAGCAGCCATAAGTTACGGAGGATTAGGCTATGTAGTCCCTCATAGTATCTATCCGGCCGGCTACCACTGCAAGCCCGAAGAAGCACTCCCATTCGCAGGTATAGCCTCACAAAAAGCCTCTATCAACTTCTATCATATGGGCATCTATGCAAATCCAGATTTGCTCAATTGGTTTGTTACAGAATATCCCAAACACTGCTCCGCTAAACTCGATATGGGCAAAAGTTGTATCCGCTTTAAAAAGATGGATCAAATTCCTTTTGCTTTAATAGCCGAACTTATAAATAAAATAAGCGTACAAGAATGGATAGCTACCTACGAACGTTTGTATGTAAAAACGAAGAAAACTAAATCTTAAGCAAACAAACATGATCTCTAATTGTTATTCTCACTAGTGAGTTCAAGAAACTATAAACTATGAGAAAATTACTTTTACTAATATCGCTATTCGTTTACAATTTCTCCATCGCGCAGACAAACGGGAACGTCTACGGTATCATTCGCAAAAACTATTACAGCATTGTAACAGATCCCTTCGACAGCACAATCACCTTTCAACAATTTGATTCATGTACGATTAAGTTCGGCGAATGCAATCCTGTTACTGGATTGGTAACAACAATTGGAAACACACAATACAGTCAATCGATAAACCTAACTGGCGCGGCCTTAAATCCATATAACAATACCTATATTTTTCAAACAGGAAATAACATTTCTTCCTTCGATATAAATACAGGATTGATCACAAACCAAGTACCCGTAACAAACCCCAACGGAAGCACATACTTCGACAATTTTCGTTTTAATAATTCCGACTCCGCTATTTACGGACTAGCTCGCAGAACTTACTTCGATACCGCAAGCAACACATTCCAACAAGGTGTATTTCTTGCTACAGCAAATCAACAAACAGGTGTAATATCTGAGCTTTCTTCCACAGCAGTTGCCCCCGGCTTTGCATTACTTGGTAGTGCTATCGACCCGTATCAAATGCTGTATTATTTCTCGACAGGCAATAATTTGTTGGCTATTGACATGTATACCGGAGCCGTTTACAATAATGTCACCTTAACAATTATGGACGGTTTCTCTTTTGGGAACTTCACCTATAGTTGCGTAGACACTGCCATCTATGGCCTTGTCAGACAAAACTATTTTAGTACGATACCTGATCCACTTAATCCAGGAGGAACAATGCAAGTGCTAGACTCTGCTACACTAAAACTAGGGCGTGTCAATCCGACAACTGGAGTGGTAACAAATATTTCAACGCACTCTATCGGTATTAATGCCTATACCATCAACGGTGGAGCAGCAATCGATCCCACTAACATGATCTATTATTTTAGCTATGGAAGTGGCATTGCAGGCATTTCTATGACCACCGGTCAAATCGTATCCACCCCAAACTATAACATTGCTAACGGAGATTATTTTGATCTAATGCGCAATTTTGAGAATTGTTACAACGCCACACGTATCAGACAAAATCCAACATTAACAGCAACAGAAAACACTATTCCTAAAAATGAATATACTGTATATCCTAACCCCAACAATGGATCTTTTCAAATTCAAAATATAGAAGATAACGCAACAATAACTATCTACGACTTAGTAGGTCGTATTATTCACCACCAAAATGCAAGGGAGAATAATATATCCTGCACGATTGAAAAGCCCGGTGTTTATTATCTAAGAGTTTCAACCCCACGTAATACAGCAACGAAAACAATCATCATACAGTATTAATTGCTGTACGCATAGCTGAAAAGAATTCAGCCTGTACTATAGATTAACAAGAAATCAGCTTAGCTTGTATGTTCTTATTTTTTACATCCCTAAAACACGTTAAATAATGAGTCACATACAGGTAATTTTAACCTTAGACATGGAAAATATTCCAGCTAATTTTCCAGAGATTTTAAAGCATGAACAAGAGGTGGTAGCTATTTGGAAGGAAGAAGGATTCCTAGAACACTTGTTTTTAAGACAAGAAAGAAATGGTGCGATTCTAATTTTTAAAGGTCTCGACCTTGAGAAAGTTACCGCCTTAATGGAAACACTTCCATTCTTTGCACTCAAAAAAAATATAGAATATTATAATTTGATGAAACAGTTTTAAACTAGAATTAAAACATTAAAACAAAAAGGGCAATCTGTTTAGATTGCCCTTTTTGTTTAAGAATTACTTTACGCGCTTCATTAAATCATCGCGCTATTATTAATTTTTGTTCCTGCCATTTACCTGCATCATTCAATACTTGCACTAGATAAACCCCATCACTAAATATCGGCAACTGCAATTCGCCACCCGCACAAAAACCACTCGCCATCATACGACCATTCATATCCATTACACGATAGGCATTTGTAAAGCCCTTTAAACCGATAATTCTACAGCTGCCAGCACTTGGGTTAGGAACTACACTCCAGTTACTAGGTAAAGCACTAGTCTCCGCACCTAAGGCGAAATTAGTATTCTCCGTTGCAAAGGTTGGATTCATCACTCGGAAAGCGCCTGTACCATTCGGATAGCGACCATAACTGATGTCCCCAACTTGTAAACCATAATAAACACTATCTATTACAAACCCATTAACATCACTTAAACGAATTGTTCCACTATCATTATTCAATTTAAAATTAGTATGCAACTTCAATTGAAAACGATCATCATCCGCCCATATAATAAGATAATCATGTGGAGCAATACTCGTACCAACAGGTAGCATCCACATTTGATTAAACCCTGTACTATCGCTTAAATAATAATTTCCCAAATCCAATACAGCATCACTATTATTATAAAGCTCAATCCAATCTTCACGCTGACCATACTCATCTTTTTGCAGTGAATTATTATTGGCCAAAACCTCGTTAATAACGATATCTCCAGCTTTGGGCAAATTCTTTTTACAAGCAAAATTTAAAAATTCATGTTCTGCTCTCGCCGGTAAGAAACTAACAGCGCTTCCATTATCTGCCATAAAATAATATACCATTGAAACACCATTCATCAAAATAGAAGCTCCGTAAATACTATCTCCTGCCAAGCCATCATTATGCATACCATCATCTAGTAATAGCACTTTTGCAAATTTCAGTTGATGATTAAAACGATATCCAGCATATACTTGTTGTACAGGCTTATCTAACTTTACACGGAAGGTAGTTAACTTCCCAAATAAACTATCTACCGAAAACGCCATTCCAGCAGATAATACAGGCGCTACCTTTGTTAGCATCGTATCTACAGTCAAATAGGTGTATCGATTGTTTAAAAAGCTCTGAATACCCGGTACCACATGACTGCCCACCGTATATCCTGTATTCATCGAATTTTGAAACTGCGTATAACTAAAGAACTTATTCGAATCGCGTGCAACACAGGAATCAACAGTTGCTTGCATCTGATTTGCTAACGCTATACACTGCCCTTGCGAAAGCTGCTCGTCAATCAAGGTTCGAACGTGAGCTATATATTGACGCTCATATTTCGGCTGCTGCAACAAATCATAAATCAATATCCAATCTCTATCCTGCTTATGTGCCAATAAAGGCATTTGCTCCATCCCACTTACTGTCAGTGTGCCCATACCTCCTGCCGCGTTACCCAAAAATGGAAATCCGCCTATAGACATGTTCAGGTCCCATATCAAAGGACAAAAGCGGCCATTTACATCTTTATATTGATAATGATTCTGCGCAAAAGCTCCTGTATAACTATCTAAATTGACAAACACATTATTGAAAGCCAACATCCATAATGCGCGATCTATATCTAATACCTGCTCAATTATTGAACTGTCTTTATCCAATCGATTCATATAGCTCACAAACTCCTTCCACCCGTATTTTGAGTCTAATTCATAATCTGCAAAATAAAGCGTACTATCACTTCCTTTATAGTGAAGTGTGCTTCTGTGAGCCGGACCAGGATTGGCTGGATTACATTTCATCAATGTATTCGAACTCAATCCAAATGTATTACCAATAAATCGATCATCGATCGCCTCTGTATTAGTAAACAAGCCGATACGTTTGCTATTCACCCACAACTCTACAAATCCAACTCCAGGAACATCTGCATACTGCTTAAGTAAGGTATAAGTGCTCGCTTCTCGTACCATTGAAGGGTCCGCATAAATATTTGCTAATTTGATATCCTTAATCCCTAAGTAAGAATGCGATTTATACTTGTCCAATCGTATATGCATTGGATTTTTGGCATAGGTAGAATCGTACGAACTATTCCCTTTATACTTTACACCAATACTATCATAACTTATTCCATTGATTCGAATGGAGTCTGCCATCAAATAGCCTCCCTGACCTAGTTTTATCGTATCTAATTGATAGTCCCAATTAGTAGCAGCAAAGAAAATTTCAATCCGCTGCACGTTTTGTATTGTATAGAGAGATTGTTGTGCTCGCGCTAATAATGCGGACATCACGAATAAAAATAATAAGCCTCCTTTTTTCATTGTAGATTTTTTAAAAAAAGAACCCGCCGTTATGGGCAGGTTCCTTTTCGTTTTACTAAAAATTATTCTTTAATGATTCGTTGATTAACAACATCGCCATTCTTTTGAATCAGCTCAACCCAATATATACCCCTAGGTAAATTACTTAAATCAAGTATTGCGGTCGTATTCGTATTCCCGGCTTGCGTTAGCACTATACGTCCTAATAAATCACGTACTTTTATCAATTGCATTTCCCCTGCTGCATGCACACTAATTAAACCCGAACTCGGATTCGGTGAAATAGTCAACGCTTCCTTCGTTGAAATAGAGACAACTCCATTCGGAACACAAGCACTACATGCAGTATAACAAACAACCGGCAACATACTATCTTTTGAAATAACGATCTCACGTGCCCCATTAACGCCACATCCACTTTCCAATACCTCATAATTAGAAACTACATCTCCATTCGCATAAATATAATGCATCATACTTGCTGGTGTTGAATCTATATAAGTGATATATTCATAAACCTTTCCATCGAAGCTATACATACGTTGCGTAGTCGCATTCCAACCATTAAGTGTATCTGCTGCATGAACGCCTTTCGCACTCGCGCCGCCACTCACATTCTGCATGTCAACTCGATAACGTAATAAATACTTATCCTGTGCTGCGTTTCTTCCAAAACGTATCGGTGCCAAAACGGTCGTATCACTATTCAATGAATCCAAATAAAACCAACGATAATCAATGTTCTGATATAATACCCGCGACTCGATCGGCACAAACTCTACTTCATACGATTGATCACCATTGATAAATTGATACATATACAAATGAAAAGCTGGCACATCAAATACAACACTATATAAATTTGTATCTGCCAATTCTTGTGTCATTAACGTAGAACCTGGAATCCAGTCTCCGCCCGCAAAACCCGCGGCCGCCTGAAAATCACCAAAGACATGTATTCCTGTCACATTCTTCACCTGCCCATGCATATCCACCGTCATCTTAACCTTCTTCGCTTCCGCTTGAACGCACAATAATGCAAAAAACAATATAGCTATAACTTGTTTCATCCGATTAGTTTTTAATCATACGTGTTGTAAAATAATTACCATCTGAAAACGTTGCGCGCAACAAATAAACGCCGCTAGCCGCTTCGCTCAGGTCGACCTGATTATGTTGATGAATGCGCTTCACAACCTTTCCTTGCAAATCCATCACCTCCATATCATACAATCTACCCTTAGAATCAACTACTTCAAAAAGGCCACTGCTTGGGTTCGGAACAATACTTGGCATATCTTGCATTAAATGCGCAATACCTGTATTCGCATCCGTAACACTCACCGCAGCTGATAATTCAGAATTACAGCCACTAGGATCCGTAATTTGAACTTGATAGTTTCCGTTCTGTGTAGCAGTATAACTTGCTCCTGTGGCACCACTAATCGCGGATCCATTGAAATACCACTGATATGTACTTCCACCAGTTGTGTTCAATACAACACCATTCATCGCAATGCTAGGTGTATTGGGCTGTGATCCTCCAATACTACATGCCGTATAACGATGCGCTTGCTGAACAGAACCACTATTTTGATACGACCATACCGTATTACCTAAGGAATCAATTTCATAAATATAACCAGGTATCGCTACGCAAATCAACATATTACCGTTTGGAAACTGTTCCGAACAGCCTGCATTGCTTGTATGTCCATTTGTGGTAACACGCTTCGCATAGCTTGTCGGACCAAAAGCGGTTCCTCCAGCAGGTAATACATAACCCGCGCCATTCATTGGCGGTACCCACAAATCAACATAAGATACTGTTGCATTACCATTATTATTAAATCCTACTAAGTAATTCGCCCACGGTGTTCCTGCCGGAGCCCAATGCGCATCATGTACTACGTTAAAGTTTGCAGCAGGCGTAGTTACGCCATACGCTGCCGGATTTCCCCAACGATATAAGAAATCACCACCTCGTCCGGAATTACCACCGCTATGTGTTGCAGCCTCCGCTGTAGTAGTGCTATGATCAATCACATACACCTCATTCATATAATGCGAACTGAAAATGATTTGATCAAACATTGGATTATAATCAATACCATTCACATGCATCCAATCTTTCGTTGTCTTATAATTGATGTTTAATAGTTCGGGGTGATCACTCAAGTTGCTCACATAATTCGCTTTAGTCACATCTACATTTTGCATTAAATGATCCCAAGCATGCCATTCCCAAACAACATTACCTGTCGTAGGACCAGCAGGCTGGATTTCAACAATCTTGTCAGGCCACATTGCAATTGATTGTGAACAACCCGCAGCGGTCGCATCTGTAGCCGTTTTTGCTTCATATGCAATTAAAAGCACATTGCCATTCGGCATATAATGAATATCATGATGCGAACAATACTGTGTAGTGCTGTACACATAATTCCAAACAACATTCCCATTCCAATCAACCATTTGTACCTGACCACTTACTGGTCCGCCACTAAAAGAATTACCGCTCTTATTTACCGAACGTAATAAAGTGTCGCCGTTAATCATATAAGCAGAATAGGTCGTCGCCCCTGTTAAAGTCCAACTATGATAAGTATTATTACTTAAATCTATCAGCTTCGCAGTACTAGCATTATTCGGAGCAATCAAAGTATACTGACCCCAATTCGTTTGTGCTTCAACATTAAAAAAAACAAAAATGAAAGCGACAATGGCCGCCAAACAATTAAGAAAACTTAAGCGCATAAGGAATGATTTAAAAAATTAGACGAAAAGAAATTAAATTCCATTCGTCTAATCACTATTTAATTGCATAAATATAACACTTCCATAAAATGAATGTGCCTTTTTTCCTTATCAGCTACTATTCTACTGCTCGAGGCTCAACTTAAAACCAACACCATGTACGTTCACAATCTGTACACGCGCATCCTTCGCTAAATACTTACGTAAGCGCGAAATAAACACATCCATGGATCGACCCACAAAATAATCATCACTGCCCCATACACGCTTTAAAATGTCTTCTCGCGTAATGACATCGCCTAAGTGATGACAGAAGATCTGCAAAATATCAGCCTCTTTCGAAGTTAAGTTCAATGGTTCCTCTTTCTTATACGTCAATTGCAAATTCTTATGATCAACATGATAGTCGCCAACTTCATAGGTATCCTTCATCACCTCTTCTTTCAATTTCTCATCTAAATGCTTCAACTTAGCACCCACACGTAATTTGAACTCCTCTGTATTGAATGGCTTCGTAATATAATCGTCGCCACCCATTTTAAATCCTTTAATCACATCATCCTTCAAATTCTTGGCTGTCAAAAAAATAATTGGCACTGTTTTATTCACCAAACGAATATCCTCCGCCAAGGTAAAGCCATCTTTCTTTGGCATCATAACATCCAAAATACACAGATCAATGCTGTTGTTCACAAAGGTCTTTAATGCACTCTGCCCATCCTTACACCACTCCACCTTATATCCCTCTTGTTGTAACATGTCTTTAATGACAAAGCCCAAATGTTGATCGTCTTCAGCTAAAAGAATTTTGTGTTTCATAGTGTTTATTTTTTGAAAGGAAAAAACAATGTAAATACACTGCCCTCCCCAAGTTTACTCGTAACCTTTATCTGCCCATAATGTGCATCCGTCATCAACTTCACATAATTCAAGCCCAAACCAAACCCTTTCACATCATGCACATTCCCTGTCGGCACCCGATAAAATTTATCGAAGACATACGGAATCTTATCTTCCGCAATGCCAATGCCATTATCCTTTACATCAATTTCTATGCCTTTCGATACGTTTCGTGTCAAAATGGCAATAACAGGCTCATCTTTGTCTGTATACTTCAACGCATTGTCAAGCAAATTATAGATAATGTTTGTGAAGTGGAGCTTGTCTATTCGTAAGACACTTTCTTTTGCTTCAAGGTTTAAATCTACACGTCCACTACTATTCAAAATAGTTAGACGCATATTATCAACCGCCTGCCGTATAACTGGATGAATATCGGTCTCCTCCTTATTCAAACGGATACGTTGCTTATCCAACTTAGCCATTTGCAATACTCGCTCCACTTGATTCTTTAGTCGATTTGCCTCATCTTGAATTATCGTTGCATAACTTGTCAGACGCTCCGGAGTTTGTATTATGGACGGTTGCAATAATACCTCTGTTGAAATAGAGATTGTAGATAACGGTGTCTTAAATTCATGCGTCATATTGTTGATGAAATCTGTTTGAATTTCACTCAAACGCTTTTGCTTTAAAATCACAAACATCGCATAAGCAAAAAACAATACCACACACAACAACATAAAGGAAGATATAAACCAAAAACCTAACTGCCCTATCACTACCTGTCTTTTCTTAGGGAAGTGAACAATGAAATAATATTGATCCTTATTCACCATTGGAAACACCGTGTGCGTCTGCATTTTAGCAACATTAATATGATAATACGCTTGTTGCTTTTTATCAAATGCTACATAGTGTGCATAGGTTAAATTATTCGTGTTACAATCAAACAAACTATATTCAAAATCCATGTCTAGATGATGAATCGCAAATTGTTTTTTTAATAAGTCTTCCAAAAACGCAGCATTTACATGATCCGCCAAAGGCACTAAATAAAAATCGTTCTCCATCTCCACCACCGGCTCCGATAAACGTGTCGTATCACCACTATAATACATCACCTGATTCACCACACGTAGTAAAGCCGACTGTACATTATGATTAAACTGACGATCATGCAAGGCTATCGCATTGCGCAACCAAAATATTTGCGTCGCTACCAGCCCTATTATACTGATAGTACCAAAAATTACCAATATTCGTATCGTCTTTGCTTTCATATTTCAAGTACTGAAATTAAGAAGGGATTGCCAAGTTGCTACTTAACAATCCCTAATATCGTGTTAATTTTAATATCCTAGCTTATTTACTGATTGCTAACATCCGTTCAATGGAAGCAGAAGCCGCAACCCTCAAAGCCTCATCTAGAATGATTTCCGGACTTTCATCCCGCAAGCAAAGATAGATCTTCTCTAAAGTATTCAATTTCATATGCGGACAATCATTACACGCGCAGTTCGCATTCGGTGGCGCAGGAATAAACTCCTTATCCGGAGCAGCTTTCCGCATTTGATGCAAAATGCCCGACTCTGTAACTACTATAAACTGCTTCTTTTCCGACTGCAACGCGTAATTCAAAATAGCCGTTGTACTGCCTATAAAATCTGCATGGTCTAAAATAGCCGCCTCACACTCTGGATGGGCCAATACCTCCGCAGCTAGATGACGCTCCTTCAAACGCAATAATTTCTCTAATGAAAAAATTTCATGTACCATACAGGCCCCATCCCATAACACCATATCCCTGCCTGTCTTCTTCTTCAAATAAGCCCCCAGATTACGATCCGGAGCGAAAATAATTTTCTTATCCTTCGGAATGCTTTCAATGATTTTCTCCGCATTGCTAGAGGTGCATACAATATCCGTTAATGCCTTAATCGCTGCACTGCAATTAATATAACTCACCACTACATGATCCGGATGCTTATCCTTAAAAGCTTTGAATGCCTCCGGCGGACAGCTATCCGCCAACGAACACCCTGCTGCCATATCGGGTAAAATCACTTTTTTAGTAGGTGAAATAATCTTGGCCGTTTCTGCCATAAAATGCACACCCGCAAATAAAATGATAGAAGCATTCGTCTTGGCCGCCTCTTGTGACAACTGTAAGGAATCGCCTATAAAGTCTGCGATATCCTGAATATCAGCATCCTGATAATAATGCGCTAGGATAACAGCGTTCTTCTCCTTTTTTAATCGAGCTATCTCTTCAAATAAATCTAATCGTGGATCAATCTCAAGTCCTGTTGACATGTTCTATCAATTTTAGCAGTACAAAATAAAGCATTAAGCACTACTTAAACCAATCCTTTGGCAAAAAGGTTCTCCGAAACAATGCTGACATTCGTCGTATATTTCAAAAAGTACGCATTCCGTTTTTTATCTTAGCAAGATGAACTTGAAAGTTGGAATTATTGGTGTCGGCCATCTTGGCCGTATTCACCTTCAACAATGGCTACAAATTGAACGCGTTGACGTTATCGGTTTTTTCGACCCTTTTGATGAAAATGCCGAAAAGGCCATTGAAATGGGTGCTGCACGATTTAATTCATTAGAAGAATTAATCAATGCTGCAGACGCTATTGATATCGTAAGTACTACCACTGCACATTATCAAATAGCTTGCTTAGCACTTCAACAAAAAAAACACGTCTTTATTGAAAAGCCTATCACCCATACCTTGCAAGAGGCACAACACTTATTGCAATTAATTCAAGAAGCTGGTGTGAAAGGACAGGTTGGTCATGTAGAACGTTTCAATCCCGGGTTTTTATCCATTAAAGACTATGCGCTTAACCCGCTTTTTATCGAATGTCATCGCTTGGCTCAGTTTAACCCACGTGGTACAGATGTATCTGTTATCCTCGATCTCATGATTCATGATATCGATATTATATTAAGTGTCGTTAAATCAAAAGTAGTGAACGTCGCTGCAAGCGGTGTCGCTGTAGTAAGCGAATCTTTAGACATTGCAAATGCACGCCTAGAATTCGAAAATGGTTGTGTGGCTAATATTACCGCTTCTAGAATGGCACTCAAGAAAATGCGTAAAATACGTTTCTTCCAAAAAGATGCTTATATCGGAGTAGACTTCCTAGAAAAGAAAAGTGAAATCTGCCGCCTAAGTGATACTGCTCAAGAAAATGATTGGGCGATTCCATTAGAGATTCCTAATCAAGCGACACGCTATATTCACTTCGAAGCACCAAATGTAGTCGATTCAAATGCTATACGTACCGAATTGTCGATGTTCCGCGATGCTATCGAACAAGACATTCCTTGCTCCGTAAGTTTTGAAGATGGCTACAATGCACTTTTGGTCGCTTCTGAAATCTATGAGCAAATCATTCAAAAGCAAAAAAAATAATCCCATTCGCACAATAATATGCGCTACTGGCGCGTTTATTATAAATCAAGGTATGAGAAAACGTTTTTCGCCACTATTCTTAATCGCAGTATTTTTCTGCATCACCATCTGGGCTTGCGTAAAACCCTCTGCCAAACCTGTATACATCCATATTGATAAATTTAGCTTCTCTTGCGATCCCTCTACCGAAGGAACTGCTACTGCTAAAGTAACAGACGCTTGGATTTATATTAATGAACAAGCCGTTGGTGTTTATCAACTCCCGTGCACCATTCCTGTCATAGCAGACGGTAAAACACAAATCTTGATTAGCCCAGGTATCATGCGCAACGGTATTCCTGACAAACGCGCGGCTTACGATAATTACTCCTCCTTTATTGATACCCTAACACTTATTCCGCTAGATACTATCACCCTCCATCCTTCTGCACATTATATCAGCGGACTGAAATTTAACTGGATGGAAGATTTTGAAAAAGGCTGCTCACTATCCAATTATGGCGGTGATACTGGTATCGTGCGTGTCAATTCAGCTGATACGTCAAATGTGATTTCTGGTACCACCTCCGGTGTTGTGAAGTTGACTGACGCAAATCCAAAGATGATAATCAAAACCAATACAGCACTCATTGTTCCAACCGATGGTACTCCGCTTTATATGGAAATGGATTATAAAAATGATATTCCGCTTACCATCAGTTTTGTAGCGGATGTCAATGGGGTTGCCGTTTCTCATGATTATGTTACCCTGAACACAAAAAAATATTGGAACAAAATTTATATCGACTTCACTGAGCCCTTCGCATCCTTAAGAGCTAGCAATTATCAAATAATTTTCAAGGCTACTAAAAGTGTGGACGGCAGTGTCGCATACATTCGTTTAGATAATATCAAGTTTATAACTCGCTAAGTGAAGTCGCGTTTACCAAAATATAGTTATCTACTCTCTGATTGGCTTACAGCTATTCTGGCCTGGACAAGCTTTTTCTTTTTTAGAAAAATTAGTATCGAAGGTTATGATTATACACAAGCCTTTCAAAGTTTGAAGGACCCACAACTAGCTTGGGGCCTAGTATTCATTCCTGCCGCATGGTGCGCAGTATATGCCTTGCTTGGCTCATACGAAGATATTTACCGCAAGTCGAGATTGAATGAATTTTTTAAAACCATTTCTATCACAGCAATAGGTTCAATTGTTCTTTTCTTTTCTGTAATACTTGATGACAAAGTGCCAAGCGCTCAATCCTATTTAAAAGCTTTCTTTTTGCTTTTTACATGCTCTTTCCTATGTGTCTTTTTGGGGCGCTATTTTCTTTTAGTAATAACAAAAAAACAATTGGTTAATCGGCAGGTTGGTTTTAACACGATTATTCTTGGCGGAGATCAACGAGCAATTGATATTTATAAAGAAATAAACGATCGTGAAAAATCCCTCGGCTATAGCTTCTGTGGATTTATCTATACAGAAGAAAATGGAACAAATGGCCTAAGCAAATACCTTCCTAATCTCGGTCATTTAAAACAAATAAAAACTATCATTCAAGAACATCAAATTGAAGAGGTAATCATAGCTGTGGAAACACGCGACCACGACAAACTCAATTTATTAATAAACTCCCTCGCTGATCAAAAAGTAAATATTCATATTATCCCCGACTTCTACGATATCTTAAGCGGAAGCGTTAAGATGAACCACGTGCTTGGCGCTATACTAATAGGTGTTAATCCAGAATTAATGCCACTTTGGCAAAAGAAAATAAAACGCGTTTTTGACATTAGCATCGCTAGCTTAGCACTTATCGCAATTTCCCCTCTATTACTTTTTACTGCATTGCGCGTGCGTTTCTCCTCTAAAGGTCCGATCATCTACTCGCAAGAAAGAGTTGGTAAAAATGGTAAACATTTTAGAATCTATAAATTTAGATCTATGTTTATCGATGCGGAAAAAAACGGGCCCGCCCTTTCCTCCGAAAATGATCCACGTATAACAAGCTGGGGAAAGATTATGCGCAAATGGCGACTCGATGAATTACCACAATTTTATAACATCATAATAGGTGATATGAGCCTTGTGGGTCCTCGCCCCGAACGCCAGCATTTCATCGAACAAATCGTGAAAATAAATCCAGCTTATATTCACTTACAAAAAGTTCAACCCGGACTTACCTCTTGGGGGATGGTGAAATTCGGCTACGCAAGCAATGTAGATCAAATGGTGGAACGAATGAAGTATGATATTCTTTATATCGAAAATATGTCGCTGGCTCTAGATTTTAAAATTATTATCTACACCTTCTTGATTATTTTTCAAGGTAAAGGAAAATAATTCATGCGAAAATCTATACTTGATTATGGTCGCTTTTTCGGACAGCTATTGCCATTGTCAGCACCATTAGTCCGACAATTTTTTTTCTATCATTGTAATGTAAAACCTTTAATAAAAAGTTGGAAGAGTCGCTTTCCTGATATAGCCACGAATAAAGAAATAAAAAGACTTCTTTTCTTTGGTGTTTTTATCCCGGTAATGCAAGGCAATGGATTCGCTCTATTGAGAAAAGAAAAAATGAATAGAAAAGAACGTCTTACGATGACACTTTTCGCAACCGCAACACCCCTATTCGACGACTTCTTTGATGAGAACTTTAGTACCCATGAAGAACTAGAAGAGTTTTTTCGACTGCGTGAAAATTATCTACCTAAACATCCGAAGTCGATTCTTCTTTTTGAATTACTACTTACAATAAAACCTCTTCTATCTCACCCTGAAGAATTTATTCATCTCGCTTACCAAGTTTATACAGCACAACAACACGCTAAAAAAATTCAAAGCGATATTAATAGTGATGTCAATGCAATTTTCATCGCCTCCATGGATAAATGTGAAAAATCCTGCTTACTTTTTGGTGAAATTTTAAATCTCCTTGAAATTGCGCAAGCAAAGCTTATCATTCTTCAATGTGGCTTACTCATTCAATTCACAGACGATATTTTCGACATGTGGATGGATGAGCAATCAGGGATTCATACAGTGGCCACTAAGGCAACTTCGATTGCTGCATTGGAACAACATTATTTATTAGAATGGGATAAGTTAAAACAGCTCTGTCAGAGCCTTCCAGAGAAAAAAAGAAAACGCTTTTTAGATTTTCAATGGTTCTTTTTCTCTCGTACTTTGGTTGCTTTACATCAGTTGAAATCTACTTGTAATCCTTTAAACTTCGATATTAAAAATTACAACCGTACAGAACTAGTTTGTGATATGGCTAAATGGTCTAACTTCAAACGCTGGGTAAACGCCTTTAGTTTATTAAAATAGAAAAACCTCCTTTTTGTCAGGAGGCTTTTCTACTATAATTGTTTTAGCTACTATTGCTTTATTACGCGTTTAATATCCACTCCCTCTTTTCCTTCAATCATCAATAAATATGTTCCAGCAGATAAATCTGTTGTGTTCACCACCAATTCCCGGCTACCACTTGACATATTTTCTTCTCCTAAATCTTTCACCGCTTTACCATTCATATCAAACAATCGGATATGCAACTTATCTGACTTCATCAATGAAAATTGAATGCGCAATTCTTGCTCAAATGGGTTTGGAAACACCTTCAGATTGATGTCCTTTGCAAACACGCTGATACCTGTTGCATCATATACAAATACCGTTACTTGATCATTATCTACACAGCCATTTGCATCTGTTCCTGTCAACACATAAGTACTTGTCACCGTTGGACTAGCAGTAGTTGTTGCAGTGGTAGTGCTAGTCAAAGCTGTAGATGGTGTCCATAGATAAGTTAAAGCACCCGAACCATTTAAGGTCGTAGAGTTTCCAAGAGAAATAATCACATCTGATCCTGCAGATACTTGCGGTAATGGTAACATATTAACCTGGACAGAATCTTTATCAAAACAACCATTCGCATCCGTTACTGTCAATGTATACATTTCTGATGTCATTACATTCACTGTAGGGTTAGCAATGTTTGCAGAACTTAATCCTGTTATCGGTGCCCATGAATAGGTATATCCTGATACAGGTGCAGTACCTATTGATCCTGCCATACCGTAACAATACGAAACATTCGAACCGGCATTTGCATTTGGTTTAGGATTTACTGTAACAACTACAGTATCCTTCTTTGTACATCCCATTGCATCTACCGCAGTAACAACATAAGTAGTAGTAGCTGTTGGAGTAGCTAGAGGATTACTAGAGGATGCAGAATTTAATCCTGTTGCAGGCACCCAGGTGAATGTATATGGCGCAGATGCTCCAAACATAGTAGGTGTTCCTCCTAATTCAGCAGAATAACCAGCACATACCGTAGCATTAACACCAGCACTCACACCAAATGTTGTAGAACCACCAGGGCCTGTTACCGTTGCAGAGGAAGATCCTGTACAACCATTGCCGTCTGTTACCGTTACGGCATAGGTTCCATTACATACACTCTTTGCTGTGTCTAAGAAAATACTTAAAAACGGACTACTACTAAATACATAATTTCCAGAACCACCAACAGGATTCATAACGACCATACCATTACATAATCCGCAACTTGTATTCACAATACTTAATGTTAATGATATCGGTGCCGGATTTATAAAACTTGCTGTGTCTTGAATAGTACATCCTAAGAAATCTGTAATGTTTACATAGTATGTATTTGGCGTAGCATTTGTTATACCTGTATTAGTACCAATTGGCGTAGTTGACCATTGATAAGTATAAGGTGCTGTACCTCCTGATACACTTACACTGGCAGTTCCATTATTCGCATTGTTACATGTAATAGGTGAAGTATTCATAAAACTACTCATAACCCCATCCACTTTTACAATAACATTATCACTCGCAAAACAACCGTGTGAATCCGTAACAGTAATTGTATATGTAGTAGCACTACTAGGATTCGCAGTTGGATTCGCGGTGCTTGCTGAACTTAAACCAATACTTGGTGTCCATGAATAAGTAGTATAAATTCCAGATCCTCCGCTCGCGGTAGGCGCTCCCCCTATATTAGCAATATTAGATCCGCAAACCGTTGTGTTAGCACCAGCATTCACAATCGGATTTGTATACGGATACACAACAACCGTATCGAAAGAAGCACAACCCCCTTGATTCGTCGTTTGTAAAATATAAGATGTAATATTTAATGGCGTCGCAACAGGATTCGCGGTATTAATAACATTCAATCCAACACTTGGTGTCCAATTATAATACAAACCACCTGTACCTTGCAAAGTCACCGATCCGCCACTGCAATAAGATGTGTCATTACCGGCATTAGCTACTGTCATCGGATATACTGTGATAATTACAGCGCTATCTGAAAAACTAGAACAATTTCCATGCTCAATTGAATCTACAAAGCCTACATGTAATGTGTCCGTTACCATCAAACCTGTTACAGCAAAAGTTAAAGTTCCTCCATTACCCCAAACAGGATTTCCAGAAACATTTTGATAGTGCGAATTAGCAACAAAGTAGGCGTAATTCATGCTCGTATTATTTATTTGAACAGTGCTATTTCCACCGCCACATAATACAGTCGGGCCTGCTGTAATACTTGCTGTATCAACAGCATCAAATATTAATACATCATCAATTCCTAAATCATAAAATGCAGGCACTGCTACAAATTTTAATGAGATATTGGGCTGACGAGCATATTGACCTAAACATACTTGGAATTGTTTCCATCCTCCTGGATAGGAACTATAATTTGAATTATATAGATCCAATGAATCTAACTGAGTATAACTGATACCTCCATTATTAGAACCATAAACCAACACATAGTTACTACCAAATGGCGTGTATTGGTTAAAATAGAATTTCATAGCCGGATTTTTCAAAGTAGTAAAATCCAAACACGGACTAATCAAATCACCAGAAGCTCCATTAACAGCACCTGCTAATTGTGTACCACCATGAGCTGGTAAGTTTGGAAAACCTAAATTGTTTACAACACTCCACGCTCCATTAGATACTATCCATGGTGGAGTTGCTGATTCGAAATCTTCTAACCATGGAAAAGAGGATATGGTTGGATAATGAATAACTATCGCATGTGCAGTATCATCTTGTGGTAAAGTATCACCAAATGTTGTAGCCCAGAACGTAACATAATTATTACCTATAGTACTAAAATCTGCTGGCGCTGGTATACTCACAGTATATCCTGTTAATGGCGGAATGGTTGCATTTATAGTAGAAGATCCTGTAGAAAAACCATTATTGATATCAAAGTTTACATTAAACTGAAATATGGTATCTGTTCCCGCATTAAATACGTTTGCTACGATTGTTTCCGCTGTTCCTAAATTACAACTGTTTAATGGCGACACTAAGTTGAACATTGCGATATCGTATGGCGTCGCTGCAGGAATAAAAATACCGTAATCTTCTGTTTCACCGAATCCGTACGTTGCACATGGATCGAATGTTGTTGTATTATAGATTTCACGAACACGCATGACAGAATTACCCGGCACTGCTGTCAAAGGAACTGTAAATACAATAGTGCTAGTTTGTGACCCAGTCATATTTTGAATTATTCCTAATAACTCCGCTGGGTCAAATAAAAAATTATGATTATAATCAATCCATGCTGCCATATTATTGGAAGCACTCGGCCATGTTCCACATTGAAGTGTTAAGGTATATGTTACACCCGGTACCAATAGGGTTGACATATTTGTATAATTATTATAATAGGGTATACCTGAAGCCGGACCACTATTTGTATTATTGATTGTTCCTAATTGCACACTATTGATATAGTCACCTGAAGAACTATTACATGTTGGTGGAATATTACCAGGACAATAATAATTTTGAGCATTCACTGTATTGATGGTGAACACAAAAATTGCTAAAAAAAAGAGGAGCCCTTTTTTCATAGTTTAAATAAGGTTTTGTAAATTCATCTTGTATTGCTAATTTAGCAAATACACTATTTTTCAAAAATAATAAAAGCCGTCGCAAATACCAAGTTTTTCCACATTATCTGAGTAATTATACACAACTCAGTTTTTTTTATCTAAACGGCTCTCTATCGATTCTTCGATACACTTAGTTTTTTTATTAACCTCAAAACAATTAGTATGCAAACACTAAGTGATCAAGATTTGATTGCCCTTTATCAAAATGGCCAAGAAAGCTGTTTTGAAATTATTTACCATCGTCATAAAGACAAAATCTTTTTTTCAATTTTAGCCAAGATTGGAGATAATGATATTAGTAATGACGTTTTTCAGGAAACCTTCATAAAAATCATCGATAACATAAAAAAGAAAAATTACGATGAAAAAGGGAAGTTTATAAACTGGGCTTTAAGAATCGCAAACAATGCCTGTATGGATCATTATCGATCTATTCAACGTAAACGAATCAATTATGTGGAAAATGAAACTATTTTTCTAAAAATTGAAACAGATTTAAATAGTAGTGTTGAAAATCAGTTAATTAATAGAGAATGTTCCACAATGATGCATACTCTTCTGAATTACCTGGATGAAGATCAAAAAACAGTATTATACCTACGCTATTTTGAAAAATTAAGCTTTTTGGAAATAGCTACTAAAACTGGTATTAATGTGAATACCTGTTTAGGTAGAATGAGATACGCATTAAAAAATCTTCATAAAATAATGCTCGAAAAAAAATTAGAGCTCTGACAAAATAAAAGCATAAGGTCAAGCGTTTATTATCTAAACCACCATCCCCGCCTATGCTTAAATTTTACCAACAACTATTTTTGAAATACACATTTAATGGCTTTCAAAAAAATTCTTTTCAACCAGTTCTTCCTCAAAAAGCTAGTATCAAAAAGCAAACAGAACAAGCTATCTTAGCATATAGTAAGCTTTTGTTAAACTAGCACTATGACTAAAAAAGAACGTTACACGTTTATTCTTGATTATTTTGAAAAACACAATCCATCTCCCGAAACAGAATTATTCTATACCAACGGTTTTGAACTTGTTGTTGCTGTTAGTCTTTCTGCTCAGTGCACTGATAAACGTGTTAATCTGGTAACGCCAGCCCTTTTTAAAAAATTTCCAAGCCCTGAACTTTTAGCAAAAGCTTCCTTCGAAGAAGTTTTTAAACTCATTCGATCCATTTCCTACCCCAATAATAAGGCTAAACACCTCATTGGAATGGCTGAAATGCTCGTTAATAAATTTAACGCTGTAATCCCCGATAATCTAAACGACCTTATCCAACTACCAGGTGTAGGTAGAAAGACTGCTAATGTGCTTCTTTCGGTCCTTTACAATCAAAATACAATGGCTGTGGATACGCATGTCTTCCGGGTAAGCCACCGACTCGGTTTAGTAGCAAAGACAAAAAAAACACCTCAAGCAGTCGAATTAGAACTTTACAAACACATTCCCGCAGACAAAATACCTTTTGCACATCATTGGTTGATTTTACACGGTCGTTACACGTGCCTCGCCCGCAGCCCCCTCTGCCCCTCTTGTCCTTTCCAAAATTTTTGTCCTTCTGCACATCGTAATCTATAATTACTATTATTATTTAAATAATCTTATCATTATTATTATGCTGTGGAAATGTAGAATAAGTTTTTTTAAAAAAGGGGTTTTCTATTCTTTTTTGACTTTACCAACATGTTATTTTTCTTGTTGTTTATTTCTAAGTTCGTATATATCGAGGTTTACACTGTTTATTAACTATGGTGGATAACGTTGAATGTGTATAGTGAGTACGTCATTTTTTTTCACTTTTTCTGGTTCTTACTGTTGATTTCATTGTTGTAAATCACTACTTATTAGACGTTTTGTTTTCAAACACTACATTTGATTTTTATAGTGTGAATTAGTAGCCCTTATTCCACACGTTATACACCACTTATTAACTGTATATACACAGGTTATGGAACTTAAAGAAATTGCGCAGTTGCTCAATGAGAAACATCAAACTCGTGAGCTAATCATTAATAATGCTCGTACCCAGTTCGATTCTTTTAAGGAACGTATTATTGAGTTTGTAACCAATCTTAATAAAGAACCTGCAACAAAAGATTTTCTTAGTTATAAGTTGAATGGCGATTTCGAGTTACAATTATTCTTCTGTGGTGAAGTTCTTATTTTCTCACTACACACTGATATGTTTATGTTTGACGATTCTCATTTTGTACATAATTTAAAATATGTCAAGGATGATCGTTCAAGATCTTATTGCTGTATAATCAAGGTTTATAATTTTCTTTTAGATTCTTTTCAATTCAATCGTCTTTATGATGTAGGGTACTTAATTGGTAGGGTGTTCATTAATAAGGACAATCACTATTTCGTGGAAGGAAAACGTCAGCTTGGTTTCCTTTATAATGACTTTGAAAATGCGGAATTTAACGCTGTCAATCAAACACGTTTGGTAGAATCTTGTTTGCTCTATGCCATGGAATTTGATCTTTTAGTTCCTCCCTTTGATGAAGTAAAAGAAATACCTCTAGGTTTAAAATTAGAACAGCATGGTAATGCTGCTATTAAAACTGGTAAACGACTTGGTTTTAGGTTTAATGCAGATACTGACGTGACAGATTGATTAAATCTGCTACTATGACTCATAATTTAAGCTCAAAAGAATTAAATTTGGATAAACTTTCATACATTTTTAATTCTAAATCAGACTTTTATTCTCATTTAAATCAAATTTTAGCTGATTTGCATCCATTTCTAGCGGTTTATGATAGCCTAATGGGAAACGTGGAACTGGTATTGGGTGAAGCTATTAATAATGGTGTAACGCACGGCAATAAAGGTGATATTTCTAAGGATATTAAGGTTGATATTTGGTTAGATAATAGGGTTCTCTGTATCTGTGTAGAGGATCAAGGTGAGGGTTTTAATTTTAATAATATCCCTGATCCTACTTCTCCAGAGAACAGAGAAAAATTAACAGGTCGTGGGGTTTTCTTAATGAAATCATTAGCTGATTTAGTAGTCTTTGAAGGTAATGGTTCTAAGGTAGAGATCCATTTTAAGTTGTAATGTTCCACGTGTAACAATTTTTTTATGCAATCAACGTACGATGTAATTGTAGTTGGTGCAGGGCATGCAGGCTGTGAAGCTGCTGCTGCTGCCGCCAATATGGGGTGTTCTGTGCTATTAATCACAATGAACATGCAAACTATCGCTCAAATGTCCTGTAATCCTGCCATGGGTGGTGTTGCAAAAGGTCAGATTGTTCGAGAAATAGACGCTTTAGGTGGCTATTCTGGTATTGTATCAGACAAAAGTATGATTCAATTTAGAATGTTGAATCGTTCTAAAGGTCCGGCTATGTGGTCCCCTCGAACACAGAATGATAGAATGTTATTCGCTTCAACGTGGAGGGAAATGTTGGAACAAACCCCTAACGTTGATTTCTGGCAGGATACGGTTAGTCATCTATTCATTGAGGATGGTAAGTTACGAGGGGTAATAAGTGGTTTGGGTATTACGTTTAGATCAAAAACTGTGGTTCTTACTAGCGGTACCTTTTTGAACGGAAAGATACATATTGGTGAAAAGCAGTTTGGAGGTGGTAGAATGTCTGAGCCTGGTGTGTATGGGTTGACTGAACAACTTGTTGATTTAGGATTTCAATCTGATCGTTTGAAGACAGGAACACCTCCTCGTATCGATGGTAGATCTATCGATTATTCTAAAACAGAAATTCAAGAAGGTGATAAGGAAATTGTTGGGTTCTCTTATATGCCGGTCGACAAGCCTAAGACGCAACGTTGTTGTTGGATTACTTATACCAATCAGGACGTTCATGATATTCTTAAAACTGGTTTTGATAAGTCGCCGATGTATGCTGGTCGGATCGAAGGAGTGGGTCCTCGCTATTGCCCGAGTATAGAGGATAAAATCAATCGATTTGCTGACAAGGATCGTCATCAGCTTTTTATCGAACCTGAAGGTTGGAATACAGTTGAAATTTACTTAAATGGTTTTAGTACTTCTTTACCAGAGGATGTTCAATTAAAGGCATTAAAATTAATTCCTGGCTTAAATAACGTAAAATTGTTCAGACCTGGCTATGCAATTGAATATGATTACTTTCCGCCTACACAATTAAGTAAAACATTAGAAACCAAGCTTTTAGAAGGTCTATTTTTTGCAGGTCAAATAAATGGTACAACTGGCTATGAGGAAGCCGCTTGTCAAGGAATTATGGCTGGAATTAATGCTGCACTTAAGGTTAATTCTAAGCCTGAATTTATATTAGATAGGTCAGAAGCCTATATTGGTGTTCTTATTGATGATTTAATTTCAAAAGGTACAGAGGAGCCATATCGAATGTTTACCTCCAGGGCTGAGTTCAGAATGTTGTTACGTCAGGATAATGCCGATATTAGATTGACAGAAAGATCACATTCGATTGGCCTAGCTACAGACGAACGTTTTTCTTTAATGTCGAAGAAGCGTGAAGATGCTAAGGATTTGTTTGGGTTTATGGAGCAACATAAATTGGAGCCATCTGATGCTAATGATTTTTTAGTTGAACGTAATTCTGCACCATTGTCGCAACGTCAGAAGCTGGGACAGTTAGTTCTTAGGCCTAATCTTGGTATTAATGATTTTCGATTTTTTCCGTTGATCAAAGAGAAGTTGGATACACTAACAGACGCCTCGATAGAGTACGCGGAGATAGAGCATAAGTACAAGACATATATTCAGCACGAAGTAGAATTGGTTGATAAAATGAAGCGTTTGGAGCATTTAAAACTTCCTGATAGCTTGGATTATCGTTCGATTCAGTCGTTAAGTATGGAGGGAAGAGAGAAGTTGTCGCGGGTCAAGCCAGCAACATTGGGTCAAGCCAGCAGAATTAGTGGTGTAAGTCCTTCAGATATTTCCGTTTTAATGATCTTTATTGGTAGATAATATGCAGAAAATAGAACACATTGGTATTGCGGTAGCTTCTTTGGAAGAAAGTATCCTTAAGTACGAGCTTTTGTTAGGTATAAAGTGCTATAAGGTAGAGGAAGTGGTGAGTGAGGCAGTGAAAACGGCCTTTTTCCTTGTTGGTGAGTCAAAAATTGAACTTTTGGAAGGTACAAATGAAGATTCTGTCATTTCAAAGTTCGTTTCCACGAAAGGAGAAGGTATTCACCATATAGCTTATGGTGTTTCAGATATAAAGTCAGAAATGCAGCGCTTACGAGCAGAAGGTTTTAGAGTTCTGAACGAAGAACCTAAGGTTGGAGCAGATAATAAATGGGTTTGTTTTGTACACCCAAAGGATACAAAGGGTGTTTTGACAGAGTTATGTCAGGAAAGAGAATAAAATTTGTTACACGTGGAACATTAAACCTTGACAAGATAAATACCATGTAAAACAGGTACAACAGGGGCTGCATTTTCGATAAAGCAATATTCGAAATCAGCAGAGGCTCCTAGCGCTTTTAAGCGGTTGAAGTGGTTAGCCTTAGTATTATAAATATATAAATCTTTATTAATATTTTTATATAAATCAGCCATCATACGAGCGCTGTCATCTAGTAGGTTGAAATGTTCTTTAAGTCGATGCGCTAATCCTCCTGCGAATAGACTGTCTTCCATATTAACTCTGCCTTTCCATGCAGCACAGGCAATAAGAATAGACTGATTTCTTTCTTTAAGGTAGGCAGCAATGGCATCTATATTCACGAAAGCGCCAATTACAACTTGTGAAGCATCACCTTTTACCATAGAGAGAATTTTTGTTCCGTTGGTGGTGCTTAAAACAAGCGTTTTACCAAATACTTCTGGATTATGGTATAATAATGGCGAATTGGAATAATCGAAACCCTCTGGTGTTTTGGCATCCCGTTCGGCTGCAAGGATATGATTTTCCTTGCCACGATAAGTTAGACATTCATCAATACCAGCAACCGGTATAATGTTTTTTACACCATGGAACAATGCAGAGCACATAGTAGAGGTGGCTCGTAAAACGTCTACCACTACAACCGTTTTGTTTTGTAAATCGTGTTGGTAGAGTAAATCAGGGGAAAGACAAACTTCGATACCAGGTAATTTTTGTTCCATGTGTAAACTTCTTTAATAAAGCGACTGCAAAAATATAAATTTGTAGCATGAACCTACAACTAGAATTTGAATGGGGTAAACTAAAAAATCGTTTACAAGAACAATTCGGTGCTAACCCAGAGATGGAAGTGATCCTTTTTTTAATCGGTGTTCGAGAATACGGTAAAATAAAATCCGTTTACACCAAAGAAGAGAAGGTAGATTTAATGCATATTGCAACCTGCCGCGTATTGAGTCAGGAAGGTTTTTTTGAATTAGAATTTACTGACCAAGACGGATGGCCTCATTATCGTGCTACGGCCAAACAAAAACCAAACAATCTAGAAGAACAGGAAATTCTGCTTAAAAGAAATATAATTAATTATTTTAATGCTATTTAATATGAAAAGACTGATTGCCACCTCAACGCTTTTGTTATGCATCTTTACCTTATTTTCTTTTGCTAAGAAAAGACAACATTTGCCTACCGAAATAAGCATTCAAACTAATATGGGTGAAATCGTTGTTCTGTTGTATGACGAGACACCGAAGCATCGAGATAATTTTATCAAGATGGTTAAAAACCATTCGTATGATTCTTTGCTGTTTCACCGTGTGATCCAAAATTTCATGATACAAGGGGGTGATCCTGATTCCAAAAAAGCATTGCCGGGAACAATGCTCGGCAACGGAGAAATGCCAGGAGGCAGAATTCCTGCAGAATTCAGTACGAGAATCATTCATAAAAAAGGCGCCTTGGCAGCCGCTCGTGATAATAATCCTGAAATGGCAAGTAGTAATTGTCAGTTTTATATTGTTCAAGGTCGTGTCTTCAACGAACAACAATTGCATTCGATGGAACAAAAACGCGGAACACCTTATACAGCGGAACAAATCAACACGTATAAAACGATAGGAGGAACACCTCATTTAGATATGGGCTATACCGTATTCGGAGAAGTGGTTAAAGGATTAGAAGTGGTTGATAAAATTGCGGCTGTTGCACGTGACGCAAATGATCGCCCAAACACTGATGTAAGAATTATCAGTATGCGCATTATCGAACCTAAGAAAAATAAATTCTTTAAAAATCCTGCTTATATCGTTCCTTCAAGCGGGCACTAGTTTCAGAACGGAGAATTTCATCAAGCATCGACTTAACCACCATCAAACGATCTTGGTCTTTTCCTTCGTCGTACTTTTTCTTAAAGCGTGCAACAGCACGGTATGCTGCTTCCCTGGTGTCTTCCTCTTTATTTTGGATGGCAACTGCAGTTAAAATATTGAGCCCCTTTTCAATTAAGTTCTCTGGCATACGGAAAAGATAGTCTGCAAAATTTTTAATAAAAGCATCGTTGATTTTGCTTTTAGGATTTTTCAAACGCTCTTCGAAATAAGGATAATTTTCCGGCGTGCCTTTCTGACCGTATAAGTAAGATACCGCCCCGGCAACAGTTTTGTTTGTTTCCTTTTCTAAATAATATGCTTCACGTAATGAAGCTAGAACATTTACATGCATGAGTGCTAAAAGCGAACTGCTGATTACTTCATAAGAAGAATCCTTACAACATTGAACAAAAACATCTTGACACTCGAAGCATTTCATTTCACCTAAATTGTCAATCATTTTTGAACGTACCATACAGCTTTGCTCTTCTTTGATCTGGTCGAGCGTTGCATTAATCGCAATGGTACGCATTAATGAATCACGTGTTTTTAGATGGTCGTTCGTCCATTCACGGATATAATCGTTTTTATCTGTAAGTCCGTTTAGATAGAACTCACTCAGGTTTTGATCTTTACCTTGAAAATCAGCTGCGTATTTTATGGCTTCTAATCGATCTTGGAATGTGCCGACGTGATTGTATTTGTAGGAAAGTTCTTGTACGGAGAAATCTTCTTTTTTTACGAGTGGCAATGTATGATCCGCATCTGTATTTATGAAGAGTGGTTTTGCTTTTAGTTGAAACTTGAACTTTTGGTATTTACGATTCACCCAAACTTTTTCCGTTTGTTTGCCAAGCAGGGTATAAAATTCAAAGGTGAGTGGAAATTCAAAGCGGTCGAGGGAAGGAGCTTCTTGCATTTGTTCCACGAGGATCGAAACGCTTTGGGTAGAGTCGATATATTTTTTGGTAAAACGCAAAACAGGGTGACCAGCAGCATACCACCATTGATCGAAGAAAAGGCCCCAATCTTTTCCGGTTATTTCTTCAGCGCAACGTTGAAGGTCGGTCGGACAAGCATTTTTATAAGCAAAACGATTTAAATATAAATTTAATGTTTTAAAGAAAGCTTCGTCGCCCATTTGTTGGCGGAGGGCATGAATCACGAGTCCGCCTTTTTGATAATTGTGTGCATCGAAAAGTTCAACTGGTTCTTTATAATAATGACGCACGATAGGATAGGTGGCGCCGTTAGCTGTTTGTGAAAAATAGGTTCTACGATCTTGCTCGCGGCCTGCTTCAGCTTTTTCAATTCCGTAGGCGTATTCATTCCATAGGTATTCGCCATAAGTAGCAAACGACTCGTTCATAGTGAGGTTGGTCCAGGAGTCGGCGGTAGCGAGGTCGCCGAACCATTGGTGGAAAAGTTCGTGTGCGATCACTTCTTCGAAATTGCGGTCGAGGCGTTCGCGCGAAGTTTGTTGTAAAAATTCACCATGGATAGTGGCAGACGTATTTTCCATGGCGCCACTTACATAATCATGAACCACCACTTGATCATATTTAGGCCAAGGGAAATCATAGTTGAGGCGACGGCTGAAGCATTCAATCATTGCGGGTGTTTTCCCAAAAATTTCCGGAAGGTATTCTTGGTATTGGATATCCCCGAAATAATGAAGCGGCATATTTCTCCATTGGTCGTCTACTTGAAAGAAGTCGCCGATGGCCATCATGAAAAGATAGGGGCTATGCGCTTGTGTCATTTTCCAAACGTCTGTTTCGCTATGGTCATTGTTGACGATGGTATAGCATTTCGTTCCGTTAGAGATGGAGATCATTTCAGCCGGGCGGGTGATAAACATGGTTTGGGTGCACTTTTGATTGGTTTCATCAAATGTAGGGAACCAGCAAGAGGAGGCTTGTGGCTCGCCTTGTGTCCAGATTTGTCGTGGCTTGTCGGGATCGCTGCCATCGGGGTTGATGAAATATAGTCCACGGTCGTCGCTGATAGCGGAGCCACCTCCTAGCCGGCGTTCATAGGGTTTGGCGGTATATTGAATAAATACATGTAGGGTGTCTTTATTGGTAAAGGTTTGTGGTAATTGAATTTTTAATCGGAGGGAGTCGTAGGAGAAGTTAAGATTAACGGAGTCTTTGTTTTGGAGTAACGCGATGCGATGGACATCGAATCCTTTCGCATCGAGGGTTAGGGTGTTTTGCGGATAGAAATGTGGGGTAAGCGTGAGCGTTGCTTTTCCAAAGAGGCGACGTTTTTTCCAATCGAAGGAAACGGCTAGTTTGGTATGAATGAGATCAAAGCTTTTTTCACCTTGTCCTTTATAGGTGATGAAGGCTGCTTCGTTCAGGCGTAGGGTGTCGAGGGTATAGGTAACGGCTTGCGTTAGGCTATCCTGGGCGATGGTGTTTTGTTTAGATTTTTGATGTCGCCCAAATTGACAGGCAGCGGATAATAGAAGCAGGGCAAAAGCGACGATGTATAAACGAGATGAATTCTTCATAAAATGTGCAGAAAGTGTTCAAAAGTACGAAAGCCTGTTGAAAATATACGGATGATACTTTTTAATGAATGAAGAATGGGGTTATCTTTGTTAATAATTATTAGAAAAACCAGATTCATGCAATTTATCGTATCAACAGGCACATTGTTAAAGCAATTACAATCCATCAGTGGTGTTGTATCTTCTAACACGATTTTACCGATCGTAGAATGTTTCTTATTTGACATTCGTAAGGGAGAATTGGTATTGGCGAGTACTGACTTAGAAACATCGATGATTACTACGATTCCAGTGGAGTCGAAGGATGCATGTAAGGTGGCTATTCCTGCGAAGCAGATTTTGGAAATTTTAAAAAATTTACCAGAACAGCCATTGACGATTAAGGTAGAAAAAGAAAATTATGGTGTGGAGATAGCGAGTGAGAATGGTCGTTATAAATTGATGGGAGAAGATGGAGAAAACTTCCCGAAGATCACGCAGCAAGAAGGTACAGATGAGGTGAAAGCTGCATCGGGTGTTATTTTGCGTGCCATCACCAAAACGATGAATGCAATTGGTAACGACGAGATGCGTCCGGCAATGAACGGTTTGTATTTTCAAATGACGCCAGAAGGAACCCATTTCGTTGCAACGGATGCGCATCGTTTGGTGAAGATGACGCGTAGCGACATGACCTTTAAAAATTCAACGAGCTTTATTGTTCCACGTAAATCAGTATCGCAGTTGAAGATGATGTTGCCTAACAATGATAGTGAAGTAAGCATTGCGCATGAGAAAGGGAATGCATTTTTCAAGACGGAGAGTATGCTATTGGTTTGTCGTTTGATTGATGCGAAGTATCCTGACTATCAAGCGGTGATTCCGGTAGACAATCCTTCTTGTTTGACGATTGAGAAGGAGGAGTTGATGGGGACTTTGAAGCGTGTTCAAATTTTCGCGAACAAGACAACACATCAAGTGGCGTTTAAATTAGCTGGAAGTTCTTTACAAATTTCAGCACAGGATTTAGATTTCTCTAACGAGGCGAAAGAGACTTTGACTTGTGAATTTAATGGCGATGATATGGAGATTGGTTTTAACTCGAAGTTTATGTTAGAGATGTTGAATAATGTCGACACGAAGCAGATTCGTTTGGAGTTGAGCACGCCGACAAGAGCGGGTGTATTGACGCCGGATGTGCAAGAGGAGAATGAGAGTTTGTTGATGTTGGTAATGCCAATTATGATCAACAATTATTAAGAGATAATTTTAGAAAATTAATAGAAGCGTCTTCGGTAACGGAGGCGCTTTTTTTATGCGGTTACTTTAAGAATAATAAAAATTTTAATATTGCGTAAAATTAATTATATTTAGAATATAAAAGTTTTGATTATGAAAAAGGCAATCATTTTTCTAGTTTCATTTTATTTAATTTGTTTAAGCGTCAAAGCACAAAAAGGTTGGATTCCATTAATTGATCAACTTCCTAATAAACCGTTGTCAGTTAATGGACGGATAACGAGTGTATTGGCAGATCGTTTTGGTTCAATATATGCTGGAGGAGATTTTAAAAACAATTATCAGCACTTTTACGTTGCAAAACATGATAGTACAGGGTGGTATGAACTAGGAGGTTTAAATTCTTTAGCTGCGAATGGAAATATCTTATCTATTTGTAATGATAGTTTTGGGAATATTTATGCTGCAGGTTCGTTTAGAAATTCACAGGGATATTATTATGTTGCAAAATATGACGGTGTCAATTGGAGTGAATTAGGGGGTTCGAATAGTTTAGGGGTAAATACTACGAATTCAATTTTGTGTATATGTAGTGATAAATATGGAAATATTTATGCTGCAGGTACTTTTCGGAATAGCCTAGGAAAACGTTATGTAGCAAAATACGATGGAACGAGTTGGACGGAGTTGGGAGGATTGAATGCGCTTTCAGCAAATGATAAGATAGTAAATATTTGTTGTGATACTTTAGGTAATTTATATGCTGCCGGAAATTTTTCCGATGTGAATGGTCGTTTTTATGTTGCTAAATATAATGGAACGGTATGGAGTCAATTAGGAACGTTAAGTAATACGATTTTTAATGGTATAATAACCGCATTAACATGTGATATAAATTCTAATGTTTATGTTTCAGGGAGCTTTACTAATGGGATGGGTTATAAATATGTGGCGAAATATGATGGAACAAATTGGAAAGAGTTAGGAGGTGTTAATTCATTATATATTAGTGGTAATGTAAATTGTCTCAAAACAGATATGACAGGAAATGTGTATGCTGCTGGTGATTTGATTAATGGAGTGGGTATTAGATTTGTGGCAAAGTATGACACTGTAACATGGACAGAGGTAGGAGGTATAAATTCTTTGCCAATAAATGGGAGTGTAAATGGGATGTTTGTTGATAAAATAGGGAGGGTTTTTTTAGGCGGTGATTTTTATGATTCGCATTTTAAACAGTATATGGTGGAATGGGATACTGTAAAATGGCTTGTACCTGCATTTCAATGGCCATTAAAACCTGCTAGTTTCTTTAATAATCTTGTAACAGATTCTATTGGAAATATTATTGCAACTGGCGATTTGGTTGATTCGAGCGGATTATATACCGTGGGAAAATATAATGGAATTGGATGGTTAAAACTAGGTGATACCAGCTTTTTTAATAACCAGCCGAATTCACTTTGTAGAGATAAAGCCGGGAATATTTATGTTTCTGGAGAATTTACAAATGCTAATGGACATTATTATGTGGCAAAATTTGATGGTCAAAATTGGAGTGAATTAGGAGGATTTGATTCATTAGCAGCAAATGGTAGTATTGGTACAATGTGCATTGATAAAAATGATAATGTATATATAGGGGGAAGATTCACCAATTCAAAGGGATTTAAATATGTAGCAAAATTTGATGGTGTTAAATGGCGCGAGGTAAAGGGTTTGAATACATTATCGGTAGTTGGGGATATAAGAGCACTTGAATGTGACACTTTCAGTAATGTGTATGTGTCTGGTAATTTTAAAAACAGTTATAATGAATACTATGTTTCTAAATTTGATGGAAGTATTTGGAAAGAATTGGAGGTATTGAATCGTTTGTCAGCCAATGGTTGGATAAATAGTATTAAGGTTGATGGAGTGGGAAATGTGTATGTCGGAGGTCGGTTTACCAATTCAAAAGGGAAATATTACGTAGCAAAATTTGATGGTCAAAATTGGTTAGAGTTAGGAACTGCATTTCCTTTATCTGCAAATAATTGTATACAAAAAATTTGTTTAGATAATTCAAATCAGGTTTATGTTGCCGGAGATTTTACCAATAATACAGGAGAGAATTATGTAGCAAAATTTGACGGAAATGTTTGGTCTGAGGTATGGGCTACAAAACCATTGAGCGCAAACAGTTCTATATTAACGCTAATGATTGATTCAGCACAGAAGCTTTATGCTGCAGGATATTTTACTAACACGTTAAATGAAAACTATGTAGCGCAATGTATACCTGAAAAAACAAGTGTACTAATTAAGACTGCAAGCTTGTGTCATGGTAAGACTTATACATTTGACGCAAAAAACTATACAGCTACAGGAACCTATTATTATTATGTTTCTAATTATATGGGGGGCGATTCATTGGTTTTATTGAATCTTAACTTTTTCGATTATAAAAGTAATGTATGCGCTGTTACTGCTGATGTAAATTCCACTCACAATATTGTAACATGGGAAAAACCTGCAGATTTAAAGGCTGGTGTAGATAGTTTTAGAATTTACAGGGATACGGGTAGTGGCGTGTTTGATTATTTAGCTTCTATATATGGGGATTCTTTGTCCTTATATGATGACTATAGTGCTGACCCCAATAAAAAAGCGTATAAATACAAAATGTGTTTTGTTGATACGTGCGGACAGTTACTTGCATTGGGTCCATTTCATAAATCAATCTTTTTAGAAAATCTTGGTAAAGGAAATTTACAATGGAATTTATATCAAAGAGAGTTTCAAGCAACTACAGGTACATGTTATTATGTATCGAGGGATGATAGCAGTACGGGCAATTTCTTTGTTATTAGTTCGGCATTATTACCTTCTGTGACAAATTTTAATGATACTGATTATTATAAATTTCCAAATGCGAGATATCGTGTTTCTTTGGCTGGAGCTTTGTCTTGTGTGATATCAAAAAGTATGAATGGTTCCATTTCAAATTATTGCCCACAAAAAAGTAATGTTGGCTTTGAAACGATAAAAAATAGTGTTTCTATATTTCCGAATCCTACCTCAGGTTTAATTCAGATATTTTCAACAAAAAAAATAAATGATGCCAATATTCAGGTGTTAAATTTAGAAGGAAAGTTATTACAAGTGAAGAGTAAACAAACTGGACAGCTTTTTAAATTTGACCTTACAAATTTTTCGTCTGGTATCTATATAATTCGAATAGTCACTAAGGAAGGAATATTACAGTACAAGATTGTTAAGGACTAGTATAATTATTCCTTCACCACCCGCATCGTTTTTGTTCCACGTGCGTCGTTGAGTTGAATTACGGAATGTTTTTAATAATGCGGATTCGATCTTCAGTCGATTTTTCATTTTTGTGATAAAGTTCTATTAGTATTATTTTATGTTCTAATTCAAAATATGCATAAATGAGACGAAGGCCTGTATTAACACCTCGGCCTTTTAATGATTTACATGCGATCTTTTTTATTTTGATGATCGGTGTTTTAACTGGAATATGGTTGATTCGAAAACTGAATGGTACTCTCTCCTGAGGGAGATAAGTTAAAATTTGTTTAAGTACGATAAGGTCATCTTGTAATGAGAGGTACTTTTTATTTAATTGTTTTAAATCTTTATCAAACTCCGGAAGGTGCTCAAATTTCATTTTAATCTAATTCTGTTTGATAGTTTTTAAATGAATAGGGTGCTTCACGGTAGAGTGCTAGTTCGTAATTTATAACATCACCTGTTGAGGTTACTTTTAAAGGCAAATCATTTGCAGCATATTCTGACAGATAATCGTATGGCCAATCACACATTTGCGTGATTACTTGATTTATACAATCTATTTCGCTTGCGTTAAAGTTTTTAAGCTGCGGATTTTGGAGTGGAAGTAAACGAAAGAAGCTTTTGTTTCGTTCTACCACCTTTACCTTTTTAAGGAGTTTATCCTGTTGCATTCGCGCTAGTGTTAAATCTAAATGTTCTGCTACAGGCCTATTGTTTAGCTTTAAATAATTAGTACCCGACAGATGTTCTTCTTGCAATTCATAATAATTGAAGTCGCAGAAATACATTAATAGATGGAATGCGGATTCTGTAATATTGGCGTTTCCAGCACATTGTTTTAGAAGATAGAGAAGTGTTTGTTCTCTTTTTTTCTCGTTGGGTGCCGGACTTGAAATACGCTGTTCTGATTTTAAATAAACGGCCGTCTCTTGAACCTGACGAATTATATTGCCGTTATACTCTTTGGATAAAAAAGAATCAATGGAGAAATTCAAAATTTGTGCAATTTTTTGAAGTTCTTGAATGTCCAGCCCTCTATTTCCTAACTCGATTTGCGTAAGTGAGGGACGCGAAATCTTTATTGATTTTGCAAGATCCTCTTGTGACCACCCCTTGTTAATACGAAGTTGGGCAATACGTTTGCCTATTTGTTTTCTAGAAAGTTTGTAATACATCCCTATACCTATTTATTAAAATAAAAATAGGGGTTGTTATTAAACAAAACAAATAATTGTTTTAAAACAAAACATTTATTCCTTCACCACCCGCATCGTTTTTGTTCCACGTGCGTCGTTGAGTTGAAGGAGGTATGTGCCTGGTGCTAATTGGGAAAAATCAAAGTCGGAAAGAGACTTCGTATTTCCTTGCGCAATTGTTTGTCCCATTAAGTTGCACAATTTAAAATTCGTATCTGCATTGCTTGCAGTGAGATAAATATGATCGGAGAAGGGGTTAGGAAAAACACGTTGCACTTCGTTAGTAATGTCGCTTGCTAGCGATGCTGTTAAAACACAGTTGTCAGAAAGATGATTGCTGTTTTCTATCGTTGTACTAGCAGTTAAAACTTTTCCATTAAAGGCGCTATAACTTTTATCGTAGTAGTAGGCTCTAAAAACTTGGTTTTGTGTCGGCGTTGCGTTTTGTGCTAAGACCCCGCCGTTATAGACGGGACTCGTATAAGCCCATACGGTGTTTTCGTTGGAATCGACTTCTATGAAAGCGCCTGCAGGACCATTACACAACAAGATGTTTTTGTTGTTGAGTAATTGGGCATTAGAAATATTCTGTGCATAGTAGTTATGCGTATTATTTGCATTGTAAAGGATGTTAGCTGCATTGGGAAAAAAGGGGAGGCTTGTAGTATAGTTGTAGTTGGTGAGTGGTGTTTGAATTTTGTCGACGCTGGAGTAGTTACCGCCCGTTCTGTTGAGTCCATTATTAAATACTAAAATTTCTCCTGTATTGTTTAACCAATGCGCACTGTGTTGTCCGAATAACTGCTGTGTGGCGTTATTATTATAGGCACTAGGATTTCCCCAACGATATAATAAATCGCCGCCTAGATTTGCGTTGCCACCGACGTTTCCGCTTGCTTGCGAAGTTGTGGTACTATGATCGATTATCCAAATTTCGCTGAAGGCATGTGAGCTAAGCAAAATCTGATTGAGGCTTGCATTATAATCAATGGCATTCAGGTGGGTCCAGTCGCTTTGTGTTGCGGAGCTGTTGTAATTGATATTTACCTTGTTGGGGCTATTCGCCACTACGCCATAGTTAGCTTTTGTGTTGTCGTAATCTTGTACGAGATGATCCCAGAGATGCCACTCCCAAACGATTGTAGCGTTGTTGGTTCCTTGTGCTTGTAGTTCAATAATTTTTTCACTCCATAAATAATTTGGACAAAGACTAGGGTTTCTTCCGGCAGCAATAGCCTCTGCTTTTGTTTTTCTTTCCCAGGAGATGACTAATACATTACCATTTGGAAGCGCTTTGATATCGTGGTGTTGACATTGATTTGTATCTGAAATAGTATAGCTCCACTGTACGTTGCCATTCCAATCTATCTTTTCAATGGTGCCCCCTTTTCCACCGGCATTAAAAGTTGTATTGTTTTTGTTTCCTGAACGCAATAAGGTTCCGTCTTCTAAAAGATAAACGGCTTGTCCTGGTTTGTAATTGCTGTTCCACGCGTGCACTTGTTTTCCGCAAGCGTCGATGAGGTAAGTGGTGGTGCTGCTGATTGGTGCGAAAAGAATATAGCCATTATCAAGTGTACTGGCTTGATGTTGTAATAAGCCGACAGTTTGTGCATTTCCTGAGATTAATAAAAGAAGGCTCGCCAAAAAAGAAAAAACAGTTTTCATACAATAGGTTTTAGCGAGCGGGCTCGTTCATTATTTAAAATGCGCTTTAATAATTTTTGCTTTTTGAACGCCTACCACTTCTGCGAGTGCATCCAAAGAAGCAGCTTTAACATTTGCAACACTTCTAAATCTTTTCAGCAGGGCTGTATTCGTTTCTGGTCCGATGCCTTTGATCTTCGTAAGTTCTGGAATAAGCGTTGCCTTATCGCGGCGGCTTCTATGGTGTGTAATCCCGAAGCGGTGTGCTTCGTCACGCAAGTGTTGTATCACACGAAGTGCGGGCGACTTCTTACTGATATGTAAAGGAACAGGATCGTTCGGCACGTAAATTTCCTCCAATCGTTTGGCGATAGAGGCGAGCGCTACCTTGCCGATAAGTCCTAATTTTTTCAAGGATTCATAAGCGGCGCTGAGCTGACCTTTACCACCGTCAATTAAGATGAGTTGTGGTAGCGGCGCAGCTTCTTCGATCATACGTTTGTAGCGACGGAACACCACCTCTTCCATGGTGGCGAAGTCGTTGGGACCTTCTACCGTTTTAACATTGAAGTGACGATAGTCTTTTTTGCTTGGTTTTCCATTCTTAAAAACGACCATCGCGCTTACTGGGTAATCGCCTTGGAAGTTACTATTATCGAAGCACTCGATATGCATGGGTAGCTCTGTCAGGCGAAACTCTTTCTGCAATTCTTTAAGCACAGAAAATTCTTCTGTCTTGATTTTTATGTTCATCTCGCCAGCGAGCTTTTTGTTTTTGTAGTAGAGCGCATTTTTCTGACAGAGGTCGAGCAGTTGTTTTTTATCGCCGCGTTGTGGAACGGTGACTTCGATATCAGGATCGCCGAGTTCGACTTCGAAAGGTACAACGACTTCGGTAGATGGGGATCGGTGTAGCTGACGAAGGTGAAGGACGGCATAGGCGAGTAGTTCTTCTTTCGTTTCGTCGAGTTGCGGCTTCAGTTCGATGGTTTGTGTAGCGACGGCGGAGCCTTGGACGATACGCATGAAGTTGACGAAGTTGTGTTGTCCTTCGCTTACCATTCCGAAGACGTCGATATTGGTGATTTCTGGTTTTACGAGTGTCGAGGTGTCGCGGAATTTTTGGAGTGCTTGAATTTTTGTTTTTAGCTGATGTGCTTTTTCGAATTCAAGTTTTTCTGCGGCGCTCATCATTTTTTCAGAAAGGTGTTGAATAACGGAGCCGGTGTTTCCTTTTAATATCTGTCGTATCTGTGCGATGTTTTCATCATATTCTTCTTGGCTTTGCAAGCCAACGCAAGGTCCCTTACAATTGCCGATATGGTATTCTAAGCAAACTTGAAATTTATTTGCGCGAATTTGATAGTCGTTGAGTGTAAGGTTGCAGGTACGGATTTTAAATTCTTTGTGGAACAGTTCAATCAAAGTATAGACTGCGCCTACAGAAGGGAATGGGCCGAAGAACTTAGAACCGTCGGGTGTTACTTTGCGGGCGGTGAATACTTTTGGAAAGCGTTCGTTACCGATACAGATCAGCGGATAGGTCTTATCGTCTTTTAGAAGAATATTGTAGCGGGGCTGATAACTTTTAATCAGCGAGTTTTCGAGGATGAGCGCGTCGCGTTCGGTATTGACGATGGTGAATTCAATCCGTTCTGCAAGGCGGATGAGAATTTTGTGTCGGGTACTTTTATCGTGGATACCGACGAAATAAGAGGTGACGCGATTAAGTAAATTTTTCGCTTTACCGACATACAACACTTCGTTGTCTGGTCCGATAAAGCGGTAGACTCCTGGCTGTTTGGGTAAGCTTAGTTGAAACTCTTTAAACTCTTCGACTGTCATACAGCGAAGGTAAGATGAATTTGGTAAAAGAAGGCTTAGCGATCGTTACGATGTTCTAGTTCTTCCTCCTCCTCTTCGGCAGCAATCATATTATCGTAATAAGCAACGAGTGCTAAAATGAATAATACAAGGGTAGGCACCAGTGCTTTGGCGAACTCTAGTTTTCCGCCAATGGTAGAACCGATAGAAGCGACCATAATAAGGATTAGCAAGATACTTACGTAGAAGCGGCTTGCGGCAAACATTAAACCGATAGCGCCTAAAATTTCAATCACTCCAATAGCAATCGCCACTTCTTCGCCACCAGAGGTTAGTTTGGCCATGAAATCGAAACTTTCAGGTATAAAATCTAATCCAAGGCATTTTGATAAACCATTGGAAATTAAGATTAGAGCGGATAAAATTTCTAGGACTTTTAAAATTTTACGTTGTGTGTTCATAGGAAAATTTTAGGTTGAAGTGTTTGTTTGGTGGTTGGTCCTTACGCGAATTTAAGGAAAGGCTTTAAAATCGTAAAAAGTTTAATACACAAAATCCTCTAAAACGTACTCGAAAAGGGACAATTCACGTATTTTGATTGTTTTTGTCCATAAAAGTTTAAGTTGAGAATAATTAAAGGGCTATTGTATTTTGCAAAGGGGCCTATTCCTGCTTACCTTTGTTCGTACAAGAAAAATATTACACGTGGCACTACATGTTTTTAATTCGATGACGCGCAGTAAAGAGTTGTTCACTCCTATCCATGCTCCTTATGTGGGCATGTATGTATGTGGACCTACGGTGAGTGGTGAAAGTCATCTTGGCCATGCTCGTCCGTATGTGACTTTCGACGTGGTGTATCGTTATTTACTTTCTTTGAGATATAAGGTTCGTTATGTTCGCAACATTACGGATGCTGGTCATTTTGAAGAGGAAGGAAAAGAAGCGGAGGATAAGGTTGGAGGTAAGGCGAAGTTAGAGCGTTTAGAGCCGATGGAGTTGGTGCAGAAGTATACGAATTTGTTTCATGATGCGATGGATGCTTTAGGGAATCATCGTCCGAGTATAGAGCCGACGGCTACTGGTCATATTCCAGAACAGATTGCGATGATACAGGACATGATAGCGAAGGGTTTGGCGTATGAACGGAATGGTTCTGTATATTTTGATGTTCGTCGTTATGCAGAAGCTGGTCAGTATGGTCAGTTGAGTGGACGGATATTAGAAGACATGATTGCCGGCAGCCGTGAATTGGACGGACAGCAAGAGAAAAATGATCCTGCAGACTTTGCATTATGGAAGAAGGCGCCTGAGGAACATATCATGCGTTGGAACAGTCCGTGGGGTGAAGGGTTTCCTGGCTGGCACATTGAGTGTTCGGCAATGGCGACTAAATATTTAGGAAAGCATTTTGATATTCATGGTGGTGGGATGGATTTACAGTTTCCGCATCATGAGAGTGAGATAGCGCAGAGTACGGTATGTAATGGTTGTGCTCCGGTAAAGTATTGGATGCATAACAATATGATTACGGTGAACGGGAAGAAGATGGGCAAGAGCTATAACAATACCATTACGCTCCGTGAGTTATTTAGCGGTGCGCATGCTTTGTTGGAAAAGGCCTATACACCGATGACGGTTCGCTTTTTAATTTTGCAAACGCATTATCGTAGTACCTTAGATTTTAGTAACGAAGCCTTGCAGAGTGCTGAGAAAGGCTTGTCGCGATTGATGAGTGCTGCTGCGATTATGAAAGGCTATGCGAAAGGGGATGTAAGTAAAGTGGGGAGCACGGCAACAGATGTTCAGATTCAAACCTTGATAGCAGAATGTACGCAGTATATGGATGATGATTTCAATACGGCGATGACATTAGCGAATTTGTTTGAAATGGCGAGTATTGCTTTCGCAGTGAAGAACTTGCAATTGCCAGCGGGCGAGGCAAGCGAAGGCGCATTAGCTTTGATGGCGAATACCTTTGAGCGTTTTGTATATGGCATTTTCGGATTACAAGAAAGTGTTCAAACGAGTGGTAGCAAGATGGACGATGTGATGCA
>CANGEV010000020.1 GCA_947452995.1 Chitinophagales bacterium
AAAGCAGTCGCACAGGCAGTGGAAAATTATAATAATAAACGTCCGCACTGGATGTTAAAACTTAAAGTGCCTGCTGAAATTTATGCAGCTGCTTCGTAAATAAATCCTAAACCACTGTCCACTTTTTTCAGGACAAGACACCATTCACTCTTCACTCTTCACTCTTCACCCTTCACCCTTCACCCTTCACCCTTCACCCTTCACTCTTCACTCTTCACTCTTCACTCCCGATAGCTTCGCATCGGGATCACCATTCACTATGCACTCCCTCCCGACTTGTCGGGAAAGAATTTTTATTTACCCACGTGAATCTATCCAGTAAGGTTCGCTTGCGTGTCTCACGCAAGCTAACTAAGCGTTTTCGCTTAGAATAGGTGTGTCGTTCGTGATACACGAACGAGCGCATTGTAGATTCTTAATTACTTTCTATTTTTTCAAAAGCGCTTCTATCGTTTCTACAAAACCCTTGTCCGTCACTTTCACGCCGCTGTCGAAATGACCCACCAAACGGCCATTCTTGTCGATGACATATTTTTGGAAATTCCACTTTACGCGACTGTCCTCCACGCCGTTTTCAGATTTTGTAGTAAGGAATTTATACAAAGGATGAATATCGCTTCCTTCTACCGAAATCTTAGAAAACATCGGGAAGCTCACCCCATAGTTACGCGTACAAAACTCGCGGATCTCTTTGTTAGATCCTGGCTCTTGTGCACCGAAGTTATTCGCAGGGAATCCTAAAATTACCACGCCACGATCTTTATTTGCCTCATAGAATTTTTCCAACTCACCGTACTGCGGCGTATAACCACATTTGCTCGCCACATTGATAATCACCACTACCTTTCCTTTATAAGTAGATAATGGCACCGACTGCCCCTCGAGACTAGTCATGGTAAAATCATATAAATTTTTAGTAGTCGGCATAGGTTCTGTTGCGGTGTTTAAAGCCTTATTGCGATTCACAAATAAAGCACTGAAGATATAAGAGATGATGAGAAAAATGCTGCGCATAGGAATAATTTTAGAGATTTAACAATTGTAAACAAAAATGGTTGTAAAGATGTCCATAATTTTTCCGAAATTAACGAGTTCAAACAAACTTATTATGCGCCGGATTACGTCGATTTTTGTGTTTTTAGCATTGCTGATACCGTTTAGCAACTTCGCACAGGTATTGAAACCTATTCATATCAGCACCTCTACCAAAGACTTAGGCAATGGAACCTATGTGCTGAGCCTTGATTTTAAAATCGACCCGCCCTTCCACGTATATGCCCAAAAGCCGGGTAGCGATGACGATGTATTACCAACCGCACTTACGTTCACCCCAAATGCCGACTATGAACTAATCGGAACTGTTCAGGAGGTGGGCAATTTAAAAAACGAGAAAGATCCCAACTTCGGTATCTCCCTTCGTTATTACGAAAACAAACTTTCCCTACAGCAAAAGGTAAAGCTGAAAAAGCCGAAAGCAAGCATCGTTGCCGACTTGCAATACATGACTTGCGACGACCATCAATGTCTGCCGCCCAAATATGAAAGCTATACCTTCAATCTAAGCGGAGCTGTTGCACCCAGCGATAGCAAAGAAGCCACTGCAACTCCTATTGACACCATTAGTAAAGCACCGATAGACACCACTAAACCAACGAACGCCGACACAGCTAAAACTCCTCCGGTAGCCACTCCTACTGACGATACAGGCGCCAACGACCCTTGGTGGAAGATTTTGCTGAACGGGATGTTAGCCGGATTAATCGCCATCTTTATGCCATGTGTATTTCCGATGATTCCGCTCACCGTGAGCTTCTTCACGAAGCGTAGTGCCACAAAATCACAAGGTATTCGTAACGCCTTACTTTATGGAGGAAGTATGATCTTCCTTTTTGTATCACTTGGCTTTTTAGTGGGCAACTCCCTCAACGCATGGGCTTCTAGCGCCTTCTTCAACCTCATCTTCTTTGTTGTATTCATCATTTTCGCCATCTCCTTCCTTGGCGCCTTTGAAATCGTTTTACCTAACTGGATTGTACAAAAATCAAGCAATAACGAATCAAAAGGCGGTATCATCGGCGTTTTCTTCATGGCCTTCACCATGGTGCTCGTTTCCTTCTCTTGCACCGGTCCTTTCATCACCTGGGCCATCAACGTAAAATCGGCCTCTCCTTTCGCTGCGGCTATCGCGATGTTTGGCTTCGGCTTCATGTTCTCCTTACCATTTATGTTCTTCGCCTTCTTCCCAGGCTGGTTGCAAAGCTTGCCGAAGTCTGGAAGTTGGTTGAACTCTATCAAAGTGGCCTTCGGCTTTATCGAGTTAGCTGCTGCTTTCAAATTCTTGTCGAACGTCGACCAGGCCTATCATTGGCAGATTCTACCGCGTGAAGTGTTTTTAGTAATCTGGATTGTCATCTTCGCACTGCTCGGCTTCTACCTCTTGGGAAAAATTCGCTTGCATGCCGACGACGACCTTCCTTTAAACGACTATGGAAAGCCTTATTTAACAGTAACACGTTTATTGTTCTCTATCCTTGCGTTCTGCTTTACAATTTATTTAGTACCTGGTTTGTGGGGTGCTCCGTTAAAAATTATCTCTGGCTTCCCTCCTCCTGTGACTTATACAGAGGGCAAATGGATCAATACCGTTGGGGCCGCTAATACTAACAGCGATACTAAAGTTGGCGGCTTCGAAACAGAAGAAGGTCCACATGGCCTTCGCGTCTTCCGCGACTATGCCACTGCACTCAAAGCGTCGAAAGTCGTACACAAGCCTATCTTCGTCGATTTCACCGGCTATAGCTGCGTAAACTGTCGTAAGATGGAAGAATCGGTATGGAGTGAAGATGCAGTATTAAAGCAGTTGCAGAACGACTATGTAGTGGTTTCTCTTTTTGTTGACGACCGCGAAAAATTACCTGCTGATCAACAAGCGAAAGATGCGGATGGTAATATGATGACTACTAAGGGTCAATTATATACGAATCTTCAAATCACGCGTTTCAACAAAAATGCGCAGCCATATTATGTGTTAATGGATGAAAATGAAAATGTCTTGAACACGCCTTCGCCAGCGAATTTCAAGGTGGCGGAGTTTGCTCAATTTTTGACAGACGGCGTATCGAAGTATAAAAAATAAGCGTATTGTATACGTAAATACAGCGCTTAGGCGTTATTAAACAAAACAAAAGCATGTTAGCGAAACGATGGACCATAATACCTGCTGATGAACAGCGCGTACTTGCGTTGCAGGAGGAGTATCGCTCCATAGGAAAGAATGTACATGCGATTGTATGTCGATTACTTGTTCAGCGCGGGATTTATACGGTAGAGGAGGCAAAGAAATTTTTCATCCCAGACTTAACGCATTTACACGATCCGTTTAAGTTTCGTCAGATGCAGACGGCGGTCGATCGCATCGCTTCGGCCATGGCAAACAACGAAGCGATCATGGTGTATGGCGACTATGATGTCGATGGCACCACCGCCGTTGCCCTCACCTACGGCTTTTTAAAAGATCATTATCCAAACGTATCCTATTATATCCCTTGTAGATATAAAGAGGGCTACGGCGTTTCGATGCTCGGCATCGAGAGCGCTGCAGCGCGTGGTGCCAAGCTCATCATCGCCCTCGACTGCGGTATCACCGCAATCGACCAAGTGAAGCGAGCCAAAGAACTCGGCATGGATTTCATCATCTGTGATCACCACAAACCCGGCGATCACCTGCCCGAAGCACTCGCTATCCTCAACCCTAAAGTGCCCGGTGACACCTATCCTTACGACGAACTGAGCGGCTGCGGCATCGGATTTAAACTAGCACAAGCACTCTGTCAGCATTTCAACTGGCCAAGCGAAGACTGGGAGAAACTGCTCGACCTCGTCGTGGTAAGCATCGCCTCCGACCTTGTGCCTGTTACGGGTGAAAACCGTATTCTCGCCTACTACGGCCTGAAACGCATCAACCAACGTCCAAGAGCTGGTATCAAGGCGCTGATGGAGATGTCGAAAATACAAGGTGAAGTCAATATCAACTCACTCGTCTTCGTTATTGGCCCGCGTATCAACGCTGCTGGTCGTATCGAACACGGCAACGACGCAGTAAAGCTATTGCTCGCACATAGCGCTGATGAAGCCTATGAGGCAGCACAAACACTCAATACACATAATAACGAACGGAAAGATCACGATAGGAACATCACAGAAGAGGCACTACAAATCCTCAACGATACCCCTTCCCTGCAAACTAAAAAAACAACGGTCCTCGTCAACGAGGGTTGGCACAAAGGCGTTATCGGCATTGTCGCTTCGCGATTAATGGACCATTACTATCGTCCAACCATTATCATGACCCAAAGCAATGGCTCCATGACCGGCTCCGTAAGAAGTGTCAAAGACTTCGACGTATACGAAGCCCTCAAAGCATGTAGTCATTTACTCGAAAAATTCGGTGGACATAAATACGCCGCCGGACTTTCACTGCCGGAGGAAAATTTCGAAGCCTTCTGTCATCTCTTTGAACAAGTGGTGAGCGAGAGAATCCTTCCAGAACAACTTATTCCAGAAGTAAGTATCGACGCTGAAATTGAAATCAGCGACTGCAACCTGAACTTCTATACCATCATCGAACACTTTGGTCCCTTTGGGCCTGGAAACCTACAGCCTACCTTCGTCACTCGTAATGTCGCAGATACAGGTCGTAGCGCCTTGTTGAATGAAAAACATTTAAAGCTCAACGTCGATAAAAACAAACAAGGTCCGATTGGAGGTATCATTTTTGAACGTCCCGACCTAATGAATATCGTACAACGAGAATTACGATTCGACGTGGCTTATCACCTGGTCATTAACGAATGGAAAGGCAATAAAAATGTAGAATGGCGAATCAAGGATATCAAAGCAACTGAAACGAATTAAACCACACGCACCATATGAAAAAAATCTTCAGAAACGCACTTTTTATCGGCATGCTAGCCGTAGGAACTGTGAATGCGCAGACACAACCTCAACAGGTAAATCCAAGAAAACTACCTCAGACAACCACCCAACCCGCTCCTAATGTCGGACCTAATCGGAAGCAAGCAGAAATGCAAGAACAGCGCAACATCGCTATGGGTGTTTCTCCTGCACTTCGCCCCATGACGTATGCAAACGATGATTTAAACATGAAAATGTATCATCTAAAAAATGGTTTGAGCGTATGGATTACAGTCAATAAAGCTGAACCACGCATTCAGACAATGATTGCAGTGAAGGCTGGTAGTAAAAATGATCCTGCAACACATACTGGTCTTGCCCACTATCTCGAACATATGCTCTTCAAAGGCACCGATAAATACGGCACGAAAGACTATGCTAAAGAAAAAGAACAACTCGATATCATCGAACAATTGTATGAGCAATACGGCGCAGAAAAAGATGAAGCAAAACGTGCACATATCTACCATTTAATCGATAGCGTGAGCGGTGTCGCAGCAAACTTTGCAATTGCAAACGAATATGATAAAATGGTCAGCAATCTCGGTGCGAAAGGAACGAATGCCTTTACGTCTACCGATATGACAGTCTATGTAAACGATATCCCTTCCAACCAACTAGACAAGTGGCTTACTTTAGAGTCAGAACGTTTTCGTAACCCTGTTCTACGCTTGTTCCACACGGAGTTAGAAGCCGTTTACGAAGAAAAGAATCGCGCCTTAGATAATGATCCGCGTAAAATGTACGAAGCTGTTCTCGCTTCCCTTTTCCAACATCATGCTTATGGTACGCAAACAACAATTGGTACGATCGAACATTTGAAATCACCTTCAATTACAGAAATCAAAAAATACTTCAATGCGAATTATGTACCGAACAATATGTGTATCATCTTGAGCGGCGACCTCGACCCAGACGCTACCGTATCCAAGATTAATGAACTATGGGGTAATTTTATGCCGAAGACAGTAGCACCCTATACCTATGAAGCAGAAACACCTCGCACCGCTCCGGAAGAAATCTCCGTTTATGGCCCAGATAAAGAACAAGTAATCATCGGCTACCGCTGGCCTGGTTGCAAAAGCAATGAATACTTCACACAACAAATGGTCGACGCCGTTATAAGCAACGGAACAGCTGGCTTAATTCAACTCAACCTAGTCATGTCTCAAAAAGTATTACGTGCCGAAGCAGGACTAGATGAAAATACTGACTATAACGTTTACGAACTGATGGCGAATCCACGCGAAGGCCAGAAACTAGAAGAATGCCGCGATCTACTCTTGCAACAAATAGAGAAATTGAAGAACGGAGAATTTGATGAAAGTATGTTGGCTGCTATCATCGCTAATATGAAAGTAGACGACATGAAACGTCTAGAAAGCAATCAGGGACGAGCTTACGCGATGGAAAACATTTTCGTTCATAGTATCAATCCTGCAAACTATGTGGCACGTTATGAAATCATGGGTCGCCTCACAAAGCAAGATATTATCAACTTCGCTAAAACACATTTCACCAACGACTATACCGTAGTATACAAACGAATTGGCGAAGACAAAACAACCAAGAAAGTTGTTAAGCCTGCCATCACACCAGTAAGTATCAACCGTGTCGACCAATCAGATTTCCTAAAGAAAATCAATGGCATGACCGTTACAGAGGTTAGTCCAGAGTTCATTCAGTTCGACCGCGCGATTCAAAAGGACAAAATGAGCAATGGAACGCCGTTCTGGTATATTAAAAATAATGACAATCAGTTGTTCAACCTCTACTACCTCTTCGATATGGGCAGTCTTTCTGATAAAGCACTATCCCCTGCGATGAGCTATTTGCAATTACTCGGTACCGACAAACAAAGCGCAGAACAAGTTCAGAAAGCATTCTTCAAGCTTGCTTGCGAATTCGGCGTGAATGTAACAGATGATCAAACCTACATCACTTTAAGCGGTGCGCAAGAGCACTTCGACGAAGCAGTTACACTTTTAGAAAATGTATTAAACCACTGCGCTGCCGATGAAACAGCCCTCAACAAAATGGTTGAAGGTATTATCAAAGACCGTGCAGATGCGATGAAAAACAAAAATGCGATTCGTAGTCGTCTGACAGCCTATGCTGTTTATGGAGAAAACAGCCCTGCAACCTTCATTTTGAAAAATGAAGAAATGAAGGCGCTAAAAGCCAGCGACCTGGTTGCTAAAATTCATGGCCTAGAAAACTATCAACACAAGATTTGTTATGTAGGTCCGGCAGATATGAATACCGCAAAAGCGAGTATCCAAAAATTACATACGATGCCGGCAACGCCACAAGCGGTGCCTGCGGCCTTTAAGCCAGTACGTTTGCCAACTACGCAACAAGTATTATTCGTCGACTATCCAATGGTACAAGCTGAGGTTGTTTGGGTAAACAAAAATATGGACTGGTCAGAAAAGTCAATTCCAACCGTGCGCTTGTTCAACGAATATTTTGGTGGTAGCATGAGTGGTGTAGTTTTCCAAACGATCCGTGAATCGAAAGCACTCGCCTACTCTTGTAACGCGAATTATGCGACGCCATCTAAAAAAGAAGATCCGTTCTACATGAACGCATACGTTGGGACGCAAGCAGATAAATTGAATGAAGCCATTCCTGCCATGAATGAATTATTCACTAATATGCCTTATTCTGAAAAAGCATTTACAGATGCTAAAGAAGCGATGAAAAATAAAATTGAATCAGAACGTATTCGTCGTAACAATATCTTATTCACGTACCTCTCCGCACAAAAATTAGGTTTGGATAAAGATATTCGTCAAGAAGTGTACCGCTCTTTAAATGTTCTTGATTTCAACGCTATCCGTGCCTTTGAAGAAGAACACATCAAAAATGCACCTTATACCTATTGTGTATTAGCTTCTTCGAAAAAAGTGAAGATGGAAGATCTTGCTAAATACGGCCCGGTAACAACACTTACCTTGAGTCAGATTTTTGGATATTAATCCTATTACCGAAAGACATCATAAAGCGACTTAGTACATAATAAGTATTAAGTTAATTTATGATGTCTTATTTATAACCCTAAATGAGATAATTATAGATAAAATAGTTCCGCATTATCAAGTGTTATTCTATTTTATATGAAATTATCTGCATACGATTTACGACATAGTGAATCATTTCAAACATTCGAATTTGTTAGTTTAGGAGCCCAAGGAAATATCAATAAAACAATTCAGTTTCAAACCACTTCTCTGCCAAATGTTTATAATCTAGCATTTGGAGATATGAACAACAGCACAGGGACAATTGATGATACAATTGTTTCTAATAATGGTGATAGTTTAAAAATACTTGCAACAATTGCTAAAAGTGTGTACCTATTCACAAGCCTATACCCGGAGGCCTGGGTTTTTGCAACAGGTACTACCCACTCCAGAAATAGATTGTACAGAATGGGAATATCTGCACACCTTCATTATATAATAATTGATTTCGAAATATTCGGTGAACTTAATGATACTTGGGAACCATTCTCTAACAACAGAGATTATTCAGGTTTTTTAGTTAAAAAGAAAATTCCCCAATAAAAATTCTTTAATTTTATAAGTATGAAGTCAAGTAGAAAATTACTTAAACCGAAGTCAGCATCCATTCAATTAGATACAAGATTGAATAAGCTAGAGAATCAGATTTTATTTCCTGAAAAGTTACAAAAGGCGAACGAAAAATTAAAAAGAATTGGCCTTCCATTAAAATAAATCGAGCACTTCAGATCAAAAGCCTGCCTTTCAGTTAAACGATATGCAGCCCTTTTTGCTATTAAAAAGCTCTCTAAAATTTGCTACCTTTACCCTGGTTTTAAAGCCAAAAACACTATGCAAAAACCTATTCGTGTTTTAGTTGCTAAAGTTGGTTTAGATGGTCATGATCGTGGGGCAAAAGTAATTGCCGCCGCCTTGCGGGATGCAGGGATGGAAGTCATTTATACCGGCCTCCGTCAGACACCCGAAATGGTTGTCAACGCTGCCATGCAAGAGGATGTCGACGCCATCGGCGTTAGCATTCTAAGCGGTGCCCACAATACCGTATTCCCCAAGCTAATCACCCTCATGAAGGAAAGAGAAATGAATGATGTACTCCTAACCGGTGGTGGTATCATCCCGGAAGAAGATGCGCAAAAGCTAATGGAAATGGGCGTCGGACAATTATTCCAGCCAGGCACCGACACACGCAATATCGCAGAATACATTAAAACATGGGTGAGCACACACCGTGCACACTTAAAATAAGCTCAAGATGGAAACTCTATTGACTAGCCTAGAAAACAATATTTATACGATCACCATCAACCGTCCGGATAAGATGAACGCGTTGAATGCACAAGTAATCGCTGATCTGCGTACCGCGATGCAACATGTATATGACAGTGAAGAAGTGCGTGGCGTCATCATCACCGGTGCAGGCGCTAAAGCATTTATCGCAGGCGCTGATATCGCTGAGTTCGCCGACTTCAACGCGAAGGAAGGTCGATTAATGGCTGCGAACGGTCATGCAGTTTTTAACATGATTGAAAACTGCCCGAAGCCTGTCATCGCCGCTGTAAACGGCTTTGCCTTAGGTGGTGGTTGCGAACTAGCCATGGCGTGTCATGTACGTATCGCTGCTGAAAACGCGAAATTCGGTCAGCCGGAAGTAAACCTCGGTATTATCCCAGGTTATGGTGGAACACAACGTTTTGTACAATATATCGGGAAAGGAAAAGCACTTGAGTTGATGATGACCACCGATATGATCTCCGCAACAGAAGCGCATACACTCGGCCTGGTGAATCATGTAGTGGCGCCAGAAGCACTAATGACAAAGGCTGCTGATATGCTTGCAAAAATATTTACGAAAGGACCATTGGCCATCGCACGCGTGATCGCTTGCGTGAATGCCCATTTCGAAGCACAACAAGGCGGCTTCGAAAGAGAAATCAAAGAATTCGCCAATAGCTTCGATAGTACCGACTTCAAAGAAGGTACCACCGCTTTCGTTGAAAAACGTAAAGCCAATTTTACCGGTAAATAAAAAAGATCTTATTCGCAAAAGCCCTTCCAGATTAGTTCTCGAAGGGCTTTTTTTATGGATGCTGCATACGAATCTCTCCTTATTTATGCACAGTAAACATTTTCCATGCCATCCAAAGCCATCCTAAGATAAAGCCTACTCCTCCGATTGGTGTCACCGCCCCCCAAAGCTTTACCTGCGTCGCCGTCAACATATACAAAGAGCCGCTAAAGAATACGATGCCGGCAACAAAAAACCAAGCCGCCATACCCAAGCCCGCTTCGGGATAACGATCCATCAAAACCGCTACTAGCCCTAATGCCATTACATGATAAAACTGATATTTCACCGCCTTATCCATGATATCCAAATAATACGGCGACAAAATATCTTTCAATTTATGCGCCGCAAAAGCACCGATTCCCACGGCAATGGCGCCGAATATTCCTGTTAGTAAAAATGCTAAACGTACACTCATATCGTTTATTTTTAATTTATTAGTTTATCTGCCAATCGATTTCACCCTTGCCATGCTTCGCCAAATAAGCATTGCATTGCAAGAAATGCCTATTTCCAAAAAACTGTTTATGACTCGCTGCAAAGCTCGGATGCCCTGCTGTTAAAATCAAATGTTTTTTTTCATCAATCAAATTTACCTTACTCTTCGCAAAAGCACCCCATAGGATGAAGACAAGATTTTCTCGTTCATTGGAAAGTTTATGAATGACTGCGTCTGTAAACTGCTCCCAGCCTATCTTCGCATGCGATGCCGGCTCGTTAGCTCGTACCGTCAATATTGCGTTTAACAAAAACACACCTTGCGTTGCCCACGCTAGCAAACAGCCGTGAGTAGGAACTTTATAAGTAGGATAGCAGGCCTGTAACTCCCGATAAATATTCTTCAAGGAAGGCGGAAGCTTAACACCTTTGGGAACGCTAAAACATAAGCCATGTGCTTGTCCTTCGCCATGATAAGGATCCTGACCTAATATTACCACTTTCACTTCATCGAACAGCGTTAAGTTAAACGCTTGAAATATGCATTCAGAAGGAGGATAGACAATAGCTCCTTGCTCACTTTCCTGCAATAAATACTTTGTAATCTCGCGAAAATAAGGCGCTGCCAATTCTTCTTTAAGAACCCTATACCAGCTAGTTTCACGCAAGCTCAACTCCATTATTCCACGAATCCTAAAGCTGCTGTTTTGGTACCACGACGCAAGCTATCTAATGAAACAGGATTTAATTTATAGCCACGTCTAACTTTCACATGGCGCGAAGCAAATAAGCCTAAACCGCCAGTTATGTTTGTATACTCCGGTTGAACGCTGCCACTCGTAAAGCCCGACTGCGCATAGGCTACTTGCATATACGTATTAAAAAAGCCATTCCCTGAATACAACATCAAATCTAAATTACGCGTATGTCGTTCGATATTCGCATCTGCTTTCAACTTGGTGCGTAAAAAACTATAAAAATTCATCCCATCGAAAGTGGCATCTAGAGTCTCCCCATAACGATTCAACTCATTCGAAGAAACAATCCCTGAAGCAGGGGTCCAGTCGATAAATTTATACGTGGTGTCCTTACTAACTTTATTCACTTCATAATAATTCAAACGAACCACCACATCATATACTTTTCCATAAAGCGCAGAATTGAATTTATACACGATTTGATTCGCCGGAACGGTACTTGGCTTGATAAAACTTAACGTAACATTTGTTTGCACCTCATTCGGCTGAATGAAGGTTGGTTTTTTGGTAATCCCGGTTGTCGCACTCGCAATAAGCGTTCCATCCGCCTTGCGCACCTCTAATTTATAAATACTGTCTGTCAACTTCCCTTTATAACGGTAGAACAAATTCGGACTTGTTGCAAAAACTCCTGCCTCCTTTTGAAAGCCGGGTATCGTATCGCCATTCACTAATTCAAAAGTAATCGTGCTATGTAAATTGTTATACGAATCATATCCAAGAATGGTCACCTTCGTATCTTTTGGATAATAAAGTGAATCAGGATTCTGAGACATCGTGTAAGCACTTAATTTCTGGTCAACGAATACCTTTTCTAATTTGATGTATTGAATGCTACTGTCACCATTCAACAAACCATACACAACTGGAATCGACTTCCAATCTGCTGTCACTTGAAAATCATTTTTACAAGCTGCAAAAAGGGCTACTAACAAAAGGGCAAACAACCAATTTTTCATACTGCTAAAATAGGCTTTGATAAGCGAGATTCCAATTTACTCCTCATCATTATTTCGTAATTTTAGTTAAACAAATTCTATATGCATAAACTGTTATTTACCCTTAGCTTATTCATTATTTGTATACTTACGGCCTTCAGTCAAACCCTTAAAAACGGCTCCTACAGCACCATTGGCTATATTGATAACGGTACCGTTAAAGATGGAAATTATCGAATCATAGGCCATTTTGACAATGGTACCGTTAAGGACGCTAATTACCGAACACTAGGCTATTATGAAAACGGCACAGTCAAAGACGGAAGCTATCGTATCATCGGTTATTTTGAAAATGGCACCGTAAAAGACGGCAATTATCGCATCATGGGCTATTACGATAATGGAACAGTTAAAGATGGCAGTTACCGGGTTATTGGCCATTACGAAGGCGTTCGACCAACATTCGCCGTATTGTTCTACTTTTTCTTTTTTACCTAGCAACTAAGACAAAGACGGAAAATCATTACTAATTATTCTCCATTAATTAGTAATTTCGTCTAACCTTTAGCCAAACTGTTTCCAATGAGCGAAACCACAGAGAAATTCTTCGAGATGGCTGCGACGAAAGCCGCAGATAAAGAACATCGCCGTAAACTATTGTTCAACATCGGCAAGTATAACGACGCCGTTGTGAAGGGCAAAACACAATATGCCAATTTAGAGCTTGCACGTCAACGTGCTAAAAATATCAAATGGAAAGCCATCGAGCAACTCGATAAAATGTTGGTCCAGTTTGAAAGCAATTTCACCAATAATGGTGGAACGGTTATCTGGGCGCAGACAGGAGAAGAAGCGATTGAAGAAATTTATAAAATTGCCGAAGCCGCTGGTGCAAAGCAAGTAGTGAAAAGTAAGTCGATGGTGACGGAAGAAATCCATCTCAACGACGCACTCAAAGCAAAAAATATTGAATCAGTTGAAACCGATCTTGGCGAATACATTCAACAATTAGATGGCGAAGCGCCGTACCATATCGTTACGCCAGCGATGCACAAGAGCAAAGAAGACGTAGCCCGTGTATTCCACGAACACCTCGGTACTCCGATCGACTATACGCCAGAACAACTGACGCTCGAAGCACGTGCCCGCCTCCGTGAGAAATACCTCACTTCGGACATCGGCGTTACCGGTGCCAACTTCATCATTGCAGATACCGGCAGTATCCTCGTTTTAGAAAATGAAGGAAACGCTCGTCTTACTACCAGCTTCCCAAAAATACATATTGCAATCGTTGGTATTGAAAAGATGATTCCTTCTATCAATGATCTAGCACTATTCCTACCACTACTCGCTACCTACGGAACCGGCCAAAAAGTTTCTGTTTATAATAGCATTTTCAGCGGACCAAAACGCGCGGAAGAAGTCGATGGTCCGGAGCAAATGTATGTGATCTTATTAGATAATGGCCGCACCAATTTGCTTGCGCAAGCCGAACAACGTGAAGCACTCTACTGCATCCGTTGTGGCTCTTGCTTGAATGCGTGCCCGGTTTATAAAAATATTGGCGGACATACCTACGGGACAACCTATAGCGGACCTATCGGCTCCGTTATCACCCCGCACTTCAAAGGAATGGAAGATTTCAAGCATTTGAGTCATGCCTCTTCCCTATGCGGCAACTGTACCGAAGTTTGTCCGATGAAAATCAACCTACATGAATTATTGCTTTTGAATCGTCGCGATGCGGTGCGTGAAGGGCATGTGAAAGGAACGGAGAAAACAGGCTGGATGGCCTGGAAATGGGGCATGAGCAATCGTTTATTCATGAATACCGGAAGCGCTAAAATGCGTAACTATATTCTTACACGTTACTTCAGCAACTCATGGGGTAAACATCACGACATGTTGAAGTTCCCTAAAAAATCGTTCAACCAAATGTGGAAAGACAAAAAGAAAGGAGCTGAATAAAATCAGGCCTACACATAAAAAAAGCGCGAAGCATTTGCTCCGCGCTTTTTTTATTATAGCCCCTATACGATTAATAAATCGTGAAAGGACGACTGATATTAAATCCTAATCGTAAGCCTAAATATTTAGCTGGATTATCCATACTCTTAATCAATGGCGTATTGCTATTCACTAAGAAATCTTGTTCTGTCAAACCACCCGTATTTACTATCGTTAAGTGAAATACGTGGCCGCCTGTTTCAATTTCATAGCCAATACCTAGTGGATTATAATAATTTCCAGCTTGACGCATATTGTCAAAATATTCAGAGAACGGCATGAAGTAATCTACGATAATCGCACTACGCTTCGAAAACTTATAACGTGCTGCAAAGCCCATCGCGAATAAGTCGTTATTGTCGCCATAAGCTACATAGTTACGATGTAAATAAGTTGGCATCAATTGCACAGAGAAGTTAGAATTAAACTTACGAGCGATTAATGCTTGAGCACAATATTGCAAACGTTGCGCGCCATTTTGGAAGGATACCGGAGAAGTAGAATCTGTAGAAGCTGCCATCGAAGTAGTAGTTACAGAACCGAATAGTGTAACACTAACAGGATGCTTTTTATCCGTCATTTGACGTATCAAGCGATACTTTAAATAGCCATCCCACATTTCGTGTTGCTGCCCAAAACCTTTACTACGACCAACGGCTGCAGTAAGGCGTGAGTTAATACCGTATTCAAACGCGATACGGATATTAGCAATTTGATCGAAGCCGTACATATTGTGAATACCTCCACCGTAGTTAGAACCTACTGATCCGAAAACGTGCGAAATACGAACATCTAAGTCGTGTGCGCCTACCGTTTCAATACTATGACCCATATTCAAACGAGTCGTTTTAAACGTCGCCTTAACAAGCTCTGGTGCGTCATTCGACATCATGGCTGCAAGGTCGTCTTGAGCTTTCGTAACGCCGCTAAAACAAAACGCGAAAGCGAATAGTGCAAAATATTTTTTCATGAAATTATTTCTTTGGATTTTCTGTCATTAAGCAATCAACTGTTACGTCCACAAAATCAGCTAGAGTAGCTGATAATACACTTGGCTTCTCGATTTTAAAGTCAGCCATGTATACGCGAAACTTCGCTGTACCATGAATCGTTCCTCCTTTAACAATAACTGTAATTGGTGCTTTGAAATCTTTGTCGACACCATGCATATTCATTTTACCAACCACTGACATTTGGTAAGTACCTTCTTTATGCAAATCAACTTTTTCATTATTATTTGGCACAATAGTACCATTGAAAGAAGCCCATGGATACTTTTCAGACTCCATATAGTTTTCGTTGTAATGCTCTTGCATCAAGGATTTAGGAAAGATAAAAGTCGACTGCTTTACACGGAAAGCAATTTTCAAGGCATCGATATTCATCAACATTTCAGCCGCTGTCGACTTAGCATCGATATCTTCCACGGAAGTAGAAGAGAAGAAACTGATCGTTCCTTTTTTAGTACCATAGATTTGTGCGTCAGCAAATTGAAGGCTCAAAAGTCCTACAAATAGGAAAGAAAGAATGTATTTCATGATTATTGTTTTTTACCATTATCTAACCAACAACGTAGTTGTTGTAATTCAGTTGCAGTCATGGTTCCTCCCATTGGCATATCTTGAATTGTGAACACATGATTATCTATAGAGGAAGCATGCAATGATACTTCCGTATAGGTCGTTAACGGAACACGGGGTGATTGGTTAGCGGAATGACAGCTAGAACCTTGGCAATAGGTAGTCATAATTGGCTGAATATGCTTTGTGTAGGTGATGGTGTCACAAGCGCCCGGTTGCGTGACAACAGTTTTTACTTGCGCCGCTTTATCCTTCAAACAACCAACAGCTACGATAGATATTACAGTTGCTGCTAATAAAATATACTTTTTCATACGTTTAATTATACTAGCAAAATAACAATAATAAAACAACTTAAAATTTAAAATCCTGTTAAAGAAAGACGAATATAGGCGAATGAAAGATTTTAGAGGATTTACTTAAAAATCAAGAATAAGTTTGAAATTTGCGCTATGAGCATTTCCCAAATATTGAATGCAAGAAAACGACAAATTGATTCATTGCTTCAACTTACTAGAGCGATTAATAGCAATAGTAAGGAGGCTGAGCTATTTCAACTATTTGGTACGCTTATGGAAGAGCAGATGGGTGCTAAAGAACTGGTACTTTTTTATAAAAGAGATAAATGGATCAATGCATTTCAATTCGGAGACGGGATTCATCTCGCTCCCGAAATTGTATTACAGGAATTAATTTATCATAAGCAAAATGCGGACCTCCGAGGATGTGAAATTCCGGGTTTAGAAAAATATTCTTTCCTCATTCCAATTCTGCACAAAGAACAAGCCTTAGCCTTCTTACTGATAGATCCGATCAAACCGAGTGTATTTGGCACAAGAGATGAAAAATTGCATTTCATAGAAACACTTGCAAATATTATCGTCACTGCAATTGAAAACAAACGTTTATTCAAACAACAGCTACATCAAGTAGGCTTGCGTGAGCAATTGCATCTCGCTGGTCAACTACAAGCACAATTAGTTCCGAAAGTATTACCGTACACAAAAGAATTACAAATCGATTCAATCTATCTACCTCATGATGAAGTTGGTGGCGACTATTTCGATTATTTTTTAAGTCATCATAATCACCATGTATTTTGCGTAGCGGATGTCAGTGGAAAAGGTATTTCCGCAGCCTTGCTGATGAGCAATTTACAAGCTTCTTTAAGAGCCTTGATGTTACAAGATCTTTCCTTGAAAGAAATCATACAGGAATTAAACACACGTATCTTAGCAGTCACTAAACAAGAAAAATTTATCACACTATTTCTTGCGGTATTTAATGAAACTACCAAAGAATTGCATTACGTCAATGCGGGTCATGTGGCACCCTATTTATACAACAAGGGCGAAAGTATTCGACTACACTCTAACACAAATATGCTCGGCATACTCGATCACTTAAAACCATTTGAAGCAAAGCATCTGATATTAGAAAAGGATGCGTTGTTACTTTTATTTACAGATGGTTTAAGCGAACTACAAAATGAAAAGGAAGCCTATTTTGAGGATACTTCGTTTGATACATTCCTTGCACTATTTCATTCTATGCAACCCAAACACCTGAATGAAAAGTTAGTGGAACAAATACAGAGTTACCGCGGACAAATGCCTATCGGAGACGATATTACGGTAATGACGATTCGTTTAAATTTCTAAGCCTGCTATTTAATTTCAGCCACTTTAAGCTTACCCGTTTCAATCTCCCAAAGTATGTGATCGATAAGAGGATATTGCGCAGCGTCATAGGTTCGTTTCATATTCAAGTCTTCATCATATACATTCATCATCGTATGATAAGTCCAAGCTAAAAAACCGCCCCGAAATTCTTTAACTAACTCGTAGCAGGTCTGCCCTGTTTGACGATCGATTAACAACATCAACAATCGTCCTTGATAAGTAGACATTCCTTTCAGGCGATCTTCAAAATTTTCCTTCAGCACCCTTTCCTTTGATTTTATATAACGCTTGCGTGCCAGATTACCATCGATATGCGAAAGCTCTTCATTCATATCTAACAGAATCTTGGCCGCTTTTATAGCATAAGGATACACAATAACTAAGTTTCGTTTAAGCCGTAAATACTCGAGTCGATCCGCATCTGATTTCCACTTTACCGCCGACCAAATATTAACCTGAGGCAAGAACCCCATGGGGATGGTATCACCCTTGTAAATGCGAACGTAGGCCAATACAGAATCTCCTGTTGAAGAAGGAACTGTAGCAGTATACGAATAAAACAGACTCAATAAAGCGAGTAACATAGTTTAAAAATACAAAATAATTAGTACGTGTATTTAGCGAAAATGTTACACCTAAGAAATTGTATCTTCGTACTAGCGCATGTGGTCGAATATTCTTCAGCGGTGGAACAAACTATCGGCATTTACCTTTTATCAGATAATAAGGTATGCCAGTTTATTATTTATCAGCGTACTACTAACGAAAGTAGGATTAAGTAAAAATGAAATCGGCTATTACGAAAGCTTTTTTTTACTGAGCAGTGTGAGTTCTTTTTTTTGGATAGGTGGCGTGATGAATGCGCTCGTAAGTTTTAGTGCGGGGGCCGATAAAGACAAAATCAAGCAATATTTTTTCAATGCATTTGTCGTAATCGTTGGCTTGAATTTATTAAGCAATACTGCTTTACTCTTTCTTTTCCCAATCTTTACTAAGCTGAGCATTATGATGGATGCACAACGCATGTTGCTACTCGTCATTTTCAACTTATTCAATCATAGCGCTTATCTTGTAGAACACTACTATCTAATTACAAAACGATCAAAGGCTCTAGTGGCTTTTAGTATCCTGAGTGTTAGTTTGACAGTCGGCTTAAGTAGTCTAACCTTATTGACTCACGCGAGCATCGACTACTTATTATTCGCACTTGTTCTTGCGGCTATATTCCGTTTTATATGGCTTTTAGCTATCCTGATTCGGAATAATAGTTACAGCATCGACTACCCTTTTCTAAAGCCTTTTATGTGGCAAAGCGCCTTATTGGCTTTGAGTATACTGTTAGGCAGCGTAGCCGATTATTTCGACGAGATGCTCGTTAATTTAAAATATTCAAAACAATGGTTTGCTATCTTCAAATATGGGGCTAAGGAATTTCCGCTTTTACTACTTATTTCAAATGCGCTTAACACTGTTTTTATCCGTGAAATAAGTGAAGACAAGGCAGCAGGATTAACCACCATAAAACGCTTCTCTAAACGATTTATGTGGGTATTATATCCAATCATTATTCTAGTGCTTTTAACTAGTCCGAAATGGTATCCCATTGTATTCGACCCTGGGTTTTTGCCGAGCTCCCCTATCTTCAACCTTTACCTTCTGCTAGTTATTTCTAGAATGTTATTTCCACAATCTGTGTTGAGTGGCTTAGGTCAAAATCAATACCTCGTTTATTCTGCCCTTATCGAAGTGTTCATTCATATTGGACTAAGTTTAATCCTACAGCCAATTTGGGGACTGAATGGACTCGCAATCGCAACAGTTACCGCTTATACAATGGACAAACTGTTTTTGATAGGCATTTGTAAAATAAAATTTAACGTTTCGCTTCAAGATTACTTGCCGGTTAAAACCTACCTTACGCTTAACAGTCTATTACTATTTGTTTTTATTGCCCTTTACTATTGGCGATAAATAATGAAATATTTTCCTTCGTTATAGATGATACTTTGTTTAGTGAGCAAGTGTAAAATACTTTGCTGCATACTATCCTTTCGTGTTTGAATCGGCATTAAAGTATCACTGATTTCAGCACTACAATATTTTTGAACGATCCAATAGCGATTATTTCCAGTTAATAAATGTTTACAAAGACTATCCTGCAGACGTTTTGATGGAAACTCCTCTTTCGTAAGCCAATCACCCTCCGTTGGAAGCGTCTCTTTTTCATAAATGCGACAAGCGGCAAAATCAAACAAAACCAAATGCTGCCCTTTTAGATGTGTTTTCCATAAATACAATTCATTCAACTCTTCAGCAGTATGCTTATCCATCCAAATACCTTGTAAGCCGGGATGCTTTGTCTTGTATTGCAATTGCTCTGAATGCGGCTCGCGATAAATATGATTTAAGCGTACAAAGCCTGCTAAAACAAGTATTATGACAAGGCTTATCCATGACATTGCATTTAAGGAAATAAGTGGCGTGAAGCGCTTTAGTGCCCAAAGTAGTACAACTAACCAAGGCCAAGCCATGATTAAAGCAGGCGAAGGATAGCCGATTGAAACGGCCGTCATTCCAGTGATGAAAAGCACTAAAACCCCAATCGCATAATGTCGTGAAGCTCTATGAAAACGCATCTCAGAACCTATCATAGGAATCAGCGCAATCCACAATGCCGTCGGCAAATAGCGATACGAATTACTACGTAGCAGTAGCAACATGGTGCCAATAGCGAGTCCAAAACACAGTACCGACACACCACGACTCATCCATTCGTTCTGTCGATGCTTTTGCCATTGCCAAGCGATGACAAACGAAGCACCAACTAACAGCCCTAGATATGCGCCTTTGTAGTGAAAGAGCACTTTTAATACCGGAACTATAGCGGTTCCAGAAATAGTCATCTGCTGTAAACCTACAGCTATACTATTATTCCACCACAAATAGGAAAGAAATAGAACATAAGGAATAACAATTCCTAAATATGCTTTCCAATTTCGTAGATCTTGAAAAAACCAAATGCTTAAAATGCCTACAGGCAAGAAGGTCTGTCTACAAAGGGCAGCAAGACTTAAAAGTGCATACGCTGCGATATTCCACCATGAACCCGAGTCTAATTTCGAACGGAGATACAAGCCTGCACTCACTAAAAAAACAGCATCAATACTTGTCCATGCCATTAAAGGAAAACTATGAACATTCAAGGCAAAAGAGATACCGGCCAAAGACCAAAAAACTAAGTCGCTTAGTTCGATGCGCATTTTCTTTACAGTGAAACTCAACAGCGCATAAGAATAAAATCCTATTTCAAAAACGCATAAATAGCGTGAAGCAAGCAGTCGGAAATCTCCAAAAAACAAAGCGGGCCAATGTAGCAATACACTGCCAAATGGGCGAATACTGACGAAGTCGATGAAAGGAATTTGCCCCGACCAAAAGCGCGCAGTTTGCGCTAGTACGACTCCATCATCGGTGGGGTTAAATCCTAAAGGAGCGAACAGAAGGGCGAAGACGAATAAAAACGTCGCATATAAAAGCGGGTAAAATAAACGTCTAAAAGCGACCGGCATTAAGATTGGTATTAGTCTTGCAAAGACTTAAAAAACACTATTTCGCGGTATTTGCGGAGTAGGTCCCACATCCAAACAGCTAAACAAATCCAACCAATTACTGCTGGATAGAATACTAAACGCATATAACTGTCAAGGTCGTACTTCGCAAAAGCCGGATTGCCGCCATTGCCTGGATGAACAGAAAACTCTTTCATTCGGGGGATGACAAAAATTAGTACCACAAACAAAACATAACAGAACACATTATAGATTGCGGCGAAACGCGATTGTTTTTCTTCATCGGTGAAGGAGGCACGCAACACGAAATAAGCAAGGTACATAAGCATTCCGATAGCCGTACAATTAAGCTTTACATCAGAGCTCCAAGGGGCACCCCAGGTAAAGTTTGCCCACATCATTCCCGTCAACAAACCAAGTACTCCGAATAACATGCCGACAGAAACCGCGCTATAGGCCGCAAGATCGATCTTTTGCTTTTCTACCAAAGAGATTTTGGGATTGCCTTGCGCGTTTAAGTAACGGAGCGAATGGTAAAGTGCAACACTAAAAATTGCAATTTGAGCAAACCACATCGGCACGTGAAAATAAAGATTCCGTATCGTCTCGTTTAATATATTCAATCGAGGAACTGGCATTAACAAGCCAGCCACCACTGTATAAGAAAGCAATACAACCGCTGCAACTTTCACTAAACTCATAAAACTTATTCGCATATCAATAGAATTAATCTTGCCATGTAAATTTAAAAAGAATAACGGCCAACGCTAACAATAAAATATTTAAAGCACTCAAAAATAAAAGGTCGTTTACATATTCCGTAAATGCATGAGCAAGCATCGTTTTTTGAGTGGATGAAATGATGATCGCCAACAAGGGTATAGCTATCGGCAAAGTTAGTATGCTCACCAAAGTTGTACTCTTTCCACTACGTGCTGCTAATACCGACATGAAGGTAAAAAGGATGGTAAAACAAATCATTCCTCCTATTAAAATGCAGCCAAACGCAAGCACATCCACCACTGGAAAACCAAGAAACAACACAAATAACAATAACGTAAAGAGGCCTAATACCAACATCAATACGATATTATATATCAACTTAGCCACTAAAAATTCAATGGGCCCTATCAAGGTATAATAATAAAAGTGTCGATCGCGACCTTCCTGTAAAAAGCCCTTGGAGAGCGCGTCTACAGAACCAAACAATAATGCAAGCCATAATAAACCCGACCATAAAATCGGTTCAACATGACGAAAGGAGAAATAAATTAAAAAAACAGTCAAGACTGCATACAATAGTAATGCGCCTAATATCGAACGCTGTCGCCATTCACTCCGACCTTCTTTTTGTGCTAAAACGAATGCGTCTCGCCAATTCACCTACTTAGTTTTTAGATCCTACTAAATGATGACGTCCCCACTTAATCGTATCATTAAGGTTGTCCAATGTGATGTGTAATGTGTCGTTCACGAAATACATACCAGCACCTTTTTTAGAGCAATAGCCATCTTTATCTACATCCATCAAAAAAGCCCCATCCATTTTTACGACGAACTTATCTGCATAGTCACTCTTTGTCAATTGCACATTATGATTAGTGAGTAATGTATCTTGAACAAGCTGATAAGATATCACCTGCCCTGTCGTAAAGTTCTTCACAGGAATTTCATAAGATTGTTGCATAGTATAACTTCCAACATGGACTTCTCTCCAATCGGTAGTTTTCTTACAAGCAAAAACAAGCGTTGCTGATAAAATGAAAACGAGTAAACGAGTAATACGCATTATTTCTATTTTGACTATTAAATTCAAATTTTATTCTGAGTGGCTGCAATTTCTTCATCTTCCTTCTTCCAAAACTCATTGACGCTCAAAATTAATAAAACAATTGCGGCCAATGGCAGCAATAAGGTCAATTTATATTCCTGTTGAAAATTTTGATTAGGGGCTAACGGTCCCTTTAAATTATGAATGACGTATAACGAACTCAAACCAAATACGACCAATGAAACCAAACAAGCTTTAATCATCCTTAGCTGCAATTTAGGTTTGGCAACCAAAAAGATCGCAATTACGGCTAAGACAACCGCCAATAACAAAGGTATATCTAATGATAAATGTTGCTTCACAATCAAAACAGTCGAATCGTAATTATCGTCTGTGATATGATCAAAGCTAGCCGACCAAATACTTAAAAAATGCACAGGCACTAGTAATAGTGCAACTGCTGCTAAGTATAAGTTTTGAACTTTTTGAAACATATTAATCTTTTGTTATAGGTTTTACTTCTTTGCCGATTTGAATATAATATTGCCCACTGCTCAAATGGCTTAAATCATTTACAGTTTCTGGACGTGTTAAGACACCATTATAGACACACTTTCCAGCATTATCATATACACTGAAGCTGTTTTCAATAGATTGTTCAGGAACTCGAATATGAATTACATCGTGAAAAGGAATCGGATAACATTCAAAACTTACTTGCGTAATCGTACGAATACCCACATTATCCGGGACATTACTGTAGTTATGCTTTACAAATGGATAAGGAGCCGACTTCCATGCACCTCTACCATAAGTAGAACAAAAAACAGCATTAGCAGAACGGTTATATTCTACCTCTGTGCAATGTACGGGTGGCATTCCTTGATTGAACGGTACCCAATCATGTACAAGCGTATCATAGGCCCAGATTCCAATTTCAGTACTTGCATATAAACCATCCTGTGTGCTATCTTGGTAATACAAGGAGTTAACCGGAACATTCGGAAGTGTGCCGGAAAAATTACTGAAGGTTATACCACCATTATCGGAGTACCAAACTTTCTTACCCGCTGCATAACCAGAAACAGATACCCAGATGCGCGTTGAATCCCAAGGGCAAATAGCTATACTCGTTTTATTGCCGGTCATGCCTGCAGCAACACAACTAGTCCAGGTAGTACCTCCATCTGCAGTTGTGTACAAACTAGCGCCACGTAGCGCATACATAATTTTGCTATTCTTCTTATAAATATCAAATGCACTAACATTGCCACTAGTCCAATTAGAAATTTTAGTCCATGAAGTTCCTGAATTAGTCGATTTAAACATATTGGTATAGCCAATATACATTGTGGTAGGAGTGATAGGGTCTAACATAAATGGCGTATTCCATAATCCCTGTTCAGTAGAAGAGATAGCGCCCGAGATATCCGAAAAACTAGCACCACTATTCGTTGACCGAGCTAGTCCACCATACTGCGATTCACCAAACATAATTGTATTATTGCTTGGATTTATAGCCACTTCAAAGCCATCTGCATTCAAGGCCTGGCCATCCCAGTTACCATTATACCAGACATTCACATCATTATCTTGCGCACCATACAAAAAGACATTCGGGATAGTTTGAGACACTCCCAAATGATATTGTTGCGTAGCCATAATTCCATGAGAAAGGTTATTCCAAGAAGAAGCAGCAGCGGTTGTTTGATAAATACCGCCATCACACCCTAAAAACAATTTGCTTCCATTGCTAGTAAACTGCAAATCATGATCATCTACGTGAACAGTATTGGGATTCGTTTTCGACCAACTCACGCCTCCGTTAGCAGAACGGTACACTTGCAGTCCGCCCACGAAAACCAAATTTGAATCTATAGGAGATGCTGCGATTGGTAAGGCATACCATCCTTGTGTTCCAATTAAAGAAGTTGGCGTTGTTGCCTTCACTGCCCAATGCTGTCCGGCATCTGACGACTTATAAAAACCAAGAAGACTATAACTGTTATTCGCATAAATGGCATACACAATATTCGGATTTGCAGCCGTAACTGCAATCGAAATACGTGCGAAGCCAGAAGCAGGCAAACCAGTTCCAGAAACAATAGTAAACGTTGCTCCTGTATCTATCGAACGATAGATGCCTGCACCCGTCGCACAATAAACTATAGCGGGGTTCGATGGATTAATTTTTACGTCACGCGCACTACCACCACATACCGACTTCCACGTTGTACCACCATTCACAGTACGCATCAAACCTCCGTCTGTGGCGCAAAATAAACGTTGCGTGTTCGTCTTGTCCATAATAATACGAGACATGTTAAAGCCCGCAGAACTATTATACGTTAAACCTGTAGGTGTCCATGTAACACCACCATCTACTGATTTATAAACTCCGATGGTAGCTTGATCCTGACGTGCTTCGCCGTCACCCGTTGCGATATAAATTTCATTCGAATTGTTTGGATTAACAGCAATGCCGCTAATGCCAATAGCACCCATCGACTCGTTCATGATTGCCCATGTACCACCTCCATCAGTGGAATGCCAAAGGCCACCAGAAGGAGATCCTGCCCAAATATTTGTACCTGCTGCATCTACAATAAACACGCGATCTATTCGTCCAACACCTGCACTTCCTTGCGGCGTAGGTAAAACTTGATTTACCCAGTTGGCAGTAGCGCTCTTCGTTGAAGCACCCTTTGATAAGGTGTTTTTCAATTCCTGAATTGCATTTAAATTTGCATCTGGTGCAGGAAAAGCGCCTGTCTCGCTTACGCGTGGAGCCCAATACCAATGCCAGCGTGCTAACATATTATCATTTGCTGCCTCTTCTTCCTCTTCGTGATGAAATAAATGAATGCCTTTCTTTTCCTTCACAGGGACAGGATACATTTCTAATAGGTCGTAATAACTATACTGACGCCAATTCGGAATCAAAAAAGGCAAGCTATACTGTTGCTTAAACGCTTGCTTTTCGCTTGAAGTCAGAATGGTCTGGCCATAAGAAAAGTTACCGGCTATTAAAAACAATAGCACTACGAATGAAAGTATTTTTTTCATAACAATACAGAATGGTTCTATGGGTAAATATACTAAATTTCACCTTAAAAGTCCATACCTAAAATCCGAGGTATTATAGGTCGAGTGAATGAATGCCGCCATGATCTGAAACCATCCACAAGCGGTGTGCGTCAGCGCTTAACCATAAGCGATTCACCGTCAAATCAGTAAAAGGAACCGCCTTTCTCCACGATTTACCCGCGTCAGTAGATTCCAATAAAATTCCATTACTTCCAGCTACAAAAAGATGATTTTCATCTAAGAGACATATTGTATTAAAATGCCAATTCGCGTTAAACAAACTATTACCATTCCTAAGTCGCTTCCAAGTACGTCCCGAATCGCTCGTTCTTAAAATTGTACCAGCATACCCTACTGCATAGCCGACATGAGCGTTCGCAAACCGGATCGACTTAAAAAAGTCGCCTGTGGCATTTAACAATAGCCATGATTTACCTGCATCTTCACTGCGATAAATAGCGCCATAGCCACACGCAAAAGCCAAGGTATCATTCAAAATTGTAACGTCCGTTAACAACTGCTTCATCGGCATACGATCCCAATCTCCACTGCCATCTGTTTTTTGACGATACATCACTCCTGCACCATAACTATTTCCTCCTACCATCAAACGCAAGGTATCCTTCACATCAACAGCGTAAAGCTCTTCCCAACCCGATGTCTGCCCGATAGCAAAACTGTCTTTCGCTCCATATGAATACACTACTTTACCTGTATGTCCTACACTTATAATTGAATTACCAATCGATTTAATCCCATTTAAAACATACAAACTAACGCTATCGTGGATCTTCCAAGAACTTCCTCCATCCGTAGTATATAATACCACTCCGTTAGAAAATCGGCTTCCACCGCATATAAAGCCTGTATCCTTATTCACAAAAGTGATACCGTATAAATTTTCACCTGTGATAATAGTCTGATTATTGACGAGCAAACTGTTATTCACCTTGGTGCAAGAGCTGTAGATCAGAACTAGGCCTAGCAGATTGAATAGACAATATTTTGTATATTTTAACATGCGTCTAAACTAGTTAAGAGTATATGTATGGCGTCATTTAATTCATCCTCCGTAATACAAAGCGGTGGTGCAATGCGAATACAGTTTTCAGCAAATAAAAACCAATCCACCAAAACGCCCTTAGACATTGCTATATTCATCAATTGAACGCAGGTATCAAAACCATCTAACTCCAGCGCCATTAAAAATCCAAAGCTTCGAATCGACTTAATCTTGGGATGTACCAATTTCGTTCGAAGGAGTGTCTCCCGATGACAAACATCCATCCACTGCTTATTTTCAAGCAATACCTCCATCCCCGCCTTTGCTGCTGCACAACAAAGCGGATTACCTCCGAAAGTAGTGATATGCCCCAACACCGGCTGATAACTCAACTGATGCATGAACGCTTTATCGGCTATAAATGCGGCGAGCGGAAGTCCCGCACCCAAGGCCTTTCCAAGTAATAAAATATCCGGTACAATATTCCAATGCTCGAAGGAGAACAGTTTTCCTGTTCGTCCGAGTCCGGTTTGAATTTCATCCAACACCAACAAGGCACCCACCTCAGAACAACGATTGCGTAAGGCTTTAAAATAGGCTCGATCGATTATCTGCACACCAGCTTCTGCTTTTATGGTCTCACAAAAAACTGCCGCAGTACGTTCTGTTATATGTTCTAAATCTTCAAAATTATTAAAACGAATTTGGCGGGTGTCGGGTAATAAAGGACGAAACGCTTGTTTAAAATATTCCCCACCCATTAGGCTCAAAGCGCCTTGCGTACTGCCGTGATAGGCCTTTTCAAACGACACAAACTCCGTTCTACCTGTCACGCGCTTCGCCAATTTCATCGCACCCTCTGTCGCCTCACTGCCGGAGTTGGTAAAATAAACGCTGTTTAGATTTTCAGGTAATAAGCCAACTAATAGTTCCGCTAATTTTACTTGCGGCGACTGGATATGTTCGCCATAAACCATCGTATGCAAATACGCATCTGCTTGCTCTTTTATTGCTGTAACAACCTTTGGATGTCGATGACCAATATTCGCCACACTAATCCCTGAAATAAGGTCGAGATGAGCCTTCCCGGCTTCGTCATATAAATAACAAGCCTCTGCTCGTGCCACTTCGAAGCCTAAAGGAGCTTGCGAAGTAGGCGCTACGAAAGATTGAAACAACTGACGATTCGTCATTACTTTTTCTTTTTAACAGGAACCCATTCTTCCCCCTTTGCGATCGACTCCATTTTTTCAACCCAACGTAAGGTAGCAGGACAGCGATGTAAATTTTCTGCGAAGACATGCGTATAGTCGACAATCTCTTTTTTATTCAAATGGGGAAAGCCCGCACAGTCTGCAGGACGAACTTCATAGATGCTACACATGTTCGACTTCAAATCTAAAAACTGACAAGGCGTTTGGGTGTTCATCAAATCGCCAGTCCCTTTTTCTTTATACAACCACTTTTCGTAAAACTCGTCTCGCGTAATACCCAAATGCTTTGAAATACGCTTCAAATCGGCTTCGGTATAAGTAGGCGTCATCGTTCTACAACAATTAGAACAGGCCAAACAATCAATCTCAGCAAATACCTCTTTATTCAACTTCACCGCAGTTTTATCTGCAGCAGCCGGACTTGCCTTTTGCCATGCTTTCAAAAACTTTTTCAACGCAGCGCGCTTACGATAGGCTCTCGCCTTAAAACTCTTTAAATTCATACTGCTCTAAGATACAACCTTCAAATCAAGCGCACAAAAATGTATTGTACTATTTAGCGTCTAACAAACAAAAGCCTGTGTTAATAGATTCTGTAAAATGCTTTTAGCTATTAAAAAACATTCGTTGCTTTATTTAGCGAAACCTCCGCGATGCGTTTAACCACACGTCTTGCCATTGTCATCACAGCCTTGCTGCTCATCTTCTTGAGTGGAACCATCTTCTTCCAGCGTTCTGTTTTCAAAAACGCAGACCGCCTACGAGATGAATGGGTAGAAGCATCCAAAGACAATCTATTACAGGTTTTAAATAACGAAGCGCAGGTTCAACAAGCCTATCTGAAAATTCAAGCATCCGCCTTGCAGTTGCGTTTGCAAGAGGATCCAAGACGACTAGTCGAGCAACTCAACGCCAGCAAACTGAAGGCGATCGACCGAGTAGATCTATACGACTGTATTCGTCAATCTTGGGTGTTTCACATGGAACAAGATTCCCTAGAATTACCTATCGAAGCACTCCACAACCAATTTCACTATAATCGCTTTTTCATTCTTCAAAGGGGAAGTCCCGCAGAAATTGCACTTCAAGCTATCGTCGACCCTAATACGCAACAGCCTAGATATATCCTTGTTTGTACGCACCTTTTCTCAAATGCCTTCTGTAACGAAGTCGCGAATCAAATCGATAAGAGTGAATGTAAAATAGTACGCACTGCTACTAAAGATAATTTCAATCGGCAAAATGGAGAATTACTACTCTCTCTTCCCTTGACAGGCTATCAAAACCAAGTGGTTGCCTATTTTGAATTGAAGCGCCACTTTCCCTTATACGCGACATTCACGCATTATCAAATCCTCAACAACTACTTCTTTATCTTTTTTAGTCTAGGGCTTTTATTACTGCTCGTAGGATTTGTGCTCTGGTACATCAATCGCCCATTGATAGCGCTTTTGAACGCCATTTACCATAGAAATGAAGCACCACTTGCCAAACTAAAATCACGCCGTGATGAGTTCGCACAACTTGCTACGCTCATCACTCTCTTTTTTCAACAGCGCAGAAGACTGCTGTCAGAAATTGACAGCCGAAAGCAATCCGAACAACAATTGAAAGAAGCAATTGAACACGTTGAAAACAGTACCATAGAAAAAATTAAAGCCGAAAAAGCCGACGAAGCAAAACGCGTATTTATCTCCAATATCAGTCATGAACTACGGACGCCCATGAATGCCGTAGTCGCTATTTCAGAGATGTTACTCACCGAGCCCGCTAAAGAAGAACAGGAAAAATTAGTCAAAGTACTCGGATATTCTGCCAAACAGCTTACTACACTTGTAACCGATATCCTCGACTTTTCTAAAATAGAATCCAATAGCCTTGAGCTCATCCCACAAAGCTTTTCATTAGATAAGATGTGTAATGATTTGGTGCAGATGTTTACCTTCACCGCGCATGCAAAAAACATTCGCGTGACCTTAGAGGGCGACACTCGTCTCCGGCAGCAAATTATCGGAGACCCACATCGTCTCAATCAAATCTTTATCAATTTGCTGGGCAACGCTGTTAAGTTCACCGACCATGGCGAAATCATCCTAGCCTATCGACTCGTACAACATACCAGCGATCAGAAAGTGCAAGTGCTGTTTGAAGTAAAAGATACAGGCATTGGAATCTCAACGGAAGATCTGCCACATATCTTCGAACGCTTCTATCAGGCGAACGCAGCGCCAGATAAGAAAAACCCAGGAACAGGATTAGGGCTCAGTTTAAGTTCGAAACTAGTAGAATTAATGGGCGGCAAACTAGCTGTAGAAAGCACTTTAGGAAAGGGTACCCAATTTTTCTTCACCTTACAATTCCAACTCGACAAGCAAGGACCGGTGATGTCGAACCCAGAGTCCGCTTTCCCGCAAGGTAAGCTCAGCGGACTAAACGTCTTGGTCGCGGAAGACCATGAAATCAATGCTTTTGTCTTAAAGCAGTTTTTTGCAAAATGGGAAGTGAAAGCCACTTTCGTTGGCAACGGACAGTTAGCCCTAGATGCCTTACGCGAGCAGAGTTTTGATTTGGTATTGATGGACCTTCAGATGCCCGTTATGGATGGCTACCAAACCGTTCAGGCGATTCGTTCGTGGCCAGAGAAAAAGTTCCAAAGCCTGCCAGTGGTTGCAGTCACTGCCGACGCTTCGAAAGAAACGCGCGACTTACTATTGAAAAACGGTTTTGATCTGTTTATCTCCAAACCATTCGATCCTGCAGCGCTGCACCATACCTTACAAACGGTACGCCAGCATCGCTTTATCGCACGGCCAGATGTCAGCGACTAAGAAAACCAGTCCGCCATCTCTTCTTCACTGAAGCCTACTCGAGTCGACCCGTCTCCCTTTACCCAAACTGGACGCTTAATCATACTCGGTTTTTCCATCAGCAATGGAAGCGCAGTAGTTATTTTTTCACATGCCAATTTCTCCGCGTCTGACAGTTGCTTATAGGTCGTTCCTTGACGATTCACGAGTACTTGCAGATCAACCTCCTTCAGCCAAGCCTTTAATTGCTTTTGAGTAGGTATTTCCTTTTTAAAATCATGAAATTGAAAGTCGATTTTCTGTGCCGTAGCCCAATCCAACGCCTTTTTTACTGTATTGCAATTTTTAATGCCGTAAATGTGTATCATTCTCTAAAGGTACAATCAAAGAATTGCATCCTATTCTGTATTTTTGCACAACTCAAAAACAAGATTATGGCAAAAATTACTTCCATCACCGCTCGTCAGATCCTCGACAGCCGTGGTAATCCTACAGTTGAAGCAGATGTATGTTTAGAAAACGGAATGATGGGCCGCGCGGCTGTTCCTAGCGGAGCGAGCACAGGCAAACATGAAGCCGTAGAATTACGTGATGGAGACAAAAGCAAATATCTTGGAAAAGGCGTTTTAAACGCTGTTAAACACGTAAAAGAAGTAATCGCTCCTGCCTTAATCGGTATGGATAGCGCCGATCAAGCCGCTATCGACCACAAAATGCTTGCCTTAGACGGTACGCCTAATAAAGCAACCCTTGGTGCTAACGCAATCTTAGCTGTTTCTTTAGCCAACGCACAAGCTGCCGCTAAAGCCGCAGGAATGCCACTTTTCCAGTTCCTCGGTGGAGATAACGCCGTGACACTTCCAGTTCCTTTAATGAACATCCTAAACGGAGGTGCACACGCAGATAATAAAATCGACTTCCAAGAGTTTATGGTTGTGCCTGTTAAAGCCGATTCATTCAGCACTGCGCTTCGTATGGGTACGGAAGTATTCCACCATTTGAAAAATGTGTTGAAGAAAAAAGGTTACTCTACCAATGTAGGTGATGAAGGTGGCTTCGCACCAAATATCCAATCCAACGAAGAAGCGATCGAAACGGTTTTACAAGCCATCGAAGCTGCAGGATACAAAGCGGGTGAAGATATCTTCATCGCGATGGATGCTGCTTGTAGCGAATTATACGACGAAGAAAAAGGCGTTTATGTATTTAAGAAGTCTAATGGCAAAACCATGACGAGCGAAGAGATGGTAGCCTACTGGGCGGATTGGGTAAGTCGTTATCCTATCGTAAGTATCGAAGATGGCCTTGCAGAAGATGATTGGAAAGGATGGGAACTCGCCACAAAAACAATGGGCGATAAAGTACAGTTAGTGGGTGACGACTTATTCGTAACGAATGTAAGTCGCTTACAACAAGGTATCGAACAACATATCGCCAATAGCATATTAGTAAAAGTAAATCAAATTGGCTCTTTAACAGAAACACGTGACGCTGTGTCTATGGCACATGCGGCTGGCTATAGCTCTGTAATGAGTCATCGTAGCGGTGAAACAGAAGACAATACGATTGCCGACTTAGCAGTAGCTTTGGGTTGTTCTCAAATCAAAACAGGTTCTGCTTCTCGTAGCGACCGTATGGCAAAATACAATCAATTGCTCCGTATTGAAGAAGCATTAGGGACAAAGGCTCGTTATGCTGGTCAAACAATTCACTTCGGTAAAAAATAAGTTATGGCGCAAAGCTCCCTCCGTAAGCTGTTCAGCAGTCAGCGTGTTTATGTAATTGGTGATGTGATGCTCGATCATTATATCCTAGGAAAGGTAGATCGTATCTCTCCCGAAGCACCCGTGCCTGTTGTAGCGGTAGCAGCCTACGATGATCGTGCGGGAGGCGCCGCCAACGTGGCTTTAAACATTAAAGCATGCGGAGCCGAAACAGCTATCTTTAGCGTGATTGGTGACGATACCACCGCTAAGAAACTACGTGCTGTGCTTACGAAGGCGAAAGTAGATCATAAAGGAATGATCGCTTCGAAGGAGAGAATGACTACTATGAAAGCGCGTGTAATTGGAAATAACCATCAGCTATTACGCTACGATCAAGAAGACACGCATGCCCTTAGCAACAAAGAAGAAATAGCCCTCTTCAAAGCTTTCAGCGCTGCGTGCACCAAGAAAAAACCAAACGCCGTGGTACTAGAAGATTATGATAAAGGCGTATTGACACCCACACTTATCAAACAAGTCATAACGTTTTGTAATAAGCATAAAATCCCCACACTCGTCGATCCGAAGAAGAAACACTTCTTTGATTATAGTGGCTGTACCGTTTTTAAGCCGAATTTGAAAGAGATGCGTGAAGGATTGGGAGAAACTATCGAACCGAACCCTCCTGCTCTTAAAAAGGCTGTAGAGGCCTTGAATAAAAAGATGCCGCACGAGGCTACGCTGATTACCCTTGCGGAGCACGGGGTATTCTACAGTGATGCGAATAACGAAGGCGTAATCCCAGCGCATCTGCGTCGTATCGCCGATGTAAGCGGAGCTGGCGATACAGTCGTAGCCGTCGCTGCCCTAGCCGTCGCTGCCAAATTCCCGATGCATGAAGTAGCTGCACTTAGCAACCTTGCTGGTGGATTGGTTTGCGAACATCCTGGCGTTGTAAGTATCGATATCAAAAAATTGGAAGAAGAATACGCCTAATCCTTAGCCTTTCTTCAACACATAAAAAAAACGCGAAGCTCTAAGGAACTTCGCGTTTTTCATTTATACAATACTAGGAATTACCAAATCTTTGTGCGAGTTGCATCGTCACGATACATCTTGTCGCCGGCATGAATACCCCAAGCCTTATAGAATGGCTCGAAATTGCTCAACGGTCCGTTGATACGGAAATGCGCTGGTGAATGCGGATCCACGTTCACCATCATACGCATACTTTGCTCACGACGAACTACACGCCAAACTTGCGCTAAGCCCAAGAAGAAACGTTGATCAGGCGTGAAACCATCGATCGTTTGATTCGACTGACCTTGCTTCGTCATTTTGAAAGCGTCATAGGCAATAGCCACACCACCTAAGTCAGCGATGTTCTCTCCTAATGTCAAAGCTCCTTTAACATGTACAGAATCTAAAATAGTATAGCCATCATATTGTGCCACCAAGTTAGAAGTCTTCGCTTCAAACTTCTTCATATCTTCTTCTGTCCACCAATTGTTCATATTACCCGCTGCATCGTATTGTGCACCTTGATCGTCAAAGCCATGCGTCATTTCATGACCGATAACCATACCAATAGCACCATAGTTAATGGCATCATCCGCATTCGGATCGAAGAATGGGAATTGTAAGATACCTGCAGGGAAAACGATTTCGTTGAAAGAAGGATTGTAGTACGCATTAACCGTAGCAGGTGTCATACCCCACTCTGATTTATCTACAGCCTTTCCTAACTTCTTCACCATTTCATTCCATCCATGCACAGAAACACTTTGCATGTTACCGAAATAATCACCACGCGTGATAGTCACGTCGTCATAGTTCTTCCATTTATCAGGATAACCAATCTTCTTAGTAATCGCGAACAATTTCGTTCTTGCCTTCACTTTCGTTTCAGCACTCATCCAATCCAAATGATCGATACGATTTGCAAAAGCCTTTTGTAAGTTGTTCACTAATTCATCCATACGCATCTTCGCTTCTGGCGTGAAATACTTCGCAACATACAACTGACCTAATAATTCTCCTAAGCTATGATCGGTAGCGTCTGTTACTTGCTTCCAACGAACTTCTTGCACTTTTTGTCCGCTCAAACGTTTTCCTTTAAAAGCGAAAGAAGCATCACGGAAATCCTTCGACAATAAGCCTGCGGCTCCGTTAATAAAGTCGAACTTCAACTTGCTCTTCCATACATTCACTGAATAACGGTTGAACATCGTTCCTAATTGCTTGTAGTAATCAGGCTGTGCTACGTTCAAAGAATCAACCTTCACACCCATACGACGGAAGATATCACTCCAATTAAGATCCGGCGACAAGGCTTGCAATTCAGCAAACTTCATCATGTTATAATTCGCTTGCGGATCACGCAATTCAATCGCAGAACGATGTGTCTTTGCAATCTCCGTTTCCAAAGCTAAGATGTCTTCTGCCATGTGCTTTGCCTTCGCCTCGCTATTGCCTGTCAAGACAAACAACTTCGTGATATAAGCCACATAAGCCTCGCGAATTGATTTTTTATCAGCCTCATTCGACAAATAATAATCTTTCTCTGGTAAGGTAGTACCTGTTTGACCCAAAGCTGCTACGTTCATGTTAGAGTTCTTGTCGTCTGGACCAACCCAGAAGCCAATCATATCACCATTACCTTCTTTAAATCCATCTGCACAATAGTGAATGATATCCTCTACGCTATTCAATGCGTCGATACGCTTTAATTCCGATGCAATCGGCGTCCAACCTAATTTTTCAATTTGCAAAGTATCCATACCTGAAGCATAGAAGTCGCCCAATTTTTGTTCGTTACTTCCTTTTGCCCAAGTTGTTTTACTTGAAACATCTACCAAGATGTCATGTAAATGCGCTTTGTTTTGCTGCGCCAACATGACGAAAGAACCCCATTGTGATTTATCATCCGGGATCTTCGCATCACGTACCCAAGCGCCATTGGCGTATAGGAAGAAGTCTTCCCCTGGTTTTACGTTTTTGTCCATGCCGCTCACATCAAAAAATGAGCTGCGCTTGTCGCTTGTTTTTTTTGCCGCAACAAAGGCCTGTAGCGTGATAGCGCCGCCGATGATTGCTGTCGCAAGTATCCATTTTTTCATAAAAAGGTATATGTGTTTTAGATGCCCGAAGTTAAACTATATTCCTCGTTTTTAAAAACAAAAACGCCTCTCCTTCATAGAAGGAAAGGCGTTTTATTAATTATTCTTATACAGATTATTGCGCCGTATACGTACGTGTTGAAGTAGCAGTTGAAGAACTTGTGCTACCGCCAGTTACAGTTTCATTGTAATTGATTGTAAACTTCAACTCTTTATTACTTAAACGTGTCATATACAATGAGTAATCAAATGTATTAGACGTGTATACATTAGTGTTAGTTGTTGTAGTTGTTCCTGAAGTAGAACTGCTTGTTTCTGCAACCTCAACAGATTTTGTTGGATGAATCAACACTTTTGTTTTTGCTTTTTCATCACCTATACCGCTGTTAAAGTCCCATGTACCATCTTCAGTAGTGGTAGTGGTTGTGGTAGAGGTAATACCCCAAAAAGAAAAAATTGAAGTAGTAACAGTTACACTTTGATACGTACCATCGCCATTAAACGTATACGTATTCGTATAGCCAGTAGTATCGCTCTGACTATTACTAGCTGTAATCTCGTTTGTTCCATCATAAGTGATTATAGAAACACTACCGTTTTGTGCTTGCTCAGTAGTTCCGGCTGTCAACTTCCAGTCGCCTACCAAACGTGCTTTACGAGAGCGTAAAGAAATTGCTGGATCCTCTTCACCTTTACGGCATGAATTCAAAGAAACACTAGTTGTAATTGCTGTGATCGCCATTGCAGCGAATAAAAAATATTTTTTCATGGTATTAATTTAAGATTTTGATTATTGAGCTGTATATGTCTTGTGAGATACATAAGTATTTGTAGATGTAGATGTACCAGTACTCAAAGTATTACTGATAGAATAAATCTTCAACTCCTTATTGCTTAAACGAACCAAATCCAATGTATAAATCATTGCATTGTTTACATAAGCGTAGTTTGTAGTGTTGACAGAAGAACCATTTGTAGATTTTTCTTCTACATTAGTCGGTGTTAAAATCACCTTTTCTTTTTTCGTTTCATCACCTATACCTGAGTTGAAATCCCAAGTTCCTTTTGTTGTTGTTTCATTATAAGAACCTGAAGAAGCATTCGTCGTTTTTGTATACATTTCAAAAGTACCATCTCCGTTGAACGTCATCTTTTCTTCATAAGGATTAGTTGTAGAATTACCAGATGATCCACTGGAAGAATTCGTTTGATTAGTAGCCGTATAAGCAGTATACGAAGAACTAGAATTATACGTGCTTGTGTCGTTTCCTTCAGAAAGCTTCCACTCTCCTACCAAACGAGCCTTGCGAGAACGCAAAGAAATTGCAGGATCTTCAGCACCTTTACGGCATGAATCAAAAGTAACTACTGTAGTAGCCATCATTACGGCCATTCCAGCCAAAAGCATGATTTTTTTCATAATTTAATTTAATTGATTTGATGTTGGACTATAATAAATCGTAAAAGTTTAAATCTTTGGAGCTGCCGACATAATTTCTTCGTTCGCTTCAGAAGCATATTTGCTAAAGTTGTTCACGAATTGTTTTGCCAATTCACCCGCTTTTGCATCGTAAGCAGCACCTTCCGCCCATGTATTACGTGGGTTTAGGATTTCTGCAGGTACGTTCGGACAAGAAGTAGGCATCGCCAAGTGGAACACAGGATGATTCTCAAAACTTACGCTATCCAACTCCCCTTTCAAGGCAGCAGTGATCATCGCACGTGTATAAGAAAGCTTCATACGGTTACCAACGCCATAAGCGCCGCCGCTCCATCCTGTATTGATCAACCATACATTCGCTCCGGTAGCACGCATACGCTCGCCCAACATCTCTGCATAACGCGTTGGATGTAATGGCAAGAAAGGCGCTCCGAAACATGCGGAGAACGTCGTAGTCGGATCTTTAATACCCGCTTCTGTTCCAGCAACCTTAGCGGTATAACCAGAAATGAAGTGATACATGGCCTGACCCGGTGTCAATTTTGAAATTGGAGGTAATACCCCAAACGCATCACAAGTCAAGAAGAAAATATTTTTAGGCACACCACCTACACTCGGATTCACCGCGTTGTCGATATGTGTCATCGGATAAGCCGCGCGTGTGTTCTCTGTCTTAGAGATATTAGCATAGTCCGGAGTCGTTGTTCCAGGATAGAATTGTACATTCTCCAAAACAGTTCCGTGCTTAATCGCTTTGAAAATTTGAGGTTCTTTCTCTTCTGTTAAATCAACACACTTCGCATAACAACCACCTTCAAAGTTGAAGACGCCGTCATCCGCCCAGCCATGCTCGTCATCGCCAATCAAATCACGATTCGGATCCGCTGAAAGCGTCGTTTTACCTGTACCTGACAAACCAAAGAATACAGCTGTATCGCCGTCTTTACCGATGTTTGCAGAACAGTGCATCGGTAATACATTACGATTCACTGGTAAAATAAAGTTCAATACAGAGAAGATAGATTTCTTCATCTCGCCTGCATAACCCGTTCCCGCAATCAATACCATTTTCTTGGTAAAGTTTACGATTACGAAGTTGCCCTGACGAACACCATGCTTCGCAGCATTCGACGTTTTATAACTAGGAGCGCACAAAATCGTCCAGTCAGGTGTCATGCCCGTTTGCTCTGCAGCAGTCGGACGCATGAACATATTGTCTACAAATAAGTTGTGATAAGGGATTTCATTGATCGTACGTACATTCAAACGATAGTTCGGATTCGCACAAACAAAATTATCACGTACATAAATCTCTTTACCTTCAAAATAGGCAGTCACCTCTTGATGCAATGCGTCAAACGCATCAGGCGTCACACCCACATTCACATCGCCCCAATTCACGTGGTTCTCCGTGATAGCATCACGCACAATAAAACGATCCTTTGGAGAACGTCCGCTAAACTCGCCACTGTCGAAAACAATCGCACCATTGTCAGCATAAACGCCCTGCCCTAACTCAATCGCCTTGTCCATCAATTGCTGCGGGGTTAAGTTCCAATGGCATATCGCTACATTGTGTAGGCCGGCAGCATCCAATCCTACTACGGTGTTTTTTAATCCAAATTCCTGCATAATTAGGTAAAATTAGAAGCACGAAGGTAGGAAAACTCTCGGTAAAAAGGAAGCCCATTCTCATGCAATCTGACCCCTAAAATTAGGCATCTCGTCCCTTCACTAAAATTTAACGCTGAGTTTAAAAAAAATACCTCCATTCATCAACAATTATTCCTTTCCAGGTGTTACCTTTGTAGTCCGGAGAAAAAACCTGATAAAAATCAGTTTTTGTGCGGAAGAAAATAAAATCTTATGAAATTCCCTATTTACCTCGATCACAACGCCACAACGCCCTGCGACCCACGCGTCGTAGAGACGATGATCCCGTACTTCACCGAGAAATTCGGTAACGCAGCTAGCCGTAACCACTCCTTTGGATGGGTAGCGGAAGAAGCAGTCGACTATGCACGCGAACAAATCGCAACGCTAATCGGCGCCGATCCGAAAGAAATCATCTTCACAAGTGGTGCTACCGAAGCCGACAACCTCGCTATTAAAGGCGTGTATGAAATGTATGCCCAAAAAGGTAATCATATCATCACCGCAACGACTGAGCACAAAGCGGTTTTGGATGCTTGTCACCACTTAGAGCAATTGGGCGCTCAAATCACTTACTTGCCAGTAAATGCTGAAGGTATGATCGATTTGAAGCAATTGGAAGAAGCAATTACAGATAAGACCATCTTGGTGGCTATCATGTACGCCAACAACGAGGTAGGAACCATTCAGCCAGTACGTGAAATCAGCGAAATCTGTCACCGTAAAGGCACATTATTCTTTACCGATGGCACGCAAGCTGTGGGTAAAATCCCTGTGGATGTAAACAAAGATGGTATCGACCTTATGGCCTTTACCGCACATAAAATGTACGGCCCGAAAGGTGTTGGCGCTCTTTACGTTCGTCGTAAAAACCCGCGTGTTAAAGTTACTGCCCAAATGGACGGTGGCGGTCACGAACGTGGCATGCGCTCTGGTACCTTAAACGTAACAGGTATCGTAGGTTTCGGTAAAGCTGCTGAAATCTGTCGCTTAGAAATGGAATCTGACAACGCACGTATCATTAAAATGCGTGATCGCTTAGAAACTGAATTGATGAAATTGGATGAAGCTTATGTAAACGGCTCCCGCGAACATCGCCTACCGCAAGTTTGTAATATCTCTTTCAAATTTGTAGAAGGTGAAGGCTTGATGATGGGCTTTAACAAAAACATCGCCCTTAGCTCTGGATCCGCTTGTACATCGGCTTCTCTAGAACCTTCTTATGTTTTGAAAGCTTTAGGATTGGGTGACGATTTGGCACACTCTTCTTTGCGTTTCGGACTAGGACGTTATACAACGGATGAAGAAATCGACTTTACGATTGAAGCCGTTAGCAAAACAGTGACTCGTCTTCGTGAAGTAAGTCCTCTTTGGGAAATGTTCAAAGAAGGCATCGACTTGAATACCATTAAATGGGAACATCATTAATCTTTAAAAAAAATTACCATGGCATACTCTGATAAAGTTATCGATCATTACGAAAATCCTAAAAACGTAGGAACACTTGACAAATCTTCAAACACCGTAGGAACAGGCCTTGTAGGCGCTCCTGAGTGTGGCGACGTGATGCGTTTGCAAATTGAAGTAGATCCTGCTACGCAAGTAATCACGGATGCTAAATTCAAAACATTTGGCTGCGGCTCTGCTATCGCCTCTTCTTCTTTGGCTACAGAATGGTTGAAAGGAAAAACAGTCGACCAAGCCCTAGCAATCGACAATATGGACATCGTAGAGGAATTGGCTTTGCCGCCAGTAAAAATCCACTGCTCTGTATTGGCGGAAGATGCTATCAAAGCGGCTATCAACGATTACCGCACAAAAAATGGTCTAGAACCAATCGCGGATAACCACTAAAAAATAAATGTCGATGGTAAGTAAGTGTAACCCCTACTTACCATCGACCCACCCCCTTTCGTATGTTATTCATTTCAGATAAAGCAAAAGCACATCTAGTAGAACTAAAGCAGGAAGCTGGCTTGGATGAAAGCTATTTCTTGCGTGTCTCTGTTGTGGGTGGCGGCTGTAGCGGTCTTACGTATAAAATGGACTTCGACAATGAAAGTCAACCCAAAGACCAAGTCTTTGAAGACAAAGGCGTAAAGCTCGTAACCGACATGAAGAGCTTCCTCTATTTGATGGATAGTGAGTTGGATTATTCCGATGGCTTGAATGGAAAAGGATTCCACTTCAGCAACCCGAATTCCTCTCGCTCTTGCGGCTGTGGCGAAAGCTTCGCTGTATAAGATATTTCTTCCTAGAAAAGCAAAGGCTCGTAATATTACGAGCCTTTTTTGTTTTACCAACGAAGGTATTATACGTTTTATTCTTTTACAAAAGTGCGAGCGTAGAAAACCGCTTCCTCTCGATGCTCACTCTTTTCCATTCCCTTAACTCGGACAAAATAAGTGCCTGCACTTAAGGATTTAATATCAAGTATTTGAAGTGTAGTCCCAACATTTATATCCGACTTCTTCGACGCTACCTGACGTCCATAGATATCAAAAAGTTCGATGCTAACACTAACCTGCTGTGGTATTTGAACATATAAGTTATCCTTAGCAGGATTGGGGTAAAGCCTTATTGAGCTGTTCATCAATTGCGATGGTAACCCATCAGGCTTCGCCTCGACAAAAACGCTGACCGTATCTTCACTCACTTCCCCA
>CANGEV010000021.1 GCA_947452995.1 Chitinophagales bacterium
AAAAAGCAGTCGCACAGGCAGTGGAAAATTATAATAATAAACGTCCGCACTGGATGTTAAAACTTAAAGTGCCTGCTGAAATTTATGCAGCTGCTTCGTAAATAAATCCTAAACCACTGTCCACTTTTTTCAGGACAAGACACTTTTTCACTATTAACTATTAACCATTCACTATTCACTATTTTGCTTTCCCTTGCAACATCGGAACGAATTTAAATTCCTGAAAATGTTCCTCGATAAATTCTGTTTCGGCGATCTTCGTAATCTTCTTCATCGTCGTCGTCTCTTCACCATGTGGTATAACCATCCAGCCACCTACCTTCAATTGCTGCTTCAAGGGCTCAGGTATTATCGGCGCAGCAGCGGTTATGATAATCTTGTCAAAAGGCGCATAGCCAGGCAATCCTAAATAACCATCTCCATAAAAACACTTTACATCCATCACCTTCATCTGTTCTAATAACACACGCGTCGTATCATACAACTCCTTCTGTCGTTCTATGCTATAAACACGCGCTCCACTTGCGGCCAAAACAGCTGCTTGATAGCCACTCCCCGTACCAATTTCTAAAATTTTCTCCATCGGCTTAATTTCCAACAACTGCGTTTGAAAAGCCACTGTATAAGGATGTGATATCGTTTGTTCCGCGCCTATTGGAAACGCCTTGTTCTCATAGGCATGCTGTAAAAACATTTTTGGAAAGAAATAATGTCGCGGTACTTTCATCATAGCGACTAAAACTTTCTCTTCAATCCCTTTTGCACGTAACAATTCCATCAACGTCTTACGTTGGCCTTGATACAAATAACTATCTTCTATTAAATTCATCGTACTCCTTAGTTCAGCCTCAAAAATACATGCTATCACAAAAAAAATACCCTGTTTAGTTTTCAATTACTAAACAGGGCATATCGTAAAGTCTACAATTGTAGAATATATTATTACGTATTCATCGAACCGCACACACTCAATACCTGGCCGCTTACATACGATCCTAGATCACCACCTAAGAATACACATACGTTTGCTACTTCTTCAGGCTTACCAAAACGTGCCATCGGCACTTTCTTCAACCACTCTGCAGTAACATCTGGATTGATTGCTTTCGTCATATCTGTGTCAATAAAACCAGGCGCAATAGCGTTGCAACGGATATTACGACTACCTAATTCTTGTGCGATAGATTTAGTAAAACCAATGATACCTGCTTTCGAAGCCGCATAGTTAGCCTGACCTGCATTACCACGCATTCCTACAATAGACGTTAAATTGATGATGCTGCCCGACTTTGCTTTCATCATCGGCTTAATCACATGCTTCGTTAAATTAAATACCGACTTCAAGTTATTATTCATCACCTCATCCCACTGTTGTTCAGTCATACGCAACATCAAATTATCACGTGTGATACCGGCGTTATTCACCAAAATATCGATAGTACCGAAATCAGCTAATACTTCATTTACTAAAGCCTCGGCTTGCGCATAATCGGCCGCGTTACTTGCATAACACTTAACCTTTACGCCCATATTGCTCAACTCTTGCGCTAACTCCTGCGCTGGTGCTGCAGAACTTAAATAAGTGAAAGCAACATTCGCACCATGACGAACGAACTCCGTTACGATAGAGCGTCCGATACCTCGGCTACCGCCAGTGATCAAGGCTGTTTTTCCTGCTAATAATGACATAGTAATTTATTTTAATCAGTCAACTAATTGAATATCGAACTGTACCAAATCAACAAATAATTTAACGCGCGCTTCGATCTCTGCTTGTGTTACTTCACGTAAACGTTCAGCACCAAATTTCTCTACGCAGAAAGAAGCCAATGCAGAACCGTAAATGATACCACGCTTCATATTTTCAAAAGAGATATCTTTGGTAGCAGCCAAATGACCGATAAAGCCACCCGCGAAGGTATCGCCGGCTCCGGTTGGATCGAATACTTCCTCCAACGGTAATGCTGGTGCAAAGAATACGTGATCACCATGGAACAATAAAGCCCCGTGTTCACCTTTCTTAATGACTAAATATTTCGGACCAAAATCACTCAAAATTTTCTTAGCCGCCTTAACCAAGGAATATTCATTAGTCAATTGACGAGCTTCTGAATCATTGATCGTAAGCACGTCTACGCGCTTCATTACTTTCAATAAATCATCCATCGCTGTTTCCATCCAGAAATTCATCGTATCCATAACTACCAATTTCGGCGCTTTAGGTAAACGATCTAAAATTTGCATTTGCAAAGAAGGCATTAAGTTGCCCAACATCACAAAGTCACTATCTTCATACGAAGCAGGAATTACGGGATCAAAGTTCAACAACACATTCAACTGTGTATCTAATGTATCACGTGTGTTCATATCCATATGGTAACGTCCACTCCAGAAAAAAGATTTTTCTCCCTTTCTGATTTCAACGCCATCCAATTGTACGCCACGCGCTTTCAAAGCATCCAATTCGGCTTGCGGAAAATCTTCTCCGACAACAGCTACTTGGTTGATTTTTTTAACGAAGTTGGAAGCCGACCATGCGATATAGGTTGCAGCACCGCCTACAATTTTATCGGATTTCCCGAATGGAGTTTCGATAGCATCGAAAGCCATCGTACCTACGACTAATAATGACATAATTTTGTTTTTGAAATGCGTGGCAAAGGTAAGCAATCCTAACTTAATATAGTCCTCTTTTTCGGAAGGTCGGTAAGGCAAAGGCTAGGCCCGCAGAAACCCGCGTCTCCGTTAGTGAAATCACCTTACTACTCATATGCGTACCTGTCACCAAACGCCCTTGCATAAACAGTCTGAAATAAGGACTCATCCACAGATTATAATTCAGCACTGTCGAAAATAAGGGAGAAAATACATAGTCCTTTTCAGAAGGAAGACTACTCTTACTTAGGCCAAGCCCTGGCTGAATACCGAGCGACAAATCATTCATCCCACGATGCCAATGATATGCACCTCCAAAAAACAAATTATACTGCTGCGCTACAAAAATAGAGGTAGAAGCATACACACCGCGATGACCTACCTGCGCATACAAATCCCCACCAACGGAAAAGCGACTTTTTAAATAAAAATCAGCACTACCATGAAGATAATATGGATGAAAGCCCGCATTACTTTTCGCCATCGAAAAGCCCTCTGAAAGGGTAAGCTGCGCGGTCAAACTATGCTCACGCAAACCAAGGCTATCGAGTGCATTGGCATGAAAACAAAAACCTAAAACAATCCACAACAAATATTTCCTCATCGCGCGTACAATTTATAATTAACTGAAATAGTGTTCAACCAATGTCCTTCAAACGCTTTACTTGACGCAAGTTCAAAATATGGATTCGAAGCTTCTACCAACTCAATCTCTTTCGTCAAATGAACCATATACTGGGTAATCCATGTTATATCAGCTCGATCCGTTAACCAAAAATGAAAACCCATGCCCATCTGTGGAGCAGCACCCCATCGATGTTTATTGATAGACGTATTAGCTAATAAAGTTTTCTGATTATAATCAAAACAATGTCCGGCTAACAAGAATGGTTGAACCGTATACGCTTTCGTCGGGGCTTTGAGAGGATAGTATAATACAGACCATCCAATATGAATATATTCGCTCTTCACCTGATTAGCTTGATTAATCAAAATATAATCTGCAAACCAATCTGTATTCAATCGTTGATTAGACTGTATCCTAAACTGCCCACCCGTGCCCATTCCAACTCCATCATCACTAAACATGCTCACCGTCGAACGCATTCCTAATGAAAAGCTTTTCGTACTTCGAAAATTATTAACGCTAGAGGCTGAAACCACCACTGAGAATGAAAATAGGATCAGAACCGCAAAAAGTCTTTGAATAATCTGCATGCCCTAAAATAATTACATTTTTTCATTTATTATGCTGAGCGAGATCATCACCATTTCATAGAATTTTTCACGCTTTTAGTCTTCAAAACAGGCTATGCACCGAAATTTTTGTATATTAGCACTTTAAGTACACCAAACAATTGATGTATGCAATACGAAATCAAGCACGCCGACAAATTTAGATATGTGGAAGTAGGAGAAGGACCTTTAATGATCCTTCTGCATGGTCTTTTTGGCGAATTGAGTAATTATCAAAATCAAATAGAATATTATAAAGACCGCTATAAGGTTATTGTTCCCTTACTGCCTATTTATGAAATGAGCGTATTTGAAGCTTCTTTGGGCGGTTTGACACGCTTTACACATGAGTTCGTAGAACACATGAATTATAATAACTTTATTCTGTTAGGTAATTCTCTTGGTGGCCATATTGCTACCTTATATACATTGAAGCACCAAGAAAAAGTACGTGCGCTGATTTTAACCGGTAGTAGCGGCTTGTTTGAATCTGCTATGGGTACTAGCTTTCCAAAGCGTGGCGACTACGACTTCATCAAAGACCGTACAGAAAAAACTTTCTTCGATCCTAAAGTTGCTACAAAGGAACTGGTGGATGAAGTTTTTGAAATTGTCAACAACCGTATGAAGGCTGTGAAAATTATTGCTACCGCTAAATCAGCCATCCGCAATAATCTTCGCGACGAACTCGAAAATATCAAAGTACCTACCTGTTTGATCTGGGGTAAAGATGATGTAATCACACCTGCATTCGTCGGTGAAGAATTTCATCAATTGATCGCCGGCTCCGAACTACATTTCATCAACCAATGCGGACACGCACCGATGATGGAACATCCCGCTACGTTCAACCAATTAATGGACGGCTTCTTAGCTAAACTTCCTTAAATGATTTTTCGTTCGTCAGTCATGCTCTGGTGCCTGATGAGCTGCTGCTTTTTAAGTAGTAAGGCTGCCATTATTAAAAAGATTCTGGTTAGTGGCAATGTCAAAACACAAGAGTTTATCATCTTGCGGGAACTTACATTTAAAGTTGGCGACACAATTGCTGTTCCTTCCATTTCCGATAAAATTACAACGAGCAAACAGAATCTCTTTAATCTTCAACTATTCAATAACGTAAAAATCTTTTGCGTAGATAGTACCAAACAAGAACTGGAATTTTACATCGATGTAAAAGAGCGCTGGTACTTTTATCCCATTCCCATTATGGAATTAGCCGACCGTAATTTGAACGTTTGGTGGGTAGAACAAAATCACAATCTAAAACGCTTAAATGTCGGAGCCGTTATTTTACAACGAAATATTCGCGGAAGGAATGAAACATTAGCAGCAGTACTTGAAACCGGTTTCACTAACTATATCGCGCTGCAATATGAGCTTCCTTTTATCGATAAAAAACTGCATCAAGGTTTACAATTAAGTAGCTCTTTCTATACCAACAAAGAAACAGCTTATCGCACTTATAACAACAAGCAATTATTCCTCCGGGATGACAATCATTACGTCAAATCAAGATTTCAAGCAGGTGCTATTTGGCGCTATCGTAAAGCCATTCGCGTTCGACATAGCGTTGAGGCAAATTATACTACCTATCATATCTCAGATACGCTGTTAAAGGCTAATCCCGACTTCCTGCTAGGAAAACGTAGTTTCCAACAATTTGCTTTGTTGCGCTATTTATTGGAAATCGACTATCGTGATTATAAACCCTATCCGTTGAAAGGATATCTCATTAATTTTCAGGCTACGCGTTGGGGCCTCACGCCGTGGGATAATATCCATATGTCAGAAATTAGTTTTCTAGGAAGCTATTACGTGCCTTTAGGACATAAATTTTATTGGTATCAATCCTTGAAATTTAAAACAAGTGCACCTTCGGCACAAGCCTATAATATTCAGCGTGCCATGGGCTATCTGCAAGATTATGTGCGTGGCTATGAATATTATGTCATCGATGGTCAGCACTTCGGCATTTTACGCAACGAGCTAAAATATTGCTTTTTTAAAAAACGCTTCGATACTGGTATGGGTGATCGTATTGATGATCTACCATTGAATTTGTATATCAAAGCTTATTATGATTGCGGCTTCGTCAAAGATAATTTCTGGAGCAAAAACAATCCCCTCAACAATACCTATTTACAAGGATATGGTGTGGGCATAGACATTTCTACTTTTTATGATATGGTTGCTCGCTATGAGCTAACACGTAATGCACTTGGGGAGACAAAAATCTATATCGCCTTGAAGGCAAATATCTAATGTGCGAAAGCAGGCAACAAATTAGCCTCTTCCATTTTCTTTACAAGCGGTAGACGATCTGTTGCAATCGTGTCATTGAGGAACTTCTCCATCATCAAGCTTGCAATTGGCGCCGCCCATTCATTACCGAAGCCGGAATTCTCTACCACCACTGCAATAGCAATTTTAGGATTAACTTTTGGCGCAAAGGCCCCAAACAAAGAGTGATCCTTTCCATGCGGGTTCTGTGCTGTTCCCGTCTTACCACAAACAGCCACACCAGGGATTCGCGCATTAGGCGCAGTACCTCGTACTACTACTCCTTCCATTCCATCAACAATTTGTTCAAACCACTGACGATCTACTGCAGTATAATGCTTCACACGGTACTTCGCTAAAATCGTATCGCCTGTTCCTTCAAATTTTTTCGCTATATGTGGAATGAAATAGTATCCACGATTGGCAATACAAGCAAACTCGTTTGCAATTTGCAATGGCGTAGCCAAGATTTCTCCTTGCCCGATACCCAAAGAAATAATAGTGGGAGAATGCCACGATGGCCCTTTATAACGCTTGTTATAATACTTGGTATCAGGAATTAAACAGCCCTTTTCAGAAGGTAAATCCACCCCTAGTTTATGTCCGAAGCCGAATGAGCAAATCATGTCGTGCCACTTTTGATAACCATCTTGAACAGTAGGACCTAAAGAATTATTATCTATCGTGAGGCGGAAAGCCTGACAGAAATACGCGTTACAAGAGTTTACGATTGCCTCAGTTATGTTCGGAGCCGAAGGATGTGAGTGGCAACCTACTGTTAATCCATTCAAGTGAAAACCCCGGGAACAAGGATATCCCCAATTCGGACTAATAGTACCTGTCTGCATTGCCACCAAGCCAACCATCAACTTAAATGTGGAACCAGGAGGGTAATTAGCCATCAAAGGTCGATTCAATAATGGTCGCAAGGTGTCTCTATTCAGCTGACGGAATACTTTACCACGATCGCGATTATTCAACAAGTTGGGGTCGTAGCTAGGGCTACTCACCATTGCAAGAATCTCTCCAGTTGAAGGTTCGATCGCTACAATACTTCCAACCTTATTCTTCATCAGACGCTCTCCCAATTGTTGTAATTCGATATCTAATGAAACCACTAAATTCTGTCCAGCGATTGCGAGCGTGTCTTCTGCTCCGTCATTATAGCTTCCTTGCTCACGATTATGCACGTCTACCATTACCAAACGTGTTCCGCGATTACCTCTTAGCAATACTTCATACTGTTGCTCCAATCCACTCATGCCAATAAAATCACCATTCTGATAATAATGATTCTTTTTTATGATTCGATCATCTACTTCACTTATGTAACCTAATACGTGTGCAGCACAATTATGCTCATAACTACGCACAGTACGCACTTGTGAGTAGAATCCAGGGAATTTATAGAGATTCTCTTCAAAACGCGCATAGATTTTTTGTGGGATCTGCTTTAAGAAAACTGAAGGTTTATAGCGACTATACGTTCTTGCTTTTTTCAGACTCTCTCGACATGTTTCAATATCAATTTCAAGTAACTGACAAAAGAGCGAAGTGTCAAAAGCCTTTACTTGACGAGGCGTTACCATTAAATCGTACAGGGCTTGATTGCATACGACTAGTGTATTATTTCTGTCGTAGATGAGTCCGCGTGAAGGGTAGATAGTTAGCTTACGCAAGGCGTTGGCATCCGCCATTACTTTATAATTTTTATCTATTACTTGTAGATAAAATATTCTTAATAAATAAACGACAATTACGGCAATGAAGGCGTATTGAAAAACGGGTCTGCGATTCGCATTAACATCCATGGGACACTCTCTAAATTATTGTTACGCCTGTATACGCTGATTGCGTTTACTTCTTCGCTCCTGATCCAGTCTTTTTCGTCTTAATGATACGACGGTCTGGTTTAGGCGAGAAATAAGGAGCTCCGGCACGCATGTTATAACTCAATGAAAGCGTACAAAATCTAGTCGCTAAACGAGGTACAAAGCCTGTATAGGTAGCATACTCCGTTACATCTCGTTTTGCAATATATTCAAAGCGGGCGGCAAGTGATTCAGCAAAACGCCATTCAAATAAAACAGCAGGTGCTAGGAAAGCTGATTTGTCTGTAGGACTTTGATACATGGTATAGACCATTCCCCAGCCAATCATATAACCATTTTTCTTCGTCGATTCAACAGTTGCATGTGTCCCTTTATTGTAACAAAAATATACTGGAATTTGAGCACCCATTACAAGGCTTGAAGCTGTTCCATAATTTAGGGTACGTGCATATTGGTCATATTCTTTGTATTTATTCGAAAAAGAAAATAAGCCATTCATTCCAAACATCAAATTCAATGAATTATAAAAATTGATATGATAAATCGGAAGGGCATAATTCAAATAAAGATTAGCACCAAACATGGTTTTGTTGATGGTATCAAAGGAGTGATAAGAATTCGAACCAGCAGCAGTTTTTACACTGATGATATTCCCTTTTTGATGCATGAAGGTATTACCGAAGCCGAACATCAATTGTTGAGCATTAACTGCGCTAATGCATAAAAACAATCCAAAAATTAGTGAGGTTATTTTGCGCATGAGGAATTATTGATTTCCGAAGGTTACAGTAATAAGGGTTCCTTCTTTCGTAGTCACATATGCTTTATCTGCACGAGCTGCATATAGTTCTGTGAAAGTTTCTGGCAAACTAGCGCCATTTTGATCATAACGTGGCTCCCAATTATAACCACCATCTTTTGTATAAAACAGATTATGATTACCAGCACCATAACCTCTTTCGTCATACATGTCAGCCACATCCATTATAGGATGTTTCTCGTCTTTCATACCATCGATATATAGATTCTTAGCGCCTGTCCAGTTCAGACCAAAATCAGCAGTTACAAACCAACCATTATCAGAGGTTCCTGCGGCCTTTGCAATTACATGATCACCGTGTTTTGAATACTTCACATCACGGAAACTATTTGCATTGGAATACGCCATCGTATACCAGGTATTACCGCCAGTAGTTGTCATGAACAGTTGATTGGAGGCAAATGACATTGCGAAGCCGCTTGTCAAGTCTTTAAATTCAATTAGGTCACAGAGATTTCCTGCAGGAAATCCTGGCGTACTGTTCCAAGATGCTCCACCATTCACAGTAGCATTAACTGATCCTCCTGATTCCATATAGCCAATATTCGGTGAAACAAATTCCATCGCACGATAATCATATAAACCACCGTTCACCACCTGAAAGGTAGCGCCTGCATCTTGCGTTCTATAAATAATATTTTTATTGTATGTTGCGTTGTGCGCAAGAACATATACGATTGTACTATCCATTACGCAAAGCTTTTGCAAAACGATATTCGTATCTGCAAAAAGTAATTTACGCCAATGTGAGCCTGTATCGATTGTTTTGAAAATTTCATGTGAAGAAATCACATATCCCGTGCATTCTTTATAGTCGAATTCAACATCCAATAAGGAAGAAGTGCTCAATGTTTGACGGAACACTTGTAAGGTAGGAACGGTATATACCTTTTTCTTACAAGACGACCACCCCATCACGCTTAAAGCCACTAAAAAGACTAACGCAAGGTTACGACGCATACGACTAAAAATTTTACCGAAATATACCACTTTTTAATGGAATTTGGGGCGTTTATGGAAGAAATTCTTTATTAGATACAAGCACCCAACGTAAGGCAAAATCTTGCATCAATAATAAATCCTTATTGTCGTTCACCCATACATAATAAACTTCACTATCAAAGGACATTGGACGACCATTCGGATCAAATTGTTGCTTACTTCTTTCCGTGACATCTGCATGCACTAGTTTCAAGGTATAAACAGCTTTATTTTTGGCCTCGACTTTTAGAATCGCAAAGGGAGCGCGCACTTTAGCGCTATCATCTAATGGGCGATTTCGGGCGTAATTGATGCCATTCAGTTCCTTAAATTGTTCAAACAGAATAAAGCAATTTTTAGTGGAACCCGGAAGTTGAACACCCGGTTTTAACGGTGTTTCAACAGTAAAATGATCTAAATCCTGCTCCGTTACTGCATAACTCAAGCTAGCTCTTTCATCTAAATATTGCACACTAATGCGGGAAATTTCTGAAGCTTGCAAGGCCATAACCCTGCGGTCACGCCAATCCATTTCATCCAAAATATAGCGCACACTTAAATAGCCATTAAAGCCCGGAATATCTACGATATAGGGTTGTTCGGCGCCTTCCATTAGGTAGTAATTCCCTTGATAATCTTTCGCAACACCTCCTATGTAATACGTTTTAAGCGTAGATCCTTCCTTGCCAAACACCTGTACCTTAATCGCATTTCCAGCCATGTCTTGCACTACATTATTATGTCCTTCCACTGACACAGGGCGATTAACACGTAAGTCATGCATGGTCTGCAATAAGAGCTTAATCGCGTCTGGGCGAACAGGATACTTCCCATTAACAAACCATTGTCCAGGTGATTTTCGTTCTAAAACAACATTACGATTCCCCTTATCTGCTAAAAATATTTTTTGTATCGAAGCAGTATCACTTATTGCAAAGTCGCGATCATCAATCTTCGATTGACAAGCATTAAAAAGTAATGTTGAAGATAGACTACCTAGAAGTAGTGCAAAGTAGACTAATTTCATACGCAATTTTTATACTGTCAGGAACACAGCATTTATGCTTGTTCAGAATTTTCGTCGTCTTCAGTGTTTTTATTTTTTGCTAACTCTGAACGTACAAATCGAATAACAACATTGCGTAACAAATAGCCTATACTTAATAAAAAGCCGATCAAACCAAATGCTACAGCGGCTCCTGAAGTAGACGGACGTTTTGTAACGTCTATATAAGGTGCATCCAAAACTTGAACCACAGGCTTATCCGTTTGAAGGCGTATAAAAGCTTGCTCTTGCAAATCGATTAATTTCAAATAACGAGTTGCCAATATTTTCTTCTGCTCCTCCAAATCATCCATCGGTATTTTTACAGTCTGCTTAATCATGTATTTATTAGCATCCGCATAGTTAGCACTTCTATACTTTAAGGACTCGTAAACGTTCGCTACAGAATCTAATCGTCCATTGATAAAACGCATATCTGCTGCTGCTTTCGCTGTTTTTTTATCGAAATTGAACTTAATCAATTCTTGAATCATAATCTTATTGATGAGTAGCGCCAACTCCTTGTTATTTGCTTTAGTAGTTAAGCTCATAAAGCCACTTTCATCTACAATTGCGAAAGATCCGCCACGAATAATAGAAGCCGCTCTTTCAATGCGAGACGGCATAGCCATCTCAGAAACTTTATCTTTTACCTGCCAAGGCTTATATGTTTTATTATTGTCCTCTATAATCAAATCAGCTAAAATTTCAGCGCCAGCATTTGCTTCTAATTTATGACTCACGACCAATCGTGTCATGCTACGACTATCAAATACCTTTGATAAAATACCTAGTGCGCCAGCCTTATTCGTTACAGCTGAAGGGCCTGCTGCAAGCAATTCTAAAGGAGATCCCGACATAGTTGCGTCACGATCTGGGTAAAACACAGACTTGGCCGTATAATTGACTGGCGTTAACGAAACATAATACCATCCGGCAGCTGCGAATAGACAAGTAATTAGAATAATTACAAACTTGCCAACACCTCTAACCAATATATTACTAGCCTCCTTTAGGGCGTCTTTGTAAGTATACTCTATCATTATAGGTTCTGATTAGTTAAGTAAACAATCATGCGATAACTTAATAATGCGGAAGACAATGTCGTTGCCGTAAACGCCAAAGCCTGTAGAAGTTCGATAGGTAATCGTGTAGCTTGCTTGATATAGTTTCTCTCCGGACGGGTTGGTACCATTAACACAGAGCCATACTCTACCTTAGGATAAACCACGATACCACAAATCGACTTAGCTTTCTTTACAACACCATTTGCATATTTCACTGTACACTTACGTTTCCAAGGACGATCACCGAAGCCACCTGCGAGGCCAATATAATATTTAAACGAACTATTCTCCTTATCATAAAACACATTCACAGGCACTTGAACATTTCCATTAATACGTATTACCTGATCTAATTCAGGAATCGATAACTCATCCCCCTCATTCAAAATGATATCAAACTTTGTTCCTGGTTTTTTAATTGCGGAATTAAGATCTATCAAAATAACAGAGCCCGCTGACTGACGTTTAAAGGTTGCCCCTTGAACGTTTGCTGTCGGTAGCAAACCACCTGCACGACGTATTAAAGAAGAAATTCTTTCCTTATCATCTTTCTTAGAATAAACCCCTGGATACTTTACCTGCCCATTTATCGTCACATTCTTTTGGTAGGAGAAATCTGGGTTTTTACGGACAAAAATCTGATCAAAAGGCTTGATAATAATTTTCTCTGCAATGGTATCATTCTCCAAAATCGGATCTAAAGAATATTGCTTGATAACTGTTTTAATAGGAATATTCTTACGCTTCGCATCTTCGATACTAACGATACTTGCTATCTCTACTTGATTATATTCTGCCTCTCCCTTCATACCTCCACAGATATAAAGAACATCTTTCAAAGTACGCTTTCCAGACAACACGAAATTCCCCGGATTGCGGACTAAACCAGAAATAGTAAAGAACGGGATATCCTGAAAATTCGTCACTGAATATATTTTCAAGGCATCAAATTGTTTTACCTCGATATTATTCTCTACATAGTTTGCAGAATCTTGTTTGTTCGCAATTGCCTCCAGGCTAATAGGTATATATTGAATTTGGAAATCTCTACTGATACGAATTACATATGCGCGCTTTAAATAAGCCTCTCCCTTCAAACCTCCGGCCTTGCTTATCAAATCGGCAACACGTTCACCTTCCTTCAATTCGTAAATACCAGGATAGGCTACCTCACCTATAATTTGGGCTTTGTTTGTAATCTCATCATTAATGCCGCGAACAAAAACACGATCACCATCCAATAATTCAAATCCACGAGTGCCATTCATAATATCATAGGCGTTTAAATCTATGATACGAACCTTTTCATTCTCGGTACGAAATACCTGGATGTTTGCAAGACGAGCATTAAACTTCGTGCCTCCCGCCAAACTAATCAAATCACGAAGGTTTTCATTTTGCTTTAACTGATAAATTAAAGGACGTTTAATTTCGCCCGCGATATCCACTTGCTTTTTATTTACAGAAACAAATAAGAAATCATTGTTCTCTAAATAAATATCATCGCCTTTATCACCTTGTTGCAAATAACGATAGACGTCCAATGTATCAATGTATTTACCGTTACGTTGAACGTAGATTTCACGAAGAGATCCTAAACGATTAGGACCACCAGCCAAATAAAGGGCATTGAACGCTGTATTCAATGCGGACATAGAATAAGCACCTGGCTGCACTACTTCACCCACCACGTTCACACGAATAGTGCGCACACTACTAATAGAAACTTCAATATTAGAACCACCAGGAACAATAGATGCAAAGCGCTGTTGCAAAATACCGCGCGCATTCTTGAAAGTCACACCCTTCAAGAATACCTTACCAATATTAGACGGGAAAATAGAACCATCCTTACCGACGGTAAAATTATTTTGAAATTCAGCTTGCCCCCAGATGGTGATTGAAATTACGTCACCGGGTCCTATCTTATAATCATCTGGCGGAACCGGATTTTCTACAGGGGTAAAAACCAAACTTGTTTTTGAAAATATGGTACCTCCATAAATATCCGTATTAACACTAGCATTTTTACCGAAATAATCCGGAAGTCCTTGTAATGCCTTCACCTGCTGCTTCTTTGCCTCCTCTTCCGATAAATCACGTTGAATTTTAAATACGTCCTTATAGTTGTTATTCTTGCCTGCAAACTGCGTATTTAAATAGCGTTGAATTTCATCTTCGCTCACACCACTCTTTCTCAATTCCTGCAAACGACCCTGAAATTCAACTGAATTCGGATTCTCAGGATCAATGAAATCTTTAATTACGTTATCGAATTGATTTTCCTTCGGTGTCGCATTTGCCGGCGCATTCATATCCTTAATCAATTGATTAGGACCGGGCGCTGTTGTCACTTTTGGTCCTCCACCCACTACACCTGCTGCTCCCGCCGCAGCACCTGCACCACCAGCTCCTGTTGAACCACCCGCTCCTGTAGTAGGTTGTGCCAAAGCAGTAATGCTAACAAAAAGTGTAATCAAAGCACCACTCAACAATGCTTTTATTGGCGTAAGAAAAATTTGCTTCATCAGTATTTTACAGTCTTTTAAACTTAAAAACAAAGTTAATCAAATTTCATTGCTTTTTTGGCACTTATACCACCTCACAAACCCTAATTGTATAGTATCGCAAACACCTCAGTCTTTGCTTTATATCAATGGAAATTGTACCTTCGCAACCTATGCGGTTGCACACTACCTCTCTTTTTAAACAATACAAAAAACGACAAGTCGTAAATGACGTTTCTGTTTCTGTAGAGCAAGGAGAAATCGTTGGTTTATTAGGTCCGAATGGCGCAGGAAAAACCACTACATTTTACATGACCGTTGGTTTGGTAAAGCCAGATCAAGGTTCGGTTTATCTCGATGGACAAGAAATCACCAAAATGCCGATGTATAAACGTGCGCAGCTAGGTATTTCCTATCTTCCGCAAGAGGCATCCGTTTTTAGAAAGCTATCTGTCGAAGACAATATTTTGGCCATTTTACAAATGACCAACCTAACGAAAGAACAGCAAGCCGAAAAATTAGAACAGCTACTAAGCGAGTTTCGCCTGACACATGTCCGGAAAAATCTCGGTCAAGTACTCAGCGGTGGAGAGCGCCGCCGCACAGAAATTGCACGTGCATTGGCCACAGATCCAAAGTTCATCCTACTCGATGAGCCTTTTGCAGGTATTGACCCGATTGCGGTAGAAGATATTCAACAAATTGTAAGCAAACTCGTAGATAAAGGAATTGGGATTTTAATCACTGATCACAACGTACAAGAAACCTTATCCATTACTGATAGGGCTTATCTCTTATTTGAAGGTAAAATCTTGAAACACGGCTCCGCAGAGGAGCTTGCAGCCGACGAAATTGTAAGGAAGGTTTATCTTGGAACCAATTTTGAACTCAAACGCAAGCGTTAGAATACGCTTTATTAATAATATATTTTCCCGATTTGTTGTACCACCTCATGAATAGGGGTGAAGCTAAAATGTAATTTCTCCTGCACCTTGCTGTTATTATAAACACTATGCATCAAAGCGCTACGGGACGTCTCTTTCGTTACTAGTGGCTTTATGCCAAAAAATTTTGCTACAGCAAAAAGGCGCCAGGCCAAGCCACTCATCCACGGTTTCACTTCGACAGTAGGTGCCGGAGCACCGATTGCATGGGCAATCCACGCAAATACCTCCCGGTAGCTGTGATTACCTGCCGACAAAATAAAACGCTCGCCATTAACCTCACTTTCCATTAGCTGAATCATCACGCTCGCTACATCCTCTGCTCCTACAAAACCATTCACGCCGTTAGTATAAAACTTCAAGCCCTTTTTTATCATCGGAAAGAAAGACGATGAACTCTGCCATGGATCATTCTCCGCAAAGCCAATGACGATTGTAGGATTTAAAATGGCAACCTGTAAGCCTTCCTCAAAACCTCGCCATACCTCACGCTCTGCTAACATCTTACTCAAAGCATATACGCTATTATTAGCACTATCCTCCCATTCAGTTTTTTCATCTATCGCTTTGCCTTCTAAAGCCTTGCCTAAAGCTGCTACAGAGCTTACATAAACTAGCTTTCGAACACCCTTATATAGACATGCATTCACTACATTCGCAGTTCCCTCGACATTAATGCGCATAAGACGATCACGATCCTTCGCATCGAAAGACACCAAACCTGCTACATGATAGACTTCGTCAACCCCTTCTAAAGCATCTTCTAAAGCTTGAAAGTCTTCGATATCACCTTGTATCCATTGCAAATTAGAAAAGGAACGGAGATGTTTGGGTGCTTCCGCTTGCCTACTGAAAACGCGAACAGCACGGCCTTTTGCAGCTAATGCGCGCAATAAAGCTGTTCCTATTAATCCCGTGCCGCCAGTTACTAATATCATACAAAAAGAAAAGGAGCATCGAAGATAACGATGCTCCTTTAGAATAACGAATTATTTTAGCGGAATGCTTAGTAATAGCGAAGACGAACAACGCCAGCAATCCATTTACTGAAACGAATTACCTGACGCGTATAACCATACTCATTATCATACCAAACATATAATACTGCGCTCTTTCCGTCCTTCGATACGATAGTAGCTTGAGAATCGAAAATCGATGCACATGGGTTACCCACCATATCACTGCTCACTAATTCATTGCTATCCATATATTGAATTTGTTCTACCAAAGCGCCCTGTAAAGCTGCATCACGCATAATTTCGTTTACAGACTCTTTCGTTACTTCAGCCTTCAAATTCAAATTCAAAATTGCCAAAGAAACGTTCGGCGTTGGTACGCGCACCGCGTTACCTGTCAACTTACCAGCCAACTGTGGTAACACTTTCGCAACCGCTTTATCAGCACCTGTTTCAGTGATAACTAAATTCACGGCAGCGCTACGGCCACGACGATATTTGCTATGGTAGTTATCCAACAAGTTTTGATCGTTTGTATAAGAGTGAACCGTTTCAATATGTCCGCGTTCCACACCTAATTTTGCTTCGATAACAGACAAGACCGGTACGATTGCATTGGTCGTACAAGAAGCTGCAGAGAAAATCGTTTCGTCTGGATTGAATTGCTCGTGGTTTACACCGTGAACAATATTAGGAATATCGCCTTTTGCCGGAGCAGTCAACAAAACTTTACCCACACCTTTCGACTTCAAATGCTTTCCTAAAGCTTCGCGATCGCGGAAGACACCGGTATTATCGATGACAAGCGCGTCTTCGATACCATATTTTGTATAATCGATACTATCTGGGCTAGATGCGTTAATCATATGAATCACATGACCATTCACAATCAAACAATGATTTTCTTTATCTGCGATTACCGTTCCTGGGAACGGACCATGTACTGAATCAGAACGTAATAAATCTGCACGTTTGAAAATATCATCGTCATTCTTATCACGTGTAACGATCGCACGTAGGCGCAATTGCTCGCCTTTACCTGCTTGCGTGATCAACTCACGCGCAGCGATACGTCCGATACGACCGAAGCCATATAACACTACGTCTTTCGGCTTCAATTCAATTTTATCCTCACCAACGAAGGTCTTCATCTTATCTGCGATGAAGGCTGTAACGTCGGCGTAGTTTGCTTTTTCAGCCAACCACTCACTTCCTAAACGACCAATATCAATACGTGCAGGAGCAAGGTTCAACGCAAATAAAGCGCGTGTAATGGCTAAAGTGTCTTGAATCGTCAAGTTTTGCTTAACCACTGTGCGTGCATAGTGATGTAAGTTTAACACTTCACTATTACTGCGATCAATCAATTGATTGCGGTATAAAATCAATTCTACTGACTTGTCGAACCATAATTGTCCGACCATGCTTATCAACTCAATCGCCGCTTTTTCGTCTGTAATCCAACCATGTAGGTTGTTTTCGTACGTGTTATTCATTTGTAGGAATATATAGGGGTTAGGATTTAAAGTTTTTCCACATCATGCTTTCTACTGGGCGAGAATGCTGCCCAGAATATTTCGCATTTTGTTTTTGGTTGTATTTCACCTCAATTTCACCTAAGACAGGGAAATAAATCAACTGCCCAATTGGCATGCCTGCATAAACACGCACCGGCTGCTTCACCGAAATTTCTAGAGTCCAATAGCCACAAAAGCCAACATCGCCCTTACCTGCCGTAGCGTGGATATCAATACCTAAGCGGCCAGTAGAAGATTTACCTTCTAGAAATGGAACATGTGCGTGTGTCTCGGTATATTCTAAGGTAACGCCTAAATAAAACTTGCTCGGCTCCAAAACGATTCCTTCTTCTGGAATCTCAAAATGTTCTATGGTATTGTGCTGCTTAGCGTCCAAAACCTCGTTGGTATAGGTAGCTAGGTATTTACCCAAATGCACGTCGTAGCTATTGCTTCCTAGTGCGTTTCGGTCGTAAGGCTCAACTTTAATAGTGCCTTTAGCCATTTCATCCAAAATGGCTTTGTCGGTCAGGATCATTACCGGTAGATTTAGGATGACAAAAATACAAAAATTAAGGGCATTCAAGTCTCCTCCGCACGCATTGTGGGAAAGCTGTGGAAAATCAATACAAATCCGCATCTTTGCGATATGTGGATTCTGCGAGAAATCTTGGAAAAGGATTGTCTATTAGGCATTTGGAAGATAGAAGAAGAGGAAAACTTCTTTATCGGCTCTTTTCCGATCGACGAAGAACGCCTGGCTAAGATTAGCAATCCCGAAAAGCGACTTGAATTTTTAGCTGCGCGCTATGTCGCTGCGCAGCTGAGCGAAGCCCCTCACGAAGCACTCGTTTTGAACAAAGAAAATCGTGCCCCCTATTTTGCACACCTCGATTATAGCCTCTCTATCAGTCATTGTAAAGGATATGTAGCCGCCCTCCTCCATAAAAAAGGAAAGGCGGTCGGACTAGACATCGAAATGGGTAGCGAAAAAATCGCACGTGTGGCCGAACGCTTTATCGAAGAGAAAGAGCTGCCACCGCACTACCTACAAGATACGCTCCTCGCACAAACGCTTTGCTGGAGCATTAAAGAAGCCATCTTCAAATGTTTTGATATTCCTGGTATCACCTTTAAAAGTGAACTTAGGATTCAGTCGTGGCAGGAAAAAACCGCCAGCATAGCAATACAACACAGTCGTCTACAGCAAACAGCCACCGCCCACTACCGTGTCCTTAACGACACACTTGGATTAGTATTGGCGTATACTGTCCAATAAAACCAATCCCCGCGCCCGACGCGTTGAAATAATAGCCCACAGCGTCTCTGCAAGTCCGAAAGCTATATTGTATTTTTAAGTAGTGAAGCGTATCGCCCTATATCTGTCTCTTTTGCTCTGCTGTTGCTCTATGGCTTCGGCACAGCAACAGCCCTTGCGCATCTTGTTTCTACTCGATGCCTCTGGCTCTATGAATCAAAAAATGGGAACAGATACCCGTTGGAAGCTCGCGTCTAGTCTGCTATACCAAATCGCTGATTCTTTAGAAAAGCAAAAGTCAGACATACAAATTGCAGTGCGGGTATTCGGACATCAATCGCCGAATAGCGTGAAGAACTGTAAAGACTCCAAACTAGAGATCCCTTTTAGCAACTCCTCTGCGAGCTTGATTCAACAGAAGCTTAACAAGATAAAACCAAAAGGATATACGCCAATCGCTTATTCGATAGAGCAAGCCGCCATCAATGATTTTCCAGCCGACAAACGAAATGTACTCAATGCGATCGTTCTGATTACTGATGGTATCGAAACTTGCGGAGGCGACCCTTGCGCCGCAACACAAGCCTTGGAGGCAAAACATATTTCACTCAAACCCTTTATTATTGGACTAGGCATTGAAGATAGCTTGATTAAAAAGTTTAATTGTGTTGGGACTTATTACGATGTGCGGAATGCGGTAGGCTTTAAAAACGCCTTGCAATCGATTGTTGGGCAGATCAGTCAAAAGACGAGTCTTCAAATTAATCTCCTAGATCAAAAAGGCTGGGCAAGTGAAACGAATCAAGAGATTACCTTAGCCGACTCTTACAGCGGCGCCTTGCGTTACGCATTCATCCATGCTACTAACGAAGCGGGCATCAGTGATACAGTGAAAGTAGATCCGGTCGGACTTTATGATATAACAGTGCATACGTATCCGCCGATTACAAAGAAAAAGATCAGTATTGTGCCTGGCCGACATAATACCTTGGCCTTCGATGTACCACAAGGTAACCTACAACTAAATGTCAGTGGCGCAAACGTCAATACGAACCGGAGTTCGGATGTGCAAGCAGTTATACATCCAGCAGGTAGCGATGAGATTGTTTACGTACAAGATTTGAATAGCAGCATACGATACCTAGCAGGAGAATACGATATTGAAATTCTCAGCACGCCTCGTATCAATCTGCGCGGTGTACTCGTTATTCCGAACGAAACAAAAACGCTGAACATCCCTGTAGCAGGGACACTCACGCTAAGCCTATTAAGCGGTGGCTGGTGTAGTATCTATACTACGAACAGTCTTGCGCGCTGGGAGAAAATCTATGATGCAGGAAATGCAAAGCCGGGTACCTATACCCTTGCGTTGCAACCTGGCGAATATGATATCGTTTATAAATCAAACAACAGAATAGGTAGTGAACAAACGCTTACCAAACATATTGTGGTGGAAAGCAGCAAGACAATTATGGTTCGTTTGTAACCTGGTTTTCCTGCTACTCGGCACCGCTTCGGCACAGCAAAATCTCCGACTACATTTCGTCAACCCCGAATGTACAACGAGGATTTTATTTGTGGTGGACGGCTCTTTGAGTATGGAAAACACTTGGGGCAAGACCACGAAGTGGAATGCAGCGCGCACTTTGCTGTATAATATTGCGGATAGCTTGGCAGAACTGCCGAATGTGCAAATGGGACTTCGTTTATATGGACATCAGTTTAGTGAAGTGTTTAGCAACTGCAAAGACACCAAGCTGGAAGTACCTTTCGGAGTGGATAATCGCAAGCTACTACACAAGAAGCTTAGTGCAATAACTCCGCAAGGCATTACGCCCTTGGCTTTAAGTATTGAGAAGGGGGCCAACGATTTTCCGAAAACACCTGGCAGAAATATAATGATTGTAATTACGGATGGCTTAGAATCCTGCGGAGGCGACCCCTGTGCGACTGCTGCTATACTGCAAAAGAATCATGTGATCTTAAAGCCCTTTATTGTAGGGATGGGGATACCGGTGGAACTAGTCAATGACAATCTTGATTGCATTGGGATCTATCGCGACGCCGCGACACCAGAGGTTTTTGAGCAAACGCTTTCACAGCTATTAAGCACTTTGCTTTCTGGAACTACGGCAGAAGTGGATTTGCTAGATGAAGAAGGGCGTGCGACCGAAACGAATGTCAACATGACCTTCTACGAACAAGAACACAACCAAGCCAAATACGATTTTTATCATCAGATGAATTTGAGAGGCGTCCCTGATACGCTCTCCATCGATCCGGTCGATCAGTACCTCATAGATATTCATACGATTCCGTCTTTAAGTATTGGACCCGTAAGCTTAAAAAACAATACCCATAATATCTTCTCTGTAAAGGCGTCGCAAGGGACTTTGCGAGTGGATTGTGCGACGAAGAGCAGTATCCCGATATTAGTTCGTCAGGCGAAAACGAAGAACACGCTTTTTGTACAGACAACGAATAGCGCCCTCCGTTATTTGAGTGCTAATTATGAAGCGACAGTATTGACCCTTCCAAGAATTAGTTTGAATGATATTCAGCTGAAGGAAACACAGACAAAAACCTATACGATCCCTACTGCAGGCACTTTGGAGATGACGCATATTGGAGAGATTTATGGCGGTGTTTTCTATTTGCAGAATGGAAGCTGGGTGAAGCTGTATGAGATAAAACAGAAAAGTACTTCCGATGTGCTGGATTTACAGCCAGGAAATTACAAGGTTATTTATCGTCATAAGGAGCAGAAGAAAATGAAACAAACGCAGGTGAAGGACTTTAGCATTACTAGCGGACAAGTAACACGCATCAGTATTTAATATGGAAGATCACAACTATATAGTAAACATTGAATGGACTGGTCAGAATGGCGTAGGGACTACGAGCTACGCAGCCTATGATCGGAGTTTCAACATGCAGGCAGGTGTAAAGCCGATGCTTGAATGTTCTTCAGACACGATCTTTCGTGGTGATAAAACGAAGTATAATCCCGAAGACATGCTCGTGGCTTCTTTATCGTCTTGTCATATGCTCTGGTATTTACATTTCTGTGCCGACCATGGCATAACGGTTTTAGCATATAAAGATGCGGCAGAAGGAGTGCTATTCTTAGAAAAGGGAGCTCCGAGTAAGTTTACACGCATAACATTGAAGCCGCAAGTAGTAATAAAGGAAAGTGACAAAATTGAATTGGCAGAGGCCTTACATGCAAAAGCGCATGAATACTGCTTCATTGCTAACTCGGTGAATTTTCCAGTGAACATCGATCCGCACACCATTGCCTGATAACAAAAAAGGCTCCCCGAATGGAGAGCCTTTTTCTATTGATACTTTCTAAATTACTTACCTGCTAAAGCAGCAGCCATTGTTTTACCAATATCCGCTGGAGAATCAACAACGTGGATACCGCATTCGCGCATGATTTGCATCTTCGCTGCTGCTGTATCTTCGCTACCGCCGATGATTGCACCCGCATGACCCATACGACGACCTGGAGGGGCTGTCTGGCCAGCGATGAAACCAACAACTGGCTTCGTACCGTTTTCTTTAATCCAACGAGCCGCTTCTGCTTCCATGCCACCACCAATTTCACCAATCATAACAATACCTTTCGTTTCAGGATCGTTCATCAATAATTCAACCGCTTCACGTGTCGTAGTTCCGATGATAGGATCACCACCGATACCAATTGCGGTAGTAACACCTAAACCTGCCTTCGCTACTTGATCCGCAGCTTCATATGTTAAAGTACCGCTCTTAGAAACGATACCAACTGATCCTTTCTTGAAGATGAAACCAGGCATGATACCTACTTTCGCTTCTTCTGCAGTGATAACACCAGGACAGTTTGGCCCGATCAAACGTGTGTTCTTTCCAACCAAATAGTTCTTAGCTTTCACCATGTCTTGTACTGGAATACCTTCCGTGATACAAACCACTAATTCGATTCCAGCATCTGCTGCTTCCATGATACCATCTGCAGCGAATAATGGTGGAACGAAAATCAAAGACACGTTAGCACCCGTTGCTTTAACGGCGTCAGCTACGGTATTAAATACCGGACGATCCAAATGCATCGTACCTCCTTTACCTGGTGTAACACCACCAACTAGGTTAGTACCATATGCAATACATTGTTCTGCGTGGAAGGTACCTTCTTTTCCGGTAAAACCTTGCACGATTAATTTCGTGTTCTTGTTAACTAAAACTGACATAGACGTGCGCTTTAAATTTAGCAGGGCAAATTAACGAAAAAAAGATGGCTTTTTTGGAAATTTCTCGGCTTAGAATTGAACTTGGAAACAAGCCTTCACTCCCAAAGGAGCCGCGTATGGATATAACTGCTTATCTAAGTAATTCAGACGCCATACAAAGTCGATACGGAACACCTTAAAAATGTTCTCTATTCCCGTCCCGACCTCCATATATGGCACTTTGCTCGGTATCTCGAATGGATTCGTTTTCCCGGCAGCTAGGCGATCACTATAGCCATTATAAATTTTATTCTTCTCACTCATCTCGCCCCAAACAGATTTAAACTCCGCAAAGGTACGCCAGTGTAGCTTTTTCATTGCAGGGACAAAATCAAAGGGGAAACCACCAAACTGCTCGCGCGCCTTCACCATCACAAATTTATCCGCGATAAACTCATAACGATTCATATTATTGAAAGCATAGGGATCACAATAGTAGGTATCATTCCCCGGCAAAACACCTAACAACATCACCGGTAAGGCGTCTCTGTTTAAAATCTGTTGCGCAATGACGGTATAGCTAAAAGTCCCTAAGAAACCTGTTCTAAAATTATCATCCACCCGCAAGCGTAATTTTTGATAGCTGAAATCACTGCCCAAGACCCCTTTCACGCTTTGGTGCCATTCAAAAGAAAGAATAGGATAATCAGAGCCTACGCTCGTACGTAAAAACTGACCGCTCAAAAACTTCTCTTGATAGGCCACACGAGTATAGTAGGCAAACTCGCTCGTATTATAGGTAGGGTAGTTCAAGCCACCCACTTCCGCCATCGCACGCTCGTTGAAATAGGGATGTATAATATTGTTGCTGAACTCGATTTTATTGCTCCAACCGAAAGGCATCTCTAAATAAATACTTCCTTGTAGCAATTGTTGGTTTGTCAACTTCGCCGGATAGTCTACCCGACGCATAAATGCGCCAAAAATACTATTATCGCCATACTGCTCCGGAAGAATATTATACGTCACCACATCTTTCATGTAGCGGGAACGAATTTCAACACGTGGCTTACGGATAGGAATATACAAGGCCTTGAAATCGTATTTGAACGCGTTGTCTTTAGTACCGTAGGCGCCGTAACCAGTAAGCATCACTTTTTTAGAGAAAGAATTCGGCGTTTGTAAGCCAAAACCAAAACGATAACCTTCTACTATATTACTCGACCATAAGTTATACCACGGACCAATTTCAATATGCGGCGTTGGAAAAAATCCAGAACCTAATGTGCTGACGATATTGGAATAGAATTTATAAGCTGGCAAAGTTTGAATCGTATCAATCATTTTATAGATCTGCAATTCGTTCTTGCTTAACTTTTCTGGACGGAGATTGTTCCACGCCGTGTCGGCCACTGTATAGGCGTTATCCGCCACCACAATATCCAATTGATCTCTGAACACGGTATCCATACGCGGATTATTCGCCACAATATTCGAATAGGTAGTTGACTTGCGTGCTATTAATCCAGGTCGTTGTCCTTTCTTAGGGGAAACAAAATCGACAATGATTTTATCTTTAGCGCACATCCAAACAGAGTCGGTTACTGGATTATAATCTTGATAGATACTCATGCGTGTAACGAAGTTGATATTCGCACCTTCTGTCATTGTCATGCTTATCCGTTTAATTGCCCAAGTGGTATCATTCACCCAGAAGTCGCCCATAAAGGTATTTAAGCCACTTCGTTTGGGTTGGAAGCTAATTTGATAGCATACATGTCCATCGAAAAGCATCGTATCTTCGATATGATATTTATAGTAGAACAAGCCACCACTCGCTATCGGAGAGATGAAGTCGACCCCCAAAACATTCATTCTATTTTCGTAGATATTGATGTCTTGATACATGGTTCCCAAAAACTGACTGATACTTTCGTCTCCGCCACCAGCCATTCGTGAGGCAAGGATTACTTCTTTTTTAGCGGGCGGAAATTTGCGAGAATAGTATTTGCTCTTCGTCTCCGTCAGGTACATCGGTAAATAGGGCTTATCTTCCGAAGTGGAATCGATGAAGTTATATACAAATGAAAACGGCTTCACCAAAGCATTTGAACGTATACTCGATTCTAAATGATTGATGTCGACCTCCAGCTTATTATATACTTCATATTGATACGACTTCAGCTTCTCCTTGTTATTACTACGTTTATGATCCTGTATCTTTTTAAATACAACAATAGCAGGATCTTCACCAGCAACAATCACCGCCATCTTTAACATGACATTCGAACGATCTAAATTGACATTAATCGTTTGCTTCAACTCCTTACCCACTGCAACTTTTACAGAAGTATAGCCAACGGTAGAAAATAAAATACTATCTGCAGGCTTGTCGATCACCAAAACATAAGCGCCCTTCTCATCGGTTGAAGTACCCATCTCCGTCCCGGGAACATATACGCTGATATAAGGCAAAAGCTCTTCCGTATGGGCATCTTTCACCACACCACTTATCACACGCTTTTGTGCAAAGCTTGAAAAAGCGAAACTTAAACTTAAAAATAAAAACAGTAGACTCCTCAATGTTTTTGCTTTGGTCGTCGAAGATACCAAATTTTAAAAAATGCGAGGGGCTATGAAATAAAGAAATTATATAGCAGTAAAAGGTTTAAACCAATGATGATGGCTGCTACTATCCAAGAAATTATTTGCCAAAATGTGCTGATGGCAAAAATCCCCATCCGTTTTTTATTGCTAACAAATAAAATCAAAGGCACAATCGCAAACCCCAATTGCATACTCAATACAACCTGACTGCCTATCAATAGTTCGTTGATAGCACTTTCGCCAAACCATAGCAACACTATTATCGCAGGCAAGATAGCGACGCTTCTTGTCAGTAAGCGACGAATCCACGGCTTCATTTTTAAATTCAAATAACCTTCCATCACTATCTGTCCGGCCAAGGTTCCAGTAACAGTACTACTTTGTCCGGCAGCAATCAAAGCTATCGCAAACAAAACAGGTGCCAGCCTACTACCTAAAAGTCGATTCAATAAGGCGTGTGCCTGCTCGATACTTGCAACATTCGATAAGCCATTTTGATGAAAAGTAGAGGCCGCCAAAATCAATATCGCCGCGTTCACTAAAAACGCAAGGTTTAAGGCAATAACGGAGTCGATGAAATTAAAGCGTAGCGCTCTTTTAATGCCCGGTTCATCTTTATCAAACTTCCGTGTCTGTACCAAAGCAGTATGTAAGTACAAATTATGTGGCATAACTGTCGCTCCTAAAATGCCAATCGCAATAAATAGCGCAGAGCCATTCAGCGAACTTGGCACCAAGCCACTCGCTACGGCATGTAAATCAGGTTTCGCCATCATTAATTCTAATAAAAACGAAAAACCAATAATGGCTACTAGCGTAATGATAAACGCTTCAAGACGCCTTACTCCAAAGCGTTGCAAGGCTAATATCAAAAAGGTATCCAACAAACTTATCAGTACTCCGACAATCAAACTAAATCCAAATAATAATTTCAGCCCGATCGCAAAACCGAGTACCTCGGCTAAGTCGCAAGCGATAATAGCTATTTGCGCTAGCACATACAAAAGTATATTTAACGCCTTCGGAAAGGTCTGTCTGGAGGCCTTTGCAAGATCTACCCCTGCCACAATTCCTAAACGCGCCGCTAAAGATTGTAATAAAATTGCCATGAGATTACTCATCAGCAATACCCATAAAAGCTTGTAACCAAAAGCACTTCCGCCCGCAATATCCGTCGCCCAATTACCCGGATCCATATACCCAACACTCACCAAATAAGCAGGCCCGCTGAAAGCAAGTAATCGCCTCCAGGAGCTACTTTTGTTTTCGGTAGCAACGCTTTGATGAATTTCTGATAAGGACTTAGAACTCATGTATTGCTACGATTTATCGAGTTCATGATATCTTTCATCATATCTACTTGAACTTCTTGTATGGCTAATAATTCCTGCTGTTGATGCATCATCAAATGATCGATTTTCTCATGCAAAATACGAATCTCCAACTCTGATTTCAAGTTTATCATATAGTCTTTCCGAGAACGATCTCTGTCTTTTTCTTCTTGTCGATTCTGACTCATCATGATCACTGGTGCTTGCAAAGCTGCAATGCAAGAGAGAATCAAATTCAATAAAATAAATGGATAAGGATCAAAGCCCTTATTCGATAAGAAAATTACATTAGCAGAAATCCACACAAAAATAAAGACGCCAAAAGAAATGATGAAAGTCCAGCTACCACCAAAGCTAGCTACTTTATCAGCTACACGCTGACCAAGAGATAAAGGCGCCTCAATCTCTTCTACTTTGTCTGTCAAGGTATCTCGTTCGCGTACAGAGCGTAAAACCGTTTTCTCCATTTCACCTAGCGTGCCGATATCATCGACAATCATGGAGGCAATATATTTCTCGCGATAATAATTCAACTCCGAAATAGAAAGTACAGAATCATGCGTAAAACTCGGCACATCTTGCTGTATCAACGCAATCAAGGCATGACGTATACCGCGAGCGGATATTTTTTCGATAAGCGAAAATTCCTTTCCGGAGACAGAACTAACAAAGGTTTCCATAGCCCAAATTATTGGGCTAAGGTACGAAGCACTAGCTATTAATCAACCCCATATTCAATATGGACCGTAATACTTGCTGTTTTATAACGATCTGTGGTATTAAACGCACCAGAATAACTATAACCTTCATTAGAAGCACTTCCTGTAATTTGAAATACGCCCATCGTACAACGCTTAATAGCACCTAAACTCCCGCCTCCGTTAGACGCTATCGTCTGCGCGCGATTACGCGCATCACGCGATGCTGCAGCTAATAAATCAACCTTCAAATCACTCAAGCCATTATAATAATATAAGGGCGACTCCGAATAAATGTCAATATCCTCCTGTATCAACTCCGTTATCGAACGCGATAGTGCCGCCACTAAATCCAATCGACTAGAATTCACGGTCACCGACTGCGATAAGCTATACCCAGTAAAACGAGTCCCAACCTTTTCTCCATCTTTATTCAAAATATCTTCCTCTTTTTTTGTCGTACTCACCGATGAAAATTCTATTTCCTTATCTGTCAAACCTGCCTTCGACAAATACTCTTTCACGCGATCCGCATCAGCCTTTAAATCGGCATACGCATCGGCCATATTCGCAGCATCACGTGAAAACGAGGCACGCCAAACAATTTGATCACTCTCGAAATTCTTGGTCGCCAAACCCGTTACAGTGATGTTTTCGTAGCTTTTGTATTTGTACTTGATGCTGTTCGCCAAGATAACAGAAGCGATTAAGCCACTGATAGTAACGAAGATGACAACGAAATGCTGTTTCAATAAGGCGATGAACTTTTCTTTCATG
>CANGEV010000022.1 GCA_947452995.1 Chitinophagales bacterium
AGAATAGGTTGGAATTCTTCTAACAAAAGTATTTCTTGAATTTCCACCTGCGGGAGCTGGTAAAACAAAAGAATATCTCCCCAAATGGCTAATTCCGCATATCGAATTCTTATAATTAATATCCCCATTGGTGGTGAATTCAAAAATGGAAGTATTGTTTGTTTTAAAAACAAAGTTTTGATTGGAAGTAGTTCCAATGAAATTTAAACTATCAATAATGTTATTTCCGTTTAAATTCCAAGATTGTGAAAATGTAGAATATGAAATACAAAATGAAAAAATAATTGTTAATATGTATTGTTTAGTTTTTATGTTCAATAATAATTTTTTTTGTTATTTTAGTATTATCGTGAATTATTTGAATTAAATATATTCCTTGTGATAAGTCATCTAAATTGTCTTCAAGTTTTGATTGAAAGGAGTAACAGCGAATTATATTCCCGTATAAATCATAAAGAAAACCTGAATTTATGGTCGCATCAGTTTTAAAATCAAAAGTAATTCTGTTGTTAATGTTTGAAAACAGGTAATCGTTTGAATTTTCATGAAGGGTATTATTTATTCCATTAAAAATAAATCCAGTTGAGTCGCTGGAAACAAACACATCGTCAATAAAGTAATAGGTTGCCTGATCTTCACCAAGATTAGTTAAATCTTTACAGGGAGGAAAGAATGTTGTGTGAGGGCCATCATAGAAATTTCCAATCATAATGTAGTTGTAATTTGAATCAGGAATAAATGCCCCCGATATTCTAACCCAATTGCCAGTATCGGAAATGACATTTTTAGCGCAAACAGGTGATTTATTGAAGTTAGGAGGAGAATTGAAATTATAGTCATACAATGTATTTGTGAAGTAAACTCCTAAATGATTTGAAAAAGAAAAAGCTCCTGAACCGGGTGAAGGTTGGAGAATTGAATCCATAGAATAAAATTTAAGCGAATCTATTGCTAAACAGTATAATGAAACATAGTATTTAACACCCTTTTGTAATGGCGATTTTAATGGTGCTATCCAAATTTCTTTGTACATATCTGGACCATGAAATGGAACTGGCCAACAGGCTCCTCCTGTAGTTAAGCCAACCATACCATGTCCTGTTCTCGGTGGATGAGGCGCCTTTCCAAATGTAAAGGCCGTCAAATAAAAATCCTCCGATTTTGCAGGCCCTCCTAGATAATTATTCCAGTAGTCTGGAGAACATTGGGCTTTAGTCCAATCTTTTAGTGTCCACAGGCTAATTGTATCCTCAAAACTCGGATTGGGAACGAGATTGATTTGCGCTTTTATGAATCGGCAAGGCAACAGTAATAAGCAAATGAGAAGAATTTTTTTCATGGATGAGGGTTTATTGCGGCTTCTTATTATTATATGTTATAATAGTAAGTTATGTAAAATTTTTAGCCGTTCAAAATTAGGATGTTTCACATGTCCGCGCAATACCCTTGCTAAGTGTAAGAATAGGTTGGAATTCTTCTAAAGTGCGCTATAAATCCTCAATAGTTTTTTCTCTTCTTCCTGCCAGTTGTACACTTCACGTGCTGCGAGAGCACCTTCGTGTAGTTGCTTTGCAAGTGTAGCATCCTTTAAAATGCTATTCACGGCTTCGGCAATCAAGGCGGCTGTCGGCGATTCAATCAGCAGTGCCAAAGGAAATTGCGTATTGATCTTCACATACTCCGGATAGGCATTGCAAACTTGCGGCACACCAGCATGCATATAGTCGAAAAAGCGATTGGCCAAGGAATAATAATTGCTCTTGCCGTTCGTTTCAAAAAGTGTCAAACCAACTGACGCATCAGCCGTTATCGCCCTTAAGTTGGCAGGCGCTACAAAGCCTTTAAAACGCACCTTCTCTTGTAAGCCTTGCTCGCGCGTAAAATCTTGTAATGATTCATATAAATCGCCTACGCCACAGATCCACAGCTCCGCATCAATGTATTGCATCGCCAAAATCACTTGGTCGAGGGCTCTCCCTTCATTCACCGCCCCTTGATATAAAACAATCGGCTTCGCATGTGTCGTAGCTGCCAAACGTTCTCGTTTCACCGTTGCATTACGGATAACCGTATATTCCACTCCATACTTCTTTTTGAAAAGCGCCACATAAGCGTCACTCACCGCATAGCCAGCCTTTATTTTCGGCACCGCATATTCTTCCACTTTGCGCCATACCCAATGCACGAAAGGACGACGAACGATCTCTTCCAATTCCGTAAAATATTCATGTGCATCATAAGTGATGGGCACTTTTAATTTCTGCGCTGCTTTCAAACAAGGGATGATGGTATCCAAATCAATCGCACCAATAATATCGGGTTTCAATGTTGGCAGCGCCTTCCACAGTTTCCAATTATATTCCGCATAACGTAATTTTCCTTTGCGAAAACGCATCGGCAGACGAACTTGCTCGAAAGCCTGTTCCGTAAGGGGCTTTGAGTCGGGGTATTCCCATCCCACTAAGGTCACACGATAGCCCGCCTCCACCAAAGAAGTACAGATACGCTGCATGCGTTGATCCCCATTTAATGCGTTCGTAACAGTAAAAACGATATGCTTCTTGCTCATTATTTTGTCTTAGGCTGCAATAAATATTTCTCTCCTTTTATCAGCACATAGGGTGGTTCGAAAGGAGGAAAATACGTTGCGCGAATATGTCTGTCTATCTTCTCTTGCGACCATTGTAGGTCGATACATTTCAATTGCTCAATGTCTTTTCGCTTGATGAATTTTGTCCCTCTCTTCGCAATCAAGCTGGCTTGCTGAGTAGGGGTATAGTTGCCTGAAATAAGCATTGGAAGCGACTTTTTAAATAGTTGCTTGCTCGCTTTTTCGGTCATTTCATAAAGCTCCTTCACGAATATATTGGCAGGAATCTTAAAGCGTTTTTCAAATAAAATATCGCCATCGTCGACGCCCGGCTTCATCAGATGTAATGTCGTTCCGAATATTTTTGCCTCATCCGCAATCGCGAAACTAAACTGATTGCATCCTCTGTATTCAGGTAGTGGAGCCATGTGTAAGTTGATGGCCGCTTGCTTCGCTCTTTTTAAATGCTCCTTTTTTAAGATGCGATGATATTGTACCGAAATTAAAAAATCTACTTTAGGCATGGACAAGAGTTCATCCTCATGAGCTAACACAGGGATGCCATATTGCGTGGCAATAGATTCCACCGTACCCGTAGCATTCAACTTTGTCTGGCTATTGCTAAGTATTGCCACGACTTCTAAACCGAGGGTATCGGCTTGACGAACGAGTTCTTGTAGACAGAAAAAGCCGATGTTTTTTCCGCCCAGAAATACTACTTTTTTCTTGTGCTTTTTAAGCGCCATTTTAATTTCCTCTTTTAGCCAAGGTATAACCCTCCTTCACCAATAAATCCAACACTTTCTGACGCATATCGCCTTGTATTAATATCTGCTGATCTTTCACGCTGCCGCCACAACCACATTTTGTTTTAAGTAGTTTTCCTAAAGCTTCGCAATCAGCAACAGGACCTGAAAACCCTTCTACCAAAGTAACAGGCTTCCCTGCACGATGTTTGGTTTCATAACGAACAATTAGTTTTTGTTCTTTTTTAGGCAAACTAATTTCAGGAATTGACTCCGCTTGCGGAACCGCATCCGGGTTAGTCGAATACATGATTAAACTTTCGAATCCGATATTCTTTTTCATGTTTTGAAGATACAATTAATTGCCGGGTTTCACCCATAGGCGAAGGGCATTCGACTCGACATGGATTTGTAATACTTTCGGAGCTGGCATGGTCTCGCCATCGACATGCATAAACTGCTGTCCGTCGCTATGTAATTCAAGCGATTCGAAAGGGATTTGCGAAAAAACACTGTTCTCACGCAAGTCGCCTTTGAAAGCGTGATAGATCAGCTGAAAGCCTTTGAGGGTAGAGAAGGGCTTTACGATACAGGCATGCAAAATGCCGTCGTGGACGCTCGCTTGCGGTACTATTTTGAAGTTGTTACCAAATTGGTTGGCGTTGGCAAAGGCAACGAGGAAAGCCTTTTTATCCAAACTTATCAATTCACCCGTTTTGCTTTTTATTTCGAAGTGATAAGTATGTGGACGGTAGCTGAAGTATTCCTTTGCGGCAATCCATAAATAACTAAAAATACCTCTTACTCTTTTCTCACTAAAGAGATGCGCTACTTGTCCGTCGAAGCCCATGCCACTCATGCAGAGGAACAGATGTTCGTTTGCATAGCCCACATCCATTTTCGCTTCAATACTTTTGTTGAGAGCCTCTAGCGCTTTGAAGGGATTCATGGGTAATCCGATATGGCGCGCGAGGCCGTTGCCGGATCCCATCGGTATGATAGCGAGAGCGGTATTGGTATGGAGCAGGCCGGAAGCTACTTCGTTGACGGTGCCATCACCGCCAACGGCCACGGCGGCGAAGACGCCGTCGGCAGCAGCTTGCTGCGCCAGCGCGCGCGCATGACCAGCATATGCTGTCTCTACAAAATCATAGGTGAACTGCTCCGTATCTAGCAAAGCTTCCGCACGTAGCTTGATCATCCCTTTCGGTAAAACACCCGCTCGTGGGTTGATAATAAATCGCAAATGCTTTTTCACCCTACAAAAATAGAAAAAGCTAGGGCTGTAACGTGTAGAAATAGTTAATGGATTGTTTTAATTCGGTCAATAGCGTTTATCTTTGCAACATGAAGAAAATTATCCTCGATGCATCCGCGATGGAACTACGCCTCAACCGTATGGCGACACAAATGTTAGAACAGAATGTCGAAGCGGAAAAGATCGTCCTAATAGGATTGCACGACCGTGGTTATTTTATCGCGGAAGGATTAAAGGCAAAAATGGAAAAACTTGGCGCTCAGGTGCAGTTGCTGGGCTTACATATCGATAAAACCGATGCTTTGGCGCATCCAATTGTCTTGGATGGCGACGCAACGGCTATTGCCAATCAGACTATTATTATGGTCGACGACGTCGCTAGTAGCGGTAAAACGATGTTTTATGCGATGCAGACCTTAGTCAATATCCCTATCAAAAAATTGCAAGTGGCAGTGTTGGTTGATCGACAGCATAAAGCCTTTCCAATAGCACCTGATTTTGTGGGCTTCTCTCTCTCGACTACCTTACAGGAACATATTTATGTCGAGATCGGCGCTTCCGTAACGGAGCCGGTGGCATATATTGTTTAGTTAAAAGTTAAAAGGGAAAAGTTAAAAGGGAAAAGGGAAAGGTTAAAAGGGAAAAAGGAATTATCATTCACCATTCACTCCCGATTGCATCGGGATCACCCTTCACTAGTGAATAAGCTTCCGCTTTCGCTGCAAAAAGGGCTTTCGTGCGTTTCCAAACGCCGGCAAATAATTCACTTTGGCGGTATTGCTCTAGGGCGGCTAAATCATCCCAATGGCTATAGGTAAAATAAATGCTCGGATCTTCGGCATGACGCAAAAGCTCTACATGCTGGCATCCAGGGAAATTTCGAATAAAATCCTTCGATTCTTTAAAAATAAGTTCAAAATCACCCGTTTTATCTGCTTCGAAGGTCATTTTTACGATTCGTACAATCATTTTTACCCTTTTTTACAAAGCTACAGATCTCTCCCGAATCTGCCCCTTTTTTATTATATTTGTGGCACTTGTAAAAAACCTAATCATGTCAACTGCGAACATTCAACAGATTCTCGGAGATCAGGCTGCTTTCTTGCTCGATCACCAATGTAAGACTATCCCTTCAAACACCATTCATCACGCTGGTGGCGATGTAATCGATCGTATCTATAGCCACACAGATCGCAATATTCCTACTTTGCGTAATTTGCAATCTATTTACGGTACAGGTCGTTTGGCGAATACGGGTTATATGAGTATCCTTCCGGTGGATCAAGGAATTGAACACTCTGCAGGTGCTTCTTTCGCTCCAAACCCAATCTACTTCGATTCTGAAAATATCGTAAAATTGGCTATCGAAGGTGGTTGTAACGCGGTTGCAACGACTTACGGTGTTTTAGGTTCTGTTGCGCGTAAATACGCACACAAAATTCCAATGGTTGTAAAAATCAACCACAATGAATTCTTGACTTACCCTAACAAATATGACCAGATCATGTTTGGTACGATCAAACAAGCTTGGGATATGGGTTGTGCTGCGGTAGGTGCAACGATCTATTTCGGTTCTGAAGAGTCTTCTCGTCAGATCACTGAAGTGGCTGAAGCTTTCGCATACGCACACGAATTAGGAATGGCTACCATCTTATGGTGCTATATCCGCAATAACGGTTTCAAAAAAGATGGCGTCGATTATCATACTTCTACGGATTTAACAGCGCAAGCAAACCATATCGGTGTCACTATTCAAGCAGATATCATCAAGCAAAAATTGCCAACCTTAAATGGTGGTTACCCTGCAATCAACTTCGGTAAAACACATCCAAAAGTATATTCTGAATTAACAACAGATCACCCAATCGATCTTTGCCGTTACCAAGTGGCAAACTGTTATATGGGACGCATCGGTTTGATCAACTCAGGTGGCGAAAGTAAAGGTGCTACCGATTTACAAGAAGCTATCGCTACAGCTGTCATCAACAAACGCGCAGGTGGTGTTGGTTTGATCAGCGGTCGTAAGGCATTCCAAAAACCAATGAACGAAGGTGTTGCTTTGTTGAATTCGATTCAAGACGTATACTTAGATAAATCTATCACTTTAGCATAATTTTTAAAGCGTTAAAATAGGATCCTATGGCTTGGTTTAAACGTAGAAACGAAGGGATTACAACAGGCACTCACGAAAAATTAGAAGCGCCAGATGGCGTTTGGTATAAGTGTCCTGATTGTAAGAGCGCCATTCCAATGGTCGACCTGAGCGACAATTTACATGTTTGTCCGAAATGCGATCATCATGCACGTATCAGCGCGAAAGATTATTTCCGTATCCTATTCGATGAAAACGAATACACGGAACTATTCCCAAAGATGGTAGCAGAAGATATCTTGGAATTCGTCGACTTGAAACCTTATGCTAAGCGTCTGGTGGAAACCATCAAAAAGACCGAATTAAAGGACGCATTGCGTTCTGCACACGGAAAAATCAACAACCACGATTTAGTGATTTGTTGTATGGATTTCGCTTTCATCGGTGGTTCAATGGGTTCGGTGGTAGGAGAGAAAATCTCTCGTAGCATCGACTATTGTATTGAACATAATGTGCCCTTGATGATCATCTCGAAAACTGGAGGTGCGCGTATGATGGAGTCGGCTTTCTCCTTGATGCAGATGGCTAAAACTGCGGCTAAGCTTACTTTGTTGGCAGATGCGGGCATTCCATACATCTCTCTTTGTACCGACCCGACCACAGGAGGCGTAACAGCGAGCTATGCGATGCTTGGTGATTTTAATATCGCAGAACCTAAAGCCTTGATTGGCTTCGCGGGTCCGCGTGTAATTAAAGAGACAATCAAGAAAGACCTTCCGGAAGGATTCCAAACGGCTGAGTTCCTTTTGGAAACAGGCTTCTTGGATTTTATCGTTCACCGTAAAGACATGAAAAATAAACTAGGCGACTTGATCGGAATGGTTTTTCCGAAAAGCGCTAAAGCGTAATATTTATGCATATTATCTTATTTGATACCATCGAACGGCAACATTTGTTGCCGTTTGCTTTTACGCGACCTGTTGCTGAAATGCGTATCGGCATTTTAACGATTCGGGAGAAATGGCAGAAGGCCTTACAAGCAAGTGATTTCGCTTATATCAGTGAAGCATATCTTCAAACGAAATATCGCTTTGTTGCGGGCGCCGATAATTTACTGATTAACGGTCATGCCTGTCCGAACGCAAGTTTGCTTGCTGCCGTAAAAGCATTATCTCTAGGTGAAGCTTTGCTGAACGCGGAAGGTGTTTGTTTGGCAGCGCGTTGCGATGCAGCCTCGGCAGAAGCCATTCAACAAGCGCTACATAACAAACAAGCCTTTGATTGGAGCACGTTCTCTTCGAAGTCCTACGATGCTGAAGTTGCCTTACTCTCGCGTCCGTGGCAAATTTTTAAGTGGAACGAATTAGAATTACCGATCGACTATGAACTGTTAACGGCCGGAAGAAAATCTGCGCCGATATCGAAGACGAATCAAGTGATTGCAGCAGAAAATATTTTCTTAGAAGAAGGTGCTATTGTGGAGTTTGCAACCTTAAATGCTAGCAACGCAAAGATCTATATCGCGCGTGATGCGGAAGTGATGGAAGGCTCGATGATTCGCGGTTCTTTTGCTCTTGGTGAACATTCTCAAGTAAAAATGGGTGCGAAGATTTATGGTGCAACGACGATCGGACCACATTCTAAAGTGGGAGGTGAAATCAATAACTGCGTCATCTTCGGCTATTCCAACAAAGCACACGACGGCTTTATGGGTAATAGTGTGATAGGGGAGTGGTGCAACTGGGGTGCCGATACGAACAATTCAAACTTGAAGAATAACTACGAAGAAGTGAAGTTGTGGTCGTATGCCACGCAACGTTTTGAGAAAACAGGTTTGCAGTTTTGTGGTTTGATGATGGGCGATCATAGCAAATGTGGGATCAATACCATGTTCAATACCGGAACGGTTGTCGGCGTGAGTGCGAATATCTTCGGAGCAGGGTTTCCAAGAAATATCATCAACGACTTCTCATGGGGCGGTGCAGGTGGTACTATGACCTACCAATTGAACAAGGCCATTCAAACCGCAAGCTTAGTCTATGCCCGTCGTGGCCTTGATTTCGATGCTACAGAGCAAGCCATCTTCGAACATATATTTAATAGTACCGCGGATAGTAGAAAGGACGCTTAATCATGAGTACCTTGCTGTTGATATGGTTTATAGCGTGTTATGTTCTCATCATAGGGGAACATCGGTTTCGCATCAATAAAGCTGCAGCAGCCTTATTGGCGGGTGCTGGCTGTTGGGTGATCATTAGCCTACAAGGTAAAACTGATGAATCTTTTATTGCGAAGATGACGGAAGAAATTGCTGGCATTGCTTTCTTCTTATTAGGCGCTATGACTATTGTAGAAATCATCGATTCGCATGATGGATTCGCTTTCCTGTCGAAACGGATACCGCAAAAGTCTTATCCCGTCTTAGTTTGGAGTATTGCCATTCTTAGTTTTTTCTTGTCGGCCATTCTCGATAATCTTACGACCACTATCGTTGTAATAACCATACTCCGTAAGATCATTCATCGTTCGGAGTTGCGATTGCCTATCATTGCCTTGGTGGTGGTATGTGCCAACGCAGGCGGTGTCTGGTCGCCGATGGGAGATGTAACAACGACGATGTTGTGGTTGAATGGTAAAGTATCCACCTTGCCTCTTATTCAGCATTTGTTTTTTCCGGCCTTCCTTTCTATGGCAATTCCAACGGCTTTTATCGCGCATTTTAAGCGAGCTATCCATGAACAATATGCGTTGATGCGTAGGGAAGTTAATGCTACTGAAAATGAAAGTACTTCTTCAAGTTCCTTATGGATAGGAGTTTTGGGGATTCTGCTCTTGCTTGCGGTACCTATAATTAAAGCCTATCTGCATATGCCTGTTTATATATTAATGTTGTTAGCAATGGCGATATTATGGGCTTCTGCGGAATGGATTGGCTATTTTGATCATAAGAAAAGCAAGCAGCCTCATACGATTAGTTCGGTATTACAACGGATCGATACGCCAAGTATTCTGTTTTTCGTTGGCTTACTCTTAGCGATTGCAGCGCTAGAAAAGAGTGGCTATTTACATCGTTGTATGGACTTTTTGCTGCAATATGTAGCGGGACCAAAATCTTTAATGGTGGGCATTGGATTGTTTTCTGCTATCATCGATAATGTGCCTTTGGTAGCGGCAGGGATGAAGATGTTGCCCGCGACGGAATTCCCGAATAATAGTGAAGTGTGGTATTGGCTTGCCTTCTGTGCAGGAACCGGTGGCAGTTTGTTAGTGATTGGCTCTGCAGCAGGTGTTGCTGCGATGGGTATGGAAAAGCTTGATTTTATACGCTATTTACGCATTATCACCTTACCTGCATTAGTTGGATTGATTGTAGCACTTATCCTTTTATAGGCCAATGCTAAGGATAAATTTTTGACACTTTTATTAAGCCAAAGAAAGGCGTAACTTCGTAATCTAATTCAAGGAGTATGGACAGCAATGTATATTGGTTTTTTGGTGTTGGCATCCCCGCTTGCGGTATAATAGTCGTGCTATTTGTCCGTTTTTTAAAATGGTTGGGCAATAAAGAAGGCTTTGAATTAATCCGCGATAATTGGATGATAGCGGTGCCGATGGCGACGATGTTGATCTTCGCATTTATGATCGGATTATTGCTGTATGTTTATTCGATAATTTTTGGCGGAGGTCCAGCTTAGAAAGTCGGACAGTAAGGGCGCTTCTTGTTACCTAAGGAAGCATTCATAATGCCGGTATAGCTGAAAGACAATTCTGGTCCGCCCTGCAAACGTGTCGTAGCAGCCATCCCAGAGATATTAATATCGTAGGAGAAGCCAATTGTATAATTGTTGAATTCCATTTTGGAAACGACATTCAATGCGTCGAAGAGGAATGCTTTACCGATAGCACGACTTTCTCTCAACCAGAATCCTAGGCTGTACGCCATTAAGTCTTTTGAACGGGCCTCTGTCACTTGAAAGCGTGCAAACGCTCCTTGATTGATTTCTAAAGAAGGACCTTGAATGCAAATCATCCCAGAAGGCATGATATCAATTTTACGTTTGAACGGCATACGCATACCGCCATGTAACACGAGCTTACGGTAGATACGATCGGGGTTTGTGTCGAAGAAGAAAGAATTTTTTGGCTTATTCAAATGATAAATTGCAACGCCATACTGAACATAACGGCGTTTGCTGATAGCGTTGAAATACTTCGCGCCGATACTGATATCTGTGAAAGTGATATTGTCGTTCGTTGGATAAGAAACTGCAGTCAATGGACGGAATGGATCGAAGAAGTTATACTGATCCGGCAATTGCAAATTGGTATAATCAATACGCTTGTCTACAAATCCCGCTGTAGCCCCGAATACAAGATACTTGTCCGCAAATTTTTGAATGTTCTTCCAATAGGAAACACCCACTAATCCGCTTGTGGTACGTAAGGATACTTCACCTGCTTGGTCGCTGAACAACTGTACCCCAACCCCTAATCGATCCGGAGATGATTTCGTGACATTAACTGTCATATCAAAAGAACCAGCCGCTGTTTGAAAGCCTGTCCCAGAGACGCCTACGCTATTATTGTTGACGAATTTAGTATTCCATTGATTCCGAATATTTGCGTTGAAGCGGTACTGACTTTTATAAAAGCCGATATTCGCCGGATTCAATAGAATCGGGGCTTCGTTGTATTGCGTGAAGTGAACGTCTTGTGCTTTAACAGAGTCTACTCCGATAAAAATCAAGGATACGCACGCAAATAAAATTTTATAAATGGCTTTTACAGGCATAGTCAATCACGAAAATAAAGATTTCTAAGCACTTAATTGCATTTTCCATGCTCAAAAAATTGTAGAATTTCCTATTTTTAGAACACTATGCCTATTTGCTCTATAACCCACATCCCATTGCGCGCTAAAGCGGCCCATGCCTCCGAAATGGTGAGCATGTTGTTATTTGGAGAAACTGTTCGCATAATTGGTGAAGAAGAGGATTATTATTTAGTTGAAAATAGCTTTGATGGCTATCAAGGTTATGTTCCTAAGGTGCATATAGCAGAAGTTTCGGAGCCGCATACTTTATATTTAAAGAATGATTTTTTAAATATCCCATTTCGTGAAGGTTCGATACTCCTGCCGAAGGGTTCGATGTTGCCTGCTACCTCTGCCGAACATTTTTTGTATCAAGGACATTCGCTAAGCTTATCTAAGGATGCACAATTGGTTTCCCTTACCGAAGCGTCCTTTGATCCAGATCAATTACTCTTGAACGCAAAGCGTTTTGTCGGCACGCCTTATTTATGGGGAGGTCGCACCCGTTTTGGAATGGATTGTTCTGGTTTTGTGCAGCTCTTATACAAAGAATTGGGAATTTCACTGAAGCGCGATGCGAAGCAGCAAGTGTTACAAGGTCAATCTGTAAATTCCATTGCTGAATCTCAATTGGGAGATCTTGCTTTCTTTGCCAATAAATCGGGCAAGGTAACGCATGTTGGACTGTTGGATGGAAAAGGTAATATTATCCATTCGAGTGGACAAGTACGTGTTGATAGCGTGGATGAAAAGGGGATCCTGAATGCGGATTTAAATTGCTATACACACGAACTTTGCGCTATAAGACGGATGGTGTGAAAAAATCATTTTTTTTAGTTTGTTGTATTTTAATTATCCTTCAGTGTCTTGGCATTTCCTGTATGCCGTTGAAAGAGGCTGGCGGGGTATATGCGGATGCACATTCTAGAAAAGATAAAAAAGAGCATATCGAAAAATATGCAATGAAGTTTGGGACTTCGACACGCATTATAAAGCACAACTTGGCGTGGATCTATTTTGCAGAGGAATGGCAAGGAGCTCCTTATCGGTATGGTGGAATAAATAAAGAAGGAGTTGATTGCTCTGCCTTAGTACAAAATGCTTATCGGAAGATATATGCAATGAAAATTCCTCGGGATTCACGTTCTCAATTTAAATGGTCGAATCATATTTCGAAGCGGAGATTGAAATGGGGAGATTTATTATTTTTCACCATCGAAAGTAAGGAGATAACGCATGTCGGGATTTATTTATGCAATGGATGGTTTCTGCATGCTTCCACTTCGAAAGGTGTAACCTTGAATCGGCTCGACGAAAAATATTTTTCTAAATATTATCATGCTGCGGGGCGGCTATCACATTCACAATAAGCTATGAAAAACATTATCCGAGTGCATTTGCCACTTCTTATCGTAAATATTATTTATGGGATCAACTTTACGGTTGCGAAGTCGGTAATGCCCAAATACATACAGCCCCTCGGCTTTATTGTTATTCGTGTAGGCGTAGCACTTGCCTTGTTCGCTTTGATACATGCTTTGTTTATTAAGGAAAAACCTGAAAGAAAAGATCTGCCATTATTAGCAGTGTGTGCCTTGTTTGGTGTTGCAATGAACCAGTCCTTGTTTTTTATGGGGATTCGTTATACCACTCCTATACATGGCGCCTTGATAATGATTGCCACACCCATTCTTGTTTTGATAATTAGTAGAATGGCGGCTCGCGAAAAAGTAAATTGGATGAAGACAACAGGGATTGTGCTTGGGGCTGCAGGAGCTTTAGTATTAGTGCTTTTCGGACGTAAACTAGAAGCAGGGGTGAATACACCATTAGGTGATACACTCGTGTTTTTGAATGCAACCTGCTATGCTATATACTTAGTGATGGTAAAGCCATTGATGCATAAGTATCATCCGATTACCATTGTTAAATGGACCTTCTTATTTGGGTTCCTTTTTGTATTGCCCTTAGGTTGGTCGCAATTTATTGCTATCGAATGGAACACCTTTGATAATAGTGTCTGGGCTGCGGTAGCGAGTGTGGTATTAGGGGCAACCTTCTTAGTATATCTCTTGAATAATATCGCCCTACGTCATGCAAGTCCGGCTGTCGTTGGTATTTATATTTATGTTCAGCCTGTTGTTGCAGCGCTTGTAGCGCTTTATTTTGCGAAGGACGATTTAAACTGGGTAAAGGTGCTCGCCAGTGTATTGATCTTTACTGGCGTCTATCTCGTTGGTAGAAAGGATGCAGTGGACACAGAATAAAAAAGCCCCACAGCTTTCGCTATAGGGCTTTCAAATATTTTTGTAAATATTATTGCTTAACGAAGCGTGCGTTAGAAATAACATTACCATGCTTCACAGAAAGGATATACATTCCAGACGCAAGATCACTTACGTTGATTGTTTCAGTTCCGTTAGTAGTAGTACCTAGGTTGATTGTTTGCATGATAGCACCATTCAAATTAATGATACTAGCTGTTGTTGCAGCAGCGTGCGTGAAATTGAAATTAGCATTCAATTCGTTGCTTACCAAAGTTTGGTTGATACGAACTAAATTGTTGTTAGTGATTTCATCAATACCAACTGCTTCAGTAAGATTGTAAGTAGCCACTTTGATTGAATCGCCTTGACGACCGAAGCTTCCATCTGACTTATTGATAGCTGCATAAACTTTAACTGTTCCTTTACCACCATTTGATGGGGCAGTCCATGTGAATTTCCAAGAAAGAGCTGGACCAGAAGAAGAAGCTGATGTATGCGTTACATAGTTAGTGCCAACCACTTGGTTGTTAGTTCCTGCAGAAACAGTACCAACTGCACCGCTAGTGTTTTCTACAGAAGCTTCAAAACCGCTAGAGAAGGCAGTGTTATAAGGAGATGTAATCAAGATATCATAGCTGCTACCTGCCGACCATGAAGTTACAGGAGTTGTTGTACCAGCCTTCATTACTACGATCGTTCCTGTTGGGGCAGGGAAGGTAGTAGTGTAAGTGTCATGACAACCTGAACGGTTACAGGTTTTGTTGCCACTAGCAGGGCTGTTTGTGTTTCCTGCTGGCGAACCTGCAGCGTTAGAGAAGACGTTTGAATTAAACGCGTTACCAACCAATAAAGCAATTGCTACTACCGGTGTGAAAAGTGTAAGTTTTTTAATCATAGGTTTTGTTTTAGCTTCTTAAAGTTAACTAATTTTTTAAGTATGTTCGATTAATTTTCAATCAAGTCGATAATCTGTTGTGAATGCTCAGCAGTATCTACTTTGTCGATTATTGATTGAATTTTACCAGCTGTATCGATGATGAAAGTAGTTCGTAGTGTGCCCATGTATTTTTTACCATAGAGTGTCTTTTCTCCCCAAACGCCATATGCTTCATGAATGGCTAAATCTTCGTCCATCAACAAGGCAAAAGGAAGCTCGTGCTTTTTAATAAAGTTTTGATGCGACTTTGCGCTGTCTTTACTTACACCTAATATGACAGTATCATTAGCGTTCCAATATTCGAAATCATCCCGTAAGCTACATGCCTCCTTGGTACATCCAGGGGTATTATCTTTTGGGTAGAAATAAAGAATGACTCTTTTTCCTTTTAAGTCCTTCAGGGAAATAGGATTTCCCTTATGATCTGTTGTTTTAAAAGCGGGGGCCTTTTGACCGATTTTTAAAGTGCTCATGGTGGTTTGGTTATGGTGTGAAACTAAAGGTAAATATCTACGTAAATCTAGAAAAAAAGCGCATGAAAACCATTTTGTTATTGCTGGTATTTCTAAACGCATCCTTATTCGTATCTGCTAAAGATCGGCAGGGTAATACCCATTGCCCAACATTTAATGGAACGCAAGCGTCTCACAATTATCATCCTATGAAGTCGCATAGGTCTCCACTTTCGCATCGTGCGCAAGTTCGAAAACATACACCAAGTAGTTGCCGGAAAAAGCGACGTACTGGAGAAGTACAACGCTTTTTAAAAATTCAATAGGGTTTTTAATATTTTTGCATCCTATGTGGATTGCGGTACTTTTTAAATTTATTTCTTCCATGGTAATGGTCGTTTCTAACACCTTATGGAAACGCCCTTTGCAGCATGAAGTATTTTCTCATATAATCGCTATACGAGCCTTCTTCTCGACCGTTTTCTTTGGCGTTTTATTTTGGTATGTTTATCAATTCGGCTATATAAATCATGAATTGCATTTAATCGGTTCGCTCCATCAGTCCGTAAAATTTTGGGTCGCCACCATATTCTTGATTGCCTTAAGCTATGGAGGCTTATATTATTTTTTAAAGGCGATTCACAGTGGAAAAACGATTACTGTCCTTGCTCCTTTAGGAGGGATGGCTCAAATTTTTTCTATTCTCACTGCAGTAATATTCTTTAATGAAGAACTTGGGCTTAATCGCATACTTTCAATCGTCTTCTTCATATTATCTATCATCGTTTACTACAGGTTTTCGATAGAAAAAGAGGAGATTAAATGGCGCAGCAAAACAGTTCGTTATTTAATCCTTTCGTGCTTTATCTGGGGTACCAGCTATACCTTGCTCGTAAAATCAATACGAGTCATTGGTCCTTTAAGCGTAGGCTTCCTAACGGAGTTGATAGTCTTTCTTATTGCTTCTCTGCAAGTCTTATTTACATCCAAAGAAACCTTACGATTAAAACGACCTGTTTCATCCTATTTTTATTTTATAGTGATGGCGCTTTGTATTGTAATAGGGATGTTTTTTAATAATTTGTCCCTCACCTTATTGCCTGTTAGTATGATTGTACTAGTCGGCTTGTTAATTGAGGTCTCTTATTTATTTATAGGTAAATGGTACTTGAAGGAAAGGCTTCATAAAAACGAATGGTGGTCGTTTATATTGACCACCATTGCATTGCTATTTCTTGTGATTAATTTTTAATTAGCGAATTAAGGTGACGGTACCTATTTTACTTGGTTTCTCCTTATCCAAGCTGTTGCCTTGCCACGTTTTGCCGTCTAGGAATGTAGCTTCTATTTTCCATACATAGACGTCCTGCGGTAAGATTTCTCCTGGACGTTCCATCGGACAGCCATTCCATGATTCTTTAGGTGCTCCTTCATTATCGAGTAGATTGCTTTCCCATAGCAATGTGCCCCAGGTATCGTAGATCCAAATATGATAGCTAGCAAGTCCTTTTCCAATTGGCTGGAAGGTGGCTTTGTCTGGATTATCTCCTAATGGCATAAAGCTGTTTGGAACAAATAATCCATTTTCATAATAGAAATGTAAGGTCTGTTGCGCGGTATCACTACATCCTTGTGCGTTGATAACAATTAAGGTGATAGTATAGTCGCCGTAATTGGTATAGGTATGACTAGGAGTAAAGGTATTAGCGGTACTTCCGTCGCCAAAATCCCAGATATAGGTCAGTGCTCCGCTAGATAAGTTGATGAAGTTATAACTCGCTTCTCCGATTGGTAAATTGATATTTTTAAAACTAAAGTTGGCGTTCGGCTTCGGATACACGGTATAATTTTTATTTGCGGTATCTGCACAGCCGTATACGTTTTGACAAATCAACTGTATCGCATAAGTGCCGTAGTTCGGATAACTTAAATTCAACGGATTGTTTTGCGAAGTTTGGTTCTCCCAATACCAAGTGAAATTGGAGTATCCTTGCGACAGATTAAATGCGTTTGTATTATTTGGAATACCGCAACCTTGATTTGGTAAGCTGATAGTAGCTATTGGATTAGGGAATACATGCACTGGCATATAAGTGGTATCCTGACAGCCTGCTGCATTCGCACCGATATAAATTAGCATATGAACGCCCGTGTCCGAATATAAATGTTGCGGCGCAGCGATTGAAGAACTATTGCCATCACCGAAATTCCAATTATAACTACTTGTATAGAGTGATGTATTCGTTGTGCTTAGCCATAAGGGGCCACAGCCTTTTAGGTTGCTTGGCGTAATCTGATTCACGGGTCCTTGTAAGACATTAATAAAGGTACTATCCTTGGCACCGCAATTAGCGAGATTCGGGTTTTGATACGTATAGTAGATTTTATTATTACCTGTAGGGGCATTGGTTGGTAGGAAGTAATTACCATTGACAAAGGCACCCGACCACAGTCCTCCACTAGGAGAGGCTTGTAGAGGAATCGAGTTGGATGAATTACAAACAGGAGATGGAATTGTAAAGCTTATCGTTGGTAGAGCATAGACAGTAAGTTGGATTGAGTCTTGGTTAACGCAAGCGAAATTATCTGTGTACTGATAATAAATGGTATTCGTTCCTATCGTAGAAGAACTTGGAGTGAAGGATCCATTCGTACTTGCTCCCGACCAATTGCCGCCAGTAGGGGTTGCTTGAATATTTATTGGACTTTCGTTCTCGCACAACTTAGTGCTTGAACTTGTAAGTTGAACGATTGGCAAAGCATGCACCGTAATTAAAATAGTATCCCTATTCGAACATTGATTATTATAAAGATAAATCAAGGTATGTGTGAAAGCTCCAGCCAAAGCAGGGTTGAATTGATTGCCTCCGCTCACAAAACCACTCCAAGAACCACCTGCCGGACTTGCTTGTAAAGTGATTATCGGAGCATCAACACAAACATCTGTTGGATTGCCGGATAAGTTGATTGTAGGGATTGGAAGAATAGTAATTATTGTTGTATCATTATTCGTACAAGCATTTGCATCTGTAAAGGTATAGCTCAAGATATTCTGACCGATTTGTGCATTCGCTGGCGTAAATACGTTTCCACTAGAGATGCCATTACCAGAGTAGCTGCCTCCTATAGGAGTTGCGTTTAGATTGAATGCAGCCTGATAAGGACATAAATTACCACCTGTATAATTAAATTGCACATTCGGTAAAGCATGTACTGTAATGAGCATGGAGTCGATGTTGCTACAGCCTAATACGTTTGTATAAGAATAATAAATAGTATGAATACCAACACCTGCTTGGATAGGAATGAAATTTCCACCAACAACGCCTGTTCCAGTGAAACTCCCTCCTATAGGCGTTGCGCTTAATGCAAATGCGTTGGTATTAATACAAATTGATGTAGGATTATTAAAAGTGATCGTAGGTAGTGGACTAACAAATAAAGTATCCTTTACGATTGCCTGACAACCATATGCGTCAGTATAAGTATAGGTGATTATTTGATTGCCTGCTGTGATAGGGTTGAGCGTGCTTCCAATTACATTATTTCCTGTGAATATCCCTCCCATAGGTGATCCATTGAGAAGTATATTATTGCTATTTATACAAACAGAATCAGTCGGTAAAAGGAAAGTTGCAGTTGGCATACTCACCACTGTTATCGTATCACTCGTTTGAGCCGTACATCCATTTGTATTTGTATAGGTGTAATTTAAAATATGTGGACCAAGTCCTGCTAGGGATGCAGTGAAGTTGTAGCCTGCTGTTAATCCGGCTCCGTTAAGTATACCTCCAGTTGGATTCAGACCTACTATGAAGGTATTCGCAGCTATACATATTGTTGAAGGTAATCCTACAATTTGCGGCGTAGGTAATGCCACCACTGTTATTGTAGTAGAATCTTTATCTGTACAACCATTTGCATTGCTAATGGAGTAATAAATTTTATGAATACCTAAACCAGCTATTGTTGGATTAAAGCTTTGTCCTATAACACCATTACCGCTCCAAATGCCACCAAGGGGTGTAGCACTTAAATTTAATGGCGCTGCGTTGATGCAGATTTTATTAGGTAAAGCTGCAATTTGAGCATTCGGAGTCGGTGCAACATTAACTTGCGCGGAGTCCATATTCATACATCCATTTGCATTGGTGTATTGATAGTAAAGCATAATATTTCCTGTCCCTGCATTTGAAGGATTGAAGGAATTGCCACTAACACCGAATCCTGTGAAAGAGCCTCCGGCAGAAGTGCCTGTAAGTGTGATACTAGGCGATGTTGTACAGAATATATTTGGGTTGACTGTGAAATTCACATTTGGTAGAGCCACGACATTAGTGCTCGCGGTAGCTATGGCAGCGCAGCCAAATGCACTTGTATAAGTATAATTAAATATGCTTGTACCTAAGCCTGCAAGACTTGGATTAAAACTGTTGCCTATGAGGCCGTTCCCACTAAGAACGCCGCCTACTGGATTGGTTGTTATATTAACAGGTGCAGCATTAACACACAATACTGGAGGAATGCTTAAGCTTGGCGTTGGTAATGGATGAACGTTAATTGACAAGGTATCCTTATTAGTACAGCCGTTTGCATCTGTATAAGTATAAATTAAATCATGCTGACCGATTAATAAATTGGAAGGTGTAAATAGAGTTCCACTCAATCCTGGAGTAGCTTGAAATGTACCGCCTGTTGGACTTGTGGTGATTGAAATTGCTGGAGTATTTGAACACGGATTTAAATTCGGAGCCGTAAGTTGAATTTGTGGTAATGCAAGTACTTGTATCGCAATTGTATCGGCACTACTGCATCCCCAGCCATCCATGTATTGATAGTTGATGAAGTTGCTACCGATATTTGCTACCGAAGGAATGAATTGATAACCGTTGATACCTGTGCCAGTTAAAACGCCACCTACAGGTAATGGAGCGAGCGTAAAAGCATTCGCATTAAAGCATAATTGTGTCGGAGGGTTATTCCATGTAATCACTGGTAAGGCATGTACATTAATTTGAATGGTGTCATAGCCAGTACAGCCTTGCTGATCTGTATAGGTGTAAACAATACTGTGCATACCTGCTCCTGCTAAGGCAGGATTGAAGGATGATCCTGTAATACCAATCCCGCTAAAAGTCCCGCCAATAGGCGTTGCCTGCAATGGTATGTTTGCACCGTCAATACAAATATTTGTATTGTTAGTGATAAATTGAACAATTGGTAGTGCTTTTACAAAAATCAAAGTACTATCAATATTCGAACATCCATTATTATCAGTGAAAGAATAGTAAAGCGTATGCCATCCTAGACCTGCACTATAAGGATTGAACTGTGATCCAATAATTCCATTTCCTGTGAACGTACCACCTGACGGAGACGCACTTAAATTGATTAATCCACTATTTAAACAAACGGAATCAATCAGTGTATTCCAACTAACTGCTGGTAATGGATGCACTGTTATCTGGAATGAATCTATATCCGAGCAACCATTTATATCCGTATATGAGTAGTAGATTGTATTGTTTCCAATTAAAGTTGAATTTGGTGTAAACGTATTTCCACTTACACCAGCACCACTAAAGGTTCCTCCACTAGGTGATGCAATTAAATTAATAGTATTAGCATCTACACATAACTGTGTTATATTGCCTGCGAAACTTATAGTTGGCAATGCTAATACATTAATATTGACAGAGTCAATATTAACACAACCTAGATAATTGGAAACTGTATAATAAATAGTATGTATGCCTACGCCAACCGGGAATGGATCAAAATAATTTCCGCTTACTCCGTTTCCGCTGAACTGTCCGCCAACAGGGCTTGCTGCTAAAGATACAAGACCTCCTGTGATACAAATTGAATCCGCAACTTGGAAAGATATTGAAGGGCCATTCACTAGGCTTAAAGTATCAAAAAGAATTGCACTACAGCCATATTGATCCGTGTATGAATAGCTAAAACTATTCAACCCTAATACTCCATTACTTGGATTAAACTGTGTTCCTGTTATCCCGGATCCTGCAAAAATACCACCGCTAGGAATTGCGGATAAAGTGATAGCGGCGCCTTGTTTACAAAGGGAGTCTGGGTGTGTATTTATACTAAGTATAGGATTACTTACGACTGTTAATACTATACTTGTTGAATCAGTACATGTATTACTATCCGTAACACTGTAATGAATGAGGAATTGTCCTAAACCCGCTTGCGATGGGTAGAATTGGTTGTTCGTAATACCTGTTCCATATATAATGCCTCCTGAAGGACTGTAAGTTGGCGTTTGAATACCGGAAGTAATACATATAATAGCTGGTGTGAATTGAATGCTAGGCTGTGGTAATGAATTTACATGCAGCTGTGCAATGCTTGAATCGATACAGCCAAATGTATTGTCGGCAATGACTGTGAAGGATTGTGAAATAGTTCCATTTAAAAGCAAACTGTCAAAACTGCCTATCTGATTATAGTTCTGATCTGTCCACGTATAGTTTAATCCACCCTGAGCGAGTAATAAGGCCATTTGTCCATAACAAACAGTATCATTTTTAATACTAATATTCGGTAACGGATTTACATATACTTGGAGCTGCATTGAATCTTGACATGCATTTATATCTGTACCTATTACAGTAAATAGGCTCGTTGAAAGTGGGTGTGCGATTATTGTGTCGCCTAAATTGGATAAAATTGTATTAGAGGGCGACCATGTATAATTAGTTGCTCCGTTAATTGTTAAGGTCGCATTCTGCCCATAACAAATAGTATCATTTGTCCCTGAGAGAATTGGCAGTGGATTAATTACTAGCATAGCTGTATCAGTGCTACTACAACCATTTAGATCTGTTCCTGTTACAATTATTGCTGAAGTTGTTGTTGTTGATGCAACAACGCTTGTACCGATGTTATTGTTAAAAATATTATTGGGCGACCAATTATAGGTGCTTGCGCCAAAGGCTTGCAATGTTGCCGCATTTCCAATACAAATAGCAGTATCATGCAAGTTGACTTGCGGTAAAGGCAAAATAGTTACAATCGAAGTTGCGGTATTCAAACAGCCATTCGAAGCAGTTCCTGTGACCGTATAGGTCGTAGTCGTTGTTGGATTCGAAATTACACTCGCACCTGTCGTAGCACTCAATCCTGTGCTCTGCGACCAAGTATAGCTTGCAGCTCCGGAAGCAGTAAGTGTTGTACTTGCTCCGTTACAAATGCTCGGTGAATTAACTGCAATCGTTGGTAATGCTAACACAGTGACTACACTTGTCGCCGTATTCAAACAGCCATTAGCAGCGGTTCCTGTAATAGTATAGGTTGTCGTCGCTGTAGGATTCGCAGTTACACTCGCACCTGTCGTAGCACTCAATCCCGTGCTCGGCGACCAAGTATAACTTGCAGCTCCGGAAGCAGTGAGCGTTGCACTAACTCCGTTACATATGCTCGGTGAATTAACTGTAATTGTTGGAAGAGGTAAGACCGTTACGATCGAAGTTGCGGTA
>CANGEV010000023.1 GCA_947452995.1 Chitinophagales bacterium
CTCGTTTCATACTTGTGAACTACCTCTCGTTTAAAGGCTTCACTGTAGCGTACATGTTTTCTTTCTTGCATGGTGAAAGGGTTTGTACTGTCTACTTTTTTTCAGGACGTTACACCGATGCAATCGGGAGTGAATGGTGAAGGGTGAAGGGTGAAGAGTGAAGGGTGAATGGTGAAGGGTGAAGAGTGAAGGGTGAAGGGTGAAGGGTGAAGGGTGAAGAGTGAAGGGTGAAGGGTGAAGAGTGAAGAGTGAAGAGTAATTATTCCCTTTTAACTTTTAACTTTTAACTTTTAACTTTTAACTTTTTTCCCTTTTCCCTCCCGATGCGAAGCTATCGGGATAACCTTTAACTTTTCCCTTTTCCCTCCCGATGCGAAGCTCCCGACGAGTCGGGAATGAATGATTGTCCTATTCATCGAAAGTAAGAAGAACGCTTTCATTCGTGTGTCACGAACAATATAGCGCTAAATTTTTAAAATTATTCATCGTTTCGGACGGTAAGAAACAACGCGCGGTGAATTTTCAAGCGAAATGAGAAATCTCCACTGAACAGCAATAACAAGCATAATAGTACTCCGATTATTTGAAAATGCTAGCATTCGGGAAAAGGCTAAGCATTTAACTGTAAAACGGGATAAAACTGACATATTGACAGTCACTTACACAAATTCAACTTTGGTATATATTTTGACTATTCGTGTAACAATAATAATAACATATATTTATGAAATCGAATTTAATTAGCAAAATGAATTTATCTAAAGAAACTATTGCTGTTTATGGAATAACAAGCGTGGGTTCTATCTTGATTAATAGGAAATTATTAAAACATGTTAACCCAATGATAAAATATGGAAGTGGAATATTACTTGGAAGTTCACTTGCTCACTTCAGTAAACATAAACTAGTTAAACAGGCAGGAATAGGATTGTTTATCTCAAACAGTGCCAATTGGATTTATGATGCAATGCAAAAAGAAGAATGTTCTTTTAATTACGAAAATCATTTTCCAATATTAAACACTTTATTAATTAATACATACAATGGAAGAATAATTGAAGAAAATCAAGTAAAAGAGGGTTTCATTTATTTAACAGACAAGAATAATCACAATGGTTGGTCTCATTCATTCAAATTAAAACATTGTTTAAACATTAAAGGCAAATATGGAGGATTACCAAGCAAAAATGGTGATTTTGTTCAGTGGTACAAATTACAAAATCACACTAAAGAATTTAATAAATTATTAATTTATTGGATTTCGTTTTTTGAAAATGAAAAAGAAAAATACGGAAATTCAATAATTGATAGATTTGCAAAGTTAATATATTGGCGTTCTATGGTAAATGATGGTAAGCAATTGGATATTAAAAAATCAGAGTGGGCACCGAAGTATAAAGGGGAGTGGTCAAAATATAACGATACACTTGTCAGATATGATGATTATGGCAACATACTTTACGGTGCAGCGGGTGCAGCATTCGGAATAGAAGAAATGTTATTATTGAGTGGTGCCAATTTAAATCAGTTAAAAAAATCAGGCTTTGACGATTTAAAAGATTCTTATTCGATAAAACGAGGGGTAGCGATTTATAAAAACTACAGCAGAAGAATAAAAGAAAGTATAAATGTTAGTAAGTAAATTTTATAAGATAAGTAACAAGACAATATTCATCACATTGTCAGGTTTTGCCATTTTATCATTTGTAATTATTTTATTTGATTCATTTATTTACCGTGAAGTTATTATAATAAACATAATAGTATTTTGTTTGCTAAGTATTATGTTTAAAGAGTTTGTCTTTTACGCAATAAATTGGATTGTTATTTTACTTGTTTTACTACACTCCTGGAAAACTATAGATATAAAACTAAATAAAATAAACTATTACAATTCATTTGAACCATTGATGAAATACGAATGTTTAGCAGGCTACGATTTACGCACGATGACAATATCCCCTACTATTCAACGTAAACAAGTTTTATCAAAAAATGAAAAAGAAAAAATAAATACCTGCATTAAAGAGAATAGTAAATTGATAGAGCATTTGAAGAACCTTGGCTGTAACAGTATTGATTTTTCTAAAAATAATTTACAGTTATGGTATAATGACATTGTAATTGATATAGACAAAATTGATGATCATACAATTGTGTACGAAACAAGTGATTTACATTAGCTATAACAAAAAATAGGAAAGAGATTATTACTCCAATAGTCATCAATTACTATTATACCAATACCTAAGCATGTCGAAAGCGGAGGTTCAAAGTACAGGTTTCTCAAGCCTTCGGAATAACACGCGTCTTTATTATAGATATAAAACGTCTTTCAAGCAAAGCGAAAATTCTTAATTCTTAATTCTTAATTAATCCCCTCGCGTTTTCTACCGCAGCGCTACTAGGCGGGTCGCCGCTTAACATCTTCGCTATCTCCATGATACGCTCGTCTTGCGTTAGTAACTTCACCTTTGAAGCCGTACGCTCGCCGGCATCTACCTTATACACAAAATAATGCGCCTGCCCGCAAGCTGCTATCTGTGGTAGATGCGTGATGCTCAACAGCTGATGCGACTTCGCCAACGCACCTAACAACTGCCCAACCTTGCGCGCCACTTCACCACTGATACCCGTATCGATTTCATCAAATATCAAAGTTGGCAAAGCAGTCTTATCGGCCACGACACTTTTTAGACATAACATCAAGCGACTTAACTCGCCTCCTGAAGCCACTTTGCCGAGGTCTTGCAAAGACATCCCTTTGTTGGCACTAAACAATAATCGAATTTTATCTTGCCCAAACGCGTTTAAATCGGTCGTTTCAATACGCACTTCCAATTGTGCCATCGGCATACCCACTTGTGCTAACAATTGCATGACCGCCTGTTCGAGCAAGGGAGCTGCCTTCAAACGACGTTCAGAAAGCACCTTGGCCTGTTTTCTCAAATCTTCCTCTTGTAATTTCGCTTGCTGTTCTAAAGCTTGTAACTGCTCCTCCCCCGCGATGATCGTTTGTAGCTTCGACGACCATTGATCACGGAGTTGTAATAGACTAGCTTCGTCATTCACCCCGTGCTTTTTCATCACTCGATTTAAAGCATTCAGACGCTCTGACAGCTCTTCTAACCGCGCTGGATTCACTTCCGTAGCTCCTTCTATCGATTCAATTTCTCCACTCACTTCTTTCAACTCCAAGTATAAACTTTGCATGCGCTCCGCAACTTCATGCATCCGACCGTCTATCTGACGGAGATGTTGTAAAGCACTAGCAATGCTCTTCGACAGACTTAATACACTCCACTCTTCCCCATCCAGCTGTGTGAGGATACCCAACAACTGCTTCTTCGTGCCTTCGGCATGCTCTAAAATCTTCGACTCTTCTTCGGCTTGTTGCAGCTCGCCTTCCTGGATATTTAACTTTTCTAGTTCGTCATATTGAAACTGTAAAAAATCCTGCTCGCGTAAGGCCTGCTCGCGTGTACTTTGCAATAATTTAAACTGCTGCAAGCTCTGCTGATAGGCTTTCCAGGCCGAACGATACGCTTGTGTAAAAGAGAGGTTTTCTGCCATCGCATCGACGAATAATCGCGGCATAGCCTCTTCTTGCAGGGCAAGCGTTTGATGCTGCCGGTGTAAGTCGACCAGCTGTTCCGTCAGTTCGCGTAGCTGAGATAAATTTACAGGCGTATCGTTGATGAACGCACGCGATTTACCTTGCGCAGAAATCTCTCTTCGTATGGTACAGTTATCTTCGTAGTCGAGTTCGTATTGCTCGAAGAAGGAATTCAGTTCTAATTTGCTAATATCGAAAACGCCTTCTACGACGCATTTCTTCTCTTTATCAAAAAGCACGTTTGCGTCGGCGCGTTCGCCAAGGATGAGCCCGAGGGCGCCAAGGAGAATGGATTTGCCGGCTCCGGTTTCGCCAGTGATAACAGATAGCTGTGGCGAGAGTGCCCAATCCAGCTGTTCGATGATCGCGTAGTTCTGTATGCGCAGGTTCTTCAACATAGTAAAGCAAAATTGCGAAAAAAGCTAGAATAATCTACCAAGAATGTAATTAATAAGTACGCCAGCCATTATGGCAATCGTATAGCTCATCAAAGTGCCAACAAGAATGTATTCGCTCATTATTCTTGAATCTTTTCCAGAAAACCTAATTATACTTTTTCCAGTAATAAGAAAACCAATTGCCTCATATTGAACATTCAAAACCAAGGTTAGAATAATCATTCGCTCAAACAGTCCTATCCATTGACTTTGCTTTGAAATATTTGGATTCATATTAGCAGAGAATGCCGTGTTCTTGGATAAAATAAGTCGGTCCGTAAAATAGCCCACAAATAAAGAAGATGGCCATAGAACAAGAATATAACCGAGAATAACCAGCAACAACTTATTATCGTAAAACAGAGAATTATATAGCGATTTAACAGAAATTGATTTAGAATAATAGATTCCCCAAACAACAAGTATAAAAATAAAACTCAATAATATTTCTATACGCATTAAATTTCGTGCAAAGTGATTAGCCATTTTTTTGCTAGATAAAAACAACAAATTTAAGCCAAGGCGAATAGAGCATACCAAAAGGCCAAGACCTAAATTCTTAGTAAAAAAAATATAGCACCAAATAACAATAAGGAACCGCAAAGCTAAACGTAAGGAAGTATTAGCAATAAGTTTATTTTTACTAAGTAGTACAAACTCTCCGAGTACAAAAGCAAACAATAATCGTAAAAGAGAATTAATAATTTCAGACGACAGCATATATTTTCTCGAAGCGTTTTAAGAGCATAGCAATTGCATTCCAATCACCATGACGACTACGCTGATTTACTGCTGACTGCTTAATTTTTAACAGACCTGCAATTTCATGTTCCGTGCGTTCAAAAAGTTTATGGAATATTACTTCACATTGTAACGCTGTAGTGCGACTAATTATTGTGTCAAGTAAATAAAAAGAGGTCTCCAACTCTAATTGAAAGGAATCATTTGTTTTCACTGCGATGCTTAGTTTTTTAGACTTCATCCCATCGAGTAATTTTCCAGAAGCTTCAAAGGCCTCTCCTGAGGACACACCTAATTTTTTACCCAAAATATCAACCTTACCTATTCCGATTGCAATGCGTGCATCTAAAGGATATGAAGCAACAATTCTTTCAAAGCGAAAAGACCGCACGAACATTTTACAAATAAGCGCCAAACGAAGTGCCTGACTAATATCACTGACAGACAATTGAAAACTATCTCCACGATAGACTTCACTTCTACTATTAAATTCTTTATCCAATTGCTTTAGAAAGCCTTCAAGGAATGTAATAAAGGTAAGTCGATTGCTTGGACTTAGCTTTGAGGAAGCAATAATGTCGCCGGTGATAATTGCGTAATTCATTAGGCAAAATTATAAGATTAAATACTTATAAAAAAACAATATAAGTAAATAAGCTTATAAAATTATAACGCAAAACGCAGCAATTACTTATCCAGCTGCTTCAACAATACGCGATAAACTTCGTCCTTTTCCTTTATTAAATGCTCGAGCTCCTTGATGCGCTCTTTATAGTGCTTGTCTAGATCCTTCTCCTTTTCAGTGCTATACATAATGGCATAGCGACTGAAGAAGTTATAATTAAGGACTTGACAAAGGCGCTCCAATAAACCGGTATCGATAGAGCTGCGCTTATAAATATCATAGACATTAGGCTTCGACACATTCAGCTCCTTGGCCATATACTCAGCAGTATAGCCACGCTTTTTAACCAGCTCTTTTATTTCCTTTCCTATGATTGGCTTTGCCATAGCCCTAAAATACAACAGTAAAAGGGCGTCCTGAGCGCTTATAAAGGCCATTCACATTTGATTCTCATAGTTAAATTATACCCATAAGTGCCTATTATGACATACAGCCTTTTACAAATCGATTCTTTAATTACTATAATTTAATTATACTTGCAGTATAATTAAATTATAGTATGCAGCACAAACCCCACGCCCCAAATTTTAAGGCTTCGGTCTCAAAAGCCCTCAGAGAAAATGGTACAACCCTTTCTCTTTTGCCTACTTCCGCTTCGCAAGCGCCATTTCTCAACTTCTAAAAATCCTAGAAAAATGGCCAAAACCAACCTCGCGAAAGCAAAGGCAGATAAAAACGATGAGTTTTATACGCAATACACTGACATTCAAAAAGAGGTTAATAACTACCTTGAATACAACCCCCATTTATTCAAAGACAAGATTATCTTTTTACCCTGTGATGATCCAGAATGGAGCAATTTTACTAAATTCTTTGCTCAAAACTTTACGCGCTTTGGCTTGAAGAAGCTTATCAGCACGAGTTATGCGCCAGAAAGTAAAAACATCAAGGCCACCTATGCACCAAGTTTATTTGAGCAAAACGATCCGAAATTCGACAAAAAGAAAACAATTACCAACGGAAAAATTTTTACACTAACTAGCGACAGAACAGGGGATGGTAAAATTGATGTGAACGACTTAGAATGGGAATACTTGAAAGGAGATGGGGATTTTCGCAGTGCGGAAATTAAAAAACTAAGAGATGAAGCAGATTTCATCATTACCAATCCACCCTTCTCTCTATTCAGAGAATTTTTAATGTGGATTATGGAAGGGCGAAAGCAATTTCTCATTCTCGGCAATATGAATGCAATCACATACAAAGAGGTCTTTCCATTAATCAAAGAAAATAAAATTTGGGCTGGAGCTGGATTCAATATGAGTATGGTCTATCGAAGCCCAAACAAAAATGTATTGGAAGCCAATCGAAAATTCGTTCAACAAAAAGGATATGACCCTGAATTACATATAAAAGTGCCGGCTGTCAATTGGTACACCAACATACCGCATGCTAAACGATTCCAAAAAATGGAGTTTATGTCGATTAAGAAAATTGAAAAGCATGGTAAAGGAATCAAATTTATTAAGTACGACAATTACGATGCAATTGAAATTCCATTAGTCAAATTCATACCAATTGATTACGAAGGATTAATGGGAGTACCAATAACATTTTTACAGAATTATAACCCTGAGCAATTTGAATTAATAAAATTCAGAAAAGGAGACAATGATAAAGACTTAACAATAAATGGGAAGTGCCCTTATTTCCGAATAATAATTAAACATAAATCTCAAAAGAAATGAAAACAACATTAAGAACAGATATTAGTATCAAAGAGCTTTGTAAAGGTTTTGAATACAATGCTAGCGAAGCAAAAGGTTTATTTGGTCTTTCAGGAAAACTAACCATACAACCTGAATACCAAAGAAATTATATCTATGCAGATGGGAAACGTGATGTTGCAGTAATCCAATCCATCTTAAAAGGATACCCACTTGGAATTATTTATTTTAACAAAACTGCAAAAAACAAATTCGAAGTTTTAGATGGTCAACAACGGATTACGAGCATAGGTCGATTCCTTGCAGGGCTTTTCGCAGTAAAGGATGAAAACGAAATGGAACAGTATTTTGATGGCCTTGCTAAAAATCAACAAACCCTCATTCTAAATACTAAATTGTTAATTTACGAATGCGAAGGTGAGGAAACCGAAATAAAACAATGGTTCAAAACAATCAATATAGTTGGCATACCATTGAATGAGCAAGAATTACGAAATGCCGTTTACTCGGGTCCATTTGTAACCAAAGCAAAGGAAAAATTCAGTAATACCTTAAACACGAACAAAGAAGAATGGAAGGCGTACGTAGATGGTACAGCCAATCGACAAGATTTCTTAGAATGCGCTTTGGATTGGGTAAGCAGAAAAATGAAAGCTAAAGATAAAGATAAGATCGATGAATACATGTCTAAACATAGGACAGATGGTAATATCAAAGAACTCGAAACCTATTTCAACTCCGTTATAGACTGGGTATCTGGAATCTTCGACGACGTAGAATCAGAGATGCGTGGTTTGGAATGGGGAAGGCTTTATGAAACCTATAAAGGCAAATCCTACGACCATAAGAAAGTGGCAAAGCAAGTGAAGGAGCTTTATGCGGATCCTTATGTAAAGAGCAGAAAAGGCGTTTTTGAATATATCCTAGGTGGCTGTAAAGAAAAGCAGCTCCTTGATATCCGCGTATTTGACGAAGCGACGAAAAAGGCAGTCTATACCAAACAAACAATGGCTGCCGATAAAAAAGGTATTTCGAATTGCCCGCTTTGCGCTAAAGGAACAAATGCCAACAAAACAAAAAAATATAGCTTAGCGGAAATGGATGCAGATCATGTGACAGCCTGGAGCAAAGGTGGGGCCACTACGCTTACCAACTGTGAAATGCTTTGTAAAACCCACAACCGCTCCAAAGGCAATAAATAAGCCTGAGAAAATATATCTTTGAGGCGGATTAAAAACCCGCCTCATGGATTTTCTTCGCACAGATAAAGCTTGGTTCGGATTCATCTTCGGTATGATCGTCCCACCACTCGGACTCGTATTCTTTATGGAGCTCAACGACTACCTCCAAGGACATCTGTTCAATGGAGGGCATCTCTCCTTTAAGTTCATCTATATCATGAGCATCGCCTGCAATATGCTCCCCTTCCTTGTCGCAAAGCGTCACCGCCTCGATCATCAAATGCAAGGCCTCGTCGCAGCTACCATGCTCTACAGCATGGCCTTAATGGGCTATATCTACTGGCTTTTCGAACGTATGGCGTGAGGCAAACAACCACAAGCCTATAAACGTAAAAGCACCGTTAATAATCAATAACTCCAATCCTATCTGGTATGCGCCTAGCCAATGCTGTTGGCTATTGCCATAATTCAACGCATAACACAAAACCGGCGAAAGCACCGCCACATAAGGAACACGTCCGTCCACTACCCTCCGCTTCGTAAGAATACCAAAACTAAACAAGCCCAACAAAGGTCCATACGTGTACCCCGCTACATCTAACAAAAGATCAATAATCGCCTTCTCGTTTATCACCTTAAACACCAACACACAAACATAAAACACCACTGCAAAGCTCAAATGCACTTTTAATCGATTGCTACGTTTCTGCTGCTCTGTCCAGTCCGTCCGCCTTTGCATACCCAAAATGTCTATACAAACCGAAGCCGTCAAAGCCGTGATGGCACCATCCGCACTCGGGAACAAGGCACTGATCAAACCAATCAAGAAAATCAGTCCTATCGCTGGTGGCAAATAATGCAATGCTATACTCGGAAAAAGATCATCGCTCGAAGCCGGCAATGGCATCGCTACTTTTTTCGCATACATAAACAAAGCCGCACCTAATATCAAGAACAACAAATTCACTACTACTAAAACGCCAGAAAAGCTCAACATATTGCGTTGCGCCCCAGTTAAATTTTTCACACTGATATTCTTCTGCATCATCTCCTGATCCAATCCCGTCATAGCAATCGTAATGAAAGCACCGCCCAATACCTGTTTGAGGAAAAATCCTTTGCTACCCCACTCCATATTCCAAATCTTAGTCAGCTGTTGCGAACGCATCCCTTCCACAAAGCCACCCCAATTCAAGCCTAACTGTTCTTTGATAAAAACAATACAAATCACCAAGGCCAACAACATAAAGGTGGTCTGCAACAAATCCGTCCAGACAATTGTCTTCACGCCACCCTGGAACGTATATAATAAAATCATCAAAATCACCACGGCTGCCGTTACCCAAAACGGAATCTGCCAGGTATCCAATATAAAAATCTGCAAGACATTCACCACCAAATACAAACGTAAGGTCGCGCCCATCGTTCTGCTCACAATAAACAATAAAGCTCCCGTCTTATAACTCGCATTCCCAAAACGTTCCAACAGATAATGATAAATCGATGTCAAGTTCATGCGATAATACAAGGGCAATAAAACACCCGCAACTACCCAATAACCCAGCAAATACCCTAAGGCCACCTGCATGTAAGCAAAGTGCGCAACACCCACCTTCCCCGGTACACTCATGAAAGTCACCCCACTCAAAGACGTGCCAATCATCCCATAAGCCACCACCAACCAATTGGAATTTCTGTTGCCTATGAAAAAGCTATGCTCGTTCGCGCCGCGACCGGTCCACCAAGCTACTACAAACAATAAGGCAAAATAGGCGAGCACTGTGCTCAAGGTTAAAATCGGACTCATACTCAAATCTACTAAAGTAAAGAGCGCTTAGCGCATCACGGTCGCTTGAGTTCTCCACTAAATTTGTTGCATTGGATATTATTTTGTATTTTAGGAAAAGACAAATACATAACGCTCAATCAACTACACAATGAGAGGTTTAAACAAAGTTTTATTAATTGGCAACCTGGGCAAGGACCCAGAAATCCAAAATTTCGACAAAGGAGCCCTTTTGGCTAAATTCCCTTTGGCGACCACCGAAACCTTTAAAGACAAAAACGGACAACGTCAGGACAGAACCGAATGGCACAATATCGTCGTTTGGGGCACCTTGGCCGAAGTGGCCCAAAAGTACTTGCGCAAGGGGATGATGGTCTATGTCGAAGGGCGTATCCAATCGCGTCAGTATGAGGACAAGGAAGGCAACAAGAAAAACATCACCGAGATTCGTGCGGAGAACTTCCAGATGCTCGAACGCCGTGACAATGCTGCCGGACAGGGTCCACAAATCGTGGAACCGGGTGCCCCAAGCGAAGTACCCGGAGGGGATATGCCATTCTAAACGAATTTTGTATATTTGCAGGTCATCAAAGTATTTTTAACTGTGGGTACAGAACCTCCCTCGATTATCGTCAATTCGATTTTATCAGCAACTCCCCTCTTGCAAATTGCGCACGAGTCGATATCTATAAGCGAATTGGCAATTAAATTACTCATTACCTGTATACTTATTTTCTTCGCTGCGCTCATGGCCGGCGCGGAAGTCGCCTTCTTCTCGATGGCAAGTAAAGATCTCAGCAACCTTTCTAAAAAGTACGGTAAACAAGCAGATCAGATCCTCGCCCTCCTAGAACAGCCGCGTCGTCTATTAGCCACCATATTGATCGCCAACAGCTTTATTAATATCGCTGTGGTGGCACTTACCTATTCTATGCTACATCCTTTCCACCTACCCGCACTGATCGAGTTTTTGGTGGAAATCATGGCCATCACCTTCATCCTCGTACTTTTCGGCGAGGTTATGCCAAAGGTCTACGCCACCCAACACAATGTTAAAATGGCCGTGTTTATGGCGGGTCCGATCACCACCCTAAACAAGCTATTCTATCCATTAAGTCAGTTTCTAATTTCCTTTACCACCATTATCGAACGTCGCTGGATGAAAAAGACAGCCAACGAAATGGATGCCGAAGAAATTGCCCATGCCATCGATATCGCCTTGCCAGAAAACAGTTCAAAACAAGAGGTGTCGATCCTGAAAGGTATTGCCCAGTTTGGAAATACCAGCGTAAAGCAAATCATGAAGGCGCGCCCCGACATCATCTCTCTCGACTATTCCCTGAATTTCGAAGAAGTGAAAGCGCAAGTAAAAGAACATGGCTATAGCCGTATCCCCGTTTTTGAAGATGGCGACCCCGACAAAGTAATGGGTGTTTTCTTCTCGAAAGACATGATGGAATACCTCGATAAAGCAGCCGACTTCGATTGGCATACCTTGATCCGTAAACCATTCTTTGTCCCAGAAAACAAAAAGATCAACGACCTCTTACAAGAATTCCAACAGAAAAGAATGCACCAAGCCATGGTCGTAGATGAATATGGTGGAACGGCCGGACTAGTAAGCTTGGAAGATATCTTGGAAGAAATTATCGGCGACATAAAAGATGAATTCGACGAGCAAGAAGAAAACCTCATTCAACGTACCGCAGACAACGCGTATATCATGGATGGAAAAGTATTGCTAAACGATGTTTGTCGCGCGCTCGACCTCCCAACTGATGCCTTTGACGAAGTAAAGGGCGAGTCGGATACCTTAGCAGGACTACTGTTAGAACTATTCGGACGCTTCCCTCGTCAGAATGAAAGCATCCGTCACGAGCAGTTCGAATTTACCATTCTACAGCTACAGAAAATGCGAATCGCGAAGGTGAAACTTTTCGTTCACACAGACTTGTCATAATCTATTACCTTTGCTTTAATGGAACAAAGAGAAATCCTACGAATGGCTTATCTAGCCATCCGCGGCCAATGGCTTCGAAGCGTCATCACTATGCTGATTATCGCCTTCGGAATCATGGCGCTAGTAGGCATCTTGACTATTATCGACGGCATTAAAGGAAGTATCAACAGCAACTTCTCTAGCATGGGTGCCAACTCCTTTACCTTCAAAAATAAAGAGAGTGATTTCCATGTAGGACGTAGCGGCAAAAAGGCGAAATCGTTTCCAATCATCAAATGGGAAGAAGCAAGCCGATTCAAAGCAAGTTATAGCTTCCCGGCCACCGTCTCCGTCAATGTAACCGCGTCGCGTACCGCGATTGCAGAATATGGCTCTTTCAAGACAAATCCCAATATCGCCGTCTACGGTATCGACGAATCCTATTTCGCCGTTTCTGGATTTAATCTCTATGCCGGCAGAGCTTTCTCCGAACAAGAAATACAAGATGGCCTCCCTGTCGCTGTTATAGGCGCTGACGTAGCCCTTCACCTCTTCCGTTTACCTGCGCAAGCGGTACAGAAAATCATCTCAGTCAACGAGAAGAAATACCGTGTAATTGGCGTTCTACAATCGAAAGGAACCTCTCGATTTTTAAGCTCCGATAATACGATCTTCTTGCCATTACCCGATGTGCGCCGCAACTGGCTCAGTGGGAAGACCAGCAAAACCTCTTACCTCATCACTGTCATGGCCGATCGCCCAGAGATGATGTCGGCTGGCGTATTGGAAGCAGAAGGTCTTTTCAGAGTGATACGCCGTGTACCTCTCGGAGAAGAGAACGACTTCGACACACAACGCAGTGATGACCTTGCCACCGAACTAATCAGCAATCTATCCTTTGTATCCCTTGCAGCCACACTAATCGGTTTGATCACCTTATTGGGCGCTGCCATCGGTTTGATGAATATCATGCTCGTAAGCGTGAATGAAAGAACCCGTGAAATCGGACTTTGTAAGGCAATCGGTGCCAAGAACAGCGACCTCCTCCGTCAGTTATTTTATGAAAGTATTTTGATTTGTCAAGGGGGTGCTATCATTGGCATTGTACTTGGCATCCTACTCGGAAACCTAATTGCAATCGGTGTTTTCGGAGGATCTATGTTGTTCCCTTGGGCCTGGATTTTACTAGGATTAGTATTATGTTTTATCGTCGGATTAGTTTCAGGTATTTACCCTGCGATGAAAGCCGCACGCCTCGACCCTATTCAAGCTTTGCGTCAAGATTAATTCTTCGCAAAAATTCATTTCGCTCGCTTAACTTTGTTAAACACCCCCATTGCTATGTCATCGAAACTAAAATCGACGACAGGCCTACTATTGCTTTGTATTGCTTTGTTCGCTTGTCAGTCAACACCCAAGAAAAACCCTCAAAACGCGGTCGTTTATAAAGGGCAAGATGGTAAAAAATATTTAGCACTTGCTGATGCGGAAGTCTTTGACAAAAGCTGGTCGCATAGCAAAACCTTATTCGTACAAATGGCGGCTGAGCCCGATAATATGCACCCTTGCAATAGCAATAGCGAGATGCGTTCCATCATCAACAACTTCGTTCATAAATATCTCTTGACCCTCGACTTGGAGCAATGCGGTGTTATGCCTGACCTCGCGATAGCGATGCCCGAAGAAGATGCAACGCATACCCAATACGTTTATACCTTGCGAGAAAATGCAAAATGGGATGACGGCAGTCCGATAACTAGCGACGATATCCTATTCTCTTATAAAGCATATTGTTGTCCACTGACTCAAAACCCGCATCAGAAGCCTTATTTGAACAATATTAAACGAATTGAAAAGGTGGCTGATAAACCTAATGCCGTACGCATCGTTATGGAACGTGCCTATGTGCAGAATTTAGAAATGACCATCGATTATCCGATCATTCAAGAGAAGCTTTTCGATCCGACTCATATTTTGCGCAAAGAATCTTTCGAAGGATTTAAAGACAAAAATTTTAAGGCGAATCCAGCATTAGAAAAATGGGCACAGTTCTTCAACGACCCTAAAACAGGGCATGAGCTGCAATGGATCAGCGGTGCTGGACCTTATAAATTCGTGGATTGGAAAGCAGGCGAAGCAATTATCTTGGTAAAGAAAACAAATTATTGGGCGACAAATTCTGCACAAATTTGGGATCAACAGGGTCCTGATACCATTTACTTTAAATCGGTGAAAGACCCTAATACATTGATGTTGGAGCTAAAAAATCAGCAAATTGACGCAAGCACATTCTTGTCAGCTAAGCCTTTGTTAAGTCTGCAAGAAGACTCTGCCTTCAATGCGAATTATAATAGCTGCTTCGTGAGTAATTTCAATTTCAGCTACATTGCTATCAACTGCAAACCAGATGGTGTAAAGCACGGACCACTATTTACGGATAAGCGCGTACGCCGTGCCCTAGCCTATTTGACGCCAGTCGATGATATCATCAAGGTAGTCTATAAAAATAAATGCGGACGTACAGCTTCAATGGTTTCTCCACTCAAAGCTGAATACCATAAAGACCTTGCTTTGATTCCTGTTGATGTCGAGAAAGCAAAAGCACTGTTGGCGGAGGCTGGATGGAAGGATAGTGACGGAGACGGTATTCTAGACAAAGTCATCGATGGCAAGAAATGGTCGATGCGTGCAGATATCAATATCATGAATGCCGTACCAGATTGGAAAGACATTGCCAATATGGTGGCGGAAGTATATCGTAAAGCGGGAATTGAATTGAACATTCAATTAATGGATCCGGGTGTCTTCGTACAAAAAAACAAAGAGCACGACTTCGATTTAAGCATGGGCTCATGGGGCGGGGTCAGCAGCGCCGATGATTTTACTTCGATATGGAGTTCAGAAAGTTGGAAAACAAAAGGCAATAATTTCACTGGCTTTGGTGATGCGCAATCAGATGCCTTGATAGACTCATGTAAATACATTGTAGATTTAAATCGTAGAATGCCGTATGTAAAAGCTTTTCAGGCCTTGGTTTATGAAGAACAACCTTATATTTTCTTAAACAGTAGCACACGTCGTTTGTTATTGCACAAACGTTGGGGCAATGCGAAGTTTTTCATACAACGTCCGGGCATAGCATTAAACAGTCTACATCTAATTCAAGCAAACCAATGATTCATCCTTTCAAAGACGGCGATCAATTGCAGTACGAGCATACGGTAACGGAGCAGGATTTAGCATCCTTCGCTTCAGGGAATGTACATCCTGTCTATGCGACATTCTCGGTAGCACGCGATGCAGAATGGTGTTGCCGATTATTTGTTTTAGAAATGAAAGAAGCCGACGAAGAAGGAATTGGTACCTTTATTCACGTAGAACATGTTTCACCAGCTTATTTGGGAAGTAGCGTTGTTTTTACGGCTACCTTAGAAAATCAAGAAAAAAACAATGTGATTTGCAGCTTCGAAGCAAAAGTAGGTGATCGGGTGATAGCACGTGGCCGCCAAGGACAGAAAATATTAAAGCGCGATCGTCTCGAGCAACTTTTCAATAGCATTAGCGCATGAGTGTATTAAGAACTGATTTTGTAGAACACCTTAAAAAGAATCCATACATCGATTTTGAACGGTTGATGGATGCGCATGCACAGGAACCTGTTATCAGCGTTCGACAGAACAAACACAAGGCAAAAAAGAATTGGCCAAAAAGTGCGCCAGTCCCTTGGTGCTCCGAAGGCGCCTACCTCCCTGCCCGACCTTATTTCGCACATGATCCCTGCTGGCATGCCGGCGTTTATTATGTGCAAGAAGCAAGTTCGATGTACCTTGAACAAGCCTTCAATAACTTAACTATCGCGAAGTCAGACCTACGCGTGCTCGACCTTTGTGCTGCACCAGGAGGTAAAACGACTTTGTTGTTGGATTGCATTACGCCCGACAGTCTGCTCGTAAGCAATGAGGTGGTTAAAAATCGATTGAATATTTTACAGGAGAATGCAACCAAATGGGGACGTAGTAATCATATATTGGCATCCGCAGAGGCGAAGCAATGGGGCAAGTTGAAAAACGCTTTCGATGTGATTGTCGTTGATGCGCCGTGTAGCGGCAGCGGATTATTCCGTAAAGATGCGGCGGCGATCGACGAATGGAGCGAAGCACAAGTGGCGGTTTGCGCCGACAGACAAGAACAGATCTTGAAAGAGGTTTGGTCGGCCTTAAAGCCCGGTGGATACTTAATTTATAGTACGTGTAGCTATTCTCTGGAAGAAAATGAAGGGATGCTGGCACGTTTGCAGGCAGATGAATCCATGGAGTTTATAGTTACGGAGCATCCGAAACGTTTTTCGCCCGACCAGATTGCCGGCGAAGGTTTTTTCATCCTGACAATCCAAAAAGCCGGTGAATGGCAGTCTTTTGCAAAAATGGATTATAAGGCGAAGTTACAGCTGCCGAAAGAACTGCAACATTTCGTAAAAGATGCAGTTTTAGAAAGCCACACCCCTTTCGAACACAAAGAAAATTGGTATTTATTTCCGGCTCGGCATTATCTGTTTCTGCAAGATTTAAAAACATTGGTTTACATCGCACAAGCGGGCGTTGAAATCGGCTATGCCGACAAAAAAGGGGCGCATCCAAGTGCAGCCTTGGCATGGAATGATGCGCTTGCGGAAGGACTTCCCGCTATTCAGGTCGATGAAAGTCAAGCGCTCAAATATCTTAAACGTGAAGAAGGCTGGTGGCCGGAAAGCCTAGAGAAAGGGTATTATCTTGTATGTTATGAAAATTGGCGATTAGGATGGGTAAAAGCGGTACAAGGCAGGCTAATTAACGCTTATCCGATGGAATGGCGTCTGCGAAAGTGATTCATGCGGGAAATTCCGTATCTTTGCCCACTGAATAAACCGGAGGGATATGCAAACTGTAGCAATTGTCGGTCGACCAAACGTCGGCAAATCAACATTATTTAACCGTCTAACTGGCTCTAGAAAGGCCATTGTAGATGATTTGAGCGGTGTAACCCGCGACCGTATCTACGGAGAAGTAGAATGGAATGGAATGGAATTTAACCTGATTGATACAGGTGGATATGTAAAGAATACGGATGACGTTTTTGAAAAAGAAATCAAAAAACAGGTAAAATTAGCCATTAACGAAGCGCATGCCATCATTTTTGTATTGGATGTCATGACAGGTATTACTGATTTAGATGACGAAGTCGCAGATATGCTACGTCGCTCTGGTAAAGCAATATTCTTGGTCGTTAATAAAGTAGATAACTACGAGCGTCAATTATTGGCGAACGAATTTTATTCCCTAGGTTTCGATTATAATTTCTTCTTAAGCAGTATCAGCGGTAGCGGTACGGGTGAATTGTTGAATGATATCATAGATCACTTAAAGACGATTCCAGCTCCCATGTCGGAGAAGTTGGATTTACCGAAATTCACTTTGATTGGTCGTCCGAACGTAGGAAAATCTTCCTTATTGAATGCCTTATTAGGTCAGGAAAGAACGATTGTGAGTGATGTAGCAGGTACTACCCGCGACTCTATTCACACCCATTACTCTTTGTATGGCAAGAATTGTATTTTGATCGATACGGCAGGTATTCGTAAAAAGAAGAATGTAGATGAAGATTTAGAGTTCTATAGTGTCATCCGTTCGATGCGTGCCATTGACGAATCGGATGTTTGTATGGTAATGGTAGATGCGACGCTTGGTATGGAGCAACAGGATTTGTTAATCTTACGTCAGGTAGAGCAAAAGAAAAAGGGCTTAGTGATTTTGGTAAACAAATGGGATTTGGTAGAAAAAGAGACCAATACCATGAAAAAGATGGAAGAAGAGTTGAAGAAAAAGATTGCGCCTTTCACCGATGTACCTATTATTTTCATCTCTGCATTAGAAAAAACACGTATTTCGAGAATCATCGATGCTTGTTTGGAGGTGTATGAAAATAAGAATCGTAAGATTACGACTTCTAAATTGAATGAAGCAATTCAGGAAGCAATTGAGGCTACACAGCCGCCAGCACACCGTGGACACTTGATTAAGATTAAATATGGGACGCAATTACCTGGTCAGGTACCAACCTTTGCATTGTTCTGTAATTATCCTAGAGAGATTAAAGAACCGTATCGCAATTATTTAGAGAAGCGTTTGCGTGCCACCTTTAATTTTACCGGGGTACCGATTAACCTATTTTTCCGAGAAAAATAAATTTTTTGCTTTTTTTGTTAAATTTCTAAAAAAAGCTATCTTTGCAAGCGAATTATAATTCATTAACAACAAATCATCTTCATTAAAATGAAAAAATTATCCTTCTTGGTAGTTGCGGGCGCTATGATGGCTTTCGCTTCTTGCGGTAACAACGAAGCAACTGAAAATGCTACTGCTCCTGAAATGTCAGTTTCTACAGAAAACGCTTCTGACAACGCTACAGCTACTGAAGCTCCTGCTACTGAAGCTGCTCCAGCTGCTAAGACTGAAGCTAAGACTAAGTAATTTTTAATTACTTCAAAAAAACCTCCCACTCGGGAGGTTTTTTTTTGCCCAAAATTCCCGTGCATACCGTATCTTTGGTATCGAGATGAACTTTCTCTATCGTCAACCCCATATTGCCTTAGAAAACCTGAGTGATGAAGAATTGATCCGTCAATTCCGCATAAACGGGGATCAGACGTATTTCGTGACCCTCTTCCAACGCTATACCCACTTGATTTATGGCGTTTGTAAAAAATATTTAAAGCAAGAGCCACTAGCCGAGGACGCTGTCATGGAGATCTATGAAAAGCTTTTGCGAGAAATTGGACGGCACGAAATTCAAATTTTTAAAGCATGGCTCTATCAAGTGAGTAAAAATCATTGCTTGATGCACCTGCGCCGTCATGCCGCACACCCAGTAGATTATGTGGAGGAAGTAAAAGGAAATACTCCTTTACTTATGGAAACTGATCAAAGCCTGCATCTTGATGAACAACAGAAAGCCAATTCTGAAAAAGCCTTACTAGAAGCCTTGAAAGATCTGAACGCCGAACAAAAACGCTGCATAGAACTTTTTTACCTGGCTGACAAAAGTTATATCGAAATCTGTAAAGAAACTGGATATACCCTCAAACAAGTAAAAAGCTTTATTCAAAACGGTAAACGAAATTTAAAAATTCAACTCTCGAAAGGGAAATAAATTATGTCGAAACTATTCGACCATATCAACCAAGGCTCTGCAAAGAGCGAATGCTTAAGCGAAGAGCAACTCATTGCCTATATCCAAGGGCAATTGAGCAGTTCTGAAATTAAGTCGCTAGAAGAGCATGTCAATTCTTGTGAGTTATGTAATGATGCATTAGATGGTCTTTTAAACGATGAAGGGAAATTAAATGCATTAGGCAAACAAGAGGTGCCAGAAGCTGTTAATCGTATTAACAAACGTTTGGATCATCGTTCCCGTAAAGAAAACAGACTTATCCCAATACATATCTATTCACCATGGAGAATGATTGGCGTTGCCGCTGCCGTCGTATTTATCGTTTTAGGGGTTGGCGTTTATTTTAATTTATTCGTCAATACCCGATTACAAATCGTGGCGGACAATTTGGAAAAAATGAAATCCGAATTAAGTAGTCTTAGCTTTTCAAAAGAGCATGACACTATTACAATAGTTAAAGAACAAACTAAGATTGCAGCAAAAGATGATAAAGCGGATGCTTTCGATACCTCCCCGCTAGCCGAACTCAACAGCAATAACGATAGTGCTCAAACAGTCACTGCTGAAGAGCCTACACTAGAAAGTGCCCCTATTGCCATGAACGATGCTGATGCAGGGAATAGTGCGCCTGCCCTGGAAGACAAAATGGTTGAAACAACTCCGAATGTTGCAATGAAATCGAAGGCACAAGTGGATGTTGCGACGCCTAGTGTAAGCAATGAGCAATTAAATCAAATTAATCAAAGCCTTAAATCAAGTAATTTCACGCGTGCCGCTGCGCTGTGTTATGCCATTTTAAATAAAGACCAATCGCAATACAAGGTCCGCTATTTATTAGGATTGAGTTTGATGGGGCAGAAAAAGTACATCGACGCCATCCAACAGTTCGATATCATCATGGTGCAGACGAACGACGATATTTACGACGCTGCCCGCTATCAAAAGGCTTTAGCGCATATTAAAATCAACGACCCGATCACGGCAAAGGCTATCCTCCAGCAAATTATTTCCGAAGGAGGAACCTATAAAGCACAGGCCGAGACGAGCTTAAAAGAACTGAAATAAGCGCGCCTTTTTTACAAAATCGTGATTTGAATTTTTCGTCCAAGACCTTCCTCCACTATTCTTCGTAGCGTAGATAATTGAATATCACTCTTGCCATTTTCTAATCGAGAAATGTAACTCTTCTTCGTGCC
>CANGEV010000024.1 GCA_947452995.1 Chitinophagales bacterium
CACTCAATACCACATAGTTGGGAGCAGTTAGTAATCCTCGCTTCTTGAGCAGCCGATATACGGTTGATTCGGATACAAAGTACTCACTGGATTCGGCGTATCGTATGGCCAACTCACGGGCAGACAATTCAGGATTTTCCAAAGCAAAATCTATAATCTGCGATTCTATCTCATAGGGTATTTTATTCCAAACACAATGCTGTTTTGATGTAATAATTTCCAATCCAGTCTCGCCAAATTTGACATACCGATCATACCACGCATAAAACGTACTTCGATGAATACCAATTTGTTCCAAGGTAGCCTTAACGCCAATGGGCGATTGTTCTACCATCTTTATGATCTCCATTTTTTCTGCAGCTGTCATTCTCATATACCTGTGGAATTTGATTCGAGACCATTCATGCTTTTTTTTAACGTCCGATTATCGAGCATTAACTCGGCCACTAGGTTTTTAAGCTCTACATTCTCATTTTTAATCTGATTTACTTCATCTGTATTTGCCTCCCGCAAGGTGTCTCCATTTAATCTCCGTTTGCCGGCCTCAATGAAGTCTTTGCTCCATCGATAATACAACGCTGGTGCGATGCCTTCTTTTCTGCAAATGGTGTTAATGGATTCATCACCACGCAATCCTGAAATAACAATTCTGATTTTTTCCTCAGAGCTAAATTTACGCTTGGTTCGTCGGCGAATATCCTTGATAACTGCCTCCGCATTTTTTGGTTCTTTTTCTTTCATTGTAAGCAATTTATGGTTTTTAAGTATAACTTTGTTTAGTCACACTTATGTCCACTTTATGCTGACGATCTACAAAAGAATTAAATGAATCAAAGTTTCGCATATCACTCCATAATTGTATGGCTTTGCGAAGTTTTGTTTCGTGTATATACAAGTTAGTGGTAATCATAATTGCAGAATCAAATTGTATTATAAATTATAAAATGAATAAGATACATTTAATGCTATTATTTTTTCAATTTACTGTAGCGGGAGTTTTTGCTCAACAAAATTTTTTTAATGTACCCAGTTCTGATATCACGGAGAAGAATAAAATATTCTTTCAGCAACAAATGAACTTGTTTCCAAAGAACATTGCAAGCAATACAACACTTTGCTATGGATTAGGAAAAAAATATGAAATTGGTTTAAATATTTTGGGAGTCACTTACGACTATGATACAAAAAAATTGATTAGTAACAGCAATAATAAACAAATCGTTTTTCCTTCTGTTGGAATAAATATGCAAAAAAAAGTATTAGAGTTTAAACAATATTCCTTGGCAATTGGTGGACAGATAGCATTTCCATCAAAACCATCAGAATTTGAATATTATGTCTATTTAAATAATAGATATGAGTTAAAAAAAATAAAATTTATTGCAGGATTTTATGTTGGAAATAATAATTATTTGGGGAATGAAACAAGATTTTCAAGCGATTTGCAAAATATAGGTATCCAATTAGGAACTGAATATGAAATTATTAATGATAAACTATTTTTTCAAGCAGATTTTATTAGCGGGCGGACTTCAATCAGCAATTTAATTTTTGGAGGTGCGTATAAGTTTGCGAAACATTTGATTTTTTCTTCGGGTTTTCAAATACCTAACACAAAAAATACTTCATCAAATGGACTGATATTTGAAATCACTTATATTCCGTAAAATGACTACCACTAACAGGCGTTTGGCAAAAAAGCGGGTTCAGTGCTTAAATGAAGCTTTGTGCTTCGTATCAAGTTCAGTGCTGGCAGACAGTTTTGTGCTTCTAAATCCGCTTCTTCGCCAAGCGCCAAACCGTGTGTGTCTTGAATCAATTTCATTAAATGGAAATTGAATGCTATTCAAAAGATGGAAGACCAAATAGTGGAGGATAAATAAAGTAGTGGAGCTCAAGCGAAAAGAGTGGCCATGCTACCGAAACAAATTGGAAAGGCCTTCCAAAGACGACTGTCAAGAGTAGTCTTTAAACCAACTAATGCTGCATAAGGCGGAAACTCCTTTTGTGGTGAACGATTAGGAAAAAACGGGAACGAGTATTCCTGTAGGTGAGTTTGTAGGAGCTGAATAAATTGAACTGCCTATCAAGCCTCCTAAGCGCAATAGATAGAGTCAAAAACAAGTAGTTACGTTTGTACTTGTGATAAGAGTGTAATGGAAGACTTGATTGCCGATTACATGACTCTCGGGGTAAAGGCAGCAGGAACTACAAACAGGCTTTTGAATGGAACAAGAGAAATCGATACTTCGCTGTTAAATTGAAAAAGGCAGCAGCCATCCAAGGATTGGATGAAGTATCGATGACAGACTAGGTCGTAGTAGTAATGAAGATATGGAAACATATTGGAGCGAAGGGCCTAGCTAGTTTAGTCTTATAAAATTTACAACCGCAAGGGATGATTGATTATTATGAGGTAAAATCACAGCCAATAACCAGGCTAATGGTATGGCAAGCTTACAAGAAAGTAAGAGCCAACAAAGGAAGTTCGGGCATAGATAAAATGACATGGGAACACTTAGACAAAAATCTAAAAACCCAATTATATCTTCTATGGAATAGAATGACCTCAGGTACTTATTTTCCAAAAGCTGTAAAAGAAGTTAGCATCAAGAAAAGTGACGGAGGAGAGCGAAAACTAGGTATTCCAACCTTGTTAGACCGTGTGGCGCAAGAAGTAGTAAAGTCCCACTTAGAGGTAATAGTAGAACCGAAGTTTCATTCAAGCAGTTTTGGTTATCGTCCCAAAAGAAGCTGTCATGAAGCAGTGGAGCAATCCTGCAAGAACTGCTTCGGGCATGACTTTGTGATAGATTTAGACATCAAAAGTTTTTTTGATACCATAGACCATAAATTGTTGATGCAATCAATAGCACATTATTGCAAGGATAAATGGGTTATGCTTTACATAGAAAGGTGGCTCAGAGCAGGCATAGTAAAACAAGATGGAAATTATGTAGACCGACTAACAGGAACCCCGCAAGGTGGTGTAATAAGTCCGTTATTGGCAAATATTTATTTGCATGTATGTTTTGATAAATGGATGGATAAGAACCATCCCGAGAAACCATTTGAACGCTACGCAGATGATATTGTAGTGCATTGTAGGACAGAAAAGCAAGCGTTATTTGTATTAAAACAAATAAAGGAACGCTTAATAAAATGTAAGCTAGAATTACATCCAATCAAAACCAAGATTGTAAACCTACGTGGAATATCAAAAGGAAAGTATGTCAAGAAGTATGATTTCTTAGGCTTTACGATTCGTCCACAATGGAACAAAATAAAAGGTAGAGGAATGTTGATGCCTAGTATTTTTATTAGTGATAAATCGGAGAAAAGTGTGTTAGGGAAATTCAAGGCAATGCAATTACATAAGAAGCGAATATCGTTGGAAGCACTAGCGAAAGAAATCAGACCAATTATAAGAGGGATTATTAACTACTATGGCAAATTTTCTAAAGGACATTTTAGATTTATATGCCATCAATTAAATAGGCGTATACTTAAATGGGTAAAATGGGAAAAGGGCTTGTATAAAAGGAGTGCTCTAAATTGGCTCAGAGGAAAATTTAAAGCTAACCCACAACTATTCCCTCACTGGTTATTGGTAAATTTAAAGGCTAAAGACTAACCTAGTTTTTTTTAATACACATTTTAAGAATAGGAGAATGAGTAGGAGTAAGAGAATGAGTGATAAAAAGAATGAGAAAAAGTAAGAGAATGAAATCATTCTGATTCTATTACTGTTTCTCATTCTGAAAAAGTGGAGCTTGTGCGGACTAAATCGAACTTAGTATAATAAATTGAAAATGTTTATTTCGTACTCAAATTACTAATCATTTTATAAAGCATTCGAGAAAGTTCGTCAGCATTATTAAGTAGGCTTTCAAATTCTTGAAGCGTAATTTTCTTTTGATCATTAAGGATATCAATAACAGCAACACATTCAAAAACTGAAGCTCTAGCAATAACATAGAAATTACGCCTATCTGCATTTGAAAATTTACCAGAGCCTTCTGCAATATTAAGAACGACACTCATTGATGCTCTTCCTAATTGATCTTTAACAAAATTGGCAGGTTTGGAAGTTTCTAACACAGTTAAACAAGCAGAATGAAATTCCTTTGCTTTTTTATATACTTCTAAATTCCTAAAGTCGAATGCCATTTTATAACACTTCTCTGTCTTAACATTTTTACTTACTACCTGTTACTATATTTCCTTACTGTGGCACTGATTTAGAGAGAGAAACAGAGTGAGAGCGAAGGGCGAATCATCGCTTTTTCGCTGTCGCTCTGTCGCTCTGATTAGTGGAGCGTACTTGTTTATTTAGTACTTAAATTTTGGATCATTCTGTATAGCATTCGAGAAAGTTCGTCAGCTAAAAGTATATTTTCTTTGTATTGTGATTCTTCTATCTCTTTACTCTGAAACATAATATCTAAAATAGCAGCACTTTCGAATACAGATCCTCGAGCTGTTGTAAAATAATTTTTCCTATCTGCTTTACTGGTTTTTGCACTCCCTTCTGCAATATTTAAAACTATGCTATAAGACGCTCTTCCAAGTTGATCTTTCACATAATTTGCCACTTTCTTTTTTTCTAAAATTGATTTACAGTTTAGATGAAAAACGATTGATTTTTTATAAACTTCTAGATTTTGAAACTCGAACATTGGATACTTACTTTTAAAAGAATATAGGTGCTATTGGAGTGGAGTAATTAGAGAATGAGAATGAGTAGGAAAATGAGAATGAGTGATAAAAAAGAATGAGAAAAAGTAAGAGAATGAAATCATTCTGATTCTGTTACTGTTTCTCATTCTGAAAAAGTGGAGCTGCCGGGGGTCGAACCCGGGTCCAGGCACCGGCTCGGAAAGCTTTCTACATGCTTAGCCAATGCTTGAGATCTCAGCTGCCGGAAGGTGATTTGCTAACCTATTCCTGCAACCCAGCTATGCAAGTTCCTGCAAAGACGCACAGCTCTTTCTTTACAGAATACTTCGTCGACAAAGTCTTAGCTGGAAGGTGAAGTATAACGAACCAGGGAGACTATGGAGCGTAATCTATCGATTAGGCAGCCATTGCATAGGCGTTTTCGCCATGTAAAAGTATTGAGAACGGAGTTTTACGTGCTAACTATTCCCGACGCACGGCATGCTTACCTTCAAAGAACAACGCTGTCAAATCCAAAAACAGCCCCAATTGAGATGCAAAGATAGGGGGGAATTCATCAATAAACTTCAATTATTCACTAATAATTATAAAATGCCTCCTTAATTTTAGCATTATGAGAAAATATTCACTCTTCTTTTTGGGTATGGCGGTTTCGTTTTGCTTCGGATTCATGTTTAAAGGCACTTTCGACCAGTCTAAAGAATCTTCAACCTCAGTCGCTAAAGTAGTCGGCATTGGTGGTGTATTTTTCAAATGCAAAGATCCCAAACAGATTAAAGAGTGGTATAAAAATCAATTAGGAATGGATATCTCTCCGTATTATGGAGCAAAATTTGAATGGCGTGAAAAAGATTATCCTTCTAATATTGGGACCACCTTGTGGACACCTTTCAATGAAAAAACAAACTATTTTCAGCCTTCTACCAAAGAATTTATGATTAATTATAGGGTCGATGATATTAACACCATTTATCAAAACTTAAAAGCAAATGGTGTAACGATACTAGATACCATTACAGGCGATGAGTATGGCAGATTCCTTCATTTGCTCGACCCTGAAGGAAATAAAATTGAACTTTGGCAAGAGACACAGAAATAATTAAAAAAATGAAAGAGGAATATAAGCAGCTTATTGTCGAAGCAACCAAAAAGAGTGCAGAAAATAAGAAGTTCTATGAACGACTGAAGAAGCTCTCTCCCCGCGACTTAGACCAAGTAACGAATCGATTAGATGAAGAAGCGTTCGAAAAAATTGATTGCTTGCAATGCGCCAATTGCTGCTCCGGTACAGGCCCCTTGCTTAAAGATAAAGATATCGACCGCTTAGCCGCAGCAACTAAAATGCGTCCTTCGCAGTTCACTGAAAAGTATCTACGTATCGATGAGGATCATGATTACGTGTTTCAACAGCTACCTTGCCCATTCCTCTGTAGTGATAAGTATTGTTCTGTTTATGAGAGCCGCCCAGGTGCCTGCAGAGATTATCCGCATACACAACAGAATAAAATGCATAATAAACTAAAGATCACCTACCTCAATAGCATGATCTGTCCAGCAGTGGCTTTGGTCACGGAAGGACTGAAGGCGCATTATCAGCCAAAATAAAATTTCTTCGGCAGGCAAAGGTTTCTTTACTGCTTGCGTATATGCAGTATTGCTTATCTTAGTATACTACTGTTATAATTATGCTCAAAGTTTTACATACCGCCGACTGGCATCTTGGCAAGCGCCTTGATTTTTATTCTCGTCTACCCGAACAAGCCCTCGTTTTGGATGAAATCTGTCGTGTGGCAGATGAACAATTGATCGATATAGTATTAATTGCTGGTGATCTATTTGACACGGTTAATCCTCCGATTGAAGCAATAGAATTGTTTTATAAAACATTCAAACGCCTTTCTAATAACGGGAAGCGTCCTGTCATTGCTATCGCAGGCAATCATGATAATCCAGATCGAATTGATGCGCCAAATCCTTTAGCCACGGAATGTGGAATTGTTTTAATTGGTAATACCAAAACAACACCTTCTTTGTTTGAAACGCAAGATGGGTTTAAAGTCACGAAAGTAGACGAAGGCTTCCTCGAGCTAAAATTGCCCGCATTTGAATTTCCAATTCGTATTGTTGCAAGTCCTTACATGAGTGAAACCCGTCTGCAAGTTTATCTAGGAGAAGAAGATCGCGAGAGAAAAGTGAATGAAGTGATAGCGCAGAAATGGGAACAGCTAGCCAATCGGTATTGTGATGAAAATGGAGTTAATTTATTAATGACCCATCTTTATATGGCCGAAGTAGGAGCGGATTTAGAGCCAGAACCAGAAGGCGAAAAGCCCATTAAAATCGGTAATGCCGATATAATTTATACGAATGCTATCCCGCCTCAAATGCAGTATACTGCTTTGGGACATTTGCATCGTAATCATTGGGTCGATAAAGCAAAAAAACGCGCTGCTTATTCCGGCAGTCCATTAGCCTATAGCTTCTCGGAAGATGAACAAGCGAAGTATGTTAATATTTTATCCTTAGCACCTAACATGCCTGTAGAAGTTGAAAAATTTCCATTGCATGCAGGCAAAACACTTTATCGTCGGAGATTTGATTCCATCGCGACAGCCGTTGAGTGGTTGCAGGCACATCAAAATCACTTAGTGGAATTAACCATTGAATCAGAAACTTTTTTGACGGTAGATGAACGGAAAAGTTTGTATGCCGCACATCCGGGAATTATCTTTTTAATTCCTGTTGTTAAAAGTGATAGCAATCAAGAAAGCGGAAATACGCGTGCTAAGGTTAATCTCGATCAGGATATTCACGGGCTCTTTGCGGATTATTTTAAGTCGCGTGAAAAAGGACAAACACCTAGCGAGGAGTTATTGAACGTGTTTAATGAAATTTTATCTAAATAAGTATGTTGCCAATATATTTAAGTATTAAAGGATTGTATTCGTATCAAACGAAACAGGAGATTGATTTTACGAAGCTCACCGAAGCTGGTTTATTCGGTATTTTCGGGAAAGTTGGTTCTGGTAAGTCGAGCATTTTAGAAGCTATCTCTATGGCGCTTTACGGTGAAACAGAACGATTGAATAAGAGTGATTCACGCGGTTATAACATGTTAAATTTAAAATCAGATGCAGCAGAAATTGTCTTTGATTTTTTAAATTTTAATGCCAAGAAATATAGAATGGTCGTTAGCTGGAAACGTAAAAAGAAATATAACGAAACAGAATCTATTAGTAGAAAGGCTTATATATGGCATCTAGAACAATGGTTGCCGATTGATAAGTTTGACGGAAGTGAAATTGTTGGTTTGAGTTATGAAAACTTTAAACGAACCATCATCATTCCGCAAGGGCAATTCAAGGAGTTCTTAGAGCTTAAAGAAACAGAACGCTCCAATATGATGATGCAGATTTTTGGATTGCAACGTTACAATTTATACGATAAAGCAAAAACACTTTTAAATCAAAATCAAGCCAGTATTGATCAGCTATCCGGTCAACTCTTAACCTATGAAGATGTCAATGAGGAAATGATTCAGCAACTTGATGCGACCTTTTTAGAAGTTCTGAAAAAGACCGAACAGGCTCGACAAACATTGGCAGAAAAGCAATCATTATATGAGAAGCAGGAATTGTTAAAGAAGAATGTGGAATTATTGCAATTGCGTAAGTCTGAATATGATGTTTTAATACAGCAAGAATCTACTCAATTAGAAAGACAAAAGTTAGTTCAATCGTATACAAAGGCTTATGATTTATTCAATACACCATTTAGCTTACGGAAAATTAGTCAGACAAAATTAAAAGAGGCGAACGAGGAATTTAATGCAAAAGAAATCGAATTTTCGGCTATCGTTAAAACCTGCGATGAGGCAACAATACGTTTGAATTTTTTACAAGAAGAGATGAAACTTATTCCTGCTAAGGAACAAGAACTCCGTGATTATGATTTGATCATCGAATTGAAATCTAAATTGGCCGCATTGGAATCAGCAAAAAGTAATTTTGAGAAATTTGAAAATCAAGTAAAAAAAGGCCAATTGCAATTCGATCTTCATCAACAAGAATTGCAAGAAATAAGATCCATTGTAAGCACCTTAAGAGGTAAAAAACGTGATAGCAATTGGCTATTGGATGTGTCGACATGGTATCAGCAAAAAGATATTTTCGTGGAGGCAATGAATTCGCTCGAAGCTGAAGTAAATAATTTATTGAAAAGCCGCGATGGCTATAATCAAGCATTAGAATTAATAATTCCTAAAGGAGATAATGTTGAAACCTACTTTCAGTTTAATTTATCCCGACTTAATTCTTTATTAAATGAAAAAGAACAAATATTAAGTCAGTTGAGGGTTAAAGCTGCATTAGTAGATTTTGCTGAACACTTACATGACGGAGCCGCTTGTCCACTTTGTGGCGCATTGGAACATCCAGCGATTATTTCTGATACGGATACAGCAAAAGAATTACAAGGTCTTGAACTTGAAATTAGTCGTTTAAAAAATGAAATAGATTCTCTACAAAGCAGTCAGCAAAAGGCGAATCAACTCGTGTTTCAATTAAATGAAGCCTTGAAAGTCATCGACGCTAAAAATATGCAAGTAGATGATTTGAAGACTAAGCTACATCAACATCAAGCGTCCTTTAAATGGTCGGACTTGAGCAAGGATGATCCGAGTGTATTCGAGGAAATTAAAATGCAAGATTTAAAACTCAGCAATGAATTAAAGGAGGCAGAAATAAGTGAAAGCAATGCTGTCAATAATTTAGAAACAACACGAAAGAATTTCGAAACTGTGAAGCTTCGATTAGATGAAGCCAAATTAGCCTATACAGAAAAGCTTGCTGTTTGTAAGTCCATGCAATCTGGCTTAAGTCAGAAGATGTTGACTTTGATTGAGAATAGTTCGCATGAAGAGTTACTGTCGAGCTCCGAAACCTTGAAAGAATCAATTAGACAATTTCGTAATCAATTTGAAACGCAAAGCCTAATGCTAAATGAAAAATTGAATTTTAAAAGTTTACTCGAAGGGCAGATTTCACAATTAAAAGTGATTATTCAAAATGAAACAACTACATTGAATTCAATCATAACAACTATAGTTGAAACATTGGCCAAAAGCGAATTTCAAGATGAAGAGCAGCTACATGACCTGTTTAAATTGGTCAATGAAATCCCTATTTGGCGTGATGAAGTTGAAAAATATTTTGAGGCTGTTAACTCATTAAAAGCTGTTTTGAGTCAGTTGGAATCTCAATTGGAGGGTGCAATTTTTGATGCTGCGCAGTTTGCGAGTTTAGCCCATGATTATGAATTAGCTAAATTGGATTTTGAATCATTGTTAAGTGAAAGTGGTAAATTAGAAGGCCACTTAAGTACCCTTAAAAAACGTTTTTTAGAGAAAGGAACCTTATCTCTTCAAATGCAAGCGTTAGAAAAACGTCATCAATTAATCGATAAGCTTGTAAATATGTTCAAGGGGAATGGTTTTGTAAATTATGTTTCAAGTATTTACTTAGAACAATTAGCATCGGTCGCAAATCAACGTTTTCATCGACTAACACGCAATCAGCTAAGCTTACGTGTAAATGATAAAGGTGATTTTGAAATTGTCGATTATTTAAATGATGGAGCTTCTAGAAGTGTAAAGACATTATCCGGAGGACAAGCATTTCAAGCATCCTTATGTTTAGCGTTAGCCCTAGCAGAGAGTGTACAAACTACATATAACCAAGAAAAGAACTTCTTTTTTATTGATGAAGGATTTGGTACGCAAGATGAAGAAAGCACCAATATGGTATATGAAACCTTGCAATCCTTAGTAAAAGAAGATCGCATTGTAGGAATAATTTCGCATGTTGGTGATCTGCAAGAAAGAATACCTAAAGCAGTAATCGTAAACAAAGATGAAGTGGTTGGTAGTCAATTGATGCTAGCATAAAAAAAGACCTCTTAATAGACTGCACCCAAAAAGTTAGACACTTAATGGGGGCATTTTTATTAGTTGATACTAAACTATTCCTTTATAATTAGTGAATGTGAAATTTTATTTTTCTTGTCTTCAATGATTAATAAATAACTGCCAGACGCGAGTGTTTGAATATCCAAATTTGAAGTAGTTAGAACGCCGGAGAGAATAGTTTGTCCGTTCATACTTTGGATATTGTATTTGCTTCCAACAAACTCATTATCAATATTAACACTTTCACTTGCAGGATTAGGAAATACGTTGATTGTAGAAGTTTGCAGTTGATTAATTCCATTCGTGTTTTGAATCGTTATTGAATAATCTTCAGTTTCTCCCCAGTCCATCACGTCCGTAGCACTTGTACTTGCATTACAAGGTAATTCATCAGTTGAGGACATGTGATGGTTATCGTCTTCCACTAGACGCACGCGCATCCGTGTATTCCCGCTTGCTACCGACGCAGGAATAGTAATACTTTGTGTAATACTTGTTGTTCCTAATGTGAGGTAATTATTCCCCGTAGTTCCTGCTACTTTTTCATTCGCTTCAAAAATGAAATTGTAATTATAATCAATCCATACTCCATAGCCACAGCCACCCGCTACATAAAAATTTACAGCTAGATTATAAGTGTTTCCGGCGATGAAAGTTGCATTTGCAAGGTTATTGTAATGAACATAATGAGGTGCTGCGTATTGTGCGTTCGATGCATTGTTCAATGTTCCAAAACTTACAGAATTGATATGGTCATCAACGGGAAAGCCCTGCATATCATCAAAGGAGGCGTCACAATAAGGAGCCGGTGAAGTTACTTGTGCTTCTGATACAAATGGCTTTAGAAAAGTCATTCCTCCCAAAAGTAAAAATGAAAAGATTTTTGTTTTCATGCGTTTTGAAGTTATGTTTGAGTTTGTAAAATTAATTATAATCAAGGAATTAGATTGAAATTTGTTTACCTGATTCTGTTTTCGTAACTTCAAACTATCATGCATTTTAAAATTATCGCTCCGACCTATAACGAAGGAAAGGTTGCTATTCAGTTTGTTGAATTGTTGCAACAAACATTGGTTTATTCGTCGCATACTTTTGAGTTGATTTTGGTGAATGATTGTTCAAGTGATAATACAGTAGAATTATTAAACGGATATTCCATTGCATCCGCTAATTTTACGTGGCGTATTCATAGTTTGCTTCAAAATCGTGGGCATCAAGGTGCTATTTATGAAGGACTACAAATTGCCTTTAAAGAAAAGTGTGATGGTATAATAGTGATGGATAGCGATGGAGAAGATGATCCCGCAGCCATTTTAAAAATTGTAGAATCTAATCTCGTAACAGAAGATATTGTTTTTGTTAAACGAGGTAAACGACATGATAGCCTTGGATTCAAGATTTATTATGCATTATATCAATTGTTTTTATTTGTTGTTTTAGGTCATACGATACGTTTCGGTAATTTTTCTTTTATCAATAAAAGTGCGTTTGCTAAATTAGAAGGACAAGCGTTTTTTAATTTTGCAGGCTTTCTATCACGTCAAAAATTGAGAAAAGGCTTCGTTACGCAAAGTCGTTTGCCTCGCTTAGGTGGTGAACGTAAAATGACGAAAGATGGACTGATATTACACGGACTTTACTTAATTATGGAACATTCTGATCGTGTGCTGTTGTTCTACGTCAAGCTTATCATCTTTATGATGTTAGTTTTTTTCGGAGCCGTTGCCAATGTATTGATTCAAAAGTTTGTTTTACACACTGCAATTCAAGGATGGACAAGTTTAACACTGCTGCTCTCTGGTGGATTTAGCATTTTAGCCGTTTGTTTGTTATTGACTTGTATTTTGTTAATTTATAATACCAAATTGATTAGCTCATATCTTAGAAAATAAGGTAGATAGGCTTGCTAACTTTAATGATTTGATAAAATGCCTAGCAATAAAGACGCTTCTGCACGTTATAAAATAATTGATAGTATTTTAAGTAATCGTAGAATCAAACATCCTACGATGTATGATTTTCAGCGCATTTTAGAAGAACAACTCAATAAAGAGATTTCTACAAGTACGATTCAAAAAGATATTAAGGCGATGAAGGAAGATTCATCACTTGCGTATTATGCGCCAATTAAGTACAGTCGAGCAACGCAGAGTTATTATTATAGCGCTCCTTTTTCAATTAATAATGTGCCTTTGAGTTCTGAAGAAAAGGAGTCATTATTGTCAGCTATTGATTTATTACATAGTTATTCCGGTTTGCGAATGACCCATGATTTCAATAATGCTACTATTAAAATCCTTAATACATTAAATGAACAAATTTCATCTGATAATTATGGCTATATTATAACTGAACGCACTCCACCTCAAAATGGGATTGAACATTTTGATTTGATTCATACAGCAATTAAGGAGCGAATAGCTCTTTCGATTGTGCATTATAATTATCAGAAACGGACCTTCACTTCGGTAGTACTACATCCTTCTTATTTAAAGGAATTTCAAGGATTCTGGTATGTGATTGGTTTTTCCGAACAGCATAATGAAGTGCGTACCTTTGGCCTAGATCGTATTTATGCTCCTATACAGGTGAAGAAAAAATTCGTTGGCTTAGATCGTGTAAAATGGAATTCATACTTTAAAAACATGATTGGAGTACTCCCTATTAAAGAAAGTATGGAGCTAGTTAAAATTCGGTTTTCTGTTTTTCCTCAGTATTCAGATTATATTTTAAGCCACCCAATTCACGATTCTCAAATTATTTTAGAGAAGAGTGATGATGGTTTTGTATTATGTCAAGTGGAATTAATTCCAACGCTTGAATTAGTCAATTACTTTTTAAGCAGACTAAGTTTGATTAAAGTTCAAAGTCCTGCGCCATTCGTTCAAATTATTGCTGACCGTATTTATAATTCTATTGATGTCAAAAAAATCAGAAAAAAATAAAGTCTTATTATTATCGAATCCTTTTGTTCGACAAATAAATGCTATTTCAAATCCGACATTATTACGATTGATTTGGACCAATGAAGCTTTACAAATTGATTTTGGTTATCCTACGCGCTCTATTTATATTAATGGAGGATGGGTTAATTTTGGGGCGAATGCTTATTTGGAGAATGTAAAAAATGGTAAAAAGTATCGTTTGTTGTCTGCAGATAATATTGTTTTGTCACCCGATAAAGTTGAATTTGATTATAATAAAGCCCGCTTGTTTTTCTCGATTCGATTTGAGCCAATACCTCTCGAAGAGTCTGTTTATAATCTTTTTGAGTCTGATGGCCGTACGGAAAATGATTTTTTCTACACAGGAATTCACTTTAATCCTAAGGAGCTTTTAGAAGTAGTATAAGTTTTTTTTGAGTTAAAAGTAAAACGCAAATAGACTGCGTTTTGCTATAGTTTCTTTGTGGTATCAAAAAATAAATACTATGCCACAAGAACAATTAAACTTAAATGTCCTCACGCGGGACTTTGATTCAAGGACTTTCTTTAAAATTGCAAAAGCGCCTGTATGTTATTGGTTGCCAGAACAAGGAGTTGATTTCATTACTTGGCTAAAGCAGTGGAATAGCCTTGAAATGCCTATTTCACCAGCTTTTCCAATGCCTGGTAAAATGGCGTTGGTTAATCAGTCGACAAAGGAAGGGATTAGTATTGTTGATACTAATTTTACTGTAGTAGAGCATGCTGAAGCCTTACGAATCGGAGAAGCAATTTTTAAAAATACCTTTGGGCGTTCACCACAAATTCATCGCATTTCAAACTCATACTCCGGTACAGAATTTAGTGTCGATTTAATTCATCCGGATTGTAAATATGTTTTAAATCGACATGGTGTCTATTCTTCATTTAGTGAAGATAGAGTAGGCTATGATACACCGCTGTTGCGTGATACTTCAGAGCGAGCGCTTTTGGGAGATGCGCATTTTCGAACTTTTAATACGGAGATATCGGACGAATATTATCCATTTGTTAGAGTCTCTAATTTTCTCAAACGTAATCGAAGCTTTACCATTGAAATGGGTTATTATCGGTATAAATGTTCCAATGGATTATTAATGGGAAAACGGACACGATTTACCTATAAATGTAGTTATGCGAACACCTCTGTAATACGGATAGAAGAAGGAGCATTTCATTATTTTAGAAACATTTCAAAACAACTCATCAAGCCATTGGAGACGATGTGGAATTTGTTACAAACACCCTTATCTTTTGATCAATTGCATTTACCTGCTGTCCAAATGTTTTATGACGACCTGCGTCGTGTTCCGTATGAAAAGCGGATGGCAGCCGTTGATTTTATGATGCATCTTCGCTCTCGCTATGCTGCTGAAATCGGGTTAAATTTTAATGCAGCCTTGAATATTGCTACCGACCTTTCACATCATATCTATGGAGATGCATTTACCCTTAATCGTTCTCAGAGCATTACGGGTTCGTGGCTTACCTATTTTAAAAGTAAATCTTTTAATCCTGAACGTTTCGTTAAAGAAGCTGAACGTAGTTTGGAACGTCTAAAGATTAAAAATGATGAGTTATCTCTTGTTGCATCAGATGAAGTGGATGAATTTGACGAAGATCCAATTTTTTAATATTATAATTAATTACTATAAAAATGAATACAAAAATTCAGAAAATTAAATTTAATGATTTGTCCAACCGCGTTTTTAATCCTGCTGTTTCAAATCAATCTCAGTCTGTTGGAGATTTATCCATCGCAAGGATAGAACGGATGTCACATCATTTACGGATCGATTTTATTTATAAAACTTCCTATCAATATATTAATGGAGGTTGGATTTCAATAGAACAAGATTGCTATGTTGAATCTGCCGATCAGCTTTTTAAATGTATACTTGTGCAAGCTGATAACATAGCGATATCCCCAAAACGTACCTATTTTTCTACGAAAGGTCAGTTGTGGCATTTCACCTTATGGTTCACACCCTTGCCAGACTTCGTAGATGAAATTAATTTTATTGAAAAGTTAAATGGCCAGCGTCAATCCGTACTATTGCCAGATGGCTCAATAGAGGAGTCTGGTAACTATTTTAACTTCTATGGCATTCAATTGAATGGGAGTAAACACGTTCAATTACAACTAGGTAGTAACTAGCTGGGGGGCTTTTTTTACCTAATCGGTATTTGTAGTGGCAATAATCCTGAGTGGTGCGCCACTACCGCCTCCGATTTTCATAGGTAATGCTTCAATGATAAAATCTTTTGAAGGCAATAGCTCTGTATTGGCAAGGTTCTCAAAACCAGGTATATTATTCCCTAGAAGTATACGATGTGTTTCAAACATTGTACTTTGACCGTAATCCATACTAGGTGTATCCAAACCAACCGATTTTACTTTCTTTTTGACAAGCCAGCTGGCAAGTTCCGGTGATATCCCAGGGAAATGTAGTTTAGGTATTGCGCTATCACCTTTAAGTTCGGTGCCAAAATATTCTTTTCTATGTGGATAGAACTTACCATATCCGGTATGAAATAGGATGATACAATTTTCTTCAATGGCACCATTGGATTTCTGCCATTCTTCTACATCTACAATGCTAATTTGAAAATCTCTGTTTGCTAATGCTTTCCTCGATACATCAATACATACCGCATTACCACATAAACTACTTAACGGAATACGATCTACCGTTTCTTTTCCTGCTGCAAAGTGAATCGGTGCATCAATATGTGTTCCACCATGTTCTGGTGTAGAAAATGAATAGGAAGAATAATAAAATCCTTTGTCGTTAATACCTGCAAAATCCTTTTTATGCTCAAATCCACAGGTATTATTAGGCCAATACAAGGTAGTCGAATCAAACGTATGGGTAAGATCGATTCTTACTGTTTTATCTGCGTTATGACAAGAAAGGATGAGGCCAATACCTATTATATTAAAATAGAGCTTTTTCATTTTATAGTTGTTTTTATGCGCCCACAGGCATATCTGTGATAGTATCATTTTCACCCATTGCACTACGTTTCATTTTTAGTGCGGTTTCCTTCCCCAAATAATTATCGATTCGATTTTCAACCAGATAAATCAATGGCGTGAGTATAATGGCCATCGTGAATTTATAGGTATAATTCATCATGCAAATGGCCAATACTTTTTGCCAGCTCCAGTTTCCTCCCCAATAAAATGCAATAAATAAAATGATAAAACTATCAATCAATTGGGAAACAAGGGTTGAACCTGTTGCACGTAGCCAAACATATTTGTCGCCCGTTTTTTGTTTGATTTTATGAAAGACAAATACATCCACTAATTGACTGAACATAAATGCTGCCATACTACCAAATATAATCCACATACCTTGTCCAAAAATGGCTTCGAAAGCCATTTGCATATTCGGAACACCATTTGATTCTTTTGAATGTATCCACCAATTAGGTGCACTCACTTTAATGGCTATATAAAACATGATGAAGGCATATGCAATTAAACCGATTGCGATATAAGAGATTCTTCTAACAGCTTTCGGACCATAATATTCATTGACAATATCTGTCATGACAAATTCTAATGGCCATAATAATACACCGCAGGTTAAGGCAAAGGAAAGGTGCTGTTCTCTGAATAATGTAATGTCGGCTGGATTGATTCCGAAAACTGATTCTAAAGAGAATATCTTTCCGCCTATGCATTCTGCTATTAAGGCATTCGCTACAAAAAAGGCGCTTAGAAAAGCAAAAAGCTTCGCGCTTTTGTTTTGAAATAAATTTGTCATACTTCAAATATAAGGCATCACTCTTAAAGCGCTCATCCTTTCGCAATATTTTCTATTTTCGTGTATGAAAAAATGGAAGCAATTTGTGTTAAGTAGCGGCCTCTCTATGCTTGCTTTGCCTTCAATGGCTCAGTTAGTTGATAGTACGTATTTGGATAATGATTATACAGAATTGGATAATATATTGACTGCAAGTTATATTCGATGTGATTATAAGTTTTCTGATTTTTTTGAAAAACGTACAATCAATCTAGCGAATCGTTCAATCGATAAAATTGTACGCTATGAAGATGCTTCTGCGAAAGTATTTCAGGATACTTCTTTTTTCTTTGCAGATAGTAATAGACTAACGAAAATAGTCGTTTATAATCATGGTCAGCGTCAAGGTGCTTATATTAAGTTTTGGCCAAACGGAACGTTTATGCGGTATGAAAATTATAATGCCGATACTTTATTGGAAGGTAAATGCTATGCAGTGGATGGATCAAAACTTGTCTATTTTCCTGAAGAAAAAATGCCAACATTCCCAGGTGGTATGAATGCCTTATATGCTTATTTGGTGGATAATATAAAATATCCAGAAAAAGCTCGTAAAAAAGGGATTGAGGGTAGGGTGCGTGTGAAATTTGTTATTCAACAAGATGGTTCTGTTGCTGATTTAAAAGTTCAAAAATCTATTGATCCTTTATTAGATGCAGAGGCATTACGTGTAGTACAAAATATGCCGCATTGGATTCCCGGAGAACAAGAAGGTAAAGCTGTTAAAGTTCAGTTTGTTTTGCCAATTAGTTTTAGTTTACAATAAAATCTTGACGAGTATAAAAACAAAAAATCCCGAGCAATTTGCTCGGGATTTTTTGTTTTCTAGCCTCAGAATTGATTAGTGAGGAGTTGACAACATTTGTTGCTTAACCTGACCATCAACAATTATTTGAATCAACATCATATTGTTGTGTGCTGCGTAGTTACGCACGTCCATGCTGTGTTTGTTTAATCCAACAACAGTTGTATAAGGAACTGCATCAATTAATTGACCATTTGTTCCGATTACCATTATACGTGTAGTTTCTACTTTATTAGCTGTGAATTCGATTGTAACCGTGTTTTCAGTAGGGTTAGGATACAAATTCAAACCATCGATTGTACCAGCAGTGATGTTATTTACATTCGCTGCACGACCCGCATTGATAGAACCATCTTCATCTTTACCGTTTAATTCATCCCCACCATGATCATCTAAATCTTCACCTTCAATGTGGCAAACTAAGTCACCATGATCTTGGTTTCCGTTATCGTAGTTTTGGTTGATATTATCTAATGCAGATACTAAGTCAGAAATGCTGTGTGTAGTAGGTAAACCACCAAGTGCATTATTAGCTTCGTTAATAACTTGATTAACTGTATAACCTTTGAATGGGTGGAAACTGCAATACATAACACCTAAATGATGTGCAGGAGTAGAGAAATTAGCTAATTGTAAGTCCATGGCAACATTGATAGTTGCTGCAACCAATTGACCAGCTAATGTATTACTTAATGTAGAAGTTGGGTTAACAAAAACACCAGAGATGCTGTTTAATTTTCCAGCTGATGGCAAGAAGTTTTCTACTGCCTTAGCTGAATTTAATTTGATGAAATTGCTGTTGGCACCTACTGAAATTCCATTAGGGAAAACAGTTGTGAAGTTTGCACTTAAAAGACTTGCAGGATTGTTTCCTTTAGGAGTTGCGCCCCAAGCACCTTGCGTTTGAGTACGTAATGGATCACAAGAAAGGATTTCGCAATTTACAACATTGAAAAAAGCTGAAATTGTACAACCATTAAAATCTGTTACAATTACTGAAGGAGTGGTATTGAAGCAAATAGCCGACAATACGTTTGAAGCAGAAGTTCCGCCTGTCCAGTTATATGTATAAGGCATTGTACCACCTGCAATGTTTACAGTTGCTGTACCATCGCAAGAACCTCCATTACATGAATTATCATCTGTTTGTGAAGTAGAAACAACACTTAATGCAGTTGGTTCAGAAACGCTAACTGAAGTAGCAGCAGTACAACCGTTTGCATCTGTAACTGTATAGTTAAAAGTACCCGCGTTAACTGTGAAGTTACCAGTACCAACATAAGGTGTAGTACCACCATTTCCACCAACGTTCACGGTAGTAGAACCACCATTACACAAGATAGAACCAGGGTTAGAAGAAGCAGTCAATAAAGAAGGCTCTGTAACTGTAACTGAAGTAGCAGCAGTACAACCGTTTGCATCTGTTATTGTATAGTTGAAAGTACCCGCGTTAACTGTTAAGTTACCAGTACCAGCATAAGGTGTAGTACCACCATTTCCACCAACGTTCACGGTAGTAGAACCACCATTACACAAGATAGAACCAGCGTTAGAAGA
>CANGEV010000025.1 GCA_947452995.1 Chitinophagales bacterium
GTAATGCTCGTAAAATTTAAGGTACTAGAATTGTTTACGATCATATAGCTACTATCGAAATAATAGGCTGAATTAGGAATACCTGCACGATCCGAGATTAACTTTGATCCATAATTGACTGCATTATATCCATTACCTGTTTCATCATTAGCATTCCCATTAAAGGGCCACCATCCTACAAGGCCATTGGAAGGGACATAAGAAGGTATTTGCGCAAAGCCCTTTATGCAAACAATTGAAATGAGCGCAAAGGTTAGTAAAACTTTTTTCATGTAAAATTATTAGTGTACTACACTGAATTTATAGGTAGCAGTTTTAAACAGAATTAAAACTTAATCGTTGCACCAACACTAGCTGCAGAAGATGCTCCATAACCTGCTTGTGCAAATAAGCCAAATTGCTCATTTACATAAAAACGGCAACCTGCAACACCATAAAAAGTAAGAACCGTTGGATTAAAACTTGAACCCAAAGTATTTGTACTGGTAGTACCTTGCGCGGTGATAACTTTCTGTGAATAACCTGAGCGACCAAACGTAGCACCTGCTTGTACATACGGATCAATCTTGTCATTTACCGAAATATGATAACTTCCAAATCCGGTTAAATATGTTGTATTGAAAGCAGTTTTAACTGTAGTGCCAAAGAAGGTATAACTATAGCGGTATGTGCTATAATTAAGCATAGCACCTGCACCAAAATTGTCAGTAATTCCATGCTCGAAAGTTAGTCCTAATGGGCCTATATTCGACGCACCATCCGTTAATGACAACGAATTTACATAAGTTCCATACGGAGAATAAATACTATAAATACCATAACTTAAAGACACTAAATTAGTACCTTGTTCAAAAGCAGCACCACCACCGCGACGGTATCCACCACCATAACGTCCACCAGCATACGTAGTTGTAATTGAAACAATAGATAAAAGCAAGATTGTAAATAGTTTTTTCATTTTGATTTATTTTTAATTATTACAAATTTACTTATAGGCATTTATGCCTACTAGCAAATCATATTATACATTATTCCATTTGAGAATTATTTATAACCAATCCGAAGCTTTTATTAATTTTGGTAAAAATCAGCAACATGGAATTAGCACCCACTTTAATCGGTCAGAAAATCAAAAAATTGCGTGAGTTGAAAAACTTCACACAAGCACATATGGCCACCGAGCTCGGGATTACACAAAGTGCTTATTCTAAAATCGAACAAGGTGACACAGACATCACCTATGCTAAAATGTCAAAAATCGCCGAAGTACTAGGTATCTCACCAGAAGATATCGCCGCCTTCAACGAACAGATGATTTTTAATGTGATGCACAACCAAACCGGCAACGGCTTCGTTATCCAAAAAGGTATTTCAGATAAAGAACGCGAACTCTACGAAAAACAAATTCAGCTTTTAACAGAAGAGCTTACTTACCTAAAATCGGTGCTGGATAAAGTTTTGAAATGATGTAGCTCAAAAGCGAATCAAGCGAACACATTTAACCATCTCCAGTGTTCATTCCCCAAAATTAGATTCATTCTGCTAAAATATGCGCTGATTGCTTTTCATTTTATTGAAATAACACTATATAAATCAATTCATTTTGAAGCAATTTCATCTTAGTAATAAACAAATGTAGGAAGCGCTTATAAACAAAGCATTCATGCCTATCACTTATTTAGTTGCATTAATTCTCTTTGAAGAATGAACTATTTAAGGGATACAGACTTACTCCTAAAATTCGGGAAACGGGTTAAAAAAATCCGTCTTGAAAAAGGTCTTACCCAAAAAGAACTCGCGTTACAAATGGATGTTGAAATATCCCAAATCAGCAGAATCGAAAGAGGCCTTGTCAACCCTACCCTCACCACGCTCATCAAACTTGCCGCTTGTCTGCATGTAAAGGCCGCACACTTTTTTGGAGAGCGCCTTTAAAGAATTCTGCATCATTCCGCGTATCCCATTTAGAATTATAATATCCTCAACACCTCCACCTGTATTCGTTGCTTTGCTATCATCGCACGCGTGCAGGTGGTTTTTAGAGTGTTTTCGACAGGCTCAACTACCACTCAACCACCATTCACTCTTCACTCTTCACTCCCGATAGCTACGCATCGGGATCAACCTTCACCCTTCACCCTTCACCCTTAACCCTCCCGCCCCGTTTCGTGTCTCCACGAAACGCAAAAATAATAATCGGAGTTCGATTATACGCGTAACCATACGCTGATTCCCTGTCTGCCAATTGGTGGTTCAAATATATGTTCTGTATGATTAATTTGATTTTACTGTTAATAGATAGCCTTGAAATACGTAAATGCATCAATTAGGCGTTATAGTAACAAAAGAATAACATTGAAACAGTCAAGAACAATCATTGTAAAGCAGCAAAAAATAAAAATAATTAATCACGATAATAGTGATTTCATAAATTTAACGGACATGACTTCAGGATTTAAAGCCGGAAGCACGCTGATAGGAAAATGGATTAGTAATAAAAATACATTAGAGTACCTCGCCATTTGGGAATCACTACATAATCTGCAATTTAATTACACCGAATTCGAAGTAATTAAACAAGAAGCCGGTACGAACAGATTCGTGATGTCGGCAGGACAATGGATCCAGAAAACCCTAGCAAAAGGAATGATTGTGTCTAGTGGAAGGAGTGGAGGAACATTTGCACATAAGGATATTGCATCACATTTTGCAATGTGGCTGAGTCCTGAATTTCAAATTTATTTAATAAATGAATTCCATCGACTAAAAGAAGAAGAAAATGTAGCCAATCTTGGCCAGTGGAGTATTCAACGATTATTATCAAAAATAAACTACAGTATTCATACAGATGCAATAAAAGAAACATTAATCCCGAACACATTAACTGCTTCGCAAGTCAATTTAATTTATGCTACTGAAGCCGACTTAATAAATGTTGCCATATTTGGTATTACAGCCAAACAATGGAAACAGAAAAATCCTTCAAAAAAAAGGGAGTATACGTGATAACGCAACTTTAATAGAGTTAATTGTTATTAGTAATCTAGAGAGTATTAACGCCCTACTAATTAGAGAAGGAATGAATTCCGCTAGTCGTTTATTGCAATTAAACAAGACGGCGATTAGTCAGATTGAATCCCTGCTTAAAAGTCGAACCTTTGGAACTTCGCATCACTTGAAGCAGTCATTTTAAACATCATTCGGGAAAATTTTTCCTCCTTAGTCTTTCGCATTTAGCTTTTGAGTTTTCGAACACTTCTTCAAATAATAATCGGAGTTCGATTAGCTTCCGAATTGCTGTTCTTTGAGATTCCGAACGCAGTGAGGAATCTGTTCGTTGCAAATCAACGCAAGATTACGTGTCTAATGAAATCTGATGAAATTAAAATATCACCCCGCCATGCGGCAGGGTTTAAAATTATGTCCTGGAAATTTATTTCTATTAGCATGCCGCCCTGCTATTCAGCAGGGCTTTATTACGATATCTGATTTGATTCGCACGAAATAAAAAATCGGAGTTCGATTAGCTTCTGAATTGTTAATGGAAGGCGCAAAGAAATCAATTAGGAGAATTTGATATTCACAATAAATAACTCAGATCCGGCGTTATATAATAGAAACATTCACTTTTTAAATTTTGCACTGTACGGATTATATCCGTACATTTGTTTAAACTAAAGGATATGAGTAACCTTACCCAAACTAGATTCGACACCCGACTTTCAAAAAAACAAAAAGAGCTTTTTGAATATGCTGCTACCGTGGGAGGATTTAGAAACCTAACCGATTTCATTGTATTCTCCGCTCAAAAAGAAGCAATTAAAATCATCAAACAACACAATAACATTCTTGAATCAGAAAAAGATAAGAAAACATTTTTCGACGCACTTTTAAAAGCCGAAAAACCAAATGCAGCATTGAAACAGGCCGCACAAAAACATAAAAAAACATTGTCGTTATGAACTACTTAAGCGTCGCACTCAACAGCACGCATAAAAAAGAAAAGTTCAGCTGCGGCAATACCCCTCTTGACAATTATTTACATAAGCAAGCCTCGCAAGATATCAAACGAAAACTTTGCGCCTGTTTTGTTATGGAAGCAGAAACGCATAAAACAATCAAAGGCTATTATACCTTAGCGAATACCTCCATCGATAAACAACTCATTCCTGCAAACGCCTTAAAAAAACTTTCTCCTCCCTATAAAAGCCTTCCAGCCACCTTACTCGGCCGCCTCGCGGTAGACACCCAATTTCAAGGTAAAGGCATTGGCGCCTTACTTCTCATCGATGCACTTAAAAGAAGCTTTCAGGTCGCTGCTCATAGTATTGGCTCCTGCGCGATTATAGTCGACCCCATCGATATTAAAGCCATTGAGTTCTATAAAAAATATGGATTTATACTTTTGCCAGATAGTGGCAAACTCTTCCTCCCTATGAAAACAGTAGCGCAGTTGTTTTAAAATTAATAAAAAATCGGAGTTCGATTAGCTTCGCAACCAAACCCCGATTCATTCCCGGCAAGTCGGGATCTTAATTTTTAATCCTTAATTATTCATTTTTCACCATTCACCTTTTTAAACCATTTCTCAATATCCTCCACACCATGCTGCACAAAAGTAAGTCGGCCGGATGGACTGACATAGGGCGTTTCGCAGGCAAACAATTCATCTACCAATTGCTGCATCATCGCTGACGCCAAAGGCGTACCTCCTGGAATCGCTTGCTTGCGGGCCAATATTTTCGCCAAGCCTCTAGCACGCTCCTCCTTCGGTAATAATTCTCCTTTCAACTCCGTCAGCAACTCCTCCACCACCTGCTTCTCACGACCCGCCAACTGAAAACCAGCAGGCAAAGCATGGATCGCAAAGGTGTTCTGCCCAAAAGGCTGTAAGTCGAAACCAAGCTTATGAAAATCGCCCAATAAATCATTGACAAAAACAGCATCGGATGCAGAGAACTCTATACTCACCGGGAACAACTGTTGCTGTTGCGGAACCTCTTGCTCCTGCCCTTGCATCTGCAATAGATAACGTTCGTATAAAATACGTTCATGCGCCGCCTGTTGATCAACCCACAAAACACCTTGCTTGATGGGCACCACAATATAACGTTGTTGCAACTGCATCAATTGCGTCGTCTCTATCGGCGCATCTGACTCCTTTTCAAAAAAGGAAGTATTCGCAGTCAGACTGCTTCCTGCTTCTGGATTTTGATTCGACAATTCTATCTGACGCTCCAAGCCCGCAAATAACTGCTGCCAGTCGCGCGGAGGCATCCCTACCCCATTACCACTTGGCGCTGGACGAAAATAATGTGACGAAGCGTCTATGGTATTCAAACGCGCATAGTCGGGGGTCGACTTAAACCCATCCATCTTCGTAAACGTACTATCTTGTTCGAAGTCGAGTGAAGGTGTTAAGCTGAAATTGTTCAAAGCCCTTTTCGTAGCGCTATTCAAGAAAGTATAGATGATCCGCTCGTCCTCAAACTTAATCTCTTGCTTCGTCGGATGTACGTTGATATCAATCCGCGCAGGATCCACTTCTATAAACAACACATACAACGGATAACTATCGGCTGGCATCAAAGCGGCATAATTTTGCATCACCGCATGATGTAAATAACTGCTCTTAATGAATCGGTCGTTGACGAAGAAAAACTGTTCGCCTCTCGACTTCTTCGCTGATTCAGGCGTACCGATGAAGCCATAGATATTACAGATATTCGTCTCCTCTTTAACGTCGATCAACTTCGTTTTATAATTCTGCCCGAAAAGCTGCACCACCCTTTGTTTGAGGTTGCCCGGGTTGAGTTGAAACAACAAGTTGCCGTTATGATATACCGAGAAGCCTAGGGCAGGATGTGCTAAGGCCACCCGTTGAAACTCATCCAAACAATGTCGGAGTTCGACTTGATTCGACTTTAAAAAGTTCCTACGTGCAGGCACATTATAAAATAAATTCTTCACCGCGATGCTCGTCCCAACGGGCGTCTGACAAGCACTTTGCTCTACGATCACGCAGGCTTCGTTGATAATCATCGTTCCGAGCTCCACACCACGTGCACAGGTTTTCATCTCTACTTGCGCTACCGATGCAACAGAAGCAAGTGCCTCTCCACGAAATCCTTTGGTGCGCAGACTAAACAGATCGTTAATGTCGCGCAGCTTAGAAGTAGCATGCCGTTCAAAACAAAGACGGGCGTCGCTGTCGTTCATCCCTTTACCGTTGTCGATCACCTGAATAAGCTGCTTACCTCCTTCTTTCAACAGAAGCTGAATCTGCGTTGCCTCGGCATCCACTGCGTTTTCCAAAAGCTCTTTAACGGCAGAGGCTGGACGTTGAATCACTTCTCCGGCAGCAATCTGGTTGGCAACCACATCGGGCAATAACTGTATTATGCTATTCGACATACGAAGTGCAAAAATACCCCTTTTTAAGGATGCAAACTATTTTTTTTGGCATGGTTTTCGGTTAAACTTAAGCGACGAATTTCCGTCTTACTTCTATAAATCAATAACGCCATGAAACGCTTATTTATTGTCTTCGGACTTTTATTTTTTTTCGCTTCGCTTGCTGAAGCCAAGCCACATCACCCACATGCACGCTACCGCGGCTATCACGCACACGTACATCCAAGCCCTTATGTGGTGTATGCTGCACCGCCTGTGGTAATCGCAGCGCCACCACCGCCCGTTTATATTCCACGTCATTATCGTCACCGTCATTGTCATCCAATGCCAATGCATCGGGGGTATCGTAGATAGGATTTCTTCAACTTATCATCCTTCTAGTAAAAGCTACTGTCTGCTCCGTCAGATAGTAGCTTTTTTATTGCTCTTCAAGCATTAGCAAAACATTAATTATATAGCTATATTTATAGAACTTAAGATTCAATAATGAAAAAACCACTTCTCCTTTTTTGCTTTTTAGTATTTAGTATTTTCCAACTCAGGGCACAACAAATTGTTTGGAGTGAACTCGGTGGTCCTAACAGCTTAGCAGCTAACAATAATATCTATTGTGTATGCAGTGATGCGAATGGCAATACCTATACAGGTGGTACCTTTACTAACGCAAGCGGCAATCGATATGTAGCGAAGTATGACGGGAATAATTGGACTGAACTAGGTGGCAGCAATAGCCTTGCTGCTAATGGCGATATCAACGCTATTTGTAGTGATGCAGCAGGGAATATCTATGCTGCTGGAAATTTCACTAATGCGAGTACCAACCGCTTTGTTGCGAAGTTCGATGGAACCAGTTGGACAGAGCTTGGCGGACTCAATAGCTTAGCAGCCAATACACAGATAAAAAGCATTTGTGTGGATGGTGCAGGAAACATTTATGCTGCAGGTTTTTTCATGAATGCGAATGCCAAACGTTTTGTAGCAAAATATGATGGAACTAGCTGGACAGAAATCGGTGGGTTAAATGGATTGGCGGCCAACAACCCCATTTATACCATTCATTGCGATGCACAGGGTAATATTTACGCTGGTGGAATGTTCACAAATACTGCAGGCAAGTATTTTGTAGCGAAGTATAATGGCACGAGTTGGTCGGAGTTAGGTGGATTAGGTGCGCTTGCGGCAAATGGAGTTATAAATACCATTTCAAGTGACATTTATGGAAACATATATGCCGCTGGAGTATTTAAAAATTCAAATTTTAAATACTATGTTGCAAAGTATAATCCGACAGGATGGATGGAGCTTGGAGGTCCGAATGCAATGGCCGCAAATAATGTAATCACTAGTTTGGCGACAGATGCAGCCGGCAACATGTATGCGGCAGGAGGATTCGTCAATGCACAAATCAACCGTTATATTGCGAAGTATAATGGAAGTGTCTGGTCGGAATTAGGTGGACAATACGGCATTGGCGTAATTGGGCAAATCAATTCGATTTGTACTAACACGAACGGTAATGTATTTGCCGGTGGCTATTTCACGAATTCAAATGCATCGCACTTTGTTGCTTATTCTCATCCTTGTGTTCCGAGTACTTATACTATCAATCAATCAATCTGCGGAAACAATAGTATCGTGGTAAACAATAAAGTTTATAGCAAAACAGGGACCTATCATGATACGCTTCCTAATTATACAGGTTGCGACTCTATCCTTACGATTAATTTAGCGGTCGGTTTGGATAGTGCCAAAATTTGCATGGTAACAGTCGATAACAATTCAACGCATAACGTTGTGGTTTGGGAGAAACAAGCAGCTACCAAAAGTAGTATAGACAGCTTTAGAATTTATCGTGAAACCGCCACCAACACGTATTCCTACATCGCTTCGGTGCACCGCGATTCACTCTCGGAGTATCATGATTTAGCAGCCAATCCCAACAGCACTTCTTACAAATACAAACTAACTGCTATCGATACATGCGGCAACTTACTACCTATGAGTCATTTCCATAATACCATTCAATTGCAGAATTTGGGTAATGGAAATTTCCAATGGACCAGCTATCAAATCGAGAATGAAGCAAACCCTGTTAACTATTATATCGTTTCTCGTGATGATAATAGCACAGGCAATTTTCAGCCTATCAGCTCTACGATTCCAGGCTCAAATACAACTTATACAGATGTCAATTTTTCAAGTTATCCTAACGCTAGTTATCGTGTAGCTGTGAATTGGAACATCGCCTGTACGCCAACAAAAAGCACTTCTACTTCTTATTCCAATATTTTGAAATTTGGTAATGCAGGCATTCAATCTACGCTTGAAAATACGGTGCATATCAGTCCGAACCCCGTAACAAACGAAGCGTTGATTAGCCTGTCAGGAGCAATCAACAACGCGACGATTAAAGTGATGAATGTGACCGGGCAAACGTTGCTTGAGCTATCTAAGCAATCAGGCAAGCAGTTTAGCATCGATCTTTCTAAAGAAACTGCAGGCATCTACTTTGTTGAAATTTATGAAGGTAAAAAAGTGTATCGTACTAAAGTGATTAAGCAATAATTATTGCTTAATTTCACTTATATGAATTCCCTCTCTTCAACTATATCAAAGCTACTATTGTGTATTACGATAGTAGCTTTTTGTTTTAATAATACACAGGCACAAACGCCCTATCCTATCGGACATAGCAGCCTTAGCTTCGTCGATGCAAGTCGCTCTTCGCGCACCGTTACTGCTGAGGTGTACTACCCTGCCACAAGTGCCGGCGATAATACTCCTTTTGCTGCTGGCTATTTTCCCGTAATCGCATTCGGACATGGTTTTGTCATGACTTGGAGCGCCTATGCCCCTTACTGGAACGCACTGGTGCCGCAAGGCTATATTTTAATTTGTGCTACAACAGAAACGGGCATCTCGCCATCGCATAGCGACTTCGGGAAGGATCTCGCTTTTCTGATTAGCACTTTACAAACAGAGGGCACGAATAGCAGTTCGAACTTCTATCAACACATCGCTTCAACGAGCGCTGTGATGGGGCATTCCATGGGTGGCGGTGCAAGCTTTTTAGCAGCGCAAGCAAAGAGTGATATCACGGCTTTGGTGAACATGGCAGCAGCTGAGACAACACCTTCCGCGATTGCGGCAGGAAAAAATATCCTACAGCCAGCACTCTTATTTGCCGGAGCAAATGATTGTGTGGCGCCCCCTGCACAACATCAAAAGCCAATGTACGACAGCTTACATTCTGTTTGTAAAACTTATGTGGAGATCACAGGCGCAACACATTGCCAGTTTGCGAATAGCAATGCCTTTTGCACGATAGGCGAAACGAGTTGTTTTTCTAGTGCGGGTATCAGCGCTGCAACGCAACAGTCAATTACTATTGATTTGATGATCGATTTTTTAGATGCGTATTTGAAAGGTGATTTTAGTGCGGAGCAAAGCTTTCGCCAAAAGGTGGCAGTCGGCAGTGGCTTCGTGGCGCAGCAGTCGTGCCAGGCCTTAGGGATGAGTGAGGTAGCGCCACGCAAGGCGATCGTATTTCCGAATCCGGCAAAGGATTATATCAGTATCAGCGGCGGAGAGCTGGTGGACAGCGTTTGGATATATTCCGCGAGCGGAGTATTGCTAGAGAAAGTTTATTGCGAAGAAGCCCTTACTACGATTGATATCCGCGACTTGGCAACGGGTGTTTATGTTTTGAAATTGATCAGTAAGCAAAACGCAACGGTATTGCGGTTTGTGAAAAGACAACGATGAAAGGATGATCCCGATACACTATCGTCTTCCAACAGCAATATCAAAAATGTTCGAAGACACGAAGTTTTAAAGTCATGAAGATCTTTTGACCATCGATTTCTTTTTTGCTTTGAGTCTTAGAGGCTTCCAACAGCAATTTCAAAAGCTAATCGAACTCCGATTATTATTTGGTGTGATTCGAGTCATCAATCGCAATAAGGCCCTGCTGAACAGCGGGCTGACATTTCAATTTTATGAATTCTTTAATTCGCGCAATTTATTCTATAAACGTTTTTTCACGTTTTTTATACGACTTCAATTGTCATTGACCTGCATTTTTGATTAAATAAATTTTAATCATATTACCTAATTAGGTAACTTTGCCATGTCAAACCAAACAAACTCCGAGAAAAGATATAGACGTATTTTTTACTACAAAGACTACTATATAAGCTTTTTCACAACATTGGATGATGAAGTAAAAGAGAAATTTAACTGGACGCTTCAACTAATTTCTTCGATTGAAAGAGTTCCAACCAAATTTTTAAAATACATTAAGAACTCATCTGGTATTTATGAAGTGCGAGTAGAATTCAGAAGTAACATCTATAGAGTATTTTGTTTTTTCGATGAAGGAAACCTTATCATTTTAATGAATGGATTCAAGAAAAAAACGAACAAAACGCCAATTAAGGAAATCAAATTAGCCGAAAAGATAAAAATTGAATATTTCGATGAAAACAAAAAATAAACATCTTCACTCATTTGAAAGTCATATAGAAACACAATATGGCAAACGCGGTACTAAAAAAAGAGAGTCGTATGAAGCTGGCTTTGAAGCCTTCAAAATAGGAGTGTTATTGCAGGAATTACGTCAAGCGAAAGGACTGACACAAGAACAACTTGCAGAAAGATGTGGTACCACCAAAAACTATATTTCACGAATTGAAAACGACGCCAGTGATATTCGTTTATCCACCCTATTGCGAATCATTCAACAAGGCTTCGCCGCTACTCTCCGCCTGGAAGTAAGTCTTTAATCACCAAGACCAGTTTGGTTGCAAAAGTGGTTTCGGCAGTGGTTTCGGATCCTTTGTTGCCTTCGACTTCGACAAGCTCAGGCATCAGCAATTTCAAAAATGTTCGAAGACACGAAGTTTTAAAGTCCCGAAGATCTTTTGACAATCGATTTCTTTTATGCTTTGTGTCTTAGAGGCTTCCAACAGCAATTTCAAAAGCTAATCGAACTCCGATTTTTATTTGGGGTGATTCAAGTCATCAATCTAATAACGCACTGCTGAACAGCGGGATGACATTTCAATTTTATAGATTCTTTAATTCGCGCAATTTATTCTATAAACGTTTTTATACGTTTTTACCAAAATAAATTTCAACCCACAATCGTTATAGTGAAGAAATAATCTATAACTATTGGTTTCTTTATTAGGAAACCCTATTTTTGAATGAGTCACTTGGAAAAAAAGAAATTCGAAGTCATGTTTCTAGAAGATGCGATACTATTTCTAGAATCGCTTACACCTAAAGCAACAGAAAAAATCATTTACAACATAAACAAAGCTTGTTTTATAAATGACATTAATCTATTTAAAAAGATCAATCCTGTAATATGGGAATTCAGAACTATTCACAATAAAACCCATTACCGATTATTTGCATTTTGGGATAAGTCGCCTGCACAGACACTCGTTATTGTCACACATGGAATAATCAAGAAAAAAAGTAAAATAGACCAAAATGAAATTGATAATTCAAAACGTCTAATGGAACTCTATCTGAACAATAAAAACCAAATTAACCAATACTATGAAACTGGTAAGTCTTGAATCGCTAACGGATAAACACATCGGCAAAAGAGGAACGAAGTCGAGAACAAAATTCGAACAAGAGCTGAGCCTTGAAATACTTGCACATACCATTCGTACAGCCCGATTAGAAAAAGAACTCAGCCAGGCTGAACTTGGCAAAATCGTCGGCGTACAAAAATCACAGATTTCAAAAATTGAAAACAGCCTTACAGATGCACGCCTAAGTACCTTATTGAAGGTCTTTGAGGCCTTGCAACTTAAAGTTTATTTCTCTGCAGTTTAAAGATCCACGAAAAAAGCTTCTTACGAAATCATTTCCTTGCCGAAATACGGCACCAAGGCCTTCGGAATACGAATCCCTTCTGCCGTCTGATGATTTTCCAACAAAGCAGCCACGATACGCGGCAAAGCCAAGGCACTACCATTCAACGTATGCACCAATTGCGATTTGCCATTCTCGTCCTTATAACGACACTTCAAGCGGTTCGCCTGGAAGTTCTCAAAGTTGCTCGTAGAGCTTACTTCCAACCAACGACCTTGCGCTGCACTCCACACTTCAAAGTCGAAGGTAAGTGCTGAAGCAAAGCTCATATCCCCACCACACAAACGTAAGATACGATAAGGCAACTCCAACTCTTTCAACAAGCCTTCTACATGCAACACCATTTCATGTAAGCGCTCATAGCTATTGCTCGGATGTGCGATTTGCACGATTTCGATTTTATCAAACTGATGTAAACGATTCAAGCCACGTACATCCTTACCATAGCTACCCGCCTCTCTTCTAAAACAAGGCGTATAACCGCATAGCATAATCGGCAGCTGCTCGGCCTTCACCATCACATCGCGATAGATATTGGTAATCGGCACTTCCGCCGTAGGGATCATATATAAATCATCTGCGGTGATATGATACATCTGCCCTTCTTTATCCGGAAGCTGACCCGTACCAAAACCACTCGCCTCGTTCACGACAATTGGAGGTTGTACTTCCAAATAACCGGCTGCTGTAGCACGGTCGAGGAAGAACTGTATCAAAGCACGTTGCAGACGCGCTCCTTGTCCCATATATACCGGAAAGCCTGCGCCAGCGATCTTAACGCCCAATTCAAAATCAATCAACTTATACTGCTCCGTAAGCTCCCAATGCGGCTTTGCGCCTTCTGCTAAGGTCGGGATATGATCCACTTGATAAACCACTACATTGTCTTCAGCTAGCTTCCCTTCTGGCACCGACGCATGCGGCAAATTAGGCAAACGCACCAATAGTCCTTCCTGACGGAGTTCGAGCTCTGCTAAGTTTTGCTTCAACACTTCTGTATCTGCTTTCCATCCCGCTACTTGTTGCTTTACCGATTCCGCTTCCTCTTTCTTCCCTTCTTTCATCAAGCCGCCAATCTGCTTTGCAGCTTGGTTTTGTAAGGCTAACAAATCATCCATTTTCTTTTGGACTTGACGACGTTCTTCATCAATCGATAAAATTTCATCGACTACAGAAAGCTCTTTAAAATGCTTTTTCGTTAATCCTTCCTTGACAAAATCCGGGTTGCTACGTAAAAGTTGAATAGGTATCATAGCTCAAAAATACAAATTGCGTTTTACTCTTTTAGCTTTGAATCGATACAAATCGTAACTGGTCCGTCATTTATCAGAGAAACTTGCATATCAGCGCCGAAAACGCCTTTCTGCACGGGCTTTCCAAGCAAAGCCTCACATTGCTTCAAAAATTGCTCATACATCGGAATAGCCGTTTCAGGACGCGCAGCACGAATAAAGGAAGGCCGGTTGCCCTTTTTGGTGGCAGCAAAGAGTGTAAATTGACTGATAACAAGTAGCTCACCCTGCATATCCAAGACGCTTTTATTCATCTGTCCCGCCTCATCAGAGAAGATGCGCAGCTGTACTAGCTTATTTGAAAGCCATTCGATATCCTCGTTGGTATCGGCCTCTTCGACGCCGACGAGCACCAAAAGCCCTTGTTGTATTTGACCAACGACAGCGTGATCCACGCTAACGGAGGCTTGTTTAACACGTTGAATAACCAGACGCATACTGTTAGTATTTTGTTATTGAACAATGCTTAACACTTTGGTGTTGTAGCTTTGTATTGTAATACAAGGATATGGAAAAAATCGTTTTGGTGGGAGGTTCTGGATATTTTGGTCAGGCGATCATTCGTCATTTAAAAGACCAATATCACTTTGTGGTGCTTACGCGTCGACCGATTGCGAGTAAACATCCGAATGTAGAGACGATTGTATGGAATCCGACTAATTTGGAAGAGTCGTGGGTATCGGCATTTGAAGGTGCTAAAGCGATTATCAACTTGGCTGGTGAATCAGTGAATGGTCGACCGACGGCCGCGCATCGAGCAAGGGTTTTACGTTCTCGTGTAGAGACTACTCAAGCAATTGGAGAAGCCTTAAAGCACGTTAAAGTTTTGCCAGAGCTGTGGATCAATGCTTCAGCGATTGCTTTATATCCATATACGCAAACACAGGATTGGGACGAGGATACGAACTTACGCAACCATGATTTTATGGGAACGGTCTGTCAGCGATGGGAGCGAGCATTTGCAGAAGCGAAGCCGGCAAGGGTGCGCGGTATTACGATGCGCATCAGTTTGATATTAGGAGAGGAAGGCGGTGTTTTGCCGAGATTGAATGCGCTTACGAAGCTTGGATTGGGCGGAAAGCAAGGCAGTGGTGAGCAGTATATTTCGTGGATACATGAGATCGATGCTTGTCGGGCGGTGGAGTTTTTCTTAGTACATCCAGAGACGGAGGGGGCGTATAATTTATGTTCGCCAGAACCTTTGCCAAATGCGATTTTCATGCAGCAGCTGCGCAAGCGCCATGGTATGTGGTTGGGATTACCGACACCCGCTATTGCGATGCGTATCGGAGGCTGGTTGATTGGCACGGACGCTGATTTGGTATTGAACAGTCAGCGGGTGGTCTCGAAACGTCTACCGCAAGCGGGGTTTCATTATTGCTATCCGAGTTTTGGATGAGGACGTAGGAGATTGAAGTTACTTATTATCTTACCCAAGTATTAAAATTCGTAAGTTGCACTCCTTAATCAAGTCAATTTAAAAAAGTTAATTATTTAAGGCCATAGGTAACATTAAAAGAAATGGAACACATTTTTCCATTTTTAAATCATAATAATTGTACCCTATATGAATCTTTTGATAATATTCCGACCTATATATCGCATAGTATTTTTCACTTTGAACAGACCAAGCATTCTGACCTAATTTTTCTGATAAAAACCACTTTTCTAGTAAACGACCGGATCTTCCGTTACCATCCATAAATGGATGTATCTTCTCAAAAACCAAATGAAGCATTGAAGCATAATAAAATATTTCTTTGTGCGACAAATTGCGACTAATCAACTCTTTGATATCAAAAAAGAGTTTGTCAAATTCTTGTTTCACGAATTCAGGCTCAACCGCCATGTACTCAAGCTTACCTCCACTAAATATACCAACCTGTTGATTCCTCAATTTCCCCTTTTGACTTTTAAGAGACAAAATTGTATTACTCAAAATTTTATGTGATTCAAAAAAAGTTTTTTGATTCAACTTATTTCGCATTGCGAAATTATAGGCCGAAATCAAATCATCAATTTCGGTCATTTCTTTTGGCTTTGATTTTACTTTAAACTTTTTATTTTTTAGATATGTATCAATATCAATACTATTTCCTTCAATGTTCGACGAATACGTAGCAGAAGACTGTATATAGTACTCAAAATCAACCTTAGAATAAGTACTTTTTGTTCTAAATTGGTTGAATACATCGAACCAATCTATTTTTAACTTGTGAGAATAATCGTCCAGATATTCACCTGTTAATAATTTTAAATGTTTTCCCATGTAAAAATTTTAATTACCTCAAAATTTGTTTGTAAAAAATAGAACTACGTGACCTTATATGTTTTGATTAATGCAAAGTAAAGATTCATTTTAGCAATAAATGTACCGATAATTCTGTTCAAAGAATATCAAATATTAATCAAAATTGGTTTTTAATCGTAAAATATTGTACCCTCTTTTTTTATTATCACCTTTCTAAAACACCATATAAGGCTACCCAAGCTTTGGATGAGGACGTAGGAGATCAGCACTGCTCTAGAAACAAAATGGAGTCTATTTCTAAAGGTGGAGCAGACCTAGATCCCCTAGCCTCATATTTTTAACCAAGGCAACAAAATCAGCTTTCGTACTTCATCTTACGATAAGGCCACTGACCTGTCTCTGGATTATAAAACAAAAGATTATAAAATTGAGCTGTTGAATAGATATCCTGCGGATGTTGTTCTATATAGGTGATAATCTTTAATTCAATTTGATAACGCATGCGATCGCGTACAAGTGCACAGCTTCGAGAGCTTGCCGACTGGCCGCCCCAATTTTTTTGATAAACCAAAGACCAGTTTTGCCACAGGTCGAATAAAAAAGGATGGTAATAAGGAACGACCAAACCTGAGTAGTACATTGTTTCCGAAGCTGAAATATCATCGCCAGCGATGGCATTGTCATGATATTCCAGAAGATCCCCTGCTTTCAAAATGGCGTAAGGAATCACAGCCTTATTTTTTCCCTCGTCGATTATCTTGCAAAGTCGATTAAATTCGGCTTCATAAGTATCTTTCGGAGCACCTAATAGTTTTATTGCACGCTGCCGCACTGACTGACGATTGTATAGGCTGTCATCCGCCAACAAAGGCATGGCCAGACTGCCTTTTGGACCATAATGATGTATGGAGTATAAGATTAGCGCAGAGCAACAACTATCCATTAGAGCGTCATTCATCTCAGCATCACTTATATCACGCTTTTCTCCATAACATTTATGAAGTAAAAGGATTCTATCCTGAATCAGATTAAGAAATCGATCGCTATAGATTTGTAAAGAGTCGTCCGTAAATCGTAAGGTTTTGAGTGTATCCAACACTCGTTGCTCCTCGTTCATACTGGTCCAGAAATCTGTTGAATGTAAAACGTGTAAACGATATGCATCACGCCAAAGAGCGGCACATTCATAGTAGATAAAATAGGCTTGGGCAAGGGCGCGTAACCCCTTCTGAGGTTTACTCGGCGGCAATTGTTGCTGAATTAATTCATGTTCCTTTTTCGTTGCAACCGTATCAATTTCTGTCGTGCTTGATTCGTTCGTTGAACTGGATGAATTTTGCTGCACGCAAGCGGAAATCAATACGGCAAAGAATAAAAAAAACAGCCTGCTAATTTTCATCTTCATTTTGAATGTCGTTTACGGCTTGTTTTTTGTCTACGCTTGACTTGCTTCGTTTTTTTACGCGTTTTTTGAATGCTCCTTGGTTCCTCTTTCTGTTGAATCTCCTTCGCCTTTAAATCTAATTCTATCGAAAACAATTCGCGCATTTCTGCTACAGCTTCATTCCCTCCATTAAAGTCACCATAGCGCAGTAACGGGCCATGTGTGGCTAACAATAGATATTCATTAATTAAGATGGAGTCCGTTGGTTCCTTTTCTAAATGCTCCGCTAAATATTGCATGGGGATAAAACGCTTGTTGTCGTAAAACTTATTAAAGATGAAAGCGTCTTCACCACAACCATAATTAATGTATTGATACAGACAACGCCATTTACGCCATGCCTCGTACTTATAAAAATGAAAATCATACGAAAAGGCGATGGCTGCATACGTATTTAATACGATGGTGTCTTCGCCATCCTTCCAATGATCTAAGTTGTATACACATAAATCCGCATAGTCTAGTAAGGCTACTGCTCGTTCATTCGGATCCGTCTTTCCTTCATAAATTTTAAACAATTCCCATGCAGCGTTATGCCAATCCTTTCTATATTTTAAGGAATCAAAACGCGCATCATCTTCCGCTTTTCGATACTGTTTTTTTGCGATTGCTTTAATGTAGCTCTCCTTTCGCAAAGGGGTAAATCGATCTATGCCATAACGCTTGATTGCATAAATCATCAAGGTGTCCATGTCAGAAGAAGCGTTTATGAGGGCTGTTTGCACACCTGAATCCGACAGACTGACAGCGTTTCGCAACAGAAGCAGATATTTTCGTGTCGACTTCACATACCGCTTCGCTAATTTACTAGTGGTGTCATTTAAAAATACGAGCCCATCCAAAGAATCCATTCGCTTAATGTTATAGTCACAGAAACCGGGCAAATGTTCTTTCATCTTTTCCGAACTATAGAAAATCGAACTTTGCACCACCGCCAGATTTGTATTGTAAATATTCCAGACATGCGCAGCGTCTTGCAATTCCTTCAATCGCTCTTTTTGCTCGTTCTTACAAGACATAAAAAGAACGCATAACAGCGACAGACAATAGATTTTTTTCACAACGAGAAATATTATAATAATATACCGCTGCTTACTTCATTTCTTTCATTAATTGACCCAAGTTTATTATTCACCATTCATTACTCATCATTCATTCCCAATGCTAAGCAATCGGGAATATTATTCTTTATCTTCGCATCATGACCGACAACAATAGCTTTTTTCAGCGTTCATCGCCCTTTCAGAAATTTTTACTTTTGATAGGACTTTACTTCCTTTCTCTTTCGTTTAGTCAGATCGGACTAGCGCTGCTTTTTAAATCCTACGGTTTCGACATGAACAATGCGACCATGCTCAGCAAAGCGTCTTTGCAAGCCAATCCTGGCCATGTCACCATGCTGAAATGGATGCAAATTATTTCAGCCTTGTTCAGCTTCTTAATGCCCGCGCTCCTTTTTTCAAAAGCACAGACAGAGGATTGGTTTAGCTTTATTCAAACTAAATTACCCCGCAAGTCATGGTCTTTACTTCTCGCTATCCCAGTACTCGTAAGTCTATATCCACTGATATTGCGTATTGGAAAATGGAATGAAGGACTACATTTCGGAGCAGCAGATAAAATCTTGCGTGATATGGAAGCACAAGCGGCTATGTTGACCGAGGTCTTTTTAGACGTGCATAGCATTGCAGGCTTAATAGGGAATATTATTATTGTTGGACTAATCGCTGCACTGACAGAAGAGTTTTTCTTCCGCGGCACACTTCAAAATGTCTTGCAAATTTGGCTTAAAAACCCACATATCGCCATCTGGACGACCGCCATCCTCTTTAGCTTTTTACACATGCAATTTTTAGGATTTTTCCCAAGAATGCTCATGGGAGCCGTTTTGGGCTATACCTACTACTGGACAAAATCCATCTGGCCTTCCGTTATCATGCACTTCGTAAATAATAGCACGCAGGTAATCGACTATTATATTTCGCAACAAAATAAGCATACGCAATGGTTCGACGACCATGCAAATACCAGCATCCCGATGCTTATCAGCTGGACCGCCGCTGCTACCGTTTTAATTTATGGATTGTATCGGAACAGAGTGAAATGGGAATAGGGAATGGGAATAGGGAATGGGGAAAAGGGAATAGGGAAAGGGGAAAAGGGAATGGGAAAAGGGAATGGGGAAAGGTTTAAAGGGAAAGGTTTAAAGGGAAAGGTTTAAAGGGAAAGGTTTAAAGGGAAAGGTTTAAAGGGAAAGGTTTAAAGGGAAAGGGGAAATGTTAATAGGGAAAAGTTAATCACCTGTAACGTCCTGAAAAAAAGTAGACAGTACAAACCCTTTCACCATGCAAGAAAGAAAACATGTACGCTACAGTGAAGCCTTTAAACGAGAGGTAGTTCACAAGTATGAAACGAGTAATTTAAGTAAATTAGAGGTACAAA
>CANGEV010000026.1 GCA_947452995.1 Chitinophagales bacterium
CATAACGACTTAAAGCAATCGATGTTGGGGGTGAGCGAACAAACCTTGAACCAAGACGGGGCCGTTAGCGAAGCATGTGTGCAGGCGATGTGCTTAGGGGTTATGGAACGCTTACAGAGCGACTATGGCATCTCCGTAAGTGGTATTGCCGGACCAAGTGGTGGCAGCCCAGAGAAGCCTGTAGGAACGGTATGGGTAGCAGTTGGCGAGCGTGCAAGTGGCAAGGTTTTGAGCAAGTGCTATTCTTTCCGATTAGATCGGATGAAAAATATTGAGCTGACTTATGTTTCTGCGATTATGCAGCTGATGCAGTTTATGCAATCCCTTTAAACAGCCTTAATGCTTCAATTTAAAGGTCTGTATGCCTCCTTTGGTATGAATGGTTAAATAGTATATACCTTCCGCCAAATTCGATGCATCGATTCGCAAGGGTAAGCTTGTATTAGCCTGCTCCTGGATCGTTTGACCTAAGGCGTTTACCAATAAATAATGATCGATGGCCACCGCTGACGATGCCTGCAAAACCCAATGCGTTTCTGCCGCATGATCAAACGTTAAAAGCTTTATGGCAGCAGCATTTAACGAAAGCAGCCCGGTGCTTAGGCGCGTAACAGAAAAACATTCAGAACTGCTTATACAAGAGTCGACGCCGATACTTACACTATAGGATCCTGAATGTGGTACGGTATACGACTGCAGCGTAGCTCCTGGAATTAAATTTTTTGTAATAGAACCACCAGGCCCACTTATACATTCATACCATTGATACGAACAATTCATCGCAGAAGCGGTGAGGGTACTGTCTTGCACACTTACTGTATTAGCAGGGATCGTGCTTATGGCTAAATGTAATTCTGCAATCGAATCGCATCCGAGGCTATTCAACAAGGTATCGAGATAAATTCCACTTTGATACAAGTGCTGTCCGTTAAAATAATAGCCATGATTTGAACAAGCAGCGCCTTGAATCACCTGCCATGAATTACTTCGCATGGTAACTTTATTAATTATTACCGAATCATAATTTAAGTAATTGGGAAGTGTATCATAATAGATGCCTGCTGTATTATATACATGGTTATTAAATGAAACAGTTTTTCCAGGACAAATTGCTAAGTAATTTGTATCGATATATCGAGAGGCAAAAGGAGGCAGCCAAGGTGTATATGTAAGATTCCTAATCATTTTTAACTTGAAGCCATTATACTTAAATTGACAAGCTGCGCCCGCTAAATTAGGGTAAAGAATTACTGGACGGATCGAATCGTCCTGATTATCACCATAAATTCTTCCATTCAATCCTAACTCCAAATCAGTTGGGAAACGCCAATGTTTTTGATAAGCCCACGTCAAAGATACACCTCCAAAAGTTGAATAATAGACGAATGAATCTGTGGCAACCTTATACGGGAGAGGCAATCGATTCATTTGCATAGAATCTAAATCATACTGCAAAAGATTTTGTTCCCAATATCGAGTATTATTTGCATTTACCGTTTTCGAAAGAATATAAAGTTTACTAGAATTAGAACTAAAAGTAGCAGCACGTAAAATATAGTCTATACCTGAACGATTTGTGTCAACCACACAATTGGTAAAATGCCCCGTGGCATTATCAAAATCATATAAACATATATTGCATCGATAATAACTTGGCGCAGTCTGAGGTAAATTATAATTGCGCCAAAGCCACTTATTATACAATAATGCCACTTTTTTACTATCTGGGCTGCAAGACAAATCACCATACACATAATCATGATAAGCGGTATTACCAACCCTCAAACTACTCCAACCCATTTTAGGACCTATGCTAGATTTAACCACCTGTGCATAGCCATTATGGTCGAATAAATAGGCAAGCATCGTATCACTGTTTGTCTGGTGGGCAATTACCCAAAAATCATGACCATTCTGATGCATAGCGATACTAATTGAACCTGTTATAACTGAACCATCTAATCCCATATCAATTTTTTCTGCAATCGGTACATCACCCACTTTACCTATAAATACTTTGGCATAATGTAAGGTAGAATCATAATTAGATTGGCCAATTGCGTATAGCTGCGTATCCGCAGAGCGAGGGACTGCCAGTACATAAGAATTTTTAGCCTCAAACATTGGTAAAGGCTGAACATAACTATTATTTGGCGTATAAAACCAATTGCCGGTATCGATTAATAAATAATGTTTGGAGGGGTTTAATCGATAACTAACCGGAATCATAGAATCATTTCGTAAATAGAGGTTTCCGTTGGCTATATAACGGAGGGCACCACTTCGCGGATCACAAAAGGAATTTTTAATAATACATAAATTGTACGGATTATAAATAGGCTTTTTGAGCAAGGTATCACTTTTACCCAAGGTTAAAAAGTTAGCCGTAGTATCAAATGCCATCCAAATCTTATAATTAAACTGCGCGTATGAAATCGTCGGAATTAATAGTAATAATAATACTAATAATTTTTTAAGTGATAAACTCATAACTTAAATATTTAAAACAAACCTAACATATTTTAGATAAGAAAACAATACATATTAGTATTTTTTTTTACAGCATAAAATTAGAGGCTCCCTTAAAACAAAAAACCCTTCTGCGAAACAGAAGGGTTTTTTGTTGTCTTGTTTGTTTGTTCTTAAAGACTCATTGAAATCTTTTTCTCTAGTTCGAGCACATCGTCCTTAAACTGAGTATCGGTATCGATCATGTTTTGCACGGCCTGACAGCTATGAATCACTGTGCTATGGTCGCGCCCACCAAAATGTTTACCGATGGCTTTCAAAGAGTTTTTAGTGAAGTTCTTCGCGAGGAACATCGATAATTGACGAGCCTGCACGATATGTCTTTTACGCGTTTTCTCTCTTAATTTTTCAAAAGGAATGGAATAATAATCGCAAACTGTCTTTTGAATGAACTCGATGCTCACTTCGCGAGAAACACTCTTCACGAGGTTTTTCACGATTTTCTTCGCCAATTCCAAATCTACTTCTTTCTTATTCAAAACCGCTTGTGCAGTAAGGGCATGTAAGGCGCCTTCTAAATCACGCACGGTTGAGTTGATATTATACGCCACGAATTCTACCACATCACGCGGCAATTCGATACCGGCAGCATACATCTTACTTTCGAAGATCGCTATACGCGTTTCGAAGTCGGGTGCTTGCATATCTGCGATGAGTCCCCATTTGAAGCGCGACAATAAACGCTCGTCCATATCCTGCAAGTCTTTAATCGGGCGATCGCTCGTCAATACCAACTGCTTGGCATTTTGGTGAAGGTGATTGAAGATGGTGAAGAATATCTCTTGCATACGCGGCTTGCCAGAAAGGAAATGAATATCATCGATGATCAATACATCCATCATTTGATAGAAGTGGATGAAATCGTTGATATGGCCATTTTTCATCGCGTCGATGAACTGGTTGGCGAACATTTCAATCTGAACGTATAAAACCGTTTTTTGCGGATATAATTGCTTGATTTGATTTCCGATGGCATGCGCCAAATGCGTCTTTCCTAAACCAAGAGGAGAATAAATCACCAATGGGTTGAACGAAGTACCACCTGGCTTTTGTGCGACAGCGAATCCTGCGCTACGCGCTAAGCGATTACAATCTCCTTCGATGAAAGTATCGAACGTATAGATTGGGTTCAACTTAGGATCGACGTTGATCTTTTTTAAACCCGGGATGATAAAAGGGTTTTTAACAGAACCTCCAATAACGGCCATAGCATTTACGTCTTGCCCTTTATTGGTACCAGCATTTTGATTTGGATAATTAACGGTAGCGGTTGCTTTAGAGCCATTTTGCTCCATGACAATACGATACTCCAAGCGCGCCTCTTTACCTATTTCACGAAGGATGGTTTTGCGGAGCAAGGTTACATAATGCTCTTCCAACCACTCATAGAAAAACTGAGACGGCACTTGAATCGTAAGCACATTCTTCTCCAGCTGCACAGGAACGATTGGCTCAAACCATGTCTTATAGGATTGCAAACTAATGTTATCCTTGATGATTTTCAGACAATTATTCCAAACTTCTTTATAATCTTTTTGACTCATTTTTGGTGTGTAGTTGTTTCTAGTATCTCTTCATTTCACACTAAAATCGAACGGGGGGATAAAAGTATAAACTGCTGTGGATAATTCACATTTTTTTTGTGAAAAAATATTTTTTTAGCCTATTGTATTTTTGCTGATGATAACAGTATGGGCTTTCACGTCCTTTAGCTTTCGCTTTTTATCGAAGTAAAACTCCAATTTGCCCAAATTGATCCCAGCCCAGCCTACTTGATTGATCATTACATCACGCCCTTCCAAATTGCGGACGATATCCGGAACATCTAAAAAAGTATGTGTATGCCCTCCTAAAATCAAGTCGATATAGCGCGTATTTTGCGCAAGGACCAGATCCGATACTTTATTGTTGTCGTACTTATAGCCCAAGTGTGAAAGGCAGATGATGAAATCACATTGTTTGTCTAATTTTAGATGGGTGGCGATTTCATTCGCCTTTTCGAGCGGATCGAGGTATTTGGTTTTGCCGCAGCTCGCCTCCGACACGAGGCCTTTCAGCTCGATATTAATCCCGAAGACGCCGATGCGTAATGGTCCTTTTTTAAAGATCTTATAGGGCTTGAAAGCGTCTTTGAGGATAGTTTCGGAGAAATCATAGTTAGCTGTCAAGAAAGGAAACTTCGCCAGTGGCAATACTTTCTGCAACCCCTCTAATCCAGCGTCGAAGTCGTGATTACCGATGGTAGCCGCATCATAGCCCATATAGCTCATAAGCTTAAACTCGAGCTCCCCGTGGAAATAGTTGAAATAGGGCGTTCCTTGGAAGATATCACCGCTATCGAGCAACAGCAGATGTTCTTCGTTGGCTCGGATATCGCGTATCATGGCTGCACGACGAGCAGCCCCGCCGAAGCCTTGATACTTACCACCATCCATTGGAAAGGGCTCTACCCTACTATGCCAATCATTGGTATGTAAAATCATCAACTTCGTCCACTCAGGATGGTCGTTATATGCCGAAGCCGACAAAGGCAACTGACTTAATGCCGCTGCTCCTGCAACTTGCAAACTCCTTTTAATAAATACACGGCGATTAATCGACATACCCTTGATTTCCAAAGCGAAAGTACAAAATTACGCTGTAAAATTATTTGACATTCGACATATTTTGCGCGCTTTGTGTACATTTGTCGGCGATGATTTATCTAATCCCTACCCACCTCGGCAACCCCGACCCTTCCCTGCTCCCTGCCTATATAAAAACGCAGATAGAAGCCTGCGATGTCCTTTTTGTCGAACACCTCAAAACCGCACGCCATTTCTTGAAAAGCATGCAGGTGCAAAAGGCGATCGATGATTTCCAATGGGAGCTTTTAGATAAAGACACCGACGATGCAACCCTTTCCAAGTATAACGCTTTGGCGAAAGACAAAACCTGTGGTATCCTCTCCGAAGCGGGCGTGCCTGCCGTAGCAGATCCTGGCGCTGCCCTCGTAAAAATAGCCCATCGGAATAATATCCCTGTAAAACCAATGATTGGTCCGAGCTCCCTAATCCTTGCCCTCATGGGAAGCGGTATGAACGGACAGCAATTTGCCTTTCATGGCTATCTGCCTGTTGACAAAGCCGCCAGAATACAACGCATCAAACTGCTCGAACAAAAGGCACGCAAGGATAAGGAGACACAACTATTTATAGAAACGCCTTATCGCAACAATGCTTTGTTGACGGATCTTGTAGAACAGCTTGCGGGAGACACTTTATTATGCATAGGTGCCGATCTTACGCTAGAAACGGAGCTGTTGCAAACAAAGAAAGTGAAAGAATGGAAGCATGCACTTCCTGATTTAAACAAACGACCTTGCGTTTTCCTAATCGGCTAAATCATAATCGGCCACAGCCCCTTCTTGATAATCATCGTCGGTATTGATATGCCACAATTGCTGTGAACGCCCGCTCATCAGCTGTTTTGCTGCAAGCAAGCCCATCAAGATAGAATGATCTTGGTTATTATACTTGAAGGCGCCATACCGTCCGATAGCTAACAAACCTTCCACACTATCGAGATATTGCTGTATCGGCTGTAAGTGCTGTTGGTAGCCTGTTTCATAAACCGGATAACATTTCGGCACCCGTACCAAATGCGTATTTAAAACACGGTGTTCGTCTTTCAGTAGCTGCATACGTCTTAGCTCTGCTTCGGCCAAAACACCCATGCTGTCGGCGTCGGACTGCCAGATAGCGTCGTGATCGAAACACCAATATTCCAAACAAAGAATACTTGTTTTTTTATCCTTATATAATTTCGGCGACCAATTTCTAAAGTTGGTGATGCGACCGTGTTGTACATCGTCGCTATGCACATAAATCCAATTATCGGGAAAGAGGTCGCTCGCGTCTACCTCTACATATACCAACATGGTATTGCGAAAATAAAGCGAGTCGGCATGAGTCTGAATTGCTGCCGGAGCCTGTAAGCCCTTTACCAAATGCGTTAGCGGCATGGTAGAAATGACGAAATCAGCGGCTATAAACGCTCCGTTTGATTCATTCACGCCAATAATTCTTCCTTGTTCATTTTGTACAACGCTAGCGATGGGATGTCCTAATTTTAAGGTCCCTCCATCAGCTAAAAATTTCTGCGCAATCGCTTCATACAACTGTCCGGATCCTTGATTTGGATAAGCAAACTGATCGACTAAGGTTTTATGCTTATTGCCTTTGTTACCGACAAGTGTGCTTTTAAGGGCCTCCCAGAGCGAAAGCTTTTTAATCCGTTGTGCAGCCCATTCAGCGTCGATCTTCGAGCAAGGTATGCCCCACAATTTTTCAGAATAGTTTTTGAAAAAGATAGTAAACAGCTTGCGGCCGAATTTATTCACGACCCACTCTTCGAAGGTGGAAGGCGCTTTGATTGGACGAAGACGCTGACCAACATAACTTGCTAAAATATGAATAACAGTCGTGAAAGGCAAGTTGCCAAGGGCGTTGGCGGCTTGCAACGGATAATAGAAAAATCGCTTGCGGTAGAAAATACGTGTCAGCCGATTCACCGTTGTATAGTCGTCTTGCACGAAAGATTTGAAGTAGGCGTTGATACGGGGATCATTGCTGAAGAAGCGATGCGGACCGCAATCTACTGTTTGTCCCCACAACTCGAAAGAGCGCGCTAAGCCACCTACATGATCGGTGCTTTCGAAAAGCGTTACTTGGTAGCCGGCAGCTTGCAGCTGTTCGGCAGCCGTGAGTCCGGCAGGACCCGCACCAATAACGATGATCTTTTTACGCATTACTTATCGATGTACAATTCAAATGCGCCGTCATTCAAACCCTCTTTAAACAGCTGATCATGCGTTGCTTTTATCATTTCTACTTTACGTTGATTGACAATCAACTTATAGATATCTTCTTTCACCACACCGAGTGGCGACAAAGCGCCGCGCACCATATAATCCTTCACGTTGAGCAAATAAACAAAATTAGAATCTTGATATTCAGAAATGCCTTTGCTACGGGCCGCGCTGATATAGGAAGGAGGAATAATATTCCCAATTTCATCCACTACATACCATACACTATCATTCAAAGCAAACTGTTGCGCATTAGCCTTACACATCTGATAAAGAGCCGCAGGTGAAGTTTGGCTCGTTGTAAAGGCTGCGCGTAGGTCTTTCAAGCCTGGAGCCTTTGCTTTGATTTTAATATAATTCAACTTTACGATATCGAATTTTAAATCGAAGTTGGCTTGATGCTTTTTATAATAATCGCTGATCTGGCCGATAGAAACGGTGGTGTCGAGCTTCTGGCGGATGAGTTCGTTTTCGTAGGCGTAGATTAATAAGCTCTCTTGATAGTCTTTTACTTTCTTCTCCAATTCCGCTTTATCTACTTCTACATTTTCATTGGCCTTTTCGACGAGCAGACGACGACGAACCCAATCTTCTACATAGTTGCGCACTATCATAGCGGAGTCGGCATCGCTCATTCCCGGCATGACTACATTCTTTAAATCAGAAGGATATAAATATTGCGAACCTACCTTTGCTAAAGGTTTTTCACCATCCTTTTCAGAAGAGCAAGCAACTAAAATCGACAATAAAAAACCAACAAATAATAAATAATATTTATTCATTTTACGAGAAGTTTAGGCATTTAAAAGTTCCATTACATCTTCACGAGTCAATTTCTTCATCCATCCTTGATCACCTGAAATTAATTCCGTTACCAACGACTTCTTCTGTTCTTGCAATTGTAACATCTTCTCTTCAATTGAATCTTTACAAATCAATTTATAGGCGAAGATTTGTTTCGTTTGCCCGATACGATGGGTACGATCGATGGCTTGTTGTTCGACAGCAGGGTTCCACCATGGATCGATGATATAGACATAATCTGCAGCGGTAAGATTCAAACCGGTACCACCCGCTTTCAAGCTGATCAAGAACACTTTGATACTTTCATCTTCCTGGAAGCTATCCACTTTTCCTTTACGATCGACGGTATCACCGGTGATCTTCACATGACTGATAGACTTTGCATTCAACTTCTCTTCTACCAATTTCAACATTGAAGTAAAGAAGGAGAATACGAGTACCTTATGACCTTCGTTCACTAAGGCTTCTAGCTGTTCTAACAAGACGTTCATCTTCACACCATCCACTAAATGTTGATCTTGTAAGTCGTCGGCTAATAAGCGTGGGCTATTACATATCTGACGGAGTTTGGTAAAGGCCTGTAAGATATGTAAGCTACTTGCAGCGACGCCTTGTTCTTTCATCATCTCATCCAACTCCTTACGGACACGCATTTGATAATTTCTATATACTTTACGTTGTTCCTCGTCCATCTCGCAATAAACAACCGTTTCAGACTTCTCCGGCAATTCTTTTGCGACTTGATTTTTCTTACGGTTGAGAACAAAGGGATAGATTAATTTACGGAGACGTACCAAAGCCTCTTCATCGAGTTCGCGATCGATTTGCGCGGCATATTGCCAACGGAAAGCCTCTAAGCTGCCGAGCATTCCTGGGTTGAGGAAGTCGAACTGCGAGAACAAATCGAAGACACTATTTTCTACCGGAGTACCCGTCATCACCAAACGATTCTTCGCACGCAATAATTTCATCGCCTTACTCGTCTGTGCGAGTGGATTTTTGATCGCCTGGCTTTCATCTAACACGATATAGTCGAATTCAAAATCACGGAAGAAAGAGACATCTCGACGAAGCACGCCATAGCTGGTAATGACGATATTATAATCACTGAAATGATCAACCTCGCGCTTGCGGGTAAGACCACTATGCACGAGATATTTCATGTCGGGTGCAAACTTTGCAATCTCATTTTCCCAGTTAAACAAGAGCGATGTAGGCACCACCACTAAGGCGGTGAAGGAATCGCTATTATTCACTTTATGTTGCAGGAAGGTGAGCATCTGTAAGGTTTTACCCAATCCCATATCATCCGCCAAACAGCCTCCCCATCCATATTCATCCAAGAAACACAGCCATTCAAAACCAGTCACCTGATAGTTACGCAAGGTAGCTTTGATATTTTTCGGAGGCTTCACACTCGGCAATCCATCGAACTGATGCAGACGACGAATCTTATCATGTAATTGCAGTAATGGTTCGTTATTATCGATTTCATTATACAATGCATCAATCATCGTGACATGGAATTGATTGAGCTGTAAACGATCTTTTTTCACATGCCCCGACAAGAAGAGGGTCTTATATTTCTCCAACCATTCTTCAGGTAGCAGTCCTATAGATCCGTCTCCGAGACGCACGTAGGTCTGGCGATTTAATATCGCATTGCGTAGATCCAATAATTTCAACTCCTGATCGCCGAAGCTAACTTTCACTTGTAAATCGAACCAATCGATGCCGGTGCCAGCGCTGAGTCGCATACTTGGAGCATGCGTATTATAGTTATAGCGTTTCAGTTGTTTCTGTCCGAGCACTGCCACACCACGTTCGTTCCACTGACGGATGGCGTGTAAGAGCCAGCCATTCTTCATGACCTCTTCTTCACGCAAATGGAAACAAGCTTCCCATCCTTGGTCGGCGAAATCAGGATGTAACTGACGGAGCCAATCGATGAATTCATTTTCGACGGCTTTGTCGCGCATCAAGACTGTATCTTGTGTTTTGCCTGGAATGCGGATAGATTGGGCATCTGAGAACGGAACTTCGATACGATTCTTTCCATATTTATAATCGAAGGCCGGGATGAGTAAAAGACGCGTTGATTGTTCTTTCAAATAAATCCTGCATTCAACTGTATCTACTTCTTCCCATACTTCTTGACGGAAGCTGATGCCACTCTTATTGATGATTTGCGCTTGCTCAGAGTACGGTGCGATAAAAATATCATACGCATCTTGTGCGGCTCCTCTAAACCATTTCAATTTAGGCTGACGCATGATTTGTTGCGTCAACACTTGCAGTCCTGCAGGTATCGGGAAGATATCTTCATCAACCATGAGGAAGAATGGAGAAAGCAATACACCTCCACTGAGTAGTTGTGCATCTTTTAAGAATTGCACTTCAGCATATAAGAACTGTTCATCGGCTGTTAATTCGATGCGCACTTCTACAGACTGCTTAGAAAGGCGAATCGGCACTAGTCCGGTTTCATCTAAGCGATAGTTAGGCTCGGCAATCAGTGCTCCGAAGATGGAGGCTAGATCGCGTTGCATGGCTTCGAGAATGAACGGTGCACGCTCGACAGCATAAGGATTTAACTTAATATTATTTTGCTCTGCTAGATTCAAATAATAGCTCGGGCGTTTTTCTGAAAACACAATATCCAATTGCTGAATCAAAGCAGCTTGCTTAGCTGTGAGTGGAAAGGCCGTCCCAGTCTCTTCTAGGAAGTCTTTAATGGATTGCGTCTTGCGGGAGAGCGTTCCGTTTTTAAGAGGTTTGGTAACGACAGCGGAGATTTGTAAGGGCAATCGATTGCTATCCCCTGTGATATACTCTTCCCACTTATAAATCAGTTGATATGGGGTTGCTTCGTCTTCGTTAGGCAATGCGAGTGGCAAGACATCTACAGAACGCTTTTCAGCACGCCATTGCGACCAGGTATCTTTATTCCCAATCATCAATGATTTGTCATGGATATCTGCATAGACTTGTAAGCCAGCGATAGCGAGGTTAGCTACTGTATCGAAGTCGGCGTCTTCCGGAATGAATAATGATTTTTTAAATGCATTTTTCATTTTCTCAGGCTGTAGCAATAAAGAGAGCAATTTGTTTTCTTCTTTTGCTAAAAGCAAGAGGACAGCCTTTTGGTGTTTACACGGGAGGGCCGGACTACAGGTACCGCGATGTACGGTGAGTGATTTTTTATCGGAGGAGCTGACATTCACCTGACATTCATGGCCGGCGCCGAAGGTGCGATAGAATTGAAATTCCAACTGATGATCTTCGATGATGATGGCACGACAGTGTTTGTCGGACGTAAGGTTGCTGAGTTCCCACGGACTCAAGCCCAATTTAAGGTTGGGGATATTGGTCGTTTTAAGTTGTGCGGCTGCGAGGCGGATATCAGGACTCGATCCGATTGGATGCGGGCGTTCCGATTCACCAGGTGCGGCCACGAGGGTGGTCATGATTTGTTCTTCCCAGTTCCGATGTTGTTGTAGATAGAGTGCTGCCGCAATGGTATGCTCGCATTTTAGATTCGCGAGATAAGCGGAGCAGGTACAGTCTGCAATTTGTTTGACGTTGACGTTATCATGATAATAGACGTGCACGCGAAAGGGGCGGTTGTCTTGCGTGATGCGCAAGGAAACCGTTTTATCTTCTGCTTGATGCCCGAGAAGGGTCACCAATTTTTGATTGACGAGGCGCGATCCTTTACCAAGAAGAATGGTATCGATGGATGCGAGGTATTGTTGTAGTAGACGCTGCATAAAGGTGTAAAGACCAACGTACAAAATACGGAAATTAAGTGAATAGTGAAGAGTTAATAGTGAAAAGTGAAGGGTGATCCCGATGCAATCGGGAGTGAAGGGTGATCCCGATGCAATCGGGAGTGAAGGGTGAAGAGTGAAGGGTGATCCCGATGCAATCGGGAGTGAATGGTGAATGATAATTAACCTTTAACTTTTCACTTTTAACCTTTCCCTTTTCCCTCCCGATAGCTTCGCATCGGGATCACTTTTAACCTTTCCCTTTTACCTATTCACTTTTAACCTTTCCCTTTTCCCTTTTAACCTTTCCCTTTTACCTATTCACTTTTAACCTTTCCCTTTTCCCTTTTCCCTCCCGATAGCTTCGCATCGGGATCACTTTTAACCTTTCCCTTTTACCTATTCACTTTTAACCTTTCCCTTTTCCCTTTTAACCTTTCCCTTTTCCCTATTCACTTTTACCTTTTCCCTATTCACTTTTAACCTTTCCCTTTTACCCAATTCCTGCCTTCGAACATTTTCCAAATTGCTGTTCAAAGACACAAAGACACAAAGCAAAAAAGAAATCCATGGCCAATCAAAACTCTTAGAGCCTTTTAATCTTCGTAACTTCGAACATTTTTCAAATTGCTGTTCAAAGACACAAAAACACAAAGCAAAAAAATAGCCATAAAAAAACCACCGCTTCGTGTGATAAGTGGGAGTCGATCACTTAAAAACGAAAGGGTGGCTTTCTGAAAACAAGATTAGCGATAAAGGGCCATAAGCGCCTCACGCGGCCTACGTGAAAAAAGGGGGAAATTATGAACTTTGGAGTGTGATTAGTAAGACTGAACTACTAACTTCTTTGTAATACATTCCGCTGAACCCTGCTTGCTTAATTTAAGAATATAAATTCCATTAGAAAGGGATGGTCCATTATACTGATACTGTTTTCGTAGTTCTGTCGAATATAAATTATGACCGATTAAATCATAGATTTCTAATTTCGCCTTATCGTCGAAATTACAGTCTAAACGAAAATTACCTGAACATGGATTAGGTGTAATTTTAACATCTAAATCATTAGGATTTAGGTGCGGGCTAACATTTCCCAAAGGAGAACCAGGCAGTGCAACAGATAATTCATAAATTCTATAGTCTGGTATAGCATTAGAAATATATGCATTTTTGTCTATGCCAACAAAAATCCGATCTTGATTTAGGTCATGAGATAAATCAGAAAAAACAAGTTTAACAGATGGTTTCATTGACAAAGAAACATACCAATTACTATCGGCATAATAGATGATATGATGACCAGGAATAAAAGTATCGTTCCGAAAGATTCCCTCTGAGATGCAATATACTTTGGTGCCATTATTATTAACCACCATATTATTCCAAAGGAGACCTGGTCGTATTCCTGTAGTTGGAGAATTAAATGTATCGGATACAATCATCCATTTATTACCATCAAATTTTAACAATCTAACTTTATCTACATTATTATTGATACCCAATGAAGCGCCATACCCTGTAGGATATGAAGTGACAAAAATATCTCCTTGACCATATGCGGTACTCCATTTATAATTATGTAGCGTTTTAACGGTATCTGACCAATCAATCAGATTAGCGGTATCTAAATAACTTAAATTGGTCCAATTGTAACCATCCCAACGATTTAATGAAATTATTCCCGCATTATTAATACCAGTTTGCACATCCATCCATAAAAGACCGTGCTTATCAATAATGTCCTTTTTTAAATTAAGCATCGGCATCATACTTTTATAGCCGATACTAGTTGCGGAACACAGTTTATTTAAACCAGATATACCAATACATGAATAAAGAAAACCGTTAGGATTAGTTCCTACTAGATCCGACCAATTGGAACCGTTCCACTTATTAATTCTGCGACCACCAGACGTCCCATCAGTTGAGACATATAAGTTTTCATTTTCATCAAGAAGGAATATTGGCCAGCCATAAGAGATACTTTTATAAAGCGAAGGAAAAGTATCCGAGATGGAATGATTGCACAACTTTGACCAGGCATTACCATCAAATTTTAATATTGAATGATAACGCCTACCATTTAATGTATCATAGGATGGTAAACCCATTAGATAGATATGCCCATTAGGTTGTACCCTAAAATAACTTATAGAGGTATTTGAATCAAGGGTTCCAAAGCCAGAAGGATATTTAATTTTCCTCCATTTACTTCCATTGAACTTCATTAGTATGTTATAGCGAAGGGTAGTACTTCCAGAATCAAAAAATTGCCCTCGAACGTACACATTACCCATGGCATCTGTTTGTATATCACGAATAAAATTATACCCTACATAATGGCCACTTCCTGCTGTATCAGAAATAAGTTTCCAATTTTCTTGCGCTTTGAGAGAACCCAAAGCGCATAAAAACATAAAAAGCAAAAGAAGGGATCGCATCACATATTTAATATTAGAAATAATAAGTAAAATTAAGGAAATAATAACCAATAATCCTACGTGAAAAAAGGTATAACTTATCCACAAACCATTACAAACACCTTTTTAAATGAACCACTATTTATTCACCACAATCTTAAAACTCTTGTGTTGGGCCGCATTGTTCAAGGTACAGATATATATTCCATTAGTTAGGTCATTTAACGAAAAGGAATAAACGGCATTTGGATTTGCAGGGAATGTTTGATTCATTTCCTGGCGACCATCGATTGCATACAGCTGCATGGAAGTACCATAATCGAAGTTGCCAGTGAAATGCACCAGCGCTTCATGATTTGCATTGTTTACAAAAAGTGACATTTCATTGGCATCGATTGGTTCAACAAGTTTGTTGGGTAAGGTATAATGCTTTACTGCGCCGAGCACATAACTATCTTCGTGTGTGTTTACATACGTTGTTTCTGTTTTTGTATCTGTGAGATTGCTTTGATCCCCTAAATCCACCAAGGATACGTCATCGATGAATTGAACAGACGCATGTAGATTAGGACTTATATGGTAAATACTATTTTTGATTAAGCTAGATCTAATCTCAGTTGTTTTGAAAAAATAGCCAAGCTGCAGATATCGGTAGGCAGAATCGGCAATAAAACGTTGTTTTACTAATACCCAATTGGTTGTATCAGTTATAAGTGTATCAAAAATAAAAGCATGTCTAGGATTTTCTAAGAATTGTACAGACGATCCAAGAGAACGATTTCTTCTAAATGTATTTAATTTAAAACCTAATCCATTTGAAAGACTAAAATTTTGACAATTTACCTTATCCTGCCATCCTCTTTGATCTGCTCCATTTACATACATAGAAAATTCATAAACATGTCCGATTGTAAGTGGTTGCTTCAATGTATCGGAAATGTATGTGCCAACTGGCGGATTAGATAATTTAAAATTAACAAGTGTACTATCCTCCCAGCCTAACCATAATCCAATATATGAATTACCTGTATGTGCATATTGATAACCATATGAATTGTAAGGGACGTTAAAATCCGTATTATCTCCATAAGGACTTGGATTCTGACTCAGAGGTATGTTAAAATTAATCAATGTATCTAGCTTATTAAAATAAAGGGGATCTGTTGACATATCATCAAAAACATACCAACCGTACATTTGATTAGCCAACGTCATGGCATATGAAGGAACTCCACACGAAATTGTATTATGGCTTTCAAAACTAGGGTTAGAAATTAAATTAACCTCGTCTTTACTTTGTGCCATCAGCCTAGTTGGAATAAAGTAAAGACAGATAAAAAGACTGATATAAAGGAGTGATTTCATAATGCTGTAGTTTTAATGTTATTAATTATGTTCAACCACAAACTTCCCTAGATATAATCCATATTTATTTTTACAAATATATATACCATTTGGCCAGTTTGCAACAGAAACTTGGGTTTTGTCGGAGGTAATAATAGGATTAAATTATATAAATCATATCACGCGGCCTACGTGAAAAAAGGCATAACTTATCCACATTTTATATAATTCGTACGAAGACAAAAAACAGTAAAAATCACGTAGGCCTACGTGAAGTAGTTTCATACTAATTCTGTAATTTCAAAGTAATAAGTAAACCCAATATTTATGTGTGGCAATAGAAAAACCCCTTCCCCTACCCTCAGCTTCCTTTGTGTAGCTGTGGATGCCAATGGCAACGATATACTCGGGAATGTACCTGCCTCTCAAAGCAATGGATCTGGTGTGTTTGATCACGCAGAAATTTGCCCCCCTAAATGTTCTTCAACAAATGCAATTAACAATTCTAACCAGGTATACTCACTTAACAAATGAGTAAGTTCGATTTCATATATTATTCTTCAACTAGCCTAATGTTAATTTGCGGTCTTGTTGCTATGTATGAAATAATAAAAGGAAGGGATTCAATTTTACACATTACGATGGAATTTTGGGGGATTGAAATACTCGCAGGATTTTTATTTTTGAAAAATTATCATTTAATAATGGTGCTAAATGAATATTTCTTTTACACACTTACAATTTTCTGGTTGCTAGAAACCTCCTTGCTGAGATACAAACATAAAGCAATACTCATTTTTTGTAGTAGTTTTTTTTTGGTCATCAGCATACTTTCCTTCTGCAATAAGCTATCTATACACTACGAGCTACCTTTAGTAATGAATTACTTTTTAATAAGCCTAATACATCTCTTTAATCTAAATCACAGGAATATCATTTCGAAAAAAAGTATCGTATCACATTACCTCGCTTTCTTTAGTTTTTGTGCATACAATATTGTATCAGGTCTGTTTTATGCATTAAGATGTTTTGAGTCTGCAAATGCTTTTACTTATTTATACATTAATTTTTATATTCTAGCCCTTTGTAGTATTTGTTGGACCATCGCCTTATTACTTCCTCCTTCTCCATCTAGCGATCAATGAATAACGTAGCGAGTATCATCATTACGGGAGGATTTATTTTATTGGTGCTTTTTGCAGCACTCCTCTACAACGTGTATATACTCAAACGTAAAGAACTAGAGGCCGTCGTACAAGCACAGACCTATCAAGAAAACTTGCGCAAAAGTATTTTAGCCACCGAACAGCAAGAGCGTGAACAGATAGCCGCACTCATCCATGACAGCTTCAGCGCCAAGCTAGCACTCTTACATCTGCAGCTGCAAAAGGAATCGGCTATGCTAGAAAAAAGTCGCTTTCAACAACTCCTTGCAGAGATTGAGAGCCTACAAGCTGAAAGTAAAAATTTCACCCATCAACTCTTTCCCATTCAAGCATCACAACAAGGATTAGGCGAAGCACTACAAACCCGCTTACATCATCTGCAAAAAACACATCCTTGCGTATTTAGCTTACAACTCGAAGGAGAAGCCAGCTACCCTGCCGGCCAGCCCTTCAAAAACCAACTTTACTTTATCATTCAAGAAGCGATTCATAATATCATCAAGCATAGCGAAGGAGGGACAGCCTTCCTGCATATCGTATTCAGCCCGGCACAAGTACGCATAGAAATCGAACATCGCGGTGCTACACGACCGAAAGACAGCAATGCCCCAGCAGGCCTTGGCATGCTCCTTATGGAAAAACGCGTGAAGCTGCTAGCCGGCAATATGCACTTCGAATACAACGCTTTTGGCAGCATCCTTCAAGTAGAAATCCCTTATCTTAACGAGGCTATATGACAAACACCTGCAAACTACTACTCGTCGAAGATCATACCTTTTATGCTAAAGGCGTAGAAGCTAGTCTGCCCAAAAACGCCGGACTGCAAGTCGTAGGACATTGTACCAATTTAAAAGACGCACTCAACAGCATTCAGCATTTGCAGCCGCATATTGTCTTGTTAGATGTGCGCCTAGGTAGTGAAAACGGCCTCGACCTTGTTGAGCTTTGTCGGGCGAAAGGACTAAAGACAAAGTTTATTGTGCTTAGCGCAGATGAGCGTTATACCTTACATGCCAACGCCGCTAGCATCGGCATTGCAGCGGTCTTGCCGAAGATGATTATGCTCGACCAGCTGCTGAACACGATCATCGCAGTGCATCTCAACAAATACGTTCGTCCGGAAGCCGGCGATAAGGCCTTGGTGAAATTTCTACAAGAGGAGACGCTCACAGAACGACAAATTGAAGTCTGTGAATTATTAATGGATGGTAACTCGAAAAACGAAATCGCCCGAATATTAGGTCGGAGTCCGCATACCGTCGATTCACAGATACGGACCATCTATGCGAAGCTCGAAATCAAGACGCGAGAGGAATTATTGTTATTGAAAATTCCGTCGAATCGAAAGGTAGATTCTTAAAAAAACAATTTTCTTCCTTTCCACTTTTTCCCAAAATCCCGATATCGAGGTTGGATATATAAATCCGAAATCGGGAGGAGCAAAATCCCGATATCGAGTTTAGTTATGGTATTCTGAAATCGGGACGCCCCTCAGAGAATCTGATCCGTCAAAAAGTTCGCGTGGTTACGCAAGCGAACAATGGCCTTTGGCAATGAATAGTGAATGGTGAATAGTGAATAATTGTCTTTCACTTTTAACTTTTAACCTTTCACCAATTGAAGGCTTCTAAAGGGGCATTGTTAAAAAGCCGTGGATTCAATTTCTTGCTAAAACCCGACCCACAAATTATCAATCACACTACCACCATCTTCGATAATAAATCAGACTGCTATCAAGCGACATCCATAATTCCACTCCCGAACTGCTATTAGTATCTAGCAGACTAAAACAATAAATAGAATCTCCTGGCCAGGAACTTGTTCGAATAAAATCGCTTTGTGAACCTGTAAATTGTTGCTTAGACACTTTTTCTCTTTGGTAAGATTCGAGTTGTAATAAACGTTTAGACTCATTCACATCGCAACTAAAAAGTAATTGTATATCTGCGTCAACAATTGGTAAAACTGCGTCCTGTACACGAATTAAATGAATTGTCTTACTATCATACTTATTAAATTGTGCACGATATACTTCTGCATCCGTCCGCAAAACATGTATTGATTTTATACGTTGCCAAAAAAACTTAGCTAAAAAAATGCTCGCTAATGAACCTATAATGAGCGCAAAAAAGACTAATATAATGAAAACGCGTTTAATCACATTAATAGCTTAATAAATTACTGTAAATACCTTCTTCATTTATTTCTACATTAAAATACAAAGCCGTGGATTCAATACTATTTCCGCGTTGAGATATTGTTTCGTTCGTGAGACACGAACGATAGCGGCTTGGGAGTGAAGGGTGATCCCGATGCAATCGGGAGTGAATGGTGAAGGGTGATTAACTTTTAACCTTTAACTTTTCCCTCCCGATAGCTTCGCATCGGGATCCCTTGTAACGTCCTGAAAAAAAGTAGACAGTACAAACCCTTTCACCATGCAAGAAAGAAAACATGTACGCTACAGTGAAGCCTTTAAACGAGAGGTAGTTCACAAGTATGAAACGAGTAATTTAAGTAAA
>CANGEV010000027.1 GCA_947452995.1 Chitinophagales bacterium
TAGCGTCTACTTGCTTGGTTTCTTTTTTGGCTTCAAAAAAAAGAAACCCGCTAAGAAACCAAAAGTATAGACAAACCTAGACTTTTTTAGAATTTGAAGAACATAAAAAAAGCGTGCAAAACCTTGATTTCACACGCTTTTAGACTGTTTTAGACAATCTGTCTGCGGAGAGGGGGGGATTCGAACCCCCGGTACGACTTAACATCGTACGACGGTTTAGCAAACCGCTCCTTTCGGCCACTCAGGCACCTCTCCGTCCCACAAAGGGATTGCAAATATACGCTTTTTGCGATTATTTACAAACTAATTTATGCTTTGTATCAAGCTTTCGAATAATTTTCTTCCGTCTTCATTCCCCAACGCCGCTTCAGCAGCACGCTCTGGGTGTGGCATCATCCCAAATACATTCTTGCCCTCATTGCAAATACCAGCGATATTCCAAACCGCTCCGTTAGGGTTCACGTCCGGATCAACTTCTCCTTCCGAATCACAATATTGGAACAAAATCTGCCCGTTCTTCATCATCTGCTTTAATGTAGCCTCATCTGCATGATATCTTCCCTCCGCATGTGCAATTGGAATCTTCAATACATCGTCTTGCGTTACCAACGACGTCAATGCGGAATCTTGGTGAGTAGCCGTCAAATATACGTTCTCGCAGATAAACAACTGCCCATCATTTCGCAACAAGGCACCTGGCAACAAACCACTCTCACACAAAATTTGGAAGCCATTACATACTCCAAATACATATCCGCCCTTCGCCGCATGCTCCTTCACCGCCGCCATAATCGGAGATAAATTCGCAATCGCGCCGCAACGTAAGTAATCACCATACGAAAAACCGCCTGGCAATACCACACAATCCTTTTCTGTAAGGCCCTTCAAATCGGCATCCTTATGCCACAACTCCACCACCTCCTGCTTCATCACATCACGCAAAACGTGAATCATATCCTTGTCACAGTTCGAACCGGGAAATACAACTACCCCAAATTTCATATTTATAGGTTTATTGGTAAATAATTCAAAACAACTAAAGCCACGAACGATAAGAAGAATATATCGCGCAACCAGAGTCGCTTCTCAATGCAAAGGTAATAACTAAAAAAGAAGCTTATCGGTAAAATCAACAAATAAACTCCGCCACGTGTACGATCTGGGTCTAAAAAGTAGGCCAGTATAGACATCCACACCAAATGAAAAAATATCCACATCATCTTTCGCACCAATACCACCCGATTGTTCAATCGCGCCTGCAACACCACAAACACATATAAACCACCAAATATCAACCAACTATACTGCAATAAATCCGTCAGCTCCAAGGGAAACGCCACACGTCGATTAATCATAAAATGCCCAGCAATGCGATTTACAAACTGCCCTAGCCTATTGTCATAAAAATACCAGGTGAATGCCAAAAACGAAGGAACAACAATTCCGACAAACAAATTCAACCACTCCCGAACCACAAACGCACGTAAAATCACGAAGGCAAATAAAATGAAAATGATCATCGCCAACATATTCACCTGCAATAAAAACGACAATCCAATCGCCAAACCAATATCAAAAACAGCGCCATAGGCCTTATCATGCCTGTATTTCACCACAAGCTGCATCAATACCCACAATACTAAAAACATAATCAGCGAAGCCATCAAAATCGTATGCCACTCCGTAAAAATTGCGCTGATCGTGATATAAACCGCTGCCGGATAGTAATTCTGTTCTGGTAACAACTTAAACCTATTCAACAATTCTGACAAAAACACCCCTTGCAAAAAACTTAAAAGATACGCTACCACATACAGCCAGATCGGATTCGTCTGTTGTAACCAAAACATCCAGTGTGCCTCTGCCGGACCCAACAAGGAAGCGTCCGCCGGATAGGCCACCACTACCGGATGCATAAATAAGGGCAGACGCAAAAGAATGCCATATACCAGCAAAACTAGTAAGGTGAGTGGATGGTTGGATTGAAACAGTCGTAACACCTAAAAATCGATTTTTACCAATTGAAAATAGCCATTATACTCACTCGGAATCACCTCTTCATATAACGACACTTGCTTTCCTTTTTTAGGTTGCAAAAATACACTTCTGCCACGGGTATTTAGTATACATCCTCGAAGAATTGTTCCATCCGCCTTAATTGAATAAGCCATGACATTCGTCTGCTCCGCCACCTCTTCATTATACAATAACATCAATTTATCTTTCCCCTTCACCAAAGCATACGAACTATTTAAACCTTCATCCCCACTCGACTCTTGCTTTTTAACCAAGTTTTGTGTCCACTGCACCCGCATATCCTGCGCAATACCCCACACTTGAATCTCATCGTAATGGAGGTAGGTATAGGTTTTATAGGTTGGATACCCGTTATTGTAATAGCTCGGTATTTCTACTACCTGACTAGTCGTATACTTATGCTCTCCTACTAATACAGCCGCGCCATCGAAGCGAAAAACAATATTTTTCAAGGTATAGAGACTCCACGACTTACGCGTTTCCGTGTTCAAAGGCTCCGACTTTTCTACCGCAAGCACCATCGTATCCGCAAACCAGCTTGGATCCGGCAATTCATATCGCCCGCTGAATAAATTCTGTGCACCATCCGTCACGTTCGCCTCAAAACCGACCAACCACAACTGATGATGTAAGGCATCATATTTCATTAAAGGGGATAATAAAAAACCTTTATTCCATAACAACTTTTCCTTCCATACATCTTGACGAGAGACATAAGCATCTACTCGAAACTTCGAATACCATTGCTTTTCCGCATCATGCTCTGCAAAGCTGATATATAAATTACCATCCAAATCCACAAACTCATCTTGTATCGAAGACTCCCCACCAGACAAGGCTTTATCAATTTTGCGTTGCACCTGCCAGGTTTCATTCAAAATATCACCATGAATAATTGCTTGATCATTTCTTGAATTGTCGTAACGAAATAATGCGTACCATTTCTTCGCTTCATCCATCTTGACATACCAATCGGTAGGATCGCTCCAACGCTCGTGCAGTACGGAGTCGATCTTTAAAAAAGCACCCTTCGGCTTCACCTCCGCCGTGAAGGTCTGCACACACACATACTCCATATTCGTCGTGGTCGACTGCATCGTAAAGAACATTATAATTTCATTATTCCGCAAAGAGATATGAAAAATGTCAACCTTCTTATCTAACTGTGCATCGCGTTCCCATCGCTTGTTCATCGACTCATCATAGCAAATGATTTTATTGACGTACTTATTATAGCGATACACTAATATACCTTCTTCTGTCTTCCCCAATATCGCATGATCATAGCTATGTCCCGCCACTTTATCAGGCAAGGTCATGCTGATGTTTTGCGCCTTACTATTGAAGGAAAGCAACAGACAAAGAAAGAATAAATGAATACGATATTTCACTTTTTAAAAATACAATCTCAAACGCATTCTTTTCGCGGAATTTGCAAGAAGATTTGGACACCGCCGGAATGTATAGCATCTTTGCAGTATGCACCTGCGTCAACTGGATATGATACAATTTAAAAGTCATGCTGAAAGGCATTGGACTTTTTCCGAGCAGGTAACTGCCTTCACAGGCTTAAATGGGATTGGCAAGACAAATATCCTCGATGCGATTTACTACATGTGCATGAGCAAAAGCTATTTTGGCCAGAGCGACTTGCAATTGATTCAATTCCATCAAGTATTTTTCACCTTACAAGCCCAGTGGGAAATGAACGAAGATCGCATGAAGATCCGTTGCGCTATGCCATTGGAAGGAAAAAAAATATGGACCGAAAACGCAAAGCCCATCGAACGCATGACAGATTTAGTGGGGCGTTTTCCTGTGGTAATGATAACGCCGTATGATGTTTCCTTGATATTAGAAGGCAGTGAAGTACGACGTAAATTTATTGATGCAGCACTCTGTCAGTTAAATCAGCAATATCTGCTAGATCTTATTCAATACAATAAGCTTTTGCAGCAACGAAATGCCTTGTTGAAGCAGTCACAGAACTTCAGTCACACCGCATTGAATCAACTGCTGGATACCTATGATGCGCAGATGGCTCCGAAAGGACAGTACATTTATGAGACCCGACTAGCTTTCTTAGCCGAACTTCTCGCTCCGACACAGCATTACTATGCACATATCAGCCAAGGTCGCGAAACCGTGTATATCAGCTATGAAACACAACTCCGGGAGAAAACAATGGAGCAATTACTTCGTGAAAATCGTTTGTTAGATATACAGTCGCAACGCACCGGCGTAGGTATACACAAAGACGATTGGTTATTCGAATTGAATGGTCAGCTCGTTAAAAAATTCGGATCACAAGGACAACAAAAAAGTTACCTATTAGCTTTAAAATTCGCACAGTGGGAGATTTCAAGCCGACACAAAGGTTTTAAGCCCTTATTACTTTTAGATGATTTATATGATCGAATGGATCAAACACGTATCGACAAAGTAGCTGAATTATTTCCTGAATTTGGTCAAGTCATTCTTACCGACACCCATGCCGAACGCATTACGACCGGCGAAGTTATATCTTTGGTGTAACTGTAGTCTTAGGCTTGTACTTTACATTCACAAACACATAGCTCACATTAATTTCATGCGAAGTACCAGGGATAGCTCCTTTGATGAAGGCAGGTGTTTCGAAGGTATAACCGACACGAATTCCATTATCTAAGCCCATTCCTCCACCGAATAAAGCTGAACCTTGCGAACGACCGCCTACATGAAACCAGATACGTTCTTTGTAACGAAACTGTCCAAGATATTCAGCAGTGTACGGGGAACGAAAAGATGCTGTAAGGAGCGCCATATTACGGAGCACCCATTTGCTGTTTAATTTAGAATTATATCCACCAATTAAGTAATAATGGCGAGCATTACGCGCGTCACTTACTTTATTCTCGAACAGGCCAAGCTTCGTTTGAGTAAGCTGCAAAGTGCTTATACCGACATTCCATTTGCTATTGAAAACAAATACACCAGCGCCCAAGTCAGCAGTATAAGAATTCCCGCTCCGGTTCAACACCACGTCGTTATTATCTAATGCCGTCCCAATACGATCCATATTCACCCCTACTTGCATGATCTGCGCTCCTAATCCAATACTCATAGAAAGGTCTTTCTTCAACTTAATACGATAGTCGTAAGCAAGATGCAAGGTATTTCGAGAAAGCGAAGCAGTTTGGTCGCCTGAAAGCGCAACACCCCACCCTGTATGTGTTTTAGGAACATAGGCTTGGTAGGAAACAAAAATATCGCGCGGTGCATTTTTAAAACCTAGCCACTGTTGTCGTGCCATCAAGTCGATAGACGGTTGTCTAACGGAGCCGATAGTCGCGGGGTTGATAATAAATCGATTCGTCAACAAATAAGTGTATAAAGGCAATTGCTGCGCTTTCACTAAAGCTGAACCGCCGAACACGAAACATAAAAAAAGAAGTAAATATTTACGCATGGCTTAACGAATTATAGTGACTGCACCTTGAATAGCTTGATTCACGCCATCCGTTTGCGTGTATTCCAAAGTATAATAGTAATCGGCATCTGGCAATGATTTACCCTGAAAAGTAGCATCCCAAGGCGTATAGGAGTCGCCTTGCCATAACATAACTTTCGCCCCGTAACGATCAAAAATTTGTAAGCGATACGCATGCGCATGTTCAGAATTTTTAATCACCCAAGTATCATGATTACCGTCTCCGTTAGGCGTGAAGGCCGCAGGCGGATCTAAAAAAGGGGCTGGATTTACGGTAATTAAAACAGTATCGAAAGCGGTACATCCCTTATCTGTAGTTACGGCTAATGTATACACGATATTTACTATCGGAGACGCAAGTGCATTTGCAAGCATAGAATCACTTAATGAAGCACCTGGTTGCCATAACACATTGCCATTCACCATTGCATTCAACTGAATCGATTCGCCCTTAAACAAAAAAGTATCCCGCCCAGCATCTGCAATTGCCTTTGGCCATACCTGAATCTGCAAGGTATCAGAAGCAGTCTGGCAGCCATTCGTGGCAACGGCATTCACAAAATAAGTACCCGACTCCGTTACATAAATTTGTTGCGAGTTGGCACCGGTCGACCATAAAATTCCATTTGTAAGGGATGTAGAGAAAAGCACTTCGCCCCCTTCACAAAAAGCTTGTGGTCCGTTTACGCTGATACTCGGCTTCGGAGGCGCTGGATCTAACACTAATTGAAGTGTATTCGAACTATCGGCACAGCCATTCTTCGCTGCAATATATACATGATAGTTGCCAGGGGTTATTACGGAGTAGTCGGCATTAGTGGCAGAAATGATACTCCACCCATTAAAATACCATTGATAGCTAAAATTGGTATCAATACTGGCTTGAATAGCTATTGGCGAAGCTCCCGGACAAATATGAATCGGACCGGCAGGCTGTAAATTCAAATTAGGAGAAGCTTTTACATTAATCGCTAATGTACTTAATCCACTGTTTCCTGAAGCATTACCCGCACTCACTGCAATTGAACCTGCAGCACTTCCTATTTGAACCGTGATACTATTAGAAGAAGAACTACCATTCCATCCGCTAGGTAAAGTCCAAGTATAAAACTGAGCTCCACTCACAGCCGCAACAGAATACGTTTGAAAGGTTCCACTACAAATATTGGTCGGACCATTGATAGTCCCTGGGGTTGTAGGAATTTGAGCCAAGGCCGAGCCAAAAAGACAAAGCATGGACAGTAATGGAAGAATTTTAAGGATCCTAGTTTTCATTAGAGTAAAAATACGATTTTAGTCGTGCTTTTTATTGATTTCACCTTCAAACCACTGGCTATACATCAAATAATTGGAAGCAATGCCATGGATCAATCGCTCTGTTTGCTCAGGATCAATACTTTTCACTTTCTTGGCTGGGCATCCCGCATAAATACTTCCACTTTCTACGATTGTGTTCTCCAAAACCACCGCTCCGGCAGCAACGATCGCGTTCGATTGTATCACCGCATGGTCCATAACGATAGCACCCATTCCAATCAATACATTATCTTCTAAGGTACAACCATGTACTATCGCATGATGACCAATACTCACATTGTTGCCGATTGTTACAAATGCCTTTTGATAAGTGCAATGAATCAAAGCGCCATCTTGAATGTTCACGCGATTGCCAATACGAATCTTGTGAACGTCGCCACGAATAATCGCGTTAAACCATACACTACACTCATCACCCATCTGTACATCGCCCACTATTGTGGCATTCGGTGCGATGAAACAATCTTTTCCCATCTGTGGGGTCATACCTTTTACTGGTAAAATCAAAGCCATTTTAATCTTTCGTTTTAATCATTTTCCAAACCAATTCGGATTCGTATCCTCGTCCAATAAGATAAGTCGCTAACTGCTTTTGCTTGATCGGACCTACCGTATTATAATTTCTATCTCTCGAAATCAAAACCGATTTTAACGTCGCGAGATAATCGGCTTCATCAATTTCCAAAAGTCCTTTTTTAATACAATAATCAGAAATTTGTTTTGCTTTTAAAGCGTAGATAATTTTTCGTTTGCCCCATTTCTTTACTCTGAATTTTCCGCCCGCAAACGCCTTTGCAAAGCGTTCTTCATCTAAAAAACCTTCACTGATCATCGCAGAGATAGTCTCCTCCACTTCATCTGGCTTAGCTTTCCAATCGTACAGTTTGTCGCGAAGTTCTTGCTGACAGCGCTCCTGATAGGTGCAGAAATTCCGCGCCTTCGCAAGCCAATGCGGCTCTTTCCCTGCCTGTTCTATTTGTTGTGCTGTGCTTTCCATCTTATAGTTCTACCTGCAATCGAAGCTTCGCCTGCAATGCATTAAAAATACGCAATACCGTGGAAATGGAGATATTCCCAGGGTGATTTTCAACTAAATATTTTACTAGCTACTTCTTATTACTAATGCTTTTTTTGAACGGTGCAGCACCTAAAAAATTATCTTTAGTTACAACAGATTTACCTATGGAATCCTCTAATTTAACTCGTGCGACCTTAGCAATTGAACCGCCTTTCTTTCCAGCTTTTACATTCTCAGGAACGCCTGTTGCATTAACAAATTCAGCAATTTGTCTTGTTGACATTTCTGCCAATGCAGTAAAAATCAATTCAGCTTCAGTCATATGATCACGTAAATTCTGTGATTGCAAGCCTTTAATTTTTTTGTGCTCTTTGACAGTCAGATCACTCCACTCTTGATGAATAATATTAGTCAGTAAGGCAAAGTCATTTTTATGTTTAACCCCCGATTGTTTCCAAAAATCAGTTAATTTATTGCGCGTCTCCTGCCCCATCATCCTTTGCTGAATCCATTTTTGACTATGTCCTTTGTTGATCCAATTTGTACGCGCTCTATTAAGACTTATTTCTGGATCATGCAACTCTTGAATGCGTTCATAGCCAATCTTAGAAAGCCACAATTTAAACGGCTCCGCTTTTGATGAAGGCACTGACTGCACCAATCTCAAAACATCTCTCACATTACCTGCAAGTGTTTTTCGTCTTTTTCCATTAACGAGCATTTCTATCTGGGGACAGTTTGTCCCTAGGTAGAAACCAAGCTCAGAATCCCTTTTTCGTAGTTTTTTCAAATAGTCCGTTGGATTTTTGGAGTCAGTTAATATCGAAATAATATCAACTAACGAAAAGTACCAACATTCCTTCAACTCATCATACGCTCTCCGCACTTCTACATTTTCAAAAACTGTAACTTCTTTTATGTTTTTCATTTTTAGTTTTTATTCAACATACCTCGAGATAATTTTTAATCATTTTAGAGGTATCTTTATATACTTTTCGAAGCGAGCATTAACACACTAATAAGCATGCTCAATTCTTAGATTAAAAACGCTCCTAAAAGCATTTTTCGTATAAGCGCTACATTTTAATTAAATTTACCGCTATGCGTGTCGCAGTAAATACTCGATTATTACTACCCAACAAACTGGAAGGCATTGGTCGCTTCAGCTATGAAGTGCTCAAACGTATCGTAGCTGCGCATCCTGAAATTGAATTCCATTTCCTATTCGATCGCCCCTTTTCAGAAGAATTCATTTTTGCTAAAAACATCGTCCCACACGTACTCTTCCCGCCGGCACGACATCCATTTCTTTGGTATGCCTATTTCGAGTGGGCCATCCCTAAAAAATTAAAAGAAATCAAAGCCGACTATTTTTGGAGCACCGATGGCTATGCCACCTTGCGTAGTGACATTCCTCAACATCTCACCATACACGATCTCGCCTTCGAACATTTCCCAAAAGCCGTTCCGTTTTTAGTGAATCAATATTATCGGTATTATGTACCGCGCTTCGCAAAGCAGGCCAACAGAATCGCCTGTGTATCGGAGTTCACAAAGAACGACCTTATTCAACAATATCATACAGACGCCAACAAAATCGATATCGTCTATAATGGCGTAAGCGAATACTTCAAACCTTTACATCCAGCTGAGCAAGAAGCAATTCAACAAAAGTACAGCAAGGGACTCCCCTATTTCATTTGCGTTAGTTCAATTCATCCAAGAAAAAACATCCCTGCTTTATTACAGGCATTTGATCTCTTCAAGACACAGCATCCGAATGCGCCGCATCAACTTATCTTAGTTGGCAATTTCATGTACGGCTCCGATAACGCTGTCAGCCAGACCATCCAACAAATGCGCCATAAACACAGTTTGATCTTAACCGGCTCTCTTGCGCATGATACGATCGCTTCCCTCGTTGGCGCCGCCACTGCTACAGCCTATGTATCCCTGTTTGAAGGATTCGGCATTCCTATCATTGAATCTATGCGTGCCGGAGTTCCTGTCATTACCAGCGCTGCCAACGCTATGCAAGAAGTCGCCGGAGATGCTGCATTATTAGTCGACCCTACCAATATCACTTCTATCGCTGATGCGATGGCAAGGATCATTCAAGACAATACTTATTCTAAACAACTTATTGAAAAAGGCTTAATTCGCCAACAACAATTCACCTGGGATAACAGCGCCATACAGTACTGGAACTCCGTTAGCCAACTATTCCCTTAATTACGCGAACACCCTTACGTAGCCATTTCCACCAAAATGGCGCCGCCTGAAAAACACGCAGCACCTTCACGCGCTCCGCGCCAAAACCAGCGAAGAACCGATCAATCCCTTCAATGCTGCTTCCACAAAAATCAAAGCTTTGCAGTCCCTTCTGCTTCGCCAAATGAATGGCGGCATCCAATAAAAAACTCATGGCTGCACTATCCTTCATCACTTCATTACGAGCACCTGCAACATAGTACATAGTCTGCTCATCCCATACCAACCATAGCGCCCCATATACCTTGTCATCCGAATCAAGCGCATAGATTAATTCTCCAAAATCGCCTTCCAGAGAAGCATTCACTGCATCTTGCAATTGTGATTTTCGCAGGCTTAAATCGCTGCCACGACCAGCATACACCCCTTGCATAAACTGAAACAACAAATCGATATCGGAGGATGAAGTAGACTTTAAATACGATTGTGCTTTGCGAAGCTGTCGCTGTAAGGCACTGCTATAAGTAAGATCGCTGTTTAAATCAAGGACACGTGTATGTGCTTCTAATAATTTCAAGCGACTATTAGCAGGGAATTTCGGCGTACTATTCGGATAAAAACGAAGATCGACATACGCGTTCTTCGCAATCTTATCTGCAATACCAACAAACGTCTCCCCCGTAACATAAGGCGTCAAAGGCGCATTGCAACAACGTTGCAGACCAGCGACCCTTTCTAGTTGAATAGCAGATTTACCTGCCCGAACGGCAGCCAACCATTTATCTTGCGCAAACAATATTGTGGACGAAGAAGACATCGCTTAAAGATACAATTCATTTTTAACAAGCCTCTACCAACTGACCAGGCTTCTGCCGGAGCAAGCCTTTAAATTCCAATTGCAATAATACTGCAGCTAATTTACTGAAGGGCCAACCACACTTTATCAGCAAGGAATCCAATCCCATAACACCTTGCTCCGTCAGGCAGTCCATCACCTTTCGTTCCTCTTCACTTAACATCGGAAATAAGCTTGCTTGCGCAGTTCGAACTTTATTTTTAACTGTCCATCCCATTAGTAGCGCCAAATCCTCTCCATCTTCAATTAAATTAGCCCTTTGCTTCTTGATTAATTTATGATTTCCTTTAAAGGAATCTTGCTTCACATTGGCAGGAAAACTAAATACATCTCGATTATAATCACTCGCTAAGTAGGCAGTAATCATAGCGCCGCCGCTCTCTTTCGACTCTACCATGACAGTTGCATCGCATAAGCCTGCGACAATTCTGTTACGCGCTGGAAAGTTGCGTTTGTCAGGAACAAAATGAAAGGGATACTCCGTAAGCACACCGCCTTTTTCCTGCATGGCGATAAAGCTCTCTTTATGTGCGGCTGGATAGACGGTTGAAAAACCGCCCGCCACCACTGCCCATGTCGGAATCCCACATTGCAAGGCGGTCTTATGCGCCACAATATCGATTCCCTTTGCTAATCCAGATACAATACCTACGTCGTAATGCCCCAAACACTCCACTAATTCACGACAAAGCTGCTTGCCATAATCACTAGCCATTCGCGTTCCTACCACAGCGACAAGTCGCTTATTTTGAGGAGGTAGTTGGCCTCGATAAAATAAATGCATTGGCGCATCCGCACATTGTTCCAATTTCTGCGGAAAGGCTGCTTCGCCAAGTACCACTAATTTTTGTTGCTGTTTTTCTAATAACTGAATTTGTGCAGTAGCCGCCTGCATGGCCTGTTTGCGATCTTTCAACAAACGCTTGGCACGCACTGCTCCAATCCCTTCTACTTTTTCTAAATCAGCTAATCGCTGCTCAAAAACTGAGCACGCCGAACCATATTGCCGTAAAAGAGAACGGGCCGTAATCGGCCCGATATCTTCAATAAATGATAATGCTAGTATCGCAGTCCGTTCCTCCATATTATTAGGAAGAACAGCCGTTGATTAACGAGCAATGCTCACGGCACGCGTCTCCCTAATAACAGTAACGCGAATTTGCCCAGGATATTGCATCTCGTTCATAATTTTTTGTGATAATTGGAAACTCATCATCTCTGCTGTCTTATCATCCACTTTCTCCGCCTCCACAATTACACGCAATTCACGACCCGCTTGAATCGCAAACGCCTTCTCTACCCCTTCCATACCTAAAGCCATGTTTTCAAGGTCTTTGATACGTTGTGTGTATTGTTGGAAGGTATCACGACGAGCACCCGGACGAGCACCGCTGATACTATCGCAAATTTGAATAATTGGAGAAATTACGAATTTCATTTCCATCTCATCGTGATGCGCACCAATCGCATTCACCACAGAAGGATGTTCGCCATATTGCTCTGCTAACTTAGCACCTAATAAGGCATGACTCAATTCTTGTTCGATATCCGGCACTTTACCGATATCATGTAATAAACCGGCGCGCTTCGCTAACTTCGGATTCATTCCTAATTCAGCCGCCATAATCGCACACATATTGGCAACCTCTTTCGAGTGTTGCAATAGGTTCTGACCATACGATGAACGATAACGCATACGTCCAACCATACGAATCAATTCAGGATGCAAACCGTGAATGCCTAACTCAATAGCAGTACGCTCGCCGATTTCTATCACCTGATCTTCCAACTGCTTACGCGTCTTTTCAACCACCTCTTCAATACGGGCCGGGTGGATACGACCATCCGTTACCAAGCGTTGCAACGACAAACGAGCAATCTCACGACGTACAGAGTCGAAGCAAGAAATCAAAATAGTATCCGGCGTATCGTCTACGATTAATTCAACTCCAGTAGCCGCTTCTAAGGCACGTATATTACGACCTTCACGACCGATGATCTGACCTTTGATATCATCACTTTCTAACTGGAAAGTAGACACTGAATTTTCAATCGCATGCTCTTGGGCAGTACGCTGAATCGTCTGGATAATGATTTTCTTCGCCTCTTTATTGGCTGAAAGACGCGCCTCATCCATGATAGTTTTGATATGTGACGAAGCCGCAGTTTTTGCTTCATCCTTCAAGGATTCTACCAATTTCTCACGCGCATCAGCAGCACTCATTCCGGCTACTTTTTCTAAAACGCGAACACTTTCTTCGTGCGCCGCCTCCAACTGAGCTTTCTTGTCATTCACCAAGGCCAATTGACGATTCAAATTTTCTTTAATCGTATCAACCTCTTGCTCCTTGCGATTATAGTTTTCAGTCTTTTGATTGAGCGACTGTTCCTTTTGCTTCAACCCTAATTCACGCTCCTCAACTTTCTTCACACGTGCATTAAACTCTTTCTCTTGCTCGTTCTTGTACTGTTGATACTTTTCCTTTGCTTCTAGGATCTTCTCCTTTTTGATGTTTTCAGACTCTTTCTTAGCTGCTTCTAAAATAATTTCTGCCTCTTTTTCTGCCTGTTCTTTCTTTAAAGTCGCTGCTTTCCCGAAAATGCTCTTCCCTACAAAAACACCGATACCCGTCCCCGCCACAATGGCAACGATAGAGGCGGTAATCACTTGTATATCCATAATAATTTATTTGGTTGGTTAATAAAACTCGGCGATAGCTAATTTTGGCTCTTAATCCAAACCGTAAACACCGATTTTCACAAAAATACAAAATAGAGACCATACTTTGTTGAAGCAATCTTAATTTGAAATCGAAAATAATTAACATCATGGGGATAATCGTCCGCTTTAAGCCATAAAAAATGACTTATTTTGCGTTTCAATTCAGAAACTATGGCTAGCATCGACTCAATCCAAAAAATCGACGACCGTGAAACACGTATGGGCTTCGGCGACGGACTCGCAGAACTCGGAGAATCTAATCCTAATGTAATTGCCCTTACAGCCGACTTGGCAGGCTCTTTACGCATGGATAAATTCATCGCGAAATTCCCTGAACGCTTTGTACAGTGCGGTATCGCAGAGGCGAATATGATTGGCGTTGCAGCTGGTATGACGATCGGAGGAAAGATTCCTTTTACAGGTACTTTCGCCAATTTCTCAACGGGTCGTGTGTATGATCAAATTCGTCAGTCGGTAGCCTATTCTGAGAAAAACGTTAAAATATGTGCCTCGCATGCAGGTCTTACCCTCGGAGAAGATGGTGCAACCCACCAAATTCTAGAGGACATCGGACTAATGCGTATGCTTCCAGGAATGACCGTGATTGTTCCTGCAGATTACAATCAAACAAAGGCTGCCACAAAGGCAATTGCCGAATACCAAGGTCCTGTTTACCTACGTTTCGGACGTCCGAAAGTAGCCAACTTCACCAACCCAGATCATTTCGTGATTGGTAAAGCGGAAGTTTTAGCCGAAGGAACGGACGTAAGTATCATCGCTTGCGGTCATTTAGTATGGCCTGCCGTTGAAGCCGCTAAAGCACTTGCGGCAAAAGGTATCGTTTGCGAAGTAATAAATATGCACACGATTAAACCTTTGGATGAAAATGCAATCATACTAAGTGCAAAGAAAACGGGTTGTGTGGTTACAGCGGAAGAACATCAACGCAATGGAGGCTTAGGAGATGCAGTAGCACAGGTATTAGCAAGAAATTATCCTTGCCCTGTCGAAATGGTAGCAGTAAACGACTCTTTTGGCGAAAGTGGAACTCCAGCACAATTGATGACGAAGTATGGCTTAGATGCAGCGCATATTGAAAAAGCTGTTGAAGCCGTTCTCGCTCGCAAAAAGTAATCCTAGTCTTCGTTTTCAGCTCCGACAATACACTATATGACTGACGAAGAGCTGATACAATCCTTCAAAACGCCGCTTAAAGAAAAAGCGTTTCGCGTGTTGGTACAACGTTACCAACAACGTTTGTATTATCATGTCCGTCGTATGGTGATTGATCACGATGATGCAAATGATGTGGTGCAAAACGCCTTCATCAAAATATGGCATAACCTCGAAAACTTCCGTGGCGACTCACAACTGTTTACTTGGTTATATCGTATCGCAACGAACGAATCACTCAGCTTCTTAAGTGCAAAACAAAAACGACTCGCCTTATCCATCGACGACTTACAAAATACCCTGGCCAACCAGCTAAAAAGTGATCGCTATTTTGAAGGCGATGCCATTGAATTAAAATTACAGCAAGCCATCCTAGCACTTCCTGAAAAACAACGGATCGTTTTCAACCTGCGCTATTATGATGAAATGCCTTATGAGGAAATGTCAAAGGTGCTCGGCACTTCCGAAGGTGCACTAAAAGCATCCTACCACATCGCAGCAAAAAAAATAGAAGAACAAATTCGTAAAGCCGATTAAACATTTAACCTGAAAAACTGTCATAGTAGTTGTAAAATGAAACATAACCCCGACATAGTGCTTGAGTTGCAGGATATCGCTCCGACGCTCGCCTCTTTACAAGGTCGTGGGACTCCTTTTACCATACCGCAAGAAGGATTCAAAACTATTGAGCTTTCGGAAGAAGTGAAAAACGCAAACGATGCAGAAAGCCTTGTATTCGGAACCAAATCAAATATCTGGGCGGTTCCTGAAAATTATTGGCTAACACTTAATGAGGATATTCTAAATAAGATAAATTCGATCACTGCTGATGAAATGGATCTCGCAACGATTTCAAAAGTAGGCGCCTTCACAACGCCTGAAAATTACTTCGAACCGCTAGCAGATTTAATCCTGGATAAAGTGATGCATGAAACACCTCCTGTAAAATCACAGCCATCCTTTGCAATACCAAAAAACTATTTTGAAAATTTAGAATCGCAACTATTTACGAAGCTAAAAGAGGAAACAGCCAAAACTCCGAAGAAAATCATCTTCGTACAATGGCGCAGAATGGCGGTGGCAGCAGTTTTGACGGGTGTAATTTTTAGCGCTATTTGGTTCCTTCGTAGTAATAATACCCCAATCGGTGTGAGTGCTGTTGCTCCAACCGCCATGAATGAACAGCAAGTGCAAGAATACGTTCAAGAACAAGCAACAGAAGCCGATATTCAAAATATGGTTGAAGCAAGTGAACAAGAAAATATACAAGATGAAGATTTACAAAAGCTTTTAACCCAACCGAAAGAGCAAAAAACCGAAAATAAAAAAGCAGAAGTGGAAGAATATATCAGCAACGAAATTGATGAATCTTCACTCACTGAATTATTGTAATTTTACACTCGAATGAAACGCTATCTTACCCTTTTATGGTTTGTCTTGCTCCTCCCGGTGATGAGCTTGCGCGCTGCAGAAGATGGCACAACGCTGAAAGAAAAAATCGAAGCGCGCCGTGTTTCATTCCTTACTCAACGTCTCGACCTTAGCCCTGCCGAATCACAAGTTTTTTGGCCTATCTATAATCAATATAGAAAAGAACTAGACGCGGTACGTAAAAACAAAAAAGAAATTGTAGAGGCGAATCTGCAAAGCATGTCAGACACCGAAATCGCAGCTTTACTAGAAGCAGGATTTGCTGCCGAAGCCAAAGAACTAGAAATCAAACAACGCTATTATAACGAGTTTAGAAAGATCCTCAGCGCAAAGAAAATTGCCAAATTATACAAAGCTGAAAAAGACTTTATTAAAATCGTACTCGACGAATTCTATAACAATTCACAACGCTAATTTTACGCTCCTTTTTTGTACTTTTAAGGGATGGAATTGTTCTTCGGACACCCTATTTCAACCACACACATTGCTTTAGAAGAAAGTGATGCACGCCATTGTGCCGCCGTCTTGCGTCACAAAGCCGGTGATAACATCTGGTGCAGTGATGGCAAAGGCAACAAATGGAAAATCGAAATCGATGCCATTAACAAAAACAAGGTAGAAGGTCTCATTATAGAACACCGCGTCTTCGAACGGATTCAGCCCTTCGTCCACCTTGTAATAGGCATCGCTAAACACCAAGACCGCTGGGAATGGCTGATTGAAAAGCTTACAGAGTTCGGCATCAATCGTATCACACCTATTATCACGCGTCATACCGAACGTAAAAACATTAACGAAGAGCGTCTTCGCAAGATAATGGTGGCTGCCATGAAACAATCCAATCAGGCTTGGCTCCCCCAACTCGATGCCGTCACCACCTTCGAACAATTTTTACAACATCCACATCATGCGCCACTATTAATCGCCCATAATGATGAGTCGATTAGCAAAAGCTTAGTGCAGCACGCATGGCCAAGTGATGCAGATACCTGTGCCTTGATAGGTCCGGAAGGAGGCTTCTCCAACGAAGAAATAGAATTAGCCTTGAAGCACGGTGCAAAGGCATGGTGGTTGGGAGAAACGCGTCTTCGACTAGAGACGGCAGCGATCGGCGCCGCCGCCATATTACGTAACAGATAAAATTATTAGATCATGAGCCACACTATTCAACGTATTGCCGTTTGCGGCGCCGGCACCATGGGTGCGGGCATCGCCCAGGTCGCTGCCGCTGCCGGATTCGACACCTTCCTCTCCGATATCAACGCAGCAATGCTTGAAAAAGCAAAAGCCGGCATCTACAAAAATTGGAACGTCGCTATCGAAAAAGGTAAAATGACTGCCGAAGCCATGCAGGCCGCTCAAGCGAAACTACAATTCGTTACCACCCTCGAACAAACGCCCGTAGATATGGTCATCGAAGCCATCATCGAACGACTAGATATCAAACAAAAACTTTTTTGCGATATCGCGAATTGGAATAATGAACAGACCATCATCGTCAGCAATACCTCTTCTTTATCCATTACACAAATCGCTGCCGGCGTTCCTCATCCCGAGCGCGTGGCAGGCATGCACTTTTTCAACCCCGCACACTTGATGAAATTGGTAGAAGTGGTAGAGGGTGCTGCTACCACAACAGGAACCGTCCAAGCTGTTAAAGCAGTGGCTGAAAAAATGGGTAAAACAGTGGTGCTTACCAAAGATGCTCCTGGCTTTATCGTCAATCGTGTTGCAAGACATTTTTACGTCGAAAACCTCAAACTAGCAGAAGAAGGAGTCGCAGAAATGCGCACCCTAGATGCCTTGTGTGAAAATGCAGGTTTTAAAATGGGCGCTTTCAGCTTGATGGATCTGATCGGTAACGATATCAATTTTGCAGTAACGAGCTCCTTATTTAACGCGTTCCATCAAGACAGCAAATTCCGCCCAAGTAGAATTCAAGAACAAAAAGTCTTGGCCGGACACTTAGGAAAGAAAACAGGTAAAGGATTTTATGACTACAACAAGTAAGGTCCTTATTGAAGTCCGCGGCATTCGCCTCCGCGCCAACCACGGCTGGTACGAAGAAGAACGTCTGCAGGGTAACGACTTCGAAGTAGATGTATGCCTCTCCTTGAAGTCAGGTATTGGTAATGCTACGGAAGACGAGCTACTGAATACCCTCAATTACGAACAAGTGTATGCAATTGTATTAGAGGAAATGGGGAAAACATCCAAACTTCTGGAAGATGTATTAGCACGTATGGAAGAACGAATCCGTATGTTCGAATCTGTTGAAGCAGGCTCTTTACGCCTTTGCAAACTACAACCAAGTCTCTTAAAACATGCGGAAAGGGTATGTGTAAGACTTGTTTGGGGCGAAGGAATGAATTGTTTTTAAATTTCGACAAAAGTATTATCTTTGCAACCCTGGTCGGATGGCCGAGTGGCTAGGCAGAGCTCTGCAAAAGCTCCTACAGCGGTTCGAATCCGCTTTCGACCTCAAAACCCCTGATACCCTCAGGGGTTTTTTGTTTTGAATGCTTTGTGTTTCTATTATTCCATGCTTCGTCCAGAATACTCAAGCATCATTAACCATTCACTTGTAACGTCCTGAAAAAAAGTAGACAGTACAAACCCTTTCACCATGCAAGAAAGAAAACATGTACGCTACAGTGAAGCCTTTAAACGAGAGGTAGTTCACAAGTATGAAACGAGTAATTTAAGTAAA
>CANGEV010000028.1 GCA_947452995.1 Chitinophagales bacterium
CTAAGAAATTTTGTTTGTGTGTTCTTTCACCTGTAGGAGGGTAAAAGAGAAAAAAGGTCTTCTGGAAAACAGAAGACCTTTTTTAGTTAAAAGTTAAAAGTTAAAAGTTTTCACCCTTCACTATTCACTCTTCACTCCCGATAGCTTCGCATCGGGATCACCCTTCACTCCCGATTGCATCGGGATCACTCTTCACTCCCGATAGCTTCGCATCGGGATCACCTTTCACTATTCACTCCCGATAGCTTCGCATCGGGCTCACCCTTCACTCTTCACTCTTCACATAAATCTCCCCGCCTTGCTGTTTGAACTCTTCGCTTTTCTTCATCATCTCATTCGCAATAGCCTCTGCATCGAGTGTTGCAGCATAGTCACGTACCTGTTGCGTGATTTCCATCGAACAGAATTTCGGTCCACACATACTACAGAAATGCGCAACTTTTGCATTTTCACTTGGCAAAGTAGCATCGTGAAACTCACGCGCGGTATCCGGATCTAATGACAAATTAAATTGATCTTCCCAACGGAAATCAAAACGTGCCTGACTTAATAAATTATCGCGCAACTGCGCCATCGGATGTCCCTTAGCTAAATCCGCCGCATGCGCCGCCAATTTATAAGTGATAACACCATCCTTCACATCCTTCTTATTAGGCAAACCAAGGTGCTCCTTCGGTGTCACATAACATAACATCGCGCAACCATACCAACCAATCATCGCAGCACCAATACCACTTGTGATATGATCATAACCAGGTGCGATATCTGTAGTTAATGGTCCTAAGGTATAAAACGGAGCTTCATGACATTCTTCCAATTGCTTCTCCATATTCTCCTTGATCAAATGCATTGGTACGTGACCAGGACCTTCAATCATTGTTTGTACATCATGCTTCCAAGCGATCTTCGTCAACTCACCCAATGTTTCCAACTCTCCGAATTGTGCCGCATCATTTGCGTCTGCAATACTTCCCGGACGTAATCCATCACCCAAAGAGAAGCTCACGTCGTATGCTTTCATGATCTCACAAATCTCTTCAAAGTGCGTGTACAAGAAGTTTTCTTTATGATGTGCCAAACACCACTTCGCCATGATACTTCCGCCACGTGAAACAATACCTGTCACACGGTTAGCAGTCAATGGCACATAACGTAATAATACTCCTGCATGAATGGTGAAGTAATCCACCCCTTGCTCTGCTTGTTCAATTAAGGTATCGCGGAAAATCTCCCATGTCAACTCTTCCGGACGACCAACTTTTTCTAATGCTTGATAAATCGGCACGGTTCCAATCGGCACCGGCGAGTTACGCAAAATCCATTCACGTGTTTCGTGAATATGTTTACCCGTGCTCAAATCCATGATAGTATCTGCACCCCAACGACAAGCCCAAACTGCCTTCTCCACCTCTTCTTCGATGCTCGAGGTAACAGCACTATTACCAATATTTGCGTTAATCTTCACCAAGAAATTACGTCCGATAATCATCGGCTCCGCCTCTGGGTGATTGATGTTTGCTGGGATGATTGCTCTACCTCTTGCTATTTCATCACGCACAAATTCCGGTGTAATCGAACCTAATGGCATATTCGCTCCGAACGAATGTCCTGGATGAATTTTACTATGCGCCGCAAAGGTTGATTTCATCTCTTCCCAACGCTGGTTTTCACGAATTGCGATATACTCCATTTCAGGCGTGATGATACCCTGCTTCGCATAATGTAATTGGGTAACATTCTGACCGCTCTTAGCACGCAATGGCTTTGGAATATGTTTGAAACGCAAATCCATCGTACTTACATCCGCCATGCGCTCATTAGCGTATTGCGAAGAGAAGTCGTTCAATTGCTCTACATCGCCACGTTTCAATACCCAGTCCTTACGAATAGGATCTAAGCCTTGATGAATATCGATTTTGATAGTTGGATCAGTATAAGCACCAGAAGTATCATAAACGGTCAAACGCTTTTTCGGAGCCGCTTCTTCCGTATTAGCCTTGCCAGCGATTTTTTCGCCGATCTCAATCTCACGCATCGCTACGCGAATGTCATGTAAGGTTCCCGGTACATAGATCTTACGGGAAGCAACAAAAGGTTGTGTTGAAATGATGTTCTCTTTCATTAGAAAATGTTTATCCGCCTTGAGTGGCTTGTATTAATAAAATCCGACGACCCTCTTCGATACGATGTTCTGCCCAGGCGCTGCGTGCTACAACCTCCTCGTCGATGGCAACTGCATAACCTTTGGCATCCCCTAAGGAAAGCCTTTCTAGCAACTGCTTCACCGTCTCGTTGGGTACATACGCGTGCTCCCGATCATTGATAAAAATCGCCATAGTCGTTCGTTAAAAAATAGGGGAGAGGCAGGTATCAACTTTTCCCTACGGCAGCATTATCTGCATCAGGTGTTGAGGGTGCCTTCTCAGGAAAAGTATAACAATTTTCCGCCCCTAAAGTTTAGATTACAAATGTAAACAATTCACGCGATTAATAGGCCATTGCAAATAATACGCGTCCCTTAGATGGTTTTCCACTATAAATACATAGGCCATCCTCCGCAACTTGATCCAATGGAATACAACGAATCGTCGCTTTGGTCTCTGTTTTAATCGCCTCCTCCGTTTCAGAAGTGCCATCCCAATGCGCAGAGATAAAGCCGCCTTTCTCACTCAATACTTTTTTGAAGTCTTCGTAAGTATCTACCGGCGTAATCATTGTTTCGCGCAATTGTATAGAACGCTTATATAAGTTCTCTTGAATTTCTACCAATAACTGCTCAATACCCGCTGCTAAGCCATCCATCGACTTCACCTCTTTCGTACGTTCATCACGACGTGCTAATTCCACGGTATTGTTTTCAAGGTCTCTCGGACCAACAGCGATACGTACCGGAACCCCTTTCATTTCATATTCTGCAAACTTCCAACCCGGAGTTCTGTTATCTGCGTCGTCGAATTTCAAACGAATGTTTTTCGCTTTCAATTCATCCATCAAAGGCTGCATGCGCGCACGCACTGCTGCTAACTGTTCTTCATTCTTTGCAATCGGAACAATCACTACTTGGATAGGCGCCAACTTCGGCGGTAAGACCAATCCTTCGTTATCACTATGCGTCATGATCAAGGCACCAATCAAACGGGTAGAAACACCCCAAGAGGTCGCCCAAACAAATTCTTGCTTATTGTTTTTATCTAAGTAAGTTACGTTGAAGGCTTTCGCGAAATTCTGACCAAGGAAATGACTCGTTCCGGCTTGTAATGCCTTACCGTCTTGCATCATCGCTTCGATACAGTAGGTATCTTCCGCTCCTGCAAAACGCTCGTTCGCACTCTTCACCCCTTTGATAACAGGCATCGCCATGAAGTTTTCTGCGAATTCGCCATAGACATGCAACATCTTCACCGTTTCTTCCAATGCCTCTTGTTTCGTGGCGTGAGCGGTATGACCCTCTTGCCACAAGAATTCAGCGGTACGCAAGAATAAACGCGTACGCATCTCCCAACGAACTACGTTCGCCCATTGATTCACCAAAATTGGCAAGTCGCGATAGGATTGAATCCAGCCTTTATAGGTATTCCAAATGATCGCTTCAGAGGTCGGACGGACTACTAATTCTTCTTCCAATTTAGCGTCGGGATCGACCATCAACTTTCCTTTATTGTTAGGATCCGTTTTTAGACGGTAATGCGTTACTACGGCACATTCTTTCGCAAAGCCTTCGGCATTTTTTTCTTCAGCCTCAAACAAGCTTTTAGGTACGAATAATGGGAAATAGGCGTTTACGTGTCCTGTTTCCTTAAACATTTTGTCTAAGGCATCGCGCATGTTCTCCCATAATGCATAACCATACGGCTTGATAACCATACAACCTTTCACTGCGGAGTAGTCAGCTAGACCGGCCTTCAGTACGATGTCTATATACCATTGAGAATAGTCTTGTTCACGTGGTGTAATCGCCTTGCTCATAATTGAAATGTTTTGTTAAAGAGGGCTCAAAAGCCCTTTTTATTCGTATTTTTATAGTGTATTTAGATTGGCACGAAAATTGGCTTTTGCTAATTAAACGCCCCGCTCTCCGCAAAAATAACACTTCAAACGGGATTGAAGGCGTACAATCAAAATTAAATGCAATCGATATGAAAGCGATTAAATTTTTACCACTCGGATTTCTCTTTTTAGCCTCTTGTACAACTGGCTACCAAGCGACACGTAATCAAAATAACTACGATGACGTGTATAGCACGTCTGCCGATCGCCAACGCGATCGCGACGAATACGCCCAGCAAGAGCGCGACCGTCAAGCTGCTAATGAAGCTGCTGCACAAGCCGCTGAAGAGCTTCGCCAAAAAGCAGATCGCGATCGCCAGGCACAAGCCGACTACGACCGTCAAGCACAAACGAATAACGAGGCAGATCGTTATAGCAACCGAAACGATGCGCAGCAATATACCGACGAAGATGGTAACAGCACCACTAGTCGGGAGCAATACAATGACAATAATGCCGGATATAACCGCGGCAACTATTCTAATAACAACAAAGGCAGTGGTAATTATTCCAATGATTACTATTACGATGACGATAATGATTACTACTATTCTAGCCGTATCCGTCGCTTCCACCGCAACTACCGCGGCTATAGCTATTACGACGATATCTATGTAAACCGTTATTGGTATGACTACGACCCTTTTTCTTGGGGCGTATCTATTTATTATAACCCTTGGTTGAATTGGGGTTTGAGCTATTCTCCTACCTGGTCTTATTATAATCCTTATGCCTATTATGGTTACTCTTATGGTAACCCTAATTGGAATTGGTATGGTAACGCGTATAGCGGCTATTATGGCTGCTCTTATTGGGGTTGGAATAATCCATGGGGATATGGCTATTGTGGATATAGCCCATACTCAAATGCTTATTATAACGGCTATTACACTGGTTACTATAATGGCTATTATAACGGCTATTATGATGGCGCTTATGGTAACAATTATAATAATAACTACGGCGGTTATTATAATGGTAATAACGGTAATAACGGACATAATTTTCACGGACCACGCACCGGAACAGGGTCTGGATCGGGCTATGGCGGTCATTATGTAGGGGGGCATTCTGTTAATAATGCACCCGTTACAACAAATCCTAATGGAACTCCCGTTCGTCGTCTTGACGTTGAAAATGATGTTCGTAGCAATCCGAATGTGAATACTAACAACCACCCTACGGTGAATCCATCACGTGGCGATGCTGTTCAAAACCCTACCACTAATCCTGCTGTTCAAAATCCGCATGTCTACCACGATCGTAGTGAAATGTCGACTGCACAGCCAGGCAATGCAAATCCAAGTACCAATAACCCGTCTACGCCACGTAATCCTCGTTCACAATTTGAACAGCCTGCGCAGCAACAAGCCCCGGTACGTAATAATCCGCCTGTACAGCAAACACCTCCTCCGTCACAAACACCTCCACGCGGACAACAAAACAACCCACAACAACCGCAGCAAACACCTCCTCCAAGTAATAATGGACCAAGAGGTGGTCGTGGTCAGCAACGTTTTGAAGAAGAAGGGGATGCCGCTTCACCTGTCCCTTCGCGCCCTCGCCAAATGAGTAATGCCAACGACAATAGCGATAACGCAGCTCCAGCCCCTCGTCCACGTCGTTCTTATAGCAATAGCGATAACAGTGACAACGCAGCGCCAGCGCCTCGTCCGCGTAGAGATTATAGCAGTAGCGACAATAGTTCGAATAATAACAATTCACAAGCATCACGCAGCTATTCTCCGCCGCCAGCAAGAAGTAATCCTCCTGCTGCGTCTCCTGCGCCTTCTCGTAGTTATTCTCCTCCTGCTGCCTCGCCAGCACCAGCACGACCTTCAGCACCTTCAACAGGTGGTGGACATAGACGTTAATTCTAAAACATTAAATAAATCGTTATGAAATTAAAAGCCCTCGCCCTCGCAGCCCTTTTAGGACTAAACGTAGCGGCAAACGCACAAGATGACGGAGACGTGGCACGTTATGGATTTTTGTTTCCATCAGGAACGGCTCGCTCTCAAGCCCTCGGTGGCGCAACGAATGCCCTTGGTGCAGATCTTAGCGCACTCACAAATAACCCTGCAGGATTGGCTATTTATAATAGCGACGAGTTTTCAATGACGCCACAGTTATACAATATTCGCACGAATGCTACCTACTTAGGGCAAGATTTAAGCGATCAAAGTTCGAAATTTAATTTCGGTCATGCCGGCTTCGTTGGCACTACCAAACACCGTAATAGAGGTAAATGGCAGTCGGTTTCGCATGCTTTTGCTATCACGAAGTTGGCTTCCTTTCAACAGAACATTTCTTACTCTGCATACAATCGCGCAAGCTCAATCGGTGATTATTATGCGGCGCAATTATCCGGGCATAATGTGACACCTAGCAATGCCTTTAACTACGCCCCTTTCGGAGCAGGATTGGCGTATAATGCATGGTTGTTGGATCAAAATGCAGGTGCCGATTCTGCCAATTATACAGCGGTAAATGCAGGCGGACAGGTTTACCAGCAAATGGACAAAACGATTACGGGTGGTATTAACGAATTGACTGGCGGTCTTGGTAAAAATTATGATGATCGTCTTTATATGGGCTTATCATTTGGATTGCCAATTGTTCGTTATCACATGAATTCTTCGTATTCTGAATCAGATGATTCTTTATACCATGCTGATTTTGAGAACATGACAAAATCTGAAGATGTGAAAATTACGGGTACTGGTTTGAATATGAAAATGGGTATCATTTATCGTTTTAATGATTATGTGCGTTTGGGCTTTGCCTTGCATACGCCAACCTATTATACGTTGACGGATAATTCCTCTTTTGATATGGCTGTTACGCGCGATACGAGTGGATACCATACAGAATATAGCACAAACAAAACGACCTACAATATCATTTCGCCATGGCGTATGAGTGGAGGTTTGGTGGTAACCTATCCGAACATTGGCTTTATCTCTGCTGATGTAGAAGTGGTGGATCATAGTTCTTCTACGATTAGTTATACGAGCAATGATGCTGCTTCTAATAGCAATGCGCATGATATCAATCGTATCTTGAGTAAGAGTTATACTTCTGCGAATAATATCCGTTTAGGGGCAGAAGCCAAGTGGGATATTTTTGCCTTCCGTGCGGGTTATGCGATGTATGGTTCGCCTTATAAAACGGCTTTGGTAGATGGTTTTGATATGTCTACTAAAATTATGAGTGCTGGCTTGGGTATGCGTGAAAAGGATTATTTCTTTGATTTGACCTTCTCACATGTAACAGCTACGTCGGTTGATTTACCCTATGTATTTAGCAATGGCACTGCTTCTCCGGCAGCTACCTTGACGAATACACGTAATATTTTAAGTGCGAGTGTAGGGTTTAAGTTTTAAATCTGAAACCGCCTATTAAGGAAAGGTCACTCATAATGGGTGGCCTTTTTTATTGGTAGTGGTTTATCATAAACAATTAGCTAAGGGATACTGAAAATTGATAGTATAGATCGTCAGGGTGCTCAAATTTTTGTCGTAAATCTTGAAATGAGTTAAAGTAACTGGTTATTTCAATTGTCTTGATGTTGGTGTCGCTATGAAATTGGTCAACAGCGTTTTTGCTTCAGTTGTCAATCGGTGTAACTCTTCAATTTGTTGTTTAACTAACACAGCGTTATTGTAAACATCAGTCAAAGAATTGGAAGTATTTTCTGCAGCTCCCTTTAACTCAATTATCCTTGAATGATAAGTATTGAGTTCTGTTTCCCGTAGTTTTGAGTTGTCCGCAATGGCATTTATTTCGGATAGCTTGGTTTGACCTTGTGATGCAGCTTCTTGTGTCCTTTGATTTGCTGCATTAACCTCAGTTTCTTTTCGCTTAGAATTTTCTACAATGGAATTTATTTCAGTCAGTTTTGCTTGCCCTTCTGTAAGAACATCTTCAATTTTTTGTCTTAGCTCGTTAAGTACGTTTTGTTCCATTGTCATTCTATTTTTTGTCGTCTGTTTTTAAGTGGTGTTATGTCTTTTAAAATTACTGCCAACTTATTTATATGCTCACCTTTATTCTAATAATTCCGAGCACCATGCAATATTCTACCGCATTTGCATTTCCTATCTGATGTGTTGTTGATATTTATTACTCTCATATTTACTTAATTTAAAAACTTGCTTTAAATGTTTGTTCAAACTCAATATTCCTTTCTCCTTTTGCGGTGATTTTTGTTTTGTAATTTGGATAATCATCTCCTTTACAACTATTGTTTTGATGTTGTAAGGCCTGTAGGTTTTCTAAAATTGTTGGGCCATTTTTGGCTAAAGGCATGATATGGTCGATCGACCATCCCATCTCACTTTTTTCCTCGTATTTACCTTGTAACTTATAATGATACTTGTAAACGGATGTTTTTTAATATATTTTAAATTAAATGATTCAAAAAATATTCTTTTGAAGCTTAACGACTTAAAATAAGCCTAATAATGGGGCTAAAATTCGCTGAAATAAGCGTTTTTAATTAAAATTCCTAAAACTAGGGTATTGCAATGTGTTCAATAAACAGCTTTATTTGCATATGTTATTAAATTTAATAATTGTATTTAAATACGTATACAATTTTTGCGTTTATAATTCGTCGAGAGTGCATTGCTTGGATAGATAGTTGATGGTTTGAATTGCTTGGATAATGCATGAGTGGTTTATAAAAATTTACTTACTAAATAGCCTGTTACCATGCAAAAACAATTTACAAGCACGTCAACCTTCTATGTATATCTTCGGATTATATTAATTTCTTGGTTTTTTTCTTTTTTCTTTTTTCTTCATCCTAGGAGTAAGGGCCCAATCTCCTGGACTAGCTTGGCAGAAGAGTTATTGGAATCCTGAGGATCCAGTTAATGGAATTACAGGAATAAGTCAGAACAATAGTGGAGATGACTGGAACTTTAATGTAAAGCCTGTTATAGAAAATGGGCTTATTAGCGAGTATGTTTATGCTGGTTATTCAACGATCAGAAATAAATGTGTGTAGATCGTCATTGGCTTCAATTATTGCAAAATCCAGAAGCTGACATGACCTTAGCAGAGGAATATTTGGAAGAAGCTAATGTTGACTTAGCGAATGCTATTATTGATAGTATACCTATTAAATACATGTTGAATGAAAAACAAGAAATGGAACATACGGATTTTCGAGATTGGATGAATTTGAAAATTCAATGGCTCACAAATGATTTAGCAATTGATAGCCTGGATGCGCTTAATTTAGAATCTTTAAAATCATTTGCAGATGGCCATAATAGTTTTGCGGGTACAAAAGCAAAAAATGTGATTAATTTCTTTTATGATGGCAATTATCGTAATCATCCTGAACTGCCAGAGGACGGACAACCACAAAGCAGAGCCGTTATTCAAACTAAAACAGTTAACAAAATGGAGGCTAAAAGCTATGTGAAGGTTTACCCTAATCCATCTACTAGTTACGTTTACGTTGAATATAAGACTCCTAGCGGCAATAATTCGAATATTGAGGTATACGATGCTTCGGGTATCAGGGTTTTAAATGAAATTATGCAAGGTAGCAAGTCATTAAAGATTATTGATACATCAACCTTATCAGATGGAACTTATTTTTATAAATTAATATATAATAATGAAGTTTTAGGACAAGGTAATTTTATTATTCAAAAATAATTAAGTTGTTTTGAAAAATTTGAAATGTAATTTTCTGTTTGTAAATGCTAGAAAGGGAATAGGAATACTTATCCTATTTTTTGTCTCATTAAATAATTTGAACGCGCAAACTTTCAATAAAACTTTCAATTTAGATAGTCAGAATATTATTACAACTTCTCTACACGTGATAAATAATAAAGTATATGTAATAGGATTCAAAAATGATTCACTTATTAATACTCTTAAATCATTTGTTGCAAAATTTGATGCAAGCGGCAATTTGATTACTTATAGGTACTATAAAGATAGTCATTATAAACACTTTGTTACAAACGGAGGATCTTATGTTTCAAATAATCAAATCTTCTTGACAGGTTATTTGAAGGATTCTGCATCTAATTACTTCGTAAATCCAAACATAAATGGTTTTCTACTTAAAGTTGATACAAATCTAAGTTTAACAATGGTTTGGAATGATGGAGATACATCAGCTGGTTACTTTGGTAGTAATTCTGTTATTCAGGATTGTGATAGTAATTTTTATGTTGCGGGTAACACATTTACCAAACCCCATTCTCAATTTGGGGTGATTGCACCTGAAAAACATTTTATTGTAAAATTAAATAGAAATGGAGGTGTAGTAAAGAAAAAAATATATCAAATAATTAACAAACCACATGTTCTTTTTAAAACTATTTTGTATCATGATAATAGAGTTTTTGTTGCGCTAAGCGGGGATAGTAATTCTTACCTCAGTGATCCTATCTGTCATATTCGCACTATTAATTACCTATTAGAGTTAGATACTGCGCTTAATTTACTAACTGTTTATAAATATTCCGACAGCAATGCTTATGCCTCTAATTCGACTATTTACTATAATGGTCGTTATTATGGATGTGGGCAAAATATTTTCTCTAGGGTTTATTCTTGGAATGGTTACGGAAGTATTATTTTAAAGCCTTCCTATTATAAATTTGGAAGTACTTATCAACTAATAAAAAAGCAAGTGCATGGAGATACAGTGGATTATAAAGGTGATAATAAAATAAAGGTTATCCCTAATGAATGCAATTTATTAATTGCAGGTCGGGCATTTAATGAACACCACGGGCCAGTTAAAGATTGGGGTAGAAACGGCTTATTAACTAAGATTGATTCATTTGGTAATATTATTTGGGAGCGTCAATATAGAGGGTTGACGGATACTGTTAATGCTTGGCCAAATAATACTGAACATAATGAATTTATTGATTTTGATTTTTTATCTGATGGCTCTATTATTGCACTTGGAAATACTTTTATTGATGATCCTTCGTATAGTATTCGACAGATGGGATGGCTCATGCGTTTAAGCCCGGATGGTTGTTTAAGTTCAAGCGATTGTGGTTATGAAACTGGCATGAATGAATTAGCGCCTGTTGTAAATGAATGGGAGCATTCTACGAATATATTTCCTAATCCGAGTGATCAATTCATACAGCTTTCGTACCATGGCGCTTGTTCTGAAAAAATGCAGGTAGAAATATACAGTGCCCTTGGTCAGCGTATGCTACACGAGGAATATAGCGCTGCACAAAGCAACAAACGTCTGGAAACGGCACAGCTGCAGAACGGCATCTATTTTTATAAGCTTTACTGTAATTACAGAGAAGTCGGGCAAGGTAAGTTTGTCGTGCAACGATGAAGTAGTTTAGATCCCGACTTGTCGGGAAAGAATTAAGAATTATTAATTAGGATCCCGATGCAATCGGGAGTGAAAAGGGAATGGAGCCTGAGCCGATGCCTGAGCTTGTCGAAGGCGAAGGCGGTGAATAGGGAATTAAGAATTATGATCCCGACTTGTTGGAAAAAAATCGGAGTGTGGTTGGGAAGGTGGTTTCGATTGCTATGACTAAAACAAGTAAATCGGATTTTTTTTAGTTAACTGCCAAAACGTTTTGTTGCAAATAGGGTTGTTGATTTTTTATTACTGCTGCAACTCTGAGCAACAATTTATTTTTGATTGCATTTAACACGGCTAATGGATGTTTCCCCTCTGCTGTTTTTCTTTGGTAATAATCTTTAAACTCTTCGTAATTTTGGATTGCCCTTAATGCAGCCATGTGCAAATTGCTTTTCAGTGTTTTGTTAGCCATTCGATGAACTCTGTTTTTTTCACGAACGCTGCTTCCGCTGCTATGCTCAAAGGGGACTACACCGGCATAACTACCTAATTGTTTGCCGCTTGGTTGTATGGCGAAATTATTTGTATGACAAATTAATAAAGTAGCAATCACAGGTCCTATGCCTGGAATTGTTTCCAATAAGCGATAATTGGTTTTGATTTTTCCATTTTCCTTTAACAACTTTTTTATTTGCTCTTCTAACTTTTCGATACTCTTCAAAATACCTGCTATAGCTGATTTTAAGGATTGTTCCAATACTTGTTGAACACTCTTTTCATTTACTAATTTCAACTCATTTAAGTGGGTTTGAATGCTGTTTTTTTGAGTAATTAATTTGATTCGCATCGTCATCAAATCTTTCAATTGCGTAACCTGAACTGGCACAACACCATTTTTCTTCAAATCAGCTTCTTGCTTGAAAGCATATTCACAAATTCTTTTGCTATCAATCACATCATTTTTTCCACGAGCGATACCAAAACTCCACTTCATATGAGCTGCATTGCCAATATGGATCACTAATTGATTTGCGTGACAAAATCCTTCCAACAAACGATGATACAAGCCTGTGTTTTCAAGCACTACTAAGGTATTTAAATCAAATGTTGTATTGTGTTTTTGCAACCATTTTTTGAATTGTTTCAATCCTTGATGGTTATTGTCAAATCGTTCTGCAACCATGTTTCCTTTTACCCCATTTAATACGGGTAGTAAACTGGCATCGAAATACATTTTTGAAACATCAATGCCGATGTAATTTTTTTGGTACTTTTGATTCATAAATTTGTTCTTTTTAAGATTGAATAAAATTTACCTGACCATTTTTGCCCCATCGTTCAAGTCCTTAATAATGGGTATTGAACCCTAATTGCTATTTGAACACCAAGGGAAAAAAACAGCAAAGGATTTTATCGAAACGTAGGTATTTAACCTTGACAAGCTCCTAATTTGCCTTTGCTGTTGGTTAGGTTTTCAATAAATAAACAATTTTCAACAAATAAATTAGAACTAATAATTTGATCCAACTAATGGAGATAAGTTCTACAAACTTTAGAATGCAAATCTAAAGGACAGGCTCAACCATCATTTAATAACATAAAGACTGTAAGGTCATTTTGCAATACAGCCCTGCTGTGAGGCAGGGTGACATTTAAATTTTTGTTTCGTGCGACACGAAACGGGGCAAGGTAGATGCCTCGAACAGATTCCTCACTTCGTTCGGAATGACGAACGCTTGGAATGCTTTACTATACAATCACAATCCAATTTCTTCTGTACGTTTTATAGCATCTATTTATTTTAATTTATTGATTTTTACGGCAAGCGGAAAATACTGCGATCCAGATCTATTAGCTTGCATGCATGGGTTTTGATCTGTTAAGAAGAGCTTTTTAATTAATATTTGTGTATATGTAATAGCTTCTCTCAAGTTAAATACATTAAAATTTCCTTTTTTTTGTTCCCACAGCATACAGCTTCTTATTAAAGAATATGAAAATGCACCACCTACGTTGCTATCAATTGCAAATTGCCCTGGTTCAGCTGCATAGAGAATACTAATTCCAGTCCCACATTTACGTAATTCTTTTTCAAATAACTTTCTTGTGGAATAAGGATCTCCAATTAGGTTTTCTGAAATCCTTTTTGACCTTGTATTTAGCCTCAATCTTGAGACAGCACGTCTGTTTCTACATGCATCAATTATTATTGTTTGCTGTTTGGCCTTTGTCTTAAGATCTAAAATTGAAATATCTACATCTGCAAGCTCGATGAATTGTGTAGGAACGGCTAATGATGTGTTAATATAGCCATGTCCTGCAAATACTATGAAACTATAATCTGCAATTGAAAGGAAATTCTTTATCACAGTTCGAATAGTCTTTGAATCTGGATTTCTTAATGATATTATTTCTTTATCGTACCATTCGCCACCTAAATTACTCGTTAAAAAATTTCTATATTGTAATTCATCAACAATGGTACCTGGTATTGAACCTGAATGTGTGTTGTCGCAATAAATAATTAATGCTCTTCTTTTCATTGCATTTTTCTTACAAAGGTACTCCATGAAATAGGCTTTGTCAAGCCCCTATTTTCAGGTATTTTCAGAAAAAGCGCGATTTTACACCCTAGTATAAGGCTTATTTTTACTGATAAAATTCTGATAGCACTATTACATAGTCAAACTACCGTTAGTGTATTATTTTTTCGGCATTAGTAATAGCGCTAATATCTATTATTCTGCTAAGCTGCTTCATGGCGTGTAGATCCTTCGCTGCAGAAGCTTTTTGATAGTCAATCAAATTTATCGTAGGTATATAAATATACTGTGTATCCAGTTACTTCTCGTCCGCACGAAAATTTTTGTCATCGATTAATACGCCGCTTAACTCATGACCATAATAAAGAAATCGTATATGTGTATTATGCAAACCTGCTTCTAAAAGTTCTAAGGGTGTCATCTCTCTCTACTTTAAGGATTTTTAATAACTCCATCACATGCGCTTGCAGGTAAATGATTGAGCAGGGGAGGGCAATGACATATCTTTATCATTACCCTTCGTTACCAGCTCATCCACATAACCCATCAATGGAGAAAACGTAATTAATTATTTAGTCTTTGTACGACAAGACATTATTCACTTCAGATGCAAGGCTCCCGAAAATTCGGGATGGATTCATCCTTATTTCACCAAAACCAATTTATCTTGGAATAGTACCTGTGCTCCTTTTAGACTTACGAGGTAGGTGCCTGCCGGAGTATAGGAAGGTAATACCACTTCAAAGCTATTGGTATTACTTTGAATATCTACGCGTGATTGATAAAGTAGTGCGCCGTTGAGGCTCATGACTGAAAGGGTGGCTGTGCTGTTTTGGGTGGCATTATAAAGTAAGGTGAATTGTTTGGCCTCGCTAGGGTTAGGATAAATTTTCCCATTGGTACTTAGTGGGTTGACATTTTCAGTACCATCTGCATAGCAAAGAGTTTTGCTAACGGTAACGGCAAAGCTGGTATCGATTCGATTATAGGAATAAACTTTATAGTGGTAGGTGCTTGCCGGTACAACAAGGTGATCTGTATAGCCATTACTATTAGGAGGGAGTGTACAAAGCAGGCTATAGCTACCTTTATTCACTGCACGGTATATTTTAAAGCCTAGTTCATAATGGGAATTATCTTCCCAATGCAGCTGTATGCCCGATTCATCGGTGCAGGTGGCGCTGAGCCAGCTAGGCTCTAAAGGGGCAACGGTAACGGTATCTGCTGCGCCACAGCTATTACCGAACTTAACGAGTACTGCGTCTCTGTCTTCAAAATACGATAAAATACTTTGGCCAAAAGTAGTATCATCTCCTGGGATAGCAATATGTTGAGGGTACCAATTGGCACCTAGTGCTGCGGGCCCTACCAGGTGACCATAGTAATAAATATTCCCTTTTTCTGATTGGTAAATGTTTTCTGCATAGTTTACCCCAACTGACAGAGCATTAATATTTAATGGCTTATTACTATAATTTTGATTTATTATATGGCCAGTAGTGCCATCAAATTGCATAGCGCCAGCCATTCCATACTGCTGATTGCTCATAAGATGATAGCCATCAATCCACGTTTCATTGGGTAAGGTTGGGGCAGACGATACCGGAGTGCCAGTAGCCACACTATTGTATACTGCAGCTATTGGATGTTTAGTGCCGCTTACTCCAAAGATAAAATCGTTTTTACTAGAATCGGGTTGTATAATTCGTTTCAATTGATTGTCTTTACCTAATAGGAGAATAGCCTCACTCTCTGATACTCTTGTAATCGGAAGTCCACTTTGATCAGTTTGATTTAACCAAGATTGAGCTTCAGCTTCATAGAATAAATTTTTCGAATTAATTTTTTGGTTACTGGAAAGGATTGTTGTATTTCTTGCACCCACCACGAAAAGTTCTTGTCGGGGTATATTGGGATGGGTATTGGCATCCACAACGGCTACACTATCGCCAATATAATTAAAGGATAATAATTTATCTTTGGTGAATGTAAAGGAAAAATATCTGCGGAATACACAATAAACTGAAGATCCTCGGAAATAATAAGGCGCTTGACAAGAAATAATTTGATCTAAAAAGGGGGTGGGAAGGAGTGAATCTGCATTAGCAGGAAAGGTCCCTTGTGGCCAAATCGATGCAATCATCGAGTATTGCCCATGGCCGAGTGGACTAAGAGATGCGATATACAAATAAAATGGCCAATACGTACTTAAAGTGTCTCCATAATATTTTTTTGGCAAGAAATCTTTATAGTCTATTCTTGTTCCAGTTTGTGCGTCGAATTGTAATAATTTTGCACCGTAGGTACCTAAAGGATACTTATCATGCAACATATAGTAAACTGAATTGGGGATAAATGTAGACGAGTCCATATTTAAAATCATTGTAAGAGTATCATTTAACATTGTCATACAATGCGCCTCTTTACCTATACTATATCTATCAGACCAACTTGCCTCCCTCCATGAATTAAATGATTTATTAGAAAAAATGGCCCAGCTTGTGCTACTTGCATCTACTTTATAATCTTTAAGAAAATCCTTTGCCCAAACAATATTACCATTCGGATCGATTTTCAACAAAGTTGTTTTACATCCATTGATCCAGGTGCTATTGGGAAATGCCAGAACTTGGTTGCCATACCAAATGGTATCCAAGAAATCTTGCGAATCTGCATAGCCAAAAATATACGTATTCCCTCCTTCATCCCCCAGTGCATCGAATAAATAATAATTACCATAACTGGAATGACTCTGTTTAAGTCCGATTAAATGTGACCATAATAAATTCCCAGCACAATCGAACTTAGTGACAATAGCTCCCGCTTTGCCAAGCTTATCACCTGGCAATACAGGCCCCATTCCACTATGTGGCCCATTTAGGTTTTTCACCTCTGTATGTGCAGTGGTCCTACAAAGATTATTACGCCTCCGAGCGAATCCTCATGCACATAACGAATGGTATTAGCGTTTCTATCTTCTGAATAGTACTTATTCCATGATGTAGCATAATTTCTCGACCACTGCCATTCACCCATAGTGTTGGCTGGAGGGTCTTGCCCAAAGCAAGTGATAGAAAGTAATAGGCTCAGCAGAGTAATAAGGTATTTCATAGCAAGAATTTTAATGTTGAATAATTTCAAAGGCTTTTGCATTCTTAATTTCATTGTTTTGTTTAAGCAGGAGTAAATAATGACCAGGATTCAATTTTAATTCTTCTAGATTAAAATTTGTATTTGATGCAGTTATTTTTTCTTTATGTACTACTTGTCCTGTACCGGTTACAATTAGCTCAAAGGTATAGCCTGCTAATTCTCCTTCGCAACTAATTTTCACCATAGCCTTTCCATCACTCGGGTTCGGGTCAATACTAATATAGGTATTATTTTTAATACTCGTACCTGTTTTGTTTGGTAATGGATTTTGACTAGTATTTTTTGGGTTGCCACACGGTACGACATTGCTACATAAATTAGGGTCTTGGGTAAAATCAACATAACAAAATCCTCCTCCATTTATATCCGTCAATTGAATGGCGAAACAAAGAATGCCTTGATTCGCATAATCAACTACTTGGAATCCTACAGGGATAACAGCTGCCGGATTAGCTCCTGTCGAATTTGGTGTTATGAGGGATACTATCCCTTGTGGGCTGGAGATACTAATGCTTGCATTAGGCAGTACATTACCAAGGTCTAAATTAACGACATATATATCATGTCCATTAATGTCCTTCCCAATGCAGATGATTGAATTCATATGAACATCCGGAGGGCAACTAGCATTCTGGCAAGGTTGTACAGCAGTACCTATTTGTTGTATGCAAAGTATTGCGCCGGTGGCAGGGTCGCTAAGCGTAATGGTAAAATTAAAATAAAGGTCGAAATTAATGCCATCATCAAAGAAGTCAAGGATATTATTCATACCTGGGTTCAAGCTGCCTGACCCGGTTTGGAAACTCCCTTCTTGCGAAGTAAGGATATAATTGACATTATTTGGGAAAGGATTGACCACATTTAAGTTAATGAAATAGTCGGAGCAGTAGTTCCTCCACTTTGCGCTAATGAAAGCGAAAATGCACTTAGGGATAGAATTAATACAATAGAAAAGAGTAGGGTGCTGTAAAATTTTCGCATAAAGTAGTTGTTAGCGTATAATTGAAAAATTATATGCTAAAAGTAGCTTACATAAGGTGTGTAAACAATACCCTACTATTAGGAATTTTTCATTTTACGACTAAAATCGACCCTAGAAAAAGGCTAAACTTTCAACATTTTACTCAAAAGCTTATTTTCATCATAACTCTTAATGATTTCTGCGGAGCAATGGTTATTTCATTTCAATGTTGTCCTAATTATTTTTTCTCGCAAATCATTTTCTTGGTAGCCACTACTTTGCCATCAGCAATGAGTGAATAGGTATACATTCCTGCACTTAGGTTTTCAGCATAGACAGTCATTTGTCCTTGCCCACGTTCTGTGATTCGAACATTTTTTATGGCCGTTCCACCAAC
>CANGEV010000029.1 GCA_947452995.1 Chitinophagales bacterium
ACCCTTCACCCTTCACCCTTCACCCTTCACTCTTCACCCTTCACCCTTCACCCTTCACCCTTCACCCTTCACCCTTCACTATCAAATTTTCGGGTGTTTTTCAAACGGCTTAGTGCGATCGAAATGGTAACGATAGGTGATGAGTGTCTTACAGATTTTTGCTTGTAGTCCTTCGGCGACGGCCATCATTTTTGGATTGAAACTACCGATCCAATTCATTTGTAGCTCGGTATATTGTGTTTCACGAATAGCGAGTTCTGCTGCGCGAATCATACCGCCTTCGATTCCTTTACCTTGGAATTCAGGGATGACGCCAAAGATGATACCATATATTTTTGTGATACGATTTGTGCGTTTTAGCAGGAAGAGGAATTTCAATTTTTCATACCATCCAAATTTTCCATTTAAGGGCTTTATAATCTGATTGATTTCCGGCAGTGAAATGAAAAAGGAGATAGGCTGATTATTGTGGAAGCCAAACCACATCAAACGTTTGTTCATAATCGGTTTGATGGCGTTCATGATGCTTTGTGCTTGTTCGTAATTTATGGGTTTGAACCCAATATGATTTTTCCCCCAGGCGGCGTTATAGATTTCCATAAAATAACGCGTATAGTCGTCGATCCGATTTTTTTCAAGGTGTTTGAATTGGATTGCGGGGTTTTGTAATAGGCGTTCTGCTTTCTCGACAAACTTTTGCGGCAGTACTTGATCGATATAATAGCGATAGACGTATTGTTCGAAGTAGTTACAGAAGCCGTAGTTTTCAAAAAGTGTTTGGTAATAGGGTAGGTTATAATTCATCCCATAGGTTGGCGCTTCATAGCCATCCACCAAAAGGCCCCACCATTTATCTCGATCTCCGAAATTAATTGGTCCGTCCATGGCTTGCAGGTCGTTTGCTATTAGCCATTCTTTTGCTGTATCGAAGAGGGTATTAGCGGCGTCTTGGTTATTGATACATTCAAAGAAGCCGATGCCACCCACTTTATCCTTTTGTGCTTCAGGCTTAATAAATGCGGCGATTCGTCCGATACAATCCCCTTTATCATTTTGTAGAATCCATCGTTGGGCCTTACCACCACGGCGGAGTAGTTTGTTTTTCGCTGGATGGAAGGGGTCGAGGATATCATGATCCCATGGGCGGATCCAGAAGGGGTCGCCTTGGTAGATTTTGGTAGGAAGGAGTAAGAATTCCGATTCCTGATTGGCATTATCTACTACTATGATCTTCATACTTTGCAAAAATAAAAATCCCGTTCGAGAGTATCGAACGGGATTTTGTTAAGTATTCGTACGTGTAGGCTTATTGTGCGCCTTCCACCATAACGTTCACGTGATTTTTCAAGACCTCTACAAATCCGCCTTTGATAGCGACTGTAGTGTCTTTACCATTGCTACGAATGCGGATGCTACCTTCTTTCAAGGAAGAGATGAGTGGTGCGTGATTGTTTAGAATCTCGAAGCGACCATCCATCCCTGGGAAAGAAACTGATTCAGCTTCTCCTTGGAAGAATTTTTTTTCAGGTGTTAAAATTTCAACTGTCATTTTCGATTAGTTTGCAGCTAACAATTTCTTACCTTTTTCGATTGCATCTTCGATACTACCAACAAGGTTGAAAGCTGATTCAGGATATTCATCCACTTCACCATCCATGATCATATTGAATCCACGGATTGTTTCTTCGATAGGAACCAATACACCAGCAAGACCAGTGAACTGTTCAGCTACGTGGAATGGTTGAGACAAGAAACGTTGTACACGACGAGCGCGGTGTACTACTAATTTATCTTCTTCGCTCAATTCATCCATACCAAGGATTGCGATGATATCTTGTAATTCTTTATAACGTTGTAAGATGTTCTTAACGCGTTGAGCGGTGTTGTAGTGAAGATCACCAACTACTTCAGGCGATAGGATACGAGAAGTAGAATCGAGTGGATCTACGGCAGGGTAGATACCTAATTCTGCGATTTTACGACTCAATACGGTTGTTGCATCCAAGTGGGCAAATGTTGTTGCAGGCGCTGGATCGGTCAAGTCATCCGCAGGTACGTAAACAGCCTGTACAGAAGTGATAGAGCCACGTTTTGTAGAAGTGATACGTTCTTGCATCAATCCCATTTCAGTAGCGAGGGTAGGTTGGTAACCTACTGCTGAAGGCATACGTCCCAAAAGGGCAGACACTTCAGAACCTGCTTGCGTGAAACGGAAGATATTATCTACGAAGAATAGGATATCACGTCCTTTTACTTCATTTTTGTCGCCATCACGGAAATATTCCGCCATAGTCAAACCTGACAAGGCAACACGCGCACGTGCTCCTGGAGGTTCGTTCATCTGACCGAATACCAAGGTAGCTTTAGAATCTTCTAAGGCTTTCATATCTACTTTATCCAAATCCCATCCACCGTGTTCCATAGATTCTTTGAATGCTTCGCCGTATTTAATTACGTCAGATTCCAAGAATTCACGAAGAAGGTCATTTCCTTCACGGGTACGTTCACCCACACCAGCGAATACAGAAAGACCGCTATATGCTTTCGCGATATTGTTTACCAATTCCATGATCAAAACGGTTTTACCAACACCGGCACCACCGAATAAACCAATTTTACCACCTTTAGCGTATGGTTCAAGAAGGTCGATTACTTTGATACCTGTGAATAAAACTTGCGTTTCAGTAGAAAGGTCTTCGAAACGAGGAGGTTTGTTATGGATTGGATATCCATTTTCAGCATTAACTGCTTGGATACCGTCGATTGCTTCACCGATTACGTTGAACAAACGGCCTTTAACTTGGTCGCCGATTGGCATGGTAATATTTTTACCAGTATCAACCACTTCCATACCACGTTTCAAACCGTCGGTGGAGTCCATAGAGATACAACGAACGCTATCTTCACCTAAGTGTTGTTGACATTCTAATACCAATGTAGAACCATCTTCACGTTTGATGGTTAGGGCGTTTAATATTTCAGGAAGTTGATTTGCTTCCCCTTCAAAACTAACGTCAACGACCGCACCGATGACCTGTTTGATTTTACCTTTGTTCATGGAAAAAAGAGTATTTATAAGATTTTGGAGGCGCAAAGATAATAATCTAATGATGGAATTCAAAACAAGAACACAATTTAATTAAGAATTAAGAATGAAAAGTGAAAAGTGAAAAGTGAAGAGTGAATGGTGAAAAGTGAAGAGTGCAAGGGGAAAAGTGAAGAGTGAATGGTGAAAAGTGAAGAGTGCAAGGGGAAAAGTGAAGAGTGAAAGGGGAAAAGTGAAGAGTGAAAGGGGAAAAGTGAAGAGTGAAAAGGGAAAAGTGAAGAGTGAAAAGTGAAGAGTGAAAAGGGAAAAGTGAAGAGTGAAAAGGGAAAAGTGAAGAGTGAAAGGGGAAAAGTGAAGAGTGAAAGGGGAAAAGTGAATAATGAATACTGAATAGAGAGCGTGCTAAGGCGTTGGTAGGAATGAAAATAATGCAATTAGCGCGCAAAAAAGCGCAGAATGAGCATTGTGGACAAATTTTTTAGTGCGTTTTTAATATTGAAAATCAATTGATTGTGATAAATTGTAAAAATATTTTTTGCAAAATGTTTGGTTTACCGGTGAGCAAAGGGTACTTTTGCATTCCTTTTTTAAACAAAGAAAAGAATAAAGCAGTGGATACATTAAGTCAAAAAACACCTTTTGCCAAAGTAGGACAGGTTGAGCGTAAATGGCACATCATCGACGCAGAGAACCAAACTTTAGGCCGCATGTGCACACAAATCGCAACTTTATTGCGTGGAAAGCACAAAGCAATTTACACTCCGCACGTTGATGCTGGTGATTATGTAATTGTTCTCAATGCCGGTAAATTCAAATTAACTGGTAACAAAATGATGGACAATGAAATCATCACTTTCAGTGGATACCCTGGAGGACAAAAAATCACTAATCCGAAAGATTTGTTAGTGAAACACCCAACACGTGTGGTTGAAAACGCAGTGAAAGGTATGTTACCTAAGAACCGTATGGGACGTGCGATGTACAAGAAATTGTATGTTTATGCAGGTACTGAACACCCTCATGCTGCACAAAATCCTAAAGCTTACACCATTAAAAAATAATAAAGACAGATGGAATTAATCGTAACCGTAGGACGTCGTAAAACTTCTGTTGCACGCGTCTTCATGAAAAAAGGTACAGGTAATATTGTGGTAAACGATCGTCCGCTTGCTACTTATTTCCCAATTCCTTACTACCAACAAGCTGTTGTTAAGCCGATGACAGTTACTGAAATGTCTAACGACATGGATATCCAAGTAAATGTACAAGGCGGTGGTGTTAAAGGTCAAGCAGAAGCTATACAATTAGGTATTGCTCGCGCTTTGGTGAAATTCAACGAAGAATTGAAACCAACTTTACGTAGCCATAACTTGATGACTCGTAACGCTGCTGAGGTTGAACGTAAAAAACCAGGTCGCCGCAAAGCTCGTCGTAGCACGCAGTTCAGCAAACGTTAATCGTTTATTCATCTATTTATCAACAACGAAAAAAGAATTCATTTCACATGAACAGAATATCACAACAAGAATTGCTTGATGCAGGGGTACACTTCGGTCACTTGAAGAAAAAGTGGAACCCAAAGATGTTGCCTTATATCTTCATGGAGCGTAAGGGCATCCACATCATCGACTTGGAAAAAACTGCAGATGCTTTAGAAACAGCAGGTGCTGCGATGAAACAAATGGCGAAAAGCGGTAAAAAAATCCTTTTCGTAGCAACTAAAAAACAAGCGAAAGAAATCGTTGCTCAATGCGCTCAACGTGTGGCTATGCCTTACGTTACTGAACGTTGGTTGGGTGGTATGTTAACAAACTTCGCCACTATCCGTAAGAGCATCAAGAAAATGCAAAGCATCGAAAAAATGCTTGCAGATGGCACTTTGGAAAACATCACCAAGAAAGAAAAATTGATGATGAGCCGTGACAAACAAAAGATGGAAAAAGTATTGGGTGGTATCGCTAACATGAACCGCACTCCTTCAGCTATCTTCTTGGTTGACATCGGACATGAGCATATCGCATTGGCAGAAGCTGATCGTTTGAACATCACTACTTTCGGTATGGTGGATACAAATTGTGATCCTAATAAAGTGGATTACGCGATCCCTTCTAATGATGACGCTACTAAATCTATCACTGCCATCACTACTTATTTGATGAACTGTGTATTAGAAGGTTTAGAAGAACGTAAAAACGAAAACGTAGAAGAAACAGAAGAGGTTTCTAACGAAGAAGCTACTGAAATGGCAGCTGAAACCAACGATACAGATGACAAAGGTCGTCGTCGTCGTGTAGGTGGAGGCAACGATCGCAAGCCAGCAGGCGGAAGCGGTCGCGGTGGAAATAACGGCGGTCCTCGTCGTCCACGCTAATTGTCTTCTCAAAAATAATAAAAGACATAGTTCCCAAAGAGCTATGTCTTTTTACTTAAAATCAACAATTAAAAAATTAATACAATGATAACTGCTGCTGAAATTAACAAACTCAGAATGCAAACTGGTGCAGGTATGATGGATTGTAAAAAAGCATTGGAAGCTTCTAATGGAGACTTCGATGGCGCCATCGATTACTTGCGTAAAAAAGGTCAAAAAGTTGCTGCTCTTCGTAACGACCGTGAGGCGAAAGAAGGTGCGGTAATTGCGCTTACAACTGCCGATAACAAACGCGGTATTGTTGTATGTGTTAACTGCGAAACTGACTTCGTTGCTAAAAACGATAACTTCGTAGCCTTCGCTCGTACGATTGCTCAAATCGCGCTTGACAAAGCTCCTGCAACATTGGAAGATTTGTTAGCATGTGATATGGACGGTCTTTCTATCAACGATCGTATCAGCGAACAAGTTGGTAAAATCGGAGAGAAAATCTCTTTGAGCAAATACGAAACTTCAAACGCTGAATGCGTAGTTCCTTATATCCACATGGGTAACAAATTAGGCGTTTTGATCGCAATGAACAAAAACGTTGGCGAAGCTGGTATCAACGCAGGTAAAGATTTGGCGATGCAAATTGCAGCGATGAATCCTGTTGCCGTTGATAAAGATGACGTTTCTGCAGAAGTAGTAGAACGTGAAATGGCGATCGCTCGCGAAAAAGCCCTTGCTGACGGTAAGCCAGAAGCTATGGTAGAAAAAATCGCTACCGGTACCGTTCAGAAATTCTTCAAAGAACAAACATTAGTTAACCAAGCATACGTTAAGGATGGTGGTAAAACTGTTGCTGAATTCTTGAAGAGTGTAGACGCTGACTTGAAAGTTCTTTCATTCAGCCGCGTTACCTTGAACTAATTCAATATTACTCTTTGAAAGTCCCTTCTCGAAAGCATTGCAGAGAGAAGGGACTTTTTTTATGAGCAAATTTTATATTTCTTATGTCTTTTAAAGCAGCTGTCATAGGCGCAAGCGGCGCCACCGGATTTCAATTAGTGCAACATCTTTGCAAAGAAGAAGTGTGTCACGAAGTGCATGTTTTTGTTCGCAAGGCACTCACTATTCAAAGTCCAAAATTACATCAGCATATTGTCGACTTCGACCAGATAGCTTCTTGGCAAAATTTAATTCAGGGAGATGTGCTTTTCTCCGCTATGGGTACGACGCTCAAAGCCGCAGGCTCGAAAGAAGCACAATATAAAATCGATTATACCTATCAATATGAAGTAGCGAAAGCGGCTGCTGCAAACGGCGTCAAGGAGTTGGTGTTGGTTTCAGCCTATGGTGCGAAATTAAAATCACCTTTCTTTTATAGTCGGATGAAAGCTGAATTAGAAGAGGCTTTGATTCATTTGCCTTTCGACCGCATTCATATTTTCCAACCAGGCATTCTTGATAGAGAGAAGGCGGATGGTAGAATGGGAGAGCATCTTTCTTTGAAGATTATTTATGCTTTGAACAAGGTGGGGATTTTACGTTCGCAACGTCCGATGCCCGTACACATTTTAGCGCATCGCCTATTAGAAACGCAGGTGAGTAAAAATTGCCCGCATAGTTTCTACCGCGAGCCGAATGTTTATTATTATCGTTTAGCAGATATTTTTTAAATTTAAGCTATGGAACGTCTCAAATACATCGCAATCATCATCGGTGCTATCATTGCCGGCGCCTTCTTAAATGGCTTTATTTTAGGTTTAAATGGCACATTAATCCCATTGCCGGATGGTGTTGATATGAAGACGCCTGAAGGATTACAAGCCGCTATGAAGGTTTTAAAGCCCATTCACTTCCTAGCTCCGTTTTTAGCGCACGCTATCGGAACATTATTCTCTGCCTTTATCATTGCTGCATTCGTGCCGGTTCGTCCGAAAGTAATGGCGATTATGACGGGCGCTGTATTTATGTTAGGCGGCATTATGATGGTCATTCAAATTCCTGGCGCACCTATCTGGTTTGATATTGTTGATTTAGTATTTGCCTATATTCCTATGGGCATGTTGGGGTATTATTTGGCGAGCAGGTTAATGGTGAAAAGTGAAAAGTGAAAAGTGAAAAGTGAAAAGTGAAAAGTGAAAAGTGAAAAGTGAAAAGTGAAAAGTGAAAAGTGAATAGTGAAAAGTGAATAGTGAAAAGTGAATAGTGATTATTACCTTTTACCCATTCACCATTACCTTTTACCCATTACCTTTTACCCATTCACCATTACCTTTTACCCATTCACCATTACCTTTTACCTATTCACCATTACCTTTTACCCATTCACCAATACCTTTTACCCATTCACCTTTACCTTTTCACCATTCACCATTACCTTTTTACCGGGACTATCATTAGTTTCTCACCAAGGTACGATTATCACTCATTGCTTTGTGAAGCACTGTTTTGAATGTCGCGCCGGCTTGTAACATCAAGTCTGCATTGCTTGGGAACGGCATTGGCTTTCTATCTAGCTTCAACTTGGAATCTTTGCTGAGCGCATTCATATCGCCGCGTGCCACTGCAAAGCTATTATCGAAGACGCCATCCGCTTTGATCGGCATCGTTTTGATCAGCATATTATTGTTCGATGAATAAAATTCTAAAACACCATCCATCGTTGCCTGCTTAAATTGATGAACTTCCTTCACTTCACAGCTTATCGTTTTCATCTTTGGCTTTTTGATATCATTGCCAAGACTATCCTTTTTAACATTACCTCTGCTGTCGAGTACATATTCCCATCCGTCCTGCACCTGCTTGCTATCGGTATAAGCTTTTTCATTTTGCTGCTCCGGACCAACCATCATATGTTGTACGCGGCAGATAATCTTATAATCGTAGGAAGCGTCTTCTACCGCCTTGTTGTGGTATACCACCCATTCTTCGTTCATGTCGTTCACTGTCATGGTCATCAAATCTTTTTCGAGTTGACTAGGCATGATTGCATCGCTATTATTCAACATTTTAAATAGTACAAGATTGATCCCTTCCTCACGTGCGGTGGCCTTCAATTGTAAGACATCCGTATAGTCGTGGGAATAATTAGAAAGCGAAACTAAATCTGCATAGGCTTTTCGGGCATCCAATCGATTTTGATTGGCCAATAACTGTTTGGCTTCTTTATAATAAAATTCGGCTGCTTTCTTTCCAGAAGAAGCCAATTGTGCGTTCACATCAATAAACTTGATATTGCAATCTCTTCCGGCTTTGTCGAGATGCAAAGGAAGCACACGACGGATTTGATCCTGACGAATATCGATATTCTGATAGATATTATTGATTTCCACCCAGCCTGCAGCACTGTTCTGCGAACGCAATTGATCGATACGTTTAAGGTCGATCAACATCGCATTCGAGAAGGCTTTTTCCAATAATAGGATATTGTCTTCGTTATGGGGGCGTTTGCTTAATTTCTTGCAGAGGCGGGTGATTGCGGCGTCGAAGTTGCCTTTGTAAATATCCTGCTGTGCGATGTTACAGCCGAAAAGAATGGTTAATATAAATAGACTGCCAAAAAGAAAACTTTGAGTCGTTCGCTTGAAAATAGTTGCGTTCATAATGGAATCTTAGCGCTTTCTTCCGAGCACTCGATTCCATATTTTTTTCTCATAGTTCCAAAAAAACTGAAATTGGCCGAATACCCATCCGAAGCAAAGGATGATAATTTGATAGCCGAAGATAAAAACAAAAGTCTTCAATGCCAATCTTTCCCAAAAATGGTCTGGGTCGTGCCATTCAATCCAATGTACAATTGCCCTTGAGAGATAGGCAACTGTTGTCCCTGTGCATGCAAACGTGAGTAATACCAACCAAACGGCGGTAGTGTTTTTTAAATTCCAACGGATGCGCAAGCGTTCTAACATAGATTTAAGGAAGATAAATAGCTCCGGAACAAGTATCTTTTTTGGCACCTGTCAATTGAGAGACTGTATTCGGTAGTCCTAACCAACGGCAGTAGCCTAGGAAAGCAAATATATAGGCTTCTTTAAATTGAACCTTTATAGAATCGGGAATTATCAATTGCCAATTCGATTTTTGTTGAATCTTTTCGATCAATATCGGATGAAAGGCTCCGCCTCCTGTAATCATAAGCTTTCCTTTTGGGGCAAATTGTGTTAACGACTTACTGATTTCGTTCGCAATGTGTTCCACATAAGTGGCTGAAAGATCGCTTGCATCGATATTTAGAGGTATGTTTTTGGTGAAATGCTCCATAACCTCTTGGTTAGCGAGCGACTTAGGCGCCTGTTTTTTATAGTAAGGCCAATGCTGCAATTTTTTTAGGAGTCGTAAATCGACGATTCCTTTTTTTGCCATTTTACCGTCTTTGTCGAATGCTTTATTTTCTAAGTTTGCAATTGAATTGAGCCATTGATTACAGCCGCAAATATCGTATGCAATTGGCTTTTCGTTATGCAGAAAAGAAATATTCGCAATTCCGCCGAGATTTAAAAAGGCGTCTACTTTTTCAAAAAGATGTTTTTCGCCGAAAGGAACGAGGGGTGCGCCTTGTCCTCCTTGGGCAATATCATTATTCCGAAAGTCGCAAATGACTGGCTTTTGCGCGGCGGCAGCGATGGAAGCGCCATGTCCGATTTGCAAGGAGTAGCCTTGTATTGGATTATGTAAAATGGTATGTCCGTGTGAAGCGATGGCCGTGAAAGTGTCTGTAGGAAAGTGTTTGCATACTTGTAAGCCACACCAGGTGCCGAAGTCGTGATCAAGTTTTGCCAATGCGGCATTATCTAACGAAGCCGCTATAGCAAGGCGTTTCGCAAGGTTTTTAGGAAACTTCGAGGTGGCTGTTTTTAACAAAAATCCTTTGAAGCCCGACTTTGTTTTTTCGAAGCTACAGAGGGCTAGGTCTAGGCCATCGAGGGAGCTGCCACTCATTAAGCCCACAAAGGAAAATTGTTTATTCGGCATCGAAGGAACGGTTTTCTATCGAAGCGATTTTTGCACGCATTTCATCTGGGATACGCACCTTTTCGTTTTTGTTGAAATCATAGTAAACCATGACATCTTGAGCCTCTGCAACGATTTGCCCTTCGGCGTTACGGATGCGGTGACTAAATCCGAAGCTGCTATTTTTTATGAAGGAAATACTCGTTTCGACACTTGCTTCCCCTGGGAAGAAAAGTGGCGATAAATATTGGATAGCGGTGGAAGCGAGTATGATGCTCACTTTTGTACGGAGATATTGTTCAATCAATTCTAAAGGCATAATATATTGCACGCGAGCTGCTTGTACATAACGGATATAGGCCACATTGTTAACATGACCATACACGTCTAAATCACTCCAATCAATTCGGATGTTTAGTTTCGAGGGATACTGCATTTCCATATTGCGAAAATACGTTCTTGCGCAACAAAAGGCGATAGAATTGTGTTTAAAAATTGGTAAAATCCCTATTTCTAAATTCCAAAAATGTCGCTTTTGCTCTAAATCCAAAAATTCCGATTTTGAAGCATTTTGCGTATCTTTGCGCCTCGAAAAATCAGTACCTATGGAACTCAAAAATAAGGTTAGAATAGTAACGGCAGCGAGTTTGTTCGATGGTCACGATGCAGCGATTAATATCATGCGTCGTATCATGCAAAGTAAAGGGGCAGAGGTGATTCATCTCGGTCATAATCGCAGTGCTGCTGAAATCGTAGAATGCGCTATCCAAGAGGATGCGCAAGGGATTGCCATCACGAGCTATCAAGGAGGGCATATTGAGTTCTTTAAATACATGTACGATCTTTTGAAAGAACGCAATTGCGGACATATCAAAATTTTTGGAGGTGGTGGAGGAACTATCTTGCCAACAGAAATCGCTGAATTGCATGCGTATGGTATTGCGCGTATCTATTCTCCGGATGACGGTCGCCATATGGGTTTGGAAGGAATGATTGAAGATGTATTGATACAGTGCGATTTTAATACCTTGACAACTGCAAAGGAAACGGCTTCGGTAGATACCTTAACAAAAGAAAATGAATCGCAGATTGCCCGATTAATCACGCAAGCGGAAGCAGGAAATTTAAAAGAGCAAGTAAATATTCTTAAAGAGAAATTAAAAAATAATCATACGCCTGTTCTCGGTATTACTGGTACCGGAGGAGCGGGTAAGTCGAGTGTGACAGATGAATTAGTTCGTCGTTTCTTACATCGCTATACAGATAAAACGATTGCGGTCATTTCCGTTGATCCTTCTAAAAAGAAAACAGGCGGCGCATTATTAGGTGATCGTATTCGTATGAACTCGATTCATCATCCGCGTGCCTATATGCGTTCATTGGCAACTCGTGACAGTGAAGTTACCTTGAGTGCGCATGTGCGCGAAGCAATTGATATTTGTAAGGCTGCAGGGTTTGATTTTATCATTTTGGAAAGTGCAGGTGCAGGCCAGAGTGATGCGTCTATCTTGGAGTTTGTTAATACAAGTATGTATTTAATGACACCTGAATATGGGGCTGCTTCGCAGTTAGAGAAAATTAATATGTTGGATTATGCGGATGTGATAGCTATCAATAAATTCGACAAAGCAGGCGCCTTAGATTCATTACACGATGTTCGTAAACAATACAAGCGTAATCACCAGCTGTTTATGGCCGAAGACGAAAGCTTACCTATCATTGGTACCATCGCTTCGCAGTTCAACGATCCTGGCGTGAATCGTTTATTTGAAGTGTTGATGAATAAGGTGCGTGAGAAAACAGGTGCGGAATGGTTGGCAGTAGAAGCTGGAGAGATAGGTGCGGTTACTACGAAGTCGCTCATCATCCCTCCTGCGCGTGTACGTTATCTGGCTGAAATTACAGAGACCAACAAACAATATGATACATGGGTAGATGAACAATGTGCGATTGCTACGAAGTTGTATCAGTTGAATGGGGTTATGCAACTAACGGAGTTGAAGCAAGTGAGTGAATTGTCTAATGTGAAAGCTTCTTTGGAACGTGGTTTGCATCCTGATTGTAAAGATTTGATTGAGAATTGGGAGAAGCGCATTGCGCAATATGCAGGTGATTTCTATGAATACAAAGTGCGCGATAAAGTCATTCGTCAGCCACTAACAAGCGTTTCTTTATCAGGAACGAAAGTGAAAAAAGTTGTCTTGCCGAAATATCAAGACTGGGGCGATATTCTACGTTGGCAGTTGCAAGAAAACGTACCGGGGGAGTTTCCGTACACAGCTGGTGTATTTGAACTAAAACGCCAAGGTGAAGATCCAACGCGTATGTTTGCCGGTGAAGGCGGACCAGAGCGTACAAACAAACGTTTCCATTACGTGAGCTTGGGACAGCCTGCAAAGCGCTTGAGTACGGCCTTTGACAGTGTTACGTTGTATGGAGAAGATCCTGCTGTCCGTCCGGATATCTACGGTAAAATTGGTAATAGTGGTGTGAGCATCGCTACGGTAGATGATGCAAAAAAATTATATAGCGGTTTTGATTTATGTGATCCGAAGACTTCGGTGAGTATGACGATCAATGGTCCGGCTCCGATGATGTTGGCTTTCTTTATGAATGCTGCTATTGATCAAGAGTGTGAGAAATACATCAAAGAAAACGGGATTAAAATAGACAATACTGGAATGCCTGTATACAACGGCGCCTTACCAGAAGGAAACGATGGTTTAGGATTGTTGTTATTAGGTCGTAGTGGCGGAGATGTATTGCCGGCAGATGTCTATGAAACGCTTCGTGCAAAGGCATTACAATCGGTACGTGGTACGGTGCAAGCGGATATTTTAAAGGAAGATCAAGCACAGAACACGTGTATTTTCTCAACGGAGTTTGCCTTGAAATTGATGGGTGACGTACAAGAATATTTTATTCAAGAGAAGGTACGTAACTTTTATAGTGTGAGTATCAGTGGTTACCATATTGCAGAGGCGGGTGCGAATCCGATTACGCAGTTGGCATTCACATTGGCGAATGGATTCACGTATGTAGAATACTATTTAAGTCGTGGAATGAATATCGATGATTTCGCGCCGAATTTATCATTCTTCTTTAGCAATGGAATGGATCCTGAATATTCGGTGATTGGTCGTGTAGCGCGTAGAATATGGGCTAAGGCGATGAAGTATAAGTATAAAGGGAATGATCGTTCGCAGAAGTTGAAGTATCATATTCAAACGAGTGGAAGAAGTTTGCATGCGCAGGAAATTGATTTCAACGATATCCGTACGACATTGCAAGCCTTGTACGCGATTTATGATAACTGTAATAGTTTGCATACGAATGCGTATGATGAGGCGATTACTACGCCTACGGAAGAGAGTGTTCGTCGTGCGATGGCGATTCAGTTGATCATCAATCGTGAGTTAGGAACGGCGAAGAATGAAAATCCGAATCAAGGAAGCTTCATGATTGAAGAGATGACTGATTTAGTGGAAGAGGCTGTATTGGCGGAGTTCAATCGTATCACGGAGCGCGGAGGTGTTTTGGGTGCGATGGAGCGTATGTACCAACGTAATAAGATTCAAGAGGAGAGTTTGTTCTACGAACATCAAAAGCATACAGGTGAATATCCTATCATTGGGGTGAATACCTTCTTGAATAGTAAAGGTTCTCCAACGGTTATTCCCGCAGAGGTGATTCGTAGTACAGAAGAGGAGAAGCAGTTTCAAATTAATAGTGTACAAGCCTTCCAGCAACGTCATTCTGACAAGACAGCAGCTTCATTGGCGCGTTTGAAAGAAGTGGCACGTGCGAATGGCAACTTGTTCGCTGAATTGATGGAAGCCGTAAAATATTGTTCGCTGGGGCAGATCACCAATGCTTTGTATGAAGTGGGTGGTCAGTACAGAAGAAACATGTAATGATTACGGGATTGCAGTATTAAAATACGATAGATTACGTATGTTCCAGGGCGCCTTGAGGTGCTACATTTGGAACAGAGGTTAATCAAAAAACATTTGTTTTAAGTCCCGCTGGTTCGTGGTTGTCCAGCGGGATTTTTTTTATTTATGTTGTTCGAGGTGCTTGTGTAAGTACCAATTACTTAACATGCCGGCTCCGATCATAATTCCTACAATACCCAAAGAAATGAGCTTAGGAAGGGTAGTGAATAAAAGGATAGATGCAATGATATAATAGAAGATAAAAAATACGAGTGTGCTAAGGATTCGCACAGAGGCGCTAAATTCAATGCGTGTAACTTTCGTACGCTGAACATATTTGGAGAGCGCAATGGGCGGAAAATTAAGCACATAACCTGGCCAATAAAATAAAATGGCGAGCAATTGCAGGAATAGATTTTCTCTGCGAATCAATGGCGGCATATCGACGCCTGCTTTTGTGGTAGCACATATTTCACGTTCTCTTAAAAAACGGTGTACTGTATGATTCATCCACTGCTTGCTTGCTGGATTTTCAATTCTATCCAGTGCGAGTGCATATTCTGCAGCTTCTTCGTCTGAAGGGTCTGGAATCGTAATCACCAAAGGCTTCATACGTTCTTGTAAATCGCTGGTCAGTTCATTGATAGCACGCGCAGGGTTTTGTTCATAGGATTCTCTGTACTTAAGAACGTCAAAAGGCTTATCGTGCACGAGGAATACTTCGGAGCCGTATTGACCAGGGTTGGTATAGTTGATCCCTGTTGGGACTATCTGCAATCCTAGTTGCCAGTTGTTTTTAGCTTCTGCTTCAAGCGCCATACGCGCGGTTCCTTTACGTAGTGGACGAAGTCGTTTTTCTTCTGTACAAATTCCTTCAGAGAAAATAATAATGCCTCCGCCATTTTCAAAAAGGTTGAAACAGGCGCGGAAGGTATCATCGTTTTTGTGCATGTTCTCCTTTCCTTCCTCTCTACGATAGATAGGGATTAAACGAAAGAAGCGTAATAATTTTTCAGCCCATGGCTTTTTAAAGACGTCGCCTCGCGTAATATAATGAATGTGACGTTCGAGGAATATTGTTCCTACAAAGCCGTCTAAGAAGGCACTAGGATGGTTGGATGCGATAATGATCGGTCCTTTTTTGGGAACGTTTTCTTTGCCAATCCAATAGAAGCGCTTGAAGTATGCACGAAGGGAAAGGCGAAGCCAAATTCTAAAGAAGTCGAGAAACATAATGATTATTGAATGCCCATTACGCGGCGTACCTCAGAGAGGGTAGCGGAGGCGGAGGCACGTGCTTTATCGGCCCCCATGCGTAATACTTTTTGTTGATAATCGGTGTCTTTAATAATATCTTCAATACGTGCTTTAATCGGAGCCGTGAATCTCACAATATCTTCCGCGAGTTGTTTTTTCAAATCACCATAGCGAATGGTGCAGTTGTTATAGGCTTCGGTATATTGATCTACCGTAGCTTTATCTCCAACTAGCGTTAGTAATTGGAAGATGTTTTTGATGGAATCAGGCATTTCACTGTTAGGTGTTGTCGGACCGCTATCGGTAACGGCTTTCATCACTTTTTTACGAATGACATCCGCTCCGTCACGGAGGTAGATGCCATTGCCATCACTTTTACCCATTTTACCTGTTCCGTCTAATCCTGGAACGGTGATGGGTGCGCCGGTGAAGTTGAACGGATAAGGTTCTGGAAAAACTTCTGCGTTGTAGAGGTGGTTGAAGCGATTGCCGAAGTTACGCGCCATTTCGAGGTGCTGCACTTGATCTTTTCCTACCGGCACTTTATGTGCGCGATGGATGAGGATGTCTGCGGCCATCAAGACAGGGTAGGTGAGTAGTCCTGCGTTGACGTTTTCTTCTTGCTTACGTACTTTGTCTTTAAACGACGCAACACGCTCTAATTCCCCTTTATACGCGAGCATATTTAAAATGAGGTATAGTTCCGGTATTTCAGGAACGTCGCTCTGTGCGAACACTACGGCCTTTTCAGGATCAAGTCCGCAGCCTAAATAGTCGATAAGTACATCACGCGTATTCTTTTTGAAGTCTTCCGGCTTCGGATGCGTAGTGAGTGAGTGATAGTCGGCGATAAAGAAATAGCAGTGATAAGCGGGATCTTCCTGCATTTTGAGGAAGTTCTGCACTGCGCCGAAATAATTACCAAGATGAAGGCAGCCGGTAGAACGGATGCCACTAACAACGATTTCCATTCTGCGAAAATAGCCAAAATTCACGGAATTTAGTTTTTCAACAATATTGAAAGAAGGTACTTGCAAATATCAATTAAGTACTTACATTTGCGAAAAATAAAACAATAGTATATGTACTGGACACTTGAATTGGCATCCTACCTAGAAGATGCGCCATGGCCGGCTACGAAAGATGAGTTAATTGACTATGCAATCCGTTCTGGAGCGCCGATTGAGGTGGTTGAGAATTTGCAAGAATTGGACGACGACGGAGAATTGCATGAAAGTATTGAAGACATCTGGCCGGATTATCCTACCAAGGACGACTTCTTATTTAACGAAGACGAATACTAGGGATTAGCGCTTGCAAAATTTTTTTGCAGAAAAGTTTGCAGATAAAATCTAAAAAACTATTTTTGCAGTCCCAAAGCATTCCTGCTTAGCTCAGTTGGTTAGAGCATCTGACTGTTAATCAGAGGGTCTCAGGTTCAAGTCCTGAAGCAGGAGCTAAAAGCCTCACTTAATGTGGGGCTTTTTATTTTTGTGTGGTCGTTAGCGCAGTTGGTTAGAGTCCCGCATGTGCGGGATTAATCAGAGGGTCTCAGGTTCATCCCGAAGTATCGGGACCGAAGCAGGAGCTAGAAGCCTCACAGCAATGTGGTTTTTTTTATTTTTGTGAGGTCGTTAGCTCAGTTGGTTAGAGTCCCGCACGTGCGGGATTAATCAGAGGGTCTCAGGTTCATCCCGAAGTATCGGGACCGAAGCAGGAGCTAAAAGCCTCACTTAATGTGGGGCTTTTTATTTTTGTGTGGTCGTTAGCGCAGTTGGTTAGAGTCCCGCATGTGCGGGATTAATCAGAGGGTCTCAGGTTC
>CANGEV010000030.1 GCA_947452995.1 Chitinophagales bacterium
ATAGTTGAAAGTACCCGCGTTAACTGTGAAGTTACCAGTACCAACATAAGGTGTAGTACCACCATTTCCACCAACGTTCACGGTAGTAGAACCACCGTTACACAAGATAGAACCAGCGCTAGAAGAAGCTGTCAATTGAGAAGGTTGAGTAACAGTGATGCTAGTTACAGAAGTTATACCTTTGTGGTCTGTAACAGTTAATGTGTAAGTACCAGCAGCAACACCGCTTAAAGAAGCAGTGGTAGCTCCATTACTCCATAAGTAGGTATAAGGAGCGCCTCTTCCACCTGTAACAGCAGAAACACTAATCGAACCGTTAGTCCCATTATAACATGTAACAGGAGAAATGATAGAAGTAAAGGTGATCGGACAAACTAAATAATTGCTAGACATCACACCATTGTCATAACACTCATTAATGTTGGTTAAAGCTAAATTGAAAGTTGCTGCAGTATATGCACTAGCTGCACCTCCGATATAGCTATTTGCTGCTGAAATCAATTGATTTACAGTCCAATTTTTAAATGTGCCATGCGAAATTTTCAAATCACCCAATGCTGTAGCAGATGGTGCAAAAGCAGGGAATGTTTTGTCCATTTTAACACTGATCATTGCGGCAGCTAACTGACCTGCTAAAACATTGCTATATGCACTTTTAGTAGGGTTAGTTAAAGTTCCTGCATTCAATTGACGAGGTGTAGAACCTTGCGGCAAAAAGTTTTTAACGGCAGTTGCAGTTGTTAAAACGATTTTGTTAGTTCCGCCAATGATCAATCCGCTAGGGAATGCCGTTGCGAAGTTAGCTTGCAAGTAAGCACCAGGGTTAGATCCAGAAGGAGTTGCGCCCCATCCACCTTGTGTGTAGGTTCGGAATCCGCCGCAACTAGAATACGATTCATCATCGTCTTCACCTTCGTCAGTTTCTTCAGACTCATCAGTCTCTTCCCCTGTAGGTTGAACTTTGTTAGAAATAGATGCGCGCGTTGCTGTAGAAGCATTTGCTGACGCAAGAAGGTGGTTAGTGTTGCTTAAAAGCAAAGCAACTAACACAACCCATTGGATACGTGTAAAAAGACGTAACATGGTAATTGTTTAAAGGTGATTCAAATATTGAGCACAAATATACTCTAAAATTGCGCCAAGTCAAGTTTTTTGCGAGAAAAATTTAAAAAAAAGACAGAGTCTAATTTTAGGACTGTAAAAGCGCTCTCTAACTAAAAAAGGCCTATCGCGTTGACAGGCCTTTTAAAGAAAAAAAGAATTGCTAATTAACGAGTTAACGCAAGATTTGTTTGAGAAATCTGCCCTCCGTTAATTAATTGAACGATGACCATCGAATTGTTTTGGTTAATACTATTTAAATTGATTTGAATAGTATTTGTTCCTTTCACGTTATTTACTGATTGGTTTAATAATAATTGACCAGTCATGCTGTAAATATTAATCATACTTACAATAGCTTCAGCACTATTGAATTGCAAGACAACTTCGCTATTATTTGTCGGATTTGGGAATAAATTAAACCCCGTAGTGTTATTTGCTCCTCCACTGTTTGTAGGTGCAGAACCTGTTTGTGGAGCAATTCCTTTAAGTGCATTCGGATCATTACAAATCAAGTCACCATTATCATCAATACCATTATCATAATTTCTATTGATAAAATCTAAGGCCATTGTCAAATCAGGAATAGAATGCACAGTTGATTTTCCACCAATTGCTTGATTCGCTTCTAAAATAACTTGATCGACAGTCATGCCTAAAAATGGAGCAAAGTTGCAATACATCGTTCCTAAATTACGAGTTGGTGTTGCAAAGTTCGGATCATAATAATCAAAACCTACATTTAAAGAAGCTGCGATTAATTGACCGGCAAACACATTATTAACCGTGGTTGGATTAGTGATGAAAGGTGCAGTTAATGTTGCTGGAGTTCCACTCGCTGGAAGTACTTTTTGAATTGCAGTTGTTGAGGTAAATGTATAAACTGAAGTACCAAAGCCAATTACAAGACCCTTGGAGAAAGCTGAATTGAAATTGCTTGATAAGTAAGTTCCTGGATTATTACCATTTGGAGCTGCTCCCCATCCTCCTTGTGTAAAGGTTGTTAATGGATCACATGTTCCAGAATTTGGTATACAGCTAATCGTAAAATTTGAAGATGTAGTACAAGCATTTGCATCTGCAATAGTTACAGTAGGGTTAGTTCCAAAACAGATTCCGCTGATTGACGCTGTGTTGCCTCCTATGTTCCAGTTATAGTTGTAAGGACTAGTACCTCCTGTTACTAAAACACTAGCTGTTCCTGAACAAATTCCATCATTGCAACTATTATCATCTGTGCTACTAACTATAACCGATAAGGCTTGAGGCTGGGTAATAGTAGTGGTGTCTTTTTTGATTAATCCACAGTTGTCAGTAATTGTAACGATGTATGTTCCCGTAGTCAAATTACTTAAATTCTTCGTAATACTGTTGTTCGACCAGCTATAGTTGTATGTTCCACATCCACCACATACGTTTAAGGTTATTGATCCTTTTGAATCGCCATAACATGGATTGTTATTTACCGTTTTTGTTACTGAAATAGGACAAGACAAAATATTTGTTCCTCCACAGGTTATACCATTATCCCATGATTGATTAATGGCTGTAAGAGCGGTATTTAAATCAGAAGCTGTATAAGTTGTACTACAACCGCCAATGAATTGGTTCGCGGCATTAATTACTTGTGCAACAGTCATGTTTTTGAATGTACCTGAGTTAATTACTAAGTTTTCAAACTTTTGACCGCTTGGAGCAAAACTATTAATACTTGCATCAATTCTTGCTGTTAACATTGCTGCAACTAGTTGTCCGGCAAGAACGTTTCTATAACTTGTTGAAGTTGGATTGGTGAGCGTTCCTGTATTTAAGGTTCTAGCTGTAGTACTTGAAGGTAGAAAAGCTCTAACCGCTGCTGCAGTTGTGAAAACCAGTTTGTTCGTACAGCCAATTGTTAAGCCATTAGGGAAGGCTGTCGAGAAATAGCTGTTTAAAATCGTACCAGGATTATTTCCACTTGGTGTAGCCCCCCAACCACCTTGCGTATAGCTAACATATCCCGAGCATGGGGCGCAAGGACTTGGTGTGCAAGTGAAACTATAAGTTTGTGTTGCAGAACATCCATTAGCATCTGTAACTGTTACTGTTGTTGAAGTTCCAGAACAAAAACCTATCGCTGAATTGCCTGTACTTGCGTTGTTTGTCCATGTGTAGTTATATGGGGCAACACTTCCATTCACAATTAAACTAACCGTTCCTGAACAAGATCCTCCGTTACAAGAGTTATCATCTGTTTTAGTACCATTGATCGCGATTGCGCTTGGAGCTGCAGCAACTGTAACAGAAGTAGTAGCTGTACAACCATTTGCATCCGTTACAGCATAGCTATAAGTACCTGCTGTTTTGTTTGTGAAATTACCAGTACCAGTATAAGGATTCGTGCCGCCATTAGCACCTACAGTAACAGTAGTAGAACCACCGTTACAAAGGATAGAACCAGCGCTAGAGTTGGCAGTCAATAAAGAAGGTTGAGTGATTGTAACTGAAGTAGTAGCCGTACAACCATTTGCATCTGTAACAGTATAGTTATAAGTACCTGCTGTTTTGTTTGTGAAATTACCGGTACCAGTATAAGGAGTCGTACCGCCATTAGCACCTACAGTAACAGTAGTAGAACCGCCGTTACAAAGGATAGAACCAGCGCTAGAAGAAGCAGTTAATAAAGAAGGTTCAGTAACAATTACTGAAGTAGTAACCGAACAACCGTTCGCATCTGTAATCGTATAGCTGTAGCTACCTGCGCTCACAGAGAAAGTACCGGTTCCTGTATAAGGAGCTGTTCCTCCATTCGCAGCAACAGTAACGGTAGTTGTGCCACCATAACAAGCGATCGTACCCGCAGTAGCGGTAGCCGTTAATTGCGTTGGTTGCGTGATGTTTCCAGTTTTAGTAACCGAACAACCGTTCGCATCTGTAACTGTATAGCTGTAGCTACCTGCGCTCACGGTGAAAGTACCAGTTCCTGTATAAGGGGCTGTTCCTCCATTCGCAGCAACAGTAATGGTAGTTGTGCCACCATAACAAGCGATCGTACCCGCAGTAGCGGTAGCCGTTAATTGCGTTGGTTGATTTACCATTACTGAAGTAGTCGTGTTACAGCTATTTGCGTCAGTGATAGTATAATTATAATAACCAGCTCCAATTGTAAATGTACCTGTACCAGTATATGGCGGAGTACCTCCATTTGCTGAAACATTAACCATAGTCGTCCCGCCATAACAAGCGATGTTACCTGCCGTTGCATTAGCAAGTAATTGTGTCGGCTGTGTGATGGTTACACTACCTGTTTTAGTTAAACCTATAGCATCCGTTATGGTAAAATAATAGGTACCTGCAACTAAGTTGTTAATTGAAAATCTAGTAGAACCTGTACTCCAAAGAATGGTGTAAGTAGCACCTGCTCCGCCAATGATGTTTGTAATACTGGCAGAACCTGTGCTTCCACCAAAACATTTAACAGGGCTTGCAGTTGCCGTAAATTCAATAGGACAAAGCAAGTAATTGCCTGCGGCAATACCATTATCATACGATTGATTAATGTTGGTTAATGCAGTGTTGTAATCCGCAGCTGTTTTACCACTAGGACTAGGGCAACCTCCAATAAAATTATTAGCATCTGTTATAAGTTGATTTACAGTCCAATTTTGGAAAACACCACTTGAAATAACCAGATTACCAAGTTTTGTAGAAGAACTGCCGAAGGCGGCAAATTGGTTGTCAAAGCCTACGTTCAGCATAGCTGTCACCAATTGACCTGCTAATACATTAGAGTAGGTCGTTTTGCTTGGGTTTGTAAGTGTTCCAGTGTTTAAGGTTCTTGCGGTACTACCTTGTGGTAGGAAGTTTTTGACAGCCGTAGCAGTTGTTAAGACAATCTTGTTCGTACAGCCTATTGTTAATCCACTAGGGAATGCGGCAGCAAAATTGGTAGTTAGATATGATGAGGGACTAAATCCATTATTACAATTAGAACCGCCCCATCCGCCCTGCGTATAGGTAGTAAAACCAGGACAAGGTGGAATAGTGGTTGAGCATGAACCGCCGGCAAAAGTATAATTAGAATTAAGGATTAATAATAATCCGATAAGGTAACGTAGTGATTTACGAAACATTTAAGTTTGATTAAAGGTGATAATTTGAGAACAAATGTAAGAATTGATACACTGTTAAACTAGAGAATTAATGTTAAATTTTTTAAATGCTTTTTCTAAACGGTCTAAAAATTAGATTTTTCGAAGAATTGAATTTAAAACTTAGATATTTTATTCTAAAAAATAGAATATATTTGCAGTTCACTAAATAATAAAACCTAAGGTTCTATGGAACAACGACCAATAAAGATTCAATTGGTAGAAGACGATTTAATTTATTCTGAATTAATTTCGTTCTATTTAAGAGACAATTTGTCGTGTAATATTGAGACATATTATACAGGTAAGGATCTTTTAACTAATCTAAATCCTGAAATAGATATCATAGTGCTCGACTATGTTTTGCCTGATTTGAAAGGGGATGCCATGTTTAGTGAAATAAAAATGAAATGTCCTAATACGGAAGTTATTTTCTTAACAGCGTATACAGATTTAAATAAAGTAGTAGAATTAATTCGACTAGGTGCCTATGATTATATATTAAAAGATGAACATGCGCAAAGTTTGTTGGTAGATGATATTCAAAAAATTCATGAAAAAAATGGATTAAAACGTCGGGTGGAGCAATTGCATGGTCTAATTCAAGATAATTATAAGAATAATCCTGGTTTCCTTGGTCAACACCCTGACATTGTTAAAGCATCCACAGTTGCGGAGAAAATTGCCCCATCATCCATTGGTGTGAGCATTGTAGGTGAAGCAGGTACAGGGAAGGAATATTTAGCACGCCTCATCCACATGAAATCGGGAAGAGAAATTGGTAATTATGTTTACTTAAATTTAGAAGCTGTTCCGGTAAATGGCATTCGAGAAGCTTTATGGGGAACACCACACGAGGCTCGTCATGGAAGCCCTGGTGCTTTACAACGTGCGATAAACGGGACTTTAGTACTCAATGCACCTGAACTGATGAGCCGTGAAATACAAGCCGATTTATTAGATGTTATTAAACGTAAGGAAATTCTTGATTTAACTATTGGAAAAAATGTTCCTGCAGATATTCGTGTTATTTTGACGTCCAATCAATCATTACAGTTAAACGTAGGGCAGGGTAATAATTTATTCCTGTCTGACTTTTATTTCCAATTTGCTGCTGTTCAGCTTGATCTACCTCCTATGCGCAATCGTAAAATGGATATTTTACCTCTTGCAAAGCAATTTCTAAACGATTTCACGAAATTGAATAAAATGGAAGAGGTTGAATTGTCCGAAGATGCAAAGCAAAAATTACTATCCTATAACTATCCCGGCAATCTGCACGAAATGAAAAATGTGCTTGAATTGGCTCTTGCTATGTCGGATAAGAAAAAAATTACTGCCGGGGATATCACCTTTGCGCCCATTCAGTTGCAACACAATTTTTTGGTGGAGGAGAAGACCTTGGATGAATATAATGCTGAGATCGTGAAGCATTTCTTGAAAAAATATAACGAAGATGTGAATTTGGTGGCAGAAAAATTAGGCGTAGGTCGTTCAACGGTTTACAAGTGGTTGCGTGAAGGGAAGTTGGATTAGATTTTGTCAAATTTGAAATGAATGCAAGAGCAGAATCAAAATAGTGTTTTAACGCAAGAGCAAATCAATAAATTTCAAGGTTTGTTTAGCTTTCTGATTGCAGGAGATAGTCCATTTTTGCAATTGGATGCCAATGGCCTGATACAATTTCAGAATGAGGCATCTACTAATGTAGGAAAGCTAAAAATGCAAGAAGAGTGGTTTGTTTCTTGGCAAACCTATTTCCGTCAGTATTGGGCGCTTAACACAAAGCCGCATGGATTGACGGAGTTTTGGGTGGAGACATCTAATGCAGGTAAGTTACTAGTGCTTTTGTTTGAGATTCCTGCAAGCAATTTTTACGTTGTATTAGCTCGGAATTCGAAAGATGTACATTCTGAAGAATATTTGAATCAATTATTAGCAGAAGTCCTTCGGAAGTCAAGTCACTTCAAACTAATTACAGATGCTTCAGGTAAGGTTGAGTGGGTGAATGAAAGTTTTTTAAAGTTTTTAGGGTATTCATTGAATGAACTCGTGGGGAGGAAGCCCGGTGAGTTCTTACAAGGTCCATTGAGTGACACGGAAGAAATTACAAAACTAAGTCAGCAAATAAAGCAGGGAGGGCCTATAGATGCGACAGTACTCAATTATAAAAAAAACGGGGAAACCTTTGTAGTTCAGTTAAAGGGCGACGCCATTCAAAACGAATTCGGAGATATTACGCATTTTTTTGCTGATGAATATGATGTAACAGAACTTACAAAAACACAGCAAAAAGTAGCACGGAATTCTAAGTTTATTGAAGTTGTCATGGACTCCTTCGTGAATGGAATTTTAGTGGAGGATGCGAATCGAAAGATATTGAGAGCCAATAAAAAGTTTTGTGAGATTTTTGGCATAGTAGCTTCCAGTGCTTCTTTGCATGGTCAGGATTGCTCAACTGCTGCTCAATTCACTAAGTCACTTTTTGTGGACGAAGATGGGTTTATTAATTTCATCAACGACTGTATTGAACGTCGCATACTCACGCGTCGACATGAACTTGAATTAAAAGATGGAAGGGTATTAAGTATTTCATATATTCCAATTGAATATGAACAGAAATATGCAGGTTGCTGTTGGAAATATAATGATATTTCTGACCGTAAAAAGAAGGAGCAACTGCTTATAGAAGCGAAAAATAATGCAGAAGAATTGGCTAAGTCGAAGCAATTGTTCTTGGCAAATATGAGTCATGAAATTCGCACCCCAATGAATGCGGTAATGGGGTTGAGCGCACTTTTGGAGAATACACCACTTAATGAGGAGCAATCTCAATACGTTAAGGCAATCAAAACTTCAGCAGAAAATTTACTGGTTGTTATTAATGATATCCTTGATATAAGCAAGTTAGATGTTAATAAATTGAAGATTGAAAAAACACCGTTTAATTTTCAAGAATTTGTTCGCCAACTTGAAATTCTACTTGGCTTCAAAGCCCGTGAAAAAGGACTTAATTTTCAGATTAATTTATCAGAAGGTATCCCAGAATTTTTATTGGGCGATCATTTTAGATTAAATCAGGTTTTGATTAATGTAATTGGTAATGCGATTAAGTTTACAGAAAAGGGTGGTGTAACCATGACGATTTGTGCAAAAGCAAAGCAGGATCAACAATATGATATAGAAATTGAGGTGGCGGATACGGGAATTGGAATTGAAGAAAAAAATCTCAAACATATTTTCGATTCCTTTAATCAAGAAAATGCAAGTATTGCAAGGAGATTTGGCGGAACAGGCTTAGGCTTGAATATCTCAAAACGCCTGACTGAATTGATGGGCGGTTCTTTGCTTATGTATAGTAAAAAAGGCCAAGGAACTAAAGTGGAAATCCGCGTCCCGATGGAAGTTAGTAGCAATCCTGATTTCCTCTTGACTCAATCCACAGATAAGGAAATTGATATTGCAGGTAAGCGTATTTTAATTGTTGAAGACAATGACTTTAACCGTTTGCTTGCATCTACGATTTTGCAAAAATCAAAGGTGATTGTTGATATTGCAAAAGATGGACTAGAAGCCTTAGTTGCATGTGAGGAAAATGAGTATGATTTAATTTTAATGGATATTCAAATGCCTATATTGGATGGGCATGAAGCGACAAATTTACTGCGCGTATTTAAGTTGAAAACCCCTATTATAGGACTTTCAGCACATCCATCTGGCGAAGAATGGAATATTTGTTTGGAACACGGTATGAATGATTACCTTTCTAAGCCTTTTAAAGAGCAAGAACTGAAAGAAAAAATTGATCGAAATCTAAAAGTGAACAAGCTTTCCAACAATTACGAGATTCCATTGTTGTATAACTTGTCATATGTTGAACAAATTACCAAGGGAAATCAGGCATTTTTGACACGTATTCTTCATACCTTTAAAGAGGAGTTAGGTAAGAGTATGCAGGAAATGAAAGTTGCTAGCGAGGCAAAAGATTTGACGAAGTTGAAGTTTGTGGTGAATAAAATTCGTCCGACTATCAATAACTTAAATGTTTACCGCATGGCGCAAGAGATGAACTTAATAAGTGACTGGAAGGAAGATGGTGGATTTGGGTCAGATCTTGAAACGAAGGTCCGTATCGTGGAGGCAATTATGATACAATTGATTAAGCAATTTGGAGAAAAGCTAAATAGTTAAATGAAAATAAGCCAACAGCAAATAGAAAAATTATTTCCTTTCTTTATTCAGCTGAATAAAAAAGGAGAATGCTTGGCTGTAGGTCCCTCCCTTACTAAACTAACCCAAATTTCAACCGATAAGCGTGCTACTCCATTCTGGAAGATTCATCAACCAGAATTGGGAGATTTTTCACTAGCAGATTATTGGACTGCCATTGAGGGTAAAAGTGCTTCGATTCAAATTGGCGATTATCATTTCGTAGGGTCTTGGAATGTATTTGATGACAATGTGTACTTTTTAGGTGTTCCTGAGTTTAATTCTATACAAGCCTTCAATTCTAGCGATTTACAACAAAGTGATTTCGCTCCGCAAGATACGAGTACCCATTGGATAAAACAGTTTGCCGCCGATTTTGAGTACAATAATGATTTGAAAGAGTTGTTTGCTATTCTTAAAAGTCAACGTGAGCAAATTAAAGATGCACAATTACAACTTCGTAAGAATAATGATCAATTGTTGGCTATTCTCAACAATTTGTCTTCTTGCGTCATTCTAGAGGATGGTAAGCGAAATGTTTTAACCTTGAACAAGCCATTTTGCGATTTATTAAATATCAAACTTTCCCCAACGAATTTTGCAGGAATTGCGAATGAATCGCTTGCTGAATATTTTGCACCATTTATAGGAGGGCCACATGCTTGGAATCTTATTGCTAATCCAATTTTAGATGGTTTTAAGCCCGTATTGGATTTTGAAATGCCCGTTTGGTCGGATGGTCGACTTATCTCTTTAAGTTATGTCCCAATTCGATTTGATGATAAATCGATCAATCATCTATGGATTTTTAAAGATCGAACGATTGAACGCAATGCCGAAAGAGCACTTCGCTTGCGTGAGGAAAGGTATCGTAATATTATTGCCAATATGAACCTTGGTTTGTTAGAGGTTGATTTAGAGGAACGAATCCTTTCAACCAATAAGAGCTTTTGTGAGATGAGTGGCTATACGGATTCAGAACTTATTGGTGTTAAAGCATCAGAGCTTTTTATTCAAGATAACCTTACTAAAGAAGAACATAAGGCAATTTTAGAACGTCGAACGAATTTGCAGTCGGACGCGTATGAATTAAAAATTAAAAATAAACATAAAATGCCACGTTGGTGGCTGGTGAGTGGAGCACCATTACTGAATGATCAAGGGGAAGTGATTGGTTCGATTGGTATCCATTTAGATATTACATCGCAAAAGGAGACAGAAAGTGAATTAATTGTCGCTCGCGATAGTGCACGCGAATCTTCCAAAGCTAAAGAGTCTTTCTTAGCGAATATGAGTCATGAAATTCGTACGCCAATGAATGCAATTTTGGGTATGAGTAAACAATTAAGTAAGACGAAACTTAATAAAGAACAAGCATTTTTCAATAGCACTATTGTAACAGCAGCTGATAATCTGCTGGTGATATTGAATGATATTTTGGATATTTCTAAAATTGAAGCAGGTAAATTAAGTATAGAACACATTCCTTTCAATCTTAAAGAGCTTATAACGAAGCTCTTTAATTTGATGGAGATGAAGGCAAAAGAAAAAGGTCTTCGCTTGAATTTACATTTTGACGTAGACCTTCCTGATAATCTGGTGGGAGACCCCTATCGGTTGAATCAAATTCTCTACAACCTGGTTGGAAATGCAATTAAGTTTACGGATAAGGGGGATGTTAATATCAAGTGTAAGTTACTTCAAAATACGCACGATATTTGTAATGTAATTATTTCGGTAAAGGATACGGGTATTGGCATGGATGAAAGCTTTGCTGCCCACCTGTTCGAAAAATTCTCGCAAGAAGATCGTTCTATCACTCGTCGCTTTGGCGGTACAGGATTAGGCTTGTCGATCTCTAAACAGTTATCAGAATTAATGGGAGGAGATATCTCTTTGCAAAGTAAAAAAGGCGAAGGTTCTGTATTCTCACTTCAACTTCCTTTTGTTAAAGCGGATGCAGACACTATGCATATGTTGGAGTCTAAATCTGCAATATTGTCTCCTATAGCCTTGCTAGGTAAGCGAATCTTGCTTGCAGAAGATAATGAGCTGAACCGAATTGTGGCCGTTACCACTTTGCAATCTTTTGGAGCAGAAGTTATAGAAGCGGAAAATGGTCTTCGCGCCATCGATTTATTGAAATCTCGCGCACATTTTGACATTGTATTAATGGATCTTAGCATGCCAGAAATGGACGGCTTAATGGCTACACGTACTATTCGTCAAGAGCTTAAAATGAATATTCCGATTATAGCCCTTACAGCAAATGCTATTCTTGGAGAGAAACAAAAGTGCTTGAATGAAGGAATGGATGATTATATCTCTAAGCCTTTTGAAGAACTTGATTTAGTTCGGATGATTTTGAAGTATACCAATGAAAATAGTGCTGTTGAAAATAATGTTACGGCAGCGTTTGGCTCAAATACAAACGACGATGAAGCCGTTAGCTTACCTCGTGGTATGTTTACACCTGCAGATGAGCCTGTACTTGCGAACGCCTCTCCTTCATATTCTTATGCTCGACTAGAAAAAATGGGGAATGGAAATAAAGAGTTGGTTCGTAAGATTCGTGAGGTATTCTTAAAACAAATGCCAAGTTCATTAAGTGAACTAGAACTTGCGGTACGACAGCGCGACTACGACCAAGTATACATGGTGGCGCATCGCTCTAAGTCGAGTTTGGTTAGCTTCTCTGCTGAAGAGGCGAAAGAACTCGCCAATCGCATGGAAGTTATTGCGAAAGAAAAAGGATCTTTCGATGAAATCGATGCACACTTTAATCAGTTTACTGCAATCGTGAATAATATCTTGATAATGATGGAACAGGATATTGTTTAATCCTTCATCTTTACCACAACCGACTGTACCTCTTTCAAAATATTAGCAATACGTTCTTTCGTTAGTCCGCCCTCTGGTAGCTCGGTGCTGATATAACTGACAAACTTCCAGACTTCCTGCACCTCGCCAATTTTTACAGTATAATCTTGATAAATTGGATTTAACGAACGCATAATCAGCTGTTGCTGTTGCTTTATTTCGTTTAATAAAATCTTGAATACAAGTCCATCTTGCTTCGTTAGCACCACATAAGCCATCTCGTCTTTAATATCGTTCCAATTCTCTACATATTCGGCCAAGACATATGATTTGTCAGGAATAGGTAACATGCTGTCGCCATCAATTTGGAACATTCGATACTTGCGGTAGCTAGTCGTAAGGACAGGCATTTGAAACTTCGGTAGTGAGCCGATAAATTCAGGGTCGAAAAAGCCCATTTGATAGCCCGCTTTTGCTCGCAATCCGACTACTTCAATATTGTCATTGTTTTCGCGATCGACTGTTGTCGCTAATACGCGAAGCTTAGTGCCGGTAACGAAGACGTCATTGCCCGATTGCAACTCTCTAAGCTTCCAAGCCGAAAGCTGTGATAAATCGTGTTTTAGCAAGGCATCTATGCTTAAGTTGAAATACTCGGCTACCGTAACTAAATCCTCTGGTGGCATATTGCTGCGAATACCGTTTTCGTAGCTGTTTAGCTTCGCCCGACTCATGCCTAAGGCTGCAGATAAATCCTCTTGGCTCTTGCCTTTTTGATTACGCAATACTTTCATATTGCTTGCTAAGTAGATGATACGTTCGCTCATAGAATTTTTTTTTACGAATTGCTTTCTGCTTGCAAAAATAATGATACTTTGTGTAACATCCAAATGATACTAAATGTATCATAAGAAAAAATCCTTTTTATGACAGCTACCCGAACCATAGCCCATATGGACCTCGACACTTTCTTTGTGTCGGTAGAGCGTTTGCAGAATCCTACATTAATTGGAAAACCGGTTTTGGTGGGCGGCGCAAGCGATCGCGGGGTGGTGGCGTCTTGTAGTTACGAAGCACGTGGCTATGGCATACACGCTGCTATGCCCATGAAAATGGCTCGACAGCTATGTCCAGAAGCTATCATTGTACGAGGCGACCATGAACGCTATAGCCATTATTCGAACATTGTTTCAGATATAATTGAAGATGCTGTGCCACTCTATGAGAAAATGTCAATCGACGAATTTTATATGGATCTTTCTGGCATGGATCGCTTTTTCGGCTCTTATAAATGGGCTAGCGAACTCCGTCAGCGAATCATGCGCGAAAGTGGCTTGCCACTTTCTTTTGCCATGTCAATCAACAAAACGGTTGCTAAAATAGGTACCGGACAAGCGAAGCCGAACGGTCAATTACAAATTGAATATGGTCGTGAAAAAGAATTTCTAGCCCCACTCTCCGTTCGTAAAATTCCAATGGTCGGAGAGAAAACGTATCAAATCTTACGAAGCATGGGCATCGAAAAAATAGAAACGATTCAGCAAATGCCTTCTGAATTGATGCAGCAAGTGCTAGGAGAGAGCGGTCTAGCAATTTGGAGAAAGGCAAACGCGCTCGATGATACACCTGTCCTGCCGTATTGTGAACAACAATCGCTTTCAACTGAAACGACTTTCGAACGTGATACCATGGACCTCGCTCATTTGCATCGGGTATTGATTCATCAAATTGAGCAACTGACGTTTCAGCTTCGTTCAAGCGATCGTCTCACGGGCTGTATTACCGTTAAGCTACGCTATTCTGATTTTAATACACATACGATGCAGCTGCGGATTCCTTATACCGCGCTTGACCATGTCTTAATTGCTAAGTCGAAAGAACTCTTTGCGAAGTTGTATACGCAACGCTTACAGATTCGCTTAATTGGTGTACGCTTCAGTCACTTAATTCAAGGCGCTTATCAGTTCGATTTGTTCGATGACACCAAAGAAAAAGTACTGCTTTACGCTGCAATGGATAAATTGCGTAAACGCTTTGGAAAAGATACGATACAGCGTGCTGGAGGAATTGATTTTAAAGATGTGACAGAAGTAAAAGATACACGTAAGGCTAAACTATTGAATAAAGGGAAGAAGAAATGATTTTGGCGCATACCGCATATAGTTTTCATTACGGCGTATTGAGTACGGAAGAAATGCTCGAGCACTTAGCTACTAATGGGTATACCCGCTTTATTTTAGCGGATATCAATAATACCTCGGCTGTTTTAGATACACTGCGGCTTGCGCCACAAAAAGGATTGAAGCCAATAATCGGTGTCGACTTTAGAAATGGTGTGCAAGCGAGATTTATCGCTATCGCAAAAAATAATGCCGGCTACAGAAGGATTAACGAATGTCTGAGTGCCTTTTTGCATACTGAATCTGCCCCTCCTGAGCAAGCTCCCGACTTCGGAGATGATGTAATCATAGTCTATCCGCTCGCTACCTATAAATCCCAAACGCTCGGTCCAAATGCCTTTATTGGTGTTGCGGCGCATGAGGTACAAGGTCTTGCCTTTTCGCCTGCAAAACATCTCTTGACACATTGTATTGCATTGCCAAACTTTAGCTTTGTCAACCGCTCTCATTTCGTTGCTCACCAACTCTTACGTGCTATCGATCAAAATATCGTGCTTGGCAAATTACAACGACAGGATGTCGCGCGTGCCGATGAAACGATCCTGCCTTATGAGCAGATGAAAAAGGCCTATGATGGACATCCGCAGCTGTGGAGCAAAGCAGAACGTCTCTTCGATGACTGTGATGTGTCTTTTGAATACGGAAAGTTTGCTAATAAAAACCGTAAATGCTATACTCGAAGCACGGAAGAAGACTGGCGCTTATTACGGCAGCTCTGTGAAATCGGACTTACCGAGCGATACCCGAAAGCCAACAAAGATATTCGTCAACGACTCGAAAAAGAATTACAGATTATCGGTCAGATGGAGTTCGCAGCCTATTTTCTCATCAACTGGGATTTGATTCAGTACGCACGCCGACGCAACTTTTATTATGTCGGTCGAGGTAGCGGCGCAAATAGTCTTGTAGCCTATCTTTTACGGATTACAGATGTTGATCCGATCGACCTTGATTTGTATTTCGAACGCTTTATCAATCCCTATCGTACCAATCCGCCCGACTTCGATATGGATTTCTCTTGGACCGACCGTGAAGATATTACACAATATATTTTTAATCGCTATGGTGATACGCATACAGCCTTGCTCGGGGCCTATAATACGTTTCAGCACGATGCTGTGATCAGAGAAATTGGCAAAGTGATGGGATTGCCAGCACCCGAAATTGATCGCTTACAGCGATTACAAGATCTTTCACAGGCAGATAGCCTCGGGCAACGCGTTTTGCGCTATAGTGCGATGCTACAAGGATTACCTAGTCATCTGAGTATTCATTCTAGCGGAATCTTGATTTCTGAAGCCCCTATTTCTCAATACAGCGCTACTATTCTCCCGCCGAAAGGTTTTCCTACTACACAATTCAGCATGCTCGAAGCGGAAGATATAGGCTTGTATAAGTTCGATATTCTCAGTCAGCGAGGCTTAGCAAAAATTAAAGAAGCGGTAGAAATCGTTGAGCGCGAAGAGAAAGTGCGATTGGATATTCATGATATGCCAAAGATTAAAAGCGATCCTGTCGTAAAGCGGTTACTCAAGCAAGGAGAGTGTATCGGTTGTTTTTATATTGAGTCGCCTGCGATGCGGATGTTATTAACGAAGCTACGTGCCGATGATTATATCCGACTTGTTGCCGCAAGTTCGATTATCCGGCCAGGTGTTTCGAAAAGTGGTATGATGGCCGAATATATTCGTCGCTATCGTAACGTCGACTTGCGTGATAAGGCACGTGAGGCGCTTCCGGAGTTGTATGATCTGTTGCAAGAGACGTATGGCGTAATGGTTTATCAAGAAGATGTAATCAAAGTAGCGCATTACCTTGCTGGATTATCTTTGGCTGAAGCAGATTATCTGCGACGTGGTATGACCTGGAAGTTTAAAAAAAGAAATGAATTTAATCAGGTACAGCAGAAATTTTTAACATCTTGTCGGGCGAAAGGGTATAGCGAGAAAACAGTACAAGACTTATGGCATCAGATTGAGAGCTTTGCTAATTATGCCTTTTCCAAGGCACATTCTGCAAGTTATGCCGTTGAAAGTTTTCAAGCATTATATATTAAAGCCTATTATCCGCTTGCTTATATGGCGGCGACCTTGAATCATGGAGGAGGTTTTTACAAGCCTGAATTTTATGTGCATGAAGCACGGCGTTACGGAGCTGAAATTCAAGCGCCATGTGTCAATGAAAGTGATGCGGGGGTGCGACTGAAAGCTAAAGAATTGTTTATTGGCTTGTCGTGGATACAAGGGATCGAAAGCCCTTTTGTAGAGTCTATACTCCGCAATCGAAGTACAGAAGGTGCGTTTCAACACTTAGCGGATTTTGTAGAGCGGCTGAATCCGGATATCAACCAGCTGCGTTTGTTGATTAGAATTGGCGCCTTCCGCTTTACCCATTTAGCCAATAAGCAACTTTTGTGGGAAGCACATCTTTTAGTCGGACAGCGGAAACGACAAGGTTCTGGACCTTTATTGTTCAGTACTGAGATTAGGCAAATTCAACTGCCGACACTTACCGTAGACCCTTTGGAGGAGGCCTATACACAAATCGAGTTATTGGGCTTCCCGCTATGTTCTCCTTATTTGTTGGTAGCAGAAGATATCCCGAGTCCCTTACTGGCATCCGACTTAAAACTGAATCTCTATCGCGAAGTTGAAATAACGGGCTATCTCGTCGCCTACAAAACAACCTATACACAGCAGGGAGATAAAATGTGTTTTGGAACCTTTATTGATCTGCA
>CANGEV010000031.1 GCA_947452995.1 Chitinophagales bacterium
AGTGAATAGTGAAGGGTGAAAACTTTTAACTTTTAACTTTTAACTAAAAAAGGTCTTCTGTTTTCCAGAAGACCTTTTTTCTCTTTTACCCTCCTACAGGTGAAAGAACACACAAACAAAATTTCTTAGTTCGCCATTTTAACGATTTTATCGTTGTAGACTAAAGCGCCTTGGCTATTTACTTGTAGCATATAAGTACCGTTGCTCAATGATCCTACGATAGCGTTTAATTGATTGTTCAAATCTGCGCTGTTACCTTGTGCACGCATTACTAAGCGACCGTTCATATCAAACATGCTCACCATCATTGCTGCATCTGCTACACTGCTTTCTAAAGTGATATGCTCTGCTACTGGATTTGGATAGATACGTACATTTACTTCGTTTACTGCTGCTACTGTTGCTGCTGATTCATTACGGAAGCCGCTGCTTACTGTTACGTTTTCTTTGATGATTACTTCATCCCAAGTTGGCAAGTTTACATTACCGTTTGCTGCGTCGACATATACTACTAATTGATCATTTTGGATAGAGTTACGACCTGCTAAGCTAACATGACTTTGGCTTTTGAAGTTGTTTACGCCGCTGCTATCACCTAAGCTTGGCATGGCACCATTTGAGTAGTAGTGAGGTACGATTTGGTATTCTGGTTCTACACTATTTGTTGAGGCTACTGGGATTGGGTTACCATTGCGATCGCAAGTTACGCTTACGACAGTAGTGCTACCTGCATTTTTACCCATATAGTTGTTTAATGCGTCTGTTGACTGCCATGCGATTTGGATATAGTTGCTAGCGCTGTTACCGTTGCTATGTTGGTAGGTTACTGCTGGGTAAAGGTTTAAGCTTACACCACCATCCATTTGATATTTGTTATTGTTTTTGTTGTTCCATGTAAAGCTGTTAGTATATTGGTGCGCTGCTGTATTGTACAAGTTAGCATCTGAACCGCTCCATCCGAAGATACCTGATGATGCACAAACACCTGCGCCTACTACGATTGTCCAGTCGCCATGGTTATTTGTGTTTTTGCATGAAGTAGCGATACGTGGGTTATAGTGATCGAAGCCTAAGCCTGCTTTCATGCCGATTACGCTTTGGATCATGCCTGCGTTATGGTCGATATCATTCAAGCTCATTTCTAACATGTATACATCTTTACGAGTACGGCTTAAGAAAGTGAAGTAAGCGTCATCCATTGTTACGGCTACATCTGGTTCGATCATATTGCTGCTTAATGGAATCGTATTGATGGGTGATTGAATGCTCAAGCCTAAGTAGTAGTTGATGTGCATTGTTTTCATCACGTTTTGTGCTGCATTATGCCATACGATTGCTGCGTGACAATTTTCTTGGTCGATATCGATACGTGGACCGCTAACTGGTGCAGTAGCGCCTAAATTATTATCTAATACAGTTACGATGCTTGAAGAGAAGCCGCTACCTGCGTAGTAGTCGATTTGTTCTAATACCATCCCTTGCATTGGATCGTAGTAAGTAACGTTTAAGATATAGTGGTTAGCGCCGAAGCTGTGTGCGATTACTACATCTGGAAATTTGATATTATAAGGAAGGTACATGCCGATACCACCCCAGATTGGATCTTTTACTAAAACATAGTTGAACAAACCACTTGGGTCTTCGCTTACGAAAGTTACTAAGCGATCTACTCCGTTATCAAACAAATCTGAACTAGTATTGCTAGAAGCAACACCGATTCCCCAGCCTGTGCGCAAGTCGTTTACTTGCGATGGGTAGAACTGTGCGTTCGAAGTTGATGATACGAACATCATTCCGAAGAAAAGTACGAGGGTGAAGAAAATGTTTTTCATAAGGAGGAGTTTTTGTGTGTTTGTTATTGTTTGTGTGTTGGATGCTTGAGTAGGTGTCTCTTGCATCTGGGTCAAATGTACTCCCGGCCGAGGGCCTAAAACATCGCGATAACTACGCATTCTTCTATCGTCTTTTCACCTATTTCGTACTACGTAGTACTGCGTTCATTTTTTGGATTATCTACGTAGTTTTGACTAGTTTATAAATGAGACTTGTCTCGTTTACATTAATATAATTTATTGATTTTCTTTTATTTAACAAGAATTCTACCGTATTCTCATTTTTGGAATCGGGTAAACAAAACCGTTTTAGAATTGAAATACCACCCTGCGATTTGCAGGGTTTAATTATTCGGCACAATAAACAATGCTATAGCTATGTCGCCCTGCTTTGCGCTACGCTTTAAACAGGGCTTTACAGCAAGGTTGTAGAAGGAGAAACAGAAAGAGAATGAGGGAGACAAGGAGTTATAAAACAGAAGCGGACATACAATTCCCACATTTTAATTAACTTGCGAAATCACCCTTTTACAAATCCGCGTAAGCATGCCCTATAATTCAATCAATTTTAATCAAGACCCTGAAAATTATTGGGATCAACAGAGCATACGCTTGCATGAGATCATGTTAAAATTGGCTGCTATCTATTCGATACTTATCGGCGCCGTTAACGTTATTAGCGATCAATTAATTCAAGCAGCAACAACATTTTCATTATTGCCCATAACATTAATAGCGTGGTGGATGTATAAAGAAGGTTTCCTTTTTTACTCAAAACTATGGAACGTATGCTCCCTATTGCTATTGATTTCGGTACTCTCTTTAATGTCGGGACCAGATACATTCAATTTCCTTTATTTTTTTCCAGTAATTATAGGCTCACTAATTGAATTTCAGCGTGAAGAGCGTCGATATGGCATTATCATTACCATAATATCTTTTCTCCTAATTATTTTCTGTTGTACCACAGCGTATAGAATTGGTGATTACGCTGAGAATGTTAAAAATTCGGTATCAACAGAACGTATAATCAACTTAATTGGCACCTTCATTTGCGTAATGATGCAAATAACATATATCATTGGCGTAACAAATAAAATTCAAGCAAATCTTATTCAAAAACAAGATGATTTAAAAAACACCAATAAATCATTGCAAGAAACTATCTATACTCGCGACCGGATGACCTCCATTATCTCTCATGATCTTAGAAGTCCGATGGCCTCGATAAAAGCAGGCATCTCCTTAATGTTGCAAATGCAGACTGCAGGAAAAGACACAACGGAAGTACTGACAAGATTAAAGAAACGAACCGAGGAAACGGATTACTTGTTAAACAATATTTTATTGTGGGCAAAGTTTCAGACTAGTGATGTAAAGCCTCTTAAAGACGATATTATTTACCTACAAATTCATGATTTCGTCCAGAACTACTTCTCCCTTATTACAGAAGATAAAAATCTTTCACTACAACTAGATTGGCAAGGGACACCAGAAGCCAGTATCTATTGTGATTTAAATCAAGTGCAAACCATTCTCCGCAACCTTATCTCAAATGCGGTAAAATTCACACCAGAAGGTAAAAAAATAATGATAAGCAGTCGCCTTGACGAGAAACATTGGCAGTTCAAAATATCCGATGAAGGCGAAGGTATTCCAACAGAAAAAGTTATTCGTCTACTCAATTCGGATACTTCATCCAAAAATATTTCAACTAGCGGATTAGGATTACAGCTTGTACACGAATTTCTAAATCATCATAATAGCAAACTAGAAATAGAATCTGAAGTAGGAACAGGTAGCTGTTTCGGCTTTACAATGCCGATTCATTCCAATTAACGTCTCCAATTCCATTTGAAGAACTCGTCGCGGGTAAGAATAATACACCCTTGCTATCAAATTGCAAAATATCTGCGACCAAGTCGTGCTCTAACAAATTTGTTCCATACGCTCCTTCTTGTGCTATTGGAGGCTGCGACATCGCATTCACGACAAGAGTAGCCGCTCGCGTTAATAAAGAGCTCTCCCCTACCTGTGCCCCAATTATTACTCGAAAGCCTTTTTCAAAAGCATATTCAGCCATTGCAATCGTATTTAAAACACCTCCGCATTTCGAGACTCTCAAATTTAGGATGAATCTACTTGGAACATCAATCTGATCCAGATCAGTGATTCGACAGGCATGTTCATCTAAAATAATATCCGTATGAATAGCTTTTGATAATTCATTCAATGCCTTAAAGCTTCCATGCTTCAAAGGCTCTTCTAGTCCGAATATAGGTGAAGCTAAATCATCTAAGTAATCTTGAACCTCCTTGACCGTTTCCCATTTATTATTGGCATCTAAGCGAATGCTTGCGTTAGGAATTGCGTTTACTATTTTTTCTATACGTAAACGATCCACTGCCACTTCCCCATTCAACTTCAATTTATAATCACACAGTTGAAGGTCATGATGCCAAGCAAATTGCTCATCCCAAATACGCTCCTTCACATCCCCAATAATCGCAGAATAGTAAAACGGACCGCTACTATATGTTGCTCCAATTATCTGCTCCACTGAACATCTATTAACTTTTGATAGATAGTCTAGAATAGCCATTTCAATCGCACAAGTAGCAGCTAGATTAGCGTTCAGTACATCCTTCCAATGATTCTTAAAAACCAACCAATCCTTAAAACTATCAAAGCTTGTAGCCATTAAGGTAGCACTAAAATTCTCCAGGAAAGCCAAACAAGTATCTACAGACTCACCAGTAACATACTCCCGCGGACAGGCCTCACCCCAAGCATTAATACCCTTGTGCGTTAATTTAATTAATACAGTGGCGGCTTGATTACGCTCTGCACTATTGTGCTTAAAGGCAATTTTAAAAGGTGCATCCCATGCATAGAAGTTCCAAATCATAGCTCTAAGTTCCACTTAAACTTCGACTTATACTGTAGAAGAATTGTTTTGAATTGTCCTTCGATCATCCCTGCCTTCAAAGCTTGTTCCTTAACATTATTGTAGGTACCTTGCTTGAGAACGACAAGTTCGAATGGCTTCAAACGACCACCCGCACGCTTCTCTGCATATTCAACATTTGTGCGACATAAGGCTGCATCAAATTGATTAGCCAAGACTTCCATATTTTCCAAAGGAAGCTTCGACCATTCGACATACCCAATATATTTTGCTTGCTCTTCATCTGCGAGTGCTTGAAAGTAAACCATTTCCCAATGAAAAGAATCCAATACTTCTATCAACTGACTTTCATAAAGCTTTTCTCCTGTAATATTACAAATGCCATTTCCCTTTTGATGGAATATCAATAAGGGACAATCATTTAAGAAATTAACTACACGCATAATATCATTCATATTATATCGGTACAGTCCATTCGCTCCGGTAAAAAAGACGTAGTAGGAATGATCTAATTTCAACTCATGTAATCGCTTGAAATTTTTATTCCCACTTTCCCAATCGTCCTTTTCTACAAACTCAAAGAAGTGTGCATGCATGGTTGGCATTCCTGCTTGATTCACATAATCAACATTCACAGTGCCTCTAAATTCACTGGCGATAAATCCTAAATCCAATACTATAATGTTTTCTGGGAAATATGGTCGTGCGGCCTTTAGTGCAACACCACAAGACCCCCACACCCAAGTTGCAATTAACTTAAGATGTGGCCAAACATCTTTCAATGCAATAGTATCCTTGTCAAACAAGGCGCTTAGTTCATTTATACGTTCCTTAGAAGGCTTTAGCAAGGTATTTACGCGATCCCGTACTTTTTGATCCAGTACATGATGAGGTGCCAATTTCCCTTGTCGGAGTTCTTCCAATAAGGTTAAACGATGTTTATTCAACATTTCGTTCAACTTAAGAAAGGTGGTTGAATTAGCGGTTCCCAAATAGGTAATATCACGATGCTGCAAGCCTAACAGTAATATTATATAATATTTTAAATCAAACTCTTTAATTTCAAAAACAGAATGTGGAACAACATATTTTCGTTTGACAATACTCGGCATATTTTTATAAAAATGCCCTGAAGCAGATCCTACAGGGATTCCATTTTCATAACGTTCGATAGCAGGAGACACCACGCCTAGAATACGTCCTACAAATCCTTCTGGGCAATACTGATATTGCAAATAAGAAGACACCTCTTGCGACTGTTGTAGCAAATCCATGAAGTGCTTTGTCACAGGTATCATTTTCGGTTTTGCTGTACTTCCACTTGTCTGATTAAACATCTCAATTCTATCAGCCATCAATATTGGTTCATTCAACTTAGAAGCTTGCTCTTCAATCCAAGGACGAAGGTCTTCATACTCCGCAAAAGGAACCTGTTTAATAAAATCCTCATAAGAATGAATCGATTCAAAATGATGTGCTTTACCGAAGGAAGTATGTTTATTCTGTTCCAAAAGCTGCTTCAATAAACGATCTTGAACACCCTTTACATCTTTACTTTGGTTCAGGTAGCGTTCAACTTTTGCTTTATTCAATAGCATTTTGAATCGCATCAAGCTATTCAACAAAAACAATTCCCAAGAGAAGGGAAGTTTATCTTTCTTATCCAAATCCTCGACAATAGGTGCCGTCATTTGACCATTAAATGATTTAGGATAATTCTGGTTGAATACACCTAAAGCTGCTACTTCTCGATTTTTAGGCCAGAAGAAAGAACCGAATAACAAATCCCAAATCGTAGTATCGGAGCCGTAATTGGAATTAGATTCATGAATCAACTTAGAATGATGCCAGCGATGCAATTCGTTTGTAGAGATAATATAATTGATAAAACCATATTTAAAATCAATGTTCGAATGCCGGATAAAGCCATTCACGCCGTAAATAACAAGATGCAGCGCAATCACTTCCTTTCCGACACCAATCAATATAAACGGTGCTATTTCAACACAAAGTTGCAATAGCTTTTCAACAGGATGTATGCGTGTTGTATTCAACCAATACAGTTTTTCCAAGGAGTGATGTACAGCATGAAAACGCCATAGGAAAGGCACTGTATGACTTAATCGATGCACCCAATATCTAAACAAATCGGAAATAAACATCATTAACAAGGCCTGTAATAAAATAGGCCAATGTTGTGGCCAAATCCCCGCAAATCGAGTGATATGATCGGGGATGAAATGCAATACTAATAGCAGTACCACATATTTAAAGATCTTAGGAAAGATGGTTTGAAAAATAAAGAGGAAAGCGGTGTCGATTTTCCAATCGCTCGAAACAGGCTTCCATTGAGCACTATAAGGGAGGTAGCGTTCTAAAATGACGCATGCTATAATCCCGAAAACTAAAGGAACCGTTGTTGCTGTTTCTAAATGCTGCGGGCCCATTCGAAGAATCAGGAAAAATTGTAGCCCTGCAAGGCACATAATAATTGGATACAAAATCCATTGCAAAATTTGTTTCATACTCGTTTTATTTAAAGGCTGCTCCACTTTCCACCAAGCTCATAAAAGTCCGCCCAAAGCGAATGGCAGGTCCGCCATCCACCAAATTATGATCAAAATTTAATACCAAGCCCCATTTCGTTTTTGTCTTACCTTCTTCCTTCATATGATAATAAGAACCAGCAGCCAACATGCAACCATAGGGTCCTACCGGCACCGGATACATCACGCGATTGCGAACTGTCATACCTAAGGTAGTAAAGGCAACGGTACCTAACAATTCCTTCCATTTTAAGGGATTTGCTAGACTTCTTTTCATCAAATACATACGCAGCCACTTGGGTAATTTGCGGATTAGATTTGATTTTTTCGATTGATACATTTCGTGTATCGGCGCATTACTTACTTTTTGTAATTCGGCGACAATATCTTCAAATGATTTTTTCTGAACGGCACGAAAAACATAGGGTACTGGCACTTTAATACCAGACGGTGCATCCTTCTCGAATATCATGGATATGTCAACATCTTCGAAAAAATATAACTCATCCTTATAAAGTCGTGCCTGCATTTCCGGGTGTTGCGCAACAGCTCTTGCATAACACCAAAGCAAGTAAGCCAACTGCATGGTTACGGTATGCACGCGTTCCGTTCGTTTAGAGAGTATCTCATTCACGGAAGTGATATCCACTTCGAACATCGCTTGGGCATGATTACGTCGATTATCTAAATCCAGAAAATCCATGATATCATTTCGATACGCTGGCAGTTTTACTTTTTTATATGAAGGATTCATAGTTTTCTTTTTTGAATAGTGAAGTAAATTGGTTCTTTCGGCTTCAACGTAACTAAGGGATGTAAAACAGGCGCTTTATCGGCTGCGAAATGTATCTCATATTGAAAATACAAACGCATTAAAACCATTTGCATTTCCATAATGGCAAAATGTTCTCCGATACAACGATGCATTCCTTGAGAAAAAGGTAGGTAGGCAAATTTATCACGTTCCTTCACTGCTTCAGGAAGAAAGTGCTCCGGGTAGAAGGCGTCTGGATGCTTCCAATAATCTGGATGACGATGAATGCAATAAACAGGAATATTCACGGAGGCGCCTTTAGGAATGACATAGCCCATAATTTGATCTTCGTCGATTGCTTTTCTACCGAAGCTCCATACGGGAGGATACAATCGCATTGTTTCCATGATGACCATGCGCATATAGGGCAATTGCATCATTTTAGTCACATCGATTGCGGCACCATCATAATTCATTTGCAGTTCTTGTAATAGCTTCTCACGAACAGCGCTATTATGTTCCAAGAGGTAAATCGTCCACAACAAAGAAGAGGCCGTTGTTTCATGTCCAGCGACAAACATCGTCATCACCTCATCTGCTAGCGCCTTATCATCCAACATTTCATTATTCTCTTCATCCTTGGTGTTCATCAACATTTCTAATAAATCGTTGTGAGTGGCTTTAGACCTTCGTCTTTCCAATATGATATTTTCCACCAATAATTTTAAACGCGCGATCGCTGCTTTACCTTTCGACTTACGCTTCGAGGGAAGCTTAGTCATGAATTTAAAAACATTGAATCGCTGCGCGGTTAGGTATTCTAAAGCATCCTGCAAATCTGACTTTACCTTTTCGAAATTCGAGTTGTTCTCAGAATAGAGAATAGATTGCGTTAAAATTGAAAGCGTCAGATGATTCAATTCATCTTCCAGTGAAAGTGTACTATTGGTATTAAAATGTTCTTTCGCAAAATTCTCAATGGCAGCATCCATTTGCTGCATCAGGCTAGCCAATTTCTCTCTGCCAAAATTAGGTTGGGCCAGTCGACGACGAGTACGCCATTCATCCCCTTCATTAGTCAATAGCCCCATGCCCAGTAATTCCTGTAAAAAAGCATAGGACTTTTGACGCGTATAGTTTTTTACATTACTCGTTAGCACATGATGTACTGCATCGGGGTGATTTAAAATGATATAAGACTTAGAAAAGATTTTAAACTGAAACAACTCCTTGAAATTTCGGGCATTCGTACTGAAGAAATCGATCGGACTTCTACGAAAAGAAAATAGATGCCCAACAAGTGGTTTTGCTGCCGGAGCGGTAGGAATTTTATGTAGCGGATCAGAAGTCATAATAACTTAAAGAATAAAAGATATATAAAATTGTCCAAAAGATGAATACTAGTATCAAAATTCGTGCCTTAATTTTAAATTGTATCTTCGCAGGATGAAGCTTTTCAAGAGAAATGCAGCAGAATGGATTGAATTACTTTTATGGGTCGTAATATATGCTTGTCCGCTAGCGATATTACCACTCAGGGGTATTGATATTTTTGATGCGATCAAAGGACCAATTCTCGCTGTCGCCTCCCTATCTATTTTATTTCTTCTGATTAAAAAAGGGGATTGGAAGCTCGATATCATAGATTATTTATCGGGGGCTTGGTTAGTGCTTATTTTAATATCTGCGCTAGCTTCACCTGATCCTTTGCTTGGTGTATTTGGTAAAAAACTAAGTCATGGCCGACTAACGGCAGGTAGATTTGAAGGCTGGTTTACTTACCTATTCTATTTAACGCTCTTTCATGCCGCAAGACGGTATTTCAGCCCCTCTACACAAAATATAAAACAGTATTTGAGTTGGATGACTCTCATCTCTATTTATGCGATAATACAGCATATTTATTTAGATCCGCTCATCCATTTCAGAGGCTATCGACCGGTTATATTTAGCTTGATAGGTAATCAGAATTTCTTGGCTTCTTTGATGGTTTTGCTCATCTTTCTTTCCATCACTTTTTATAGAATCGAAAAAAAGAGTCTGTATTTATTTTTAGCTGCATTATTTCTAAGCACCTTAGTCATGTCGCAGACTAGAAGCGGATGGTTGGCTTTCCTATTTTTATGTGTTGTCGGCATTGTGGTTGGGATTTGGAAAAAGAGTAAACGAGATGTACTGGTATTTTTGGGTGGGATCATCTTATTTATCGGATGTTTTTATGGATTGAATAAACGTCCGAATTGGTTTTTCGATGCCGCTAAATTTCACACGATCACCCTAATGGATAGAGGAGAAAATGGCTGGAATGATATTAAAAACCCTTCTAAGAATTCCGGTTCTGGTAGAATCATTCTTTGGAAGATTTCTCTTAAGGCAGCACTTGAAAATCCACTTTTGGGTAGTGGTCCAGAACAACTGAAAGGGGTCTTAGAAAAGCAAAACGATCCCGACTATCGCTATTATAAAAAGTCGCGACATCGCACAGTGGATAGGGCACACAATGAATTTTTACATGTCGGAGGGACGCAAGGAATCTTTGCGTTGTTACTTTATTTAAGCATTTTAATTATTCTGTTTGTTCGTAATAGCAAACAATTGAAAGATCCATTGGTATTAGGTTTGACCATGACCTTAGTTGCTTATTGGATTCAGTCGTTCTTCAATATCTCCGTAATTGCAGTCGCTCCTGTTTATTGGATAATTTTGGGATGGTGGGGGAAAGGGAAAAGTGATCCCGATTGCGTAGTATCGGGAGTGAATAGTGAATAGTGAATGGGGAAAAGGGAATAGGGATCCCGATTGCGTAGCATCGGGAGTGAATGATGAATAATGAAAAGGGAAAAGGGAAAAGGGAAAAGGGAAAAGGGAATGGGGAATAGTGAATGGGGAATAGTGAATAGTGAATAATTGCAATTAATAAAAATCAGGACAAAAGCAAAACCTAGTTTGCAAAATAGGCAATACGGCGGAGGCCGGCGCGAGGGCCACTAATGACAAAGTTTTTAGCTGAATCCTTACCGATAGCTAATTCAAACTTCGATTTAATTTTCGCTATTTTTTCGTTTAAAGAATTATCACGCGGATCACATAGCTGTAGAATTCGTGCTTCGTTAGTAATCTTCTCGTCGGCATTTGAAAGCTTATTATAGATATCTAATAATTCACTTTTATAATGATGTATATCTACTAATTCTATTCCTTCAGGATGTTGGGCAAAAAACAAATAAACCGTTTTCTCGAGCGGTGTGAGTCGAACTTTTAAATCGCCCAACTGCGGAAAATAGATTTCTTTTTTCACACCTCGTATTTCCAACTTCAATACGCTAGGATTAATCTCCAAACGCTGTTTGAATTTCATTTGTTGCGAAAACGCATCTAAAAACTGAAACAACTGTTGGGTATAACTCGAATCTAATTTTTTTGTTTTCAAAACCTGTAAACAGTCTTCGCATAAGTCACCTGTTCGCATTTTAAAAAGTAACTCTTTACGATCTGAAGCCCAATCCAACAAACATCCACGAGGCGTTTGATGTATTAAAGTATCCAGCTCATTATACTTATCGAATAATCGACTTAGCAAAAGCATTGCAACAATATTAAAGGCAATCGGATACCGTAAGGTGCTATCCGGAAAGAGATCTTGGTAACTACAATTAATGAAACTCAAGGACTTCGTCTTTTCATCAACAGCGGCATAAAAACCATATTCATTTGGATGAAGCGTTAGCTGAAAAATCATAAACGCATCTTCAAGCGCCTTCTCACTTTTATACTCCTTTACTTCTTCAAATAATTGTTTCCACGATTTCACACGAAACGACTTAGCAGCACTTTTAGCTTGAACACTTAAACTATCGTCCTTCTCCAACATCCGAAATTTGATCGGCCCTTTCACCGTTTGCATTAAATCACAAACTTCTCTTAGGGTTGTATAAGAGACTTCAGGACTCCGATATAGAAAGACTTCTAAGCTTTGCATTGTATAAATATCGATAAAAATAATGAGTTAATAGAATGGCTTACAAGAATATTACAAGCTTGTAGAGATTAGCCTAGGCGCTAAAATCGTCGGACCTTTGAGTCATCAAATAACAACAAAAACAAAATTATTATGAAAACCTTACATTTTACAAAAGAAGACGGAATCTGGTATGTGAACGAATGGTATTTAAATGCCTTACCTAAAGCAGCCTTAATGATGGTAGCCGGTGCAGACACCTTATTGGATAAGTTAAGTGTTGATGGCAGAACAGCTACGATAAAAGCCTATCGAAAACCAAAGGAAGGCACGTTTAAAATTCAATTGATAGAACCTAATAATCTAAGTAACGGAGGCAACTATACCATTGACGGACCGAAGGGCTATCCTAAAAAGATGTGGCTCTGCAATGTAACACGAATTGTTTATGGAGGCTTTATGCCAAAAGAATTGCACATTCTAAATGAATCAAAATAAGCTTATGCATTGCACACACTTTCTCTTGTTCACTTTTAAATAGATTCATCCAAATGCATTTCATTTCGATTATTCACAGCATTTCTAGATTGATACATTATCTAACTAAAGATAATTCTAAACACGAAACAGAAATTAATGAACCAAGAAGTACGAGCAAAAAGAAAAAAGGCCAAAGAGCGATTGATACGGTATTTGAAAAGGATTCAACTGAGGTAGTAAATGTAGCCTTTCAAAATTTACTGATTCAATATAATGCGCCTAACGAAGAAGAATTATTTTATATGCTATTAGAAAAACGAGAAAACAGATTGACATTGACAGAAGAGGAAGAGGCCTTTATTGCCTTACCTCAGTTTGCAAGTCATTTAAGTTGGTATGAATTAGCAAGCACCATTGCAGGTGAATCATCGCGCGGACAAGAGATGGCTATTAATGATTTAGTAAACAACCGCTATGAAATCTTTCCCCATGAAGCAGGAAACCCAATGAAAGAGATGCTCAACCCTATCTTAAAAATGTTTCAGGATGCCTACAGAAAGGATACTGTAACAAGCATTCGAAGCATTAATCTTTATTTTCCAAAATCGAGTAAATACATTATTGCATTTCTGCAACAGCATCCAGCACCCAAACGGGAAAAGCGAATAAAAGATCCGATTGTGTTGTATAATGAATTTACACAATTCAATATCAACTACCTACTCCGTACCTACCCTGATAAACGAAAAAGAGATATTGCAGTAAGGGATAATTTCTGTCATTTAGCGGGCTCCTTGATTAGCATGCTTGATGAGCAAGAACTCCTTACTTATAATCGACTTTCTTAGCAATACAAAAAACAGTCCATCTTCAACCACGATGCGGGGGGCATTGTAGGCTGTTGATGGCTGTTTTAATTATTCATTTAAGTTGCCTTCTATTTCATCTGTTGCTAAAAAGTATAAGTAATGTAAGCGTGGCGATTCCCACGACAAGGTTTTCTGAAATTCTTCAGCATACTTCGTATAGGTCATGACCCGATACTTAACCATAAAGCGATCGAATTCCTCTTGAAACAAGGTAATCAATTCAAAAACTTTTCGATAAGGACGCATATCGAAACAGAAATGGGAGTAGTTGGTAAAGAACCAAAAGTCCTGTTTTGCTAAAACATCAAAAGGCTCGAAGAAATGAGTATCTGGACCGCCATCGAGTCCATTCATCAAACTAATTATTTTCAGTACGGCTGCATAATTATTCTCGAGCCATTCCATCCGTGCTTCGTCATCATTGGCATCAATATTTGAATAGGCTTCCATAATTTCAAGTCGGCGTTCTTCCAGTCGATAAATCATTTGAATGACCATCGCACGTTCATGAAATTTAAGAAAGCCATTGATAGAACGATCTTCCAAATCTCTAAAGAAATATTCTTCGATATATAGTTCGCGTTCTTGATTCATTCGCTCAATAAACTCCTTGCTTAAAATTCGAGAATCCAAACTTTTCAAGCGACTAGAAAAGCGGCGCATTAAGGTGGGTTCTTTATACGGATAGCTTATAGAGGGAGTCGCACTAGGGTCTTCAGAATTGTAGATATAAGGATGTAAGGTCTCCATAGCAAAGTATTCGGTATCTGTTTGAAGCAGTTTTGTAAAATCCATTTGCTTGCAAAACGCGATATCTTGTAATTCATCTGAAGGTCCTTCCAATACCAAATTAATGACTGTAATTACAAAATAATCATCCTCTATTTCACATTCATTAAATTGACTTTCCAGCTCGGGTGTGATAAGGCGATCCTCCAAAATAGTATTGGTTCTTTTGGCGAATAAACGATAGAAGATCATTCCACGTTCACAGAAGTTGCTACAACCTTCGCCTTTGCAGACACCTGGAGCGTGATACAGTTCTTTGATTCCTAAAGCACGAATAGGCCTCATGGCTACTATGAAACGAAAGAAGAAGTCGTCGGTTTTGATATTCGACCACTGCTCTTTTTGTTTGAGTAGTAAGTATAGCTCGCGATAGTTGAGTTGTGAGAGGTGCCTAACGAAGTCGGATTTTCGGATCATACGTCAATAGCTTTCGGAGCGAGTAGTGCGAGGTATTTAGCGCGATATTTTTTATAGAGGAAGAATAAATAAATCGTGAGTGCAGGATGGATGACTACAAAGAGCCAGATATTAATCGCTTGATAGGAAATGCCGAATACATGGGCCATTTGAATGAGAATCCAAACGCAGGCGTCGAAAAGTGCTTGAATCATAGGGATGGTTTTTCATCATATACGCGAAAACCCTAACTATTTTATAAGGGTGGGATTATGCCTTTTCTATTCAATGGTTAAAGCTGTTCATCAGACACGAACAGGAGCGAAACTGCACTTCATAAAAAACATAAAAAAAGTCCCCAGAGCCTTTAGAGCTAAGGGGACTGTTAATAGAATACGTTAAATTAGACTACAGCTACGTTAATAGCATTCAAACCACGTTTACCTTTTTCTACATCATAGGTAACTTGGTCACCTACTTGTACTGAATTTTTCAATCCGCTTACGTGAACAAAGATATCTTCACCATTTTCACCGGTAATGAATCCAAATCCTTTTTCGTCGTTAAAAAATTTCACTGTTCCTTTGTTCATACTTTTGTTTTTTGTTTGCATTGCAAACGGTTAATAATTGTCCTAGTGGACGAACGGATGTTTTTCAACAACCGTTATATTTTTCTTGATAAGCTTATTGATATCTTTCATGTATTTCACTTCTTCTTGCGCACAGAATGAAAGCGCTTTGCCACTTTGTCCGGCCCTACCTGTACGACCAATACGGTGCACATAGGTTTCGGCTTGTTCTGGAATTTCGAAGTTGATCACATGTGAAAGTTTTTCAACGTCGATACCGCGTGATGCAATATCCGTTGCTACTAAAACGCGAATCTTTCTTTCTTTAAAACCTTGTAATGCCCTTTCGCGAGCGCCTTGGGACTTATTACCATGAATTGCTTCGCAAGAGATTCCGTTTTTGTTCAGGTCTTTTGCGACTCTATCAGCACCTTTCTTCGTACGCGTAAAAACTAATGCATGATCGATATCACTCGACGTAAGCACGTGATTTAATAACATACGTTTGTTTTCTTTTTTCACATAGTACAAGCTTTGCTCAACAGACACCGCAGCAGAAGAAACCGGTGTAACCGATACTTGTACGGGATTAGTCAATAAGCTGTTAGCTAACTGCATAATCGGAGCAGACGCTGTTGCAGAGAAGAAAAGGGTTTGACGTTTCTTTGGTAAAAGTGCAATCACTTTTTTTACATCGTGAATAAAGCCCATATCTAACATACGATCGGCTTCGTCCAAAACAAAGTGTTCTACTTTATCTAAACGAATAAATCGCTGTTCGATTAAATCTAATAAACGACCCGGTGTAGCGATGATAATATTCACGCCTTTTTGCAATCGTTTCACTTGATGGAATTGTGAAACACCACCAAAAATAGTAGTATGCGAGATGTTTAAATTTTCTGCATACGCACTAAGGTTATCAGAAATCTGTATCGCGAGTTCGCGTGTTGGAGCTAAGATTAAGGTAGTAACGCCTTTCTTAGGTTCTTGTTGTTGCATTCTTTCCAAAAGTGGTAAGAGGAATGCGCCGGTTTTTCCGGTACCTGTTTGTGCACAACCAAAGATATCTCTTCCATCGATGATGGGAATAATCGCTTGCTGCTGAATAGGTGTTGGCGTTTGATAGCCAATTGTTTCTAAAGCACGCAAAAGCGGCTCAGATAACTTTAAATCTTTAAATGTCATTAATAGCTTGAATAAAAATAAAACGCACTGCTAATTGAGTGTAACGAAAGCGTGTAAGTCCTTATATTGTAAAGTAAAAATTGAATGTTCGCTGGTCACAGCATTCAGAGATTGTCATACAATCCTCAAAAAGGTTAAACAAAGATACGGAAAGTAAGTGAGAATATCAAATCAAGCTAAAAAGCATCCGATTTCAGAGATATAAAAAACAGAACGGTAGAAAATTATAAAAAAAAGCGAGACCAGTTATGATCTCGCTTTTTACAATTTAAAAACCTAGTTTAAATTAATCTTCCTTTCTGCTCAATGAATAGATAACCAAACCGAAGCCGATTTTATTAATCGCGTCAGCGATGTTATAAACGATATCCATATAATGACTCGCAACAGCTGGATCAGCTACTAATTTGATTC
>CANGEV010000032.1 GCA_947452995.1 Chitinophagales bacterium
GAGTATTATCTGTGAAGCTAGTTACATCTGTAAATTCTGCATCTACAAAATAACGTCCGTTATGTTCGAATGCACCATGGAAAGTACCATCGATTTTCGCAGGACCATTACATTGTGTATACGTGTTCACGTTTGATACTACTTGCGCGCCGCCGGCACACATTACACGGTAGTAGAACTGATAAGTTGTATTCACTGCTAAGTTAGTTAACAATACACTTACCTTACCTGTAGTTGCATTATACGCACTTGCAGGGACAGCTAATACCGAATAACCGGTTGAAGTTGCTTGTTTCCAATACAAACGGTAAGGGAAGGCGCCAGAGGCCAATGGATGTGCAAACCATTCAACTGTATCGCGCGAACAATGATTAGGAACAGGAATTACATTAGGTGCTGCAGGGGCTGCAGAACAACCAATTGTTGTGCCTAAAGTAGCGAAGTTCGTATAGAAGGCTTGTGTAGCATTGCTATACTTAGCCCATACTTGGTAGTTAACACCTGATACAAGACCATTGATGGTGAAGGTGCCTAAAGAAGGGCTTACATTTACTAATGAATAACCATTCGAACCTACCACACGCCATTGAACAGTTACATTCGTTGCACCAGGAGCAGTAGGTAATGTAACGGTCAAGCTTGATGTTGTTGGGTTGCTCAACGCGATGTTTTGAGGAATCGCTTGGATGCTCAACATATAGTTACCTACAGGACTGCTTGCGCCGTTACCTGCTAATTGAACATAGATATCTTGACCAGCATAAGGTGCAAGAATCGTGCTTAGGGCAGTCATGCTCAATACACCTGTTGTTGCACAAGCTAAGTTGGTATACGTTGGTGTACCAGTACATGGGTCTACGCTTGCGGCATAGGCTGCAATTACGTTAGAGAAGTTCGTTGGATTACCATTGAACAAGCTACGTAAAGTAACATCTACCCCACCTATAGTTGGTGCTTTGAACTTAAACCATACTGTTTTTGCATTAGATCCTAAGTTGCCACATGGAGGTGTTGGTTCGTTAGCTCCAAGGCTGTTCGCATAAGCAGTAGAACCTGTATAATATACGCAGTTGATACCTGTTGGAGGGTTAGACGTTGCATTGTTTGCAATACCCATAAACATTGGAGCGCCGCCATCATAACTACTCAAGATGTTAGCATTTCCACCCCACTTTGCAGTGTTATTAGAGAAGTTATTAGCGCCACAAGGGTCGTTATTCACCGGAGGAGGAACGATACCATATACACAGATGTCGAAATTACCGCTACCAAAACCAGTACGTGCATCATATACGCGAATAAAATACGTATTTGCTGCGGCGCCAGAAGGAACATTCAATTGGTACGTTTCGATTGAATTATTTATGCTAAAGCTACTGTTTACGCATGCTACAACCGTTTGTGTTCCACCGCAAGCACCTGTTAGGATTTCGAAAGCAGGATCATAGTTAGCAGAACCTTGTACACGAACAGTCACAGCGGTCATACCGGCAGGACGAGTGAAAGTATACCAAACATCATCATCATTTGTAGCGCAGGCAGAAACTGAATTAGAGCTAGCCCAAGCGGAATTGCCAGCAATAGATGTACAGGTTGGCATAATCGTAAGTGCTGTAGCATTTACGCAAGAATCGTTTGCTGGTGCCGCATCACTAATAACACAGATATCAAAATTTCCTGAGCCATAGCCGTTGGACGCATGGAATACGCGTACCCAAACAGAATCGTTTGCACCTAATGTTTGCAGATTGCTTGCTAAGAAGCTTTCCGCAACCCCATTAGCTCCATTGTTAACACATCCCATTGGAATAAACGCAGCAGAATTAGGGCCTGTGAACACTTGCATAACGGCATCCATATTAGCATCAGGCGTTACGGTGATTAAGGCCGCTTTATTCGTTCCTGGCTTAAATTTAAACCAAACATCATCATCAGGTGTTCCGGTGCAAGTAGCAGTAATACTTGGTGTTGCTGAAGCATTTGTTGTCGAAGCAGAATAATTCGTACAGCTAGTCGGCGTATTCAGCACAATTGCTCCGGAAGGATTATCATTTGCCACAGGAGCAACAATTGTTACAACATAATCTTCTGTTTCACCCCAGAACATAGAGGTACAGGCATTTGCAGCTCCGTTTGTTTGACCAGGAGCATGAGAACGAATGCGCATAGCAGTTTGTCCTAAGGTAGCAGAATTCGGTATAGTAATATTTACATTACCAGAGCTTCCTGTTGTGTATACTTGCGTCCACTCTGTAGGATCAAAGGAATTACTGTGATCATAATCGATCCAAACAGAAACTATAGAACCTAATGCAGTGCTCACGGCGATATTATGGGTACCTCCGCGAACTAAATTAGTAGTTGCTGTTTGATAAGAATAATTATTCCCACCTGTCAATTGACAGCCTGCTGTAGTATTGTTAATATTACCGATGCTTACGTTTGTAATGCAATAGCCAGAACCACCTGAGGTAGGAGGCACCCCTCCGCAATAACAACCTACTAAAGAGGCCGTGAAAGATTGCAAACCACAACTAGCGGTTCTTGTACTACCATAAGCGTTATGCGCAACGATATTCCAAAAGTAGGTTTGTCCATTCAACAAAGCAGGTGTAACAAAACTCAATGAAGTTTGGCGCGTTGAGACACGCGCTGTTGTTGAATCTAAATTCAACACATCATTCATATTCGTGCTTAGATACACATCATAAAAGGTTGGTGCACCACCACCACTTGCCCAAGTCAATGTTGTTCCAGAATTACATGCTACGCTTCCGTTAGCTGGATTTTGTAAAACAACACAATTTGGTGGAACAGGAATAAAAATTTGGGCAGCGACATTAAAACGATATGGGTTGTTACCGACACCGAAATCACTCCAAGTAATTGGAGTAGTATAAGGAGATACGAAGTAAAAAGAGTTTGTACGAATGGGCGATTCAGATTGATATCTAAAGCCCACGGCTGTCGCAGTAGTTTGAATCACCCCTACATAATAGGAGCCACTAACCACTATATTTGGAACAGGGACATAAGCAGTTCCGACAGCAGTCGTTAAGGTAGATGCTGTAGGGTACAAATCAACACCAGGAGCACCACCAGGACCACTCGCATCATACACTGCGATTTTGTAGGCTACCCCACTCGTATTGAAATCAACCTGAATTTCGTTCAAGGTATCAGCGTTGCCATACAGATTTGCGGTCGTGAATTTAGCAAGAATAGCGCCCGTTGCTGACAAGCTTGGACTTACGTTACCTGAAAAAGTCTGCGTTACATCTTTGTAAGAAAATATGTTGTTTGTCACATCTTGCGACCAAGTGTTTGTGTTATTCGTGTTATTTCCATCACTTGGCACTGACACGGTTAGCGTATTTGTTCCAATGGTTGTTGGCGTGTATGCATTAAAGCTTACTTGCGCAAACGAACCAGGAGCAATAGAGGCAACCGTTTTAACATCAGAAAAAGTATTTGCACCTGTTACATTTAAACTAACCGGGAGATTAGTTAAGGTATATGAACCGATATTATTTACACGTACTTTAACTACATGCGATCCACCATAGTTTTTAGGAATCGAGCCTAAAGCATAAATAGTTGAAACGGATGCGTCTGAAAACGGTGCTATTACCGTCACTGCATAATCTTCCACTTCACCATAGGTGGCTGTTCCACATGGAGAAGCATAATTCACGCCAGATACAGCAGATAATCGAATGCGCATATATGTATTTCCTAAATTTGCGGTGAAAGGAATAGCAATTGAACCTGTATACGTGCCATTACCTGCCAGCGTGTATTTTTCATTTGCAACATCGCCATAAATTCCATTTTGATTCCAATCGAACCAAACGGTACAGACATCCGTTGTTCCACCATATTGCGCATTAGATGAAACTGTAATTGTGATGTTCTGTCCTTGACCAACATTGGTACTTATAGTAGACGAGTAATTATTATAATTCGAACTAGTACAAGTAGTGGCATTATTAATAGATGCAAATGAAATATTCAAAATTGATACAGACCCATTATTACAACCATTCGTTGCTGTTGCAGCGCAATAACACGCATTCGTCAAAACTACATTTACCTGTGTAGGATTGGATGCAGTAGAACTTGGTCCAACAGAACAGGTTACGTTACAATAATACCAAGCGGTTGAAGTTGGCAAGATAGTTTGTGTAGCGGCATTCGTACCAAAGGCGGTCCAAGGACCCGTGCTTGAGGGCCCGCTATACCATTGATAAGTAATCACACTTCCAGTACTTGCATTTTGCAATGATAGAATCACCGGTGAAGAAGGGCAAGTTGTTGCAGCTGAAGCCAAGGTATTACCTGGCGCAGGCGTACTACAAGCTACATAAGGATTAAATTCACTAGCTCCGATATCGGGTGCAGTGCCTGTACCAGCGTAACCCGTGCTACCTTGGCGAATATTTCCAAAATAGTCATCGTTAAAGTTGCTAATAGCGATACCTGCATTGGAAGCAACTGTAGTTTGAGAAGAATCTATACGCAAGAAGCTGGCACTTGAGCCGATCGTTGAAACAAATGGCGTGCTTGCTTCGGTTACGGAGTTTGCTTCTCTAGGACTTATTACAGTTTGGTAATTTGCTAATGTTTGATAGGAGTTTGTTCCATCAAACATGATATTGTTAGCCGCACCTGGAGTACCTGCGTATAAAAGATTTCGATTAGATGCAGCGCCATAATTGCCGAGTGTTGCAGCGGCAGAACGACGAATGGCAGCCACTTTACCTGTTCCTTTCGGCGTACAGTTATTTCTAACGATATTATTAATCAAATTTAAAGTAGCTGTAGTTGCTGTAGCACTTGCAGTGTGATAAATACCGGTCGTACTAAAATTCGTTCCAGAAGATGTTCCTGAAAGATTAATAGTGTTGTAATACAAATTGAAAGTCGAACCTGCAGTAACTGAAGTGATGCTAATACCTCGAATTTGGTCGGTTGTATTCGAACCTGTTGGAGCAGTTAAATCGCCGATTACGTTATTTGATACATTGGTTAACACATTACCACTTCCCAGCAATATTCCATTGACTGTACCTGTAGAGATGGTATTGTTGCGAAGTCCGAAAATCTTATTCTTATAAATAGAAACAACTGAAGTAGCGGAACTAGCTAAGTTAATTCCACTTAGAGCAGAAGTTCCAGATGTAATTAAATTATTAATATTATTTCCATACACTAATTGATTCGTAACATTGGTACCAATATTTACACCGATTAAAGATCCCGTCGTTGTAAAATTCGAAATCGTGTTATTATAAATAGCATTATTTCTTCCATAACTAAGCCCCAAACCGAACGTAATTCCGTTGGTAGTATAATTATTGAAGGTATTATTATAGACACTTACATCTGGGCCAACGCCGATTACAGAACCAGCTGCATAACTCATTCCATAAGTTGTTCCAGAAACGTTATTTACGAAATTGCTAAAGTTGTTTCCATAAATTGTATGTGTGCCAGCAGTAGGCAACCCAGCATGATAAATCATATAGGTTGTACCACCGCTCGTTGCTCTTGTTAGTGTTCCATTAATACTATTATTGGCAACCGTTATATATTGAGTGTTATTGGTAGCTGCAAAGTATATTAAGGCGACCGTACCTGTTGAATTAATTGTACTTGTATTATAGGTATTCGAACTTACGTCTATTGAATTAGCAGCAGTACTTCCTTGATAAATCATATACACTACACCTGTACCTGCGCCAAGCGCAACCGTACTGAACGTATTATTAGTAACGGAATGATCGCCACCGCTAGCACTGTAAATACCTACGCTTGCACCTGCATTTGCAGCAGCAGTTGTAATTTTAATAGTATTATTATTTACAAAAAACTTCGCGTTACCTGACGTTGTTGCAGAACCATTGCAAAGCACCCCATACATTGCCGCAGTAATCCCAACACCACCATTTGCTGCATTGTCAATGGTATTATAGGCAATACGCATATTGTTTTGGTAAACGCCATAAACCACATAAGAAGTAAAGGCCTGACCAGCGATATTATTCATAGTATTACCCTTCCCTAATGCTCCAATTTCATTATTTTGATCATATAGCGTATATGGGTTAGATGCAGCAACACCAGTTACATATACCCCAGCGTGACAATTTGTAATTGTATTACCATAGAATTTATTGTAGCTATTAGTCTCGTCAGACGTTGAAATAACAAGTGCTGCAGTACTATTAACGATTGAATTTAAGGAGACAATTCCGATAGAACCTGCAGGTGTAGCTGCAGCGTTCAAGCGATTAAGTGTTATTTTACAATTTTGTATGGTATTATTTTGCGCTCCGTCATATGGTGCGCTAGCGCCTAATTTAACCAAGGCATAACCCCATTCCATCCATGCAGTAGCCGTTGCTAAGGTATTATTTGCTGCATTTTCAGCCAGATTAATCCCATCAATGGTGACGTAATCGGCACCTTGAATAAAGAATATCCCATCCGTAGCACCTACACCAGGTGTAAATGCAGTTATTTCAGGGGACGCTGTTGCTGTTGGATCCTTTTGAATTTTAAGCGTATTCGTGGAGGATAATGAAGCATTCAAAACGCTACTACCAAGGATCAAGCCCCCTGCAGGAGCCGTTTCAGTATAAGCAATCCCTGCCCCTACATTGAATGTTACGGATCCGGCTACGCCATTTGTATTCAAACTTGTAATGGCAGAGGCTATAGTTGGATAGGTAACACTTGGAATAGCATAGGTTCCGGAAGCAATTGGTTGGGCACTAGCAGAGAATCCTACTAAAAAGGCAAGAAGCAAACCCAAGCAACAGCGAAAAGTGAGTCGTTGTAAATAATTTTTCATGTAGTGGATTTTTTATTGTTTTGGGTTTTCAACTTCAACAGCAGGAGCTATATCCGACTGAAGGGATTTAGACGCTTGCTGCGGTAATTCAATTTTGGAATTAAGTATTTTGTTAATTTCCTCCAAGCGCTTGATATCTTTAGCATCGGCCGTTTCCAATTTCACTTTAAGCAATAATTGATCTCTTTCCTTAACAAGGAGGCTGTAATCATTTGTCTGACTAGCATAGGCCAGAGCGCAATTGGGATTTATAATTACTTCACACGTAATAGCAATAATTGCTGTAGCGAAGAAGGTTGAGACAAAATGGAAAATCCGTCTCCTTAGTAATAAGTAATTTACTTGCATGTGTGGTTGTTTTAAAGGTTAAAATTCTTAGTTCAGAATTTTTAGGTAAGCTAATATAATTCAAATATTGACTTTTATCAAGTCTGTTTAACGAAAAATGATTTTTTTTTGCCAAAAATTATCAACAAATAATAAAAAGCCTTACATTTGCGGTCCTTTTATTAATAATTAAAACCAAATTACTATGCTCAAACAGTATGAAACAGTAATCATCCTGTCCCCGCTTCTAAGTGAAGATGAGCTAAAAACAGCTACTTCTGGCTACACTAAGTGGTTAAAGAAGAAAAAAGCTGAATTAGTGCATCAAGAATCTTGGGGACTTCGTCAATTGGCTTACCCGATTGAGAACAAACACTCTGGCTTTTACGTGGTTTTGGAATTCAAAGCCGAAAACACAACCGTTGCTGAGTTGGAAGTTGAATTGATCCGTGATAACCTACGTGTATTGCGTTTCTTGACAGTTGCTTTAGACAAGTATGCTATCAAGTACAACGAAGACAAGCGCGCTGGTTTAGTAGGTCGCAACAAAAAGAATGTTCAATCTAAAGAGGCTAACGCCTAATTAAACCCCCAATCATGGCTACTCACAATAAGAAAGATATTAAGTTCTTGACAGCCGCTAATTTCAAACGCGGTGATGCCAAATATTGTCGTTTCAAAAAATACGGCATTAAGTATATCGACTATAAGGATTCTGAATTCCTTTTGCGTTTTGTAAATGAGCAAGGTAAGATTTTACCTCGTCGTATTACAGGTACTTCATTGAAATACCAACGTAAAGTTGCTCAAGCAATCAAGCGTGCTCGTCACATTGCTGTATTGCCTTACTTAGCAGACGGTGTTAAATAATTCAATTCCTAACCGCTAAAAGAATTCGAAAATGGAAATCATTCTTACTCAAGATGTCGATAACGTAGGATCTTACAACGAAGTTGTAAAGGTTCGTCCTGGTTACGCGCGTAACTTCCTTATCCCTAAGGGATGGGCCTTAGTTGCAAACGACACCAATAAAAAAATCATTGCTGAACGTATGAAGCAATACCAAGCCAAGCAAGAAAAATTGATGGCTGAATTGCGTACGATTGCAGATACATTAAACAATGCTGTTATTACTGTTGGTGCTAAAGTTGGTACTACAGGTAAAATCTTCGGTGCTGTTACTGCTATTCAAATTGCTGATGCAATTAAAAAGCAGAAAAATGTGGATGTAGATCGTAAGAAAATACACATTGCAGAAGAAATCAAAACTACAGGCACTTTCAGCGCTACGTTGAATTTGCACCGTGATATCACCACTACAATTAATGTAGAGGTAGTAGGTGAATAATATTCCCTACTTTTCCTATCTTTCTCTAAGAAAATAGGATTATCATATGACCAAAGTACTCGACACCGATGTGCACGATCACTTCGACAAGCTCGGCAAAGAAATGCCGAATGTCAATGCAGTCTTAGACTCAAGCGGTCGTGCGACATCTGTCAGAGGAAACAGTTGGTATGATTATATATCGAAGCATATTGTCTTCGATTGTTTACAACTAAAATCATCTGAAAAAATATTAGACTACGGCACCGGTGTTGGTCGCTTAGCTAATTATTTTGCGCCATTTGTCCGCCAGATAGACGGCGTAGACGTTTCACACTCCTTACTAGAAGTTGCACGAAAGAATCGGCATAGCAAGGCTCATTTCTTTCACAGCGAGCAATTTTGGCCGCAAGCCATTCCGAACAGCTACGACAAGGCGTTTACCTTTTGGGTCTTGGCCCATATCAGCGATGAGTTGTTAGTAGAAACGCTTCAACAAATCAAACAGCTATTACGTCCTGGTGGCGAGCTTATTTTTTTCGAGCAAACGACACCTCATTCAAACAATCCATCGAGCGTACACATACAACGTAGTTCAGCGAACTATATTGCATTATGTGAACGTGCAGGATTCGCTTATGTGCGTCATGAAAATGTGATCAAGATTCCTTCGCGTACATTAAGTGTATGGAAGAATAATACTTGGATACCGAAGCTAGCCTTGCCTCTTTTCTTAAAATTTGAAAAGATGACTATCCACCGCAAGCCGGAGTTTGTAGAATACTATACTACTTGTTTTTATTTTAAGAAGCCGTCCTAGTTAAGTTTAAAACTAGTTCCTTTTAGAACGGATCTTCGACGTCTCCGATATTATAATCTATATTAGCGCCGCCTGTATCGCCGCCGCCTGAAGGCATATCATTCATTTTCGAGCCGAAGGTTGTGAAGCCTCCCCCAGCACCAGCTCCCCCACTCATTGGGGCGCCGCCTGTAAAGTTGGACAAAGGAGTATAGCCTGCGGGATTATTACCACCACCCGAAGGAGGTGTTACGCCAGGCACAAAGCCTCCACTTGGCGAAGGCGGGAACCCTGTATTCCCCCAATCTTCAAATCGCGCAAACTCCTTCACGAAGCGCACTTCCACGGTATCTAATGCACCATTACGGTGCTTCGCTATAATAATCTCGGCCTTACCGTCTGTAGATTGCTGGTTATCATCCGTGAGGATACCATAGTACTCCGGACGATAAATGAACACCACCATATCCGCATCTTGCTCAATCGCACCCGATTCACGAAGATCCGACAACATCGGGCGTTTATTACCACCACGCGTTTCCACACTACGACTCAACTGAGAGAGTGCGATAACCGGGATGTTCAACTCTTTTGCAATTGCTTTCAAGGAACGTGAGATGGTTGAAATCTCTTGTTCACGATTGCCGCGCATATCTGCTCCGGCACTCATCAGCTGGAGATAGTCGATGATAATCAATTCTACATTGTGTTGCGCTTTCAAACGACGAGCTTTGGCGCGGAGTTCGAAAACACTTAATGCCGGCGTGTCATCGATAAAAATCTTCGCCTTCGACAATTCACGTACTTTCGTCTCCATCTGTTGCAGTTCATGACTAGCCAAATTACCCTTACGGAGCTTTTCTAGCGACAATTCTGCCTCAGACGATATCAGACGGCTGGTAAGCTGCACAGCGGCCATTTCCAGCGAAAACAAGGCAACAGCCTTTTCACCTATCAATGCGGCATTCTTGGCCATACTCAAGACGAAACTCGTTTTACCCATACCTGGACGAGCCGCGACAATAATCAAATCACTCTTCTGCCATCCGCCGGTCATTCGATCTAGGGCAATAAAGCCTGAAGCAACGCCTGTAAGCTTATCTTGATGTTCAGCGGCCGCATGAATTTCTTTCTTGGCCTGTTCAATCAAACTGCTCAGATCGGCGTAGTTCTTACGCATATTTTGATCCGTGATTTGGAACAAATTACGTTCTGAACGATCTAAAAGTTCGAATACATCGGTCGTTTCTTCATAGGAGTCTTTGATGATATCTGAAGAGGCTTTTATTAACTCGCGTTGTAAATACTTCTGCTGTATAATACGACCATGATATTCGATATTAGCAGCACTTGCAACCCTGTTCGACAACTGGGTGAGGTAATAGGCTCCGCCAATCATTTCAAGATGACCGTTTTTACGAAGTTGTTCGGCCACGGTTAAAATATCGATTGGCTGTGTTTCGTTAAAGAGGTGCATAATAGCTGTAAAAATCAGCTGATGTGCTTCAACGTAAAAACATTCTGGTTTTAAGAAATCTCCTATTGCGGAGACGGCGTCTTTTTCAAGCATACACGCTCCGAGCACTGCTTCTTCCAAATCACGCGCTTGCGGCGGGATTTTCCCAAACACCATTTGCGACATATCAGCGGATTGCGTTTTGTTACGGAATTTATTCAGACCACCACGAGTATTCGAACCTATCGGATTTTCAGCCATTTTTCAATTCAATATTAAAAAGATAAAGTAATACCGACCAATCTATTTTAGCACTCAAAATCTACCTTTTGTCGGGAGGACAAAGTAGCGGGTTTTTAGGCGCTCAAACAAAAAATAAAGCAAAAATATTAATCCACCTCGAAATAGGGGTTATACACTAGATATGCACAGTTTTTAAGTCGATTTACCTTCAGCCAATGCGAATTCCGCTATTAAAATGGGTGCATTTACGTAGGGAAAATGCCTGAAAAGCAAGGTATCCTTGTATCAACACACAACAAATGAAACCACGCCCTCAACATAGCGTTCGAATCCTTGTCGGAGTACTCTTACTCCTGCTAGCGTATTGTGCACCTTCTATGGCGTTAAACAGTGCGAATTTCAGTGTAGTAAGAAGCTCCTCTCCGTATTTTCAATTCGACTCTAATACACCAATGACTGCTGGTCCGAAAGCAGCGTATGTATGTATCGAAGTGAAAAATATTTCGGCTACGACGCAGTCGGGTTTATATCTCAAACTAAATAGTATTAGCTCTTTAAATACAGGCTTATATCGCTATAGTTTAATGGGACCTTCAGATTCTACTGTTGTTATAGGAACACTGACTCCTGGTCAATCGAAAGTATGTTACTTCTATATCAAATATGACATTTACACAAATACAAATAGTGCTTTTGGAACTTCTGGAACAGCGAATTGCAGTATAAATTTCTCGTTGAATGATCGCAATATATCAAGTAGTATTAATTACGCTTTTACTTGGTATAACAGAAAATCCATCAGTGCAAATGCGGGAGGCTTGACAACAAATACTGTTGTCAACCAAGATATCGTCGGCGGTAAAGTGTATGATACTGTTCGCTATACCATCGGCAATGCTCAAGCGGGCGATGAGGTTAATATCGAGATTGCGCGAGATGCGAACTTTGACGCCAACAAATTACAATTGGTAGGCATTCGTGTTATTTACTCAAATGAACCTGGTATAAGTGCGGGATCTACTGATTCAACCTATTTTAGAATTGCCTCTCCAGGTGGTGGTACAGGTGGATATATCAAAGTGCTTTATACTTTTCAGATTAAGGCATACAACTTCACTACTACCCTTTCTCCATATGCGGGAACGACGAGTGGTGCAAGCAACTACAAATATGCGTATGACCCTACTAACGGCTCCGCTACTGTAACGGTTTCTGCCAATGCAAACAAACTTACACTTAGCAAATCTGTAAGTAGTGCCACTTCTTATAAAAATGGTATCGTCACTTATACCGTAACGATGAGTAATAGCTCCTCTACTTATGGAATCATTGTCGATCAACTTGTCGACATATTACCTACTGCTTATTCTTATCAAGGATTGAACGGAGCTAGTCAGGTAAGCACTACAAACTCTTCTACCCTACCGACAGTTGGAAGTACTGGTACTATGACCTTTATTGGCGGAAGCAATTTAAGTAATAGCACTTGTTATTATATCGCGCCTTCTTCTACGTTGAATTTGATGTACAATGTACAAGTTAAAAACAGCTTATCTACTTCAGACACGAATAAAGTGAATGCTTATGTGGCTGGAAGTAGCATTGCATCTAGCTTTGCAGTGTGTCGAGTGATAGCTATGACAGCAGGAAGTATTGGGACGAACCAAAATATTTGCTATGGAAGTGAAGCGAGCATTATCAATTCGATTAGCGCTGCTAATGGTTATCCAACGATCACTTATCAATGGCAGTCATCAACAGACAGTATTCGTTTCAGTTTGATTAGTGGAGCTACTGGATTAAGCTATGACCCTCCGGTGTTGTATGCTACTACCTATTATCGCAGAAAGGCCATCGATGGAAACGGAGATACTGCACAAAGTAATATTATTAAGATTACAGTCAACGCGCTTCCTGTAGCCACTATACGTTATAGCGATACGATCTTCAGTTATGGGAATGGATATATCTATGTTATTCAAACAGGGACAAGCGGTGGAAGCTATTTCGGTAGCACTGGTTTGATTATTGATGGCAGCACTGGTCGTATTAATTTGAATGAAACATTACCAGGAACTTATACTGCGTATTATAGTTTTAGCAATGGAAGTTGTGCTAATATCACATCAGTTCAGTTACGCATTTTGGCGCCTGTTTTAGCGATCGAAGCTATTGATTTGACAATCGATGAGGGAGAACTTCATTGGGAGTTACTTGGCAATGAGAATGTGCTAGAATGGAAGGTAGAAACTAGCGAAGACGGTTTTCATTTTAATTCTGAAGCGGTATTAGAGGGCAGTGCAAGAAATTATACTATTATTAATGAACACTCAAAAATGTATTATCGTGTTGGGGCGAAATTGGCTAACGGAGACGTGATTTATAGTTCAGTGATTGCAAATGCAAGCAATGATAACGTCAACGTGCTTATCTTTCCAAATCCTGCAAGCGACTTCCTCCAGATACAAAAAGGTAAACATAATACACTCAGCATTCAACTAGTGAATGCTGCGGGAACAAAGCTCCTCCATAAAACGATTAGTGAAACAGCTGCCAGTTTGGATGTCCGTGATTTCCCTCGTGGCACTTATATTTTAATTCTCTCGACACCTTCTCAAACAACATACAAACAGATAATTCTGCAATAAAATTTCCATAGGACTATCACCCTGCCAATTCGCTAAGCAAATGGCAGGGTTTGCAAGAATGAATCAATTTACAATTTGAAAATTAAAATGTCATTCATCGCAGAAGGAATGAGAAATTAAAAAGTTTTGGATTATACAATACGAAACCACCCCATTGGCTTTAGTCCAATGGGGCGACATTTTACACACAATACAAATTAAAACACCACCCACCATAGAAGCCGTCGCGTTAGCATTTAAAATAGTTATATATTATTCAACAAACATTAGCCCCATTGGCTTTAGTCCAATGGGGCGACATTTTACACACAATACAAATTAAAACACCACCCACCATGGAAGCCGTCGCGTTAGCATTAAAAATAGTTATACATAATTCAAAAAACATTAGCCCCATTGGCTTTAGTCCAATGGGGCGACATTTTACAAGAACATAATTTACATTTCGTATTAAAAGTCCGTTCAGCATTGAACGGACGACATTTTAATTTTTTCGTTTTCAATCGATTTTGCAATCAGATAATTTTCATGTTTCATTCGATTAAAATCCTCATGATGAGCGATTTTACGATGATGTTTTTCTTGATTCTGTATATAGTCGCAAAGCGATTTTACACGCGCATAATCCACAGAAAAAACACCAAAGCCCCCTTGCCACTCGAATTTATCCGTTATGAATTTCTTTTCATTAATCCATTTTGATGAATTTGCCTTCACCTCACGAATGAGATCAGAAATTACAATTGAAGGACTAATACTAATCAAAATATGAATATGATCTTCTATACCGCCAATAGCATACACTACATGCGTTTTGCGTTCAATAATACCAGCGATGTACATATATAATTCGATTCGCCAACTAGGATGGATTAATGGTTTTCGTTTTTTAACACTAAAGACAACATGTATAAACAGGCTTGAATATGTTTTGGACATCGTTTTCTTTTATAAAACGCGGAAACGACAAATAAAATTGTGTCGAATTTAATTATGTTCTGATTAAATGTCACCCTGATTAAATGTCACCCTGCCATGCGGCAGGGTTTGGAAATGCAATTCAACAAATAATTCTGATTAAATGTCACCCTGCCATGCGGCAGGGTTTGATGGCACATTCTGTTTTATTCCTTTTGGAAATGTCACCCTGCCATGCGGCAGGGTTTGGAAATGCAATTCAACAAATAAATCTGATTAAATGTCACCCTGCCATGCGGCAGGGTTTGGAAATGCAATTCAACAAATAATTCTGATTAAATGTCACCCTGCCATGCGGCAGGGTTTGGAAATGCAA
>CANGEV010000033.1 GCA_947452995.1 Chitinophagales bacterium
AATTTAAAAACCTAGTTTAAATTAATCTTCCTTTCTGCTCAATGAATAGATAACCAAACCGAAGCCGATTTTATTAATCGCGTCAGCGATGTTATAAACGATATCCATATAATGACTCGCAACAGCTGGATCAGCTACTAATTTGATTCCAAATAAACCTCCTGGCGTTCCCAAGATATATCCCAATGGATAAATAGCCCAACCTACTAATACAAACCAAGCTAAAATACGTGTTGCCTTAGCTACACTAGCTCCAGCATTCTGAGATAATTTAGCTACCTCGCCAAACCAAATCAAATAGGCAATATAGAAATAGGCAGCACCTGAAATTGCTCCCCACATTACACTACTTCCTCTATCAATTGTTTCACCAAAATATCCTGTTACTAACATCACTACTGAAGCAGCAATCAATTTCCACATCAAGGATATTTTAGCACCAGCCTTGCGTGTGATCAAATAAAACTCCACACACATTAAAGGCACCGTCAACATCCAATCTACATAACGGAAGAAAGTTGGCGACTCACCTGTTTCTAAATTGTATCCACGCATGTAGTAATAGTGAATAGCCGCGATGAAAGTGATCAAGCCAGATACCAAAACAGATGTTCTCCATTTTTTGTCAGTATTATTGACTTCAAAAAAGAAAAATACGGACGCTGCCATCATGGCCATCGTACCGATGAAAAAAGTAAATGCAACGTAGTTGTCGCTCGCAATTTTTAAATGTTCCATAAAAGAATTGTGTGTTTAAATGATCCTACTCGTTTGGCTTTTCAGTTACGCCCCATTTGTTGATGACTAGTTTCTGGAAGCTAGTGATGTTGAAGAATAATTATTCAACCTATTATTTAACATAACCTTGCTGTAATTGTTTAATATTTTAAGGTATTTTTTTATACAATAATTTTCTATTTGATTCAAAACAGACTATTTTTTATTATAAATCATTATACAACAATTACTTAGATAAATTATAATTCCATAAAAAAATCAGTCGATTAGTACTAATTAATCATCCATTCATCCAAGAAAAAAGGACTTGTTTCATAATTGTTCATGCAAATACAGGCTCCATCCGCTATGAATAGCCATCCTACTTTTTCCTTCGTGTATGCGCCCTTAAAATGCGTTTATTCTCCTCACGCACACTCTCCTCCTTTCGATGCGCCCATATATTATTTCGCGCTCTTTTACCAGAATCCTCTAAATCAACTATTGGTGCTGGATAATCGACGCCAATTTCAACCCCATAAAGTGCCTGCTCCATCACACGCATGAGATGTGGTGTATGAATAAACGCATCTGGTAAATTTGCTAGCGCTGGTATATATTTTCGAATGAAAACACCTTGTGGATCGTGGTCCTGACTTTGTTTGACAGGATTATAAATACGGATTGTATTTATACCAGTGGTGCCTGCTTGCATTTGAAATTGCGGATAGTGAATTCCGGGTTCATAATCTAAAAACAGCTGCGCCAAATGATAGACAGCATCGCGCCAATCTTGATAGAGGTGATGACAAAAAAAACTGACTAACATCGCACGCATTCTAAAGTTGATCCAACCAGTTTCAATCAAGCAACGCATACAGGCATCTACCAGCGGAAAGCCTGTCTTGCCTTCTTTCCAGGCCTTTATGAAGATTTCATTTTTAGGATGTTCTAATAATTCGTAGCCTTTATTGATGCAGCTTGTTTCATAACTACATTCCATTTCCATTTTTTGAATAAAATGACAATGCCATTTTAATCGGGTTAAAAATCCAGCATACGCATTTTTGTTACCGGAACGGATGGCCTGTCCTAGTACAAAATGATAAGCTTGCCGGACGCTTATATTGCCCCAGCTGAGGTAAGGAGAAATCCGTGCGCAGCTAAATCGACTTTCTGTGGGCTTGCTGATATGTTTATTATAATACTTCCCTCTTCCAGCGACGAAGGAATGTAAATATTTCCAAGCATTCTCTTCACCTGCGGGTTGAAATTTTGCGGGATAGTCATTTAATGATTGAAGCAAAGAGTCTGGCAAAGGAAATAGGTTTTGGAAGGCGGGCGTTTCTCTTTCGCTAAAGGAATTATGTATCGGAGACGCATGCATGGTGGCATACCATTGCCGGTCCCAGCCCAAACGATTCTTTATGCCCCGCAAAACGCCATCCCGCTGACATTGCTGCCATTGTATGTCGTGTTGTTTACAAAAAGTAGCAAGCGCTTTATCGCGGTCAAAGGTGGCTTGTATCCCACTCTCTTGATAGCTGAAGATATTTTTAATATTGAACTGTTCGAGAATATATTGAAAGGCAGGTAGGGCATCTTGATAGATCAGTTCAACTTTTTTACCCTGCGACTCCCACTTCTTGTTGAGTTGAAGCAGCGAATGATATTGAAACTGCAGATGGCGTAGGCTTGTATCGGGATAGTCGATGAAGGCCGGTTCGAAGAAGTAAACGATTAGGTAGGGCAAATCGCTAGACTCTGCAAGTTGCAAAGGCTGATGATCTTGCGAGCGGATATCGCGTTTGATCCAGACGATATTAATAGCTTTCTTCTCTTCCACGACAATACGCGCACTGCACTAATGATGACAGTTCGTAAAAGTAAAACAACGAAAAGCGGAGCAAGTTCTGATTTTGCTTAAAAAAGCATGAAATGAAAATGTGTTTTTTGCGTAAGAAGGATGTTATAATTATCCTACTTGGGTAGCAACCTTTCAATCCGCAATAATTCGTTATGCGTCTACTCGAACTTTGCATACTCCTACTCCACTTGTTGGTGAAGCTGAACGCACTTTACATTCATTTACTCTTGAAATGCAGCTTTGTTTGGATCTTCAAAATAGATGGTTTACAAGGTTCGAAACCTTCGAGGGTCGGTCGATTATTGGGCAAAGGTAGAAGTGTCGTGCTTTGGGGATTTACGAGGATAATTAGGAAGGGAAACAGAAATATTATCTATTAAAAACAAGGGCTGAGTTCAATAGATAAGTGCAATTTATAAAACAAATGACAAAATGATTTTTTGAGGATCATTTTGTCATTTGACCAAGTAGTGTAACCTTTGGTTTACGATGACTAAAAATTACACACAACTCAGTTTGGTACAAAGGTACCAGATTCAATCCTTTTTAAAAACAGGGATGAAGCAAAAATTAATTGCACAGTATCTTGGTGTTCACCCATCTACCATAAGTAGGGAGCTTCGACGCAATATAGCCCAACGGGGACAGACAGCAGGTGAATATATCGCTAGTAATGCGCATCGCAAAACAACACAAAGACATTTTAATAAGCCCAAACGAGTCAAATTTACCTCATCGATGATGGAACAAGCGGCTCGGTGGCTTAATGATAAAAAGTGGAGCCCTGAAATAATTTCTTTTGAAGGAAAAAGAACTGGGCAATGTCCAATAAGCACTGAGTGGCTTTATAGGTGGATCTGGAAAAGTAAGTTTAGTAATAGCAAAGAGGACAAGCCATACAAGAGAATTTACATGTTACTCAAACATGGGAAAAGACGTAAGAAACGCGGTTCTAAAAAAGATAATCGTGGTATTATTCATGGTCGAGTATCGATTGAACAGCGACCTAAAATTGTTCAAAAGCGGATTCGTCCAGGGGATTTTGAAGTAGATTTTATGGTAGGTAAAAATCGTAAAGGAGTGATTCTAGTAATGACTGATAGAGCTACTCTACACACCAGCCTTCATAAATTAGAAAATCGACAAAGTCAAACAGTAAGCCAAGCGATAGTTGAGCGGCTTCGTCAGGTTGCTTACCCAAAGCATACCGTAACCTTTGATAACGATTTAGGATTTTCAGATCATGCTCAAGTGGCCACTAAACTGAAGGTAAATACGTACTTTACTCGACCTTATACTAGTCAAGATAAAGGTACAGTTGAAAATAGAATCGGACAACTTAGAAGATTTTTCCCAAAAAAGATAGACCTTAGGACTATCAATATGGAGGATGTGAAAAGAGTTGAGCAATTATTAAACGATAGACCTGTAAGAAAATTTAACTATAAAACACCTAATCAAATGCTACTTGAAAAAATTGCACTGATTAGTTGAACTTAGTAGGCATGAAAAAACTAGTTCTTATAATTCTATGGAGCCTAAGCTTACTCGGCAGTTTTAGTGCGCTGGCCAAACGGTATGTATATACCGGTGATAATTACCGAAGTTATGCTAAAAATATGCGGGGCGAAATCGATAAGGAAGCGTTTACCTCTTATGTCGATTTTAAAATCGTGGTCGATACTGACGCGAATCTTGTAAGTGTAACTGTAGCTGACGAAAATGCAATGTACTTTACAATAATAAGCAAGGAGCTATCAAAAGATTCATACATAGGAACCTACATCTATTGCACTAGCAATATTACTCTCAACCTATACACGGCTCCTAACCATACTAAGCATCTTATAATGGATGCGCCGAAGGTGGTGAGTGTTTTTGATATTTAGTAAAAACGTGGAGTCGAATCAAAAAAGCTTAGTTTATTTATTCCGTGTTCGAAACACTGAAATTAATAACCCAATTGCCACTACTACATCTACTACATTCCAAAGTGATCTTCCAAGAGAAATTTTCAAAAGCGGTTGAAACAAAATAGCTAATACCACATAAATGATAAACTCACGTTGGCGCCCTATTTTATTAGTCTCCAAGGCTAAATACACAAAACCGCCAGCAGCTTCAAAGCGTACGAACTGAAAAAATCCATAAGGCATATCTGCAAGACAAAGCAGGCAAAGTATAGCGATGGTGATTTTGATTATAGATTGCATAAATACTAAATAATTAAAAGTAAACCATCAATGCCAAAAAAGTTTACATCAACTATTCAAAAGGTAAAACAGGACGACAAATTTTTAAATAATAATATAACAATTCACTTCATCCCTAAATATTTTTTAAACAATTTTATTATTTATAATATTTATACGTTTAATAAAGAAATACTTAAATTTACATCATTAACTTAATAAGTTTCTTTACAGGAATTCCATTTGCAAAACCTTGTGCGCCAGTATACTTTGAATAATTGATTGCAATTACTTCTCCATTTTCATTTACAACCGGACTTCCTGAAGAGCCTGGCAAGCAAGGTATACTATACATAATTGAATTTTCATCAGGTGTTTGATTGATATTACCAAGAGTCAATTGCGCAGATAATCCTGTTTGAGCTCTAGCTAAATCAAAACCCGCATTATAACCAATCATATAAACAGGTTGAGTAATCTGAACTTTATGGTTCTTGCTTTTGGTATCATCAGATTCATTTTTTTCAGAAAACAATTTATAACCATCTGTTTTTTTTCTCTTACCAAACATTAGTTGCTTAAAACTATCCCAACCAGAAACTGATTGAGAATTATTTTCAGCATCACTTGAATTCAATTTTGCTATAGATAATAATTCTACTCCCTGAGGTGTTTTCTTATCCTTTAATTGAATGATAGCTAAATCTGTCTCTTGATCAGCAGCTACCTTATTTATAACGCATTCTTTTAAATCTTGAAAATTTTCAACAACTGTATTGTCATAACCGATACTAAGATGAATACTTATACATTTGATCTTATCTTTTAAATTAACATTACCGGAATTTATATCACTGTAAATTGTATTATAAAAATTACTTAGTTTAATATAAACTCCTTTTAAATCATATAACTCACTATTATTATAATAACCAGTAGATATTTTTCGATCAATTTCGTTTATCGCCTCATCACATTGATTTTTAAATTCGTTTGCTTTTGATAATATACTTTTAACAACTTCCTCTTTCTCTCGAATAGCAGGATCAACAATATGTCTATTGGTTGCAATACGACCGTCGTTATCAATAAAAAAACCTGTTCCTGTAATTACATTAGCATAATAGACTGCGGAGTCATGTTGCGTTTCCAACTTATAATTTCCATTATCGTCAATATCGGTGAAGTAAAATTTTGTCCCGTCATTCAATTCTAATTCATAATAAAATTTGTGAACTATCATCACTACACCTTTTTTATACTTGTCAAATAACTGATTGGGGCTGAGTTTGGCCTCCATCATCCCATTTTGACAAGCAGAAAAAATAGTAATCGACGATAAGAAAACTAGTAGAAACTTCAATTTAAAGCTTAGGCTATTTAGCATATTATAATTTATTGCTTTATAAATGACTTATGGAGGATATTTCCTTTGATATCTGAGATCAACAAATGATATTGTCCATTTGACATATTCCTTACATTAATCAATTGTTGCTGAGAATTTATCGTATTTGAATAGATCAATTGACCTAGCTCATTCATGATAGCAATTTTTCCATCTATTAAGGTCTTAGGTAAGGTCAACGTCAATTCATTTTCTGCAGGGTTTGGATAAATCAAAATATCCTCATTCTCAATAGCGTCAGTGTTCATTGCAAAACCAGGTGCATTATAATAACTTCTAGTTACACAAGAATTACCGCCATTTATATCAACGAAATAATAATAGCTAAATGGATCGATAGTCTGATACTGACAATAATCTTGTCCTGCACAAGTTAACATCACACCTTGCCCTTGGCGTCCTTCAATACCCCACTGCATAGGGTATGTAAGTGCATTATAAACCACTAATAAATTACCAGTTTTGTAATTGATCGTTACAGTATCTGGAGCGATATTATTGGTCATATTCACTACCAAAGTATCATAGCCTTTGCAATAATTTGAAGCATTCGTCTCCATAACCATTATTCTAGTCGTATTTCCACTCAAACCCCAATGTACATAGGCTGTTGGATCACCCGTTGGACTTTGTAAGGTTCCATTGTCTAATGACCATTGAACAGTATTATTGGTTTGCACTGAATATTTTTGCCACCAACTATTCTGACATGGTGTACTCAAACCTGCAATACTAGGTTTTGGTGAAACATTTACGATTACAGAAACCAATGATGAATCAGAACATCCATTGCTTGTTCCGATAACTTTATAAGTAATATTAGAAGTTGGACTTGCAATTACACTTGATCCACTGGTAGTATTCAATCCCGTGCTAGGCGACCAGCTATAGGAATTTGCACCTGTAACTAAGAGCGATGTAGAGGTTCCTTCACAAATTGTTTGTGTGGTAGAGGTTTGCAAAGTAGGCTTATTATTAACATTAACCGTAACAGAGGCATTATTAATACTTGAACACCCATTCGCATCTGTTACTGTCAAATAATAAACAGTGGTTGTATTTGGTGAGGCGGTTGGGTTCGATGCGCTAGCGTTGGATAAACCATTCGATGGGCTCCATGAATAAGAAAAAGAGCCACTTGCTCCAGCTCCACTTGCATTAAAATTCGGAGTGGGAGCCCCGTTACAAATCGTATATGAGTTAGTTACTAAATTTGCTGTTGGTTTTGCATTAACAGTTACAATAACACTAGCAGTTGCACTACAATTATTACTAGTAACTGTTAAGTTATACGTAGTGGTAGTGTTAGGACTAACTGAAGTTACTGCAGAAGAACTATTAAAACCTGATGGCGAGCTTGTCCATAAATAATTGCTTCCTCCCGTACCAGCTAATTGTGTAGAACTTCCTTGGCAAATCACAACATTAGAACCAGCGTTTGCTACAGGGTTTGGCGTTACACTCACAGTCACTGCCGCATTATTAGTACTTGAACAACCATTTGCATCTGTTACTGTCAGATAATAAACAGTGGTAGTGTTTGGTGAAGCGGATGGTTGAGCAATATTTCCGTTATTTAATCCAATTGACGGAGTCCAAGAATAAATATAAGATCCATTACCTCCTGTGGCAGCTCCATTTAAGGTTGCTGAACTACCCGCACAAACTATTTGACTAGCACCTGCATTTGCAGTTGGTTTTG
>CANGEV010000034.1 GCA_947452995.1 Chitinophagales bacterium
CCCGCCTGCAGATCAAAATTTGCGCCGTTTTAATCTTGAAATAATAGAAGAAAAAATAATAATACATTTGCAATGAGAACATTCGTTTTGTTTTTGGTTTTTACCTTTTCGCATTATCTAACGCAAGCGCAGATAGATTCTTCCCTTTTTAAAAAATCAACAGTAAGTACTTCGACAAAATCCTTAAACATGGACGCTATTTACAACCGTCCTTTTATGTTGGGTACGCAGCAGCATGTCTCTTTAGGGGGCTATGTAGAGGGCAATTGGCAACATATGGCTACTAACGGAGTTTCATTAGGACATCAGTTTCAATTTCGTCGTATGAGTTTGTTTATGGCTTCTTCACTTTCACGCCACATCAAATTTTTATCTGAATTAGAATTTGAAAATGATCCAGGTGAATTAATGGAAGGGGAGAAAATGGAAATTGATATTGAATATGCGGCTATCGATGTGGAGATCAATCCCTTACTTAATTTCCGCTCCGGTATTATACTCAATCCCATCGGTGCCTTCAATCAAAATCACGATGGCCCGAAATGGGAATTCGTCGACCGCCCCATCGCCATGACACAACTCTTGCCTGCCACCTGGAACAACGCCGGAGCAGGATTTTATGGAAAACAATACCGCGGCAATTGGATGCTCGGTTATGAAGCTTATCTCAGCTCCGGCTTCGATAGCTCTATCATTCATAATGATAGAAGCAAAACCTATCTCCCAGAGGCACGACATAATGCAGCACGCCTAGCCTATATCCCTTCTGGTCGACCACTCTTCACAACTAAAATAGCAGTACGTCAAAATAAAATAGGTGAGTTTGGAATTTCCTATATGGGACAAACCTATAACGTCTTCATGAAAAACAGTTTGAAGATCGACGCCCCTCGCCGTTTAGATGTGTTCGCCTTCGATTTTAATGTCTCCCTCGGAAAATTAAACACGAACCTAATTGGTGAATGTGCTTATGTGAAAGTGCAAGTGCCTTCAAGTATCTCATCTAACTACGGTTCAAAGCAGTTTGGCGCCTTCCTCGATATTGTACAACCTATCTTTAAAGGAATAGTTATGACGTGGAACGCGAGTGTTGTAAATCTCGCTTGTCGATTCGAATATGCGGATTGGAATCTCGGTACCTTCGCAGTTTCTAATTCTAAAATCTACGAGGAACTTTGGAGTGTAGTGCCGGCAATTTCTTTCCGACCAACACCACAAACAGTACTGCGTTTGAATTATCGTATACAACAACAGGCTGATTTTGTTGGCGACTTCACCATTAAAACTAAAGGCCTTTCTCTTGGGATGTCGGCCTATTTTTAAGCGCCTTCCTCCAGATAGCCGAATTTGCCTGTTTGAAAATCATCAAAGGCTTGTATGATCTCTTCGCGTGTATTCATGACAAACGGACCATGCGCGGCAATTGGCTCGTGGATTGGCTCGCCACTCAATACGAGTATGATGCTGTCTTGTAAAGCTTTGATCTCGATGTTTTCGCCATCGTGCATAAAGGATACAAAGTGGTTTTCAGGAATCGCTTCTCCGTTCACCAAGGCTTCGCCCTCTATTACTAAAACACCGGAGTTATAATGACTTGGAAAGCTATACTGTGCTTCGGCACCTGCTTTCAGCTTTGCATTCGAAAGATGAACGGGCGTAAATGTATTTGCCGGACCTTTGTGACCTGAATATTCACCCGCAATAAGTTCGATATAGCTATCTGCTCCGACAGGCACTTTCATCATCTTATCATTGCTAATCTCTTGATATTTCGGAGTCGACATTTTATCCTTGGCAGGTAGGTTTACCCACAGCTGTACCATTTGAAAATCGCCGCCTTGCTTACTCCAGCTAGCATCGTGGTATTCTTTGTGTAGTACGCCACTTGCTGCCGTCATCCATTGTACATCGCCCTCGCCAATGACACCACTATTGCCGGCACTATCGTGATGCGCCACACGGCCCTTATAAGCGATGGTTACGGTTTCGAAGCCGCGATGCGGATGAACGTCGACACCACGCGGATGAATACTCGGCGGGAAATGATGTTTCGCGCCATAATCTAGCATGATGAACGGACTCATCTCTTGCATCGAAAGGCTCGGCATACTCGGGATGAAATTATGTACACGAAACCCGTCTCCGACAAAATGTGCAGGACGTGGCGCTATTATATGTTTAATTGATTTTGTTTTCATCTTACAAAGTTAGACTTCTTCATTATAGCATCACCTTGATATGTGTCAAGAATGCTTAAACCCAATCTTGCGTCACCAATGCTTTCCGGTCACGCATTTCAATCTTCGTCATGGCCCCTTGCACAAAGCCTTTATGTGCAGCCTCATGTCCTGCCGGATATCCAAAGACAAGCGGTATAGCAAATTTTTCAAAACGTTCAAGGAGCATTTCTTCACTGCTCTTCCCGTAAGGTGTCGTACTTTCTTTCACATCCGTGAGATAGCCTACCACAACAGCTTTCAAGCCTTTCAAAGAACCACTTCTATGTAAGCTCATTAACATACGATCTACATGATATCGATATTCGTCTATCTCTTCAATGAATAAAATGCAATCTTTTAAATAAGGAAAACTATGACTGCCTTGTAATGCAAACAATAAGGATAAATTACCTCCTATCATTCTTCCTTCTACGTTCAAGTCTTTAACATTGCTTGCTTCCTCCGCTTCAAAGGCTATACTCTGTGCGTTTCCTTTTATCAAATCCTGCCAATGTGTTCGTGCACAGTCGCTAATCGTGCTAAGTCCCATCAACATGGGGGCATGCATCGAAGCAATGTTTTTCTGAAAAAGATGATTTTGTATCACCGTTGCATCACTATAGCCAATGACCCATTTCGCTTTTTCTGCAAAGCTTGAAAAGTTGAGCTGATCGATAATGCGTATCAAACCATATCCTCCACGTGTCATTAAAATTCCTTTGGCAAATGGATGATCGATCGCCCATTGCATATCCTCCGCACGTTGTTTGTCCGTGCCTGCAAAAAAGCCGTCTTGTGCGAACACATGCTTGCCAAGGTCTACTTCATATCCCCAACTTTTCAATAAGGCAATATTGGGTTCGACTTCTGCTTCACTCACGTGTTTGCAAGGACTGACAATCGCTATGGTATCGCCTTTTTGGAGAAATTTTGGATAAAGCATTGTGTTTCGATTATAGTAGATTCGTTAGCTTTAAGATATAAATATTTTTCCAATATTTTCCTGTTATCCAAAGTGTATTATCTTTTTTATGATAGGCAATTCCATTTAATACTTCTGCATTAAAACTAATACTTCTTTCTTGTTGTCCTAGCGTGGAGAGGTCTAAATCACCAAGCACAGTCCCATTTTCCTGGTCAATTAGCACAATATGATCCGACTGCCACACATTGGCCCAGATGAACTTTTCATTCATTTCTTCTAATTCGTTCAAGTTATTTATCGGACCAATATCATTGCTAACATTGATAGTCTTTAATGTGAGCATCTGATTACCTTTGAGTTGTATTTTCCTCAACTGCGAAGAACCATTTGAAACCCATAAACCATCGCTTCCTGCGCTACACAAGCCCCATCCTTCGCCTTCGAATGGAATAGTTTTGGTGTTTTTTAAGGGTTGTAGGCTGAAGGTTTTTAGATATTGATTTTTCCAATACAAATGAACGAGCTCGCCATTCAATAGGCTAATACCTTCTCCAAACTCTTCAGGTGCTTCCTTTATAGAATCTAAGATTTGCCAACGACTCCCATTCCAACGCATTTTGAAGATTTTCGACTTGCCATCTAAACCACTTGATTCCCATAAATTATCCTCTGCGTCGAAGAAAAAACCTTCTGTAAAAAGATCACTTCTATGTGGTACTGTTTTAACTACTTTATAGTGGAGTGAAATGATTTTATACATGCTTCCTGAAATACGCTGCTCGTTATGAAACAAGGTTAGGTTATGTTTCCCAGCCTTTACTAAGCTGCTTGCAAATTTGTACTGCGTGTCACTGATTTTTTGAATACTTACCGGGATTCCGTCGATGGTCCATTGGCAGGCTTTGCTTTTGTCTATTTCGAAATTAGTAAGGTTTACAAGGTAGGAGCTGTCTTGCGATACAATGTTTAGGCTTGGCGTATTTTCAGCAGTCGCGTCGTCGCTGTCATTGTTACAGGCTAGCCAAAGAATTGGAAAAAGTACTAGAAGATAGAAGCCCCAAGTTTTCATTCAAAAATCTGTTTAATCATTTGTCACCTAAGTAACAGATGATTCGTGAATCATTTTATACTTTTGTAAAAATATCCAAAAAATGAAACGTATTCTCATTGCTTCGGCATTTCTTTTTACAGCGGTCTTCGGATTATTGTCTTGTGCGAATGCAGGCGATAAGGCAGCCAAAGGTATTGCAAAGACTATTAGCGTAGACGCTTATGAGGCTTTACTAAAACAAACACCAGATGCACAGATTGTTGACGTACGTACTGCCGGAGAAGTTGCAGGCGGTATTATTCCCGGAGCGATTAATATCGATTATAGCAGAGATGATTTTCAAACGAAAATAGAAGCATTGGATAAAAAACGTCCTGTATTCATCTATTGCTTGTCGGGTGGTCGTAGCGAACATGCATTAGAAGATATGCAAGCAATGGGATTCAGTACTGTTTATAATTTGGAAGGAGGTATGCTAGCGTGGCGCAATGCGAACAAAGCACAGGTTATGCCTGGTGATGCTGCTCCGAAAAAAGGGATGTCTATGTCTGACTTCAACGCCGCTATCAAAGGTGCAGGAAAAGAATATGTGATTATCGACTTCAACGCGACTTGGTGTGGACCGTGTAAAAAACTGAAGCCAATCTTGGAAGCGATTGAGCAAAAGAACGCTGCTAAAATTAAATTGATTGCAATCGATGTGGATGAGAATAGTGATTTGGCGAATGCAAAGCAAGTGAGCAGCATTCCTTACGTCGAGATTTACCATAACGGAGAAATGGTTTGGTCGAATATTGGTCTTACCGATGAGGCTACGATTATGGCGCATATTAAATAGAATTTGACACCACACATAAAAAAAGGGAACCTTGTGGTTCCCTTTTTTTATGTTACTTACTACATACTAATTTGCAGTGCACAATGCCGGATTCACTGTTTATTACCAATAAATAATGTCCGGCACTCAAGTTGCTCGCGTTTATATGTAAACTGTTTTC
>CANGEV010000035.1 GCA_947452995.1 Chitinophagales bacterium
CACTCAATACCACATAGTTGGGAGCAGTTAGTAATCCTCGCTTCTTGAGCAGCCGATATACGGTTGATTCGGATACAAAGTACTCACTGGATTCGGCGTATCGTATGGCCAACTCACGGGCAGACAATTCAGGATTTTCCAAAGCAAAACATCCGATTTTTCCCGGACAGGTTATAAAAACGCATTTAAATAGGTTATTAAATAATTGAGCAACAATTTAGAAACACCTACTCTGGATTACTATTTTTTAAAGAACTGACAAGCAACAAAAGTAATCGACGAATCAAAAATAATAATTTTAAACATAGCTTATAGCGTACTTGTTTTTTTAATGGATAGCTATTACGAAATTCAAGCGACTAAGCAAGATGAATAGTGAATAATGAATACTCAGTTTCGCAAACAAGAATAAGTAAAACAACATAAAAACAAATAAAATCACTCATAGCCACAGGCTTTGAAAAATAAAATGTTAAAAAAGCGTCTAAATCCGTCTAAAGGCGTCTACAAAGACATTTGGCGTTTTTTATTTTAAAAACATCACAATATATTCGCCGTATGGAAGTAATAACCATACAGCACTAAGCCTATCAACAATTAATAAGAAAAATTGAAGATCTGCATGCGGCCTTACTAGAAAGTAAAAATGAGATTCCTCCTTACTCTAAGGACTGGCAGGAATTTCAGGAAGTAATGGCTCAGCTGAAGGTTAGCCGTCGAACCCTCTATAATTACCTCGAGGCAGGCAATATTGACCGACTAAAAATAGGCAAACGAATCCTAGTTAATTCGACTCAACTTTATGCCTTTCTTGGGATAAAGTAAAAAAGCCTCCTACTAGGCTAAATAAGGATGCTTTTTCGCAAAATTCCTAAAAATAGGGGCTTGTGTACTTGCAAAAGTTGATTTTACTTTGTAAAAAAATAATCATATATATTCTAACTCTTCCTAACAAGCAATAAAATGAACAAAAAATAGTGATTAGGATATTATGAAATATAAATTACCCTATTTCGAGGCTAAAACAGAACACCAAAGACAAAAAATCCTAAAAATAGGGTATTGCATATTTTATAAATAATCTGAAATTTGTAAAAAAACAATTTTATGGAAAAGGAAATCTCAATGAATGAAGCCAATGCAATGCAAGAAGCTCTAAACAATGCAAGCACTTTTTACATCGCTAAATCATGTTTAATAGATGCTAGTGTTATAGCAGCAGCTTTTAACATCAATCCTGATGCACTTACCAATTTTAATGGTTTGCGCATTTATTTTGGATTAAAGTATCATGAGGCAGTAGACCAAGCGGCAAACAACGATGGAACAAAAACTCTTGAACCATTTGTAGTAGCTGTTGATGATAAAGGAAATGACATTATTGGCAATGTACCATTCAATGTATCCTTAGATTCACAGATTTATGACAAAGATGACATTTGCCCACCATTCTGTCCTACGACTACAAATAATTTAAACCTCAACAGTCAGATAATTGTCGCTAACACTTCTATATAATTTTCTTGTATTAATAACTGCATCAAGTTATCTAATACCACTTTTAGTTAAAACAAAAACTGTCTCCTCAAGACATTCCAATATCTTTAATTTGATAAAATATTGGGCTCTTCTGGAGATAGTTTTTTACTTAATCAAAATTCCATTTGCTTTCCACTTTCATTCTAAAACCCCTATCAATAACATATTTACCATAGTCGAATTTCTTTTTTCAATTTTTATCCTCCTGAAAATTCTAGATCGAAACCGAGTTCTATTCTATATAATTGGAACTATTGATTTAATAATTGCGAGCATAAATTTAGTTGAAGCAAAGTCACTTTTCTCTCCGCTTGACAATCTTTACCAATTCCAAAGCGTGAGTATAATTCTCATTTCAGTGCTAGTTATGCAACGATTACTTTGGTCCGATAGATTAAAAACCAAATTCTTAGATCTTACTGTAGTCGCAGCAATTTTCATTTATGAAATAATGACCAGTACATTCTTCTGCCATCTAATTGAGATTTTTTCATCTAAAAATAAGAATCTTCAACTGCTAACATTCCTAACGCTCCTCTTAGCCAATTGCATACGAAGCGCCTTATTTTCAATAATCATCTTAAAAAAATGGAAAACAAACTAATTATATTAAACATCATAATAATAATTCTTGGATGTTCATTTGTTACAATTACTACTTCTTATTTTTTACTTATAATAAAAAATAAGAATGTACACAAACTGAATGTTATCACCGTAGAAAGAAAAGCAATCCAATCAATTATTAACAGTAAAGAAGAAATCCTAGCCAGATTATCTCGCGAACTGCATGACGATGTGGGTGCACGGCTATTCGGTATAAAAATGATTCTTAAAAACGATGACGAACCAATCGTAGACAAATGCCCCCCAGAAATAAAATCCTGGATTAAAACACTCAATAAAGAAATCGAAACGCTCAGTTTTGATGTACGAAATTTATCACATGAATATGCACCTTATGTACAAGACATTAAAAGCTTAAGAAATGCTCTAACAAATTTCATTCATCGTATTAATAGCAGAAATGAATTAAATTGTAAACTCTCTATTGAGGATTACCAACTCAATTTCCTAGATCCATCGATTGCTTTAGAAACCTATCGCATCATAACAGAGTTGCTCAAAAATATTATTTCACATGCCAAAGCAAGCAATGCCATTGTAACCGTAAGTTCAAAATCAACCGTAATTCATATTGAAGTAGAAGACAATGGAATTGGTATCCCAACAGATATTCCTTCAGGCAAAAGCGATCCGGGGATTGGGATTAGAAACATTCAAACACGCGTTAGCTTGTCTGGCGGAAATATCAACTTTAGTAATGGGCAAAATGGGAATGGCACTAAGGTGGTTATCGAATTACCAAAACATCTATAATTCATTCACATGAGTAATAAAATTTACACAGTTTACTTAGTAGATGATCATGAAACAACTTTAACAGGCGTGAAAACTTTCTTAGAATCCAATGAAGCCTTTAAGGTAATTGGAATGAATACTTCTTCAAATTTAGCCTTACAAGAGATCATAAAAAAGGAGCCTGACATTGCCATCATCGACTATTATACAAACGGTATGGATGGAATACAGTTAATTGAATCTATAACAAAAACAAACAAATCAATTAAATGTATATTAATGAGCTACCGTGGAGATGCTGATCTGATATATGAAGCTAAAAAAGTTGGGGCGAAGGGGTTTATTTCAAAAGGCGAACCGAACAAAGAAATATTGAATATCATCATGGATATTGCCATGAGAAATCAACTTGTATTTAAAAATTTAGACCCAGAATTCGTACCTAATAATAATGCACCCTTACGAATTTTAAATGAATTTGATTTCAAACCTGCAGAAATAGCAGTTATACATCTTATGTTAGAAGGTTGCCCGACTGCTGAAATATCACAACGAACTAATAAAACTTATTTTTCCGTAAACTCTCTTAGAAGAGATATTAATAAAAAAATAAAATCGAAAGGATTTAATAATTTCACCCATTTCGCAGGATATGCGAAAAGATTGAATCTATTTGATTAAAAATAAGCCTCAATAAAGGCAAGTATTTCTACCCAAGTATAAAAATTCCTAAAAATAGGGTCTTGTGGTACACTTTTATATACGTTATTTTTGCATTTATAATTTTAATTTATTCTATATAAAATACAGAATAGAATAGGATTAATTGCATGATTTTATTAATTCAAATCCATGAAAAAAATTCTTATCCTTTGCTTATTACTGCTGCCCTGCCGGCTATTAAAAGCGCAAATCAATCTCGTTCCCAATCCGAGTTTTGAAATAATTGATACCCCATGTATCTACTACGGAGGGGGGGTTGCATGGCAATACGATCATATGGTTGGCTGGTGGAGCGCGTTGCATTCCTGTGATTTTTTCACCGCTACATCAATAGTTTGCCCTGACCCGAGTGCCTTCTTTATGAGTATGTTTGCGCAACCTACCAACATGCTAACCTTTGGCTTAACCCCTTCTTCAGGAAACACCTATGCAGGAGCGTTCAGCTTTGATTATCAGGATCCTTCCCACCCATTAAATTTTCGCGAACAATTAGAATGTACTTTAACACAAGCATTAAAAATAAATTCCTACTACAAAGTAAAATTCAAAACTGCATTTTTTAGTCCTGTGAACATTAACTATTGTTCAGGTGTTCCACCCAAAAAATCTACGAATATTGGTATAAAATTTACAAATGCACGTTATAGAGATTTCGCCTGGAGTGATGTAAACGATACCATTCCTTCGCTGAATATCAAACCCGACATTAAGCCATCAGTGGCTATTCAAGATACTAGTTGGGTGGAAGTATCAGGAATATTTAGAGCAGATTCAGCTTATAAATACCTTATTCTAGGCACGTTTGGCCTTGATAAAAACATAGACACAGCCACCGTCCCAAATGGAATAACCTATGTTCAAAGTACTTTAACAAGAAAATCAGGAATGGGATATTATTTCTTTGATGATTTGTCGGTAACAGAGATTGACACTGTTTTTCAAAACACTAGTAGCCCACTAGCCTCAAGCTTTAATGCGTCCTTATTGAAAGACGTTGTACAAATTAACGGGAAAGGGGAAGTCTATCATATTGCAATTTACGACCAATTAGGTGGCTTGAAATTTGAACTTAGCACCAAAGATCCAATTACAGAAATAAATTTAAAAAACTACACTTTCCCAGGTGATGTTATTTTGATAAAAGTTAATTCGTTAAATAAAATTCAAACATTTAAATACATAAATTATGAACAAGTCAATTAAAATAATATTTATACCTATTCTTATTTTATTGAACACCAAAGTAAAATCACAATGGTTGAATATTGGTAATAATGTATCATCATCAAATAATATATTTGGAACCACAAATAATTTTAATATTGACGTTAGAACTAATAATGCCACCATTTTTGAATTCACCACCAATGGGGATATTAATTATAAGAATTCGATATGCGGAATTAGCCATTTGGGGAGATATTCTTTTGTTTTACCAGCTCCCGCAGGTGGAA
>CANGEV010000036.1 GCA_947452995.1 Chitinophagales bacterium
ACAGGCAGTGGAAAATTATAATAATAAACGTCCGCACTGGATGTTAAAACTTAAAGTGCCTGCTGAAATTTATGCAGCTGCTTCGTAAATAAATCCTAAACCACTGTCCACTTTTTTCAGGACAAGACAGGGATCACCCTTCACCATTCACCCTTCACTCCCGATTGCATCGGGATCACTTTTCACTCCCGATTGCATCGGGATCACTATTCACTTTTCAGCTCCAATTCCATCACTTTAATACGGCGGACAGGAATGAGCGTCGCTAAGAAAGTGATGACATTTACTAAGAGGAAGACGAAGACGAAGTCCCAAAGGCGCATTTCGACCGGGTAGGCTTTGATGACGAAGGAGTCGCCTTGTAATTCTATCCAATGAAAATAGTACTGCCCTAGGCAAATGCCGATACCAAATAAGGTTCCTGCAATGCTTGCTGCGAGACTCTGTATATAACCCACCCATCTAAAAATTTGTTGTATGTCTTCTTTCGTTGCGCCGAGTGTTAGTAAAACGCCGCTATCATGGCGTTTGTCGATTGCCATCAAGCTGAGTGATCCGATGAAATTAAAGGAGGCGATTAAGAGGATAAAGCCCAAAAGCAGGAATACCATTAGCTTTTCAATCTTCATGATGCGAAAGACTTCGGCATTTTGTTCGTCTCTATTCAGCAGTTGTATTTTTGTGGGGCAAATAGCTTGAATGGCTTTCTTTACGCCTTTTTCATTCGCTCCTTTTTCTAATTTGAAGTGTATAGCACTGAAGCCTTCTGTTTGTTCGGATAAGTCTCTGACTACGTCTTGAGAAAGAAATGCATAGTGTTGATCAAATTCTTGCTGTATCGCGAATGCGCCATAACAACGCAGGAATGCCTGATGAAAGGCACTGCTGGGATCGAGTTCGTTTACCGAAGCGGTTCGACTCGCGCAATATAATGTGATGGGCTCCTGTGCATGTTCTGGGTCGACCTGTAATGCTTGTGCGATGCCAGCGCCGAGAATGATACCCGGAGGCTCGCTTTGCAGGTCGAAGCGACCCTTATACATGAAATGGCCTACTTCATGTACTTTGCTAAAGTTGGAATCGGCGCCAATAACGGAGGCGATATATTGCTGTTCGTGGTAACGGAGCAGCATTTTTTCTTCTACGATCGTGCTGAGTGCTTCGACGCCCTTCACACGGCGTAGGGCAGCGAGTTGTGCTTCATTTAGCTGAATCACTTTTCCAGATACAGGATTCAACTGTAGATCGGGGTTGAACGAATGATAGAGTGTTTTTACTAGGCTTTCGAAGCCGTTGAATACAGAAAGTACGATGATAAGGGCTGCGACACCGAAAGAGAGCGCAATCATTGAAATCCAGCTTACCAGTTGAATGGCATTGCTCGATTTTTTCGACCAGCAATAGCGGAATGCAATGAAAAAGGGTGCCGACATTTACTAATTACCTTTAGCGTCTTCGTCTTTAATTTTTTGAAAAAGAGCCTCAAGCTTGAATACTTCATCCAATGTATCGTCGATATAAAACTGAATTTCAGGCATGCGACGTACCAATTTGCCTATTTTATGGCTCAGCTGATGGCGGATTTCTTTATTTTTTTCATCAAATACTCGCAACACCGCATTTTTGTCTTTTGCATTAAAAATGCTCAGATAGATCTTTGCTTCTAACAAGTCGGGTGTTACTGTGCTATGGGTGATCGTCACCAAAGCCCCTTCCACAGTGAATAAGCCCATTTTTTGAAGGACTTCACTCAAGTTGGTTTTGATTAATTCTGCTACTTTTTTCTGACGAATGCTTTCCATAATGTTGCGAAGATACGGAATTTAAGTGTTCTACTTTCCATTAACAAAAGGATAAGATAGGCTTCTCAATGAAAAAAAAGGCAATATCCAGCGAAAATGCTATCTTTGCGGACTTTTTACGCCCAGTTTGGGTTTTAATTTTATTATGAATATTCGCAATATAGCAATCATCGCCCACGTTGACCACGGTAAGACTACCCTTGTTGACAAAATTCTTTATCAAACCAATATCTTCCGTGAGAATCAAGAGAAAGGAGAGCTGATTATGGATAATAACGACCTCGAAAGAGAGCGCGGTATTACCATCTTCTCTAAGAATGCGGCGGTGATGTATAAAGACACAAAAATTAATATCATCGATACTCCAGGTCACGCCGATTTCGGTGGTGAGGTGGAGCGTGTTTTGAAAATGGCTGACGGCGTTATCCTTTTGGTGGATGCCTTTGAAGGACCTATGCCTCAAACACGTTTCGTATTACAAAAGGCTTTACAATTGGGCTTACGTCCGATTGTTGCTATCAACAAAGTAGATAAGCCGAACTGCCGTCCGGATGAAGTACACGATTCAGTTTTTGAATTGTTCTTCCAATTGGATGCGACTGAAGAGCAGTTGAATTTCCCTACCGTTTATGGTTCTTCGAAACATGGCTGGATGGGTCCTGATTACAAAAATCCAACCGACAATATCAATCACTTATTAGACGTAGTTTTGGATTATGTTCCAGCGCCGAAAGTAAGTGAGGGTACTTTGCAATTGCAAATTACCTCTTTGGATTACTCTACGTTCACAGGACGTATTGCAGTAGGTAAAGTTTCTCGTGGTTCTATCAAAGAAAACCAACCGATTAGTTTGGTGAAGGCGGATGGTACTGTCAAGAAAGCACGTGTGAAAGAATTACACGTATTTGAAGCACTTGGAAAAAAGAAAGTAACGGAAGTTATTGCTGGTGATATTTGTGCAGTGGTAGGTTTGGAAGATTTCCAAATTGGTGATACCATCGCTGATTTTGAAAATCCAGAAGGATTACCAACGATTAAGATCGATGAACCAACGATGAATATGTTGTTCACGATTAATACTTCTCCGTTCTTCGGTAAAGAAGGTAAGTTTGTAACGTCTCGTCACTTACGTGATCGTTTATACAAGGAGACTGAAAAGAACCTTGCATTACGTGTTGACGAAACTGATTCTCCAGATGCATATTTAGTTTATGGTCGTGGTATCCTACACTTAGGTATTTTGATTGAAACAATGCGTCGTGAAGGGTATGAATTGCAAGTTGGTCAGCCGCAGGTTATCGTTAAAACAATTGACGGTGTGAAATGTGAGCCGTATGAATCTTTGGTAGTCGATGTTCCTGAAGAATTCGCTGGTAAAGTAATTGAGTTGGTGAGCATGCGTAAGGGTGAATTATTGTCGATCGAATCGAAAGGTGAGATGCAACATTTGGAGTTTAATATTCCTTCTCGTGGCTTGATTGGCTTACGTAATAACTTATTGACTGCAACAACGGGTGAGGCTATTATGGCGCATCGTTTTGTAGAGTATTCACCATGGAAAGGAAGCATTCCTGGACGTATGAATGGTGTATTATTAGCGAAGGAAACAGGTGAAACGACTGCTTATTCGATCGATAAGTTACAAGATCGTGGGGCCTTCTTCGTTGATCCAGGTGAGGCTATTTACGAAGGTCAGGTAATTGGTGAACATATCCGTCCGACGGATTTGGTAATCAACCCGATTGTAGGTAAGAAGTTAACGAATATGCGTGCGAGTGGTAGTGATGGAACGGTTAAGATCACGCCGAAGCGTTTGTTCTCATTAGAAGAATGTATGGAATACATCGACGTGGATGAGGCGATTGAGGTAACTCCGAAGTCGGTTCGTATGCGTAAGTTGTTATTGAATGAAGAAGATAGAAAGCGTGCTGCTAAGAAATTAGGAGAATAAATAAAAAAGCCTCAGTCGTCGACTGAGGCTTTTTTTATGGTTAAAAGGGAAAAGGGAAAAGTTAAAGGTTATCCTGATAGCTTCGCATCGGGAGGGAAAAGGGAAAAGTTAAAGGTTATCCTGATAGCTTCGCATCGGGAGGGAAAAGGGAAAAGTTAAAGGTTATCCTGATAGCTTCGCATCGGGAGGGAAAAGGGAAAAGTTAAAGGTTATCCCG